>NZ_JBMKJE010000004.1:0-431618 GCF_049237905.1 Enterobacter cloacae complex sp. SHL018
GCGGTGGTCCCACCTGACCCCATGCCGAACTCAGAAGTGAAACGCCGTAGCGCCGATGGTAGTGTGGGGTCTCCCCATGTGAGAGTAGGGAACTGCCAGGCATCAATTAAGAAGAACCCCGTACCGTAAGGTGCGGGGTTTTTTGCTTTGTACGTAGAAAACATGCCGGATGGCGGCTTCCCCTTATCCGGCCTACAATTGTTAAAACAATTTTAACAATGGTGCCGCTTTGACTCGTCCCTTTGATTATCAACAAGATTTTGCCAATATTAATTTTCGCGAACATCCCGAACGGTATCAGGTTGGCCGGGGTGAGCAGGGCGTATTGATGGTCGAGCCTTATAAAAGCGAAATCCTGCCGCACTGGCGTTATAAAAATGCTGAAGTCGCAGCGCGTTCGGCAGAAGAGATCTACGCCCTTTTTGAAGAATACCGCAGGAAAAACGATTTTGTCGGCATGGATATGGCGCGTAAATTCATACAGATGGGATACACCCGTGCCCGGCGATACGCCAATCATAAAGGCGGTAAAAAGTATGATGAGAAGCTCCAGGTCAAACCCCTCGATCACGATCCAGTAAAAGCAGAAGCCGCTGCGGTGTTCAAAACGTGGTGGGATAAAATTCGTGCTGATGAAGATTATTTGCAGCGAAAAAAGGCTCACCAGCAAGCGTGGGGATAATTACTACGTCCGCTAATAATTCGATACCTGATCGAGTTCACAAAATCCAATGAAACATATTGGAAACATTTTATTTACCTAACGATTCGTTTTAAATCCGGTTTTACTGTTTGTGGGCAATGGCCCGCAATGTGAGACAGGGGATTTTAAAATGACAGAAACCGTAGCCAGTGCAGATACGGATAACACAAGTTTAGCAGGCAAGGATACTCGCCGTCGGGTTTGGGCAATCGTTGGAGCTTCATCGGGGAACCTTGTAGAGTGGTTTGATTTTTACGTCTATTCATTTTGTTCACTCTACTTTGCACATATCTTCTTCCCGTCAGGGAACACCACAACGCAGCTTCTGCAAACCGCAGGCGTTTTTGCCGCCGGGTTCCTGATGCGTCCCATTGGCGGATGGCTGTTCGGCAGGATCGCGGACAGGAAAGGGCGCAAGACATCCATGCTCATCTCCGTATGCATGATGTGCGTCGGCTCGCTGGTGATTGCCTGCCTGCCCGGATATGACACTATCGGAACATGGGCACCGGCGTTGTTGCTGCTGGCACGCCTGTTCCAGGGGCTGTCAGTGGGTGGCGAATACGGCACCAGCGCGACATACATGAGCGAAGTAGCTGTTGAAGGGCGCAAAGGTTTCTATGCATCATTCCAGTATGTAACCCTCATTGGCGGTCAGCTGCTGGCGTTACTGGTTGTGGTGATCCTTCAACAAATCCTTAGCGATGAAGATTTACGCGCCTGGGGCTGGCGCATCCCGTTTGCCCTGGGGGCTGCCCTGGCGGTTGTGGCGCTGTGGTTACGCCGTCAGCTTGATGAAACCTCCCAGCAGGAGGTCAGGGCGCTGAAAGAAGCCGGTTCGATGAAAGGGCTGTGGCGAAACCGCAAAGCGTTTTTGATGGTATTAGGCTTTACCGCCGCAGGCTCGCTAAGCTTCTATACCTTCACCACCTATATGCAAAAATATCTGGTCAACACCACGGGCATGCATGCTAACGTTGCGAGTGTCGTCATGACGGTGGCGTTACTGGTCTTTATGCTCATCCAGCCGATTGTTGGCGCGCTGTCGGACAAAATAGGTCGCCGCACCTCCATGCTGATCTTTGGTGGCATGCTCACCCTGGGGACTGTTCCGCTTTTGACGGCGCTACAGCATACAACCTCTCCCTATGCCGCTTTCGCTTTGATTATGGTGGCACTTATTATTATTAGTTTTTACACGGCAATCAGTGGCATTTTGAAAGCGGAAATGTTTCCCGCACAGGTGAGGGCGCTGGGCGTAGGCCTCTCTTATGCGGTCGCTAACGCCCTGTTCGGCGGTTCGGCAGAGTATGTCGCGCTATCCCTTAAGTCATGGGGCAGTGAATCGACCTTTTTCTGGTATGTCACCATCATGGGGGCGCTGGCGTTTATTGTCTCCCTGATGCTGCATCGTAAAGGAGAAGGTATCCGCCTTTAATAATGCGCCATCTGCCAGACGGCGTAGCCGGTTGTTGCCCCGGCTACGTCCCAGGCAAAATCTTTCCAGCTCCAGCCGCTTCCCGAGGGGCGGCTATCCCAAAGTTCTTTTGATGCCCCCAGGCTGATGGAGAACATCAGCCCCATTGTGGCACTTCGATCCCGGCTATAACCCTGGTGCAGCGCATATTCATTACCCGCAGCGGACAACATTGCAGACGCCAGAAAGTGTTGAGCTTTATCCTGACCCGACCAGTTATCATTAGCCATATGGCTGCAACCGGTCAGGAAAAGAGGGATTATCAGGAAAGGCGTACGCATTAACAGACTCCATAAAAAAGCCCCGTCGATGACAGGGCTCGTGTATTACAGAATGCGGCTGATGAGGCGGTCGATACGGATCCGACGTAGACGGCGAATCAGCTTGCGAACTTTCACCGGATAATCAGCGATGCTTTGCAGATCGCGATAATGACGAACCACTGTAGTATGCGTGCGTATAAGCTCCAGCTCACGATCGCGTTTCGCGGCTAACGCATGCTGAGGATCGTGAATAAGGATGGCGTTTTCCAGATCCAGACGCCAGGCGCGTGGGTTGAGATTATTACCGGTCAGCAGCATCCACTCATCATCCACCCACATTCCTTTGAGGTGATAGCTGTTGTCTTCATCTTTCCAGAGACGCACAACCAGCTGGTCCGTGTTCACATAGTACTGTAAACGGCTCAGGAAGCGGCGCAGGTTAATCTCATAGAGATAAGGCAGTGCGCCGATGATCTTGAAAGGTTGATCTTCCGGAATGAAAAAGTCATTTGCCGTTTTATCCCCGACAATAATTTCCACCTTTTTACCATCACGCAGCAGCTGAATGATATTACGCACCAGAACGGCTGGAAGGTTGAAGTACGGGGTGCAGATGGTGAGCTTATGCTCCGCGCACGGCATCAAATGGAAGATGGTCTTGTTCAGCAGGCTGGATTTTCCCAGGCCTACCAGAGGCGTAACGGACAGTTCTTCATTACTGGCATCCCCCTGAAAACGATAAACCGCATCGCGCAGTTCCTGGCGGAAGGAGCGAACGTCGTTTTTGATTTCCGGGCTTTTCGGACGATGAGGATCGTCAAGACGGTGCACACCCCGGCCATGAACCAGGTTTTTATCAACCCAGTTGAACATGATGTCGGCCATCTGCGGATTGCGGATCAGATGGTAGCGATCGTAGCGGTATTTATCGAGCTGATGGAGATACACATCATTCAGGCTGGCACCGCTATAAAGGACGCTGTCATCAATGATAAATCCTTTAAAATGAAGAACGCCAAGCGCTTCACGGGTATTCACCGGTACGCCATACACCGGGATATCAATACCCGGATTTTCCTGGGCCGTGTGGCAATACCAGTCAGCATTGGTATTCGAGGCAGCCGCTCCAATACGGCCGCGCTGAGCACGGTGCCAGTCAACCAGCACGCGAACATCCAGTTCTGGACGCTGACGTTTCGCTTCATAGAGCGCGTTCAGGATCGCACGCCCACCTTCATCTTGTTCAAGATAGAGCGCCACAATACAAATACGTCGCGTAGCGCTGGCAATCTTTTCAAGAAGCGTCTCCCGGAAATGAGCGGGAGCATAAAAGAACTCTACATCATCAACTGACTGAGAAATCTTCGGTAGTTGAGCAAGGTGTTGTTGATGTTTATTACGCTTAAATTTTGACAACATCACAGTGCGTTTCTTCTCTGTTCATTGAAGGGTTGTCTGTACCAGGCAAACAACATAAGCGGACAATGATACCCCAGTGCCGCGAAAAGTGGGTAACATTTCCAGCAGCTTACTCTTGTTTATCCGTCGAAATCAGGCTGAGGGACAGAGAGACAATGCCTTCATCCAGCTGGATATCAACGTCAAAACCGAGCTTCCGCGCCAGGGTCACCATACCCCGATTGTTTGGCATAGTAATGCCATTCAGGCGTGACAATCCGTGATCGCGCGTATAACCAATGAGTTTTTCGAGCAGCCGTCTGCCCAACCCCAAACCCTTAAGATCGGAACGCACCAGTACGGCAAACTCCGCATCCACGTTATCCGGGTCGGAAATGGCACGCGTCACGCCGAGGATCTCCTCTCCCGCTCCGGAACGGCGGACCGCCACAATCGCCATTTCTCGATCGTAGTCGATCTGGGTCATATTGGCTAAATCATCGTGGGTAAATTCATTGATTTCGCTGAAATAGCGATAGTACAAATCTTCCTTCGTCACCTGCGAGATGAACGCCCGCAGCAGCGGCTCGTCTTCCGGCAGGATAGGGCGAAACAGCGCCCGTTCCCCATTTTTCATCTCCACCCACTCTTCCAGATGAAGAGGATAAGGACGAATGGCGAGACGGCTTTCCCGATCACCGATAAAGGGCGCAATATCCAGCGTCACGTCCAGCGCGGTAAATTCATTTCCGGAGGCAAGAAGGGGGTGGATATCCAGGCGCTGGATCTCCGCACAGTCAACAATGAGGTTGGAGACCTTCACCAGAAAATGGCTTAACCCAGCGATATCAAGCGGCCTCAGAGCGCTTCTCCCGCGGATTTTTTTGCTTTTGATGGCCTGAATAATCAAATAACGCGCCAGGTTCATGTTTAGAGGAGGAAGCGCGACAACCGCCTGTTCTTCTGGCCGCCACTCAACGCCGCCTTCACCCAGCATAATGAGCGGACCAAAAACCGGATCGTGTTCGACAACCACGCGTAGCTCCTGCGCACCTGCACGGTTGGCCATGCTCTGCACCAGCAGGCCGTGGATCCGGGCCTGTGGCCACGTCATTTTTACGCGATCGATAATGGCATCCGCGGCCTGTTGTACTTCTGTCGCGGTGCGCAGATACAGCATGACGCCCTGCACATCCGATTTGTGCGGAATATCGGGAGAGCGCAGCTTCAGCGCGACCGGATAACCAATCTGCTCAGCGATATGTACCGCCTCAGCGCTGTCGCCGGCAATCCAGGTGGGCAGGGTTTGCATCCCATAGCTGCCAAGAATGGGTTGTACCTCATGTGTATCAAGAGAAGTGGCGCCCTCTTCGATGGCCTGCTGCAAAAGCCTGTGCACATCCACCGAATTTGCGGTGAGATTGCCCGGCAGGGCAGGCGTTTCACGCAGCTGCTTCTGGTTGCGGCGGTATTCAACCATATGCATAAACGCGGTAATGGTGCCCTCCGGGGTACGGTAGGTTGGCAACCCGGCTTCACTAAACAGACGCCGTGCCTCCTGGGAGGAGAACTCGCCGCACCAGTTGGTCAGCAGGGTAACGTATTTGCCGCGGGGATGGTTTCGGACTGCCTCAATCAGCGCACGCGCACTTTCGCTGCCTGGCGCAACCGCGCTGGGCGAATGGATAATCATCAGTGCATCAAAGTCCTGGCTATCGAGCAAAATCGTGATCGCCTTAATGTAACGATCGCTGCTGGCATCATCGCGCAAATCGAGGGGATTATCGGGAACAACGCTTCCCGGTAACGCGTCCCGCAGGCGCTGAAGCGTCTCTTCACCCAGCGTGGACAGCTTGCCGTTGCGTAGCCAGAGCTCGTCCAGCGCCAGGGCGGCGGGAGCGGCACCGTTGCTGACAATCATCAGTTTTTCACCGCGCAGGGGGCGCATGTGGCTTAACGTTTCAACGGCGGAAAAAAGCTCGTGTGTATCCTGTACCCGCAGTAAACCGGCGCGCTGGATCGCTGCATCCCATGCGGGATCCATCCCGGAACGGGAATGTAGCAGGCGCTGAGCCGCGGGGCTGCGCCCGCTTTTGATGACCAGTATCGGTTTATTTCGCGATGCGCTACGCGACGCCGACACAAAACGACGGGCGTCACTCAGGTGTTCAAGATAGAGCAGGATAGCGCTGGTTTTGCTGTCACGCGCCAGGAAATCCAGCAGCTCATCGACGTCAATGTCCAGGCTGTCGCCCAAAGCGATGAAGTAGGAAAATCCCATCTCACGCTGCTGCGCCCAGTCGAGGATGGTATTGGATACCGCAGCCGACTGCGAAATAAAGGCCAGTTTGCCTTTACGGATAGGAACCGGGGAAAAACTGGCATTCAGCCCTTGCCAGGGCGCAAGCAGACCGAGGCTGTTTGGACCAAGAATGCGCATCTGGTAGCGGCTGGCGCAGGCCAGCAGTTCGGGCTGCTGTTCAGGAGGCGAGGAAAGAATAATGCAGGTTTTACAGCCTTTCTGACCGAGCGACTCAAGCAGTTCGAGGTTTCGTTTCGCATGCGTACAGAGCACGGCGAGGTCGGGAACGAAAGGCAGGCTCTGCACATCCGGCCACGCCAGTACCCCCTGTACCGCCTTATAAGCGGGCGTAACGGGCATGACCGGGCCGTTAAACCCGCCAGCCAGCAGGTTACGCATCATCAGATACCCTGCGCGGTCCGGTTTCATCGAGGCGCCAATAACGGCAATGGATTTAGGACGGAGTAGCGCTTCTAACCCTCTCTGGCTCATGCAGGCCTCCCGTGAATGCAAGCGACCTGATGATTTTAAACGCTTTCTGTCTCTGTTGCTGTGACGCTACCCTTATGAACGGTTTTTCCCGCAAGATAACGTTCGCGGAAGCAGGAGAAGTGGGAGCCCAGCGCGCCGGCCGCCTGGGTATCGCCCGCCAGATCCAGTAGCGCAATAGCGACTTCAGCGGTGCAATATTGACCGTCGGCATGCGCTTCACGCAAGCGATAGGCCGAAACACGCGACAGATCGACGGAAATCACCGGCAGCGCATCAAGGTAAGGGCTTTTGCGAAACATCTTTCTCGCTTCGGTCCAGGTGCCGTCGAGCATAATAAACAGCGGCGGCTTACCGGATGGTGGCGCCGTAAGCACCTGACGTTGTTCGCCTGCATATGATGCCGGGAAAACGACCATGGGCTGATAGTCCGGGCTTGCCACCAGGTCGAGCAGAGCCTGAGGTGGCTCAGTGCGCGACCACTGAAACGCTGCGGTGTTGGGCAGAATATCGGCGATCAAACGCCCCGTGTTGCTGGGCTTCATCGGTTCGGTATCGAACATGACCAGACAAAAGCGGCTTTTCGCCTCGCTCGGTGCAAGCGTTTCGCACAGACACACTTTCAGCGGTAAAAGGCAGCGCTGGCAGCGGCGAATACGATTGCCTCGGGCCAGAAAAGGGCGGGTGGCGCGCGCAAGGCGCTCGGCGCGTAATTGAAGTACAGCGTTATCAGTCATGGGCGAAAAGGCAGGAAAAACCTCATTTTCGCAGAGGAGCGAACGGGGCACAAGGTATGCCCCGTGAATGTTACAGGGATTCGTTTAACCAGCTGTCGAAAGGCGCTTTCGGTACTGCACCATTGAGCATATCGATCACTTCACCATTTTTGAAAATCATAATGGTTGGAATGCTGCGAATGCGAAAACGGGCGCTGAGTTCACGTTCCGCTTCGGTATTCACTTTGACAAAACGCATTTTCCCGCTGCGCTCTTCAGCCACGTCTTCGAAGATGGGCGCAAAGTTACGGCAGGGGCCGCACCACGGTGCCCAGAAATCGACCACAACAGGCAGATCGTCCTTGAGGAGTTTGTCCAGCGTAGCACCCGTCGCGTTAATGACATCGCCATCAAATAATTCGTGGCCACAACGCCCGCATTTCGCACCGTCATCCATCCGATCGTCCGGAATGCGGTTTACAGCCTGACAGTTGGCACATACGGTATTCATAACTAACCTCTGATAGAGCCGTGGAACAACGGCAGAACGCCGATAATGTTTCTGATATGTTACATATTATCAGTGAGCTTGTATGAAACGACAATGCGTTTTATTCAATGGGAACAATAGTCACAGGCTTTTGTACGAAATTATGGCTATGAGCTTGCACATCGGGTAATCTGCGCGCTTCGCGCAGCGCTGGTGGAGAAAAGCATGAACGACGAAATGAAAAACAAAAGCGGCAAGGTCAAAGTGATGTATGTCCGCAGTGATGATGA
Organism: Enterobacter cloacae complex sp. SHL018; assembly: GCF_049237905.1. Classification (NCBI taxonomy): domain Bacteria; kingdom Pseudomonadati; phylum Pseudomonadota; class Gammaproteobacteria; order Enterobacterales; family Enterobacteriaceae; genus Enterobacter; species Enterobacter cloacae complex sp. SHL018. The sequence continues at coordinate 8,129 of NZ_JBMKJE010000004.1, forward strand.
CTCTGATAAACGCACCCAAAATCCGCGTACCGGAAAAGGTGGCGGGCGTCCGGCGTCTTCTCGTGCAGACGGTGGCCGTCGCCCCGCCCGCGATGACAGAAATAACCGCGGCGATGACCGCAAACGTGATGACCGTAAGCGTGACGATCGCAAACGCGATGATGTTGTCCGTGACGGTGGATCGCCATGGCGTACCGTTTCTCGCGCGCCCGGTGAAGAGGCGACCGAAAAAGCCGATCACGGCGGTATCAGCGGAAAAAGCTTTATCGATCCGGAAGTGCTGCGTCGTCAGCGTGCGGAAGAGACCCGTGTCTACGGTGAGAACGCCTGTCAGGCCCTGTTCCAGAGCCGCCCGGAGTGTATTGTTCGTGCATGGTTTATTCAGAGCGTGACCCCGCGCTTTAAAGAAGCGCTGCGCTGGATGGCGGCGAACCGTAAAGCCTATCACGTGGTTGACGATGCCGAGCTGACAAAAGCGTCCGGGACTGAACACCACGGCGGCGTCTGCTTCCTGATCAAAAAACGTAACGGCACTACCGTGCAGCAGTGGGTCAGCCAGGCGGATGCCGATGACTGCGTGCTGGCGCTGGAAGATGTGGGTAACCCGCATAACCTGGGCGCTATGATGCGTAGCTGCGCGCACTTTGGCGTGAAAGGCGTTCTGTTGCAGGATGCCGCGCTGCTGGAATCCGGTGCGGCGATTCGTACTGCGGAAGGCGGTGCAGAGCATGTTCAGCCGATCACCGGCGACAGCGTGCTGGAAGCCCTGGAGCAATTCCGTAAAGCGGGCTACACCATTGTCACCACCTCAAGCCGTGCCGCTACGCCGCTGTTTAAAGCGACGCTGCCGCGCAAAATGGTGCTGGTGTTAGGTCAGGAGCGTGATGGTCTGTCTGATGCGGCACTCTCCAGCGCTGACCTGAGCGTCTCTATCGACGGCACAGGCAACGTTGAAAGCCTGAACGTATCCGTTGCGACCGGCGTGCTGCTGGCGGAATGGTGGCGTCAGAACAAGGCATAAGCCTTTTATGTGCCGGGCCTGACCCGGCACATTCAAACCCTACTCGCTCTCTGCGGGTAACACAGGCATCCAGTCAATCGGCTTTTCGCCACGCTTTTCCAGCCACTCATTCGTCAGAACAAAATGATTACTGCCAAAGAAACCGCGATGCGCAGACAGCGGCGACGGGTGCGGTGCCTTCAGCACGTAATGACGCTGACGATCGATAATCGCCCCTTTCTTTTGGGCATGCGAACCCCAGAGTAAAAACACGACGCCTTCACGATGCTCATTGATCAGGCTGATAACCTTATCGGTAAAGGTTTCCCATCCCAGACTGGCGTGGGAGTGTGCCTGACCCGCCCGGACGGTTAATACGGTATTCAGCAACAGCACGCCCTGGCGCGCCCAGCTTTCCAGATAACCGTGATTAGGGCGGGTAAAACCCGGAATCGTTCCTTCCAGCTCTTTATACATATTTAGCAGAGAAGGGGGGATGGCCACGCCCGGACGCACGGAAAATGCCAGTCCGTGAGCCTGCCCGGGGCCGTGGTACGGATCCTGCCCCAGGATAACCACCTTTACATCACTCAGTTCGGTGTAGCGGAAGGCGTTAAACACATCTTTCTGCGGCGGATAAATTGTCTGGCCGGCCTGCCGTTCAGCCGCAACGGTACTGAGGGTGTTAATAAAATAGGGCTGCTGCTTCTCTTCTGCCAGCACGTCATGCCAGGTTAAAGGTGTTGTCATCTCGCTCTCCTGCGAATCTCATTCTGTGTCTAGCTTACCTGTTAAACACCAATGAGCAAAATTACCCGCGGAAAACCAAGCTAAGTGACTCAATTTATGTTGAAAACCAGGCTGGATAAGTTGAATTGGTAAACTTTTAAAATTGATCTAAAACAAAAAATACAGACCACACTCTTTGTATGGTTGGTGGTTTTGTTGATTTAAATCAATAAATCACCCGGGTCTGAATGTTATATATACACACAACAAACAATGGTTTTACCAATTGGCCGCAAAAGGCCAGCATCAGTTAATGTAGCCTAAGGGAGGCAACACATGATTACAGGTATCCAGATTACTAAAGCTGCAAATGACGATCTGCTGAACTCTTTCTGGCTGCTGGACAGCGAGAAAAACGAAGCGCGCTGTGTAGTAGCGAAAGCAGGTTTTGCGGAAGACGAAATCGTTCCGGTGAGCAAACTGGGCGAAATTGAATACCGTGAAATTCCAATGCAAGTGCAGCCAGAAGTACGCGTGGAAGGTGGTCAGCACCTGAACGTTAACGTCCTGCGTCGCGAAACGCTGATGGATGCCGTTGAGCACCCGGAAAAATACCCGCAGCTGACCATCCGTGTGTCTGGCTATGCGGTGCGTTTCAACTCTCTGACCCCGGAACAGCAGCGCGACGTTATCGCGCGTACCTTTACTGAAAGCCTGTAAGGTTTCAGTTTCGGGGGGGGGAATAAAAAAGCCGGGAATGTCCCGGCTTTTTTTTACTCTTCAGTTTTTGTCTCTGGCGCAGCAGAACTTGGCTTACGGCGCTTACCAATATTTTTGGTATCGCGGTGGCGCTGTTTAACGCGCGGCTTCTCTTTTTCTTTCTCTTTTCTCTCAGCACGTTTCGCGAGCGCTTTCTTGGACGGTTTACCCGTCATTTTTTCACTCGGCGCACGTGTGGTCGGACGAAGCCCGTCAATCACGCGAGCTTTCAGCGGCTCCTCAACGTAGCGGCCAATTTTCTGTAGCAGCAGATGGTCGTGCGCTTCTACCAGAGAGATAGCAATACCTTTGCGGCCCGCACGGCCGGTACGACCAATACGGTGCAGGTAAGTATCACCGCTGCGCGGCATATCAAAGTTGATTACGTGGCTCACGTCCGGGATGTCGATCCCACGCGCGGCAACATCGGTGGCAACCAGCACATTCACGCGGCCATCGGTCAGGCGCTTAATCCCTTCGGTTCGCTTAACCTGCGCCATTTCACCTTCGAGATAGCAGTTGTTAATGCCGGCGTTGCGCAGCATTTCTGCCAGCTCATGCACGCGCTCACGTTTGCGTACGAAGACGATGGTACGGGTTGCCTCTTCCTGCTTCAGCAGGTGTTTCAACAACTCAACCTTATGCTCAAGGTTATCTGCGCGGTAGTACCACTGGTGGATCTTCTTACGCTCACGGGTCGATGGCGTAGCGGACACTTCCACCGGATCTTCCAGCAGACGTTCGGCGAAATCTTTAATGGCATCCCCTTCAAGGGTTGCCGAGAACAGCATTGTCTGATTACGCCAGCGCGTTTCACCCGCGATGTGTTCGATATCCTGGGCAAAGCCCATGTCCAGCATGCGGTCAGCTTCATCGAGAATCAGCGTTTCCACCGCGCGGCAGTCGAAGTTCTCTTCTTTTATGTATTGCAGCAGACGGCCCGTCGTCGCGACAACGATATCCTGGTTTTCGCTGAACACTTCGGCGTGGTTCATATACGCTACGCCGCCGGTGATGGTCGCGATATCCAGATGGGTGTTCGCCGCCAGCTCACGCGCGTGTTCGGCAACCTGCATCGCCAGTTCACGGGTCGGGGTCAGGATCAAAATGCGCGGCGGGCCTGATTTTTTACGCGGAAAGTCGAGCAAATGCTGCAACACAGGCAGCAAGTAGGCTGCTGTCTTCCCCGTGCCGGTTGGCGCAGAACCGAGCACATCGCGGCCCTCAAGCGCAGGCGGAATGGCCGCGGCCTGAATGGCGGTCGGGCGTGTAAAGCCTTTGCTCTCAAGGGCATTGAGCAGGCTTTCATCGAGTTCAAGTTCGGAAAAAGTCGTTACAGTCATGTTCTACCTCTGTGTGGGGCGCTGATTATAGACGTTACGGCTGTAATCTTCATCTGTTTGTATGGATATCGCTTTTCGACCACTTCGCTTTCCCCTATGCTACTCCAGTTTCACTCAGAAGGTTGCCCTGACATGTCTCAACTCAAAGCGCAGTTGCGCCGCGATGGTTTTACGTTTAAACAGTTTTTTGTGGCGCACGATCGTTGTGCGATGAAAGTCGGTACAGACGGTATTTTACTGGGTGCATGGGCGCCTGTCGCAGGTGTAAAACGCATTCTGGATATTGGTACGGGCAGCGGACTTCAGGCGCTGATGCTGGCGCAGCGAACGGAAGAACACGTCACGATCGACGCCGTTGAGCTTGACCCTCAGGCGTCCCGGCAGGCAAGTGAAAACGCTGCCGACTCTCCGTGGGCAGATCGCATCAGGGTAGAATGCGCCGATGTCCTGACCTGGGCGCCGGAGCAAACCGCGCGTTACGATTTGATTGTCAGCAATCCGCCGTATTTCACGCCAGGCGTGGAATGTGGAACGCCAGAACGCGAGCAGGCACGTTACACCGGCTCGCTCGATCACAAGGCGCTACTGACCAGTGCGGCGGAGCTCATCTCGGAAGAGGGATTTTTCTGCGTGGTCTTGCCTGAAAGCACGGGTAATACCTTCATTGAGATCGCACGGGGGATCGGCTGGAATCTGCGTCTTCGTACCGATATTTCGGATACGGAAGGACGCTTACCGCACCGCGTGTTGCTGGCGCTCTCGCCGAAAGAGGGGGAATGCTTTATCGACAGGATGGTCATTCGTGGGCCAGACCAGCGTTATTCCGAAGATTACACTGCCCTGACCCAGGCCTTTTATCTGTTTATGTGAACCTGCGGCGTCAACACCGACGGGCCGGACATTTCAAGCGGTTCGGGATAGTCCAGCGTATAATGCAGGCCACGGCTCTCTTTGCGCATCATCGCACAGCGCACAATCAGCTCGGCAACCTGCACAAGGTTGCGCAGCTCCAGCAGATTATTAGAAACGCGGAAGTTGGCGTAATATTCATCAATTTCCTGCTGCAACATCATGATGCGGCGTAACGCGCGTTCCAGACGCTTCGTTGTGCGTACAATCCCGACATAATCCCACATGAAAAGCCGCAGCTCGTGCCAGTTATGCTGGATAACCACCAGTTCGTCCGGGTTTTCTACCCGACTTTCATCCCATGCCGGCAAGTGTGTTGTCGGACGTGCATAGGGCATGCGTTTGGTAATATCTTCCGCAGCCGACCACCCATACACCAGACACTCCAGCAGCGAGTTTGAGGCCATGCGATTCGCACCATGCAGGCCGGTGTAGCTGACCTCGCCGATCGCATACAAACCATCCACGTCGGTACGACCATGATCGTCAACCATCACCCCGCCACAGGTATAGTGTGCGGCAGGTACAATCGGCACCGGATCGCGGGTTAAATCAATACCCAGACTCAGCAGCTTTTCATAAATCATCGGGAAGTGCTGGCGAATAAAGTCTTCCGGTTTATGGCTAATGTCCAGATACATACAGTCGACGCCAAGCCGCTTCATCTCGTGGTCAATGGCGCGGGCCACGATATCCCGCGGGGCAAGTTCACCTCGGGGGTCGAAGTCCGGCATAAACCGGGAACCGTCCGGACGCTTCAGATACGCGCCTTCGCCGCGCAACGCTTCAGTTAACAGGAAGTTACGTGCCTGCGGGTGGAAAAGGGCGGTAGGATGGAACTGATTAAACTCCATATTCGCCACGCGGCAGCCTGCGCGCCAGGCCATGGCGATACCGTCTCCGGAGGCGATATCCGGGTTAGTCGTGTACTGGTAAACCTTGGAGGCGCCGCCAGTCGCCAGCACAACGGCTTTTGCCTGGCAGGTTTCCACCTTCTCTTTATTCCGATTCCACACCCATGCGCCGACAACACGGCGCGTGCCGGGCAGGCCAATCTTATCGGAAATAATCAGGTCGACGGCATTGCTGCGCTCCAGCACCCGAATATTAGGATGGCTGAGGGCTTTGCTGACCAGCGTGGTTTCAACCGCTTTTCCGGTTGCATCAGCAGCGTGCAGAATACGGCGGTGGCTGTGCCCGCCTTCACGGGTCAGGTGATAGCTCTCTTCACCATTAGGCTGAACATGCGTATCAAACAGCACGCCCTGATCGATAAGCCATTGCACGCAGTGGCGGGCATTGCTGGCGACAAACTCTGCCGCATGCTCATCCACGATCCCGGCGCCGGCAATCAGGGTGTCTTCTACGTGCGAGGCTATACTATCCGTTTCATCAAACACGGCGGCAATACCGCCTTGTGCATAGAAGGTGGAACCTTCGCTCATCGGCCCTTTACTCAGCACGATTACGTTCTGATGTTCCGCCAGGCGCAGTGCGAGGGAGAGGCCGGCAGCACCGCTGCCGATGATCAGTACATCACAATGAAGTTCAGGCGTCGTGTTCATGATGTTTGTTTAATTTACTAAACATGGTGTGGGGAGAATAGCATTGCGATGCGAGATATCGCACGTTTTTTTTGATGTGTGTTGCAATGACTAAACGAAAGGCCGGAAGTTAAATCTGTGCTAAATGGCCGGAAATATTTTGCGAAGCAGATCGTTAGCTTCAGATTTTGTGGTGAAATAAAGCCTGTGTTGCGTTACTCTTCTGACGATAAAGTTGATGATTCTTGTCAGAAAGCGGGTGCGTATCGTGAACAGACTTATAATGAGAGAAAATGAACGGTCTGCGGCGCGATGAACAAAAACAAAGGCGTTACGGAACTTATTGAAGAACAGACACTCTAATTCGGTGCTTGCTCAAAGTGCAATGTTGTTAGAGTGGCGTTTCGATAACGCGTGGAATTTGGTTTGGGGAGACATTACCTCGGATGAGCGAGCAGTTAACGGACCAGGTCCTGGTTGAACGGGTCCAGAAGGGAGATCAGAAAGCTTTTAACCTACTGGTGGTGCGCTACCAGCATAAGGTAGCGAGTCTGGTTTCCCGCTATGTACCGTCAGGCGATGTTCCTGATGTGGTGCAAGAGTCTTTTATTAAGGCCTATCGCGCGCTGGATTCATTCCGGGGGGATAGTGCTTTTTATACCTGGCTGTATCGTATTGCAGTCAATACGGCTAAGAATTATTTGGTTGCTCAGGGCCGTCGTCCGCCTTCAAGTGACGTTGACGCTATCGACGCAGAAAACTTCGAAAGTGGCGGCGCGCTGAAAGAAATTTCGAACCCTGAGAACTTAATGTTGTCAGAAGAACTGAGACAAATCGTTTTTCGCACGATCGAGTCGCTCCCGGAAGATTTACGCATGGCAATTACGTTACGGGAGCTGGATGGCCTAAGCTATGAAGAGATAGCCGCCATCATGGATTGTCCGGTCGGCACGGTTCGTTCACGAATTTTCCGTGCGCGAGAAGCCATTGATAATAAAGTTCAACCGCTTATCAGGCGTTGACGATAGCGGGATACTGGAAAAGGTATTAGGCATGCAGAAAGAAAAACTTTCCGCTTTAATGGATGGTGAAACGCTGGATAATGAGCTGCTCGATGAGTTGTCTCATTCTCCCGAAATGCAACAGACCTGGGAGAGCTATCATCTTATCCGCGACTCTCTGCGCGGTGATACCAGCGAGGTTCTCCATTTCGATATCTCAGCACGCGTTATGGCGGCCATTGAGAACGAACCTGTTCATCAGACCACGCCGCTGATTCCTGAAGCGCAGCCTGCACCTCACCAATGGCAGAAAATGCCGTTCTGGCACAAGGTGCGTCCATGGGCCAGCCAGCTCACCCAAATGGGGGTCGCTGCGTGCGTATCGCTTGCAGTTATCGTTGGGGTCCAGCACTATAATACTCAGTCTGAAGCCAATCAGCAGCCTGAAGCGCCAGTGTTCAATACGCTGCCGATGATGGGTAAAGCCAGCCCGGTTAGCCTGGGCGTACCGGCAGATGCCTCCGCAAGCGGCGGACAGCAACAGCAGGTACAGGAGCAGCGCCGTCGCATTAATGCGATGTTGCAGGATTACGAGTTGCAGCGCCGTCTGCACTCCGAGCAGCTTCAGTTTGAGCAGGCCCAAACCCAGCAGGCTGCTGTGCAGGTGCCAGGAAACCAAACTTTAGGAACGCAATCGCAGTAATGAAGCAACTTTGGTTCGCCATGTCTTTGATGGCGGGTAGCCTGTTCTTCTCTGCTAACGCCTCGGCTGATGTTTCATCCGGGGCGTTGTTGCAGCAAATGAACCTGGCCAGCCAGTCACTCAATTACGAGTTGGCATTTATCAGCATCAATAAGCAGGGTGTCGAATCGTTACGCTATCGCCACGCCCGCCTTGATAACCAGCCGCTCGCCCAGCTTTTACAGATGGATGGCCCGCGTCGGGAAGTGGTCCAGCGTGGGAACGAAATCAGCTATTTCGAGCCTGGCCTTGAGCCGTTTACGCTCAATGGTGACTACATCGTTGACTCCCTGCCGTCGCTCATTTACACCGATTTTAAACGTCTCGCCCCCTACTATGATTTTATCTCGGTGGGGCGAACGCGTATTGCCGACAGGCTGTGCGAAGTGATCCGCGTTGTCGCGCGGGATGGGACACGTTACAGCTATATCGTCTGGATTGACGCAGAGACGAAGCTTCCGATGCGCGTTGATCTGCTCGATCGCGACGGTGAGACGCTGGAGCAGTTCCGCGTGATCTCCTTCGATGTGAACAGTCAGGTTGGCAACAGCATGCAGAATCTGGCCAAAGCCAGCCTGCCGCCTTTGCTTTCCGTGCCTGCCGGCGATTCTGTCAATTTTAACTGGGTACCATCCTGGATCCCGCAAGGGTTCAGCGAAGTTTCCAGCAGCCGTCGCCAGCTCCCAACCATCGAAACACCGGTTGAGTCGCGACTCTATTCCGATGGGCTGTTTAGCTTCTCGGTGAATATCAATCGCGCTACGGCGAACAGTTCCGAACAGATGCTCCGTACCGGTCGCCGGACGGTCAGCACGACGGTGCGCGATAATGCGGAAATTACCATTGTCGGTGAATTACCGCCGCCAACGGCAAAACGTATTTCAGACAGCATTAAATTCAGGGCTGCGCAATGATTAAAGAGTGGGCCACGGTCGTATCCTGGCAGGATGGCGTAGCGCTTGTCAGCTGTGACGTTAAAGCATCATGCAGCAGCTGCGCTTCGCGAGCCGGTTGCGGCAGCCGCGTGTTGAATAAGCTGGGGCCGCAAACGTCGCACACTATTGCTGTGCCGAGCGATCAGCCGCTGGTGGCAGGGCAAAAAGTGGAGCTGGGCATCGCTGAAGGTAGCCTGCTCACTTCCGCCATGCTGGTTTACCTTTCTCCGCTGGCAGGTCTGTTCGTGATGGGCGGGGTTTTCCAGATGCTGTTCGGCACAGATTTGGCCGCCATGTGCGGTGCCGCTTTGGGCGGCGTGGGCGGGTTCTGGCTTGCTAAAGGCGTTTCCCCAAGGCTTGCCGCCCGGGAAGCGTGGCAGCCCGTTATCCTCAGCGTTGCACTGGCACCCGACCAACTTCGTGTTGAGACGCTCTCTTCTGAGGCCCGGTAATCTGCCGGGCTTTATTATTATTTACATCGCAATAAAGAAAACGCCGTCTCTTCGCGCTATACCTGGCTCTAAGTGCATTTCCAGCTGACGAGGATGTAGTGTAGAATGCTGCGTTTTCGCACTGAAAAACGTCAGGCTAAGAACAGCGGCCTCCAGGAATTCGTAAGGCATAATTATTTAACTATATGAAGAACATACGTAACTTTTCGATCATTGCTCACATCGATAATTGATACCCCGCCAGCCTCCGCAAACCTCCGACAAAAACGCCTCAAGATCCCCATCAAATCAGCCTTTCCAAAAATTATACTGTTTGCATGTACAGTCAACCTACGACATCATAAGTCATGGTTTTTGTGTCCACCAGTGCGTCCATATTCTATGATGGACACATAACCTCCCGTTCTGATGGACACACGCAGGGACAAATCATGGCTATTTCAGATAGTTATCTAAAGTCGTGCCTTGGGCGCGAACGAGACAAAGTTGAAGAAAAGGCAGACCGTGATGGTCTGTGGGTACGCATCTCCAAAAAGGGGGCCGTTACTTTTTTCTACCGATTCCGCTTCCTGGGCAAACAGGACAAGATGACGATCGGCAGCTATCCGGAGTTCGGATTAAAAGCCGCGCGCGATGAAGTCGCAAAGTGGGCAGCTATTCTTGCCCGTGGCGAAAACCCTCGGATCAGGCAAAGCCTCGATAAAGCCAAGATTAACAGCCAGTACACCTTCGAAGAGCTGTTCCGTGAATGGCACTCAATAGTCTGCATTCAGAAAGAATCAGCCGGGCAGGTCCTCCGCTCGTTTGAACTGCACGTTTTCCCCAAGCTCGGGAAATACCCTGCGCATCAGCTCACGCTACACAACTGGCTCACTGTCCTGGACAGATTGGCCCAGGGTTACAGCGAGATCACCCGGCGCGTGATCAGCAACGGCCGACAGTGTTATTCCTGGGCAGTGAAACGGCAACTGCTGGAAGTTAACCCGCTGTCAGAAATGTCTGGGCGTGATTTCGGCATCCAGAAACAAATGGGTGAGCGAACCCTGGACCGTAAAGAACTGGCGATTGTCTGGCGAGCCATTGAGGATTCCCGCCTCATTGAGCGAAACAAGATCCTCTATAAATTGTCTCTGATATGGGCGTGCAGGGTTGGCGAACTCCGGCAGGCTGAAGTCGCACACTTTGATTTTGAAGAAGGGATCTGGACTGTTCCATGGGAAAACCACAAGACAGGGCGGAAGACAAAGAAACCGATAATTCGACCTATCATCCCGGAAATGCTCCCGCTGATAAAACGGGCCATTGAGCTGGCGCCAGGACGCTTTGTTTTTTCAAAATATGAAGACAAGCCGATGAGTGAAGGCTTCCATATGAGCATCAGCAGTAACCTGGTTAAGTTCATGCTCAAGGCCTATAACGAGCAGGTCCCACACTTTACTATTCATGATCTGCGCAGGACTGCGCGAACGAATTTCTCAGAGCTAACCGAGCCGCATATCGCCGAAATAATGCTTGGCCACAAACTGCCTGGTGTGTGGTCAGTGTACGACAAGCACACCTATGTTGAGGAAATGAGAGTGGCATATGGTAAGTGGTGGGCCCGACTTATGAGCATCGTCGAGCCCGACATTCTGGAGTTCACGCCGCGTCAGGTCGGGTGAGACGGCCTTTATCATCACGGGTTAGGTTCAGGTGAGACATCGGCTTACGGGTTGATCGTGACATCTCTTTAATCTGCCAGGCGGTGACTTTGGTTCTGAGCCATTTATTGGGTCCACCCATGTAAGCGCAATCTGGCTCAGGGAAAGGGTTCTCGTTTGGGGCTCTTTTCCTGTAGCGTTCGAGCGTACGTGAGGAAATACACAGCTGCCCGCAGATGTCTTTAGTGCTCATCAGCTCAAATTTATTCGTTGCTTTGCTCATCTTCGTTCTCCAAGGGCCCCAACCGGGGCCGTTTGATAATTCTTTATCAGGACGCCTGGCCGGGAAGGGCACGCAAGCGGCGCATGCCTGTCATTGCCGTGGCCACATAGCTCGCCTTGCGGTTCACCACCTCCACCCAGACCTTCACGCCTTCAACCTTCACCGTATACGTCTCTTTCATCTTGCTGCGCCCATAGTCGCCGTATCTTTGCTGGTGGGCTGCCAGCGCGATGTCGCATGCCTGACGCGCTAACGGGGATTGCTGGTTACCTCGGTTAATCAGTCGCATGGCCATCTCCTTCGATACGCTTAAACTTGATCACATAGACCCATGGGTTAGCGCGCCAGCTGTCAGAACCGTAGATAGACCGCCATAACGCTGCGTAAGCCTCTTTAACGTCACGTGCCGAGGAGCCAGAAATTCCCTCCGAACGTGCGTCTTCCTCACTGATATCGTTCAGCTGCTCGACCCGTACATCGGTGATCTCCAGCAGAATACGGCTGGCCCAGCGCGGCATGTGGATGCTGGGTGTCCAGCGGACATCCTCTGCCGGCGGCACGTTCTCGTAATGAGTTGGAACATGCGCAGGGTAATTCGCGCGATAAAGTTTCAGATCCGGCGCGCTTGCTCCAGCCTCTGCCCACGTCTCCCGCACCCAGATGCGATCACCGACGACACCGAACGGGCAATGGATTGCGATATCTTCAATTTTCGGCAACAACAGTCCGTTAAGAGGCCTGCTTAAACACATACCGGATAAACTTCCGCTTAATGTTCCCTCTGGCTGCGGCTTGATGATCCGCCGCGTCTGCGTCTTCCGTCCATCGAGGATCGCCCGCACCATCTCACCGTTAAAAATCATTCCGCGTTCGATAATTTTCGTCATATCGTTACCGGGAGGGCGAACCCTCCCGCCTCCCTTAGGCCACATATTCCGGTTTCATATCATCGAGGGTGATGCGGTACTTATCGTGCAATTCATCACCCAAGTGCCGTTTAGCCGCCAAGAGCATCTTTTCAACTTCCTCGAAGCGTTCTCCCGCACCTTCCACTCCCGGTTTTGGAAGTGCTTTGATAGCTGTATCAACTTTGTTTTTCGCATTCACAAAGTGGTACCGGCGCGTAGCTTTGTTTTTCAGTTCGGTGTGCAATGCTGCACCCAGTACGGATTTAGAAGCATTGATGTCGTTTCCGACGGTAGTGGCATCGTCCAGAGTTTCAGCAGAATCAATCCGTTTACGGTATTCATCAGCCAAAGTGTCGATATTTACTGAGGACTGCTGCGCGTTCTGTGTGGTAGATAAGTTGTCATCAGTAATTTCAGTCAAACTTATGTGCTGCACAGGGGCAGGGTTTACCTCCCGTTCTTCACGCCGATCATCCAGCTCGTCCGGGGTATAAACGCCCAGAATCACATCCGGGCAGAACAGGCGGGCCCAGCGCTTCACTGCGAGATATGCAAGCTGCTGGCGCGGGTCGTCAGCCCAGAGCGTTGAGTTACGGGTGCGAGCCTGAGCCAGCAGTAAATCGAGTTCTCTCGGCTGATCTTCACCCTTCAGGGTTGCGCGGATAATAATGCCGATCCCGGCTTCGTCAGCCAGGATCCAGCCGGGGACCCGGTACTCGCCTTTTTCGCCTTTACGAATATGGAATTTTCCAACAACTTTTTCCCATGGCCCGTACCACTCATATTCAAAGCGGCTGGCAAGCACGCCGCTACGCGAAATGACGGCATTGACCAACTGCGCTTCGTACCCGAGCACACCATTAATCAGGTGCGTCTTCTGTGCTACAGCAAAGGGATTCATCTGCCATTGTGCTGCCTGCATCGCTACGGCCATGCAATCGGCCTGATTGCCCTGAAGATGCTTAGGAACTGTCGCGGTGCCCTGAGCCATAATCTGCGCAAAAGTGCTGATGGCGTTAAGGTATTGAGAATCGAACAGTGCCACGTTGGAATTAATAACGGTGTTCTGATCAGCAACGGTAACGTTGGTATTTTGCATATATCCCCCTTATGCCTGAGTACGCAGCGCTTCGAGGCGGCGCAGGTCGAAGTCGTTCAGTTCGTCGGTGTAGTCGGCAGTGATTGGTGCTGGCCATTCACCTGTGTCGAATCCGGTTGCGATAGCGCGCATCGCTTTGCGGTACTCGAGCATGCCCAGCTCCAGCAGTTCAGCGGATGCCTCGATGATGGCGATCCAGTGGTAGTTCTCGTCTTTGTTGACGAAAATCCAGAAGAACTGGTCCAGCGCCGCGGTTTCGCAGTACATGGCTGCGCTCAGGTGATAGTCGCGGTCAATGATTTCCCGGTGCAGTCTGGCGCGCAGGCTTTCCTGCTTTACGTTCCACATGCTGATAGTTTTCAGGTCTGCGCCGATACGCACACCGTCCAGGTCGATCTCGAGGTCCGGGTGCACACGAACTTCCAGGCCCGTCTCCTCGTCAAAGCCGAAGTAACTCACCTCGACGGCACGGCTCGGGTGGGTCAGCAGCATGCTGGCGGTCGGGTGAGCCAGAAGCGCTTTTTGAATATTCAGTGCGGTGCCCAGCTGCTGGCGGGTAACCAGCACTTTCCCCTCCGGGTTATCGCGCCAGGCATCCAGCAGCTCGTCGGCAAACACGGCATCTGGTTTGACTGTCTTCACGGCCTGAATCAGATCGGCCTTAGTGCCAGATACTTTCAGCGGCTGTGGCTTCTGCGCTTCCTGCGCCACCATGTCAGGGTTGATGATCGCTAACTGCTCGAGCAGCGCGTCACGGCTGCCGCTAGTTTTAACCGGCGTCGGCAGGGTGGCGTTGTACTCTTTGATGCAGGCTTTCATTGCCGTTGCCGTCTGCTTCTGGTCTGCATCGATACGCTGGAAGTTAGCTGGCAGCGTCATATAGTTCTGCGCTGTTTCTTCCAGGCTAGCGCCCAGCGGCACCTGAGCGGGCAGCGTGGCGTTATGCTCTTCAAGAAATCTTTTGATATCGTCTGCGCTCAGCAGTACAGGCAGGCCGTTGTTGTACTCATCGATAAAGGTGCGCAGTGTCGCCGTGGTGGTGAATGCGCCTTCTGGGATACCGCATCCTTCGTAATTTTGTTCGAATCTATCATTCAGCAGGAGCCGCATAATGAACCTCGAATCAATCGCTAAATATTTCGCGCCAAAATCACCGATGTTCAGTGACTCCTCGAGGGCGACTGCCACCGACAATCTGACCGGAACTGATGTTATGACCGCGCTTGGACTGGTTAACGCCAAGTGTGGGTTTGGATTCGATTTATACCTTGCAAAAATTGGTATCAGCAGCCCTGACCGGGCAATGGAGGCGCTTTATGGAGCATCGTTGGTCCTATGCCGACGCTTTAAATCAGTTACAGAACTCGATGAAAAAGTCCGGCAGCGCGTTCTCGAAATTATGTGTGCTTTTGCATACCAGGATTACGCCCGTAGTGCGGCAAGCGTTCGCAGATGTGACTGCTGCGATGGTAGCGGGTTTACCGAAGTCGAGGTATTCACCAACAAAATCCATTACCCTGACGGCAAGCCGCCAAAATGGGCAAAAGTTACAAAGGGTGTTTACCCCTCATACTGGGAAGAGTGGAAATCAGTTCGGGAGAGAGCGCGCGTTCTGTGCAAAGCGTGTAACGGCAAAGGCGTTATCAGCAATGCGTGTCGCTGCCACGGGAAAGGGAGGGTGCTGGATAAGAAAAAGACAGAGGAACAGGGCGTGCCGGTCATGAAGGTGTGTGACCGTTGCACGGGGAGAGGTTACGCCCGGCTAAAATTTTCCAATGTGCTGGAGGGCGTCCGCACCGTATGGGATGTAAAAAAAACCACCGCTTACGGTCAGCTGCAACCGCTGTTTGAATTGCTGGTGGAAGAATGCCACAGGCAAGAAGGTTATGCAGACAGCGCCTTAAAGGCAGTTACGATGTAGGCTGATTTTCTATAAAGCTCAATTGTCAGAGAAAAAAGGTGTTGAGGTCTGCGGAATTTTCGGCTAGCATCAACTCTAATGCTGGGAATCCGTTCATTCGTTCCGACCAGCAAGAAATCCTTAAAGCCCTGCGGTTAATACCGCGGGGTTTTTTCGTTTTAAACACAACGGAAAGCCTGCTTTCATGCCCTTCTTAGGCGTGACACTAAGCATTCGGGAGAGCTGGCTTCCCGTTATGAGCAAAAGGTCATTTCTGATGGCCTTTGACAGAGTGAATTTTTTCATCAGTGCTATAGTTTTTATGGCATTTGATAATGCTCTCGATACTGATAACACTGGGTGGGGTATACACCCGCTTCGCAGAGACAACTGCATGACCCATGACCAGCAACTCATTGCTGGTCTTTTTTTTCCGCCATTAGCTCAACTGGAAAGAGCACGGAGCTTCTACCTCTGTGGTTCGGGGTTCGAATCCTCGATGGCGTACAATTAAGCACAACAACATTAGTTTACTGAAGGCTACCATCCGGCGGCCTTTTATATGCTCTTGACTATGCAAGCATAAAATAGTGAAAAAAGCTTGCTATGTGTTTTGATCGCTGTTTATTATGCAAGCATATTTTACGGAAAGGTGCTTGCATATGTCAGACGATAAGAAAGATCCAAAGGGTAAAGCTAAGGGCGGGATTGCTAGGGCTAAGTCTCTTACTAAAGAGCAGCGTTCTGACATTGCCAAAAAGGCTGCTGCTGCAAGGTGGAGGGATAAAATTCACAAAGCCACCCATATGGGTAATTTCAAAGATGAATTTGGAATAGATGCTGAGTGTTATGTCTTAAGTGATGAATCGAAAACCGCAGTAGTTACTAAGGCTGGACTTGCTCGACTTTTAGGTATCGGCAACTTCGCAAGGGATGTCGATAAACTACTAAGCGCTGGTTACATGAAGGAGTTTGGTGGTCCAAGTTTAATAGCGAAAATTGAAAATCCTATTAATTTTCAATATAGTGGGCAGTCCAAAAACATCAATAACGCTCATGGGTTTGATATTGATGTGATCGTTGATATCGGAAAGGCGCTGATAGATGCAAAAAGTGCCGATGCTCTGCCACCGTCTAGAATTCCTGCTGCCGATACAGCTCAAAAACTAATAAATGCTTCCGCTAAATCAGGTATAAAAGGCGTAGCCTATGCATTGGCCGGTTATCGACCTGAAGTTCAAGAGGTAATCGATGCTTTTAAGGCATTTGTACGAGAGGAAGCCCGCCAATATGAGAAAGAGTTTCCCGACGAGTTGTATGAGGAATGGTATCGGTTATATGGACTTAATCGTCCGGAAAAAGGCAGGCCGATCCGCTTTGGACAGTTGACTAATATGCAAATTTACGTCCCACTGGCTAAGAGTAAGGGGAAGATATTAGAGCAAATTCGCGCCAGTAGGGATGAGAATGGAAAGCAATCAGATAAGCTACACCTCTTCCTTTCTGAAATTGGCGTCAAGGCCTTACGACAACACATCGGCAAACTTCTTGGCGTTGCAGCAATGAGCGACAACAAAGAGGAGTATGAGACCGGCATTGAAAAAGTTTTTGGCCGTATGAAGCCAGAATTATAAACTTTCTGCCCGGCCACCGCGCCGGGTTTTTATTGTCTAAAGTCTTTCCCAATACTGCCGATAATCTTCGTTCTGAAATTGAAAAAAATAAATATCTGCATTCGTTGCCCGCTCCCGTGCGGGCTTTTTTTATTCCCCTCATTACTGAGAGGATACACAGCTATATGAGGGGAGACCTATGTCCGATCCATTTTCCGGCACAGGGCTGGCCGGTTTAGCTTTGACTGGAGCAAGTGTTTACGGTCTATTGACCGGAACTGATTACGGTGTTGTTTTTGGAGCATTTGCAGGCGCAGTATTCTACATAGCGACAGCAGCTGACCTGAGTGTGTTACGTCGCCTGGCCTACTTCTTCGTGTCGTATATCGTCGGCATTCTTTGTTCGGGGT
This sequence comes from Enterobacter cloacae complex sp. SHL018, assembly GCF_049237905.1. NCBI lineage: Bacteria > Pseudomonadati > Pseudomonadota > Gammaproteobacteria > Enterobacterales > Enterobacteriaceae > Enterobacter > Enterobacter cloacae complex sp. SHL018. The sequence continues at coordinate 25,396 of NZ_JBMKJE010000004.1, forward strand.
TGTTGGGGTCAAAACTCACATCCTGGACGGGGTACACCGAGAAGCCTCTGGATGCTATTGGTGCCGTAATAGCTTCTGCGTTAGCCGTTCAAATCCTTACGTTCCTGAACAAGCAGGACATCGGCTCGCTGGTGGCGCTGATAACGCGCCGGGGAGGTTCAGGTGGTACTAAATGACCCAACAGCAACTATCAACGCGCTGCTCTGCGCCGGAGTTGTAATTACTCTGATGTTTTACCGCCGTGGTGATTCGCGGCATCGGCCATGGATTTCGCGTTTAGCCTGGCTGATTACCGTCACTTACAGCGCTGTACCGCTGGCGTACCTGTGTGGGATTTACCCGCATTCATCATGGGCCACCATTGCGGCCAATATCATATTCCTTTCCGTGCTGGTGGCCGTCAAAGGCAACGTTGCACGTCTGGTTGATCATCTGAGGCACTAATGAACCAATCACAATTTCAGAAGGCGGCTGGTATCAGCGCCGGATTAGCTGCGCGCTGGTTTCCGCATATCGACGCCGCCATGAAGGAATACGGCATCACCGCACCGCTTGATCAGGCCATGTTTATTGCCCAGATGGGGCATGAAAGCACCAGATTTACCCGACTGGTGGAGAACCTGAATTACGCGGTTGAAAACCTGGTACCGACGTTCGGCAGCCACCGCATCACTCAACAGCAATCCGCCGCACTTGGCAGAACGGCAACGCAACCGGCAAACCAGAAAGCGATCGCCAATCTGGTATACGGTGGTGAGTGGGGAAAAGAACACCTTGGCAATCAGGTCGCTGGTGATGGCTGGAAATATCGCGGTCGTGGGCTGAAACAGATTACCGGCCTGAGCAACTATCGCAGTTGTGGCCAGGCGTTGAAACTGGACCTTGTTACTCATCCGGAGCTGCTTGAAAAGGATGAATACGCCGCGCGCTCTGCCGCATGGTTCTATGCCTCCCGCGGTTGCCTTCTTCATTCCGGCGACGTTGAGCGCGTGACACTGTTAATCAATGGCGGCCGCAACGGGCTGGATAAACGCCGTGCGCTGTTGAACCTGGCGAAATCCGTTCTGGTATGAGGTGAATGTGGGGATCGAAACGATAATTGGGCTGGTCGCATTGGTTATTTCCGCTATCGCCGGCGCTTTTGGCCTGGGCCATATTCGCGGCACCAGCAAAGCTGAAGTGAAAGCCGACCAGCAGCGCACCGAAGATAACGCAGCGGCAACGGTCGCAGCAGCCGAACGCCGGGTAGAAGCAACGAAAGAGGCCAGCAATGTACAGCAGACTGTTAACCATATGTCTGACGACGATGTTGATCGCGAGCTGCGGGACAACTGGACCCGTAAGGGTTGAGGTAGCCGATACGTCTTGCGACTGGGTTAAACCCATCTACTGCACAGCGCACGACTGGGATGTACTGGACAGGCAGACGAAGCGCGACATCCTGGCGCATAACAAAGCGTGGCAGGCGAACTGCAAGTAGGCCTTAATTGAAAGATAACTAAATAAATTTTCCAAATGGTCGTTATATAGAGAGTGTGTTTAATTAAGGGGGCAAACAATGCCTTTTCTCATGGTGTTCTTTGTTGTCATTATGGTGTTACTCCTCTGGAAGGCAGGAATACCCCAGGCTATCATTATGTTAATCATACCCATCATGTTTAGTACTTTGGGAGGTATGGTTGCCGCCGTGGGAGTAAGCGCGTTCGCTACACCTATTGTTGGAGTGCCTGTTGGAATCGTTGTATTTTTAATGTTGATGGGTAAGTTTTTATCCAGGAGGTAACCTAAATCCAATACTGAGGACAGGCATGTCACATGAATAGCTATGGTTTTCTTATGCGCATTCTTCATCTATTACAAAGCTCATCTGCTGGTTGCTAATGATGATAAAATGCAGAGTCCCATGGATTTTGGGGTAGGAAAAGCCTGGATATGATGCTAGAAATCATAACATTAAAAAGACCGTGAGATGCAGTATGAAAATCTTAGGATTGGATGAGTACAGAACCCTTCGTGAGGGAGGGACAATGAAGTATTTTGAACTGGAACGCATGCCTAACAGCACTTGGGTTGCCATTTTCGAAAGTTTGTTTGCCGAAAAGGATGAAAAGGCGTGGGTAGAGGGTTACTGCATTGTGACGAACTGCTCAAACAGTGAAGTATCCACCCGGTTCATATACTTGAAAGAAAAGTGCGAAGAAGCGAACTCTATATACAGGGTTAAGCATTCTGCACTATAACTAATTAAATAAAGTTAAACTCCTGGTGATTTGTTTGCTGCCATTTTCACTTCTTTCAGAATTGAATTCAGGTGTATGAGTTAAAAAAGACTTTTGGGCTATTAAAGGTAACGTAAATCACAGGCAAAAGATTCATCAATGTGATTGAGTGTTCATGGGACTAACAATCTTCACTTGTAAGGAATTAAGTGTAGAAGGAGATTTTATGGCACAGCTATTGATTTTTGCTGATGATGAACCTGCTAAGTTGCTGAAAATTCGAAGTTATCGGAGCAAGATTCTTTATCTGTATGCTAATAATGAGGTGAGGTGTTTGGATGTGGTGATTTTTTTTTCAACTTTTCTGAAAGGCGAAAGTGGAGCCATATTGGTGGCAGCCGACAGATACGTGAGCAGGAAAGAAATTATCGAGGCTTATGATGCTCTGATTGGTTGAAAGCAGCGAGACTGGCGCGTAGCAGTAGGATGGGTCATGCTTGGTTCTATACGTCAGTAGAGTGATACAGGAGTTCATATCGGCCAGACGAAGCGTGATGCTACTTTAATCCAGCGGGTGAGCGCTTAATATTGTTTGTCCCAACGGTTCGAACCCATTTCTGATTACCACATTCAAGCCACTGGCACTCGCTGGTGGCTTTTTTTATTGGAGTGAATAATGGCAAAACCGGACTGGGGAGAGCTTCAGCAACGGTTCCTGTCCGAACATGCCGCAACCGGCGTATCACCAAAGGAATGGTGTGAAGCGCAGGGACTGAACTACGCTACCGCCCGACGATACGCGCTATTTCGACAAAAACAACAACCCGGTAAGCGATCCGTCACTGGATGAATGCAACGGCACGCTGACGGCCTGCAAACTTCGGTTCGGCGAAAATAACCAACTCTCGTTTGGTGGATTCCCGGGAACGTCGCTGATCAGGAGCTGATATGCGTCAGAAAACAATTGATGCGATTATGGCGCATGCTGCTGCTGAATATCCTCGTGAGTGCTGTGGTGTGGTGGCGCAAAAAAGCCGTGTTGAACGTTATTTTCCATGCCGGAATTTTGCCGCGGCGCCGGAGGAAAATTTTGTCCTCTGCCCGGAAGATTACGCAGTTGCTGAGGACTGGGGTACGGTGATCGCCATCGTTCACAGCCACCCTGACGCCACTACGCAGCCGAGCGAACTGGATAAAGCGCAATGCGACTTAACGCTTTTACCCTGGCATATCGTGAGCTGGCCAGAGGGGGATTTACGCACCATTCAGCCGCGCGGAGAGCTGCCGCTGCTGGAGCGTCCTTTTGTGCTTGGTCACTTCGACTGCTGGGGGCTGGTAATGAGCTATTTCCGGCAAACGCATGGTATCGAACTCCACGATTACCGGGTTGGTTATCCCTGGTGGGAAAACGACTATCCGGACAACTTCTATCAGGATTGCTGGTACGAGTGCGGATTCCGTGAATTCGACGGGCCGCCGAAACCTGGCGATATGGTAATCATGCAGGTTCAGGCTGATAAGTGGAATCATGCGGGGATTCTGCTGGAAGGTAACATGCTACTGCATCACCTTTATGGGCATCTGAGCCAGCGCGTTCCTTATGGCGGCTACTGGATGGAAAGAACCATGAAGATACTCAGACATAAAATCTTATTAGAGTGTGGTTGAAATCTGAGCACCTCCATTCAGAGGGGGCGAAATACTACAGCAATCTTTGTTGTTCTGCATTCCAACCAAGCCATACATTTTGTGCAAAAAGTGCTATTTATGCCATTCTTGAAAGCTCAAGCTGGCTCATAGGCACCGCCTATCTCCCGAGAACGTGACAATAGTTTACTATTACCTGAGGGGTAACTTCTGCGATAGTGCTGTTAACTTTCAAAATGGTCATTGCGATCATCGTCGAACGTGGGGCTATCTTGACCAAATGAGGATTGCTTAAAAGTTATAGCTAGCTATAGAATCACTGTAGAGTGCTGCTTTCATAAATGATTTAGAGGTTCAATATGTTTAGCGAAGAAAAAGTAGCTCAGATGGCTGCTTACCTGCTACTTAAACGTGGCGGGCGCATGGCATATCTGAAGCTTATGAAATTATTATACTTGGCAAATCGCCAATCTATGATCCGACATGGACGCATGATGGGTGAGGATCGTCTCTATTCAATGCCTCATGGCCCTGTGATGTCTACTACCCTGGATTTAATCCGCGGTAGAGCAGAGACTGGCGGTGAATACTGGTATCGGCTGATTCAAACAGCGGGGCATGATGTTTGCCTGAGTGCTGATCCGCGTGAAATGGATGCTGATGAAGTGTTCGATGAATTGAGCCGGGCAGATGTCCGCATCCTCGATGAAATTTATGCCCAGTATGGTCACATGAATAGATACGAGTTGCGCGATATGACTCACCTGCGTGATGTTTGCCCGGAATGGCATGATCCTCGCGGGTCTAGAACCCCTATTGACGTGCGTGAAATTTTTTTGAATGAGGGTAAAACTCCTGAAGAAGCTGAAAATATTTTCAGGAGCATGTGCGAATCACAAGAGCTCAAGGAGTTTTCTTCTCAATTGTCATGAGCACATTTCAACCATATAAAAAAGGAACCGTTTTAGCTCCAAGCGGGCCATGCAATCATCTTCATGTGATTTGCAACGATCCTGTTTATTACCCAGTAAACGACTGTTACTGCATTTTGGTTGTTAACGTGTCCAGTATTAAGCCGGGCGTTCCTCATGATGATGCGTGTGTGCTTAACCCTGGTGACCATCGATTTATCCAGCATCCCAGTTATATAGTCTATGCCGAGGCAGTTATCTGGCGTGTCGATAATGTTGCAAGAAAGCATGCAGCCGGTGAAATAACGGCGCATGATGATATGCCAGAAGCTGCATTCGAGAGAGTACTCTCAGGCTTCGATATTTCAGAACAAGCAAAACCAAAGCACATCAGGTTTAAAGAAAAGTATTGTACGAACACGTCATTAATAGATCAGCCTGAACCGACCGATGGTTTGACAGGCACATAACTTAAACCCGCCATCTGGCGGTTTTTTGCTTTATGATATCTTACACACCCGCTTCGGCGGGTTTTTTTATGGAGTAAATATGGCAATTTCACTCGATAAAGAACCGCTCAGAACAGTCCGGCTTTATGGCGTGCTAGGTGAGCAAGCTTGAGCAGACAGTGGCGACGGCCGATACCGCACTGGGTCAGCGTATCGATAATATCAGCGTGTCTGTGGACGGCATGACGGGGGGAGTGAAGAACTCCGCTATCGCGATTATTCAGGGCAACCTGGCGCAGGTGGCCGCGCGCAAAACGCTGTCTGCATCCGTCGCTGGTAACAGCGCGCAGCTGGACCGCATTGATGAGGTGATCGTCAACGAGAAGGAGGCAACGGCGCGTTCGCTGCTGAGTTTGCAGACTGACGTGAACGGCAACAAGGCATCCATCAACAGCCTGAACGCGCACACTGAGCGATGTTGTCACCCTCGGTACCGCCGGGGTGGATGCCAGCTCAGGATACAACATCAATACAACTCTGGCGGGGAAGTGGGCCTGTATGCCTGCCATGCTGGGGCTAATTACCGGGGTTATATCGGCTGGCGGTCAGCCGCAGCCATACATGGCCATATACAAGAGCATGGCAAAACTTGAGGGAAGCAATACGCGGATATGCTAACACTACGTGGGTGGCATGATCCGTCAGGTGGTGGCTATGTGTCGTGGCAGCTTGCGTCAACCTCTCAGGGACTGAAGTATCGTCAGGGCAACGGTACAATTCAGGGCAATACTAACGTCGGGTTCTCAACGACGCACACCCTTTATTCGACGCAGAACACCACGAAAGCCAGTGATGGAACGCTTAAAGTTGCATCACCGGTGATCAAAGTATTTTCAGATGGAACATACCAGACTAACGATGAATCTGAGGGCTGCACTGTAACCCGCGTGAAAGTTGGGGTGTATCTGATCGAGGGCTGCATGGGGATGAACTCTGATGCTGCGTGGGGGGGTATTGATGGCGGGTTCGATATCCCTGAAGATCGCAACGGGCAGGCCCTGATCTGGCTGGACTATGAGGTTAATGCCGACGGGTCGGTGCTGGTAAGAACTTTTCACCGGGAATACCCGACAGCGCCGGCATTTGCGAGGAACTCACGGGAAGGTTACGCGGATGGAGACCCGGCCGATATTCCGGCCGATCAGTTTATCAGTGTCCGTGTAGAGATGCCGCAAAACAGTATCTGGAATCAGCGTGCGGCTATGGCTGAAGTTCCTGACTCATCCGCTGATTAAAGGCAGAATCATAAGGCATATCCAGGCGAACATCGATCCAACTGTTCACCGGCACGTCCATTGGTTCCCCTTTCGTTTTGACGATCTCCCCGTCATCGCTCAGCAGATATCTTCGCTTGAACAGGCGGATAGTAAGTCCGCCGCTTTCGGTTTGCTCGCCCTCAACCACACCCAGTTCTCCCATGCCTCCCGGGTCCATTGGAGGGAGGAGCTGCCATCCCTCTGACGCCAGGCCTGCCGAACCGGTCAGCATGTAAACCCCAACATCGAGGCGGGAAAGGGTTATTCCCTCCGCCTCGGCGTTCGCAGTACCGCAGCCGCACCAGATAAAATCATTTTCATCAATATCGGTGCGCTGATTCTCATTCTGAGATTTCACGATTCTGGCCATCGGCGAAGCTGCTTTCAGCGTGCCATCGGAGGCTTTAGTGGTATTTTCAGAAGTGTAAACAACTGAGCCTGGCTTCACAGACAGCATTGTTGAGAATGCATCGGTGCCGTTATTTCTTCCTGCGATTTGGTAAGAGACGGCACCACCAATGCCTGCAATACCTGCCCTGAAGCGAGGAGTACCGTTAACCATCACCGTATGAGCCCATACACTACCCACCGTTGAAAGTCCTTCAACGGTAAAAGCGTAAGGGTTGCCAGCGATACCTGCGATATTCAGAGCATTCGTTAATGTACCTCCGCTCAGGCCCAGCGCGCCAAGGTTTGAGAGTGCAGAACTGGAAGTCTTTGCACCTGTTCCTCCAAGTTCTAATGGGATGACACCATTGCTGTCTACCAAACCGACGTTTTATAGATTGCCCTGTGGCAGCCATGCCGATAACTTCACCTGATTTTATTTGTAAAAAATGTTGGGTGAATTATATGCAAATTGGCTACGTAAGGGTGTCAACAAATGACCAAAACACAGATCTTCAGCGACAAGCTCTCGAACGCGCAGGATGTGAACAGGTTTTTGAGGAAAAAATGAGCGGGACGGTAGCGAACCGGCCAGCGCTTAAAAAGCTTCTGCGAACCCTGAATGAGGGCGATACGCTGGTGGTGTGGAAGCTGGATCGCCTCGGGCGAAGCATGCGAAATTTAGTGCTGCTGGTGGACGAACTACGGCAGCGCGGCATCCACTTCAAAAGCCTTACGGACAGCATCGACACTTCCAGCCCAATGGGTCGTTTCATCTTCCACATCATGTCAGCCCTGGCCGAGATGGAGAGGGAGTTAATCGTGGAACGCACCCGGGCAGGACTGGCGGCAGCCCGGGAGAAAGGGCGCATAGGCGGCAGACGGCCGAAGTTAACCCCTGAGCAATGGGCGCAGGCTGGCAGGCTGATCGCAAACGGAGTGGACAGAAAGCAGGTGGCGATTATTTACGACGTTGCGGTGTGCACCTTGTATAAGAAATTTCCGGCGCGGTAGGGGTAGAGGAAAAAAATATTGAACATTTAATCCAATTTTCGTAATAAAGTATTGAAATAATGTAATAAAGTTGTTGAAATTTTGGTAAGCGGTTGGGTTGAGCATTGGGGGTATTCATGGCAAAAACAGATTCTATTACACCTGAAGAGTTCAGGGCTATTCACTTTGAATTGTCTAAAATTTCATCAACATGGGCAGACTTATGGTTAACATTGTTTTCTCTCCGTGCTGAAGGCAGCAGGGTGATTACTATTAGATATGCCGATATCGAAGATGACATGCTGCACTTGGCTGGAACTCCAAAATTTGAGCCACGAACAATTAGATTAAATTTATTGCTTTCTAAGTTAATTGCGTACAGAAAGGATTGCTATCCTTCTGATATTTATGTTTTCCAGAGTAGATCAAATCGAGTTAAAGGGTTAGCTAGGCCTGTGACTGTAATAGCAATGAATAATGCCTTAAAACAAGCATCCAAATATGTAACAAGGAAAAACATCACCATGAAAAGTGCTTTAAGGGTAATCGGAAGGAACTAGTTGGACGAGGGTTCATACACTAAATACCCACCTGTTTATGGAAAGTTAGGACGATGGTCAATGATCACGTCCTTTATCAAGTCATTATTCTCCCTGATGATTTTCGATTTACTACTCGATTGGATGTAAGATATGTACATGCATGAATCTTAGGAGGGTTTTCGAGTAAGTAAAATGAGATCCTGATCAGAATAAATCAAACCTGGCATTGAGTAGAGTAAATAATAAAGCAGCGCATGCAAGATTTAATAGTATAACAAAACGGGCGGAAACATTCACTGAACAAATCTCCTGATCATGTATTAGACAGAGAATGACTGTAATGTAAAACCATCTTACATACACCTACTAAAAAAGACAGATAAAACAAGGTGCCATACGATGAGATAGCTAAGCATTTGCGCCTTGGATAGGTCTTACCATCGGAGCATCGGGTTATGCTCGCTTGTTGAGTGCTGAGAAATGAAGAGATTAGAGGTTTATAAGAGGGAGCCAGTTTGTCAAACGAGATAGTTTATTTACGATGCTCAACATATTGAATTATATGGCTTTATTATGGTGGGTTGAAGGGCGTTAAAACGAACTTATCACAAGCATACAGTTCTGTTTCGCTTGGGGCCTGAAAGCAGATGGGGACGGTTTTCACTTTTTTTTCTAAAGGTCCAGAGTACTTTGCCGATAGTGAACATAGCGGCGCAGGAGCCTAATGGTGGAAGCCGTAAACTTAAATTAAGTTCAGTCAAATAGGAATTACTATCATGGCACAAGTCATCAATACCAACAGCCTCTCGCTGATCACTCAGAACAACATCAACAAGAACCAGTCTGCACTGTCTTCTTCTATCGAGCGCTTGTCTTCTGGTCTGCGTATCAACAGCGCGAAGGATGATGCTGCGGGTCAGGCAATTTCTAACCGCTTCACCTCTAACATCAAAGGCCTGACTCAGGCTGCGCGTAACGCCAACGACGGTATCTCTCTGGCGCAGACCACTGAAGGCGCTTTGTCTGAAATCAACAACAACTTGCAGCGTATTCGTGAGCTGACCGTTCAGGCTCAGACTGGAACCAACTCTGATTCTGACCTCTCTTCAATTCAGGATGAAATCAAATCCCGTCTTGAGGAAATCGACCGCGTTTCCGATCAAACTCAGTTCAACGGTGTCAACGTGCTGGCGAAAACCGGAAAAATGAACATTCAGGTTGGTGCGAATGATGGCCAGACTATCACAATTGATCTGAAAGAAATTAATTCCACATCACTTAAGCTGAACGAATTCAATGTTGCAAGTGGATACGAGAAAGTAACCTCCCTTGCGGTGAAAAATGCTGACGGTGATGATGTAAGTGTTTCTGCTGCTAATATTGTTGATGATAAGGGCAAGCAAGTTGAGTTGTTAAAATATACAACCGATGCCGATGTTACCGCCTATGCATACAAGAAAGATGATGGTACTTATGCGAAGGTAGATATTGCTGACGATGCTGCAACTAATGCTGAAGGCAAATTAGTCGTTGCGACAGATGGTGAAGCTGTTGATGACAACTCTGTAACCAAGACCGCGGATCCTTTAGCAGCTCTGGATGCAGCAATTTCAGATGTAGACCAATTCCGTTCTTCACTTGGTGCAATTCAGAACCGTCTGAGCTCTGCTGTAACCAACCTGAACAACACCACTACCAACCTGTCTGAAGCGCAGTCCCGTATTCAGGATGCCGACTATGCGACTGAAGTGTCGAATATGTCCAAAGCGCAGATCATTCAGCAGGCTGGTAACTCCGTACTGTCCAAAGCTAACCAAGTTCCTCAGCAGGTTCTGTCTCTGCTGCAAGGCTAATTTCATATTAAGTGTAAAAGCCCCATATATGTGGGGCTTTTTTTTATTGGCTGAATAGGGCCGTTAAAAGTAGTCAAATCCTTTAATCAAAGCTCGCACGATGATTTAGCATTTAACCAGTTTATCTTCGTTTACACAGGTCCAGTTGTGATTAAAAAACAGGCATTCAAATTTTTGCTTGAACCTAACAAAGGTCAGTTATCTGACTTTTTGGCCTTTGCTGGCTCCTGTCGTTTTGTTTACAACAAAGGCCTTGCTCTTCTTAACGAGAATTACCGTGCGGGTAAAAAATTCATAGGCTACAATAAGCTGGCTTCTGAATTGGTGGAATGGAAGAATGAAGAGAGCCTTTCTTGGTTGAAAGAAGCTCCGTCTCAGTGTTTACAGCAATCGTTAAGAGATTTAGACAGAGCATTCAGAAACTTTTTCACCGGCAAATCACAATATCCAAAGTTTAAAAAGAAAGGTCGGCATGATTCTTTCCGTATACCATGCCAAAGGGTTAGAGTAGATCAAGAAAAAAAACTAGTATCTCTCCCTAAAGTCGGCTGGGTAAAGTATCGCAAGAGCCGTGAAATCATTGGTGATTTAAAAAACGCAACTATTTCCCTGAATCAGGGGAAATGGTATATCAGTTTTAATACAGAACAAACAGTTCCTGAACCAATACACCCCTCTGATATCAAAACTACAATTGTACTTAATAATGTGAATAGTGTTCATCTGTCATCTGGGGTCGGCGGTGATAACACTTACCAAGCGGAAGAAAAGAAAAAGTTAGTCCGTCTCAATAAAACACTGACCAGAAGAAAGAGATACAGCAAAAATTGGCTAAAAACCAAAGGTAAAATCGATAGAGTAAAATCAAAGGCAGCAAGGATAAGACTCGATAATATCCATAAGGCAACCACGGCAATTTGTAAAAATCACGCTGTTGTTGAGGTTGTGAACTTGATGGATTCTGTATTTGACAAGAACGATAACACTCTGAGTATGAGATACGAATTTGTCAGGCAGTTGATATACAAACAAGAGTGGCTGGGTGGTGAAATTATTCGCCAGGAGAGTAAACTCTTGTAACGGTTTTTTCCGTGATGATGTTGTACTATGTGATGAATTTTAAGCGGCAGGGCATGTCGTTTCTGCTTGTGGAGGAAGGTTAATTCAACTTCCGTTGAAGCAAGAATCTCTTGATTGTTATTGAGAATGTCAACGTCTGGTCCAATACTTTACAAGCGGAAGTATATAAGTGTGTTGAAATGGATTTGCGAGTTTTCGGTTGTGAAAGCTAAAAGCTAACTCAAAACGTAATTTATAAACTACTCGGTATCTCAACTAGTACCGCCCCTCAGTGATTCTTGAAAATAGGCTTAAAACTTACTGGGTCAGCGACAGACTCAGGTTACCAAGCTTGTTTACAAAATAGAATTACTTGACTGCTCTATTGGCTGTGTACGGAACAATGAGTGAAAATTGAAGTATAGGAGCAATTTACGAGGCAGAAAAAGAAGATAAAAAAGCTGAGTAAAACACGCAATATCCTTAATAGAACGAGTAAAGTAAACTGCCGCCCGTCTTATGCAAAACGGGCGGCGAATGGCCGGTGATGGGGCGATAGTAAGAGTTGCAGAGCGAGCTTCGAAACTGATAAAGGCTTTGCGGTAATCGAACCTGTAATGAAGAAGACGCCAGGTGATGTGTTGTTGATTCTGTGCGACTGCCACACACAGTTTGCCAATCTGATGGGGCTGTCACTCATGACAGATGATGGCGAAGCGATCGAAGGTGCTGCTCTGGAAGGGGGGAGGTGCTTGGTAGAGTGACGTTCTTCATCAACCGCGCGCTGGGTGATGATGACTGCCCAACAATTTAATTTACATTGCTTAACTGTAGGCACTCGTTATCACTCAATGAACAGGAGATCGTATGCTGACGATTTGGGCGCTACAGTGTAATATGCATGCCAGTCGTTGATGGGGTAGTTACTGTGGAGTGTCCACCGCTGTGTCCATCAAGAAGATTTAATCCGCATAGCGAGTAAATAAATCCATACATATGAAGAACATAAGAAATTTCTCCATCATTGCTCACATTGACCACGGTAAGTCGACGCTGTCTGACCGTATTATCCAGATTTGCGGTGGCCTGTCTGATCGTGAAATGGCAGCCCAGGTTCTGGACTCCATGGACCTGGAACGCGAACGCGGTATTACCATCAAAGCGCAGAGCGTGACGCTCGACTATAAAGCTTCCGATGGTGAAACCTATCAGCTGAACTTTATCGACACCCCAGGGCACGTTGACTTCTCTTATGAAGTGTCACGCTCGCTGGCGGCCTGCGAAGGCGCGCTGCTGGTGGTGGATGCCGGGCAGGGCGTAGAGGCCCAGACGCTGGCAAACTGCTACACCGCCATGGAAATGGATCTCGAAGTGGTGCCGGTTCTGAATAAAATCGACCTGCCAGCCGCCGATCCTGAGCGCGTAGCGGAAGAGATTGAAGACATCGTCGGTATTGATGCGACCGATGCAGTGCGCTGCTCGGCGAAAACCGGTGTCGGTGTTCCGGACGTACTGGAACGTCTGGTGCGTGATATTCCGCCGCCGGAAGGCGACCCGGATGCGCCGCTACAGGCGCTGATCATCGACTCTTGGTTTGATAACTACCTCGGCGTTGTCTCGCTGGTGCGTATTAAAAACGGCACCATGCGTAAAGGCGACAAAATCAAGGTCATGAGCACCGGCCAGGTCTACAACGCTGACCGTCTGGGCATCTTCACGCCAAAACAGGTTGACCGTACCGAACTGAAATGCGGCGAAGTGGGTTGGCTGGTCTGTGCAATTAAAGACATCCTCGGCGCGCCAGTAGGCGATACCCTGACCGGTGCACGTAACCCGGCAGATAAAGCGCTGCCAGGCTTCAAAAAGGTGAAACCGCAGGTTTATGCGGGTCTGTTCCCGGTCAGCTCTGACGATTACGAAAACTTCCGCGATGCGCTCGGAAAGCTGAGCCTCAACGATGCCTCCCTGTTCTACGAGCCAGAAAGCTCAACGGCGCTGGGCTTTGGCTTCCGCTGTGGCTTCCTCGGTCTGCTGCACATGGAGATCATTCAGGAACGTCTGGAGCGTGAATACGATCTGGATCTGATCACCACCGCCCCGACGGTTGTCTACGAAGTAGAAACCACCTCGAAAGAGGTGATCTACGTCGACAGCCCGTCCAAGCTCCCACCGCTGAATAATATTCAGGAACTGCGCGAGCCTATCGCAGAGTGTCACATGCTGCTGCCGCAGGAGTTCCTCGGTAACGTGATCACCCTGTGTATTGAGAAGCGTGGCGTGCAGACCAACATGGTTTACCACGGTAACCAGGTGGCGCTGACCTATGAAATTCCGATGGCAGAAGTGGTGCTCGACTTCTTCGACCGTCTGAAGTCTACCTCCCGTGGCTATGCGTCGCTGGACTACAACTTCAAACGCTTCCAGGCCTCGAACATGGTTCGTGTGGACGTGCTGATCAACGGCGAGCGTGTGGATGCGCTGGCGCTGATCACCCACAACGATAACGCCCCGTACCGTGGTCGTGAGCTGGTTGAGAAGATGAAAGATCTGATCCCGCGTCAGCAGTTTGACATTGCGATTCAGGCGGCCATTGGTAACCACATCATTGCCCGTTCAACCGTGAAGCAGCTGCGTAAAAACGTTCTGGCTAAGTGCTACGGCGGCGACGTCAGCCGTAAGAAAAAGCTGTTGCAGAAGCAGAAAGAAGGTAAGAAGCGTATGAAGCAGGTCGGTAACGTTGAGCTGCCGCAGGAAGCATTCCTTGCCATCCTTCATGTTGGTAAAGACGGTAACGGTAAATAACCTTAAGGAGTTGGCATGGCGAACATGTTTGCCCTGATCCTGGTCATCGCTACCCTGGTGACAGGTCTGTTGTGGTGCCTCGATAAGTTTATCTTCGCCCCAAAACGCCGTGAACGTCAGGCTGCCGCGCAGGCAGCCACGGGCGATGCGCTGGACGCGAAAACCCTGAAAAAAGTCGGCCCAAAACCGGGCTGGCTGGAAACAGGGGCATCGGTATTCCCGGTGCTGGCGATTGTGCTGGTGGTGCGTTCATTTATCTATGAACCGTTCCAGATCCCGTCAGGATCGATGATGCCAACGCTGCTGATCGGTGATTTCATTCTGGTTGAGAAGTTTGCCTATGGCATCAAAGATCCGATCTACCAGAAAACGCTGATCGAAACGGGTCATCCGAAACGTGGCGACATCGTGGTGTTTAAATATCCGGAAGATCCGCGGCTGGATTATATTAAACGCGCGGTAGGTCTGCCGGGCGATAAAGTGACCTACGATCCGGTGGCGAAAGAGGTGACCATTCAGCCAGGCTGTAGCTCTGGCACCGCATGTGAAAATGCGCTGCCAGTCACTTACTCCAACGTTGAGCCAGCTGATTTTGTGCAGACCTTCGCCCGCCGTAACGGCGGTGAAGCGACCAGCGGATTCTTCCAGGTGCCAAAAGGTGAAACCAAAGAGAATGGCATTCGTCTGGTTGAACGCAAAGAGACGCTGGGCGATGTTACTCACCGCATTCTGACCGTGCCCATCGCACAGGATCAGCTGGCAATGTACTACCAGCAGCCAGGCCAACAACTGGCGACCTGGATTGTGCCGCCGGGACACTACTTCATGATGGGTGATAACCGCGATAACTCTGCGGACAGCCGTTACTGGGGCTTTGTGCCGGAAGCGAATCTGGTCGGTAAAGCAACCGCTATCTGGATGAGTTTTGAGAAGCAGGAAGGCGAGTGGCCGACCGGCGTTCGCCTGAATCGTATTGGCGGAATTCATTAATTTTCGTCAAAAATAACACGTAGCGGCTTTTATTCGCCGCTACGTGAATTATTTCAGCGATAAATCTCTTTGAACTAACGACATCCCCTGTCGTTGTGTATAGAATATTCCCCCGAAGTTTAAGGTTGGCCCTGCAAGGGTGCCACGGCACACGAAACCGCGTTGGTTTTCTCAGGTCGGTTTCGTGTGCTGCATTTTTGACGCATTCATTTATTGGTATCGCATGAACCCCATCGTAATTAATCGGCTTCAACGGAAGCTGGGCTACACTTTTCATCATCAGGAGTTGTTGCAACAGGCATTAACCCATCGCAGTGCCAGCAGCAAACATAATGAGCGTCTCGAGTTTTTAGGCGACTCTATTTTAAGTTTCGTGATTGCAAATGCGCTTTATCATCGTTTTCCGCGTGTGGACGAAGGTGATATGAGCCGCATGCGCGCCACGCTGGTGCGCGGCAATACCCTCGCTGAAATCGCACGCGAGTTTGAGCTGGGTGAATGTCTGCGTCTGGGGCCAGGTGAGCTGAAAAGTGGTGGTTTCCGTCGTGAATCCATCCTTGCCGATACGGTCGAGGCATTGATCGGTGGCGTGTTCCTGGACAGCGATATCCAGACCGTAGAAAAGCTGATCCTGAACTGGTATCAGACCCGCCTGGACGAAATCAGCCCGGGCGATAAACAAAAAGATCCTAAAACGCGTCTGCAAGAATATTTGCAGGGTCGTCATCTGCCGCTGCCATCCTATCTGGTGGTGCAGGTGCGTGGCGAAGCCCACGATCAGGAATTTACCATCCATTGCCAGGTCAGTGGCCTGAGTGAACCGGTGGTCGGCACGGGTTCAAGCCGTCGTAAGGCTGAACAGGCTGCCGCCGAACAGGCGTTAAAAATGCTGGAGCTGGAATGAGCATCGACAAAACCTATTGCGGATTTATTGCCATCGTCGGACGTCCGAACGTTGGCAAATCCACCCTGCTGAATAATCTGCTTGGGCAGAAGATTTCCATCACCTCGCGTAAGGCGCAGACCACGCGTCACCGCATCGTCGGTATCCATACTGAAGGCGCGTATCAGGCGATCTACGTCGATACCCCGGGCCTGCACATGGAAGAGAAGCGCGCCATCAACCGTCTGATGAACAAGGCGGCGAGCAGCTCCATTGGCGACGTAGAGCTGGTGATTTTCGTTGTGGAAGGCACCCGCTGGACGCCGGACGACGAAATGGTCCTGAACAAGCTGCGCGACGGCAAAACGCCGGTGATCCTCGCAGTCAATAAAGTGGACAACGTGCAGGAAAAAGCCGATCTGCTGCCGCACCTGCAATGGCTGGGCAGCCAGATGAACTTCCTGGACATCGTCCCGCTGTCTGCGGAAACGGGTCTGAACGTTGATACCATCGCGGGTATCGTGCGCAAGCATCTGCCGGAAGCGACTCATCACTTCCCGGAAGACTACATCACCGATCGCTCTCAGCGTTTTATGGCGTCTGAAATCATCCGTGAGAAGCTGATGCGTTTCCTGGGCGCTGAACTTCCGTATTCTGTGACGGTGGAGATCGAGCGTTTCCAGAGCAACGAGCGTGGCGGCTACGATATTAACGGTCTGATCCTCGTTGAGCGTGAAGGGCAGAAGAAGATGGTGATCGGCAATAAAGGCGCCAAGATCAAAACTATCGGAATCGAAGCCCGTAAAGACATGCAGGACATGTTTGAAGCACCGGTTCACCTGGAACTGTGGGTGAAAGTGAAATCTGGCTGGGCCGATGATGAGCGTGCGCTGCGCAGCCTCGGTTACGGCGAAGATCAGTAACCTAAGACGACGAGCATATGGATGGATGGCAGCGCGCCTTTGTCCTGCATAGTCGTCCCTGGAGCGAAACCAGCCTGATGCTGGACGTCTTCACGGAAGAGTCCGGTCGCGTGCGCCTTGTTGCCAAAGGCGCACGTTCCAGACGTTCTAATCTGAAAGGTGCCTTGCAGCCTTTCACCCCGCTGCTGGTCCGCTTTGGCGGGCGAGGAGAAGTCAAAACCCTGCGCAGTGCTGAAGCCGTCTCCCTGGCGCTTCCTCTTTCTGGTATCACGCTCTACAGCGGTTTGTATGTTAACGAACTCATCTCACGGGTTCTTGAACATGAGACCCGCTTCTCTGAACTTTTCTTTGATTACCTGCACTGTATTCAGGCACTTGCTGGCGCAACCGGCACCCCTGAGCCTGTGCTGCGTCGTTTCGAACTGGCGCTGCTCGGACACCTTGGTTACGGCGTTGATTTTCTGCACTGTGCGGGAAGCGGCGACGAGGTAGAAGATACCATGACCTATCGCTATCGTGAGGAAAAGGGCTTTATTGCCAGTGTCGTCGTCGATAACAGCACCTTTACCGGGCGCCAGCTCAGAGCACTGTATGAACGCGAGTTCCCGGACGCCGACACCCTGCGTGCGGCAAAACGCTTTACCCGAATTGCGCTCAAGCCGTATCTTGGGGGCAAACCTTTAAAGAGCCGCGAATTATTCAGGCAGTTTATGCCGAAACGCTAATGTTTTACCCCTCACCCCAGCCCTCTCCCGGAGGGAGAGGGAGAAGGTAAATGAACAAAAATACCGAGGATTGTCATGGCTGAATTACTGTTAGGCGTCAACATCGATCACATCGCCACGTTACGTAATGCACGCGGTACCGCGTATCCCGATCCGGTTCAGGCGGCGTTTATCGCTGAGCAGGCTGGCGCCGACGGCATTACCGTTCACCTGCGTGAAGATCGTCGCCACATCACCGACCGGGACGTGCGCATCCTGCGTCAGACGCTGGACACCCGCATGAATCTGGAGATGGCGGTCACCGAAGAGATGCTGGCGATTGCCTGCGAGACCAAACCGCATTTCTGCTGCCTGGTGCCGGAAAAGCGTCAGGAAGTGACCACCGAAGGCGGTCTGGATGTGGCCGGGCAGCTCGACAAAATGCGCGATGCCTGCAAACGCCTGGCGGATGCCGGTATCCTGGTTTCTCTGTTTATCGACGCCGATTTCACCCAGATTAAAGCCGCTGCCGACGTGGGTGCGCCGTATATTGAAATTCACACCGGCTGCTATGCCGATGCCGAAAACGATGCAGCGCAGGCGAAAGAGCTGGAGCGAATCGCCAAAGCGGCAACCTACGCCGCGAGCCTGGGACTGAAGGTTAACGCCGGTCACGGCCTGACCTATCATAACGTAAAAGCCATCGCTGCCCTGCCGGAAATGCACGAGCTGAACATCGGCCACGCCATCATTGGCCGCGCGGTGATGAGCGGTCTGAAAGAAGCGGTTTCCGAGATGAAGCGCCTGATGCTGGAAGCGCGTCAGTAATGGCTATTCTGGGCTTAGGCACCGACATCGTTGAAATAGCTCGCATTGAAGCGGTGATCGCCCGGAGTGGCGATCGCCTCGCAAGACGCGTGCTGAGCGATAACGAATGGGCTATCTGGGAGGCGCATCAACAGCCGGTGCGCTTTCTGGCAAAGCGTTTCGCGGTAAAAGAGGCGGCGGCGAAAGCGTTCGGCACGGGCATTCGTAACGGCCTGGCGTTTAACCAGTTTGAAGTGTTTAACGATGAGCTGGGTAAGCCACGTCTGCGTTTATGGGGCGAGGCGCTTAAGCTGGCGGAAAAGCTGGGCGTGGCGCACATGCACGTAACGCTTGCCGATGAACGCCACTACGCCTGTGCGACGGTGATTATCGAAAGTTAAATTTTGTCCGCATGGTGCATCAGGACAAACTTATCCCACAGCTGTTCTTCGTTCTCGACGTGTGCCGGATCTTTTAAGATCGTATTGGGAATGGGGCACACCTTCTGGCAGGTCGGCGTCTCATAGTGGCCGATGCATTCGGTGCAGCGGTCGCTGTTAATCTCATAAATGCTGTCGCCCATCGAAATCGCCTCGTTCGGGCATTCGGGTTCGCACATATCGCAGTTGATGCATTTTTTGGTGATTAACAGCGCCATCAGGAAATTCTCAGAAACATCACAAACAGGGCGGGCATTATACGCTCATTCGTTGTTCAGACCAGTTTTTTTACCAGCTCTTCGCTGTGACGAATACGCTCTGGCGCACGCTCCAGATCCTGCTGAACCAGCGCCATAAACAGCAGGTCCGTCAGCATCATCTGCGCACTCGTCGACGAAATCGCCGCACTGCGAGTGGCCTGTTCCTCGGCGATGGTATACAGACAGCGGGTGGCCCGCTGCTGGAGCGCATTCGGGCTGAAGCCAGTAATCGCCAGAATTTTTCCTCCTACGCGCAGGGCTTCGTCGGTAGCCATATTAATTTCACGGCGCTCGCCGGAATAGGAGATGGCCAGCAGTAAATCGTCAGGATCCATGGCCTGCACGGTCGCCAGCAGCGCGTGCATATCCTGTTCAACGATGGCGTTATAGCCGATTTTTGTCAGCTTCCAGCCAAAGTTACGCGCAACCAGTCCGGAGGCGCCGATCCCGGTCAACACAATACGCCGCGCGTCGCGAAGCATGGCTACGCTTTCCAGCAGCTTCTCTTCCGTGTTCACATCCAGCGTGGCATGCATTGCCGCCACGTTCTCTTTGATCAGCTTTTCGCCGACCAGACGCATCGGATCGTCGCCGCGGATCTGGTTATGCACCGGCATTGACTGCGGATTAGGGTTGCTTACCAGTGCTTCACTGATCGCCAGTTTTAGCGCCGGAAAGCCTTTATAGCCTATCTTCTGGGCAAATTTCACCACGCTCGACTGGCTCACCCCGGCTTCGCCTGCCAGCTGCTGGGAGCTGAGGTGTCGCGCGCGGTCGGGCTGGGAAAGTAAATAATCCGCCAGCTTTTTGTCACTCTGGGCAAACCCTGCGTAGCGCTGGCGAATACGAATTAAACAGTTCATACGGTCTCCTGGCGAAAATGTGATTACCCGCGCAAATACGAATTTTGCTCGCCTGAATGAATTTTATATTCCATTATAGTGCGTTTATTATGAATTAAAAATTCCAGAGGTAAATAACATGAATCTAGGCTCTCTTGTTTCTGAAACGCGTAACCCGCAAACCATGGATCTTGATGCACTGTCCACGCTGGAGCTGGTAAACCGCTTTAATCAACAGGATACCCTCGTCGCGCTGGCAGTCAAAGAGACATTGCCCGAGGTGGCGAAAGCCGTAGACGCCGCTGCCGACGCTCTGAAAGCAGGAGGACGCATTATTTACATGGGGGCGGGTACCAGTGGGCGCCTCGGTGTGCTGGATGCCTCAGAGTGTCCCCCGACCTTTGGCGTTCCGCATGGTCTGGTCGTTGGCCTGATTGCCGGTGGCCCCGGCGCGCTGCTGAAAGCGGTGGAAGGGGCAGAAGACAATAAACAGCTTGGGGAAGACGATCTCAGGGCGCTGAACCTGACCGCGCAGGATCTGGTCGTCGGGCTGGCGGCTTCTGGTCGTACGCCGTACGTCATTGGTGGGCTGGAATACGCCAGACAGACGGGATGTACCACGGTGGCCATCTCCTGTAACCCGGGTTCGCCGATTGCGCAGGTGGCTGCCATTGCCATCTCTCCGGTCGTCGGGCCGGAAGCGCTCACCGGCTCCACGCGCCTGAAATCGGGAACCGCGCAGAAGCTGGTGCTCAATATGATCTCCACCGGCGCGATGGTGAAATTCGGCAAGGTCTACCAAAACCTGATGGTGGATATGCAGGCCACCAACGTCAAGCTGGTGGACAGAGCCTGCCGCATGGTGATAGAGGCGACAGGGGCAGGTCGGGAAGAGGCGGAAGCGGTACTCAAACAGACCGATTACGACGTCAAACCCGCCATTCTGATGATATTAACCGGGCTGGATGCAGCCGCGGCCAGAGCCAGGCTCGAAGCCCATCACGGGTTTTTACGGGCGGCATTAGAACACCAATAAGAGGCGTGTATGGACAAAACAGCAGCGCTCGCCAGCGACATCCTGCTTGGGATCGGTGGGGAAAAAAATATTCAGCGTCTGGAAAACTGCATGACGCGTGTACGCGTCGAGGTGCACAACGACGAAAAGCTTGATTTAACGCGCCTGAAGCAGCTCCCCGGCGTGAGCGGGTACGTTAAACAGGGGCAACAGCACCAGCTGATTGTCGGTCCGGGCAAAGCGGCGCAGGTGGTTGATGCCATGCGCGCCCTGATGACGGGCAGTGAAACGGCTCCCGCCTTTGACGACGCGGAACGCACCAAAGCGCAGGCGAAAGCCAAATACAAAGCCCCCATGAGCGATGCGCTGCGCCAGCTGGCAAACGTCTTTATTCCTCTGATCCCGGCGTTTATCGCATCGGGGCTGATCACCGGGATTATCAATATCCTCAAGCGTCCGGATATTGTCGGGAATTTCGCCACCCAGTATCCGAACCTGCTGGGTATTCTGGCGATTTTCGGCAGCGCGGTGTTTGCCATCATGAACATTCTGGTGGGGGTAAACACGGCCAAAGTGTTCGGCGGCTCGCTGGCGATGGGCGGCGTAATGGCGGGTATCCTCTCCAGCCCGCAGCTGGCGCAGATTACGCTGTTTGGCGAGGCGCTTCAGCCTGGCCGCGGTGGGGTGATTGCCGTGCTGCTGGTGGTCATTCTGATGTGCTGGATCGAGAAAAAGCTGCGCGCGTTGCTGCCAGGCTCGATTGAGCTGATCCTCAACCCGCTGCTGACCACATTGATTACCGGGAGCGTGGCGATTGTGGCGCTGCAACCGTTAGGCGGCGCGATCTCTGAAGCCATCGCCCACGGCGCGTCTCTGGCGATCGATCGCGGCGGGCTGCTGGTGGGGGCCGTGCTGTCCGGGACCTTCCTGCCGTTAGTGCTGACCGGTCTGCATCAGGGGCTGGTGCCGATCCACGTCGAACTGGTACAGGCGCACGGCTATAACGCACTGCTGCCGATCCTGTCGATGGCGGGCGTTGGGCAGGTCGGCGCGGCCATCGCGGTGCTGATGAAAACCCGCAACGCGCGTCTGAAAAAGGTCATTAAAGGGGCGCTGCCGGTCGGGTTACTCGGTATCGGCGAACCGTTGATTTTCGGCGTGACCTTGCCACTGGGTAAGCCGTTCCTGGCCGCCTGTCTCGGTGGCGCGGTGGGCGGGGCGTTAATCAGCTACTGGAAAGTGGCGACCGTCATTACCTTCGGGATCTCCGGTTTACCGCTGGCATTAACCATCGTGACCGGAAAAGTGATGCTCTATCTGTTAGGCTATCTGGTAGCGGTGATCGCCGGGTTCCTGTTTACCTGGCTGTTAGGATTCAACGACCCAGAGGAGTAAGGTTTGGCCAGTCACGAGCGTCGCGTTGTCTTTTTTGATCTGGATGGAACGCTGCATCAGCAGGATATGTTCGGCACCTTTATGCGCTACCTGCTGCGGCGCCAGCCCCTTAACGCGTTGCTGGTATTACCCCTGTTACCCGTTATTGGTATCGCGCTGCTGGTGAAAGGCCGTGCAGCGCGCTGGCCGATGAGCCTGCTGCTCTGGGGATGCACGTTTGGTCATAGCGAAGCGCGCCTTAAGCAGCTCGAACAGGATTTTGCGCACTGGTTTCGCGGGCACGTCGCCGCGTTTCCCGTGGTACAGGCGCGCCTGACCAGCTATCTCGACGCCAACGATGCCGATATCTGGCTGATTACCGGCTCCCCGCAGACGCTGGTGGAGCATGTCTATTTTGATACGTCCTGGCTGCCGCGCGTGAATCTTATCGCGACACAAATCGCGCGCGGCTACGGCGGCTGGGTGCTGACTATGCGCTGCCTCGGACATGAAAAAGTGGTGCAGCTGGAGAAACGTATCGGTACGCCGCTGCGTCTGTACAGCGGCTACAGCGACAGCAAGCAGGACAACCCGCTGCTCTATTTTTGCCAGCACCGCTGGCGCGTCACGCCTCTGGGCGAACTTCAGCAACTCGAATAGTCTTATCTGTACCGGCTGTGTATAATGCCGCCCGCTTTTCGACTGGAGTATCAGCCCTTGTCCAACCCTGAACACAATCATGAATACTGGATGCGCCATGCGCTGGCGCTGGCTCAGCGCGCCTGGGACGAGGGCGAAGTGCCCGTGGGCGCGGTACTGGTCCATAACAATCAGGTGATTGGGGAAGGGTGGAACCGTCCGATTGGCCGTCACGATCCTACCGCGCATGCTGAAATTATGGCGCTGCGTCAGGGCGGACTGGTGCTGCAAAACTATCGTCTGCTTGATACCACCCTGTATGTCACCCTTGAGCCGTGCGTAATGTGCTCCGGGGCGATGGTGCACAGCCGAATCGGTACGCTGGTGTTTGGCGCGCGGGATGAAAAGACGGGCGCTGCTGGTTCACTGATGGACGTACTTGGGCATCCGGGGATGAACCACCAGGTGAAAACTATCGGCGGGGTACTTGCACCAGAATGTTCGGGTCTGTTAAGTGACTTTTTTCGAATGCGTCGGCAGCAGAAAAAGCAACAAAAGGCAGAATTGAAACCGCAGGATGATTAAGCTCGTCCGGTGCGACCACCGGATAGCTTTCAGCCAGCTGTTGCGCCTCGGCCGCCTCTTTTTCTTTCTCCAGCAGATATCCCACCAGGCTTATCTGGTACTTACGAATATTTTCCACGTAGGCATACGCTTCATGCCCGCGCGCATAGCCGTACGTCAGCTTCTGGTACCACTGTTTCTGGCTAAGCAGCGGCAGGCGCTGTTTTACATCTGACCAGCTGTCCGGGTTACCTTTGGTTTTCGCCGTCAGCGCCCGCGCGTCGAGCATGTGCGCATAACCCATGTTATAGGCGGCCAGCGCAAACCAGATCCGCTCCCCTTCCGGGACCGTCTCCGGCACTTTCGCCATCATATCCTGTAAATACTGCGCGCCGCCGCTGATGCTCTGTTCCGCATCGGTCCGGTCGCTGATGCCGAGGCTCTGGGCGGTATTTTTGGTCAGCATCATCAACCCGCGCACGCCCGTGGGGGAGGTGGCCTGAGCATCCCAGTGCGATTCCTGGTAGGAAATCGCCGCCAGCAGCTTCCAGTCAATCTCCTGGGCGTACTTCTCAAACAGCGGTTGCAGATCCGGCAGCACGCTGTCCACCGCGCGCAGGAAGGTGCGGGTGTCAACGTAATCAAAATCGTCTCCGTGACCGAGATATTTCTCTTCCAGGCGCGCCAGGGTGCCGTCTTCATTGATGGAATTAAAGAAATCGAGCATAGCCGCAGAGACGGTTTGATCGTCGTCCAGCTGGGTAAACCAGGTCACCGGCTGTTCGTCGGTCACATCCAGCGCCACGGCAATTTCAGGATGAACGCGCTGGAAAAGGCTGATCGCCACCGAATCAGCAATGGTATAGGCCAGCTTTTTATCTTTTACCTGCTCCAGTAATTCGGTCGTGCCGAGTTTAGGATCGACCGTCCAGCTGAGGTTCGGGTATTTTTTCTCTTTCAACGCCCGCAGATCGTCAATCACCACATGGCCTGGCGCAATGGTCAATTGCTGGTCGGTGATGTCGGCCAGTGAGCGCGGGCGCAGGCTACCCACACGATAAACCACCTGCTGCGACACGGAGTAATAGGTCGGGCCCGGCTGATAGTTTTTGCTGCGTTCGCTGTTGTACACCAGACCTGCGGCGAGAATATCGGCACGGTCATGGTCCAAATCATCAAACAGCTGGTTGATGTTCTGCCGCACGGTAACTTTCAGCTTCACGCCCAGATAGTCCGCAAACAGCTGTGCCAGTTCGTAATCAAGACCGATAGTTTTACCGTTGATATCGTCGTAAATAAGCGGGGAGGAGAGGGTACTGACGCGCAACTCCCCCCGCTCCTGAATGGCGGCGATACGGTTTTCGGCCTTGCCGAACCAGGGGATAGACGGCCAGAGGGCCACTGCCAGCAGCAACGTAACAATGCCGATGAGCAGATAATTAATCTTTAATTTTTTCAATTAGTTAATTCTCTGCGACGCCGGTTGCCTCAGTGTGCTGTAGTCATGTTAAGAGTAGAGTTTGCCATTGATTGAGCGGCATTTTGCGCAAAGTAGCGCCAGTTGGCAACCAATTAGAGAGACAGGTCACATCTATTGTTAAACATAAAGGATGATTTTATTTCGACGCAAACGGTTTCGTCGGCGCTCAGGATTCTCTATAATGACGCCCGTTTTCCCCCCCTTGCGCACACTGTAAGCGCCCCGGCGCTTCGAAGACGAGAGACTTATGATGGAAATTCTGCGTGGTTCGCCTGCACTGTCTGCCTTCCGTATTAACAAACTGCTGGCACGTTTTCAGGCGGCCGACCTTCCGGTAAGCAATATTTACGCTGAGTATGTCCATTTTGCTGACCTGAACGCCCCCCTGAATTCAGAGGAGCGCGTACAGCTGGAACGCCTGCTTAAATATGGCCCAAGCCTGAGCAGCCATACGCCGACCGGCAAATTAATCCTCGCCACGCCACGCCCTGGCACCATCTCCCCCTGGTCTTCCAAAGCCACCGACATCGCTCACAACTGCGGCCTGAGCCAGATTAACCGTCTGGAGCGCGGTGTGGCGTACTATGTGGAAGCGTCAACCCTGAGCGACGCGCAGTGGCAGGTGGTTGCCGCAGAGCTGCACGACCGCATGATGGAGAGCGTGTTTGATTCTCTGGATGATGCGCAGAAACTGTTCTCCCACCATCAGCCTGCGCCGGTACAGAGCGTGGATTTGCTGGGGCAGGGGCGTCAGGCGCTGATCGACGCAAACCTGCGTCTTGGTCTGGCGCTCGCAGAAGATGAAATCGACTACCTTCAGGATGCATTCGTTAAGCTGAATCGCAACCCGAACGACATCGAACTGTATATGTTCGCGCAGGCCAACTCCGAGCACTGCCGCCACAAGATTTTCAACGCCGACTGGATTATCGACGGCGAACAGCAGCCGAAGTCGCTGTTCAAAATGATCAAAAACACCATGGAGCAAACCCCTGACCACGTGCTGTCTGCCTATAAAGACAACGCCGCGGTGATGGAAGGTTCCGAGGTGGGCCGCTTCTTCGCCGACCGCGAAGCGGGGCGCTATGACTTCCACCAGGAGCCTGCGCATATCCTGATGAAAGTGGAAACCCACAACCACCCGACGGCGATCTCCCCGTGGCCGGGTGCAGCGACCGGCTCCGGTGGTGAAATCCGTGACGAAGGTGCGACCGGTCGCGGCGCGAAACCAAAAGCGGGTCTGGTCGGTTTCTCCGTTTCCAACCTGCGTATTCCGGGCTTTGAGCAGCCGTGGGAAGAAGACTTCGGCAAGCCAGAGCGCATTGTCACCGCGCTGGATATCATGACCGAAGGCCCGCTGGGCGGCGCGGCGTTCAACAACGAATTTGGTCGTCCGGCGCTGAACGGTTACTTCCGTACCTACGAAGAGAAAGTGGACAGCCACAACGGCGAAGAGCTGCGCGGCTACCACAAACCGATCATGCTGGCGGGCGGGATCGGCAACATTCGCGCCGATCATGTGCAGAAAGGCGAGATCGTCGTCGGCGCGAAGCTGATCGTGCTCGGCGGCCCGGCAATGAACATCGGTCTGGGCGGCGGGGCAGCCTCGTCTATGGCTTCCGGCCAGTCTGATGCGGATCTCGACTTCGCATCCGTGCAGCGCGACAACCCGGAAATGGAGCGCCGTTGTCAGGAAGTGATCGACCGCTGCTGGCAGCTGGGCGATGCCAACCCGATTCTGTTCATCCACGACGTGGGTGCGGGCGGCCTGTCCAACGCTATGCCTGAGCTGGTGAGCGACGGCGGTCGCGGCGGACGCTTCAACCTGCGCGATATCCTGAGCGATGAGCCGGGCATGAGCCCGCTGGAGATCTGGTGTAACGAATCCCAGGAGCGCTACGTGCTGGCGGTTGCCGCCGATCAGCTGCCGCTGTTTGACGAGCTGTGCCGCCGCGAGCGCGCGCCGTATGCCGTCATCGGTGAAGCGACCGAAGAGCAGCACCTTTCCTTAAGCGACACCCATTTTGACAACCAGCCGATCGATCTGCCGCTGGACGTGCTGCTCGGCAAAACGCCGAAGATGACCCGCGACGTGCAGACTCGCAAAGCGGCGGGCAAAGCGCTGGATCGCCAGGGCATCACCGTGGCAGAAGCGGTTAACCGCGTGCTGCACCTGCCTGCCGTGGCAGAGAAAACCTTCCTGGTCACCATCGGCGACCGTACCGTGACCGGTATGGTGTCGCGCGATCAGATGGTCGGCCCGTGGCAGATCCCGGTCGCTAACTGCGCCGTGACCACCGCGAGCCTCGACAGCTACTACGGCGAAGCGATGGCCCTGGGCGAACGCACGCCAGTGGCGCTGCTGGACTTCGCCGCTTCTGCCCGTCTGGCGGTCGGTGAAGCGCTGACCAACATCGCCGCGACGCAGATTGGCGATATCAAACGCATCAAACTTTCCGCGAACTGGATGGCCGCTGCCGGTCACCCGGGCGAAGATGCCGGCCTGTACGAAGCGGTGAAAGCGGTGGGTGAAGAGCTGTGTCCTGCGCTCGGCCTGACCATTCCGGTGGGTAAAGACTCCATGTCGATGAAAACCCGCTGGCAGGAAGGTAACGAGCAGCGCGAGATGACCTCTCCGCTGTCGCTGGTGATCACCGCGTTTGCGCGCGTGGAAGACGTGCGTCATACCGTTACGCCGCAGCTTTCCACTGAAGATAACGCCCTGCTGTTGATTGACCTCGGCAAAGGCCATAACGCACTGGGCGCCACCGCGCTGGCGCAGGTTTACCGCCAGCTCGGCGATAAGCCAGCCGACGTGCGCGACGTCGCCCAGCTGAAAGGCTTCTACGACGCAATTCAGGCGCTGGTGGCGCAGCGTAAGCTGCTGGCCTACCACGACCGTTCCGATGGTGGCCTGCTGGTGACGCTGGCAGAGATGGCCTTCACCGGTCACTGCGGCGTTGAAGCAAACATTGCCACGCTTGGCGAAGACCGCCTGGCGGCGCTGTTTAACGAAGAGCTTGGCGCGGTCATTCAGGTACGCGCCGCAGATCGCGACGCGGTGGAAGCGATTCTGGCGCAGCACGGTCTGGCAGACTGCGTAAACTATCTCGGTAAAGCGGTGCAGGGCGACCGCTTCGTGATTGAAGCCGACGGCCACGCGGTGTTCAGCGAAAGCCGCACCACGCTGCGTATGTGGTGGGCGGAAACCACCTGGCAGATGCAGCGCCTGCGTGACAATCCGGAATGCGCCGATCAGGAACACAACGCGAAGGCGAACGACAACGATCCTGGCCTGAACGTGAAGCTCAGCTTCGACATTAACGAAGACATTGCCGCGCCGTACATTGCGACCGGCGCGCGGCCAAAAGTGGCCGTGCTGCGCGAGCAGGGCGTTAACTCCCACGTTGAGATGGCGGCGGCCTTCCACCGGGCGGGCTTTGACGCCATCGACGTCCACATGAGCGACCTGCTGGCCGGGCGTACCGGGCTCGATGATTTCCAGGCGCTGGTCGCCTGCGGGGGGTTCTCCTACGGTGACGTGCTGGGCGCGGGCGAAGGCTGGGCGAAGTCTATTCTGTTCAACAGCCGCGTGCGTGACGAGTTCGAAGCCTTCTTCCATCGTCCGCAGACGCTGGCGCTGGGCGTGTGTAACGGCTGTCAGATGATGTCTAACCTGCGCGAGCTGATCCCGGGCAGCGAAGCCTGGCCGCGCTTTGTGCGTAACCAGTCTGACCGCTTCGAAGCGCGCTTCAGCCTGGTAGAAGTGACCCAAAGCCCGTCTCTGCTGTTGCAGGGAATGGTCGGTTCACAGATGCCAATCGCGGTTTCGCACGGTGAAGGTCAGGTTGAAGTGCGTGATGCGGCGCACCTGGCTCAGCTTGAAAGCAAAGGACTGGTGGCGCTGCGCTTTGTTGATAACTTCGGCAAGGTCACCGAAACCTATCCGGCTAACCCGAACGGTTCGGCAAATGGCATTACCGCCGTCACCAGCGAAAGCGGTCGGGTGACGATCATGATGCCGCACCCGGAACGTGTCTTCCGTACCGTGAGCAACTCCTGGCACCCGGAAAACTGGGGCGAGGACAGCCCGTGGATGCGCATTTTCCGCAACGCGCGTAAACAACTGGGTTAAGTTTCAACGCCCTGACTGTAGGCCCGGTAAGCGCGAGCGCCACCGGGCTTTTTTGTACCTGTCGCAAAATCGCGACAATCCTCTGGGTTGAGTGTCTCCAATAAGAGACATTTAACTTATTGATTTATATATGTCAGGACGGGTTCCCGTTAAGGTGTTGCTTAATAGCGACACTTAGCCTGGAAATCATTCACCTGACAATCAATGCATTTTAATAATAAAGCGATTATTAATCATAAGGATAGTATCAATTTTTGCAATCTGGCACGCGCGTTGCATAATAGTA
This sequence comes from Enterobacter cloacae complex sp. SHL018, assembly GCF_049237905.1. Classification (NCBI taxonomy): domain Bacteria; kingdom Pseudomonadati; phylum Pseudomonadota; class Gammaproteobacteria; order Enterobacterales; family Enterobacteriaceae; genus Enterobacter; species Enterobacter cloacae complex sp. SHL018. The sequence goes on from NZ_JBMKJE010000004.1 coordinate 54,916, forward strand.
ACCAGTGGCTCATTCACCTTCTTATGTCAGCCCCTTCGGGACGTGCTACATAAACTTCGAATGACGCACAAAAAGGTGCCTGCCGTCCAACTACTGATTATTGCAATGCTTTATCAGGCCAGGGCGAAACGTCGAGTTAGGCACCGCCTTATTCCATGACAAAGCCGGGTTTTTACCCGGCTTTGTTGTATCTGAAGGGCAGACTCAGTTACGCTCTCCTCAAACCCGGATGATGAGAGTAATGTGTTGAAACGCTGGCCCGCTTTCCCTCGCTCCCTGCGACAGCTCGTTATGATGGCCTTCCTGCTGATCCTGCTACCTTTGCTGGTTCTGGCGTGGCAGGCATGGCAAAGCCTGAATGCGTTAAGTGCCCAGGCGGCCCTGACTAACCGCACCACGCTTATTGATGCCCGCCGTAGCGAGGCAATGACCAACGCCGCGCTGGAGATGGAGCGTAGCTATCGCCAGTACTGCGTGCTGGACGACCGCACGCTGGCGAGGGTTTATCAGAACCAGCGTAAACGCTACAGCGAAATGCTGGATGCCCATGCCGGGGTCTTGCCGGATGACAAACTCTATCAGGCGCTGCGTCAGGATCTGAACGATCTGGCGCAGCTCCAGTGCAAAAACAGCGGTCCTGATGCCGCCGCCGCCGCCCGACTTGAAGCCTTCGCGAACGCCAATACGGAGATGGTGCAGTCCACCCGTACGGTTATCTTTTCCCGTGGCCAGCAACTCCAGCAGGAGATTGCCGAGCGCGGCCAGTTCTTCGGCTGGCAGGCGCTGGTGCTGTTCCTCGTCAGCCTTGGGCTGGTACTGCTCTTTACCCGCATGATCATCGGCCCCGTAAAGGGGATCCAGCGGATGATTAACCGCCTGGGGGAGGGCAAATCTCTCGGGGATACGGTTGTTTTTAAAGGCCCGCGCGAGCTGCGCTCGGTCGGTCAGCGTATCATCTGGCTTTCTGAACGCCTGGCGTGGCTGGAATCGCAGCGTCATCAGTTCCTGCGCCATATCTCACACGAACTCAAAACACCGCTGGCCAGTATGCGTGAAGGCACGGAGCTGCTGGCAGACGAAGTAGCGGGGCCGTTAACCCCTGAGCAAAAAGAGATCGTGGCGATTCTGGATGCCAGTAGCCGCAATTTACAAAAACTTATTGAACAACTGCTGGACTATAACCGCAAGCTGGCGGATGGTGCTGTGGTGCTTGAAAGCGTTGAGATTGAACCGCTGGTGGACATGGTGATCTCCGCCCATAGCCTGCCAGCAAGAGCTAAAATGATGCATACCCAGGTGGATCTCAATGCACCTTCCTGCCTGGCAGAGCCGATGTTGTTAATGAGCGTACTGGATAATCTTTATTCCAATGCGGTGCACTATGGTACTGAATCCGGTACCATTTATATCAGAAGCAATAACAACGGTTCGCGGGTATTTATTGACGTAGCGAATACGGGAAGCCCGATTCCGGATGATGAAAAAACGATGATCTTTGAGCCCTTCTTCCAGGGGAGTCATCAGCGAAAAGGTGCGGTAAAAGGAAGTGGTCTGGGGCTGAGTATTGCCCGCGACTGCATACGACGCATGCAGGGTGAGCTTAACATCGTGAGTGATGAACGCGCCGATGTCTGTTTTCGTATCGAACTGCCTCTTGAGCCGGAAAAATCAATGAAATGAATAACAACCTGGTGAGTATGTCACACGTCTTTTACCGCGCACTGCGCGCGGTGTTTTCCAGCAAAAATGTGCGCCTGAGCCTGCCCTGCTTACTGCTGGCCGGCTGTGTAACCCATGCGCCGAAAAGTGCAATTAGCCACAAACAGGAAGATAAATGGCCGCAAAAACAGCTGGCCGATTTCCTTTCAACACGTTGCGATGATATCTGGAACCTGTCGGGGCGTGATGTTGAATCCAATCCGCTGTTCTGGCTGCGCGGAATAGACTGCGCCCAGCGGCTGGCGCCCGCCGAGGCCCGTGCCCAGGCGGCGATGCTGGTGGACGATACCTGGCAGGACGCGTTTAAACGTGGGATCGTGATGGCGGATGCCAGAATCACGCCTGTCGAACGCCGCGCCAACGTGACGCGGCTGGATACTTACGTGATCAATATTCCCCCGCAGGTGCGCCCGGTCTATCAGCTCTGGCGGGATGGACAAACCCTGCAATTACAACTGTCTGAAGAGCGTTTCCGCTACAGCAAATTGCAGCAGTCGAGCGACAGCGAGCTTGATGCGCTTCGCCAGCAGCAGGAGTCGCTGCGCGAGCAGCTGGAAACCACCACCCGCAAGCTCGAAAATCTGACCGATATCGAAAGACAGCTCTCGACGCGTAAGCCGGCAGGCAGCTATCTGCCCGATGGGTCGAAAGGCAACTCTGCCACGACGCCAGACAGTGAGACGCCGAAACAAGAGGATGTGAAGCCATGACAAGCCGTAAACCTGCCCATCTGTTACTGGTGGATGACGATCCCGGGCTGTTAAAGCTGCTGGGAATGCGTCTGGTCAGCGAAGGCTACAGCGTGGTCACCGCTGAAAGTGGGCAGGAGGGGCTGAAAGTGCTCAGCCGCGAGAAAATCGATCTGGTGATTAGTGATTTGCGCATGGATGAAATGGATGGCCTGCAACTGTTCACGGAGATCCAGAAGCAGCAGCCCGGGATGCCGGTGATTATCCTCACCGCTCACGGCTCTATTCCTGATGCGGTGGCCGCGACGCAGCAGGGGGTATTCAGCTTCCTCACCAAACCAGTGGATAAAGACGCCCTCTATAAAGCAATCGACAGCGCCCTTGAGCATGCGGCGCCATCCGGCGACGACGCCTGGCGTGAATCCATCGTGACGCGTAGCCCTGTGATGCTGCGCCTGCTGGAACAGGCGCGGATGGTGGCGCAATCCGACGTTAGCGTGCTGATCAACGGCCAGAGCGGGACCGGGAAAGAGATCCTGGCCCAGGCGATCCACAACGCCAGCCCGCGCAGTAAAAATGCCTTTATTGCCATCAACTGTGGCGCGCTGCCGGAACAGCTGCTTGAGTCTGAGCTCTTCGGCCATGCCCGCGGCGCCTTTACCGGCGCGGTGAGCAGCCGTGAAGGGCTGTTCCAGGCGGCTGAGGGGGGCACGCTGTTTCTTGATGAAATTGGCGATATGCCCGCGCCGTTGCAGGTCAAACTGCTGCGCGTGTTGCAGGAGCGAAAAGTGCGTCCGCTTGGCAGCAACCGCGATATCGATATCAACGTGCGTATTATTTCCGCTACCCATCGCGATTTACCCAAGGTGATGGCGCGCAACGAGTTCCGTGAAGATCTTTACTATCGACTGAATGTCGTCAACCTGAAAATCCCGGCGCTGGCCGAGCGTGCGGAAGATATCCCGCTGCTGGCAAATCACCTTTTGCGCCAGGCCGCTGACCGCCACAAACCATTCGTGCGCGCGTTCTCCACCGATGCGATGAAACGCCTGATGACCGCAAGCTGGCCGGGCAACGTACGCCAGCTGGTGAACGTGATTGAGCAGTGCGTGGCGCTGACGTCATCGCCGGTGATCAGCGATGCGCTGGTGGAGCAGGCGCTCGAGGGGGAAAACACGGCCTTACCGACGTTTGCGGAAGCGCGAAACCAGTTCGAGCTGAACTATCTGCGCAAGCTGCTGCAAATCACCAAAGGCAACGTAACCCATGCGGCGCGCATGGCCGGGCGTAACCGTACCGAGTTTTATAAATTGCTCTCACGCCACGAGCTGGAAGCGAACGATTTTAAAGAGTAATACCGCAAAATTCGCCTGAATATGATACTGTGAGCAACCGATTACGAGGCTGCTTACTGGCAAGAGTTTAAGGACCCACCATGAAAAAGATTGATGCGATTATTAAACCTTTCAAACTGGATGATGTACGTGAAGCGCTGGCAGAAGTAGGCATCACCGGGATGACCGTAACTGAAGTAAAAGGTTTTGGTCGTCAGAAGGGCCACACCGAGCTATACCGTGGCGCAGAGTACATGGTGGACTTTCTGCCGAAAGTGAAAATCGAGATCGTGGTGAGCGATGATATCGTCGATACCTGTGTGGACACCATCATCCGCACGGCGCAGACCGGCAAAATTGGCGACGGGAAAATCTTCGTCTTTGACGTGGCGCGTGTGATCCGTATCCGTACCGGCGAAGAAGACGACGCGGCGATTTAACATTCTTGCCGGGTGGCGCTGCGCGTACCCGGCCTACAAAACCCTTCGTAGGCCCGTGCAAGCGCAGCGCCGCCGGGCGATTACAGCACTTTATGCGGGCCGAAACATTCGTAATGAATGTTGTCTTTATTCACGCCCAGGTCTACCAGCTGCTTCGCGGCATACTGCATAAACGCTACTGGCCCACAAACGTAGAACTGCATCCCCGGTGCGCTGAACGCCCCTTCATGCTGCCCTAAATTCATCAGGCCTTCGCTGTCGAAACGAGCCGCTGCGCGGTCTGCCTCCGTCGGCAGGCGATACCAGGTATGCGCGGTGAAACGCGGCAGGGTCGCTCCGAGCGCTTTGACTTCATCCGCAAAGGCGTGCACATCACCGTTCTCCGCCGCGTGGAACCAGTTAACCTGCGCGCTGTGGTTTGCTTTCGCCAGCGTATCCAGCATTGCCAGCATTGGCGTCTGACCTACGCCTGCGGAGATCAACGTCACCGGGGTATTCGTTTCAACGGCCATAAAGAAATCGCCCGCCGGTGCCGCCAGATGGACCACGTCGCCCACGCTGGCTTCGTTATGCAGCCAGTTGGATACCTGACCGCCTTCCTCACGTTTAACCGCAATGCGATAGCCTTTGCCGTCTGGCTTGCGGGTCAGGGAGTACTGGCGAATCTCCTGGTGCGGGAAGCCTTCAGGCTTCAGCCAGACGCCCAGATACTGGCCCGGCTGGTAATCGGCAACCGGCTGACCGTCCACTGGCTCAAACTCAAAGCTGGTGATCAGTGCGCTGCGCGGGGTTTTCTCAACGATGCGGAAGGCGCGCGTGCCTTCCCAGCCGCCATTCTTGCTGGCGTTTTCGCTGTAGATCTGCGCTTCACGGTTGATGAATACGTTTGCCAGTACGCCATAGGCCTTACCCCAGGCATCCAGTACTTCCTGGCCCGGGCTGAACATTTCGTCCAGGGTTGCCAGCAGATGACTGCCGACGATGTTGTACTGCTCAGGTTTGATCTGGAAGCTGGTGTGCTTCTGGGCGATTTTTTCCACCGCAGGCAGCAGAGCCGCCAGGTTTTCGATGTTGCTGGCATAGGCGGCAATAGCGTTAAACAGCGCTTCGCGCTGATCGCCGTTACGCTGGTTGCTCATGTTGAAAATCTCTTTGAGCTCCGGGTTATGCGCGAACATGCGATCGTAGAAATGGGCGGTCAGTTTAGGACCCGTTTCAACCAGCAGGGGGATTGTGGCTTTCACGGTAGCGATGGTTTGGGCGTCGAGCATAGCAGCTTCCTTCTGATGTTACTTTAATGATGTATTTTATATGCATCTTATAAAAATACCCCTGCAATGTAAATGGTTCTTTGCATCGTGAAAAATATGCATCACAAAGCTGAAAAGAAATCCGTTGAAAATGGCGAGAGCTTTATTGCTCAAACCCTTGCGTGGCGTGGAGGTAAACGTTTGCGTAAAATCGTTTGTCAAGACCTGTTATCGCAGAACTATTCAGTTATACTGTTGCCCGTCGTCCAACAGGACTGCCTTTTCAGGCCAAAAATTTACTTGTTAGCTGAGTCAGGAGATGCGGATGTTAAAGCGTGAAATGAACATTGCCGATTATGATGCCGAACTGTGGCAGGCTATGGAGCAGGAAAAAGTACGTCAGGAAGAGCACATCGAACTGATCGCCTCCGAAAACTACACCAGCCCGCGCGTAATGCAGGCGCAGGGTTCTCAGCTGACCAACAAATATGCTGAAGGTTATCCGGGCAAGCGCTACTACGGCGGTTGCGAATACGTTGATATCGTTGAGCAGCTGGCGATTGACCGTGCGAAAGAACTCTTTGGCGCTGACTACGCGAACGTCCAGCCGCACTCTGGCTCTCAGGCTAACTTCGCTGTTTACACCGCGCTGTTGCAGCCGGGCGATACTGTTCTGGGTATGAACCTGGCGCAGGGCGGCCACCTGACTCACGGCTCCCCGGTTAACTTCTCTGGCAAACTGTACAACATCATCCCTTACGGTATTGATGAGTCCGGTAAAATTGACTATGAAGACATGGCGAAGCAGGCCAAAGAGCACAAGCCGAAGATGATCATCGGTGGCTTCTCTGCTTACTCCGGCATCGTTGACTGGGCAAAAATGCGTGAAATCGCTGACAGCATCGGTGCGTACCTGTTCGTCGACATGGCGCACGTTGCCGGTCTGATTGCGGCAGGCGTTTACCCGAACCCGGTTCCACATGCGCACGTTGTGACCACCACTACCCACAAAACCCTGGCGGGTCCACGCGGTGGTCTGATCCTGGCGAAAGGCGGTGACGAAGAGCTGTACAAAAAGCTGAACTCCGCCGTGTTCCCAAGCGCCCAGGGCGGCCCGCTGATGCACGTTATTGCCGCGAAAGCCGTCGCGCTGAAAGAAGCGATGGAGCCAGAGTTCAAGGTTTATCAGCAGCAGGTTGCTAAAAACGCCAAAGCGATGGTGGAAGTGTTCCTGAACCGTGGCTACAAAGTGGTCTCTGGCGGGACTGAAAACCACCTGTTCCTGCTGGACCTGGTTGATAAGAACCTGACCGGTAAAGAAGCTGACGCAGCCCTCGGTCGCGCCAACATTACCGTCAACAAAAACAGCGTGCCAAACGATCCGAAGAGCCCGTTCGTGACTTCCGGTATCCGTATCGGTTCTCCGGCCGTAACTCGCCGTGGCTTTAAAGAAGCGGAAGTGAAAGAGCTGGCGGGCTGGATGTGTGACGTTCTGGACAACATCAATGACGACGCGGTTATCGAGCGCGTTAAAGGTAAAGTTCTGGACATCTGCGCACGCTTCCCGGTGTACGCATAATTCTCTGCGTCGCAGAACTGAAAAAGGCCGCTCATGCGGCCTTTTTTTATGGGCTAACGTCGGTCGAGGGAGATGGCCCCCGGCCCGGTAATCGCCAGCAAAATAAAGCCGCCAGCGATACTTACATTTTTGTAGAAGTTAATCATATTTGGCAGAACCGCATCGCCCGTCATATCCCAGTAGTGGTGACCAATCACCGCTGTTCCCAGCGTATAGAAGACAAAGATCACCGCGAGGGGGCGGGTGAAAAAGCCCAGCACAATCAGAATCGCGGCGGGGACTTCCATCACCACCGCAACAATGGCGGCCAGCATGGGCATGGGGGCGCCGAGCGACGTCATATACTGAACGGTGCCGCTAAACCCCGTCAGCTTGGGATAACCGAAAATAATAAACAGGACCACAATAGCAATGCGGGCAATTAAAAGCAGGAAAGAACGAGAGGAGCCGAAATCGAAATAACGTAAGTTGTTCATGGCAAACGACCTCTTCAGGCGATGTTCTTTAAACGTAATACAATTTTGCCGCTCTCGCCATACGCCGACCGGCTGTCCATGATGTTAATTTATCGTTAATTTATAGCGCGCTAACGACTTGCTAAAGTCAGGGATTAACGCCAGACTATCGCCTCCATTTCGGGAGGGATTCATGGTCTTGCATTCCACGCGCTGGCTGGCGCTCAGCTATTTCACCTATTTCTTTAGTTACGGTATTTTTTTGCCTTTCTGGAGCGTCTGGCTCAAGGGAATTGGTCTGACGCCTGAGACCATTGGCATCCTGCTGGGCGCGGGGCTGGTGGCACGTTTCCTGGGTAGCCTGCTGATTGCGCCCCGCGTCAGCGATCCCTCCTTACTGATTAAAGCGGTGCGAATTCTGGCCCTGCTGACGCTGGTCTTTGCGGCCTGTTTCTGGGTCAGCCATCAGTTTGCCTGGCTGATGGTGGTAATGGTTGGCTTTAATCTGTTCTTCTCCCCGCTGGTGCCGCTGACGGATGCCCTGGCGAACACCTGGCAAAAGCAGATCACCATGGACTATGGCCGCGTGCGCCTGTGGGGATCGATTGCCTTCGTGATCGGCTCTGCGCTGGTCGGGAAACTGGTCAGCCTCTATGACTATCGTGCCATTCTGGCGCTGTTAACGCTCGGCATCGCCTCGATGCTGCTCGGTATGTTGCTGCGTCCGTCGGTGATGCCGCAGGGCGAAAGCCGCCATCAGGAGAGCGCCGGCTGGCCCGCCTGGCGCTCGCTGGTGGCGCAAAGCTGGCGTTTCCTGGCCTGCGTCTGTCTGCTCCAGGGGGCACATGCGGCCTATTACGGCTTCAGCGCCATCTACTGGCAGGGGGCGGGCTACTCGGCTTCTGCGGTAGGCTACCTGTGGTCGCTCGGCGTGGTGGCGGAGGTCATTATCTTCGCGCTGAGCCAAAAACTTTTCCGTCGTTTCGGGGCGCGTGACCTGCTGCTGCTTTCCGCCGTTTGCGGCGTGGTGCGCTGGGGCATCATGGGCTGGACGACTGAGCTGCCGTGGCTGATTGTGGCGCAAATTCTGCACTGCGGAACCTTCACCGTGTGCCATCTGGCGGCGATGCGCTACATCGCGGCGCGAGAGGGTGGGGACGTTATTCGTCTTCAGGCGGTCTATTCAGCGGTGGCGATGGGCGGCAGTATTGCGGTGATGACCGTATTTGCCGGTTTCCTCTATCAGCACCTGGGGCACGGTGTGTTCTGGGTGATGGCGCTGGTCGCTTTACCTGCCATCGTCATCCGCCCAAAGGTGGCTGCTCGCTCGTAACTATGATTCGAGCATAACGCGAATATGTTCCTGCTGCTGCGTGTTCAGGGCCTCAACGGCATGAATGAGCGGCGGCGAGAACAGCGGCAAGGCGGTTGGATAAGGCGTAATGACCAGCGCCGCCTCGCGGGGGGCGCCCTCCTTCTTAAACGCCTCCAGGCTAAGATAACGAATATTGAGCGGCAGCAGCGTCAGCTCGCGAAGCTGCTGCTCAATTAACGCTTCGCAGGCTTTATCTTCCCCCGTTAACAGAACCACCTGTTTTTCATGCAGGTCGGTCTCCTGCATCAGCCAGGCACCAAAAATCACCGCCACCAGAGCCATCTCTTCACCGGAGAATCGCAGACCAAATTCGGCTTCCAGCTCAAACAGCGCCTCTTTAGTGGTGCGCAGCAGCCGGGGGTATAAACGGTGGATCTCTTCCGGCAGACTGTTGTCGATGCCGATGTCAAATAAGGAGCGGTCCAGCGCCTGAGCCAGATGAATATAAAGCTGATCGGTCAGCCCTTGCTCATCGCTGAAGTTCATCCCGGTTTGCGCCCGGAAACGGGCAATCATACGCACGATGGCGCGACGCAGGCGCTGATCCTGCTGGTGTTTATCCATCACCGGGTCGGGTGTGCGAAGCATCATAAATAGCAGCGCCAGGAACAGCTGTTCATCGCTGTGCGTTCCCTGCGGGACGCGCCGTTTCCAGTGGCGGACAATTTCCTGCGCCGTAAAGTATTCCCCTCGGGACTGCGTCCAGCTGCGCTGAACGGGCGAAAACTCTGGCGTATTGCCCAGATGATGCTGAATCAGACAATATTGCAGATAAAGCTGTAAAAACTGTACGTCGCGGGACTCAAACTGGCGCTGAAGCTTGCGCGCGCAAAAGTTGATAAGCGCCCGAAGGTTCGCATCGTCATAAAGCGGGCGGGCAATGCCGTGCTGTTTAAGCGCGGTTTTTAAGGCAGGGGTAAACTGTTGGGCGACAAAATGTGGACAGAGCCGAAGCGCCCTGCGCAGCCAGTGCAGCAGGCACAAACGTTGATTAAGGGCGGAACCCTCAATTCGGTAGCAGCCATCATGGTGCGTGACAATATCAAGCCGATGATAGCGCTGGATTTCATCGCGCGTCTCGGCTATATCTTGCCGTGCCATGACGTCGTCCACGCCGTTGGCAGCGATTATGCTCTGTGCGGTGATGGCAGCATCGGGCAGGTAAAGCATCAAAAGCACCTGGCAGCGGCGCTGCGAACTGGAAAGCACAGATGGAATTTCAAGCGTCGTCATCATCTGTCGGGTATCCAGTGTGAATGTTTGATAAGAATAGCTAAAGGATGGGCGCTGAAAAGCGCACCGGCAGGCCTTTCACTCAGGATTGCTGGCGAACATCACAGAATTTTTGACGTGAGGAACAGATGCAAATAGTTAAACAAAGCGCGGTAGCGTTATTTTTGGCGGTTTTCACTTGTGCCGCCGGCGCACATCCTCACAGTTTTATCAGCCTGAAAACCGAACTGGTGACGGACGGCACGCAGCTCAGCGGCCTGAAAATGCGCTGGACGATGGATGAAATCACCTCCGCCGACCTGCTGTACGATGCCGGAAACGCAAAGCCCGGCGATGAGATCTGGAAAAAGCTGGCGGCGGAAGTGATGGCCAACGTGCTGGGTCAGCACTACTTCACCGAGTTCTGGCACAACGGACAAAAGGTGAAATTTCTCAACCGTCCCACGGTGTACGGTATGACCCGCGACGGACATCAGGCGGTGCTGACCTTTATCCTTCCGCTGGCGCACCCTCAACCGCTGGCCGGGCAGAAGTACAGGTTTTCCACGTTTGACCCAACCTACTATGTCGATATGCGCTATGACAATGACAGCGACGTACGGCTGCCGGACGCGCTGCAAAAAAGCTGCAAAATTGCCGTGCACACCCCGAAACCCAGCGAAGAGATGCTGAACTTTGCCGTTTCTCTTGATAAAGAGGATGCGCCTCCCGAAGACATGGAGTTAGGTAAACAGTTTGCGCAGGAGGTGACGTTACAATGTCAGTGATCTCCTCTCCCGTCAGTAAGCCGCGTCGCTGGCTGCACCTCTGGCCTCTGGCGCTCTTTTTGTTGTTTGCGGTTGGCGGCGCGCTCTGGCTGTGGCAGGCATGGCCGCAGGTGATGGTGAAAAGCATCCTCTGGCAGCGGGAAGTTAATCAGCAGATGAGCGGTCTGCTGAAAGCCGTGGCGGAAAATCCGACCAAAGCGGGCGGCGCTCTTCTGGCGTTCAGCTTCATCTATGGCGTGCTGCATGCCCTGGGACCGGGACACGGCAAAATCGTTATCACGACCTGGCTTGCCACGCATCCGTCGAAGCTGAAATCGAGTATCGGCCTGACGCTGGCGTCCTCTTTACTTCAGGGCGGTGTGGCGATTGCGCTGGTCGTGGTCGTCCTTTCGCTGCTACAGCTGCCGGCCCGCCAGCTGCATATGAGCAGCTTCTGGCTGGAGAAGGGGAGTTACGCGCTGGTAGGCGTGCTGGGGCTGATCCTCTGCTGGCGGGCGCTGAAAAAATTGCGCGCGTTGCTGCGAAAACCAAAATTCAAATCCTTTACACCGCATCACGTTCACCATGAAAACTGCGGGTGCGGGCATCAGCATCTGCCGACGCAGGAACAATTACAGAACAGTGAGGACTGGCGTGCGCGCCTGATGATTGTTCTCTCAATGGGGATGCGTCCATGCTCGGGCGCAATCATGGTGCTGTTGTTCAGCAAAGTGACAGGCGTATTTGGCTGGGGCATGCTCTCGGCGCTGGCGATGGCGGCGGGAACGTCTCTGACGATCTCTTCGTTAGCCCTGCTGGTGCACAGCTTCCGTCAGCTGGCGGTAAAACTCAGCGGCAATAAAACGCCGGTATTGTGGCGACAGGTTGGCTGGACGACGCTGGCACTGGCGGGTGGGGTGATTCTGCTGGTAGCGGCGGTGACAATGTGGATGAGTGCGGTGCCGGTGGGAAGGGGGTTGCGGCCGTTTTAGCGACGTACGGTCTGATCCCCCATAACCACGAGTCTGTCGCTTCTTGTTAATCCCAGTTACCGTAGGGGTAGGTTTTGCCTTTGATGAAATCCTGCGTTGACTGGATGACGTTAAACGTACCGCCGGGAACGACGTAGCCTTTGCACAGGGTAAGGTCCTTGCCGGAGCGGGTCGTCAGTTTCAGCGGTTTGACGGGCAGGCTGGGGCGTCCGGCGACATCTGAAAACCAGATTTTGACTTTTCCTCCGGGGGAGAGGCCAAATACCATTCTGTTGTACCAGACAGTTCTGCCCGTGGGACTGATATGATCGGCAGGTGTTTTCATTCGCAGCCAGGTGTCCGGGCCGAAGACGGCGCTGGTTTCGTAGGTTTGCTGGTCAATATAGGATTCCCAGCAGAAGACAATATACTGCGGGGGGGCTTTGACTTTGTTAAATTGACCGCCAAAGCCATGTGCATTCTCAGGCCATCTATCAACAGAGCCAGGATCTCTGGACGTCGGATCAAGAGTATTGAACGTATACAGATAACCATCCGTGTCGATGACTCTGGCGTGATTTACCATAGACGGTAATTCTCTGGGTGTGATAAATAAAAAAAACCACTTGTCATAGGGAAGCGTCCAGTCACCGCTGGCGGCCTGTTTTGACTGTAAAGGGTGAGATTTTTGTGGGCTGCAGCCTGCAGCCGTAAGCAGCAGGGCAAGCGCCAGCACGTTGCGTTTTTTCATCGTTTGGTTCCATCCATGTTGTAAATCGTTCTGCTCCAGTTCTCATCCGGCCGGTTGACAAAGCCGACGGTTTCGGACGCTGAGGCACCACCCTGTAATTCACCGGACTTTTTGAGTTCAACAGCGTTCCAGTGGGCTGAGCAGTGGATATATTTCCGGGCAATTATGTCCACTTCATCAGGTGTAAAGCCGGTTACGCTTCTTTGCTGACGGGCCGCTTTTCCCATTTCTCGGGCGCGGTCAGACAACGGCTTTAGCTCATCAGGTAAGCCGTGCGTTTTGTTGCCATCTACGTCAGCAAATAACGCCCCAGCCTCTACCGCTGCATCAACCATGAGCCGCAGCGCCACTTTCGACCAGTCAAAAAAGACCGTCCGGTGGCGCAGCGTCAGAGCGGAAAAGGTCCGTTTCTGCGGCTGGCTGTAGTGGTCCGGCGGGGCAAAATCGTCTTCCCATACGTCCGGGGTGATGGCACTGGTACGAATGACGGGCATGATGGCCGGTGAATGCTCCAGCGCGCGTAGCTGCGCCATCGTTTGCTGGTAAGCGTGCGACTGCGCGCCTGGCTGGTTGTGAGGCAGGGTTTCCACCAGTGGACGGGTGAGAAAAAGGTCTTCCCGCAGCTAGGGCAGATAGCCGCCGCCGATATCAGAATGAGCGCCGGGAAGTATGAGTTCCGGCCAGGCGGGAGCAACGCTGTTGAGGGCAAAGTTATAGCGGCATTCGTGCTGGGCGGTGATGTGGAATACTTTTTCCGCCACGCCGGGACGCAGGCGTATGTCGACATTGCCGGTATCGGCGCTGTGTGGATTGAGACCGTTCGCCAGCGTGCCGACGGCCGCCACGGTGTCCATGATTCCGAGAAAACGGTTTCTGCCTGCCGGAGCACCGCGGTAGCTAATTTTACCCATACCCGCTGAAATGGCGCTGATAATGGATTGGTCTTCCGCCTGGACACGGTTGGCGAAGTGGCGAGCCGCCGCAGCGCCGCGGCTGAAGCCGAAGATATCAAATCGCAGTTTGTCGACGATAAACTTCCCTTTCAGTAAACCAAGCGCTGCATCTATGGTTGTCGCCAACTGCGCTACCGCATCGTCAGTTTTGGCAATAATACCAGTCTCTGCTGTACCTAACCCAAGCCCTATCGGATTATCGGGTTCTCCAGCTCGAGTTCCAATGCCTTCGACATAAACAGTATTTTGAATGTAACTACTCTCTGGGGGAAAAGTTATTACATACAGTTCATTCAACCAGTGAATATTCGTGTAATACCCCAGATAGCTGCCCGCCCCGATCCCACTAATCCCCATCTTTTCCGATGCATTTCTGGCGAGAATGGTTACCGCATCCGGGCTGTTAATATCAAAGTGCTGCGCCGTAAGGGCCTCAAGCATGTTCCGGGTGTTTACCGCGTTATTACCGGTGCCATCAAAGAATATCCCCAGCACCAATGTCACTCTCCGTTCAGGCTGCTCTTCGGGGAGGATAGTCTTCTGCACCACCGGAAAAAGACGGCTGTAATTTTCAGGCGTCAGCAGATAATCAAATTCGGTACCGGCAATAAGATGGCGACTCAGAATATAATCATAATCCACCGAGATATATTCATAGTCTATATCATTCATTTTTGAATGCAGCTGAATGGACCGTATTGATGCACCACGTAATTCGATAAGATAATACTTCTCCATTTGACCGTATCGATTAGTGCGGTAAATATCAAAGGTAAGCTTAAGACGTTCATTATAATTAATAGCGTTACTGATTAACGGAGAGCTTTTATCCAGGAGCTTACAGAATTGTAGTCCGCGATGGTAAATCCGGCCACCGGTACCGCCCGCTTCCTGCATCAGGCTGAAAACAAAGATTTCATCTTCATGCCCCAGCTGATAGCGGTTGCCGACTGAAGCCTGAGAACCACAGCCAGCAGAAATCTTTCCCTGAATATTGCCCTCAAGCGTTAAATAAATAAGGTTGCTCATTTATTTTTCCTGAGTGAGGCGTTTAGTCAAGAAGTATCGTAATGATAAAAACGAAAAGGCAATCTGCTATAAATCAAATTACAGAGTAAATACTGATGGTTATTTAGGCGTAACAGGAACGACTAATAAAAAAATCCCCGATGATGAATATCGGGGATTTATAAACACAGACAGCATTGGGGAAATAGCCGCTGAGTGCAGTTACCGGGATTAACGCTTCAGCGCATCGCTCAGTTCATCACGCATGTTTGCCAGCATGGCTTTAACAACGCGCGGGTTACCTGCAACGATGTTGCCGGTAGACATATAGTTATGGCCGCCGGTGAAGTCGCAAACAATCGCACCAGCTTCACGAGCGATCAGCTCGCCCGCCGCAAAGTCCCACGGCTTCAGAGACAGCTCAAAGTAACCGTCAACGCGGCCGGTCGCGACATAGGCCAGATCCAGTGCAGCAGAGCCGGTGCGACGGAAGTCCGCGCATTCGGTGAACAGCTTGCCCAGGATATTCATATAAGTGGTTGCGTGCTGCTTCGCCTTGAACGGGAAGCCGGTCGCCAGAATCGTGCCGTCCAGATCGCGTGCATTGCTGCAACGCAGACGGTAGCCATTCAGCTGCGCGCCCTGACCGCGGGTCGCGGTGAACAGTTCGTTACGCATTGGATCGTAAACAACGGCGACTTCAGTACGGCCTTTGATGCGTACTGCGATAGACACAGAGAAGTGTGGCAGGCGTTTGACGAAGTTGGTGGTGCCATCCAGTGGATCGATAACCCATTGAACATCCTGATCGGTACCTTCATGTTCACCGCTTTCTTCGGTGATGATGGTGTGCTGCGGGTAAGATTTGCGGATCGTTTCGATAATAATCGCTTCTGCGGCTTTATCTACGTTCGTCACGAAATCATTGCTGCCTTTCTGGCTGGTTTCTACGGAGTCTGGGGTTTCGTAGTGTTTGGCAATTACATTACCCGCCTTGCGCGCTGCGCGCACGGCGATGGTCAGCATCGGATGCATCGGTCTCTCTCACTGGATGTTAAAGAACAGGAAAATCGGCGCAGAGTATAGCAGCGGGATCGGATTATGTCTCTCGTTTATGATAATATGCCCGAATATTCTTCAGACACTGAATCCAGACATTTAAAAATTATGCTGCAAAACATTCGAATCGTGCTGGTCGAAACATCGCACACCGGCAACATGGGCTCTGTGGCCCGCGCTATGAAAACCATGGGCTTAACGAACCTGTGGCTGGTGAATCCTCTGGTGAAACCAGACTCTCAGGCTATTGCTCTGGCGGCCGGCGCCAGCGACGTGATCGGGAATGCGCAGATCGTGGACACCCTGGATGAAGCCCTGGCCGGTTGCAGCCTGGTGGTGGGGACAAGCGCGCGCTCCCGTACGCTGCCCTGGCCGATGCTGGACCCGCGCGAATGCGGCCTGAAAAGCATCTCAGAAGCGGAACAGGCGCCGGTTGCGCTGGTGTTTGGCCGTGAACGTGTTGGCCTGACCAACGAGGAATTACAGAAGTGCCACTATCACGTGGCGATTGCCGCCAACCCGGAATACAGCTCGCTGAATCTGGCGATGGCGGTGCAGGTTATTGCCTACGAAGTGCGCATGGCATGGCTGGCGACGCAGGAGAAACCGGTCGAACCTAAAGAAGAGACGGCCTACCCGCTGGTGGACGACCTCGAGCGCTTCTACGGTCATCTGGAGCAGACGCTGCTCTCAACCGGCTTTATCCGTGAAGGCCACCCGGGCCAGGTGATGAACAAGCTGCGCCGTATGTTCACCCGCGCGCGTCCGGAAAGCCAGGAGCTGAACATCCTGCGCGGGATTCTGGCGTCGATTGAGCAGAAGAATAAGGAATAGTGTCGTCTGTTCGCCGGGTGGCGCTTCGCTTACCCGGCCTACAAAGCCCGTAGGCCCGTGCAAGCGCAGCGCCGCCGGGCAAAAAATACGGCACAGAAGGTTAAATACCTGACTAAAACAGTCAAGTAAATAGTTGACCAATTTAGTCAGGAATGTCAGACTTGGCCCTGCTATGCAATACCCCCATTTTACAATAAAAAACCCCGGGCAGGGGCGAGTTTGAGGTTAAGTAAGACATGAGACTGACATCTAAAGGGCGTTATGCCGTGACCGCGATGCTGGACGTTGCGCTCAACTCCGAAGCGGGCCCGGTTCCGTTGGCTGATATTTCTGAACGACAAGGGATCTCCCTCTCTTACCTGGAACAGCTGTTCTCCAGACTGCGTAAAAATGGACTGGTGTCCAGCGTTCGTGGCCCGGGTGGCGGTTATCTGCTGGGTAAAGACGCAGGCAGTATTGCGGTTGGCGAAGTGATTAGCGCGGTTGACGAATCCGTCGACGCGACCCGTTGCCAGGGTAAAGGCGGCTGCCAGGGCGGCGATAAATGCCTCACCCACGCGCTGTGGCGCGATCTGAGCGACCGTCTGACCGGCTTCCTGAACAACATCACCCTGGGTGAACTGGTGAATAACCAGGAAGTTCTGGACGTGTCGGGTCGTCAGCAAAGCCATGAATCACAGCGCAGCACCCGTTCGCAGGACGCTATCGACGTTAAACTGCGCGCGTAATAAAAAGATAAGTATTTCAGAATCAGGCCGGGGCGTTAGCTCGCCCCGTGTACTCGGTCGTACATCCAGCCGGTTGCCTGATTCCTTGCATTGAAGCGATGTACGGAGTTTATAGAGCAATGAAATTACCGATTTATCTCGATTACTCCGCAACCACGCCGGTGGACCCGCGTGTTGCCGAGAAAATGATGCAGTGTCTGACCCTGGACGGAAACTTTGGTAACCCAGCTTCCCGTTCTCACCGTTTTGGCTGGCATGCTGAAGAGGCGGTTGATATCGCCCGTAATCAGATTGCTGACCTGGTCGGTGCCGACCCGCGTGAAATTGTTTTCACCTCCGGTGCGACCGAATCCGACAACCTGGCGATCAAAGGTGCAGCCAACTTTTATCAGAAAAAAGGCAAGCACATCATCACCAGCAAAACCGAACACAAAGCCGTGCTGGACACCTGCCGTCAGCTGGAGCGTGAAGGGTTCGAAGTGACTTACCTGGCGCCGCAGAGCAACGGGATCATCGACCTGAAAGAGCTCGAAGCGGCCATGCGTGATGACACCATTCTGGTTTCCATCATGCACGTTAACAACGAAATCGGCGTTGTGCAGGACATCGCAACCATCGGCGAAATGTGCCGTGCGCGCGGCATCATCTACCACGTGGATGCGACCCAGAGCGTGGGCAAACTGCCTATCGACCTGAGCCAGCTGAAAGTGGACCTGATGTCCTTCTCCGGTCACAAAATCTATGGTCCGAAAGGTATCGGCGCGCTGTACGTTCGTCGTAAGCCACGTATCCGCATCGAAGCACAGATGCACGGCGGTGGTCACGAGCGCGGCATGCGTTCCGGTACGCTGCCTGTTCACCAGATCGTGGGCATGGGCGAAGCGTATCGCATCGCGAAAGAAGAGATGGAAACCGAGATGGCACGCCTGCGTACGCTGCGTAACCGTCTGTGGGACGGCGTGAAAGATATGGAAGAAGTGTATCTGAACGGCGATCTCGAGCAGGGCGCGCCAAACATCCTCAACGTCAGCTTCAACTATGTTGAAGGCGAGTCGCTGATCATGGCGCTGAAAGACCTGGCGGTTTCTTCCGGTTCTGCCTGTACGTCTGCAAGCCTGGAGCCATCCTACGTGCTGCGCGCGCTGGGTATGACTGACGAGCTGGCACACAGCTCTATCCGTTTCTCTTTAGGTCGTTTTACTACCGAAGAAGAGATTGACTACACCATCAAACTGGTTCGTAACTCCATTGGCCGTCTGCGCGACCTTTCTCCACTGTGGGAAATGTTCAAGCAGGGCGTGGATCTGAACAGCATTGAATGGTCACATCACTAATCGGTACATAAGGAGAATTTAATCATGGCATACAGCGAAAAAGTTATCGATCATTACGAAAACCCGCGCAACGTTGGCTCTTTTGACAACAGCGATGAATCTGTCGGTAGCGGTATGGTTGGCGCGCCAGCGTGTGGCGATGTGATGAAGTTGCAGATTAAAGTCAACAATGAAGGTATCATTGAAGACGCGCGCTTCAAGACCTACGGCTGCGGTTCTGCTATCGCTTCCAGCTCCCTGGTCACCGAATGGGTGAAGGGCAAGTCTCTGGACGAAGCACAGGCAATCAAGAACACGGATATTGCTGAAGAACTCGAACTGCCGCCGGTGAAAATTCACTGCTCAATTCTGGCAGAAGACGCGATCAAAGCCGCCATTGCGGATTACAAAAGCAAACGTGAAGCAAAATAATTGAGGTTTGAGTATGTCGATTACCCTTAGCGACAGCGCTGCCGCGCGAGTAAGCTCTTTTCTGGCGAACCGTGGTAAAGGCTTTGGCCTGCGACTGGGCGTACGTACCTCCGGCTGTTCTGGTATGGCTTACGTACTGGAGTTTGTTGACGAACCGGCGTCTGATGACACCGTGTTTGAAGACAAGGGCGTGAAGGTGGTGGTCGATGGCAAAAGCCTGCAATTCCTCAACGGCACTCAGCTGGACTTCGTAAAAGAAGGCCTGAACGAAGGGTTCAAATTCACGAATCCGAACGTCAAAGACGAGTGTGGTTGCGGCGAAAGCTTCCACGTTTAACCGCGCGTCATCCGAAACCCCACCGTGGCTTTGCTACGCGTGGGGTTTGTTCTAACAGGCTACCCCTGAGATTGTTATGGATTACTTCACTCTCTTCGGACTACCCGCTCAATACCCGATCGATCTCCAGGCGCTGACGGTCCGTTTTCAGGATCTCCAGCGTCAGTACCATCCGGATAAATTCGCCAGCGGGACGCAGGCAGAGCAGCTGGCTGCGGTATCACACTCCGCAACCATCAACCAGGCCTGGCAAACGCTGCGTCATCCGCTGGCGCGTGCAGAATATCTGCTCTCGCTCCACGGTTTCGATCTGGCGAGCGAACAGCATACCGTGCGCGACACCGCCTTTCTGATGGAACAGCTGGAGCTGCGCGAAGAGCTGGATGAAATTGAACAGGCTAAAGACGAAGCGCGCCTGGAAAGCTTTATCACGCGCGTAAAGGGCATGTTCGATACCCGCCATCAGCAGATGGTGGAGCAACTGAACAACGAGACCTGGGACGTGGCGGCAGACACTGTGCGCAAACTCCGTTTTCTCGATAAACTGCGAAGCAGTGCTGAACAACTCGAAGAAAAGCTGCTCGATTTTTAATTTCGGAAGCAATTATGGCCTTATTACAAATTAGTGAGCCTGGCTTAAGCGCCGCACCGCACCAGCGTCGTCTGGCGGTCGGTATTGATCTGGGCACCACCAATTCTCTCGTGGCGACCGTGCGTAGCGGCCAGGCGGAAACGCTGGCTGACGAGCAGGGGCGCCATCTGCTGCCTTCCGTGGTCCACTACCAGCAGCAGGGTCACGCGGTCGGGTTTGATGCCCGCACCAACGCCGCGCGCGATCCGGCCAACACCATCAGCTCGGTTAAGCGCATGATGGGCCGCTCGCTGGCTGATATCCAGACCCGTTACCCGCATCTGCCGTATCAGCTACAGGCCAGCGAAAACGGCCTGCCGATGATCGCGACGTCTGCCGGTCTGCTGAACCCGATTCGCGTTTCCGCTGACATCCTCAAAGCGCTGGCGGCGCGCGCCACGGCGACGCTCGGCGGCGATCTCGACGGCGTGGTAATCACCGTTCCGGCCTACTTCGACGATGCACAGCGTCAGGGCACCAAAGACGCCGCGCGTCTGGCGGGCCTGCATGTGCTGCGTCTGCTGAACGAACCGACGGCGGCGGCCATTGCCTACGGCCTCGATTCCGGTCAGGAAGGGGTGATTGCGGTTTACGATCTCGGCGGCGGGACGTTTGATATTTCAATCCTGCGCCTGAGCCGCGGCGTGTTCGAAGTGCTGGCGACCGGCGGGGATTCCGCGCTCGGCGGCGATGACTTCGACCATCTGCTGGCGGACTACATCCGCGAGCAGGCGGGCATCAGCGATCGCAGCGATGCGCGCGTACAGCGTGAACTGCTGGATGCGGCCATCGACGCCAAAATCGCCCTGAGCGACGCGCAGTCGGTCACGGTTAACGTTGCGGGCTGGCAGGGTGAGATCACCCGCAATCAGTTCAGCGAACTGATTGCGCCTCTGGTTAAGCGTACCCTGCTGGCCTGCCGTCGCGCATTGAAAGATGCGGGCGTGGAGGCCAGCGAGGTGCTGGAAGTGGTCATGGTTGGCGGCTCAACCCGCGTGCCGCTGGTGCGCGAGCGCGTGGGCGAATTCTTTGGCCGCACGCCGCTGACCTCTATCGACCCGGACAAAGTGGTTGCCGTGGGCGCCGCTATCCAGGCCGATATCCTGGTCGGCAACAAGCCGGACAGCGAAATGCTGCTGCTGGACGTCATCCCGCTGTCTCTGGGTTTAGAAACCATGGGCGGCCTGGTGGAGAAAGTCATTCCGCGTAACACCACCATTCCGGTGGCGCGCGCGCAGGAGTTTACTACCTTCAAAGACGGCCAGACTGCGATGTCCATCCACGTGATGCAGGGCGAGCGCGAGCTGGTGCAGGACTGCCGCTCTCTGGCGCGCTTTGCGCTGCGCGGAATTCCGGCGCTGCCGGCGGGCGGGGCGCATATTCGCGTTACCTTCCAGGTGGATGCGGACGGTCTGCTGAGCGTCACGGCGATGGAAAAATCCACCGGCGTGGAATCGTCCATCCAGGTGAAGCCGTCCTACGGCCTGACCGATGGCGAAATCGCCTCCATGATTCAGGACTCAATGAGTTACGCCGAGCAGGATGTGAAGGCGCGTATGCTGGCCGAACAAAAAGTGGAAGCCGCACGCGTGCTGGAAAGCCTGAACGGCGCGCTCGCTGCCGATGCCGCGCTGTTAAGCGCCGCTGAGCGCCAGGTGATTGACGACGCTGCCGCGCGCTTAAGCGCAGTCGCCGAAGGCAATGACGCTGACGCAATAGAAGAAGCCATTAAAAACGTTGATAAACAAACCCAGGACTTCGCTGCTCGCCGCATGGACAAATCTGTCCGCGTCGCGCTGAAAGGCCAGTCCGTGGACGAGGTTTAATATGCCAAAGATTGTAATTTTGCCTCATGCGGACCTCTGTCCGGATGGCGCTGTTCTGGAAGCGAAGACCGGTGAAACCATTCTCGATGTTGCCCTGCGTGCAGGTATCGAAGTGGAACACGCCTGTGAAAAATCCTGTGCCTGCACCACCTGCCACTGCATCGTGCGTGAAGGTTTCGACTCTCTCGCCGAGAGCACCGAAGACGAAGACGACATGCTGGATAAAGCATGGGGTCTGGAGCCAGACAGCCGCCTGAGCTGCCAGGCCGCGGTGACCGATGAAGATCTGGTCGTGGAGTTCCCACGTTACACCATCAACCACGCACGCGAGCATTGATATGGGACTGAAGTGGACAGACAGCCGTGAAATCGGCGAGGCGCTCTACGACGCGAACCCGGATCTCGATCCGAAGACCGTACGATTCACCGATATGCATCAGTGGATTTGCGATCTGGAAGATTTTGACGACGATCCAAACGCATCCAATGAAAAAATTCTGGAGGCGATTCTGTTAGTCTGGTTAGATGAAGCAGAATAGATAACATAAACGGGCTGCCTTCAGGCGGCCCGTTTGCTAGTTGCTAATAAGGATAAATAAAATGACCGAAGCGATGAAGATTACGCTCTCCACGCAGCCAGCCGACTCACGCTGGGGCGAAAAAGCCACCTACAGCATCAACAACGACGGTATTACCCTGCACCTGACGGGCAATGATGATTTGGGCCTGATCCAGCGCGCCGCGCGTAAAATTGACGGCCTTGGCATTAAGCATGTGTCGCTGGAAGGCGAAGGCTGGGACACCGACCGCAGCTGGGCGTTCTGGGCAGGCTACAAAGGCCCGAAAGGCACCCGCAAAATCGAGTGGGCGAACCTCGACGAAGCCGGTCAGAAAGAGCTGGAAAGCCGCCTGCAAATCATCGACTGGGTGCGCGACACCATCAACGCCCCGGCGGAAGAGTTAGGCCCTGAGCAGCTGGCGCAGCGCGCCGTCGACCTGCTGTGCGGCGTGGCGGGCGACAAGATGTCTTACCGCATCACTAAAGGTGAAGACCTGCGCGAGCAAAACTACATGGGCATCCACACCGTGGGCCGTGGCTCCGAGCGTCCTCCGGTCCTGCTGGCGCTGGATTACAACCCAACCGGCGATAAAGAAGCGCCGGTCTTTGCCTGTCTGGTCGGAAAAGGCATCACTTTCGACACCGGCGGCTACAGCCTGAAGCAGAGCGCGTTCATGGATTCCATGAAGTCCGACATGGGCGGTGCGGCCACCATTACCGGCGCGCTGGCGTTCGCCATCACCCGTGGCCTGAACAAGCGCGTGAAGCTCTACCTGTGCTGCGCGGACAACATGGTGAGCGGCAACGCCTTCAAGCTGGGCGACATCATTCGCTACCGCAACGGTAAAAACGTTGAGGTGATGAACACCGACGCCGAAGGCCGTCTGGTGCTGGCCGATGGCCTGATCGACGCCTCTGCGCAGAAGCCGGAGCTGATTATCGACATGGCAACCCTGACCGGCGCGGCGAAAACGGCGCTGGGTAACGACTATCACGCCCTGTTCAGCTTCGACGACAAGCTGGCCGCTCGCCTGCTGGCCAGCGCGGCGGCGGAAAACGAACCGTTCTGGCGTCTGCCGCTGGCCGAGTTCCACCGCAGCCAGCTGCCGTCTAACTTCGCCGAGCTGAACAACACCGCGAGCGCGGCGTACCCGGCGGGGGCAAGCACCGCAGCAGGCTTCCTGTCTCACTTCGTTGAGAACTACCATGAAGGCTGGCTGCACATTGACTGCTCCGCAACCTACCGTAAAGCGGCGGTTGAGCAGTGGTCTGCGGGTGCGACCGGTCTGGGCGTGCGTACCGTGGCGAACCTGCTGACGGCTGAGTGATCTTTTTTGCCGGGTAGCGCTACGCTTACGCGCGCCTTCGGAGTCATCGTATTGCCCGGCGGCGCTGCGCTTGCACGGGCCTACGGTTTTGTAGGCCGGGTAAGCGAAGCGCCACCCGGCGTTTTTTGAAGTAGCCAAACTATGTCAGAAACCAAAAACGAATTAGAAACCCTGCTGGAGCAGGCGGCGACCGAACCCGCCCACCGTCCGGCATTTTTCCGCACGCTGCTGGAATCCACCGTCTGGGTGCCGGGCACCGCGGCGGAAGGGGAGCAGGTTGTCGAAGACAGCGCGCTGGATCTGCTGCACTGGGAGAAAGACGACGGCACCTCGGTGATCCCGTTCTTTACTTCGCTCGAGGCCTTGCAGGAAGCGGTAGAAGACGAACAGGCGTTCGTGGTGATGCCGGTGCGCACGTTGTTCGAAATGACCCTGGGGCAGACGCTGTTCCTCAACGCCAAACTGCCGACCGGGAAAGAGTTTACTCCGCGCGAAATCAGCCACCTGATTGGTGACGAGGGGAACCCGCTCAGCACTCAGGAGGTGCTGGAAGGGGGCGAAACGCTGCTGCTGTCTGAAGTGGCCGAGCCGCCCGCGCAGATGATTGACTCCCTGACCACGCTGTTTAAAACCATCAAGCCGGTAAAACGCGCGTTTCTCTGCTCCATCAAAGAGAGCGCTGACGAAAAGCCTGTTCTGCTGATAGGGATTGAGGCCGACGGCGATATCGACGAGATCATCCAGGCGGCGGGAAGCGTGGCAACCGACACCCTGCCGGGCGATGAGCCGATTGATATCTGTCAGGTGAAGAAAGGTGAGAAGGGGATCAGCCACTTTATTACCGAGCACATCACCCCGTTCTACGAGCGTCGCTGGGGCGGCTTCCTGCGCGATCTCAAGACCAACCGCATTATCTGATTACGGCGGGGTGACCTTCACCCCGTTGCTTCCAGCAGCAGTAAATCCATCAGCAGCACCAGATTCGACTCAAACGACGTTACCCCTGCGGCTTCGGCGGCGAAATGTACCGCTTCGTCATAGAGGGCAAAATGCACGTCCGCCATACCCGCCAGCGTATTGGCCGACGCGCGGGTAAAGGCGACGATCGTCATGCCGACGTTTTTGGCGATCCGCGCTTTATCCAGTACCTGCTCCGTTTCGCCGCTGCGTGAAACGGCAATAAACACCTGATAGCGCGCGGCGTTGCTGAGAAAAATATTCCGGCTGTCTCCCGGCCCGGAGATGAACGCCGTTTTTCCCAGCACCTGCAACTTCTTGGTCAGGTACTCGGCAAAAAGGTACGAAAACCCGGCGCCGTAGAGAAAGAAGCTCTCTTTCTGGCGCAGCAGGCTGGCAAACTGCTGGCGTTTGTCCTGAGTGACCCACTGGAAGGTCTGCTGATAGTTGGCAACGAACCGGGTAAAAAGCGCGGGCATTTCCGCATGTTGTTCAGGCTGTACGGTGATATGCGGCGTGTCAGAAAGCAGCTGCTTGCAGTGCCAGATAAACTCGCTAAAGCCGCTAAACCCCAGCTTCTGACACAGCCGCATAATCGTCGCGGTAGAGACAAATGTCGCCTGCGCCAGCTCGCGCACCGTGATGTTGCCCACCAGCAATGGATGCTTAGTGAGGTGGGCGAGGACGCGATACTCCGCGCGGGTCAGCGACGATCCGCGCGTTAACAGCGTTGCCAGGCGGTTATCCATTATTTCGCCGGTTCAACCGGCAGATCGTCCCGTGCACCCCATTCACTCCAGGCGCCGTCGTACAGAGTCACGTCATTCGCGCCAAGGGTTGCCAGCGCCAGGATCACCACGCAGGCCGTCACGCCGGAGCCGCAGCTGGCAATAACCGGACGATGCAAATCCACGCCCTGACGTTCAAAAATGGCACGCAATTCATCGGTGGTTTTCAGCTCGCCTTCAAACACCAGATCGCCCCACGGTACGTTCAGCGCCCCCGGGATATGTCCGCGTTTCAGTCCCGGACGCGGCTCGTCCGCTTCTGCGTTGAAACGTGGAGCGGGACGCGCATCGACGATTTGCGCCGTGTTTTCGTGGCTCACGACCAGCACGTCGGTCAGGCGCTTGACCACGTTAGCGTCAAACGTGGCATCAAATTCCCCTTCCGGCAGCGTGACGTCACCCTGCTGAAGCGGTAGTTCGTCGCGCTTCCAGCCTGCAAGTCCGCCCGCCAGAATCGATACCTTTTCCACGCCGAAGTTTTTCAGCATCCACCACGCTCGCGGCGCGGAAAACAGATTACCTTCATCGTAAACAACAAGATGTTTATCTTTGCTGATGCCCAGCTCGCGCATCGCCACGGAAAACGCTTCCGGGCGAGGCAGCATGTGCGGCAGGGGAGAGGTGTGATCGGAGAGGGCTTCGATATCAAAAAATACCGCGCCAGGCAGGTGCCCTGCACGGTATTCAGCGGGAACGTCACGATGCTCCTGGCCCGGAGGGGCCATGCGCGCGTCGATAATCTGAACTTCCGGGTCGTCGCCGTGCTCAATCAGCCAGTCGGCAGCGACAAAATATGAGGTGGACATGGTTGCCTCCATTCTTTTCCGTAAAAAAGGATTGTCGGTGTTTTTTCTGACACCGACAAGCTAACCACGTTCAACTCGCGAGCAAGCCCCTATTTTTTCACCGCTTCACCGTCCTGCCAGGCCTTTTGCAGCGCAGGCCAGTAGTCGCGGTTGGCTTCGATCATCTCATCCAGAATCGCTTTCGCGTGCTCCATGGTCGGCACGGTACGGTTCAGAGTAAACGCCTGCAACGCTTTCTCGTAGCTGCCTTCGATGGTTGCCTCAACCAGCAGCTGTTCAGAGGCCAGCTGCTGTTGCAGGAGCGTCTGGTGGAACAGCGGTACCTGACCCACGCGGACAGGCTCCGGCCCTTCGGAGGTGATATAGGCAGGCACTTCCACCACCGCATCGTACGGCAGGTTGGTAATCGCCCCGCGGTTTTCCACCATCACCAGATGGCGTTGGCGCAGGTTGAACGCCAGTGAGCAGGCGACATCGACGATAAATTCGCCGTGAACACCTACGTGGAAGGCGTCCGGTAAAATTCCGGTGCGCTGGTACTCTTCGGCGGCGGCAAACAGCTTTTTCTCACGCCCGTTCATCACTTCGTTGGCGCGGGTATAGTCAGGGTTCTGATGCTCCACAATCTGGTTTGGCATCAGGTAGTACTGTAGATACGGGTTCGGCAGGTACTCCGGGAAGTTATCCATAATCGGCTTGATGTTGCGCCAGGTTTTCACCCACGACGGATCCGAGTGCTGCGGGTCGGTTTTCGCGGCATCTTCCGTCAGCAGGCCAAACTTCGCGATATGTTTACGCAGCTCCGGCAGCTTGTCCTCGCCGTCCACCCGCACGCGGGTAAACCAGCCGAAATGGTTGAGGCCAAAATAGTCCACCTCCAGTTTATGGCGATCCACGCCCAGAATGGCGCCCATATTGCGCATCGCGGCGACAGGCATATCGCAGATGTTCAGCACGCGTGCGTTGGGGCGCAGGCGACGCACGCCCTCAGCGACAATCGCCGCCGGGTTGGAGTAGTTCACGATCCACGCCTTTTCGTGCGCGTAGCGTTCCACCCGATCGATCAGCTCTACCATCGGCAGGATAGTACGCAGGCCATATGCCAGCCCGCCGGGTCCGCAGGTTTCCTGGCCGACCACCCCGTGGCGCAGCGGGATCTTTTCATCCTGCTCGCGCATTTTGTACTGTCCGACGCGCATCTGGGCAAAAACAAAATGCGCGCCGCTGAAGGCCACTTCCGGGTCGCTGGTGACGGTGAATTTGATGCTCTGGCTGTGGTCGCGAATAACCTTCTCCACCACGGGCGCAATGGTGTTCTGGCGCGCCTCGTCAATGTCATACAGGCGGATCTCTGCCAGAGGGAAATCATGCAGACGTACCATCAGGCTTTTCACAATACCTGGCGTGTAGGTGCTACCGCCGCCGGCAATCGACAGAATAAATGGGGGTGTAAACATCTTTAGCTCCTTTCAGAGAAACGTCTCAACGGCTTCTCGCATTTTTTTGACATGCAGCCCGTAGACCACCTGAACGTTGTTACCTTGTTTGATAACCCCTTTCGCGCCGGTCGCTTTCAGGCGCGGTTCGTCGATGATGTCGACGTCCTTCACCGTGACGCGTAAGCGGGTATAGCAGTTATCCACTACCTCTATATTTTCCCGACCGCCCAGACCCACCACGATGGATTCGCCCAGCCCGTCGTTATTGCCCTTCGCCTGGTACTCCTGTTTGCTGTAAAGGCGTGTCTCCTGGTCCTCATCTTCACGCCCCGGCGTTTTCATGTTGAAGCGCAGGATCAGGAAGCGGAATACCACGAAATAAAGGGCGAACATGATCAGCCCGACCACGATGTACATGGGCCAGTTGGACTTCTCCGTGCCGAGCGGCAGGTTGTAGAGGATGAAATCGATAATCCCGTTGGCGCCGATGGCGTGAACGCCAAACAGCGAGAACAGCATCATGCCGATGCCGGTCAGCACCGCATGCACCACGAACAGCAGCGGGGCGACGAACAGGAAGGAGAATTCAATCGGCTCGGTTACGCCGACCAGCAGCGAGGTCAGCGCCGCCGGGATCAGAATCGCTTTCGCAATCGCTTTACGCTCTGGCTTCGCGGTCATGTACATCGCCAGCGCGGCGGCAGGAAGGCCGAACATCTTGCTGATGCCGCGCGCATCCCACACCACGGTACTGCTGAGCTGCTTCACGTCCGGGCAGGCCATCTCGGCGAAGTAGATATTGCGCGCGCCCTGATAGGTTGCGCCACACACCTCCTGCGTACCGCCCAGTTCGGTATACAGGAACGGCGTATAGACCAGATGATGCAGGCCCGTCGGCACCAGAATGCGTTCAAGGAAACCGTAGATCGCCACGCCAAACGGACCGGACCCTTTGATCGCCAGCGCCAGAGCGCTTATTCCATGCTGTGCGTACGGCCAGAGTTCGCTCATGACCACGCCGAGCAGCATAGAGACAGGCAGCATCACAATCGCGACAAAGCAGTGACCGGAGTAAATCGCCATCGCGCCGTTAAACTGGACACCGGAATATTTGTTGTACAGATAACCGGAGAGCGCCCCGGTCAGGATCCCGGCGAAAACGCCCATCTCCAGCACCTGGATGCCCAGCACCATGCTTTGTCCGGCGGCCTTCATCTGTTCCGCAGGGGCCAGTTCTCCCTGAAGCTGTAACGTCACGTTCATCGCGTTAATGAATACGATAAAGGTCACCAGCCCAATCAACGCCGCGTAGCCTTTGTCTCGTGTTGCCAGTCCAATGGGGATCCCGACGGCAAATACCAGCGCCAGGTTGACCAGCACCGACACGGCAGATTTGGCGATCAGCTGGCCGACACTCTGGATCAGCGGGTGGCCGAGAAACGGCAGGTACTCGGCCAGATTGCCGTTACCCAGTACATTCCCGAAGGCGATAAACAGGCCGACGATGGGTAAGATAAGTACAGGTCCGTACAATGATTTTCCGAAATTTTGTAGGGCGTTCACGGCTCGTTTCATGGCTTTCTCTCTTATTGAACCGCGCACTCGGGGTGCGTCATGGTCATAAAACTAGCAGGCCTGATGCGAGCTTATCCAGCTATCTTCTTGTTTTAAAAACAAATGACGCGAAAGGTAACATGTTACGTTATGCGCTGTGATCGCCGTTCCATCACGGTTTGGCTGCGTGATGCCATTCTGCGAGGTGCTTTCCAGATTATAAAATTGGACTTTTTGTATTAACGAAACTTGCGGATAATACTTATCCGGACGATGACCAACAGGCCCCTCAGGCCAGGGACACAGGATGAAACCGTTTCGCTTAGCTGCGATCTCTCTCGCGCTGCTCACCACCTTTACGCTTGTCGGCTGTGATAACAGCGACGACAAACCTCAGGCCGCTGCCCCCGCAGCGTCTACTGCATCAGAACAGAAAACCCCGGCAAAACCGGATCCTGAAAAGCTGGCTAAGCTGGCCGCGCAGAGTCAGGGCAAGGCGTTGACGCTGCTGGATGCCTCTGAAGTGCAACTCGACGGCGCTGCGACGCTGGTTCTGACCTTCTCTGTACCGCTGGATCCCAGCCAGGATTTTGCGAAAACGGTGCATGTGGTGGATAAAAAAAGCGGCAAAGTGGACGGCGCCTGGGAACTGGCCCCCAATCTGAAAGAGCTGCGCCTGCGCCATCTGGAGCCGAATCGTAATCTGGTCGTCACCGTCGAACGTAATTTGCTGGCGCTGAACAAAGCGACATTCGGCATCGACTATGAAAAAGCGATCACCACCCGGGATGTTGAACCGACGGTCGGATTCGCCAGCCGCGGATCGCTGCTGCCGGGTAAGGTGGTGGAAGGGTTGCCGGTGATGGCGCTCAACGTCAACAATGTGGATGTGAACTTCTATCGCGTGAAGCCGGAGTCGCTGGCCTCGTTTGTCAGCCAGTGGGAGTACCGTAACTCGCTGACCAACTGGGAATCTGACAACCTGCTGAAGATGGCGGAACTGGTCTACACCGGCCGTTTCGACCTCAACCCGGCGCGCAATACGCGTGAAAAACTGCTCCTGCCGCTCAAAGATATTAAGCCGCTCCAGCAGTCTGGCGTCTATATCGCCGTGATGAATCAGGCTGGTCACTATAACTACAGTAACGCCGCGACGCTCTTTACCTTAAGTGATATTGGGCTGTCCGCTCACCGTTATCATAACCGCCTGGACATCTTCACCCAGAGTCTTGAAAACGGTGCGGCACAGTCAGGTGTGGCTATTACCCTTCTGAACGATAAAGGGCAGACCCTGGCCGAGGCGAACAGCGACGCCGATGGTCATGCGAAACTGGAAACCGATAAAGAAGCCGCGCTGATCCTGGCCAGTAAAGATGGCCAGACGACGCTTCTCGACCTCAAACTTCCGGCGCTGGATCTGGCGGAGTTTGATATCGCCGGTAACCCGGGTTACAGCAAACAGTTCTTTATGTTTGGCCCGCGCGATCTCTATCGTCCGGGTGAAACGGTGATCCTGAACGGCCTGCTTCGCGACAGCGATGGCAAACCGCTTCCCGATCAGCCGGTAAAACTTGACGTGCTGCGCCCGGACGGACAGGTGGCGCGTACGGTCGTTGTGCAACCTGAGAACGGCCTTTATCGCTTCAACTATCCGCTCGATAGCGGCGCCCAGACCGGCATGTGGCATATTCGCGCGAATACGGGCGATAACCAGCAGCGCATGTGGGATTTCCACGTCGAAGATTTTATGCCTGAGCGTATGGCGCTGAATCTGACCGGGCAAAAAACGCCAGTTTCCCCGCAGGATAATGTCGACTTTAACGTTGCTGGCTATTACCTGTATGGCGCGCCGGCTAACGGTAATTCTCTGCAAGGCCAGCTTTTCCTGCGTCCGCTACGTGACGCGGTGCCTACGCTGCCTGGCTTCCAGTTCGGTGATATTGCCGAGGAGAACCTGAGCCGCAGCCTGGATGAAGTGCAGCTTACGCTGGACGAACAGGGGCGTGGGCAGGTTACCACCGAAAGCCAGTGGAAAGAGGCGCACTCGCCGCTGCAACTGATTTTGCAGGCCAGCCTGCTGGAATCAGGTGGGCGTCCGGTAACGCGACGCGCCGAGCAGGCTATCTGGCCTGCGGCTGAACTTCCGGGGATCCGCCCACAGTTCGCCAGCAAGGCCGTTTACGACTACCGTACCGATACCACCGTCAATCAGCCGATTGTCGATGAAAACGGCAACGCCAGCTTTGACATCGTCTATGCCGATGCCAGCGGGACGAAAAAAGCGGTATCTGGTTTGCAGGTGCGTCTGATCCGTGAGCGTCGCGACTACTTCTGGAACTGGTCCGAGAGTGAGGGCTGGCAGTCCCAGTTTGATCAAAAAGATCTGGTTGAGGGCGAGCAGGAGCTAAACCTCAAGGCCGATGAAACCGGTAAAGTCACCTTCCCGGTGGAGTGGGGCTCATACCGTCTGGAAGTGAAAGCCCCTGATGACATGGTCAGCAGCGTGCGCTTCTGGGCGGGGTACAGCTGGCAGGATAACAGCGATGGCACGGGCGCTGCTCGCCCGGATCGTGTGACGCTGAAACTGGACAAGCCATCCTATCAGCCAGGCGATACCATCAACCTGCATATTGCAGCGCCGGCCGCAGGCAAGGGCTATGCAATGATCGAATCCAGCGAAGGACCGCTGTGGTGGAAAGAGATCGACGTGCCAGCAAACGGTCTGGATCTCGCCATTCCGGTGGATAAGGACTGGAAACGTCACGATCTCTACCTCAGCACGCTGGTGGTTCGTCCTGGCGATAAATCCAAATCCGCCAC
Source organism: Enterobacter cloacae complex sp. SHL018 (assembly GCF_049237905.1). NCBI lineage: Bacteria > Pseudomonadati > Pseudomonadota > Gammaproteobacteria > Enterobacterales > Enterobacteriaceae > Enterobacter > Enterobacter cloacae complex sp. SHL018. Next base: position 86,830 of record NZ_JBMKJE010000004.1, read on the forward strand.
GCCAAAACGGGCGGTTGGCCTGCTGCATCTGCCAATGGGGGACGAAAATCGTCGCCTGAACATCGCACTGGATAACCCGCAAAAAATGCGTCCGAACCAGACGCTTTCTGTGAAAGTGAAAGCCAGCGTAAAAGAGGGGACTGTGCCACAGAAGGTGAACGTACTGGTCTCGGCTGTCGATAGCGGCGTGCTGAACATTACCGACTACGTCACGCCGGATCCGTGGGAAGCTTTCTTCGGTCAGAAGCGCTATGGCGCGGACATCTATGATGTTTACGGCCAGGTGATTGAAGGTCAGGGACGTCTGGCCGCACTGCGCTTTGGCGGAGACGGCGATGAACTGAAACGCGGCGGTAAGCCACCGGTGAACCATGTCACCATAATTGCCCAGCAGGCGCAGCCGGTTACGCTTGATGCCAACGGCGAAGGCACCATCACGCTGCCGATTGGCGATTTCAACGGCGAACTGCGTCTGATGGCGCAGGGCTGGACGGAAGACGATTTCGGCAGCAGCGAAAGCAAAATCATTGTGGCGGCTCCGATTATCACCGAGCTTAATACGCCGCGATTCCTCGCAAGTGGCGATACCTCTCGCCTGACGCTGGACCTGACTAACCTGACGGACCAGCCGCAAACGCTGAACATTGCGTTAACCGCAACCGGTAAGTTGTCGCTCGAAGGTGCTCAGCCAGAGCCGGTTAAGCTGCCGCCTGGCGCACGTAGCACCCTGTTTATTCCGGTGCGCGCCCTGGAAGGCTATGGTGATGGTGAAGTGACTGCTCAGGTGTCGGGGCTTCAGCTCCCTGGTGAGACGTTTGCGCCGCAGCAGAAGAGCTGGAAAATTGGCGTGCGTCCCGCATTCCCGGCGCAAACGGTGAATACGGGCACGATGCTGAACCCTGGCGAATCCTGGAGTGCACCAGCACAGCATATCAACGGTTTCTCGCCTGCCACGCTACAGGGGCAGCTGTTGCTCAGCGGTAAACCACCTTTAAATCTGGCGCGCTACATTCGTGAACTTCAGGCCTATCCATACGGATGTCTTGAGCAGACCACCAGCGGCCTGTTCCCGTCGCTTTTCACCAACGCGGCACAACTTAAGGCACTGGGTATTAAAGGCGATACCGACGATAAACGCCGTGCGGCCATTGATATCGGGATCTCCCGTCTGCTGCAAATGCAGCGTGACGATGGCGGTTTTGCCTTGTGGGATAAAAACGGCCCGGAAGAGTACTGGCTGACCGCCTATGTCACGGACTTCCTGGTGCGGGCAGGGGAGCAGGGTTACAGCGTGCCTGCCGAGGCAGTGAATAACGCCAACAGCCGACTGCTGCGCTATTTACAGGATCCGGGGATGATGTCCATCCGCTACAGCGACGACACCCAGGCCAGCAAATTTGCTGTTCAGGCGTACGCTTCGCTGGTGCTGGCTCGTCAGCAAAAAGCGCCGCTCGGTGCGCTGCGTGAAATCTGGGAGCGCCACGCTCAGGCTGCTTCCGGGCTTCCGTTGATGCAGCTGGGCATGGCACTCAAACTGATGGGGGATGCACCGCGCAGCCAGCAGGCGCTGGATCTGGCTCTCAAAACTCCCCGTAACGACAGCCGAAACTGGATGGCGGATTACGGCAGCCAGCTGCGTGATAATGCCCTGATGCTCTCCCTGCTGGAAGAGTACAAGCTGCTGCCGGATGCGCAAAACAGGCTGCTGAACGCGTTATCTGAAGACGCGTTCAGCCAGCGCTGGCTGTCTACCCAGGAGAGCAATGCGCTGTTCATGGCCGGACGTTCACTGCAAACCTTGTCAGGCGCGTGGACGGCAACGACCAGCCTCTCTGAACAGACCCAGAGCAGTGATAAAGCGCAGGTAGAAAACCTGAACGGCGACCAGCTTGATGCCTTGCAGGTGACGAATACCGGCACTACGCCGCTGTGGGTACGACTGGACACGACTGGCTATCCGGAGTACGCGCCTCAGCCATCCTCTAATGTCTTGCAGATTGAACGTCATATCCTGGCGACAGACGGCAGCAGCAAGTCGCTCTCTTCTCTGAAGAGCGGTGAGCTGGTTCTGGTGTGGCTGGAGGTGAAGGCCAGCCAGAACGTGCCGGATGCGCTGGTGGTGGATCTGCTCCCGGCAGGTCTGGAGCTGGAAAACCAGAATCTGGCGAGCAGCAGCGCCAGCTTGCAGGACAGCGGCAGTGAAGTGCAAAACCTGCTGAATCAGATGCAACAGTCTGATATTCAGCACATGGAATTCCGCGACGATCGCTTTGTGGCCGCGGTGCCGGTCAATGAAGGTCAGCCGGTCACGCTGGTTTACCTGGCCCGTGCCGTTACGCCGGGAACCTACCAGGTGCCTGTTCCGATGGTCGAGTCCATGTACGTTCCGCAGTGGCGGGCAACGGGGGCGGCCAGTGGCCCGCTGATCGTTGTTCCGTAAGATGCGGATAGCACGCCTGATTCGCTCCCGCTGGCTGTGGCTGGCGGGAGCGCTTCTCGTTTCAGGGGGGCTGATTGTCGTCGCTGACCGCGTGTGGCCGTTGCCCCTGAAAGAGGTCAACCCAGCGCGAGTGGTGGTGGATGAGCAGGGTGTTCCGCTGTGGCGTTTTGCCGACAGCGAAGGCATCTGGCGCTATCCGGTTACCATTGAAGAGGTTTCCCCACGCTATCTTGAGGCGCTGATCCAGTATGAAGATCGCTGGTTCTGGGATCACCCGGGCGTCAATCCGCTTTCTGTACTGCGTGCCGCCTGGCAGGATCTCACCTCCGGGAGAGTGGTTTCCGGCGGGAGCACGCTTACCATGCAGGTGGCGCGCCTGCTGGATCCGCATCCGCGTACCTTTGGCGGTAAAATTCGTCAGCTGTGGCGGGCGATGCAGCTGGAGTGGCATCTCTCCAAGCGTGAAATCCTGACGCTGTATCTTAACCGTGCCCCGTTTGGCGGCACGTTGCAGGGCGTGGGCGCGGCAAGCTGGACTTACCTTGGCAAACCGCCGTCTCAGCTGAGCTATTCCGACGCGGCGCTGCTGGCAGTGCTGCCGCAGGCACCCAGCCGTCTGCGCCCGGATCGCTGGCCGGAACGTGCCGAAGCGGCGCGGAACAAAGTGCTCGACCGTATGCTGACTCAGGGTGTCTGGTCTGAGAAGCAGGTGAAAGAGTCCCGTGAAGAGCCGGTCTGGCTGGCTCCCCGGCAGATGCCGCAGCTGGCACCGCTCTTTTCCCGCATGATGCTGAGTAAAAGTCGTGACACAAAAATAGTCACCACGCTGGATGCAGCTTTGCAACGACAGCTTGAAGAGCTGGCAATGAACTGGAAATCACGCCTGCCCGCCCGTAGTTCGCTGGCGATGATCGTCGTGGATCATACATCCATGAAAGTGCGTGGCTGGGTAGGCTCGGTAGATATCAATGATGACAGCCGTTTCAGCCACGTGGATATGGTCAATGCGATCCGATCGCCGGGATCGGTCCTCAAGCCATTCATCTATGGCATGGCGCTGGACGATGGTCTGATCCATCCCGCTTCGTTATTGCAGGATGTGCCAAGAAAAACGGGGGATTATCGTCCCGGCAACTTTGACAGCGGCTTCCATGGGCCGGTCAGTATGAGCGAAGCCCTGGTGCGTTCCCTCAACCTGCCTGCGGTACAGGTTCTGGAAGCGTACGGCCCAAAACGTTTTGCCGGAATGCTGAGCAACGCGGGATTACCGCTCATTCTGCCTGCGGGGGCACAGCCCAACCTCTCTCTGATCCTGGGGGGCGCAGGCGCACGCCTGGCTGATATCGCTGCCGCCTATAGCGCCTTTGCGCGTCAGGGTAAGGCGGGCCGGCTGCGTTTACAGCCGGGCGATCCGCTGATCGAACGTCCGCTGCTGTCGCAGGGGGCGGCGTGGATCATTCGTCGCATTCTCGCTAATGAAGCACAGCCCCTGCCGGACAGTGCGTTGCCCCAGGTTGCGCCGCTGGCGTGGAAAACGGGCACCAGCTATGGCTACCGGGATGCCTGGGCCATCGGGCTGAACGCCCGGTATGTCATTGGAATCTGGACCGGACGCCCGGACGGCACGCCCGTTGCCGGGCAGTTTGGTTTCGCCAGCGCGGTACCGCTTCTGAATCAGATCAATAACATGCTTCAGTCCCGCTCGATGGTGGATGAAGCGCGTCTGCCGCGTGATCCGCGTCCCGCAAGCGTAGGACGGGGCGTGATTTGCTGGCCGGGCGGCCAGTCCCTGCCTGAAGGGAGCGAAAACTGTCGGCGTCGACTGTCAACCTGGCTGCTGGAAGGCAGTGAACCGCCTACGCTACTGCTGCCGGAACAGGAAGGTATTCGCGGGATCCGTTTCCCGGTCTGGCTGGATAAAGAAGGCAAGCGCGTTGCGGCGGATTGTCCTGATGCGACAGAGAAAGTGCTGGATGTCTGGCCGCTGCCGCTGGAGCCCTGGCTGCCTGCTGCCGAAAAACGGGCTGCTCGTCTCCCCGCCCGTTCAGCGGTTTGCCCTCCGCTGGATAACCATAATGCGGCGCCGCTGATGTTGTCAGGCGTCAGAGAAGGGGCGGTAATTAAACGTCTTCCGGGTGAGAAAAATATGACCCTCAACGTTTCAACCAGCGGCGGAGAGGGGCAACGATGGTGGTTTTTGAATGGCGAACCGCTGGACGGGCATCAGAAAAATTATTCACTGCAATTATATTTACCGGGTAAATATCAATTAATTGTATTAGATGAAACAGGACAAACGGCGACAGTGAATTTTGAATTAGATCGCTAAGTATTACCCCTCAAGAGTTAGCTTGATAATTATCAATATTCGTTCCTGAAAAAAAACGAGAATGCGTTTTTATTTGAAGGAACGAGCTATGAAAAAAAATAAACATCAGGGAGAAGGGCTTATTCCCGCCATATCCCGGCGTCAGTTTATTCAGGCAGGGTCGGCGCTCGCCGCCCTGCCGTTTGTCGTCAAAACCGGCAAAGTACAGGCACAGGGCGCGGCGGTTTCAGACGCTACGCCTGAAGAAAAAGTGGTGCAAACCTGTAGTACGTTTGACTGCGGCGGCAAATGTGATATTCGTGCTCACGTCAGTGATGGCGTTGTGACCCGAATTTCAACGCGTCCGGATAACGCGCTGGATCCGCAGATGCCAGTAATGCGCGCCTGCGTTCGTGGTCGGGCTTATCGGAAATTTGTTTATCACCCCGATCGACTGAAATATCCAATGAAACGTGTAGGTAAACGTGGCGAAGGAAAATTTGAGCGTATTACCTGGGATGAAGCCACCACCCTCATTGCGAATCAATTAAAAACTATTACGCAAAAATACGGTGCTGCGTCACGCTATGTTCATGTGGGCACCGCGGTGTCCGGCGGGACCTTTTCCGGCGATAAAATGGTTCGTCGTCTGCTCAACTTAACCGGCGGCTATCTCGAAAGCTATCACTCGGTCAGTATGGGTAACACGGCGGCGGCAACGCCGTATACCTATGGCACCGCCGCCAGCGGCAGCTCTCTGGACACGCTGCTGGACACCAAACTGGTCATTCTCTGGGGGCATAACCCGACGGAAACCATCTTCGGGCACAGCAACCACTTCTACCAGAAGATGAAGCAAAACGGCACGCGCTTCATTGTTGTCGACCCACGCTATTCCGATACGGTTTCCTCCCTTGCCGATCAGTGGATCCCGCTGCTTCCCACAACAGACAACGCCCTGATGGACGCGATGATGTATGTGATCGTCACGGAGAATCTGCACGATCGCGACTTTATTCAACGCTACACCCTGGGCTTTGACGAAGACGCCATGCCAGAGGGCGTTCCGGCCAATGAATCCCTGATGGCTTACCTGAGCGGTGCAAAGGATGGCGTGGCGAAAACGCCTGAGTGGGCAGAGAAAATCACCCACGTGCCTGCACAAACTATTCGTCAGCTGGCGCGTGACTACGCAACCACCAAACCCGCCGCGCTGATCCAGGGCTGGGGACCGCAGCGTCACAACTGCGGCGAGCGCACCGCGCGCGGCTCGACGATACTGGCCACGCTAACGGGTAACGTCGGGGTGAAAGGCGGCTGGGCAGCAGGCTATGGCGGCTGCGCAAACCGCAAATTTGCGGCCGGGCCAGAGATGCCGGACAACCCGGTCAACGCCAAAATTTCGGTCATGAACTGGGTCCAGGCCGCGGATGATGCTTCTAAGGTAACCGCGGAAGATGGCCTGAAGGATGCTGAGAATCTGGACAGCAATATCCGCATCCTGTTCTCGCTGGCGGGCAATTATCTGGCTAACCAGAACCCGGATCTTCATCATGCAACCCGTGTCCTGGAAGACGAGTCGAAAATCGAGTTTATCGTCGCAAGCGATCTGTTTATGACGCCGAGCGCCAGATACGCCGACCTGCTTTTGCCGGAAACCAGCTTCATGGAACGCTGGAATATCGGCGAAACCTGGGGCACGGCAAGCTATCTGATCCTGTCAGAAAAGCTGATTGAACCTGAATTTGAACGCCGTTCAGACTACGACTGGCTACGGGAGGTCGCTGCTAAGCTTGGCGTCGAGCCAGCGTTCAGCGAGGGCCGTGACGAAAAAGCGTGGATTGAGCACATCTGGGAGCAGACGCGGCTGTCCATGCCGGATGAAAACCTGCCGGACTTCGCGACGCTACAGAAGACGCGTCAGCATCTTTTCAAAAGCGCGCCGTACGTTGCCTTTGAAGACAACATTCGCGATCCGCAGAATCATCCGTTCCCGACGCCGTCCGGAAAAATTGAGATCTTCTCGAAGCGTCTGTACGACATGCAGCACCCGGAAATCCCGGCGCTGTCGCACTACGTGCCTGCCCATGAAGGGCCGGAAGACGAGCTGGTCAAAACCTTCCCGCTCCAGCTGATCACCTGGAAAGGGAAAAACCGCGCTAACTCCACCCAGTACGCCAACCCGTGGTTAATTGAGGCGCAGCAGCAAAAGCTGTGGATCAACCCGCAGGATGCGCAAAAGCGCGGCATTGCGCAGGAGGATACCGTGCGTATTCATAACGCGCGCGGCATTTGTGAGATCCCGGCGGAGGTCACGCCGCGCATCATTCCAGGCGTGGTGGCCATGCAGGCAGGCGCCTGGTGGCAGCCGGACGCGCAGGGTATCGATAAAGGCGGCTGCGCGAACGTGCTCAGTTCCGCCCGTATTACCGCGCTTGCGAAAGGGAATTCCCATCAAACCATGCTGGTGGAGGTAGCTAAAGCATGAGTCAGTTTAAACATTACGCACCGGTGAGCGACAAACAGCTGGGTTTTTATATCGACTCTTCTCGCTGCTCGGGCTGCAAGGCATGTCAGGTGGCGTGCAAAGATAAAAACAACCTTGAGGTCGGACGTCGTTTCCGTCGCGTTTATGAAGTCAACGGCGGGAGTTTTATCCCGACCGGGCAGGGCGGCGTCAGCAACAACGTTTTTGCCTACACGCTCTCTATTTCCTGTAACCACTGCGCAGATCCTGTCTGCACCAAAAACTGTCCAACCACCGCGATGCATAAGCGTCCGGGGGACGGCATTGTGCGCGTTGATACTGATAAGTGTGTCGGCTGCGGCTACTGCGCATGGTCTTGCCCTTACGGCGCGCCACAGCTCAACGAGCAGACCGGGCAGATGTCCAAATGTGATTTCTGCGTGGATCTCCAGGCGAAGGGAGAGCAGCCCGTCTGTGTGGCAACCTGTCCACTCGAAGCGATTAAATTCGGGCCGATTGATGAACTGCGGGCGAAGTATGGTGCGGTCTGTGATGTGAAAGGCCTGCCTGATTCCTCCATCACCAAACCAAACCTGGTGATCAAAGCGCATCAGGGCGCAGAGAAAGAGGGGAAACGTCATGCATGAGTTACCACTGCTGATTTTTACGTTGTTCCTGCAAGGATCGGTTGGCGTTACGCTGTGGCTGGCGTTCGGAAGCACGCAACGCAGCGCGCTGCTGCCGGCAGCCGGAGCGTTTGTGCTGGCGAGTCTGGGGCTGCTCGCCTCCGCGCTGCACATGGGCTATCCGCTTAATGCTCTTAACGCGCTGCGCCACGTATCCAGCTCCTGGCTGAGTCGTGAGATTATCTTTGCCAGTCTTTATCTTGCGGCGCTTGGCTTCGCAACGCTGCTGATGTTTGTCAAAAAGCCAGGCTGGAAGCCACTGTTGGTTGTGGCAGGTCTGGTTGGTTTAGTCGACGTGTTCTGCATGGCGCAGATCTACATGCACGCATCCGTGGTGACATGGCAGCACGTTAACACGCTGGTGCTGTTTTTCGGTTCGGTGGGGATTATCGGCTCAGCCTGCATGGCCGTTGGGACGCGTTCCCAGACTACCGTGCGTGCGGCGGTTGTCATTATCACGCTGCTGGTGCTTGTGCGTCTGGTGATGCAGCCCGTCTGGCTGGCAGATATTACGGCTATGGACAACACCGTGGTGACGTTCCCTCACGCACCGCTACAGATGCTGGAGCAACTGCGAACCGTTCATCTGCTGAGCTGGTGCGTATCCGTTGCGGGTATGCTGTGCTTTGCTGCGGGCGGTCTGAAAGCGGCGCGATCTCCCATGCTGCTGGGAAGCGCATTGCTGATTGTCGGTGAGCTGATGCTGCGCTTCGTTTTCTTCAGTATTGGCTGATGGGTGGATTGACCTTTGCCCCGGCGATGGACGTGACGCATGCGTGCGTCCGTCGCCGTTTTCGCCACGCTTCCTGCCTCGCCTGCGCGGACGTCTGTCCTGTGCAGGCTTTTACTTTTACCGACTCAAGCGTCTCGGTTGATGACAGCCGCTGTATTGAATGCGGTGACTGCCTGTTCGTCTGCCCCGCTGAGGCCATCACCGGCATCACGCCGCGAAAACGCTTTCTGTGTGGCGATACGCTTGTTGGGCCGTTTACTGACCGTGCGCCAGGGGTGAATGAGCTTCTGCTGTGGCACGCGCAGTACCACGTTCGTTTTATCAGTATCGACGCGGAGCAGAATCCTGACTGGTTGCTGGCGATTGCCCGGCTGAATCTGGCGCTTCGCCGACGCGGTGAAGCGGCGTGGGCGTTTAAACATATACCCGTCAACGAGGTTAATACCGCCCGGCGTGCGCTGATGCACGTTCCCCGTGAGGATGTCCGGGCCTGTAGCGTCGTGCCCGGTCAGCGTGAACTGCGCAGGGCGTTTTCTGCGTTTAGCGAGGCAGAGATAACTCTCGATGCCAAATCCTGCATACTGTGCGGCGCGTGCTGGCGAAGTTGTATGGAAAACGCGATTCGGTTTGAGAACGCTGAACTGATCGTGGAAACCGGACGCTGTACGGGGTGCGGCGGCTGCGAAGCGGTATGCCAGCATGCGGCGGTAAACGTGACGCAAACAGAAGGAACAGCGAAAAGCGTGACCATACCGGCATATGAAGCCGTTTGCCTGACGTGCCACCGTCATTTCTGGTCATTTACGTCTGATGAAAAGCAGTGTCCGCTCTGTTTTCATCATCAACACGGTATGCGAAATACGAGCTGTTGCTAATCTTCGTCTCATTTTAAAAAAATGTTATGCATAACCATAGGCAATGGCGCTATTGCTCTTTATAATCCGCGCCACACCATACTCAGGTATGCAAAAACAACAGAACATTTTACAGAGGTTATCAATGGCTATTGAACGTACTTTTTCCATCATCAAACCAAACGCGGTGGCAAAAAACGTTATTGGCAGCATCTTCGCTCGCTTTGAATCAGCAGGGTTTAAGATCGTTGGCACCAAAATGCTGCACCTGACCGTTGAGCAGGCTCGCGGTTTTTACGCTGAGCACGAAGGTCGCCCATTCTTTGATGGTCTGGTCGAGTTCATGACCTCTGGCCCAATCGTGGTATCCGTACTGGAAGGCGAAAACGCGGTACAGCGTCACCGCGATCTGCTGGGTGCAACCAACCCGGACAACGCGCTGGCAGGTACTCTGCGCGCCGACTATGCAGACAGCTTCACCGAGAACGGCACCCACGGTTCCGACTCTGTTGAATCTGCTGCGCGCGAAATCGCGTTCTTCTTCGCTGAAGGCGAAGTGTGCCCGCGCACTCGCTAATAATTTCGTAAATGCCGCGTGCAAACGTGGCATCCCTGCGCCAGACTTTGTACAATGCAACGCCCCGGACGAGCAGACTGCTTACCGGGGCGTTTCTTTTCAACCCACCAAGGGCCACAACGTGTAACAACAAGGCCGGAAAAAATTATGTCTGAATTAGTGAATACCTCCGAAGTCGCCATTCCTGCGGTTCCCAATAAAAATGGAAAAATTAACCTGCTGGACCTGAACCGTCAGCAGATGCGCGAGTTCTTTAAAGAGATGGGCGAGAAGCCATTTCGTGCCGATCAGGTCATGAAATGGATGTACCACTATTGCAGCGACAACTTTGATGACATGACGGACATCAACAAAGTGCTGCGCAATAAGCTTAAAGAAGTGGCGGAAATCCGCGCACCGGAAGTGGTGGAAGAGCAGCGCTCTTCAGATGGCACCATCAAGTGGGCCATTGCCGTTGGCGATCAGCGCGTTGAAACCGTGTATATCCCGGAAGACGATCGCGCCACGCTGTGCGTCTCTTCTCAGGTGGGCTGTGCGCTGGAGTGCAAATTCTGCTCTACGGCGCAGCAGGGCTTTAACCGTAACCTGCGCGTGTCGGAAATCATCGGCCAGGTCTGGCGTGCCGCGAAAATCGTGGGCGCGGCGAAAGTCACCGGTACACGTCCAATCACCAACGTGGTGATGATGGGGATGGGTGAACCGCTGCTCAACCTGACCAACGTCGTTCCGGCGATGGAAATCATGCTCGACGATTTCGGTTTTGGTCTGTCCAAGCGCCGCGTTACGCTCTCTACTTCCGGCGTTGTGCCTGCGCTGGACAAACTGGGCGACATGATTGACGTTGCGCTGGCCATCTCCCTTCACGCGCCAAACGACGCCATCCGTGACGAAATTGTGCCGATCAACAAAAAGTACAATATCGAAACCTTCCTGGCTGGCGTGCGCCGTTACCTGGAGAAATCTAACGCGAACCAGGGCCGCGTGACCATTGAGTACGTGATGCTGGATCATGTTAACGACGGTACCGAACATGCACATGAGCTGGCTGAACTGCTGAAAGATACGCCATGTAAGATCAACCTGATCCCATGGAACCCGTTCCCGGGCGCGCCGTATGGCCGTAGCTCGAACAGCCGTATCGATCGCTTCTCAAAAGTGCTGATGGAGTATGGTTTCACCACCATCGTTCGTAAAACGCGTGGCGATGATATCGACGCAGCCTGTGGTCAGCTGGCGGGTGACGTTATTGACCGTACCAAACGTACGCTGCGTAAGCGCATGCAGGGTGAGTCAATCGCGGTCAAAACCGTTTGATTATTATGCAGACACGGCGCGTTTTTTGCGCCGTGAAGCATTAATTTACTGAATATTCAGTCACAATCATTATGACTGATTAATAATTACGGTGCGTTTCATACGACTTTCGGGCAGTATGTAACGACGTAACAACAGTTTAGCGTGAAGGCCTGCCAGCGCTGTCATCTGCGGCCCGACAGTCTTATACTGTTTGTTCCAGGTTAACTGACCTAAAGTTTCGCGGTGCGGGTGGCATTGTGACTCACCGGCACCTGAACCCTTATTTTCACGTACCAGTAGTTGTAGCGAATGAATACTGAAGCCACTCACGATCAAAATGCAGCACTCTCCACTGGCGTTCGTCTTCGCAACGCCCGTGAACAACTCGGACTCAGCCAGCAAGCCGTTGCAGAACGCCTGTGCCTGAAGGTTTCCACCGTTCGCGATATTGAAGAAGATAAGGCACCCGCCGATCTGGCTTCAACGTTTCTGCGCGGTTATATCCGTTCTTACGCCAAACTGGTTCATATCCCTGAAGACGAATTACTGCCGATGATGGAGAAGCAGGCGCCTGTGCGTGCGGCAAAAGTTGCGCCGATGCAGAGCTTCTCTCTGGGTAAACGTCGTAAAAAACGCGATGGCTGGCTGATGAGCTTTACCTGGCTGGTCCTGTTCGTGGTTGTCGGCCTGACGGGCGCATGGTGGTGGCAAAACCACAAAGCGCAGCAGGAAGAGATCACGACGATGGCCGATCAGTCCTCCGCTGAGCTCAATCAGTCTGGTAATAACGGCGCGCAAAGCGTGCCGCTGAGCACCGAAGGAGCTGCGACCTCCAGCGAACCTCAGGCGGCAGCAAGCAGCACGCCTGCAACCGAGCCAGCGACGACGCCAGAAGCGACGGCGAATACCGCACCAGCCACCCAGGCCCAGGATCAGAACGCGGTCGTATCACCTTCACAGGCCAATGTTGATACCGCCCCTGCGGCAACGGCACCGGCAGATAACACCGCGGCGTCACTGCCAACTGACCCGGCGGGTACGGCGGCACCTGCCGTTGACCCGAATGCGCTGGTGATGAATTTTACGGCGGATTGCTGGCTGGAAGTGACTGACGCGACAGGTAAAAAGCTGTTCAGCGGCCTGCAACGTAAAGATGGCACGTTAAATCTAACGGGCCAGGCACCTTACAAGCTTAAAATCGGCGCACCGGCAGCGGTACAGATCCAGTATCAAGGAAAACCTGTCGATCTGAGCCGTTTTATCAGAACTAACCAGGTTGCGCGTCTTACCGTTAATGCCGAACAATCAGCAGCACAGTAACAGACGGGCAATGCGGGAGATTTTACATGCATAACCAGGCTCCTATTCAACGTAGAAAATCGAAACGGATTTACGTTGGGAACGTGCCAGTCGGCGATGGGGCGCCTATCGCCGTCCAGTCGATGACCAATACGCGTACTACGGATGTAGAAGCGACGGTCAATCAAATCAAAGCATTAGAACGCGTCGGCGCAGACATTGTTCGCGTCTCTGTGCCGACCATGGATGCCGCCGAGGCGTTCAAACTGATCAAGCAGCAGGTGAGCGTTCCGCTGGTTGCCGATATTCACTTCGATTACCGTATCGCGCTGAAAGTCGCTGAATACGGTGTCGATTGCCTGCGTATTAACCCAGGCAACATCGGCAACGAAGAGCGCATTCGCATGGTGGTTGACTGCGCCCGCGACAAAAACATTCCAATCCGTATCGGCGTGAACGCTGGCTCTCTGGAAAAAGATCTCCAGGAAAAGTACGGTGAGCCGACGCCGCAGGCGCTGCTCGAATCCGCGATGCGTCACGTCGATCATCTGGATCGCCTTAACTTCGATCAGTTCAAAGTGAGCGTGAAAGCGTCTGACGTCTTCCTGGCCGTTGAATCGTATCGTCTGCTGGCAAAACAGATCGATCAGCCGCTCCACCTTGGGATCACCGAGGCGGGCGGTCTGCGAAGCGGTTCGGTAAAATCGGCGATTGGTCTCGGCCTGTTGCTCTCTGAAGGCATCGGCGACACGTTACGCGTCTCCCTGGCCGCCGATCCGGTGGAAGAGATCAAAGTCGGTTTCGACATCCTGAAATCACTGCGTATCCGCGCGCGTGGGATCAACTTCATTGCCTGCCCAACCTGTTCACGTCAGGAATTTGACGTTATCGGCACCGTGAATGCTCTGGAGCAGCGCCTGGAAGACATCATCACCCCAATGGACGTTTCCATCATCGGCTGCGTGGTGAACGGTCCGGGTGAAGCGCTGGTGTCCACGCTGGGCGTGACCGGCGGTAACAAGAAAAGTGGTCTCTATGAAGATGGCGTTCGTAAAGATCGTCTGGATAATAGTGATATGATCGACCAGCTCGAAGCCCGGATTCGCGCGAAAGCGACGATGATGGACGAAGCGAAGCGCATCAGCGTTCAGCAGGTTGAAAAATAACGTGATGGGAAGCAGGCTGCTTCCCATGTATGATTGAACCCATTCTTTGGGTTCTTTTTTGTATATAGAAAGAGAATAAACGTGGCAAAAAACATTCAAGCCATCCGCGGCATGAACGATTATCTGCCTGGCGAAACCGCCATCTGGCAGCGCATTGAAGGCACACTGAAGCAGGTGCTCGGCAGCTACGGTTACAGCGAAATTCGTTTGCCGATTGTAGAGCAGACCCCGTTATTCAAACGCGCGATCGGCGAAGTAACCGACGTGGTTGAAAAAGAGATGTACACCTTTGAGGACCGCAACGGCGACAGCCTGACCCTGCGTCCTGAGGGGACGGCGGGTTGCGTACGCGCCGGCATCGAACATGGTCTCCTGTACAATCAGGAGCAGCGCCTGTGGTATATCGGCCCGATGTTCCGCCACGAACGTCCGCAAAAAGGCCGCTACCGTCAGTTCAACCAGCTTGGCGTGGAAGTGTTTGGTCTGCAAGGACCAGATATTGATGCCGAATTGATTATGCTTACTGCCCGCTGGTGGCGTGCGCTCGGTATTTCTGAGCACGTTTCCCTGGAGCTGAACTCTATCGGTTCTCTGGAAGCGCGTGCGAACTATCGTGATGCGCTGGTGGCGTTCCTGGAACAGCACAAAGAGAAGCTCGACGAAGACTGTAAGCGTCGTATGTACAGCAACCCGCTACGCGTACTCGATTCCAAAAATCCTGACGTACAGGCGCTGCTGAACGATGCGCCAGCGTTGGGTGACTACCTGGATGAGGATTCCCGCGAACACTTTGCCGGCCTGTGCAAGCTGCTTGAAGCGGCGGGCATTGCTTATACCGTTAACCAGCGTCTGGTGCGCGGTCTGGACTACTACAACCGCACCGTATTTGAGTGGGTCACCACCAGCCTCGGTTCGCAGGGCACCGTCTGTGCCGGCGGTCGTTATGACGGTCTGGTCGAACAACTGGGTGGTCGCGCAGCACCGGCTGTAGGCTTCGCGATGGGCCTTGAGCGACTTGTTTTGCTGGTTCAGGCAGTTAATCCGGAATTTAAAGCCGATCCTGTTGTCGATATATACCTGGTGGCCTCAGGTGCGGATACGCAGTCTGCGGCGATGCAGCTTGCCGAACGCGTGCGCGATGCGCTGCCGGACGTTAAGCTGATGACCAACCACGGCGGCGGCAACTTTAAAAAACAGTTTGCTCGTGCCGATAAGTGGGGCGCAAGTATCGCACTGGTGCTGGGTGAGTCCGAAGTGGCCAACGGCGAAGTGGTAGTCAAAGACCTGCGCTCTGGTGAGCAAACTACGGTAACGCAGGATGGCGTTGCGGCGCACTTGCGCACTCTATTGGGCTAAGGAGAAGGACTGCGTGGAAATTTACGAGAACGAACACGACCAGGTTGATGCGGTTAAGCGCTTCTTTGCTGAAAACGGCAAAGCACTGGTTGTAGGGGTTATTTTAGGTGTTGGTGCGCTGGTAGGCTGGCGTTACTGGAACAATCATCAGGCTGACTCTGCTCGCGGTTCGTCCCTGAACTACGAAAATACCGTTAGCGCAATCCGTGCCGATCAGCCGCAAACGTTGACGGCTGCGGAGAAATTTGCCGCTGACAACAAAAACACCTACGGCGCGCTGGCTGCGCTGGAAGTGGCTCAGCAGTATGTTGATAAAAACGAACTGGACAAAGCCGCTGCGCAACTGTCTCAGGGGCTTGCTGCTGCCAGTGACGAAAATCTGAAAGCGGTGATCAATCTGCGTCTGGCGCGTATCCAGGTTCAGCAGAAAAAAGCCGACGACGCGCTGAAAACGCTTGATACCATCAAAGGCGAAGGCTTTGCCGCTATTGTTGCCGATCTTCGCGGTGAAGCACTGCTGAGTAAAGGTGATAAAGCGGGCGCGCGTAAAGCGTGGCAAGCTGGCGTGGATAGTAAAGCTTCACCTGCGCTGAGCGAAATGATGCAGATGAAAATAAATAATTTGTCCGTCTGAGAGGGACCCAATGCAATTGCGTAAATTACTTCTGCCAGGACTGCTTTCTGTTACGTTATTGAGTGGTTGTTCACTGTTCAGTGGCGAAGAAGACGTTGTTAAAATGTCCCCGCTGCCGACGGTTGAAAACCAGTTCACCCCATCCACCGCCTGGGACACCTCTGTGGGAGATGGTATTGGCGATTTTTATTCCAACCTGCACCCGGCATTTGCTGACCGCGTTGTCTATGCGGCCGATCGCAAAGGCACCGTTAAAGCGCTGAACGCTGATGACGGAAAAGAAGTGTGGTCCATTAACCTGGCGGAAAAAGACGGCTGGTTCTCCCGTAAACCTGCACTGCTTTCTGGCGGCCTGACCGTTGCTGGCGGTCACGTGTATGTGGGCAGCGAAAAAGCGCAGGTTTACGCGCTGAATGCCAGCGACGGTTCGGTTGCATGGCAGACCACCGTTGCCGGTGAATCCTTGTCGCGTCCGGTTGTCAGCGACGGCCTGGTGCTGATCCATACCAGCAACGGCCAGTTGCAGGCGCTGAACGAAGCCGATGGTCTGGTAAAATGGACGGTTAACCTGGATATGCCAGCGCTGTCTCTGCGTGGTGAATCTGCTCCGGCGACCGCCTTTGGCGCCGCCATTGTGGGCGGTGACAACGGCCGTGTCAGCGCGGTACTGATGCAGCAGGGCCAGATGATCTGGCAGCAGCGTATTTCCCAGGCGACCGGTTCAACTGAAATTGACCGTCTGAGTGACGTGGACACCACGCCAGTCATCGTTGACGGTGTGGTTTACGCGCTGGCGTACAACGGCAACCTGACGGCGCTGGACCTGCGTAGCGGCCAGATCATGTGGAAACGTGAGCTGGGTTCCGTGAACGATTTCATCGTCGACGGCAACCGTATTTATATGGTGGATCAGAACGACCGTCTGCTGGCGCTGAGCACCGAAGGTGGCGTGACGCTGTGGACGCAGAGCGATCTGCTGCACCGTCTGCTGACAGCACCGGCACTGTATAACGGCAGCCTGGTGGTGGGCGACAGCGAAGGCTATATGCACTGGATCGATCCAGAGAATGGTCGCTTCGTGGCACAGCAGAAAGTGGATAGCTCAGGCTTCCTGACGGAGCCCGTTGTGGCTGACGGCAAACTGCTGATTCAGGCAAAAGACGGCACGCTGTACGCGATCACGCGTTAATTACACGGCGGTTGTAGTATACTAAACGGCTCCTGTTCACTCAGGAGCCGTTTTGACATTTTTAAAAACGCTGCGAAAGCGACGTTATTTTGAATTTTATGAGGCTTCAAACATGGTACCTGTGGTCGCGCTTGTCGGGCGCCCTAACGTTGGAAAATCCACTCTTTTTAACCGTTTAACACGCACCCGTGATGCGCTGGTTGCGGATTTCCCGGGGCTGACGCGTGACCGTAAGTACGGTCGTGCAGAGGTGGAAGGACGCGAGTTCATCTGTATCGATACCGGGGGTATTGACGGTACGGAAGACGGCGTAGAAACCCGCATGGCAGAGCAATCTCTGCTGGCTATCGAAGAAGCGGATGTGGTTCTGTTTATGGTGGATGCTCGCGCTGGCCTGATGCCCGCGGATTCTGCTATTGCTAAACATCTGCGTTCACGCGAAAAGCCTACCTTCCTGGTGGCGAACAAAACTGACGGCATCGATGCCGATCAGGCTGTTGCGGATTTCTGGTCTTTAGGCCTGGGCGATATTTATCCTATCGCGGCCTCGCATGGTCGTGGCGTCACCAGCCTGCTGGAAACCGTTCTGCTGCCGTGGGTAGATGAAGTGAACCCGCCGGAAGAGGTGGACGAGGACGCTGAATACTGGGCGCAGTTTGAAGCCGGAGAGGAAGGCGAGGAAGAGCCGGAAGACGACTTCAACCCGCAGGATCTGCCTATCAAGCTGGCTATCGTGGGTCGCCCAAACGTAGGTAAGTCTACGCTTACTAACCGTATTCTCGGTGAAGAGCGCGTGGTGGTTTACGACATGCCAGGCACAACGCGTGACAGCATTTACATTCCAATGCAGCGCGACGAACGTGAGTACGTACTTATCGACACCGCAGGGGTTCGTAAGCGTGGGAAAATCACCGATGTGGTAGAAAAATTCTCGGTGATCAAAACCCTTCAGGCGATTGAAGACGCCAACGTGGTGCTGCTGGTCATCGACGCACGTGAAGGTATCTCCGATCAGGATCTCTCTCTGCTCGGCTTTATCCTCAATAGTGGGCGCTCGCTGGTTATCGTCGTCAACAAGTGGGACGGGCTGAGCAATGAAGTGCGCGAGCAGGTGAAAGAGACGCTGGACTTCCGTCTGGGCTTTATCGACTTTGCCCGCGTTCACTTCATCTCTGCCCTGCACGGGAGTGGTGTTGGCAACTTGTTCGAATCCGTTCGTGAAGCCTATGACAGCTCTACCCGCCGTCAGAGCACGGCGATGCTGACCCGTATCATGAACATGGCTGCTGAAGACCACCAGCCGCCGCTGGTGCGCGGTCGTCGCGTGAAGCTGAAATATGCTCACGCCGGGGGGTATAACCCGCCTATCGTGGTGATCCACGGTAACCAGGTGAAGGATCTGCCGGACTCCTACAAACGCTACCTGATGAACTACTTCCGCAAGTCGCTGGACGTGATGGGTACGCCTATCCGTATTCAGTTCAAGGAAGGGGAGAACCCGTTTGCGAATAAACGCAACACCCTGACGCCGAACCAGATGCGTAAGCGTAAGCGTTTGATTAAGCACATTAAGAAAAGCAAATAATTCTTACCGAACTCACTAAAACCCGCGCCTGTCGCGGGTTTTCTTCGCCCATTCAAAAGGCCTGCCTTCCCTGTGTGATGTCAATCACTATTCGCTTTTAACCATGTTTATATCTAAGAAAGTAGACAATCATCGAATTTTCGTCTTAAAGTCCAGGGTTCGGTACTAGACAAAACTAGCGCCTGGTTATCAAATGGTTAACCAACATTTCGCCGCATGTAAAAAATCGATCGGATACGTAACCGTTCGGCGTACATGCTGGTGTTTACAAGCACGACACATACCTTTTCGGGAGAATTATGCAATCCTCTGTTAATCAAAAAGAGAGCCGAACCTTCTTCGGCCATCCTTATCCGCTCGGTTCGCTGTTCTTCACCGAGATGTGGGAGCGTTTTTCGTTTTACGGTATTCGCCCGCTACTGATTCTGTTTATGGCCGCCACCGTGTATGACGGCGGAATGGGCCTGGCGCGTGAAAACGCCTCGGCGATTGTCGGCATCTTTGCCGGCACCATGTACCTCGCTGCGCTGCCGGGCGGCTGGCTGGCGGATAACTGGCTCGGCCAGCAGCGGGCCGTCTGGTACGGTTCGATTTTGATTGCGCTCGGGCACCTGTCGATCGCCCTGTCGGCCATCATGGGCGACAACCTGTTCTTCATCGGCCTGATGTTTATCGTGCTCGGCTCCGGCCTGTTCAAGACCTGTATCTCGGTCATGGTCGGCACCCTGTATAAAAAAGGCGATGCGCGTCGTGACGGCGGTTTCTCGCTGTTCTATATGGGCATCAACATGGGCTCGTTCATTGCCCCTCTGATTTCCGGCTGGCTGATTAAAACCCACGGCTGGCACTGGGGCTTTGGTATCGGTGGTATCGGGATGCTGGTCGCCCTGATTATCTTCCGCGTGTTTGCCGTTCCGGCCATGAAGCGCTACGACAGTGAAGTCGGTCTGGACTCCACCTGGAACAGTCCGGTAGTGAAACGTAACGGCGTGGGTGCCTGGCTGCTGGCGCTGGCTGTGGGTGTTGCAATCATCGTAACGTTGATTGCCCAGGGCGTGATTGTGATTAATCCGGTCGCGGTCGCCAGCGTGCTGGTGTATGTGATTGCCGCCTCCGTCGCGCTCTACTTCATCTATCTGTTCATCTTCGCCGGGCTGAATCGCAAAGAGCGCGCAAGGCTGCTGGTGTGCTTTATTCTGCTGGTCTCCGCCGCGTTCTTCTGGTCCGCGTTCGAGCAGAAGCCAACCTCCTTCAACCTGTTCGCCAACGACTACACTAACCGCATGATCGGTGATTTTGAGATCCCGGCGGTGTGGTTCCAGTCGATCAATGCCCTGTTCATCATTCTGCTGGCCCCGGTATTTAGCTGGGCATGGCCGAAGCTGGCGAGCAAAAACATTCGTCCGAGCAGCATCACCAAGTTCGTGATCGGCATTCTGTGCGCGGCGGCGGGCTTTGGCCTGATGATGCTGGCGGCGCAGAGCGTGCTGAGCAACGGTGGGGCAGGGGTTTCTCCGTTCTGGCTGGTGGGCAGTATCCTGATGCTGACGCTCGGGGAACTGTGCCTGAGTCCGATTGGTCTGGCGACCATGACCCTGCTGGCGCCGGAGAGAATGCGCGGCCAGATGATGGGCCTGTGGTTCTGCGCCAGTGCGCTGGGTAACCTGGCTGCGGGGCTGATTGGTGGTCACGTGAAGGCCGACCAGCTGGATATGCTGCCAGACCTCTTTGCCCGTTGCTCCATTGCGCTGCTGATTTGTGCTGCGGTGCTGATCGTCCTCATTGTTCCGGTGCGCCGCATGCTGGAAAATGCGCAGACTAAACCGGCCGCTAACGCCTGATAAACCTCGACCTTGCCGGGGTGGCGTTATGCCCCGGCAATTGACTTAACGAGGTAAGAACATGCTGTTAGGGTTTGTTGGGCTTGGTGCTGTGGTTGAAACGGCTTACTTACCGGCAATACGAAATCTTTTTCCTGATACTCCGCGCTGTTTAGGTTTTGATATTCATCCCGAGAAGCAGCCTGAAGGGGTCACACGTTGCGCGTCGCTCGGTGAACTTCTTTCCCACCCGCTGGATACCCTGTTTATCACCACTTCCTCCCTGTACCATCTCGAGGTACTTGAGCAGGCGCTGGCCTCACCCGCGTCGCGTATTGTGGTAGAAAAACCGATTGTCGCCACGCTGCCCCAAATTGAAAAACTGAAAGCGCTGCTGGCTCAACCGGGAGCCGCCGACCGCGTGCTGGCGCTCGATCACTGGATGGCGCGTCTCGATAGCGTAAAGCAATCACTGGTCGCTCATGTTTCTGACATCGTCAAAATCGAAGGCTTTTTGCAGGAGCCAAGCGGGTATAACGCCGAAGGAGAGCCCATTGCGCTCAACTTCGCCACCGGCGAGCCAGACGCGCGAACGCTTCGCCATCCAGATGGTGTGATTCTGGATATCGGTACGCACGTGCTGGCGATGCTGCGTGAAACGGTGCGTTACCTGGGCGGCAGTGACGATATGACGTTGCAGGTGGTGACAGCAAAAGACCGCCTGGACCGCGAAATCGCAACGGGCGATCTGACCACGGCGGAAGGCGAGGCGCATTTGCAGGGAAGCATCAGCGGCGTGCCGGTGGACATCTGGCTTAACAAATACGCGGGACCTGCGGGCGGGCAAAAGGGATTACGCTTCCATTTGCGCGACGGGCGTATCGTCAGCCACGACCGACGCGGCGCAGAAGATGTGCTGGAGCTGATTAAGGGTAAAGAAATTCAGCGCTGGCATATTCCCGGTACGATCTACGAGCATTGCCTTGCGGAGCATATTCTGGGGGCAAAAAGTCTCTTTGAACGGGATCCGCACCAGGTGAGCCGCACGACGCGCCGCAGGGTCGAGGAGGTGACGCTGCTGCTGACCTTACAGCAACAGTTGCGTGGCCCGCACTGAACGCGACGTGGTAAAATTATCGCAGACCTGAACGCTTTGAAGGAGTCACCATGACGATTACCTGCCCGGATTGCCAGACACCGCTGGAGCCCCTGAACGGGGTAGCGCACTGCGAAAGTTGTAATAAAGATATCGCGCTCGAAGCCCGCTGCCCGGAGTGTCATCAGCCACTCCAGGTACTAAAAGCCTGTGGTGCGGTGGACTATTTTTGCCAGAACGGCCACGGTCTTATCTCTAAAAAACGCGTGGAGTTTGTTCGGGCCGAAGGTTAATCGCACACGCAGCCTTCACCTTTCTGCCACAGTTCCACCAGCGACTCGGGTGCTTCCTGCTCGGGTACCAGCACGATGATATCGGCGTAGTGCGCCTGATTTTGGCCGGTCCAGATAATCTGGATGCGGAAATAGCGCTGGTCACCGCTGCCGGGGGAAGAGGCTTGCCCGGGCGGCTGGCCGCGCGGGAAAGCCTGCTCAAGAATGCTCACCAGGCGCTGGCGCTGGGCCTCATTAAGCGAGGAGAGCGCAATGGTGCGCTGGCCGCTCAGCTTAGGGATAAAGGCGACGCCGCCTTCCCGGGCCAGCTCAACCACGGCGTCATCCGTCAATTCCGGAACCTGCATTTACAGCACTCCTACCTGTTCCCAGGCTTGCTTTATAGCCGCCCCAACGTCGCTACCGGATCGTTTCTCGCCGTGCGCGATCGTCAGTTTTGCGAAAGCGTCAAAATCCGCATCCTGCGCCAGGTTGCGATCGCAAACCGTGTCGTACCAGGCATAACCCGCTTTTTCCCAGGCGTAGCCACCGATCGCCGTTGCGGCCAGGTAAAACGCGCGGTTGGGGATGCCGGAGTTAAGATGCACGCCGCCGTTATCCTCGCGCGTTTTGATGAAATCTTTCATGTGCGCGGGCTGCGGGTCTTTGCCGAGCAGCGGATCGTCGTAGGCGGTACCGGGTTCAGACATGGAACGTAGCCCTTTGCCGTTAATCCCCGCTGCCAGCAGCCCTTCACCAATCAGCCAGTCTGCTTTATCGGCGGTTTGCTTCAGATGATACTGCTTCACCAGCGAGCCAAACACGTCGGATAACGACTCGTTCAGCGCGCCCGACTGTTCAAAATAGATCAGTCCGGCTTCGGTCTCGGTCACGCCGTGGCTCAGCTCATGCGCCACCACGTCGATGGCAATGGTGAAGCGGTTGAAGATTTCTCCGTCACCGTCGCCAAAGACCATCTGCTGGCCGTTCCAGAAGGCGTTCTGATATTCCCGACCATAATGCACGGTGCCGGTGAGGATCAGTCCTTTGTTATCGAGTGAATCGCGCTGATATTCTTTCCAGAAGAAATCATGGGTGATACCCAGATAATCGTACGCTTCATCCACCGCCACATCGCCGTTGGAGGGCTGGCCTTCATAGCGCACCTGGCTACCCGGCAGCTCCTGGGTCTGTTTCGCATCGTAGATGTCACGCTCAAGCTGACCGGCTTTATTCACATGCGGCGCGGCGGGTTTGCCCGGCATATGGGCCATCAGCGTCTGGACGTGGGTTAAGGTCTGACGGGCGCAGCGCTGCTGCGGCTCAGAACCGCTTTCGATAATACGGCGAAGAATATACGGAGGGATGACGCTATGAAAATGGGGCATGCTGCTCTCCTTATTAAAAAAGGCAATAGCAGCAGTATAGTTTGTAACCGGCGAAGATTTATCCGCTTTTACGCTGGCGCGTTTTTTTCACCGGTTTGATCTCTTTCACCTCACTCTCGACCCAGCCGTCAGAAAGCCGGGTGGTGAGCACATCCCCGGCTTTAACCTGTTTCGTTTGTTTCAGCACTTTGCCGTCCGTCGCGGTGGTCACACTATAGCCGCGAGCCAGCGTGGAGAGCGGGCTGACGGCTTCCAGATGGGTGACCGCATTGCCGAAACGCTCGCGCGTGGTGCTCAGGCGTGAGCGGGTATTTTCCGCGAGGCGGAACTCAAGCTGCTGGATACGCGTTTGTGCGCGATAAATCTTCGGCTGCGGGTTTTGCTGGTTCAGACGCTGCGTGACGCGCTGCTGGCGAGATACCGCCCGCTTAAGCTGGTTATCCAGCGCGAAGTTCATCCGCTGACGCAGACGTTCCAGCACGGTTTGCTGACGCGCCAGACGCAATTGCGGATGCTGCTGTTGCAGACGATGGTGAAGCTGGGTAAAGCGGCGGGTACGGTTGGCGAGGAAGTAGTCCATCGCCATCTCCAGGCGCTGCTGCCCGTTCTGGATCTGACGCAGCAGCTCCTGCTGGTTACGGCTGACTACCTCTGCCGCTGCGGACGGCGTGGGCGCGCGTAAATCCGCGACAAAATCCGCTATCGTCACATCCGTTTCATGGCCGACGGCGCTTACCACCGGGATAAGGCTGGCAAAGATTGCCCGCGCCACGCGCTCGTCGTTAAAGCTCCAAAGGTCTTCCAGCGAGCCGCCGCCGCGCCCGACGATCAGGACATCACACTCCTGACGGGCATTTGCCAGTTCAATCGCGCGCACGATCTGCCCCGGCGCATCGTCACCCTGAACGGCAGTTGGGTAAATAATGACGGGCAGGGAAGGGTCACGGCGCTTCAGGACGTGCAAAATATCGTGCAGGGCCGCACCGGTTTTCGAGGTAATGACCCCAACGCAGTGAGCGGGTGAGGGCAGGGGCTTTTTAAACTGCTGGTCGAACAATCCCTCAGCCGAAAGCATGGCTTTGAGCTGCTCGTACTTCTGTTGCAGCAAGCCTTCGCCCGCGGGCTGCATGCTCTCGACGATAATCTGATAATCGCCGCGCGGCTCATACAGGGTAATGTTGGCGCGAACCAGAACCTGCTGGCCATGCTGAGGACGGAACGTCACGCGACGGTTGCTGTTGCGGAACATCGCGCAGCGCACCTGAGCGGTGTCGTCTTTCAGCGTAAAGTACCAGTGACCGGAAGCAGGCTGCGTGAAGTTAGAGATTTCACCGCTGATCCAGACCTGTCCCATTTCCTGCTCAAGCAGCAAACGTACCGTCTGATTAAGGCGGCTGACAGTATAAATTGAGGGGGATTGAGAGGATAACATGTGAGCGGGATCAAATTCTAAATCAGCAAGTTATTCAGTCGATAGTAACCTGCTGAGAGGTGAGCGCAAGCATTTTTTTCAAAAAAGTGTGGATGCAATCGGTTACGCTCTGTATAATGCCACGGCAATATTTAACCACCCAGGTCAGAGATATTGCCCATGCTACGTATCGCTAAAGAAGCACTGACGTTTGACGACGTCCTCCTCGTTCCCGCTCACTCCACCGTTCTGCCGAATACTGCCGACCTCAGCACGCAGTTGACGAAAACCATTCGTCTGAACATTCCTATGCTCTCCGCAGCAATGGACACCGTGACTGAAGCGCGTCTGGCTATCGCCCTGGCACAGGAAGGCGGCATTGGCTTTATCCACAAAAACATGTCTATCGAGCGTCAGGCGGAAGAAGTTCGCCGCGTGAAGAAGCATGAATCCGGTATCGTGTCCGATCCTCAGACCGTTCTGCCAACCACCACGCTGCACGAAGTGAAAGCCCTGACCGAGCGTAATGGCTTTGCAGGCTATCCGGTAGTCACTGAAGACAACGAACTGGTGGGTATCATTACCGGTCGTGACGTGCGTTTCGTGACTGACCTGAACCAGCCTGTCAGCGTCTACATGACGCCAAAAGAGCGTCTGGTGACCGTGCGTGAAGGCGAAACCCGCGACGTGGTGCTGGCGAAAATGCACGAAAAACGTGTTGAGAAAGCGCTGGTAGTGGACGCGAACTTCCACCTGCGCGGCATGATCACCGTTAAAGATTTCCAGAAAGCAGAACGTAAACCGAACGCCTGTAAAGACGAGCATGGCCGTCTGCGCGTCGGTGCTGCGGTTGGCGCAGGTGCGGGTAACGAAGAGCGCGTTGATGCGCTGGTTGCTGCGGGCGTTGACGTGCTGCTGATTGACTCCTCCCACGGCCACTCCGAAGGCGTTCTGCAACGTATTCGTGAAACCCGTGCTAAATACCCGGATCTCCAGATCATCGGCGGTAACGTAGCAACCGGCGCAGGCGCTCGCGCGCTGGCGGAAGCGGGTTGCAGCGCGGTGAAAGTGGGTATCGGTCCTGGCTCTATCTGTACCACCCGTATCGTCACCGGCGTAGGCGTGCCGCAGATCACGGCGGTTTCTGACGCGGTTGAAGCGCTGGAAGGTACCGGTATTCCGGTCATCGCGGACGGCGGTATCCGTTTCTCTGGCGACATCGCCAAAGCGATCGCCGCAGGTGCCGCAGCCGTGATGGTGGGCTCCATGCTGGCCGGTACCGAAGAATCCCCGGGTGAAATCGAACTCTACCAGGGGCGTTCTTATAAATCCTACCGCGGTATGGGCTCCCTGGGCGCGATGTCTAAAGGTTCCTCTGACCGTTACTTCCAGACCGATAACGCCGCAGACAAACTGGTGCCGGAAGGTATCGAAGGCCGTGTGGCGTATAAAGGCCGCCTGAAAGAGATCATTCACCAGCAGATGGGCGGCCTGCGCTCCTGTATGGGGCTGACCGGCTGTGGTACCATTGACCTGCTGCGTACCAAAGCGGAATTCGTACGCATCAGCGGTGCGGGTATCCAGGAGAGCCACGTTCACGACGTGACGATCACCAAAGAGTCCCCGAACTACCGTCTGGGCTCCTGATAAATTTCCGCGCCCGGCTCAATGCCGGGCGCTTTGTTTTGTTTCACTTGCCTCGGAATTAGCGTCAATGACGGAAAACATTCATAAACATCGCATTCTCATCCTGGACTTTGGTTCTCAGTACACTCAGCTGGTGGCGCGCCGCGTGCGTGAACTGGGCGTTTACTGTGAGCTGTGGGCGTGGGATGTCACGGAAGCACAGATTCGCGAGTTCAATCCAAGCGGCATCATCCTGTCCGGCGGCCCGGAAAGCACTACCGAAGAGAACAGCCCGCGTGCGCCGCAGTACGTGTTCGAAGCGGGCGTACCGGTGTTCGGCGTTTGCTACGGCATGCAGACCATGGCGATGCAGCTGGGCGGCCACGTAGAAGGCTCTAACGAGCGTGAGTTCGGCTACGCACAGGTTGAAGTCGTCACCGACAGCGCGCTGGTGCGCGGTATCGAAGACTCCCTGACCGCAGACGGCAAACCGCTGCTGGACGTGTGGATGAGCCACGGCGACAAAGTCACCGCTATCCCGTCCGACTTCGTGACCGTTGCCAGCACTGAAAGCTGCCCGTTCGCCATCATGGCGAACGAAGAAAAACGCTTCTACGGCGTTCAGTTCCACCCGGAAGTGACCCACACCCGTCAGGGTATGCGCATGCTGGAGCGCTTCGTGCGTGACATCTGCCAGTGTGAAGCCCTGTGGACCCCGGCAAAAATCATCGACGATGCCGTGGAGCGTATCCGCCAGCAGGTTGGTGATGACAAAGTGATCCTCGGCCTCTCCGGCGGTGTGGACTCCTCCGTGACCGCGATGCTGCTGCACCGCGCCATCGGCAAAAACCTGACCTGCGTCTTCGTGGACAATGGTCTGCTGCGTCTGAACGAAGCCCAGCAGGTAATGGACATGTTCGGTGACCACTTCGGTCTGAACATCGTTCACGTGGAAGGCGAGCAGCGCTTCCTGGACGCGCTGAAAGGCGAGAACGATCCGGAAGCGAAACGTAAAATCATCGGTCGCGTGTTCGTGGAAGTGTTCGACGAAGAAGCACTGAAGCTGGAAGATGTGAAATGGCTGGCGCAGGGCACCATCTACCCTGACGTGATCGAGTCTGCGGCCTCCGCCACCGGTAAAGCGCACGTCATCAAATCTCACCACAACGTGGGCGGCCTGCCGAAAGAGATGAAGATGGGCCTGGTTGAACCGCTGCGCGAGCTGTTCAAAGACGAAGTGCGTAAGATCGGTCTGGAACTGGGTCTGCCGTACGACATGCTCTACCGTCACCCGTTCCCGGGTCCGGGTCTGGGCGTGCGCGTGCTGGGCGAAGTGAAGAAAGAGTACTGCGACCTGCTGCGTCGCGCGGACGCTATCTTCATCGAAGAACTGCACAAAGCTGACCTGTACAACAAAGTGAGCCAGGCGTTCACCGTATTCCTGCCGGTTCGCTCCGTCGGCGTAATGGGCGATGGCCGCAAGTACGACTGGGTTGTCTCCCTGCGTGCGGTGGAAACCATCGACTTCATGACCGCGCACTGGGCGCACCTGCCGTATGACTTCTTAGGCCGCGTGTCTAACCGCATCATCAACGAAGTGAACGGTATTTCCCGCGTGGTGTATGACATCAGCGGTAAGCCACCGGCGACGATCGAGTGGGAGTAAGCCCATAACCTTTCCTGCGAAGTTATAAGCAGGTAAGACTGATAAAACCCTCTGTTTACAGAGGGTTTTTCTTTTTGGCCGATATCCGGCCCGGCGGTGAACTACTGGCTCATCTGCCGCGATTCACGGCAGCCGATACTGCGTCGCCATGCGCCGGGTGCCTGACCATACTGACGCTTAAAGCTGCGGTTGAAGGACTGCTGAGAGTCAAAGCCCAGCGCGATCGCCACGTTCAGAATCGGTTCATCGCTGTGGGCCAGGCGCTCAACCGATTTTTGCAGCTTTTGCGCGCGAATATATTCGGCGAGAGGGGAGCCGGTATGCTCTTTGAAAAGCCGCTGGAGGTGCCATTTCGAATAGCCGGCTCGCCTGGAGACGGTTTCAATGTCCAGACGGGTATCGAGGTTATTGTCGATCCAGTCGAGTAAATCGTGAATGAATGCACCCGTGTACATTTTGCTTCCCCCTACGCCGCGCATTAAAAAGCATCTTTGTTTGTTGCACTTAAAGGTGACCCGTTTTTACATTAATTGCAAGTTTTATTGTTGCATTTAAATCCCTTCTCAAAACGCGTGATTTATCTTCGCCGCAAATAGCACATAAAGTGCAACAATTATTCTTGCACTTAATTAAGCGCCTTCCTACAATCGCCGCGATAGTGTATTCGCAACTGTTACAGTTTTGTGGCGATGAACGACACAAATGGCCTTCAGCCAGCTACCGGACAAAGGAAGTGGCGCGGCGCCTCCCGCTGCGTCTTGCCCGGCGGCTACAATAACCGGAATAAAAATAATGAGCCTGCAAAAAACCTGGGGTAACTTTCATCTGAGCGCGATGGGGGTGGTTTTACTCTCCGCGCTTCTCGTCGGGTGCGATGACAGCGTCGCGCAAAATGCCGCGCCGCAAGCGCCCGTTGTCAGCGCTGCTGACGTGGTGGTGAAATCCATTAGCCAGTGGGACAGCTTTAACGGTCGCATTGAAGCGGTGGAAAGCGTTCAGCTGCGTCCGCGCGTCTCCGGCTACATTGAGAAAGTGAATTACACCGACGGCCAGGAGGTGAAAAAGGGCGAGGTGCTGTTCACGATTGATGACCGAACCTATCGCGCCGCGCTGGAACAGGCGCAGGCGAACCTGGCGAGAGCCAAAACGCAGGCCAGTCTGGCGCGAAGCGAGGCTAACCGTACCGATAAATTAGTCAATACCAACGTGGTGTCCCGCGAAGAGTGGGAGCAGCGCCGTTCCGCCGCTACCCAGGCGCAGGCCGATATTCGCGCCGCGCAGGCGGCGGTAGACGCTGCGCAACTTAACCTCGACTTCACCAAAGTGACCGCGCCTATCGACGGTCGCGCCAGCCGGGCGCTGATCACCAGCGGTAACCTGGTGACGGCGGGCGACAGCGCCAGCGTGCTCACCACCCTGGTCTCGCAGAAAACGGTTTATGTCTACTTCGACGTGGACGAGTCAACCTACCTTCACTATCAGAACCTGGCCCGCAGCGGGCAGCGGGTGTCCGGCGATCATGCGGCGCTGCCGGTGGAGATTGGCCTGACGGGCGAGGAGGGCTATCCCCATCAGGGCAAAGTGGATTTCCTGGATAACCAGCTCACGCCGGGTACCGGAACGATCCGCATGCGCGCGCTGCTGGATAACTCACAGCGTCAGTTCACGCCTGGACTCTTTGCCCGCGTGCGTCTGCCGGGCAGTGCGGAATTTAAAGCCACGCTTGTTGACGATAAGGCGGTGCTGACCGATCAGGATCGTAAATATGTCTATATCGTGGATAAAGACGGGAAAGCGCAGCGCCGCGACATTACGCCCGGGCGTCTGGCCGACGGTTTACGTATCGTACAGCAGGGGCTGAATCCCGGGGATAAAGTCATCGTCGATGGTTTACAAAAAGTGTTTATGCCGGGTATGCCGGTTAACGCGAAAACCGTTGCCATGACCGCCAGCGCCGCCCTCAACTGATCCCTTACCTGAGAATCCAATCCATGGACTTTTCCCGTTTTTTCATCGACAGGCCGATTTTTGCCGCCGTACTGTCGATTCTGATTTTTATCACAGGATTAATCGCCATCCCGCTGCTGCCGGTGAGCGAATACCCTGACGTCGTGCCGCCAAGCGTGCAGGTGCGCGCCGAGTACCCGGGCGCCAACCCGAAAGTGATTGCCGAGACCGTGGCAACGCCGCTGGAAGAGGCGATCAACGGCGTTGAGAACATGATGTACATGAAATCCGTCGCGGGTTCCGACGGCGTGCTGGTGACTACCGTCACCTTCCGTCCGGGCACCGACCCGGATCAGGCGCAGGTTCAGGTGCAAAACCGCGTCGCGCAGGCCGAAGCGCGTCTGCCGGAAGACGTGCGGCGTCTGGGCATCACGACTCAGAAACAGTCGCCAACGCTGACGCTGGTGGTGCATCTGTTTTCGCCTGGCGGTAAGTACGATTCACTGTATATGCGTAACTACGCCACGCTGAAGGTGAAGGACGAGCTGGCGCGTCTGCCCGGCGTGGGGCAGATTCAGATTTTCGGCTCGGGTGAATACGCGATGCGCGTCTGGCTGGACCCGAACAAGGTCGCGGCCCGCGGGCTGACCGCTTCGGACGTGGTCACGGCGATGCAGGAGCAGAACGTGCAGGTGTCCGCCGGGCAGCTTGGCGCCGAGCCGCTGCCGAAAGAGAGCGATTTCCTGATCTCCATTAACGCCCAGGGCCGCCTGCATACCGAAGACGAGTTCGGCAACATTGTCCTGAAAACCACGCAGGATGGTACGGTCGTCCGACTGCGCGACGTGGCGCGTGTCGAGATGGGGTCCGGCAGCTACGCGCTGCGCTCCCAGTTGAACAATAAAGACGCGGTCGGGATTGGTATCTTCCAGTCGCCGGGGGCAAACGCCATCGATCTGTCTAACGCGGTACGCGCCAAAATGGACGAACTGTCCACACGATTCCCGGACGATATGAAATGGGCGGCGCCTTACGACCCGACGGTGTTTGTACGCGACTCGATCCGCGCTGTGGTGCAAACGCTGCTGGAAGCGGTGGTGCTGGTCGTGCTGGTGGTGATCCTGTTCCTCCAAACCTGGCGCGCGTCGATAATCCCGCTGATTGCGGTGCCGGTATCGGTAGTGGGCACGTTCAGTATTCTCTACCTGCTGGGCTTTTCGCTGAATACTCTGAGCCTGTTCGGGCTGGTGCTGGCGATTGGTATCGTGGTGGACGATGCCATCGTGGTGGTGGAAAACGTCGAACGAAATATCGAAGAGGGGCTCGCCCCACTTGCGGCAGCGCATCAGGCGATGCGTGAAGTGTCCGGACCGATTATTGCCATTGCGCTGGTGCTGTGTGCGGTATTCGTTCCGATGGCGTTCCTCTCCGGCGTGACCGGTCAGTTCTACAAGCAGTTTGCGGTAACGATAGCCATTTCCACGGTGATTTCCGCGATCAACTCGCTGACGCTCTCGCCAGCGCTGGCCGCGCTGCTGTTGAAGCCGCATGGCGCCCCGAAAGATTTCCCGACCCGGCTTATCGATCGTCTGTTCGGCTGGATTTTCCGTCCGTTTAACCGCTTTTTCCACCGCAGCTCGACTGGCTATCAGGGGCTAGTGGGCAAAACGCTCGGCCGACGCGGGGCAGTGTTCGTGGTTTATTTGCTGCTGCTTTGCGCTGCGGGCGTGATGTTTAAAGCCGTTCCCGGCGGGTTTATTCCGACGCAGGATAAGCTGTACCTGATCGGCGGCGTGAAAATGCCGGAAGGCTCGTCGCTGGCGCGCACCGATGCGGTGATCCGCAAAATGAGCGAAATCGGGATGAATACCGAAGGCGTGGATTATGCGGTCGCGTTTCCTGGCCTGAATGCGCTCCAGTTCACCAATACGCCGAACACCGGGACGGTCTTCTTTGGCCTGAAGCCTTTCGACCAGCGTAAACATACTGCGGCGGAAATAAACGCGGAGATCAACGCGAAAATCGCGCAAATCCAGCAGGGCTTTGGCTTCTCGATTCTGCCGCCGCCGATTTTAGGTCTGGGCCAGGGATCGGGCTATTCGCTGTACATTCAGGATCGTGCTGGTCTGGGCTATGGCGCGCTGCAAAACGCGGTGAACACCATGTCCGGGGCGATTATGCAGACGCCGGGGATGCATTTCCCTATCTCAACCTACCAGGCAAACGTTCCGCAGCTGGATGTACAGGTTGACCGTGATAAGGCGAAAGCGCAGGGCGTGTCGCTCACCGATCTCTTCGGGACGCTGCAAACCTATCTGGGCTCGTCTTATGTGAATGACTTCAACCAGTTCGGTCGCACCTGGCGCGTAATGGCACAGGCCGACGGGCAGTTCCGCGACAGCGTGGAAGATATCGCGAATTTACGCACCCGTAATAGCCAGGGTGAAATGGTGCCGATTGGCAGTATGGTGAAAATCACGACCACCTACGGTCCGGACCCGGTGATCCGCTACAACGGCTACCCGGCGGCGGATCTGATTGGCGATGCCGACCCGCGCGTGCTCTCTTCCGCGCAGGCGATGACGCAGCTGGACGGTATGTCTAAGCAGATCCTGCCGAACGGGATGAATATTGAATGGACGGACCTGAGCTTCCAGCAGGCCACCCAGGGCAACACGGCGCTGATCGTCTTCCCGGTCGCGGTGCTGCTGGCGTTCCTGGTGCTGGCGGCGCTGTATGAAAGCTGGACGCTGCCGCTGGCGGTGATCCTCATCGTGCCGATGACGATGCTCTCCGCGCTGTTCGGCGTCTGGCTGACCGGGGGCGATAACAACGTCTTCGTGCAGGTAGGGCTGGTGGTACTGATGGGGCTGGCCTGTAAAAACGCGATTCTTATCGTGGAGTTTGCCCGCGAGCTGGAAATTCAGGGCAAAGGCATTATGGAGGCCGCGCTGGAAGCGTGCCGCCTGCGTTTACGCCCGATTGTAATGACCTCTATCGCCTTTATTGCCGGGACCATTCCACTGATCCTTGGTCACGGGGCAGGGGCAGAAGTGCGCGGCGTCACCGGGATCACCGTGTTCGCCGGGATGCTGGGCGTGACGCTGTTTGGTCTGTTCCTGACGCCGGTCTTTTACGTGACGCTGCGTAAGTTCGTGACGCGCGGTAAAGCGGAAAGAGAGGTGTTGCCTGCGTAGGACGTAGCAGATAGCAAAAAGCCGCTTTCACAATGAAGGCGGCTTTTTTTTCGCAGTCTGTCAGGATTAGGGCGCTTTTTTATGCTGTGTGCAGAGTTCCGGCACCGGATCGCACCCGCTGGTATCGGCTTTTTTCACCTCTTCCAGCGCGCTGGCGACGGTATGGCGCGCTAAAACCGCTAACGAAGCCTGCTCCGCTTCATCAGCGATTGATTTGAAGTACCAGCAGGCGTTGGCGCTGACCACGCAGCGGGCCGGGACGTCAGGACGGGACGCCCACAGCTTTTTATCTTCAGTGACGGAAAGGTAGATATCACGCAGGGTAATCTCTTCCGCCGGGCGGCCAAGGTGAATAGAGCCGTTGCGGCCAAGCGTGGAGACGATAATGCCGTCGCGGGCGAGAGGAACCATTAATTTGCGGATAAAGCTCGGATTCGCTTCCAGGCCGTAAGCCAGGATTGCACTCGTCGAACGTTCACCCGATTGCTCCGCCATCGCTACGCTGAGAACCATCTGCAAAGCTGTCGGGAAGCGGTAATCTAACATTTTTCTGTCCTGGGTTGCGGTGAATCTTGTTCTTTTTGGCACCGCAGAGGTGAATAATCAGTAAGTAACAATATAACAAATACGGTAATTTTAATGAAGCAATCTGCGGCATACGTGAAGTAACGCTGCGCTGACACATGTCAGGACGTGTAGCGCCGCGTTTACGTTCATGCGAACGCCGGATTCGGGAAATCAACGGTCACCATAAGACCGCCTTCGGCTGACTTACTCAGATTGACCCTGCCGTTGTGTTGCTGCGTAACGGCTTTAACGATAGCAAGCCCCAGTCCACTCCCGCTTTGGGTCTGATTAGGATCGCGGAAGAACCTGTCGAACACACGCTCCCGCAATTCAACCGGAATGCCGGGACCCGCGTCTGAGACGCGCAGCTGAGCGGACTTATCACGCGATTGCAGTTGTACCTCAATGCGTCCACCCTCAGGGCTGTACTTCACGGCATTCTCAATTAAATTGTCGATCAGCGATACCAGACGTTCCCGAATGCCTGTGATATGGATTTCATCATCGGCGATGAATTCAAACTCAATTCTGCGCCCGGACGCCAGCGGTTCCAGGGCAGCCATTCGCTCCTGAATAAGCGTCGTCAGTGGCACAGGCGACATCACCGTGCTGATGTGCGCTTCGCTGTGCATCATCAGCAGAAGCTGATTGACGAGACGCGCAGCACGGCTATTGCTGCGAACAATGCCCGCAAGCAGCTCCTGCTGGCTTTCGCTGATGACCCAGGACTGCAACGCCTCGACGTTGATCCGCATCGCGGCCAGAGGCGTACGCAGTTCGTGTGCGGCATCGGCAATAAACATTCTTTCCCTTTCGGCGCTTTCCCGCACCCTGGCCAGAAAGTCATTAATCGCGTCGACTGTCTGGCGAAGCTCCCTGTGTCTGGGGACGGCTTTTAAAGGCGAGAGATCGTCCGGCGTGCGCAATGAAATTTCATTCACCACCTTGTTCCAGGGGCGCATCGCGATGCGGATGGACAGCCACGCGGGGAACAGAAGAAAAGGGATGCATATCATCAGCGGCATGACGTAGTAGCCGCGCGAGTTCAGATAGATAAAGAAATTCCAGCTACCGGCAGGGGTAAAAAGGGTGACTTCCACGTCGGAGTGCGCGGATTTGAGGGTACGGCTCGTCCATGTATGGTCCTCACTCTGGACATGCTGCATGACCCCCAGACGGCTATTTTTTACCCCCGTCGGCGCACCATCCGAAGAAAAAATAATCTCGTTATTCTTGCGAACAATGAGGTTGATGGACAGCTCCGGATCTTCGCCGCCGCCGTACCCCTCCCGCAGCGCCTTGCTGAACGCTGCCAGCACGGCATCACGCGCCTGCGGGCGATCGTCCATGCTCTCTACCAGGGAAAACAGGGTTTCGTAAGTCTCACTGCCCGTCAGTATGGGAGGGCTACGCAGGTCTTCCAGCAAAATGAAGGTTAAAAAGAGACACCAGAGCAACGTAAGCAGCAGCATCTGGGCGACCAGCATTCGCCTGACCAGCGTGGGAAGCCGGAGGTGGTGCCAAAAATTACGCATCAACCTGCCGCCTTCTGAACGGGTACGGTATCAATGACATACCCAACGCCTCTTACCGTTCGCACAAAACCATCGCCAATTTTTCGCCGCAGGTTACCCATATGCACGTCAAGCGCGTTGCTGAGGTTTTCTTTCGTGCCAAATATCCTTTCTTCCAGATACCGTCGCGTAAGCACGCGATCGGCGCGCAGCATTAACGTTTCAAGCAGCGCATATTCGCTTGCCGTCAGCTCAACGTGGCGTGCGCTCACCGTTACGCGACGCGTCGGAATATGAAGCGACAAACCGCGAATTTCTATTGCCTCATTTTCAAAACCGTAACTGCGCCGCGCAAGGGCTCTCACGCGCGCCAGCAGTTCGGCGAGAACAAAAGGTTTGACCAGATAATCGTCTGCACCTGCATCCAGCCCGCACAGGCGGTCCTGTAGCGTGCCTCGCGCCGTCAGGATGATGACGGGGACGCCCTTAAGCTGTTGACGCAGGCGCGTCATCAGGCTCATGCCATCGCCATCGGGCAGCCCCAGGTCGAGCAAAATAAGTTCCGGCACGCAGATCCCAAGCTGATGCAGCGCATCCTCTTTGCGGCGTACCCATATGACATCAAATCCTTGATCTGCAAGGGCGATACGCACGCCATTGCCGAGATCCAGGTCGTCTTCAATTAGTAGAATTTTCACATTGGTAACTGTATCAACAGTGCATGAAGAACAACTGAAGAAAAAACGGTAACAGGAATTCTTCAGGGTTTACAGAACCTTCACGTGCTTCAGCATTTCTTCATTTACGGCTCATAAGAACCTTAGGGTGAGTATTCAGAATGAGCGCTCTGGCGTTTAACACCGCTTGTATCGCAATCATCTGAATCCAAAGGGCTTCTTTAATGAGAAACATCACACTGCGTAATAGTTTCCCCCGTTCACGCATCGGTCGCAGCATGAAAAGCATCTTGCCGGGGGCCGTCCTGGCGTTACTGGCTACCCCGACCCTGGCGGCAGATCAGCCTCAGGGCAACGTGTTAACCCTGGGAGGCGGCGTGGATGTTGCGCCACGCTATTCCGGTTCGGACAAGAGCCGGGTCTCTGCGGCTCAGGTGGTTGATTACGCGATGGCCAATGGTTTTTTTGTCAGCACCACGCGGGGGATCGGCTACGGCAACAGCTTTGGTAACCTGGACTACAACGCAGCGCTGAGCTATCGCGCAGGACGTAAGGATCGCGACGTAAGCAGCGATTCGATCGCCTCCGGCAGCGACGACCTGCGAGGAATGGGTGACATTAAAGGCTCAGCTATCGTTGTGCCAGGGCTGGGATACAGGGTGACTGACTGGCTGACCGTGCAGTTGCAGGCAGAGGTCCCGGTTTCTGAGAGAGACAATGGTGAAGCTGTGCATTTCGGCATTGCCAGCCCGCTCTATACATCTCCGAAAAATGCGTTAACGCTGGCGCTGACCGGTAGCTGGGGATCCAGTAAGTATGTGCAAACCTACTACGGGGTGAATGCCGCCCAGTCGGCCGCATCGGGTTTTGCCCGACACGATGCCGGATCGGGAATATATGCGTATTCGCTGAACCTGGACTGGACCCATAAGCTTACCTCCCGCTGGAGCCTGCTTGCCGCAGCTGGCGTTACGCAGCTGACGGGAGAGGCTGGCGATAGCCCCATTGTTCAGCGAAAAACGTCTCCTGTGGGAAGTTTGAAGGTGACGTACAGCTTCTGATGGTTCAGCGAGGGGGAAGGTGCGTTTGTGACAAAACCGCACATAACCCCGTTGCAGGAGCCGGAAGTGCATAAAGCCCGCAGGATGGCGTGGCCCGAAGTCGGACCGTTCATCATGCGGGCTTTTTTATCACTGTTGACCCGATAACGCCTGTTCAATCGTACGGGTAATGACGTCCGGCTGGCTGACCATCGATACATGGCTTGCCGCTACCTCCGTGGTGTTGGCGTTGATTTTCTTCGCCATTGCGCGCTCTAGCTCAGGATTGATCATCCGGTCATTTTTGCTGACCACATACCAGCTCGGTTTGTCATGCCAGGCGGCATGCGCGATTTTCTCCCCAAACGCATCGGCCTTAATGGGGCCCTGCGTCGTGGCAATCACGCTGCGCTCAACGTCCTTCACGTCAGGGGCAAAATTCTCGCTGACCGCTTTTGTCGGCAGATATAAATACCCCTCTGTGGTTTTAGCGAGGCTGGCGGTCCCTGGCGGAGCAGGGTAGCTATTTGCCAGATCTGCCGTCGACTGGCCGGAATCCGGCGCAAAAGCGGCAACGTAAACCAGTGACTTCACGCGGGCATTGTTTCCCGCCTCGCTGATTACCGTCCCGCCCCAGGAGTGACCGACCAGCACCACATCCCCATGAGCCCGGGCGATAGCACGCTGCGTGGCGGCGACATCATCTTTCAGAGACGTGAGCGGAAGTTGTACCGCAATGACCTCGGTATGGTGTTTTTGCAGCCGGGTAATCACCTTATTCCAGCTGCTGCCGTCGGCAAACGCCCCGTGCACCAGCACCACGCTGGCTTTCGTCTCTGCCAGCGCGCTGGTGGAAACCGCCAGCACCATCGCTGTTAATACAGACAATGCTTTCATAACAGGCTCCTTAAAAGTGATGGATCGCGGCGTGTGGCGGCACGGTGAATTCAACGGTTTTATGGTCGATGGGTTTATGCGTCGGGTCGGCAACGACGATCGTCACCTTGTGCTTTCCTGCGGGCAGCCCGACCAGGATCACCGGCTCGCCGCTGGTATCAGCCCAGTGCCAGGGCGCGTCATCCACCACAACGTGAATATGGCCGATACGCGGAGTGACTTTCAGCGCGTCGGGTCCAAATACAGGTTCAATGCGCAGGTTTTCGACACGGTACTGAATAAAGACCGCACCTTTACTTAGCGGTCCCGCCAGCGGCGGATCGACAATCAGTTTTGCTGGCGGCTGGGGGTGTTCAGGCGGGGCGACGGCGGCTGGACCGTTGACATCAGCGGCGCTCAGACCATCCAACGGTGCGGCCATTGCGCCAGCAAAGGACGTCAGCGCGAATACAGGAAGCAGGAAATATCGACGAATCATCTGTGTCTCTCCTCATCAGTTTATTATGGCGAGGGATACAGAAGACCATTTTTATGTATCGGGGATGTTTGCTTTTGCGGGCGTTTTGTACCGGTTTGTCAGCGTAGCGCTCGGGATACAGTGCGATACAGTTTGTCTTCCGGGAGCGAACACGCTTTAGCGCTCGGGCGAATCCACCACAAGACCTGATTGCTGCGACTGAATTTTGTCCTGATGGTGATACCAGGCGCCAATGGAGGAATAAACAAAGCGGCCAAAGAAAAACAGGAAACTGATAAGCAGTATGATGCGGGTCATCCGGGTGTTAAATCGATGTCGTTTTCGCATACGCGTAGCCTGACTCACTTTCTTTTCCTGAGTATACCCTTTTGGGCGATACGGCTATTAAGGCACAGCCGCAAGTCAGGGTCAATTCGGCGAAATGTAAAATAGCGTCAATGCTTACATTAATTTATGTTATTAAAAACAACGCTTTTATTTATCGCATTGATAATTACAGGAAAAATATTCAAAAAAAACGTAAGAAAGGTTTATTCAGATAAATTAATTTGATTTAGGTCAACCGCATCCCGTCGTTGATATTTAAAATCCCTCCTCCACTGTGCTTGCCAGGAATTTTCCAGGCAACGTGTACGTCAGGTTGGATGCCTGTCTTCATTTACCCTCTGGAGCGCAAGGGTTGTAAACGAGCATCTATGAATATTCACCACATCCTGAAGCAAAATAAAGACCGCTGGTGGGCACTTCCTCTTATTTTACCCGTCGTGTTACTCCCGGTGCTTAGTGTGGCTAATACCTTAACGCAGTTGGGCGACGGTATCGTTGCGCTCTATTATCTCCCGCTCTCCTTTTTGCTGACGCTGATGTTATTCTTTGGCCTGGAAGCCCTCCCCGGGGTGGTGGTGTCGCTGTTTTTACGTTATTACCCCTCCGTTGGGTTATTTGAAGCCATGGCCGGCATTCTGCATTTTATCGTTCCTCTGGTGCTCAGTTGGGGCGGTTATCGCGTGTTTGCGCCCCGGCGCAATATGACCGCTTACGGTGACATACGCCTGATGGGGCAGCGTATTTTCTGGCAGGTGTTTTGCCCGGCAACGCTATTTCTGCTGCTGTTTCAGTTTGCGGTCTATCTCGGCGTCTATGAGAGCCGCCAGAGCCTCGCAGGACTGAATCCCCTCAATATTCGGACCCTTATTAACTATCAGGGGCTGCTGGTGAGCGGGCTGACGGGCGTGCCGCTAAGCTACCTGCTGATCCGCCTGATACGTAATCCGCGCTATATCAAGGGACTGATGTCCCAGCTCCGCGCGCAAATAGACAAAAAGGTGACGGCCTTTGAGTTTGTGGTGTGGTTTTTAGCCCTGGGCGGGTTGCTGGTCATGCTGCTGCTGCCTATGAATGCAAACAGTTCCATTTTCAGTACCAACTACACCTTGTCCCTGCTGATGCCCGTGATGCTCTGGGGGGCGATGCGCTTTGGCTACAAGCTGATGTCACTCATCTGGACGCCGGTCCTGCTGGTGTCGATTCACTTTTTTTATCACTACATTCCGGTGCAAGAGGGTTATGGCATTCAGCTGGCGATCACCTCATCCAGCTATCTGGTCTTTTCCTTCGTTGTGACGTACATGTCGATGCTGGCGACACGCCAGCGGGCCATCAATATTCGCTCCCGCAGTCAGGCTTTTCTCGATCCGGTGGTGCATATGCCCAACCTGCGGGCGCTGTCGCGCGAGCTGGCCAGTCATCCGTGGTCAGCGCTCTGTTTACTGCGCGTGCCCGAGCTGGAGGTGCTGGGACGCAATTACGGCGTGATGCTGCGGATCCAGTATAAACAGCAGCTGGCGCAATGGATAAACGGCACCCTTCAGCCCAATGAGCGAGTCTATCACCTCACCGGGTATGACATGGCGGTGCGTCTGGAGGCGGAGTCGCATCAACAGCGCATTGAAACGCTGGACGAGCATATCAAGCAGTTTGTTTTTATCTGGGATGGTATGCCGGTACAGCCTCAGGTCGGCGTGAGCTATTGCTATGTACGCTCACCCGTCAATCATCTCTATCTGGTGCTGGGGGAACTGGGCATCGTGGCCGATCTCTCCCTTTCTACCAACCACCCGGAAAATCTTCAGCAGCGCGGGGCTGTTCATTTGCAGCGTAGCCTGAAAGATAAGGTCGCGATGATGGGTCGTTTGCAGGCCGCGCTGGAGCAGGACGCTTTTACCCTGCTGGTTCAGCCTGTTCGCGGGCTGCGCGGTGATTGTTATCACGAGGTGCTGCTGCGAATGCGTGATGATAACGGGGCACTGATCTTTCCCGAGCAGTTCCTGCCCATTGCACAGGAGTTTGGTTTATCGTCGCGTGTTGATTTATGGGTACTGGAGCGTACGTTGAGTTTTCTGGCACAGCACCGCCAGCGTTTGCCGGGCCAGCGCTTTGCGATCAACCTCGCACCTTCTACCGCCTACAGGGCGCAGTTCCCGCTTGAAGTGAGCCGCCTGTTAGCCAAATACGCCGTTGAAGCGTGGCAGCTGATCTTTGAAGTGACCGAAAGCAGCGCCTTTGGTCATGCGGATCTGGCGGCGTCGACCCTCAGGAAATTACAAAAAATGGGCATCCGGATCGCCATTGATGATTTTGGCACGGGCTACGCCAGCTATGCGCGGTTAAAAAGCGTGGACGCAGACATTCTCAAAATCGATGGCGGTTTTATTCGCAATATTGTCAGCAACAGCCTGGATTACCAGATTGTGGCTTCCATTTGCCATCTGGCCCGGATGAAGAAAATGCTGGTGGTGGCGGAATATGTGGAAACGGAAGAGATACGTAGCGCGGTGCACGCGCTAGGTATCGATTATGTGCAGGGCTATTTGATTGGGTTGCCGACTGAGCTTGATACGTTGCTCAACACGCAGCCTTCTCAGGAGAGCGCCTGAGCCGTTACGCTGCCGCCTCAGAACTCTCTTCTTCAATCTTCAACAGCCAGCCGGTGACCGCTTCCCAGTACTGCTGCTCTTTTTCCAGATCCAGCAGCACCAGCGCGTTCTGGCTAAACCAGTCGTGCGGGAAGCTCAGCGTCCAGTGATAGTCATCCGTTTTTAGCTTCAGCGTCGGCGGCGTGGTGGTCGCCTGTCGCTGATTATTGAGCAACACGCCCAGGCGCAACAGCTGAATGAGTGGCAGGAACTGCTTTTTCTTAAATAACGTAAAGCGCGGCAGATCGTCGAGCTTGATGGCTTTGCGGTGATAGCGCACCAGCGTCGCCATCATGGTTTGCTGCTCCTGGTTGAAGCCAGGCAGGTCGCTGTTTTGCAGAATATAGGCTGAATGGCGATGCATGCCGCTGTGGTTAATGTTCAGCCCCACCTCGTGCAACATGGCGGCCCATTTCAACAGCGCGGCCAGCTGCGGATGCGCCAGCTTCGGATTCTGCTCCTCCCACTGCTCGTACATCTGAACCGTGGTTTCCAGCACCCGTTTCGCCTGTTCGCGGTCGATGTTGTACTGGTTGGCCAGGCTCTGCGCGGTGCGGCTGCGAATATCCTGATGACGGAAACGGCCTTCCATCTCATACAGCACACCTTCACGCAGGGCGCCGTCAGAGAGGCGCAGCTCTTTGATCGCCAGCGCGTCAAACACGCCGCAGAGGATCGCCAGCCCCGGTACGAACACGGCTCTACGTTCGTCGGACAGACCCGGCAAACTCAGGGCGTCGAAGCTCTTATGCTTAAGCACCTCTTCGGTGAGTTTCACCAGGCGCTCAGGCGTAATAAACCCGTCTTTTTCACCCATTGCCAGCAGCACTTCATGGGCCGCTTTAATCGACCCCGACGCGCCCAGCGCCACGTTCCAGCCCTGAATACGGTATTGCCAGGCCAGATTTTCCAGTTTTTGTACGGCGGCCATGCGCGCGCGCTGGAAGTTTTCGCGGGTGATGACGCCGCCCGGGAAATACATCTGCGCGAAGCTGACGCAGCCCATACGGCGGCTTTCCACCAGACGCGGCTCGAAGTCTTCACCAATCACCAGTTCCGTGGAGCCACCGCCGATATCAATCACCAGCTTGCGGCCTTTTTCCGGCTGCGTATGCTCCACGCCCATAAAAATCAGGCGCGCTTCTTCGTTACCGGAGATGATCTCGATCGGGTAGGGGATAACCTTTTCCGCGCGCTTAAGAAACTCCGGCGCGTTCAGCGCCTGGCGTAGCGTATGCGTCCCGACGATGCAGACGCTGGACGGCGAAAAGCCTTGCAGACGTTCTGCGAACAGCGACAGGCAGTTCAGCCCGCGCTCCATGGCCTCTTCACTCAGCATGTTACGCGCGTCGAGACCATCGGCCAGATGCACACGCTGCTTCAGACGACCGATGATCTGCATCGCGCCATCCACCTCGCGGGCGATGACCATATGGAAACTGTTTGAGCCAAGATCGACCGCGGCGAACTCCTGCGGGCGTGGGGTATTATCGTTTATTGGCATAGGTTAATCGGATTGCTCAAGTGATTTAATGTAATCGTAAATCGCCAGCTGCGAGCGCACTTTACGGCGATTGCCGCGCGGTACATAGCGATTACTGAGTTCTTTGTCGATATAACGTGCTTTCACCGTATCGCTGAACAGGATCTCGATAATGTCCAGGATACGCTGCTTAAGGCGAGGATCCAGCAGCGGTGCCGCCACTTCAATACGGTAATCAATGTTACGCGTCATCCAGTCGGCGGACGAGAGGTATACGCGCTTATCACCGGCGTTATCGAAAATATAGACGCGATCGTGTTCAAGATAGCGATCCACAATGCTGATCACGCGGATATTGTCGCTGATGCCTTCCAGTTCCGGAATGAGCGAGCACATGCCGCGAATGAGCAGATTTACCGGAACGCCGGAGCTGGAGGCCGCATACAGGCGGTCCACCAGCCCTTTGTCCACCAGATTGTTGAGCTTCAGCGTGATGCCGGACGACAAGCCGTTCTGCGCATTGGCAATCTCTTTATCGATCATATCGTACAGCAGGCGCCGTGAGTTCTGCGGTGACACCAGCAGATAATCGAAGCTCACCGGGCGGTACGGGTTCTCAATGAAGTTGAACACCCGACGCACTTCGTTGGTGATGCGGGCATCGGCAGTCAGCAGCGAATAGTCGGTGTAGATTCTCGCGGTTTTCTCGTTAAAGTTCCCGGTACCGATATGGGCGTAGCGCACCACGTCGTCGCCCTCTTTACGGGAGATCAGGAACAGCTTGGCGTGAATTTTCAGCCCTGGCGCGGAGAAGATGACGTGTACGCCCGCTTCCGTCAGTCGGCGCGCCCAGTGGATGTTGGCCTCCTCGTCGAAGCGAGCCTGGAGCTCAACCACCACGGTCACTTTCTTGCCGTTGTGCGCCGCGTGGATCATCGCATCGATGATACGGGAATCTTTCGCCACGCGATAAATGTTGATTTTGATCGCCAGCACGTTCGGATCGAACGAGGCCTGACGCAGCAATTCCAGCACGTGTTCAAAGGTGTGATACGGATAGTAGAGCAGCACATCCCGTTCGCGGATGGCGTCGAACCCGTTGCGGAACTTATCGAACCAGATATGGCGCAGGCGCGGCAGCGGTTTGTTCACCAGATTGGCCTTGCCGACGTTCGGGAAGCCAATGAAATCTTTAAAGTTGTGGTAACGCCCACCGGGGATAATGGAGTCGTAGCGGGAGATGGTCAGCTTATCGCGCAGCATCTCCACCATCGCGTCCGGCAT
Organism: Enterobacter cloacae complex sp. SHL018; assembly: GCF_049237905.1. Taxonomy (NCBI): domain Bacteria; kingdom Pseudomonadati; phylum Pseudomonadota; class Gammaproteobacteria; order Enterobacterales; family Enterobacteriaceae; genus Enterobacter; species Enterobacter cloacae complex sp. SHL018. The sequence continues at coordinate 130,758 of NZ_JBMKJE010000004.1, forward strand.
ATCGCGTTGATAGACAAACCGCACCGGCTCCGCCGTCAGGCGCTGCTTGAGGCTGGAAGACATCAGCTCCATCAGGCTGGCCTCCATCTCATGCACCAGATCGTACTCGGCGTCACGGGTCATCTTCATCGAGTAGGCGTTGAGCGCGTCGTAATCGAAGAAGCCTTTGAAGATATCGTCCAGGCAGTAGCGCAGGATGTTATCCAGCAGGATCATCGGCTTACGCCGGCGCGGGGTTTCCGGCGGCAGGTTTACAAAGCGTGGGACTTTATCAGACGGTATTTCCAGCAACGCGTAGTTAATGGTCTCACCACGAATGATTTCTACCGCCAGATAGGTGTAATCATCTTTCAGGAACTGCACCAGATCGGTTTCACGGTTGATCAGAATCGGGGTAATGTGCTGGCGCAGATAATGTTTGAAATAGTGGCGCAGCCAGTTTTGCTGATTCGCGGAGAGCTGGCGTTCGTTGATCAGGAAGATTTGGTTGCGTGCCATTTCCAGCAGCAGCTCGTTATAGAGGCCATCAAATTCCTGATCGGCTTTCATGACGCGAGACTGGATTTTTCCAAGCAGATGCCGCGAGTGGGAGTTTAAGCCCTGTTCTTCGCTGATGATGATTCGGCGTTTCAGTTCGGCGAAGCGAACCTTGTAGAACTCATCCAGATTGTTGGAATAGATGCCTAAAAAACGCATACGTTCAATCAGCGGGTTGCTTTTATCGGCCGCTTCCTGAAGTACACGTTCGTTGAATGCTAACCAGCTTAGCTCTTTCTCGATGTATAACTTTTCCTGACCCATTACAGCTCACACTCCAGTTCAATCACAGGACGTGGTAAATCCGTCTCGTCCTTATTATGGCGAGCATTTCCACGATATGTCCAACAGTGCCAGAAAAGTATGACAGTTATTTTTTTGTTGGGGAATTTAGAGGGTTGGGGGAGGGGGGGGCGGGTGGCGCTGCGCTTACCACGACCTACGGGACCGTAGGCCCGTGCAAGCGAAGCGCCGCCGGGCAATTCAAACAGACTACTCTTCAGCCGCATAACCCTGCGGGGGCAACTTCACGCCGTCCAGCCAGGCTGCGCCGTTGCGCATCTCCAGACGTCCATCGACAAACCAGCTTACCACCAGCGGATAAATGGCGTGTTCCTGCGTCTGCACACGTTCGGTCACGTCGTCTTCGTTGTCGCCGTCAAAGACCGGTACTTTTGCCTGCAAAATGACCGGACCGCCGTCCAGCTCGTCGGTGACGAAATGCACGGAGGTACCATGCTCCTCATCGCCGTTTTCCAGCACCTGACGATGGGTGTGCAGGCCGGGATATTTCGGCAGAAGAGAAGGGTGAATATTGAGCAGTCGTCCGGCGAAGTGTTCGACAAATGCCGGGCTCAGGATACGCATGTAACCCGCCAGCACCACCACGTCAGGTGCGTAGGTGTCAATCTCCTGCACCAGCTCACGGTCAAAGGCTTCACGCCCGGCGAACTGGCTGGCTTCCAGCGCGTGCGCAGGAATGTTCGCTTCCCGCGCGCGCTCAAGGCCGAATGCATCGGCCTTGTTGCTGAATACTGCCCGAATGGTGCCATTGATTTTCTTCTGTTTGCAGGCGTCTATGATTGCCTGCAAATTGCTTCCGTTGCCGGAAATGAGCACCACGATGTTTTTCATTCAATGACCACACGCTGTTCGGAATCGGAAGCTTTAATCGTACCGATTTTCCACGCGTTTTCACCTTTTTCTGTCAGCAGCTTAACCGCTTTATCCGCTTCGCTGGCGGGCAGGGCGATAACCATGCCCACGCCGCAGTTAAAGGTGCGGTACATTTCGTGAGAGCTCACGTTGCCTGCGGTTTGCAGCCAGTTGAAGACGGACGGCCACTGCCATGAGGATGCGTCGATCACCGCCTGGGTATTGTCCGGCAGCACGCGCGGAATGTTTTCCCAGAAGCCGCCGCCGGTGAGGTGAGCGATGGCGTGCACGTCAACGTTCTCAATCAGCTCCAGCACGTTTTTCACGTAGATGCGCGTCGGGGCTAGCAGGTGATCGGCCAGCGGTTTGCCGTCCAGCTCGGTGGTCAGCGGGTCGCAACCGCTCACTTCGAGGATTTTACGCACCAGAGAGTAGCCGTTGGAGTGCGGACCGCTGGAGGCCAGCGCAACCAGCACATCGCCGTCAGCCACTTTGCTGCCGTCGATAATTTCTGATTTTTCTACCACGCCGACGCAGAAGCCTGCGACGTCATAATCTTCACCGTGATACATGCCAGGCATTTCCGCGGTTTCACCGCCGACCAGCGCACAGCCGGATTGCAGGCAGCCTTCGGCGATACCGTTAATGACGCTGGCTGCGGTATCCACGTCCAGCTTGCCGGTCGCGTAGTAATCGAGGAAGAACAGCGGCTCGGCGCCCTGTACCACCAGGTCGTTGACGCACATCGCCACCAGATCGATACCAATCGTATCGTGACGCTTAAGATCCATCGCCAGGCGCAGTTTTGTACCGACACCATCCGTACCCGAGACCAGCACAGGTTCACGATATTTTTGCGGCAGCGCGCACAGTGCGCCGAATCCACCCAGGCCACCCATCACTTCCGGGCGGCGGGTTTTTTTCACCACACCTTTGATTCGGTCAACCAGCGCATTACCTGCGTCAATATCAACACCGGCATCTTTGTAGCTGAGAGAAGTTTTGTTGGTCACGGCTTAAATCCCCACGCGATTGCATAGCTAGTAAGAAAAATCGGCGCAATTCTAACAGTCCAGGCAAACGTTTGCGAGCCTATTCTCGGCGCGAGGATCTTTTTTCTGTGCGGGCTGTCCAGGGCAACAAACTTGACTCTGTTCACGAAAATGAAACCGGTTTCGGCGATCTGCTTGCAACGGCTATCCCCTTTGCACATCATCAAACTGAAACCGGTTTCTGTAACTGTTTTTGCAGAAAATAACGCAGAATGAGGGATAGCGAATGTCAGGATTTAAAGCAGGTTTTCTGTGGGGTGGGGCCGTTGCGGCGCACCAGCTCGAAGGCGGCTGGAAAGAGGGCGGCAAGGGCGTGAGCGTTGCCGATGTCATGACGGCAGGCGCCCACGGGGTACCGCGTGAAATCACCAACGGCGTGCTGGAGGGGAAAAATTACCCAAACCACGAAGCCATCGACTTCTATCACCGCTATAAAGAAGACATCAAACTCTTTGCCGAGATGGGGTTCAAATGCTTCCGCACCTCCATCGCCTGGACGCGTATCTTCCCGAAAGGCGACGAGCTGGAGCCGAACGAAGCGGGACTCAAATTCTATGACGATCTTTTTGACGAGTGCCTGAAGCACGGCATCGAGCCGGTGATCACGCTTTCCCACTTCGAGATGCCTTTCCACCTGGTGACGGAATACGGCGGCTGGCGCAACCGTAAGCTGATCGACTTCTTTGTTCGCTTCGCGAAGGTCGTTTTTGAGCGCTACCAGCATAAAGTGAAGTACTGGATGACCTTTAACGAGATCAACAACCAGGCCAACTTCCACGAAGACTTTGCGCCGTTTACCAACTCCGGGCTGAAATATGCGCCGGGAGAAGATCGCGAGCCGGTGATGTTCCAGGCGGCGCACTATGAGCTGGTGGCCAGTGCCCTGGCGGTGAAGGCGGGGCGCGAGATCAACCCGTCGCTGCAAATCGGCTGCATGATTGCCATGTGCCCCATCTATCCGCTGACCTGTGCCCCGGACGATATGATGATGGCGATGAACGCCATGCATCGTCGCTACTGGTTCACCGACGTTCACGTGCGCGGCAAGTATCCGCAGCATCTGCTCAACTACTTTGAACGTCGCGGCTTCGCGCTGGATATCACCGAAGAAGATAAAGTGGCGCTGACGCAGGGCTGCGTGGATTACATCGGGTTCAGCTACTACATGTCTTTCGCCACCAAAGCGACGGCGGACAACCCGCAGCTGGACTACGACGAGAGCAAGAGCCTGGTCTCTAACCCGTACGTGCAGAAATCGGACTGGGGCTGGCAGATTGACCCGGTGGGGCTTCGCTACTCCCTCAACTGGTTCTGGGATCACTACCAGCTGCCGCTGTTTATCGTTGAGAACGGCTTTGGCGCGATCGACGTGCAGGAGAGCGACGGCACGGTGAACGACCAGTACCGCATCGACTACCTTTCCGCGCATATCCGCGAGATGAAAAAAGCGGTGGTGGAGGATGGCGTAGACCTGATGGGCTATACCCCGTGGGGCTGTATCGACCTGGTCTCTGCCGGCACCGGCGAGATGAAAAAACGCTACGGCTTTATCTTTGTCGATAAAGATAACGAAGGTAACGGCACGCTGAACCGCAGCAAGAAGAAATCGTTCGACTGGTATAAGCAGGTGATTGCCAGCAACGGAGAGCAGCTATAATTGCCCGGTGGCGCTGCGCTTACCGGGCCTACGGGATGTGTAGGCCGGGTAAGCGTTAGCGCCACCCGGCAGAATCCCGCACCCAAGCCGGAGCCCAGCCTCCGGCTTTTTTGTTTTTGATTGATGTACGTCAAGCAAGATGGGTATGGCGCAATCCGAAAAAAGCGGTATAATCCCGCGATTTTTTTGCGGATGCCACCTCAGAGGAGAAAGAGAATGAAGATTGTGGAAGTGAAACACCCACTCGTTAAACACAAGTTGGGCCTGATGCGTGAGCATGACATCAGCACGAAGCGTTTTCGCGAACTGGCTTCTGAAGTGGGTAGCCTGCTGACCTACGAAGCGACCTCTGATCTGGAAACGGAAAAAGTGACCATCGAAGGCTGGAACGGTCCGGTACAGGTTGAGCAGATCAAAGGTAAAAAAATTACCGTGGTGCCAATCCTGCGTGCGGGTCTGGGCATGATGGAAGGCGTGCTGGAGCACGTCCCAAGCGCGCGTATCAGCGTGGTGGGGATCTACCGTAACGAAGAGACGCTTGAGCCGGTCCCGTACTTCCAGAAGCTGGTCTCTAACATCGACGAGCGTATGGCGCTGGTGGTTGACCCGATGCTGGCGACCGGCGGTTCGATGATCGCCACCATCGACCTGCTGAAAAAAGCGGGATGCAGCAGCATCAAAGTGCTGGTGCTGGTTGCGGCGCCGGAAGGTATCGCGGCGCTGGAAAAAGCGCACCCGGACGTTGAACTCTATACCGCGTCTGTCGACCAGGGACTGAACGAGCACGGGTACATCATCCCGGGGCTCGGCGATGCCGGCGATAAGATTTTTGGTACTAAATAATCGAATAACGATAAAGAAGCCGACTTTGATAGTCGGCTTTTTTTTGAATAAAAACCAACAATGACACTCAGAGGAAAACACTATGACGCGCCGTGCTATCGGGGTGAGTGAAAGACCGCCGCTTTTACAGACAATCCCGCTTAGTTTGCAGCACCTGTTCGCCATGTTTGGCGCAACCGTGCTGGTGCCAATCCTGTTTCACATTAACCCGGCTACCGTGCTGCTGTTTAACGGCATCGGTACGCTACTTTACCTCTTCATCTGTAAAGGCAAAATCCCGGCCTATCTCGGGTCGAGCTTCGCGTTTATCTCCCCGGTTCTGCTGTTGCTGCCGCTGGGTTATGAGGTCGCGCTGGGCGGCTTTATCATGTGCGGCGTGCTGTTCTGCCTGGTCTCCTTCATCGTGAAGAAAGCCGGTACCGGCTGGCTGGACGTGATGTTCCCGCCTGCGGCAATGGGGGCCATCGTTGCCGTCATCGGCCTGGAGCTGGCGGGCGTGGCGGCGAACATGGCCGGGCTGCTGCCTGCGGACGGTCAGTCACCGGATTCTAAAACCATCATTATTTCGCTGGTGACGCTGGGCGTGACGGTTTTCGGTTCCGTCCTCTTCCGCGGCTTTATGGCGATTATCCCGATCCTGATCGGCGTGCTGGCGGGTTACGCGCTCTCCTTCGTGATGGGCGTTGTGGATACCACCCCGATTGCCGAGGCGCACTGGTTCGCGCTGCCAACCTTCTACACCCCGCGCTTTGAATGGTTCGCCATTTTCACTATTCTGCCTGCCGCGCTGGTGGTGATTGCTGAGCACGTCGGCCACCTGGTGGTGACGGCGAACATCGTGAAGCGCGACCTGATCCGCGACCCGGGCCTGCATCGCTCCATGTTTGCCAACGGTTTCTCCACCATCATCTCTGGTTTCTTCGGCTCCACGCCAAACACGACTTACGGTGAGAATATCGGCGTAATGGCGATCACCCGCGTCTACAGCACCTGGGTTATCGGCGGCGCGGCGATCATCGCCATTCTGCTCTCCTGCGTTGGCAAACTGGCGGCGGCGATCCAGATTATCCCGGTTCCGGTGATGGGCGGCGTTTCCCTGCTGCTGTACGGGGTGATCGGTGCCTCCGGTATTCGCGTGCTGATTGAATCCAAAGTGGATTACAGCAAGGCGCAGAACCTGATCCTCACTTCCGTTATCCTGATTATCGGCGTGAGCGGCGCGAAGGTGCACATCGGCGCGGCAGAGCTGAAGGGGATGGCGCTGGCGACCATCGTCGGCGTCGGCCTGAGCCTGATTTTCAAGCTGATCTCAGTGATCCGCCCGGAAGAGGTGGTGCTGGACGCAGACGAAAGCGAAAAAGCGCCACATTGATCGTCATGCCGGGCGAAGGATCGCCCGGTTCTCTCCTTGCAGGTTCCGTGTTAAACTCCATTCCGATTTTATGTAAGATCTCTGGTTGAGGTATTTCTGAACGGACCGGCACAGCTCTCTCTGCCACTTTATCTCCCTGACGACGAAACTTTCGCGAGTTTCTGGCCGGGTGATAACCCCTCTTTACTGGCTGCACTGCAAAACGTGCTGCGCCAGGAACACAGCGGATACATCTATATCTGGTCACGCGAAGGCGCGGGACGCAGCCACCTGCTGCATGCCGCCTGTGCGGAGCTTTCGGCGCGCGGTGACGCGGTAGGCTATGTGCCGCTGGATAAACGCACCTGGTTTGTGCCTGAGGTGCTGGAGGGCATGGAACATCTCTCCCTGGTCTGCATCGATAATATCGAATGCGTGGCGGGTGATGAGCCGTGGGAAATGGCGATCTTTAACCTCTACAACCGCATTCTGGAGTCGGGCAAAACCCGGCTGCTGATCACCGGCGATCGTCCGCCGCGTCAGCTCAATCTGGGGCTGCCGGATCTGGCGTCTCGTCTGGACTGGGGGCAAATCTACAAGCTGCAACCGCTGTCGGATGAAGACAAACTCCAGGCGCTTCAGTTGCGCGCCAGACTGCGCGGATTTGAACTGCCGGAAGACGTAGGGCGCTTCCTGCTCAAGCGTCTGGATCGGGAGATGCGCACGCTGTTTGATACGCTCGATCAGCTCGATCGCGCCTCCATCACCGCCCAGCGCAAGCTGACCATTCCGTTTGTGAAAGATATTCTTAAGCTTTGAGTTTTTTGCCCGGTGGCGCTGCGCTTACCGGGCCTACGAAAACCCGTCATACCTTGTAGGCCGGGTAAGGCGCAGCCGCCATCCGGCTAAAGATCCCCCAACAAGTGCTCCACCAGCAGCGGAATCGGTCTTCCCGATGCCACGCTTCTGCCGTTCTCACGCCACAGTGCAGTACCGCTGATGTCCAGATGGGCCCACGGAATGGTCGGCGGGCAGAAGTGATGCAGCAACCACGCCGCCGAGGCGCTGATTGCCGCATTGTTGATCGGCGTGTTGCACAGGTCGGCGATGGCGCTGTCGGTCTGTTTTTTCAGCCGGGCGTCCAGCGGCAGGGACCATACTTCGTCACCACTGCGCTTACCCGCCAGCGTCAGCGCCGCGCGCAGCGGTTCATCCTGGGTCATCAGCCCGCTCAGCTCATACCCCAGCGCTTTCACCACCGCTCCGGTTAAGGTCGCCATATCAATGATATAGTGCGCCTGCGGATAGCGCTGACTCGCCCAGGCGATAGCGTCTGCCAGCACCAGCCGGCCTTCGGCATCGGTATTGTTGATTTCAACGGTGGTGCCGTTGCAGGCCATCGCCACCGTGCCGGGCTGCATGGCGTCGGGGCCGATGGCGTTTTCCGCCAGCGCCAGCACGCCCATGATGCGCACGGGTAATTTCAGCTCCGCAACGGTCAGCATCAGCCCGAGCACGTTAGCCGCGCCGCACATGTCATATTTCATGGTGTACATGCCCGCGCCTTCCTTCAGCCACAGGCCGCCGGTGTCAAAGGTAATGCCTTTTCCCACGTAGCAGCGCACCGGGCCATCAGACACGCCGTTATAGTGAATAGCCAGCAGGCGCGGTGGGCAGGTCGCCCCTTTGCCGACGGCGTGCAGCAACCCAAGCCCTTGCTCAACGATTTGCGTTTCATCCAGTACGTCACACCGCAGGGCAGGGCTGGCGGCACACAGTTTTTGCGCCTCATCCACCACAAACTGCGGCGTGCAGCGGTCGGACGGCATATCCGCCAGACGTCGCGCCGCAACCATGCCGAGCGCAATGGCCTGCTGCTGGCGGAAGGTCGTCTCCAGCTTCGCCTGCTGTTCCGGCAGGCAGAGGGCAGTGATGCAGGTAAGACGCAGCGCTACGTCCGTCTTCTTCAGCTTCAGGTCACTGAGCCTGTGCGCCTGATTAAAGAGAAAACGCAGTACCTGCGCCAGCACCACATCGTCAATATCCGTCACGTCCAGCACGAGTTCGGCGCTGGCGGGGGCGGCAAGCAGCGGTCGCAGGGCGGTGAGCAACCCTTCGGTCAGGGCGTCATGCCAGAGCGCATCCGGAAACAGGGTGATGCGGGCAAACGGCGCGCAGCCAAAGCGCGCGTCCGCGACGGTGCTCTGCTGGCGCATTTCAGCGATAAGAGCGCTATCCGGTAACAGGGAACTGTCAGCGCGCGCAATCAAATGGCTTTGCGGCTTCGCGTCTGAAAGCGCGTTGATAAACTGGTATGTGATCATCATGACTCCTCAATCGGTGCGCGGATCCGCGCGGCATAGGCCTGCATCCACTCCTCATCTACCGCGTGATAGTGCGTTTTCTCCCGCAGGCGTTCAGTACGGAAAACGGTGAGGGGCTGGCGAGCCGTCGCCACCACAAACGAGAAGGTTTTGATGTTGGTTGCGGCGCCAAATTCTCCTTTGCTGTTCATGCACACCACGGAGAGATCGCCCGCGCGACCGAAGCGCGACATCAGCTTGTCTTCCAGTTCGAACACCACCGAATCCGCCGCCTGCTGCGGCGTCATCCCTTGCGCCATCCGGCGAACGATTTCGTAGCTGGTACAGCCCTTCATCAGATCTTCACCGACGCCCGTGGCGGTGGCCGCGCCGGTTTCGCTGTCGCAGTAAAAGCCGGAGCCGATGATGGGTGAGTCACCGAGGCGACCGCGTTTTTTCATAAACAGGCCGCTGGTGGAAGTGGCGACGCTCATCGATCCCTGTTTATCGAGGCCGATGATACCGACGGTGTCATGTCCGTCGTAGGGGCTTAACCCCTTATCCAGCGTTTCGCGGCAGCGCTTACGGTAGTGTTGCATGGCGCGATCCGTGAGCATGGTTTTGTCGGCAAAGCCCTGGCTCAGCGCCCATTCGCGCGCGCCCTGGCCGACCAGCAGGCTGTTATAGCGCTGGCGGCTGAGCGCGTGCGCCACGCGTACCGGGTTGGCGATATCCACCAGATTGCCCACGGCGCCGAACGCCAGCGTGTCGCCGTCCATATAGGCCGCGTCCAGCTCTACCTCGCCGTTCTCGGTCGGCAGCCCGCCGTAGCCGACGGATTTATAAAACGGAAAGTCCTCGACGGCGGCGACGGCATCCACCACCGCCGGAGCGACAGGTTTGCCCGCAGCCAGCGCAGACGCAGATTCCGTGACGCCTTCAAGCGCCATTCGCCAGGTTGCGATAATTCCCCACATGCTTTACTCCTGTTTTGCAAGGGTGGTGTCGGTTTGCGTAGCGGTAGTCAGCTCCGCGGCGCGGTACTGTTTATCCAGGATACGCATGAAAGGCAGGTACAGCATGGCGCCAATCAGCAGGTTGATCAGCTGCATCACGCTGCCGCTCAGGTGCCCGGTGACGATAAAGCCGCTGATAACCGGCGGCAGCGTCCAGGGGATAAACACCCCGGTGGTGACGGCGACCGCACCAATTTTCATCGCCGCATACTGCACGGTGACCAGCACCAGCGGCACCAGATTGAACGGGATGAGCATGATCGGGTTCATGATCACCGGCAGGCCAAACAGGATCGGTTCGTTGATGTTAAACACCGACGCGCCCGCACCGAGGCGCGCTACTTCGCGCATGTTTTTGCTGCGGGCGAAAATCAGCATCGCAATCACCAGCGACAGCGTGGCGCCCGCGCCGCCCATCCAGATCATGTCAAAAAACTGTTCGGTGATGATGTGCGGCGGCGTCGTTCCCGCCTGGATCGCGGCGATGTTGTCGGTCTGGTTCTCCATCCACAGCGGGCGAATAATCCCGTTGATCATCGAACCGGAGTTAATGCCCACTGACCACAGAATGGTGATGCTGAATACGGTCATCAGCGCCCCGAAATAAGAGGTGCCGTAGTGGCGCACCGGGGTGGCAACCACTTCATAAATAAACTGGTGGATGGTGTGATAGTGGGTGTTTTCAAAGATGATGCGGATAAGCAGCACCAGAATCATCACCAGCAGGGCCGGGATCAGGGCCGCGAACGACTCCTGCACCGCCGGAGGCACGCCGTCCGGCATTTTGATGACCAGCTTTTTGCGCTTCAGCCAGCAGAACAGTTCCGTCCACAGCAGGGAACCGATCATCGCCACGAACAGCCCTTTGCTGCCAATCCACTCTACCGGCATCACGGTAATGCCGCCGTTTTCCGCCACTTTGATAAAAGGCGTCAGGATCAGAAACGCGACCAGCGCCAGGATGCCGCAGGAGATGCGGTCTTCACCATAATGCTCAGCCAGGCGGTAGGCCACCAGGAAGCTGATAAACAGCGACATGGTTGAGAACACCGCGTTAAACGGGATCTCTATAATTGCACTCCAGCTCTCACCAAAGGCCTGAGACATAAACTGCTGATAGGCCTGATTCGGGAAGGAGGAGATCACCAGCAGAATAGAGCCGACGATGATAAACGGCATGAATGACACGTAGGCGCCGCGAATGGCCCCAAGATGACGCTGCTGGGCCGTTTTCGCCGCCAGCGGCATCAGTTTTGCTTCAAGAAATCCCAGAACATTGTTCATTGTGAACTCCGTACAAGATTGAGGGGTGTTGTTTATGTTATGTCTGTGGATTATCAGTGAAGCGCGGCGAGCGAAAGGTGAAATTGGTCACAAAGCATTCGCTGCTCTGATATAAATCTCATAAGATTAGTTCCGGAGAGACGCGATGGAAATCAAACTGCATGCCAACGCCACCACCACACCGCGTATCCGTCGTTATCTTCAGCAGTCAGATAAAAGCGACAGGGAACTTGCCGTTGAGCTGGGGATCTCGGTCACCACCGTCAGGCGCTGGCGCAACCGCGACCAGGTTTCGGATAACCACACCACGCCAAAAGTGATACACAAAGCGCTGAGACAAGAGCAGGCGACACTGATAAATGCCCTGCGGGATATCACCGGGGCACCGCTGGACGATCTGCTGCTGCTGGTGAATGACGGACTCGGGATCGCCGTTTCCCGCGCGACCCTGAACCGCTACCTCAAACCAGCTTCAGTAAAACAAAAGGGGGCGTCGTTGCAGGGCAAAAAGGCGCTGAAGGCCGGTATCATGCCGCAGAAGCTGTTTCTGCATCATCAGCCGCTGTCGCTGCATATGGACGACGGTGGCGAGCAACACCTGCTCTGGGCGCGTGAACCCGTCAGCGGCTGGTGTTACGCCCGGCTTTATGCTGGCGTATCGCCGCAGTTGCTGACCCGCTGGACGAACGAGGTGCTGGCTGCCTGTCCGGCTGATATTCAATCTGTTGAGACTTTTGGGCTAGAAGTGAACTTGCCGGAGCATAACGTCACCGTAAAAGTGCATTCACAGTATTATCTCGCCCTTCAGGTCACCGTGCCGTTACGCGAAATCATTCCGCGGGTGAACAGTGAACCGATGGGAGAGCTGTTGATCCAATTGTGTGAGTTTTACAACCGGGGAAAAGCGCAGAAAAAGCTGGGAGAGCGTACGCCGCAGGCGTTTCTGGAAGCGCTGCGGCGTAACGATTAGACGATCTCGAGCACGTCTTCCGGCGGACGGCCGATACGCGCCTTGCCATTTGCCACTACAATCGGGCGCTCAATCAGCTTTGGATTGTCGACCATCGCCTGAATCAGCCGATCTTCAGTGAGACTGGTATCGTTCAGATTGAGCGACTTATACAGATCTTCTTTCTGACGCATCAGGTCGCGTGCGCTGCCCATGTTCAGCATCTTCAGCAGCTGGCGGATAGTCTGCGCGTCCGGCGGCGTCTCCAGGTACAGCACCACTTCCGGTTCGATGCCGTTAGACTTCAGCAGGCTGAGGGTGTCTCGGCTCTTGGAGCAGCGAGGGTTATGGTAAATTTTTACCGCGTCTGTCATGACTTCTCCTTTATTACATCTTCTCGTACGGCTTAAAGCGTTGTTGCAGGCCGCGCAGCTGGTCGATTCGCGCATCGTAGCGGGCCTGTTGCAGGCTGCCAAGCTTCACCTGCGAGCTGGCGCTGCTCAGCAGGGAAATGGCCTGATCGAGACGACCCGCCAGCGCCAGACCTTCCGCACGCGCGGCCAGCTCCTGATCGCGGTTACCCAGTTGCCCCTGGGCCTGGGCGAGCAGCTCCCAGCCGTTCTGGTCATCTTTATTGTTAAAGGTGTAGCGGTTCAGAATGGTCACCGCCTCGCCGGGCTGGCCGCCCTGTAGGTAGGCGTTCGCCAGGTTAAGCTGCAATACTGGATTATTACGAAGATCTTTCGCCCCTTTCAGGCGATTAATCGCATCGGTCGCTTTTTTCTGCCCCAGATCGATATCGGTGGCGAGGTCGAGATACCACGGATTGTCAGGCGCCGCCGCCAGCAGCGGCTGTAGCGCTTTTCGCGCTTCATCGTATTTGCTGGCCTCCATCGCCTGGAGCGCCTGACCATACTGCGCCGCGTTCTTCTCGCGCACGTTGCCTTTCGCCAGCGCGTCCAGCAGATCGCTGGTGAGCTGATTACGTCCGGAGTTGTACATGCCAAGCGTTCTCACTTTGGCCATGTAGAAATCCTGCGAAGACTGCACCACGACCGGACGCATCTGGTTGGCTCGGTTACGCGCATCCGAGAGGCGGCTTTCCGGCAGCGGGTGGGTCAACAGAATTTCAGGCGGGCGCGACGAGTAGCGTGCCTGGTCGAGCAGCTTTTCCAGGAAGCTCGGCATGGCCTGCGGGTCAAAGCCGGAACGCTGTAAAACCTGAATGCCGATGCGGTCTGCTTCCTGCTCATTCTGCTGGGTAAAGCTGATCATCCCCTGACGCGTCCCCGCCAGCGTCCCGGTGAGCGCCGCCATCCCGGCCTGCGGGCTGGCCATCGCCAGCAGAATAGAGCCCAGCGCGCCCACCCAGGTTAGCGGGGCGTTACGCTTCTGATCTTCCATCGCACGCGCCAGATGGCGCTGGGTGACGTGCGAAATTTCGTGCGCCATAACGGACGCCAGCTGGCTTTCGTTATCGGAATAACGGAACAACGCCGAATGCAGCACCACGTTCCCGCCAAAGAAGGCGAAGGCGTTGATTTCGTCGTTATTGATTAAATAGAAGTGGAAGGGCGTTTTTACCGAGTCGGCGTGCGCCACCAGACGCATTCCCAGACCGTTAATGTATTGCACCAGCAATGGGTCGTTAATCAGCGGAGCACTGCCGCGCAGCTGGCGTACGTAATAATCACCCATCTGCATCTCCTGCCCGATGGAGAGCGTGCTTCCTGCCGTGGTGCCCATGTCCGGCAATGAATCGGACGAGTCAGCGAAAGCGGGCAACACCTGACCCACCGTCACGGCGGCAATCAGTGTCGCAACCAGTGTTTTTCTCAACTGCCTGAACATAACCACTGTCCTGTATGTTGGATGTGCTAATTTGACCGATGAACCCGCATAACGTTCATCTCCACTGCTCTGCGAGTGTAGCCGTGTTAAGAGATGAAGAAAATCCCATTCATCAGGGTTTTGCGAAACCTGACAGTGAAACAAAAAGGAAAGTCTTTTTTGTGACAGTTAGATACAATTCACCGTCTCACTCCCGCCATTCGATTCAGGGAAGGGTTGTATGCTCGAAATGTTAATGCAGTGGTATCGGCGTCGGTTTAGCGACCCGGAAGCCATTGCTTTGCTGGTCATTCTGGTTGCCGGATTCGGTATCCTGTTCTTCTTTAGTGGCCTGCTGGCGCCGCTACTGGTGGCAATTGTGCTGGCGTATCTGCTGGAGTGGCCCACCGCTCGTCTGGAACATATCGGCTGTTCCCGCCGCTGGGCGACCAGCATTGTTCTGGTGCTGTTTGTCGGCATTCTGCTGCTGATGTCCTTCGTGGTGATGCCCATCGCCTGGCAACAGGGGATCTACCTGATCCGCGATATGCCCGGCATGCTGAATAAACTGTCTGATTTTGCCGCCACGCTGCCGCGCCGCTATCCTGCGCTGATGGACGCCGGGATCATCGATGCGATGGCCGAAAACATGCGCGCCCGCATCATGACCATGGGTGACTCGGTGGTGAAATACTCTCTGGCCTCGCTGGTAGGCCTGCTGACGCTGGCGGTTTACCTTGTTCTCGTGCCGCTAATGGTGTTCTTCCTGGTCAAAGATAAAGAGCAGATGCTGAACGCGGTGCGCCGCGTGCTGCCGCGCAATCGCGGTCTCGCCGGTCAGGTCTGGCAGGAGATGAACCAGCAGATCACCAACTACATTCGCGGCAAAGTGCTGGAGATGATTGTGGTGGGCGTGGCGACCTGGATTGGCTTCGTGATCTTCGGACTGAACTACTCGCTGCTGCTGGCGGTGCTGGTCGGATTCTCGGTTCTGATCCCGTATATCGGCGCGTTTGTGGTGACCATTCCGGTAGTCGGTGTGGCGCTGTTCCAGTTTGGTCTGGGTACGGAGTTCTGGAGCTGTTTCGCCGTATACCTGATTATTCAGGGACTGGACGGGAACCTGCTGGTGCCGGTGCTGTTCTCCGAAGCAGTTAACCTGCATCCGCTGGTGATTATCTTATCGGTAGTGATTTTCGGCGGGCTGTGGGGATTCTGGGGCGTGTTCTTCGCCATTCCGCTGGCGACGCTGATTAAAGCCGTGGTGCATGCGTGGCCGGATGTGCCGGCGGTGGAAGAGAAGTAGTTTTGCCGGGTGGCGCAGCGCCACCCGACACTCACTATCAGGCACTCTCTTTCAGCCAGTTCAACACCACGTCGTGGTGGTTGCTGGTTTTGAAATCATCAAACACGTGCTCAACTTTACCGTCAGCGCCAATCAGGAAGCTGATGCGGTGAATACCGTCGTACGTTTTGCCCATAAAGGACTTCTCACCCCAGACGCCAAACTGCTCGCAAACCTGGTGGTCTTCATCGGAAAGCAGCGTGAAGTTCAGCAGCTCTTTTTCCGCAAAACGTGACAGCTTCTCTGGCTTATCGGTGCTGATGCCCAGCACTTCCACGCCGACCTTTTTCAACTCATCCATGTTGTCGCGTAAACCGCAGGCTTGTACGGTACAGCCCGGGGTCATGGCTTTCGGGTAGAAATAGACCAGAACACGCTGTCCCTGGAAGTCGGTCAAATTTACTTGCTCGCCGTCTTGATCCGGTAAGCTAAATTTCGGTGCGATATCACCGGCTTTCAGTGGGTTCATTACTCAACTCCATCCTGTTCGTGCTGCGAATAATCGACGACGCTTATACTGCCTTGCGCGTGTAATTCTGTACAGAGGGCTTTGAACGCTTGCTCGATATTTGACGCATCCTGCGAGGCAGGGCTGTGTGCGGTAATTTGTATAAACAGCGTCGGGATTGCGTTCTCATCGCCCGGCTGCGTGCGGGAAACCAGTTCGGCAATGTTCATCTGATGGCTGTCAAACAGCGCCGTAAAACGTTCAATCAGATGAGGTGAATCAGGCACTTCAACCTGTACCCAGACCGTGGCAGGCAGAGCCGGACGCGGACGCGCGGTGGTGCGCTTCATCACAATCAGTAAATCCAGCTCTGCGCCTTTCAGCGGCAGGGTAGATTCGATGAGGGTAATGGCATTCCATGTTCCGGAAAGCAGCATAATAAACGTGAACTCTTCGCCAAGCATAGCCAGCCGGCTGTCTTCGATGTTGCAGCCGCAGCTGCTCACGTGGCGAGTGATGGTATTCACGATACCCGGCCTGTCAGCACCCAGCGCAGTGATAACCAGGTAATGTTGTGATGAGGTTGTCAAACCTGTTCTTCCTTTGCGTGGTTAAGTCTTCCTAAGGAAAGCATAAAAAAAACATGCATACAACCGCCTGAGAGCCTCAGGTCGCTTGCTTTTATTACAGTTCCAAACGTAACATTGAGGCTCTTGTTCGCACAGAGGATGGCTCATGTTCACGGGAAGTATTGTCGCGATTGTTACACCGATGGATGAAAAAGGTAATGTCTGCCGGTCAAGCATGAAGAAGCTCATTGATTACCATGTCGCCAACGGAACCTCGGCGATCGTTTCGGTAGGGACTACCGGTGAATCCGCAACGCTGAGCCACGAAGAGCACGGCGACGTTGTGATGCTGACCCTTGAGCTGGCTGACGGGCGTATTCCGGTCATCGCGGGTACGGGCGCAAACGCAACGGCAGAGGCGATTAGCCTGACTCAGCGTTTTAACGACAGCGGCATCGTTGGCTGTCTGACGGTGACACCTTACTACAACCGTCCTACCCAGGAAGGTTTGTTCCAGCATTTCAAAGCCATCGCTGAACATACTGACTTGCCACAAATTCTGTATAATGTGCCGTCCCGTACCGGTTGCGATATGCTGCCGGAAACCGTTGGCCGTCTCTCGAAAGTAAAAAATATTATCGGGATTAAAGAGGCGACAGGGAACTTAAGCCGCGTTCATCAGATCAAAGAGCTGGTTTCAGACGACTTTATCCTGTTGAGCGGTGATGATGCGACCGCGCTGGACTTTATGCAGCTCGGCGGTAACGGCGTGATTTCCGTGACGGCGAACGTGGCGGCGCGCGATATGGCTGACATGTGCAAACTGGCCGCAGCCGGTCACTTTGATGAAGCTCGCGTGATTAATCAGCGTCTGATGCCGTTGCACAATAAATTATTTGTCGAACCCAATCCGATCCCCGTGAAATGGGCATGTAAGGAGTTGGGGCTTGTAGCAACCGACACGCTGCGTCTGCCAATGACACCGATTACCGACCACGGTCGTGAAATTGTCGCTGGCGCGCTGAAGCATGCCGGTTTGCTGTAAAGTTTAGGGAGATTTGATGGCTTATTCAGTACAGAAGTCGCGCCTGGCGAAGGTTGCGGGTGTTTCGCTTGTTATGCTCCTCGCTGCCTGTAGTTCAGACTCGCGCTACAAGCGCCAGGTGAGCGGTGATGAATCCTATCTGGATGCGCCGCCGCTTGCTGAACTTCACGCGCCTGCCGGCATGATCCTGCCGATCCAGAACGGTGATTATAATATTCCGGTTACGAACGGCAGCGGCCTGGTGGGTAAAGCGCTCGATATTCGTCCGCCAGCTCAGCCTCTGGCGCTGGTGAGCGGTGCGCGTACCCAGTTCACCGGTGATACCGCCTCTCTGCTGGTGGAAAGCGCACGCGGTACCACGCTGTGGCCGCAGGTCGTGAGCGTCATTCAGTCGAAAAACTATACGATTGATAAACGCGACGACGCCAGCCAGACCTTAACCACCGACTGGATTGAGTGGAACCGTCTCGATGAAGACCAGCAGTATCGTGGTCGTTATCAAGTCTCCGTTAAGCCGCAGGGTTATCAGCAGGCGGTTACCGTTAAGCTGTTGAATCTTGAGCAGGCGGGTAAACCTGTTGCCGATCCGGCCGCCATGCAGCGCTACAGCACCGAAATGCTGAACGTGATTGCAGCGGGTCTGGATAAGAACGCCACCGATGCCGCAAACGCCGCGCAGAACCGTAACGGTTCAACGTTTGACGTGCAGAGCGGTGCAGACGATACCGGCCTGCCAATGCTGGTGGTGCGTGCGCCGTTTAACCAGACCTGGCAGCGTCTGCCAGCTACGCTTGAAAAAGTGGGCATGAAGGTGACCGACAGCACCCGTTCAACGGGCAGCATCACAGCGACCTATAAGTCGCTGTCTGATAGCGCCTGGCAGGAGCTGGGGGCAAGCGATCCACAGCTGCCTTCCGGTGACTACAAAATCCAGGTTGGCGACCTCGATAACCGCAGTAGCCTGCAATTTATCGATCCGAAAGGACACACGCTGACCCAGGCGCAGAACGATGCGCTGGTCGCTGCCTTCCAGGCCGCATTCAGCAAATAAATACGAGGGCGGGTTAATCCCGCCCTTTTTATTTTCGTGCCACGCAAACGTGTGCGTGGCATAATATGGCCAGTTTTGAATACAAATCATCACACCAGGAGTAATGAAGATGCAGAAGCAAGCTGAGTTGTATCGTGGCAAAGCGAAAACCGTATACAGCACGGAAAACCCGGACCTGTTGGTGCTCGAATTCCGCAATGATACGTCAGCAGGAGACGGCGCACGCATTGAGCAGTTCGATCGTAAGGGCATGGTGAACAACAAGTTCAACCACTTCATTATGACCAAACTGGCCGAAGCCGGTATCCCGACTCAGATGGAAGCGTTGCTGTCCGATACGGAATGTCTGGTAAAAAAACTGGATATGGTGCCGGTTGAGTGCGTGATCCGTAACCGTGCCGCAGGCTCCCTGGTGAAGCGTCTGGGCATTGAAGAGGGTATCGAACTGAATCCACCGCTGTTCGATCTGTTCCTGAAAAACGACGCCATGCACGACCCGATGGTCAACGAATCCTACTGCGAAACCTTCGGCTGGGTAAGCAAAGAGAACCTGGCGCGCATGCAGGAACTGACCTACAAAGCCAATGACGTGCTGAAAAAGCTGTTTGATGACGCGGGCCTGATCCTGGTCGACTTCAAGCTGGAGTTCGGTCTGTACAAGGGTGAAGTGGTGCTGGGCGACGAATTCTCGCCGGACGGCAGCCGCCTGTGGGACAAAGAGACGCTGGATAAAATGGACAAAGACCGTTTCCGCCAGAGTCTGGGTGGCGTGGTCGAAGCGTACGAAGCGGTTGCTCACCGTTTAGGCGTTAAGCTCGACTAAACTGCGCATTTGCCAAAGGATGTTGGCATCCTTTGGCGTCTTATCCTTGTTTACTATGGTAATCCTTTCATTAACCGCCTACGATCATAGCTATTATAAATGGAATAGTTCGAGGTGTTTATGCGCTGGCAAGGGCGTCGTGAAAGTGACAACGTAGAAGACAGACGCAGCAGTGGTGGCGGTGGTCCGTCTATGGGCGGGCCAGGTTTCCGGTTACCCAGCGGCAAGGGCGGCATTATTCTGCTGGTCGTCGTGCTGGTGGCGGGCTACTACGGCGTCGACCTGACCGGTTTGATGACCGGTGAAACCGGGCAACAGCAGCAGTATTCTCAGCGCTCCATCAGCCCGAATGAAGATGAAGCGGCGAAATTTACTTCCGTTATTCTCGCGACGACCGAAGATACCTGGGGTCAGCAGTTCGAGAAAATGGGGCGGACTTATCAGCCGCCAAAACTGGTGATGTACCGGGGCGCAACCCGCACCGGCTGCGGCACCGGGCAGTCCGTTATGGGGCCGTTCTACTGCCCGGCGGACAGCACCGTCTATATCGATCTCTCCTTCTATGACGACATGAAAAGCAAGCTGGGCGCCGACGGCGATTTTGCCCAGGGCTACGTGATCGCGCATGAAGTCGGCCACCACGTGCAGAAGCTCCTCGGCATTGAGCCTAAAGTGCGTCAGATGCAGCAGAATGCTTCTCAGGCGGAGGTGAATCGTCTGTCCGTACGCATGGAGCTTCAGGCCGACTGCTTCGCTGGCGTCTGGGGACACAGCATGCAGCAGCAGGGCGTGCTGGAAACAGGCGATCTGGAAGAGGCCCTGAATGCCGCACAGGCGATTGGTGACGATCGCTTGCAGCAGCAGAGCCAGGGGCGCGTTGTGCCGGACAGCTTTACCCATGGCACCTCAGAGCAGCGCTACAGTTGGTTTAAGCGTGGCTTCGACAGCGGCAACCCGTCGCAGTGTAATACCTTCGGCAAAGCTATGTGATGTTGGGGTTTGAACAGCTGGTCAACCAGCTTCAGCGTACCGGGCACCGCCGGCTGGTGGTGCTCAGCGGCGATGAAGCGTGGACGTTGAGCCAGGCGACCATTCTGCGCGATACGTTACCAGGAGACTGGCTGTGGCTGGAGGAAAACCCCTCTAAGACCATCAGCGGCCTGCTGGGACGTGAATACCTGCACGCCGTTTTTGACGCGCGTCGCGGGTTTGACGTCTCGGCCTTCGCCGCCCTCAGCGGGACCCTGCGCGCCGGAAGCCTTCTGATGCTGCTGGTGCCGCCGTTCTCCGTCTGGGCTAACAGGCCCGACGCGGATTCTCTACGCTGGAGCGACAGCGCCGAGCCGATCGCCACCCCGCACTTTGTTCACCACTTTTGCCGGACGCTTGCCGCCGATTCAGATGCCATCGTCTGGCATCAACATCGTCCTCTGTGCCTTCCCGTTACGTCAGATTTACCCGCCTGGCAGCCTGCCAGCGGTGAACCGCAGCGCGAGCAAGCTGAGATCCTCGACGCTCTTCTGACCATGCCTGCGGGCGTGGCCGCCGTGACGGCACCGCGCGGACGCGGAAAGTCCGCCCTGGCGGGCATGTTGCTCAACGGCATTCAGGGGAGTGCAGTCGTGACGGCACCGGCAAAAGGGGCGACGGATGTCATCGCGCGTTTCGCCGGGGAACATTTTCACTTTATGGCCCCGGATGCGCTGCTGGCCTCCACAACAGAAGCTGACTGGCTGATTGTCGATGAGGCGGCCGCCATCCCCGGCCCGCTGCTGGAGAAGCTGGCGTCGCGCTTTCCCCGCGTGTTGCTGACCACCACGGTGCAGGGTTATGAAGGCACGGGCAGGGGATTCCTGCTGAAGTTCTGCGCCCGGTTTAGCGGGCTGCGGCGTTATACCTTATCCACGCCAGTTCGCTGGGCTGCCGGATGTCCCCTTGAGCGGATAGTGGCGAACGCGCTGCTGTTCGACGATGCGCTTATCGATCGCAAACCGGAAGGCGAGGTACGTTTAACGTCGCTGGAGCCCGGGATGTGGGAGAGCGATCCGGCGCGCGGGGCAGGCGTGTATGAACTGCTGTGTGCCGCGCACTACCGGACGTCACCCCTCGATTTACGCCGGATGATGGACGCCCCCGGCCAGCACTTTGCTGTTGCTCAGGCGGGCGCGGAGATCGCGGGCGCGCTCTGGCTGGTGGAGGAGGGGGGATTACCCCCTGAACTTAGCCGCGCAGTCTGGGCGGGCTTTCGTCGGCCGCGTGGAAATCTGGTGGCGCAGTCGCTGGCAGCGCACGGCGGCTCGCCGCTCGCGGCGACGCTGAAAGGCCGACGCGTCAGCCGCATTGCGGTTCATCCCCATCGCCAGCGGGAAGGCATCGGCCAGCGGCTGATCCGCAGTGCCAGCGGAGAAGATTATCTCTCGGTCAGCTTTGGCTATACCGACGAGCTGTGGCGTTTCTGGCGGCAGTGCGGGTTTGTGCTGGTGCGAATGGGCAGCCACCGGGAAGCCAGCAGCGGGTGCTATACGGCGATGGCGTTGCTGCCGCTGAGCGAGGCGGGGCATCAGCTCTGCGAACAGGCGCATCAGCGGTTATGTCGTGATATGCGCGTCCTGTCGGCCTGGAATGGCGAAAAGATCCCGGTGACGGATGCATGGGAAGCTACCCTTAATAGTGACGACTGGCTGGAGCTGGCGGGGTTTGCCTTTGCTCACCGGGCGTTTTCAACTTCGGTTGCGGCGCTGACGCGGTTGTTGTTAGCCGTGGACATGCCGCTCCCGGCACTGCGGGGGAAAATGGAAGGGAATATGCACGATTTCGGGCGCAAAGCGTTGCTGGCGAAGCTACGCGAGGAAACCGCTCACGCGCTTGAAAGGCTTGATTACTCCCGTAGCCAGCAGCTGAAAGCCGACATTTTGCAATGGCAATTTTTTCAATGAGTTCTTCAGTAAAGTGGCATGGTCATTACCCCGCAGAGGCGTAAAATCCTGCTTATCAATTAAGGAGATCGCCATGAAACATGACCATTTTGTTGTGCAAAGCCCGGATACACCTGCTAAACAGCTACTGCTTCTGTTTCATGGCGTGGGCGACAATGCCGTCAATATGGGACAGATTGGCAGCTGGTTTGCACCCGTTTTCCCACACGCGCTGATCGTCAGCATCGGCGGCGTGGAGCCGTGCGGTCCGGACGGGCGGCAGTGGTTTTCCGTCGAGGGCGTGACGGAGGAGAATCGTCAGGCGCGTATTGATGCCGCTATGCCAGCCTTTATCGATACCGTGCGTTACTGGCAGCAGCAGAGTGGCGTAGGCGCCGACGCAACTGCGCTGATTGGCTTCTCTCAGGGCTCAATCATGTCGCTGGAAAGCGTAAAAGCGCAGCCCGGACTGGTGTCCCGCGTGATTGCCTTTAACGGGCGTTTTGCGACGTTACCGCAAAGCGCGACCACGCAGACCACGATCCATCTCATTCATGGGGGGGAAGACCGGGTAATTGAGCTTTCGCATGCGGTTGCTGCCCAGGAGACGCTGATGCGCGAGGGCGGAGATGTGACGCTGGATATCGTAGACGATCTGGGGCATGCCATTGACGATCGCAGCATGCAGTTCGCGCTCGATCATCTGCGTTATACCGTACCGAAACATTACTTTGATGAAGCGCTCAGCGGCGGTAAGCCGAATGACGATGATATCGTCGAGTTTTTGTGAGGTGTCCCCCTCTCTTTAGGGAGAGGGGAAACAGAGCGATCACTTCTTCTGGTCCTTCTTCGGCCAGTCGTCTTCATCGTCCCACTTGTCGTTAAAATCACGGTGCGGCGGAAGATCCGGTTTGTTGGCAAGGAACTTTTTATGGTCAACGCGCTTGAGATCTTTAATCACGTTAAGCAGCACGCCTACCAGAAATACCAACACCAGAATCCACCAGTACTTTGAAAGCCAGTCCATTCGCTAATCCTCTTTAAGCACCCGTCAGGCGACGAGCTGCTCCATAATACGTTGATACATGCGGGCCAGCAGTTGTAAATCGGCAGCGTTCACGCATTCATTGATTTTGTGAATCGTCGCGTTAACCGGACCCAGTTCGACAACCTGTGCGCCCATGCGGGCGATAAAGCGTCCGTCAGACGTGCCGCCCGTTGTCAGCAGCTGTGGTTTAATTTCATTATAGTGCGCAATGGCGTTCACCACCGCATCCACCAGTTTACCGCGCTGCGTCAGGAACGGCTGGCCAGACAGCCACCAGTCGAGGGTATAGCGCAGCTGATATTTCTCGAGCAGCGCAATCACGCGCGCTTTGATCATCTCGTCGGTCAGTTCGGTGCTGAAGCGGAAGTTAAACTGGACGAAGAGATCGCCGGGAATGACGTTGTTGCTGCCGGTGCCGGCCTTGATGTTGGCTATCTGCATGCTGGTTGGCGGGAAAAATTCGTTGCCTTTATCCCATTCAATGCCTACCAGTTCGTTCAGCATCGGCGCGGCGCGGTGTACCGGGTTATCCGCCAGGTGCGGATAGGCAACGTGGCCCTGCACGCCATGAATAGTCAAATTACAGGTCAGGGATCCACGGCGGCCATTTTTCACCACATCGCCCACCACTTCGGTGCTGGACGGTTCGCCCACCAGACAGTAGTCCAGACGTTCATTGCGCGCCATCAGGGCCTCAACGACCTTCACGGTGCCGTTGTGGGCGCTGGCTTCTTCATCGGAGGTAATCAAAAACGCAAGACGGTTTTTATGGTTCGGATGCTGGGCGACGAAACGCTCTGCCGCCACGACCATCGCAGCCAGAGAACCTTTCATGTCCGCAGCGCCGCGTCCGAAAAGCATGCCGTCGCGGATGGTCGGCTCAAAAGGCGGGTTGATCCAGCGGTCTGCGTCGCCTGCGGGAACTACGTCAGTATGTCCGGCAAATGCCAGCGTCTCTCCCTGACCACGCCATGCCCAGAAGTTCTGCGTATCGCCAAAATCCATGTGCTCCACGGTAAAACCGATGGCACGCAGGCGCTCAATCATTAATGCCTGACAACCTGCGTCGTCCGGGCTAAGGGAAGGACGGCGAATAAGCTGCTGAGTCAGCTCAATGACCGGGCATGACATAGACTACACCTCAACGAATAAATCTGAATAAAGGGTTTCACTGAAACCCAGCAGCATAGGCTGACCTGGCTTGCAGAGCAATGGGCGTTTGATGATTGCCGGCATTTCAAGCATCAGTTTGGCTGCGCTGTCGGCGTCGTTGATCGTGGCCCGGAGAGATTCATCCAGTTTTCGCCAGGTGGTCCCGCGTGTATTCAGTAGCGCTTCCCATCCCAGTTCGTTGATGGCGGAATGGAGAAACGCGGGGTCAAGCCCGTCGGCACGGTAATCGTGGAAGCGATAGTCGATGTTGTGTGCTTCCAGCCAGCGGCGGGCTTTTTTAATCGTGTCGCAATTCTTAATGCCGTACATCACAACCATAGTGAATCCTTTTGTTCTTTTGTGGGTTAAATGTTCAATATTTTCGAAGATATATCCTTAAGTGGAATATAACACATTCGGAATTTTTCGGGATTTACAATTCTCCATAATTCAACGAACAGCTGTAAGCTGAATAGTCTTTCATCTTTTAAGCATAGTTGTCCACCCTGTTTAAATTGCCAATAAACTCAGGGGGAAATTAAAAATGCTGTCATTTTCCCGACTATTTCAAAATATTGCTGTAGGTCACATAAAATTTACCCGACAACGCTCATAGTGATCCTAAACCTACCAGCACAGCGGGGTTCAATCACAGCAATCGGTTAAAGTGGCTTCACAATGATGATACGTTTTCGTAGAATGCACATAATAATAAGAGAGGTTGTTATGATTGAACGTGAACTGGGGAACTGGAAAGATTTTATCGAAGGCATGCTTCGTAAATGAATTTCCGGTAAGAAATGCAAGAGCACTTAATTAACTAAAATAACCATAGTGTGAAAGAATCACACAATAAAAAGGCGGCCTGTAAAGCCGCCTTTTTTATTTCAACGTGTTATTCCGGCTTATCCTTCAGCGGGAAACGACGGCGTACCAGCACAAAGAACAGCGGTACGAAATAGATAGCCAGAATCGTCGCCGAAATCATTCCCCCCATAACGCCCGTTCCCACCGCGTGCTGGCTGCTGGAGCCTGCGCCGGAGCTGGTGGCCATCGGCAGGACGCCAAACACAAACGCCAGAGAAGTCATCAGGATCGGACGCAGGCGCTGACGACAGGCGTGCAGCGTGGCGGCCATCAGTTCGTGACCTTTGGCATTCATCTCATTGGCAAATTCGACGATCAGAATGGCGTTTTTCGCCGACAATCCGATTACGGTGAGGAGTCCGACCTGGAAATAGACATCATTTTCCAGGCCGCGCATCCAGGTTGCCAGCAGCGCTCCGATGACCCCGAGAGGCACCACCAGCATCACCGAGAACGGCACTGACCAGCTTTCATACAGCGCCGCCAGACAGAGGAACACCACCAGCAGCGAAAGGGCATACAAGGCAGGCGCCTGAGCGCCGGAAAGCCGTTCCTGGTAGGACATCGCCGTCCACTCCAGGCCAAAGCCGGTCGGTAACTGCTGAACCAGTTTTTCCATTATATCCATTGCGGTACCGGTACTGACGCCCGGCGCGGCTTCACCGACAATCTCCAGCGCCGAATAGCCGTTGTAACGCTCCAGACGCGGTGAACCGGTCTCCCAGCGTGACGTCGCAAACGCCGAGAACGGCACCATGCCGCCGGTGTTATTGCGCACATACCAGCGGTTGATATCGTCCGGCAGCATGCGGTATTTGGCGGCAGACTGAACGTAGACCTTCTTCACGCGGCCGCGATCCATAAAGTCATTCACGTAGCTTGAGCCCCACGCCGTTTGCAGGGTGTCGTTAATGTCGTCGATGGAGACGCCCAGCGCCTGCGCTTTACGCTGGTCAATATCCACCTGTAGCTGAGGGCTGTCATCCAGACCGTTATGACGAACACGGGTAAGCTGCGGATCTTTCCCGGCCAGCTCCAGCAGCTTGTCGCGAGCAGCCATCAACGCGTCATGCCCGGCGCCCGCGTGATCCTGAAGCTCCATATCAAACCCGGCTGAGCTGCCCAGGCCGCTGATGGCGGGCGGGCTGCTGGCGAAAACGCGCGCTTCCTTGATTTTGTTGAACGCTTTGGTTGCACGCTCAATGATGGCAAAGGAGGAGCCGGTATCGCTGTCGCGCTGGTCCCAGTCTTTCAGGCGCACAAACATACGCGCCACGTTCTGCCCGTTACCGCCAGGGCCAGAGCCGACGGTGGAGAAGACGGAGACCACGTTATCTTTCTCCTGAGTATGGAAGTAGTTCTCAACCTTCTGCACCACTTTCAGGGTCTGCTGCTGGGTCGAGCCGCTGGGTAACTGTACGGAGGTGATAAACATGCCGCGATCTTCCAGCGGCAGGAACGAGGTTGGCAGCCGCAGGAACAGGAAGACCATGCCGCCGAGCAGCAGGACATAAACCACCATCCAGCGCACGCTGCGGTGCAGTACTTTACCCACGCCCGCTTCATAGCGCGCCGCATTGCGGTTAAACATGCGGTTAAACCAGCCGAAGAAGCCTTTTTGACCGTGGTGTTCGCCCTTATGCAGCGGTTTCAGCAGCGTCGCGCACAGGGCAGGGGTAAGGATCATCGCCACCAGTACGGAGAGCACCATTGCAGAGACGATGGTGATCGAGAACTGGCGATAAATCGCGCCCGTGGTGCCGCCAAAAAACGCCATCGGGATAAATACCGCCGACAGCACCATGGCGATACCGACCAGCGCGCCCTGAATCTGTCCCATCGATTTGCGCGTGGCCTCGCGGGGCGAAAGCCCTTCCTCGCTCATGATGCGCTCAACGTTTTCCACCACCACGATGGCATCATCCACCAGCAGGCCGATGGCCAGCACCATGGCGAACATGGTCAGAGTGTTGATGCTGTAACCGAAGGCATACAGCACCGCAAAGGTACCCAACAGCACCACCGGCACCGCAATCGTGGGGATCAGCGTAGCGCGGAAGTTTTGCAGGAACAGGTACATCACGAGGAACACCAGCGCGATAGCTTCGAGCAGGGTTTTCACCACATCTTCGATGGAGGCTTTTACGAACGAGGTGGTTTCGTAGGCGACTTTGTACTCCAGTCCGTGCGGGAAGAAATGCGACAGCTCATCCAGACGCTCTAGCACCCGCTGCGCGGTCGCCATTTCGTTGGCGCCGGAGGCCAGTTTCACCCCCAGCCCGGACGCGGCATTGCCGTTGAAGCGGCTCAGGTAGTCATATTTTTCCGCCCCCATTTCCACGGTGGCGACATCCCCCAGACGCACTTCCGAACCGTCCTGATTCACGCGTAGCGTGATATTGCGGAACTGTTCAGGTGTCTGGAGCAGCGACTGGGAGTTGATGGTGGCGTTAAGCGCCTGGTTGTCCACGGACGGCGTACCGCCGAGCTGCCCCACGGCAATCTGGGCGTTCTGCGATTCGATAGCGTCGGTGACATCTTTGGCGGTCATCTGCACGCTGTTCAGCTTGTTGGGATCCAGCCAGATACGCATGGAGTACTGCGAGCCGTAGGCGTCGATATCACCCACGCCGTTGATACGGCTGAGCGGGTCCTGAATATTACTGGCGACGTAGTCCGCTATGTCCTGCTTATCCATTGAGCCATCGGTTGAAACAAACGCGATGGTCAAAATATTGGTGTCACCGGTTTTACGCACGGTCACCCCCTGGTTCTGCACCGCCTGAGGCAGTTTACGCAGGGCCGATTGCAGCTGGTTTTGCACCTGCTGCACCGCTTCATCCGGATCCGTGCCCGCCGTAAAGCTCAGGGTTACCGTCGCCTGGCCCGTGGCGCTGCTCTGTGAGGACATGTACATCAGGTTATCGAGACCCGTCATGTTCTGCTCGATAACCTGGGTGACGGTATTTTCCAGCGTCTGTGCCGAGGCGCCAGGGTAGTTCGCCGTGATACGCACGTTGGGGGGCGCGAGGTCAGGGTATTGCTCAACAGGAAGGGACGTAATCGCCAGGACACCCGTCAGACACAACAGGATTGCAAGCACCCAGGCAAAAATGGGGCGATCGATGAAAAAATTCGCCATTAAAGTGTGACCTCGTTTTGCTGCACGTCATTATTGTTTATTGCCCGCCTAACTTTAGCGGTAAGGCCCAGGTCAAACGTGGAGAAATAAAGGAGATAATGTAAATTATCATGCGCTTTTTTCAGCGCGCCTTCTTTCTCGCTATTTTTCAGCCTGGGCCGCAGGCGTCTGGAACGTTACGCTGACCTGTGTCCCGCCCTGTGGCGGCTGAGAAAAGTGTAATGTCCCGCCGAGCCGTCCCGCGCGTTCGCGCATGATATTCAGCCCGTAATGCCCCGGCGGTTCGCTGGCGTCGCCGATACCAATGCCGTTGTCGCGGATCGTGACCGTGTGAGTGCCGTCCGCGGTGGTGACGCAGCTGACCACAATCTCGCTCGCGTCGGCATGTTTAATCGCATTCAGCACTGCCTCACGCACAATCTGTAAGAGGTGCACCTGTTTTTGTGCGTCCAGCGCCAGCGATGAGAGACGGCAGTCGAGCACCAGCTTCGCGCGGGTCTGGCTTTGCAACCCGTCGAGAGACTCCTGTAGCGCGGCAGGAAGATTGGCGTGATTGAGCGTCAGGCGGAAGGTGGTGAGCAGCTCGCGTAGCTGATGCCAGGCGTTATTCAGCTCGCGGGAGAAGTCCGTGATGATAGCCTGCGCCGGGGCATTGTCGCCCGGCACGGCATGCTTCAGCAGCGTAAGCTGAATACGCAAATAGGAGAGCACCTGCGCCAGCGAATCATGCAGCTCGCGCGCGATGGTGGCGCGCTCCTCCATCAGCAGCAGCTGCTGATAATGTTTCTGCGCCTGATTGAAATAGAGCCCCCGGCCCAGCATCGTCGCCACGCTTTCCATGAGCGGCAGCGGAACATCCCCGGTCGCGCTTTGCCAGCGCAGTTCGCCGTACAGGGTGTCCTGCATTAACACCGGTAAATTGTGCATTTTCTCGCCCGGGGACTCCTGTCCTTCGTAAAGCTGCCAGTCGTCACTGGTGCGCAATTGCAGGTAATTCATCTGCGTATAGTCATGCACAATCTGCAAAATATGCCGGAAGCAGTGGCTGTCTATCTGCCCGGTATTCAACGCCTGTGAGCATTTGAACAGCATTTCGAGCTGCTGATGCGCTTCATTCAGGTGGCGGGTTTTTTCAGCAACGGAGCGCTCAAGTGAACGGTACAGGGTGTGTAATTCCGCCGACATATGGTTGAAGGCGCGGGAAAGCTGGCCCAGCTCGTTGGGAAGCGTAGTATCCGGCGCGGGAGTGTCGAATTGCCCCTGTTCGATACGCTCGCTCGCCGCCACCAGATTATTCAGCGGCAGCACAACCTGACGGCGGATGCGCCGCAGGGTCACCACCGCCAGCAGCAGGATGCCCAGGCCACCCGTCAGCGACATGAAAATCACCAGCTGAATTTTATGTTCGGTGTAGTGCTGTAGCGCCAGCACAAAGGAATCTATCCGGCCCACGAAATCCTCAATGTGGTTCTGATACCACCCGGTATCGCCGCTGGCGATGCGCGTGTCCATCTCCTGCCAGCCAAGGTGCAACTGCTGGTAACGCTGTTTGACGTCCTCTGGCACATACCAGCGGTTTAGCTTCTGCAACGCAGGCGCTCTCAGCGTTTTTTGCCAGACCGCGCGGTGCTCTGCCAGCGATGGGCCGGCGCGCTGCATTTCGTAGCCCAGGCGGTAGCTCTGCATACGCAGCGAGCCGGCGATGTTAATCGCCTCGGCGTCGCGCTGGCTGCTGGCGAGTGTGACCAGCGCAATGGCGCTGATCAGAACGGACAAGACAATCATCGAAAAGAAAGCCCGAGCCAGGCTTCCCGATACGGGGCGTTTAACGGTCACTCATCAGCTTCCTGAATTAAATTGATCTGCCACAGGTTCACTGGAAATAGTTCGGCTTCCTGGGCATTTGAACATTGCGTCGCCATGCCGCTGTGGGTAAATACGATAACAATAGAAAGAATAAGGTTATTGAACCAAAAACAGGTGTTGTTATGAATCGTTTTATTATGGCCAACGCTCAACAGTGTATCGGTTGTCGCGCCTGCGAAGTTGCCTGTGTGATGGCGCACAACGGGGAGCAGCACGCGCTGAGCGAGCGCCATTTTCATCCCCGCATTACGGTCCTTACCTCAGGCTTGCGAAAAAGCCCCGTGACCTGCCACCACTGTGAAAACGCGCCCTGCGCGCAAAGCTGCCCGAACGGAGCCATCACGCAACACAGCGACAGCGTACAGGTCAATCAACAAAAATGCATTGGCTGTAAAGCCTGCGTGGTGGCCTGTCCGTTTGGCACGATGGACATGCTGATCACCCCGCTGCAAAACGACAGCGTAAAGGCCTCGGCGCACAAATGCGACCTCTGCCTGGAAAGGCCGCAAGGCCCGGCCTGCGTGGAAAACTGCCCGGCGGAGGTGCTTACGCTCGCCACCCCAGCCGTACTGGATAAGCTGGTTAAGCAGCGCCGACAGCGCAGCGCAAGGCTGGACGCGCTGCCGTGGCACAGCGAGGCGGTTCAGTCAGCCCCTCCGCAAACCAAACGGCAACAGATGCAAAACACCCCGGCGCGCGGTGAGCCGGATAAGCTCAGCCCCGAAGCACGCGCATACCATTTTAACGAGATCTACCTGCCGTTTCGCCCGGAACAGGCGCAGCGTGAGGCATCCCGGTGCCTGAAATGTGGCGAGCATAGCATTTGCGAGTGGACCTGCCCGCTGCATAACCACATTCCCCAGTGGATTGAGCGGATCGGGGCGGGGGATATCGTCGGTGCGGCTGAGCTTTCTCACCAGACTAACTGTTTACCGGAAATTACCGGCCGCGTCTGCCCACAGGATCGATTATGTGAAGGCGCCTGCACCCTGCGGGATGCGTCAGGGGCAGTAACCATCGGTAATATCGAACGGTATATCTCGGATCGGGCGCTGGCGATGGGCTGGACGCCGGACGTCAGCCACGTTAAGCCGGTCGGTAAGCGCGTCGCCATCATCGGCGCCGGTCCGGCAGGGCTGGCCTGCGCCGACGTGCTGGTGCGCAGCGGCGTCGGCGTGACGGTCTACGACCGCCATCCGGAAATCGGCGGATTGCTGACCTTTGGTATTCCGGCCTTCAAGCTGGATAAATCCCTGTTAGCGCGGCGCAGAGAGATATTCAGCGCGATGGGCATCCGCTTCGAGCTGAACTGCGAGGTGGGAAAAGACGTGTCGATGGCCCAACTGCAAAACGACTACGATGCCCTGTTCATCGGCGTAGGGACCTATCGTTCCATGAAAGCGGGTATCCCTCACGAAGACGCGCCGGGCGTGTACGACGCGCTGCCGTTTTTAGTGGCAAACACGCGGAACGTGATGGGCCTTGATCCTGCCGCAGACGAACCGTTTATCGACACACAGGGTTTAAACGTGGTGGTGCTCGGCGGGGGCGATACGGCGATGGACTGCGTGCGCACCGCGCTGCGGCATGGCGCGGCGAAAGTAACCTGCGCCTATCGGCGGGACGAGGCCAACATGCCGGGCTCAAAGAAAGAGGTTAAAAACGCGAAAGAAGAGGGCGCAGCGTTTGAATTTAATGTCCAGCCGGTTGAGCTCACGCTGGATACCGACGGGAAGGTTAACGGTATCCGGATGCTGCGCACCAGGCTGGGCGAGCCGGATGCGCAGGGGCGGCGGCGTCCTGTCCCGGTGGCGGGCAGTGAGTTTGTCATGCCAGCGGATGCGGTGATCATGGCGTTTGGTTTTAATCCGCACGCCATGCCGTGGCTTCAGGCGCAGGGCGTCGACACCGACGACTGGGGGCGCATCAGGGCCTCCGTGGAGAGCCGTTATCGCTACCAGACCTCGAATCCGCAGATTTTTGCTGGCGGTGATGCGGTACGCGGTGCGGATCTGGTGGTCACCGCGATGGCGGAAGGGCGCCATGCCGCGCAGGGGATCATGGACTGGCTTGGCGTGCCGCCGCGCAACTTGCATTAATGCAGACGGGCGACAAAGCGGGCATCACGGCGTAGTATAAACAGACTCATTTTGCCGTGGAGCCCGTATGTCCCTGAACATTACCGTTATTAAAGACAAAATCCTTTCTGAAAATTACTTTGTCCTGCGTAACATCACTTACGATCTCACCCGTAAGAACGGGGACGTCATTCGCCATAAACGCGAAGTCTACGACCGGGGCAATGGTGCAACCATCCTGCTGTATAACCGTGAAAAGCAAAGCGTGGTGCTGATCCGCCAGTTTCGCATCGCGACATGGGTCAATGGCAACGCGGACGGACGTCTGATTGAAACCTGTGCAGGTCTGCTTGATGACGATGAGCCGGAAGTGTGTATCCGCAAAGAAGCCATTGAGGAGACGGGTTTTGAAGTGGGTGCGGTGCAGAAAGTCTTTGAGCTGTTTATGTCCCCTGGCGGGGTTACCGAGCTGGTTCACTTCTTCATTGCGGAATATACCGATGCTCAGCGCACGCACCGGGGCGGCGGCGTGGACGATGAAGACATTGAAGTGCTGGAAATGCCTTTCGCTCAGGCTGTCGACATGGTGAAACGCGGTGAGATCCGCGACGGTAAAGCGGTGATCCTGTTGCAGTATCTGCAAACCAGCGGGCTGATGAATGCGGCGGCGGAAGCGCGATAAGTTGTATTTCAGATAAATCTATCCGATAAATCCGATTGAGCCAGCCCGCCCAGGGCACGAAGATACGCCCCAGATTGACCTATTCGTTTCCGGGGCTGTGCCGTTCATGCGCTACTGCGTTTATCTTCTCTTCTTCATTTGCGTGCTTCCCGCGCCTTTGGTGTGGGCTGCGCCTGCGCAGCAGTCTTTTTCAGACTGGCAGGTGACCTGCAATAACCAGAACTTCTGCGTAGCGCGCAATACCGGCGAGCATCGCGGTCTGGTCATGACGCTGAGCCGCAGTGCGGGGGCAAAAACGGACGCCAGCCTGCGCATCGATCTCGGCGGGCTTTCGGCGCCACCGGTGAAAGAGCCTGACATCGCCCCGCGCCTGCTGCTCGACAATGTGCCGCTTAAACTCACGTCGCAACACTGGCAGTTAGCCCCCTGGCATCTTAAAACAGACGATACGGCCACCATCACCACGTTTCTGAAAACCATTCAGGAAGGGCAGGCGCTGACCCTGCGCGGGGGGAAGCAGACAATTTCTCTGGCCGGTCTGAAAGCGGCGCTGCTGTTTATCGATGCCCAGCAAAAACGCGTCGGAAGTGAAACGGCGTGGATTAAAAAAGGGGATAGTCCACCGCTGAGCGTGCCGCCTGCGCCGGCATTAAAAAAGGTGGCGGTGGTGAACCCCACGCCAACGCCGCTGACGCATAACGAACTCAACGATCTGCTGGATTACGGTACCTGGCGCATGAACCACAGCCAGTGCTCTCTCGATCCGAACCGGCGTGAAGTGCGCGTGACCGCGCTGACCGATGACAAAGCGCTGATGATCATCAGCTGTGAGGCGGGGGCGTACAACACCGTCGACCTGGCGTGGCTGGTGCCGCGTAAAAAACCATTTTCGGCCAGGAGCGTGAGATTGCGTCTGCCGTTTACCCCTTCCAGCCAGAGTAGCGACATGGAGCTGATGAATGCCAGCTTCGACGAAAAAACGCGCGAGCTGACCACGCTGGCGCTGGGACGCGGGATTGGCGACTGTGGGATCCAGACCCGCTGGCGTTTTAACGGCCAGCGCTTCCGCCTGGTACGCTACGCGGAAGAGCCAAGCTGTGATAACTGGAATGGGCCAGATGCCTGGCCCACGCTGTGGATCACAAGGTAGGGTTTTGCCGGGTGGCGCTGTCGCTTACCCGGCCTACTTTTTAGAACCGTAGGCCCGGTAAGGCGTAGCCGCCACCGGGCACGAGGGCATCACCGATCGCTCTTACGGAAAAAGTCGTTATACAGCATATACAAATGCGCCGCGCTCCAGGAGAAGTTAGGTGCGCCCTGCTGTGCTCCGGTCAGGGGGTTATAGTTCTCCTGAATCGGGCCGTCCGAGGTTAACCCTTTCGCATGCTTAAAGAAGGTTTCGGCGAGGGTTTGCGCCTGCTCACGATAGCCGTAACGTTCCATGCCTTTTAGTCCAAACCAGAACTGATCGACCCAGACCCGGCCGCGCCAGTATATGTCTGCGCCGAACGCCGGGTTTGTCAGCGCGGCGGTGCCGAGCGGTACCCAGGTATTGAACTCCTTCGGATCCAGCATCACCTTGACCACGGCATCCGCATGTTCCTGCGTCGCGGCACCGTTAAACAGCGGAGACCAGCCTTCCGGCCCTTTACCGCGCTCGACGATAGGTTTGCCCGCACAGCCGTTCGCCAGCGACTTATCCTCGATACGAATGTCATAGTAAAACCCGCTTTTCGCATCGAACATGCAGGTATTGATATAGGTTGCGAGCTTATCTGCCAACTGGCGATAGTGGCTGGCCTCCTGCTCTTTACCCAGCAGGCTCGCCATCTGCGCCAGATAGTGATTGTCGCTGTACATATAGCTTGCCTGGTCAACGGACTCCTGTAATAAGGAATACCCTAACAGATCGCCTTTTTTACTCCTGTTTTCGGCAAATTTAACCGTCCAGTCGCTGCGTTTCCCGCCGTTTTCAACGTACTTATCCAGCTGCGCTTTATCGATAAATCCGAATACGGCGGCATCATCGCGCCCGGACTCCCACGAGGCGGCCACCTGCGCGGGGATCTCCAGGCCGTCGTACTGGCCGTTATCGATTATCCGTGCGTAGTTATTCAGGCCGGAAAGCGACTCTTCTTTATCACCTTTTTTCACCGTGAACAGCATCTCGCCGGTAGCGGTGTTATGGGCCTTATCACGCGTCGCACCGTACTCCGGCACGCCGTTGCCGTTATGATCGCGGTTACGCAGCCACCAGTCGTGATAGGCAACCAGTTTTGGATACATCTCGGCAAGCCAGGCTTTATCCTGCGTGGTGTTATACACCTCCATCACCGACCATGCCGCCAGGCTCGGCTTGGTGTTACGCTCGTTCCAGTTACCGCCGTCGCCGCCTCGTTCCGGGCTCAGGTTCCAGGCGATTAAATCCGGCACAAATCCGGTATCCTGCGGGCGCACCGGATCGTCGGGTTTGATCTGCCAGGAGAAGACCGCGCGGATGTTATCTTTGGCGATCTCCGGGTTGAAATGCGCCATGGCAAATGCCTGTTTCCAGGTGTCCCACGGCCAGGTCTGGTTGCCGGAGAACCAGCGTCCGGTTACGGAGGGCGTCACCGTGTTAAAACGCACCGCGCCGCCTGGCGAACGCCAGTTACCGTTCAACGTCTCGATGGCTTTCACCGCCACGCGCGTTTGTTCTGGTGTCGCGTGCGGGTTGGTTAACCCTTTTTGTAAATACCTCTCCCAGCGCGCTTGCGAGGCGGCCATAAAGTAGGCCGGACGCGCCAGAATGTCGCGGATCTGCGGCTGTTCACGCGCGACGTCATCGGCGTTCAGCAGATGGGAGTAGGTAGTGTACAGCGTGGTGCTGCCGGAAATCTGTGCCCGGCTGGTAAAGCGATGTCCGTCAACGGTGGTCTCGGCAGGAAGAGAGCGGTGTAACTGATATTCGGAACTGCCGGAGGTGAGCAGATCCCAGGTGGAGCGTACCTTGCCGAAGGTCACCTTCAGGCCGTCGCGCGTGGCTACAATTTTACGCTGATAATCAGGATATGCGCTGTCGATGGTTTTATCCGAACGCGGCTTGCCCTCTTTGGCCTCCAGTTTTTCCAGCAGCTCGCCGTCCCACACCAGCTCCAGCGGCGTTTTGCTGGTAATACGGGTTTCAAGCAGCGAAGTACGCGCAGAAGCAAAGCGCAGCGTCATCACGATCTGAACATCCCTGGCGCTCAGTTTCTGCACCAACGCGCCAGGGAGGCTGTAGGCTTCAAGGGTGAAATCCACTTTTTTACCGTTCTGGTAAACGGACAGGCGATCAAAATTCGTCGCCATAAAGTTGATGTACTCTTCGGTGAGCAGCGCTACGCCGGGAAATCCGCCCTGGGTCTGCGGCCCGTCCGGCAGCAAATGCCCATGCCAGGCACCCATATCAAAAAAGGGATTAAACCGCTGGTGGTCGTCGTAGTCGAAATCCTGCATGAAGAGCGGCGCGCCGGTACGGTTGATGACGTTTTTGAAGTCAGTTGCGGTGGCGGCGTGAGCCGAAAAACTGAGCGCCAGCGCGCAGGCCAGCGGCGTGAGGACGTATTTCATGGTGGTAGATCCTTTTTACCAGTAGAAGTATTGCATCAGGAAGACCTGATCGCTCGGGTCGCCGGAGGCATTTTTCATATAGAAGCGGCTGTCGGCAGCGGTGGCAAAACGCCCGCCGCCGTACTCGTACCAGATCCCGAACTGCATAAACGAGGTAGTTTTTTCAGCCGCATCGTCCGGACGATGTTTCGCGTAGCTGTAAGCAGTGGAGAGATAAACGCCTTTCAGGGCTTCCACCATGGCGCTGACCATAAATCCGCTCTCCGTGCCGGAGACGTTCTGTCCATCTGCCCGTCCGGTATGATGCCACGCGCGTGCCGCCAGGTTGGGTGTCAAAACGCCTGTTAAAAAGAGCTGGCCTGTACCGTCGGTAATTTCAAGACCGTTCATCCAGGTGACATCTTTCATGATGTCGTACTGAATATAGCCATTCGCCATTGCCGGATAGGTATATTTGTCGTCATAACGATCGTATTTGCCGAAGTGCAGCCAGGCCTTGCTTTCGTCATGGTGACCCGCTGGCGTGGCGGTGACGCTATAGCGCAGGTTGCCGGAGAGGTTTTGCACCTTTAGTGCGTACAAGATGTCGCGGGTGTTGGGGATCACATAACCCAGATCCGGCGTAAAATCGCCCCACCATTGCAGGTCATCGAGAGACGAGTCCTGGCGCAGGCTGAGCATGATCTCGGTGCTGTTATCGGTTTTGTAACCGCCGTAGAAGCGGTTAATCCCACCTTCAAACCCGCCCCAGCTGTGATCGGGCACCCAGGCGTTGCCCTGATGATCCGCCTGTACGGTCCAGCCTTCGCCGTAAATCAGGCCGAACCAGTTCCCCTGTTTTATCTCCAGACCGCCCTCAATATAAGTGCCGTCGCTGTATTTATGTTTATCCTGACCTTCTAAATCCATATACCCACCGACGCCCATCTCGCCATAAAAACGAAATGACGGGGAGGTTATTGCCGGTGTTTTGGTATCGTCATGTTCAGCGGGCCGGGCATCTTCTGCGGCAATAGCAGGGCAGCAGAAAGAGAGGGCAGCGAGTGCCCAAAATGTTTTTTGTTTAATTTTCATAAACTCATCCCAATGAGATAAAATCCATGCCTTTTATTTCAGTTAATATTCGAGGCAGGTGATGCTTCAATTTTTTGTTGTTCTTTTGATAATCCGTTTACGTATTTGCTGTATTTCCACCAGGCAAATCCGAGGAATAAAACAATGCCACCGACGTTATAGAAAATAATCGTCAGAATATTGGCACCGGTAGGGAAAGTGGATGCCACAAAACCAATGGCGAAAATAACAATCAGCATCGACACTATGGTTATACCCGTGGTTCGTGAACCCATCCTGAAATCGCGCGGCAGGTGATCGAGCTTACGACGTAGGTTGAGGTAGGCCAGCATAATAAACAGCGGCGGTAACATTGAGGCTGCGGCGGTCATATTGATGACGGTGTTCATCAGCTCCTGCGCGGTACTGGAGCCCATGGTCGGGATAATCATCAGTGGGATCACAATCAAATACTGGATCCAGGCCGCGCGCGCCGGTACGCCGTTTTCGTTCAGCGCCACGGTTTTCGGACCAAAAATGCCGGTCGGGATCTCCGAGAAAAAGATTTTGACCGGCGTCGCCGTCCACATCAGCAGGGAACCGAACATGGCGGTAAAGGAAACCAGACCGACGAAACGGTTCATCAACACTTCCGGCAGGCCAAACCACACCGCCAGACCGTGGAACACCTGCACCGAACCCCCGGTAAACTTCAACGCTTTGCTGCTGATAAAGACGTTGATCAGTACCGAGGAGATGGAGTACAGCACGCCGGTAAAGATCCCCGCCAGGATGATCACTTTAACGAAAGATTTCGAACCGCCTTTCACATCGTTTACGTACACCGCGACGGATTCCGCGCCCCCGGCAGCCATAAATATCCAGGTGGTAATGCCGAGGAATGCCCAGTTAAAATGCGGGATCATCGCGTCGACGGTAATCGGATCAGCGGGCTGCACCCCACCCATTAGCGCCGCGCCCGCCAGCAGAATGTAAGAGAGCGTCAGCAGCAGCATCAGCGTGGAGGTTACAGACGTAATTGGCCCCAGCATCTTCGCCCCGTTGGTGGAGACCCACGTTGAGAAGGCGAACAGCACCATACTTAGCACCGTTGTGGCAAATGGTGTGAGAATGTACTCATAGCCAAGAAAGGCATAAGAGGCATAGGCAATGACGCGCGGTAATAACGAGGTGAAGAAGAATAAATTCACGAACCAGTATGTATAAGCGGTAATAAATGCCCAGCGCCCGCCGAATGAACTTTTTACCCAGGCATAAACTCCAGCTTCTGAGTTTTTATTCAACGAAACAAACTCAGCGATAATTAAGCAGAACGGGATAAAATAGAACAGGGTTGCTAAAAAGAACATCGGCGCGGAGGCAAGTCCGAGTTCGATATTATTATTGATCACGTTGTTAAAACTAAACACGGCGGCAAAGGTCAGCGACAGCAGGCCGAATTTGCCGATGGTATTGCGTTTGGTGGTTTCAGACATAACGTTTCTCCGGGTAAGAGGCTAGCGGTGCTTCATTGGCACCGCTCGTTTTTTTATTTGTTATGGAAATAACCGTCTTCGATGGTCACATTGAGAATGACTTTTTTGACCGGCTCCTCGCTGATAAAGCGATACGCCTCATGGTTCTCACAAATTACGATCTGCCCCTCGCGCACCTGTTCGGTGGTACCCACGCCTTTCAGGTATTCTCGATCGGTCTCATCGCGGTAACACTCCACTGTCTGAAGCGCATCTTTGGCGGCATATTCAATTTTCTGCGCGCCCTGAAGGTAGTAATGCACCTCGAAATAGCGGCGATGCCCGACAAACAGCGCGTCGGTGCTGGCATCATTGGTCACACGGTAGGCCAGCGAATCGCCAATCGAATGGGCTACGCCGGGCGAGATATTATCGATATTGTTAATGGCTTCTGAGCAGCGCTGCCATTTGCGACCCGTGCGGTAATGCTGTTGAAACTGTTCCAGGCTCTCAAGAACGATCATTTGTCTGCCTCGCTGTGCAAATCCATGGAGAAGAAACCGGTGCCGAATTGCTGGCGTGCCAGCGCCATCGAGGCGATGCGGCCGCCATTGAGCGGGAGCAATGTGAAGCCGTAGCGGAACGGACTGAACCAGACGCGCCAGCTCTCCAGTACCTCACTTCCCCAGGAATTGGAGCCTAAGCCAAGCACCTGGTGGTCAAGATTAAGCGTGATGTCATCGCAGCGGCGCAGTTCGTTGCAGTGCTGTGCGGCGTGAATATTCTCAGCCGTGTAGTGCCAGGCGCTGAAGTGGAGAGGCTGTTGCGGTACGACCAGCACGCCGCTGCCATGACGATCCGCGAGGGAGGCCCAGCGCACCTGCTGACGGTTGCCGTTGTTTTGCGGGAACGGATAATTTTCAAACATCTTATCAACCGTGGTGTGCCACAGGTCGATGGTGCTGGCCTGCTGGCTGTCCGGATAGTTTTCACCCGGCCCTCGCCCGTAGTAGCTCACCTGATCGAAACCGCCGTTGATGCCAAGCGTAAAGCCGATGCACGGAATGATGTGCGGGTACTCGCCGTAGCGCTCACCGCTTAGCTCAACGTTGATTTGCCCGTCGGCGGCGATGCGCCAGCGATAGGTACAGCGCATGCCAAAATCAAACACTGGCGGGGCAATCAGGGTACGGGTGGTGACGATGACCGCATCGTTATGCGGCTCAACCTCGAAACCGCGCAGATGCTCCTGCATGATCTGGAAATGATACGGCTGCCACAGCCCTTCATACTCCTGCTTATGGTTATCAATCATGGGCTTGAAGAAGTTAATCTTCGGCTCACGGGTAAGGTATTCCTCACCGTTCACCTGCCAGGCGCTGAGTTTTCCCGATACTTTAGAGAAGCTCGCGCGGAAGTTATGCCCGGTCACGGTGCAGCTCAGGCGATCTTCCTCCAGACGCAGCGGAGTGGCACTGGTGTTGATAAACGATGTCGGGCGTGCCGTGCGGTCTTTTAACGGGAACTGATACACCGCGATCTCGTGCCCGGCCTCGCTGTAGCGCGTGGGACTGTTTTTGATGATACGTACAGTCAGGAACGCTTCGCGCTCGTCCAGTTCCGGCACGTGCAGACTGACGCTGCGGGAGCTGTTGGGGGCCAACCCGGTGATGTTCAGTGGCTCGCTGTGCAGCGTTTCACCTTCCGCACGCACCTCCGTGAGCAGGGTGTAATCATCCAGGCTGGTGAACCATAAGCGGTTATCAACGTGCAGCTCACCGTTTTGCCAGCGCAGTTTGACCGGGGCGATCACCTGCTTGTACTCACGCAAACCTTGCCCGGGCGTTTGATCGGAGTAGATCAGCCCGTCGAGGCAGAAGTTGTAATTATTGGGGTAATCACCGAAGTCGCCGCCATAGGCGTACCAGATATTGCCGCTGGCGTCTGTTTTCTGAATACCGTGGTCGCACCACTCCCAGACATAATGCCCCTGAATGCAGTCGTGCCGATCGAACACGTTCTGATACTCGGTCAACCCGCCGGGACCGTTGCCCATCGCATGGGCGTATTCGCAGATAATGCGCGGTTTGGCGTGCGGGTATTCGCCAAACAGATTCATCAGCGGTACGCGGGTATACATGGTGGAGATAATGTCCACCACCTCGGCGTCGCGATCTTCTTCGTAGTGAAGCAGGCGAGTATCATCCAGCGCTTTTGCCGCACGGGCCATCGCGCGGATGTTACAGCCGTAGCCGGACTCGTTTCCGAGCGACCAGATGATGATCGACGGATGATTTTTCTGCGCGTGAATATGGCGTTCGATGCGCTCAACGTAGACCGGCTCCCACACCGGATCGTCCGTAATGCGGCTCAGGTCGCCGACGTTGGCGAAGCCGTGAGACTCCACATCCGTTTCAGCCATTACAAACAGGCCGTACAGGTCGCAAAGCTCGTAAAAGCGCGGGTCGTTCGGGTAGTGGGCGGTACGTACCGAGTTGATATTGTGCTGCTTCATCAGGATCAGGTCGCGCTCCACGCGATCCATCCCCACCGCGCGGCCCCTCAGATGATCGTTGTCATGACGATTGACGCCGTGCAGCTTCAGATAACGGTTGTTAACGTAGAACAGGCCGTCTTTCACCTTGATATCCCGAAACCCGATGCGCTGCGGGATGATTTCCAGCGTCTGGCCATGGTTATCTTTTAAAGTCATGACCAGATGATAAAGATCCGGCGATTCAGCGGACCACTGGCGGGGTTGCCTCACCTCAATGCTGAAGGCGGTTTCCGCACGCTCGCTGACGGTCAGGTTGTCGGTTGTTCCCTTGTGCAGCACTGTCTCGCCGTCGTACAGGGTATAATCCAGTTGAACACAGCCAGGGCGTGCTGCAAGGTTTTCCAGCTCAAGCTGACAGAAGAGGGTGGCATCCCGGTATGCCTCGTCGAAGGTGGTTTTAACCGTGAAATCGCGGACATGCGTGAGTGATTTTCCCAGCAGGTAGACGTCGCGGAATATCCCCGCCGTCCACCACATGTCCTGATCCTCAATGTAGGTGGAATCTGCCCACTGCATAACCCGCACGCACAACAGGTTTTGCCCGCTGTGTACCGCATCGCTGATATCAAACTCGGCAGACAGTCGGCTGCCTTTGCTAAAGCCTATATAGCGGCCATTCACGTAGACTTCGAAATAGGTTTCGACGCCGTCAAACTTGATAAGGGTCTGTTTCTCTTGCCAGCTTTCAGAAAGCGTAAACCAGCGCTGGTATGCCCCGGTCGGGTTGTCTGACGGCACCCATGGTACGTCCACCGGGAAAGGAAAGCCTTCGTCGGTGTACTGCAACTGACCGTGACCTTCCATCTGCCACATGCCCGGCACGGTAATATCGCCCCAGTCGGCCATGTATTCTGAGGTAAAGTTTTCCGGGACAAGCAGCGGGTTCGTGAAGAAGCGAAAGTTCCACTTTCCGCTTAGCGACAGAAAGTGGCTGCTGGCTTCACGCGCAAACGTGCGCGCCCGGGAAACGGTGTCATAAGAGAAGAAGTACGCACGTGGCGGGAGCCGGTTTTCATGCGTGAGTTGAATATTTTCCCAGCGATTCATGTGATCTCCCTGTAGGGGTAAAACATCATTGCTGGAGATTTTAGTAAATATTTTACTAAATAAAATCAGTAAAACCGATTTGCTTTAACTCGATCACGAAATTAAAAAAGCCGGGCGTGCCCGGCGGGAGAGTTTACAGGTGGAAATCAGCGGGTGGTGCCGCGCAGCTTCAGTACGCTCGGGACAAAGACCTGAAGCGGTAGCGCGCGGCCATCGCGGGCCTTTTCCAGCAGCAGATTAACGCCCTGGCTGCCCATCATTTCAGAGTGAATGCGCACGGTGGAAAGAGGCGGGAAGGTAAAGCGGGCGGTTGGAATGTCGTTCACGCTGATCAGTGAAATATCTTCCGGGATCGCCAGCCCTTTTTCGTGGATGGCGCGTAACACCCCGATGGCGATGGAATCGGAGGCCACGAACAAGGCGGAAGGCCAGCACTGTTGTGCCAGCATGATTTTTGCCAGTTCATAACCGGACGAGCTGGAAAAACCGCCGCGCCAGATGTCCTGTTCCGATACCACCCCTTTCAGGAGCCCGTACTCCACGAAGGCGGCTTCCCGAATATCAGCCTTGCCTGGCTCATCTTCGCCGCCGATAAAGCCAATCCGCTTAACTCCCTGAGCAATAAAGAAATCCACGATCTGCTTGCTGATGCGCGAAAGGTCAATATCGACAGAATCGTACTCGCTGCCTGGCTCGTGAAAGTCGATAAAACAGACGTTGTCGGTCAACGACATTGCCGCACGTCGAAGCGCAGGGGAGGGTTTGCCTACAATCAACACCCCGGTGAGCTTTTTCAGCTCCGGCAGGGTGGCATTAGCGTAGCAGTTACTCAGTTCGACCCCCAGTTTTTCGCACTGCGTCTC
This sequence comes from Enterobacter cloacae complex sp. SHL018, assembly GCF_049237905.1. NCBI lineage: Bacteria > Pseudomonadati > Pseudomonadota > Gammaproteobacteria > Enterobacterales > Enterobacteriaceae > Enterobacter > Enterobacter cloacae complex sp. SHL018. The sequence continues at coordinate 174,352 of NZ_JBMKJE010000004.1, forward strand.
AATGCCGTGGCGAATGGCAAGATAGTAAGGGTCGTTGATCTCCAGTTCCTGCTGGTAGCTGTAGAGCGCCAGAATATGTTGCTGACCGGCAGCGACAGACTGCATTTTACGGGAGGTCGTGCTTTTGTATTCCAGCTTCTCGGCAATCTCCAGAATGCGGTGTTTCGTCTCTTCTTTCACATTCAGCGTCGGGTCATCGTTTAAAACCCGGGATACCGTTGCCAGCGAGACGCCAGCTTCTGTCGCGATGTCTTTCAGCGTTGCCATGTTTGTCCTTATTCCCCACGAGATAGCTTATTGTAAAGGATGCGTTCGGACATGCATTAATTTTTAGTAAATAACATCCCTGTTGCTCTCGCCAGTTACCGTGTTAGTATTTAGTAAAATTTTACCAAGGAGGCAAAAGTGGAAACGGTAGCATACGATGATTTTGCAAAGCTCGAGATCCGCGTGGGGAAGATTGTTGACGTTAAACGTCACGCCAATGCGGACAAGCTCTATATTGCGCAGATAGAGGTGGGAGACAGAACGTTGCAAACCGTCACCAGCCTGGTGCCGTATTACCGGGAAGAGGAGCTGATGGGCAAAACGGTGGTGGTGTTGTGTAACCTGGCAAAGGCTAAAATGCGCGGTGAAACATCTGAATGCATGTTGCTCTGCGCGGAAACCGATGACGCCCGAGAAAGTGTGTTATTAACGCCGGAGCGGGTGATGGCGGCAGGGGTAAGAGTGGTGTGAAAAAGCCGGGTGGCGGCTACGCCTTACCCGGCCTACAAAGCCTCGAACCGCAGGCCGGGTAAACGACAGCGTCACCCGGCAAAAGCACTACAGCACGCTTAGCGCCTTCTCCACCACGTTCTCAACGGTAAAGCCGAAATATGGGAACAGCTTGTCGGCCGGGGCGGATTCACCGTAACCATGCATCCCGACAATTGCCCCTTTCAGGCCCACGTATTTGTACCAGTAGTCGGCAATGCCAGCTTCAACCGCCACGCGCGCCGCGACGTTTGAAGGCAGCACCGATTCGCGGTACGCCTCATCCTGAGCATCAAAGATATCCGTTGAAGGGAGTGAAACCACGCGCACCGCGTGACCCTCGGCGGTCAGTTTCTCCGCCGCTTTTACCGTGATTTCCACCTCGGAACCGGTGGCGATCAGGATCACGTCTGGCTTGCCGCCGCTGTCTTTCAGGATGTACCCGCCGCGGGCGATATTTTTCACCTGCTCCGGCGTGCGCTCGATCTGCGCCAGGTTCTGGCGCGACAGGATCAGCGCCGTGGGTCCGTTATGACGCTCTACGGCCAGCTTCCAGCCCACTGCCGCTTCCACCTGATCGCAAGGACGCCAGGTGCTGAAGTTTGGCGTTAAGCGCAGGCTCGCCAGCTGCTCTACCGCCTGGTGCGTCGGCCCATCTTCACCCAGCCCGATAGAGTCGTGGGTGTACACCATGATTTGCCGCGCCTTCATCAGGGCCGCCATACGCGCCGCGTTACGGGCATATTCGACAAACATCAGGAAGGTGGCGGTGTACGGCACGAAGCCGCCATGGTGGGCGATGCCGTTGGCAATGGCGGTCATCCCGAACTCGCGCACGCCGTAGTGGATGTAGTTCCCGGCAATGTCCTCCTTCAGGGATTTAGAGCCGGACCAGATGGTAAGGTTACTTGGCGCCAGATCCGCCGAGCCGCCCAGCAGTTCGGGCAGGATTGGGCCAATCGCGTTAAGGGTGTTTTGTGATGCCTTACGGGTGGCAATTTTCGCCGGGTTGGATTGCAGGTTTTCAATCAGCGCCTGGGTTTTCTCTTCCCAGTCTTCCGGCAGGCCGCCGCTCATGCGGCGGGTAAACTCAGCCGCCAGCTCCGGATACGCTTTTTTGTAGGCGGCAAACTTCTCGTTCCAGGCCTGCTGCGCTTTTTCACCTGTTTCGCGAGCATCCCAGGCCTTGTAGATCTCTTTTGGGATCTCAAAGGCCGGGTGTTTCCAGCCCAGTTTCTGGCGGGTCAGCGCCACTTCCTCTTCACCCAGCGCCGCGCCGTGCGCCTCCTCTTTGCCCGCTTTGTTCGGCGAGCCGAAGCCGATGGTGGTGCGGCAGATGATCAGGGACGGTTTGTCCTTCACGCTCTGCGCTTCCTGAATCGCTTTTTTCACCGCCTCAGGATTGTGACCGCCGATCTCGTGCACCACGTGCCAGTGATAGGCTTCAAAGCGTTTCGCCGTGTCGTCGGTAAACCAGCCCTCGGTTTCCCCGTCAATGGAGATGCCGTTGTGATCGTAGAAGCCAATCAGCTTGCCCAGCCCCAGGGTGCCCGCCAGAGAACAGACCTCGTGAGAGATCCCCTCCATCAGACAGCCGTCGCCCATAAAGACATAGGTATAGTGATCGACAATCTCGTGGTCGGGCTGGTTGAACTGCGCGGCCAGCGTACGTTCGGCAATCGCCAGGCCAACCGCATTCGCCAGCCCCTGGCCCAGCGGGCCGGTAGTGGTTTCAACGCCCGGCGTATAGCCGATCTCCGGGTGGCCCGGCGTTTTGGAGTGCAGCTGGCGGAAGTTTTTTAATTCCTCAAGCGGCAGATCGTAGCCGGAAAGGTGCAGCAGGCTGTAGAGCAGCATCGAGGCGTGCCCGTTGGAAAGAATAAAACGGTCGCGGTCGTACCAGGTCGGATCGGTAGGGTTGTGCTTCAGGAAGTCGTTCCACAGCACTTCGGCGATATCAGCCATACCCATGGGGGCGCCAGGGTGGCCGGAATTGGCTTTTTGTACGGCATCCATGCTGAGGGCGCGAATGGCGTTGGCGAGCTCTTTACGGGACATAGTTCACTCCGTGGCAAGGTTAAAGTTTGGCGGCGAGAAGATCTTCGAGTTTGCGCTGGTCGACGGCGAACTGACGGATGCCGTCCGCCAGTTTTTCCACGGCCATTGGATCCTGATTGTGCTCCCAGCGGAATTCCGCTTCGGTCATGGGTTTTGGTTTTGGCAGAACGGTGGAGGTTGGCACCAGCTTGCGGATCACCGTCTCTTCACTCTCCTGAAGCTTTTTCAGCAGGTCAGGGGAGATGGTCAGCCGGTCGCAGCCCGCGAGCGCGAGGATCTGCTCGGTGCGGCGGAAGCTGGCCCCCATCACGATGGTCTCGTAGCGGTGCTGCTTGTAATAATCGTAGATATTACGCACCGATTTCACGCCGGGATCTTCGTCCACCACATACGGATCCATCGGCTGTTTCGCCTGATACCAGTCGTAGATACGTCCGACAAACGGTGAAATCAGGAACACGCCCGCTTCGGCGCAGGCACGCGCCTGGGCGAAGGAGAACAGCAGCGTCAGGTTACAGTTGATCCCCTCTTTCTCCAGCACTTCCGCCGCGCGGATGCCTTCCCAGGTGGAGGCAAGCTTGATCAGGATGCGTGATTTATCGATTCCCTGCTCCTGGTAGAGTTCCACCAGGCGGCGAGCCTTGCTAATGCTCTTTTCCTGGTCGAATGAGAGGCGGGCATCCACTTCGGTGGAGACGCGTCCCGGTATGCTTTTAAGAATTTCCGCACCGATATTGACCGCCAGCTTGTCACTGGCTTCGGCGACCTGCTGCTCCTGCGTTTTACCGCGCTGTTTGCCGTAGGCAAGGGCGTCATCAATCAGATGACTAAAGTGCGCAAGACCGGCCGCCTTGAGCAGCAGCGAGGGGTTGGTGGTCGCGTCTTCCGGCTGGTAGTGACGAATCGATTCGATGTCGCCGCTGTCTGCAACCACGGTGGTAAATTGTTTGATGCCGTCTAGCTGGTTCATAATTACTCCTTGGAAATAAAAGAGTTAGTCGAGTGCGTCAGGTCACACTTCTGAGAAAATCATGATGGACTTAACAAAAAAGCATAGCAGACGGGGGAGGCATTGCTGTCTGAGACGGGTAACATGGCTGTTATAAATTGATAACAATTTTTATTCTGCAATGGTGAGAGTTTGGCAGCCTTCAAAGTTTAGGAGCCTGCCTGCGGCGATACTATGCGGCACACCAGGGTGTGCATAGGAACGTCAACATCACCCTTTTTGACCGAAACGTGAAAGGAATAACAAGATGGATGATCAGTTAAAACAAAGCGCTCTCGATTTTCACGAGTTTCCTGTTCCGGGTAAAATCCAGGTATCCCCGACCAAACCGCTGGCGACCCAGCGCGATCTGGCGCTGGCCTACTCGCCAGGCGTAGCTGCCCCGTGCCTTGAAATCGAAAAAGATCCGCTGGCAGCGTACAAATACACCGCCCGTGGCAACCTGGTGGCCGTTATCTCTAACGGTACGGCGGTACTGGGGTTAGGGAACATTGGCGCGCTGGCCGGTAAGCCGGTGATGGAAGGGAAGGGCGTTCTGTTTAAGAAATTTGCCGGTATCGACGTCTTTGATATCGAAGTGGACGAACTGGACCCGGATAAATTCATCAACGTGGTGGCGGCGCTGGAGCCGACCTTCGGCGGCATCAACCTGGAAGACATCAAAGCGCCGGAATGTTTCTATATCGAGCAGAAGCTGCGCGAGCGTATGAACATTCCCGTGTTCCATGACGACCAGCACGGCACGGCGATTATCAGTACCGCCGCCATTCTGAACGGTCTGCGTGTGGTGGAGAAAAACCTCTCCGACGTGCGCATGGTGGTCTCCGGCGCTGGAGCCGCGGCCATCGCTTGTATGAACCTGCTGGTGGCGCTGGGCATGCAGAAACACAACATCGTGGTCTGCGACTCCAAAGGCGTGATTTACAAAGACCGCGAGCCAAACATGGCGGAAACCAAGGCGGCCTATGCGGTGGAAGACGACGGCAAGCGCACGCTAGAAGACGTCATTGAAGGTGCCGACATTTTCCTCGGCTGTTCAGGCCCGAAAGTACTGACCCAGGAAATGGTGCAGAAGATGGCGCGCGCGCCAATGATCCTGGCCCTGGCGAACCCGGAGCCGGAAATTCTGCCGCCGCTGGCGAAGGCAGTGCGTGAAGACGCGATCATCTGTACCGGACGTTCGGACTACCCGAACCAGGTGAACAACGTGCTCTGCTTCCCGTTCATCTTCCGCGGTGCGCTGGACGTTGGCGCTACGGCAATCAACGAAGAGATGAAGCTTGCCGCCGTTCATGCTATCGCAGAGCTGGCGCACGCCGAGCAGAGCGAAGTGGTGGCCTCCGCCTACGGCGATCAGGATCTGAGCTTCGGCCCGGACTACATTATCCCTAAACCATTTGACCCGCGTCTGATCGTGAAGATCGCGCCAGCGGTGGCCAAAGCGGCGATGGACTCTGGCGTGGCGACGCGGCCGATTGAAGATTTCGATGCCTACGTCGATAAACTCACCGAGTTCGTCTACAAAACCAACCTGTTTATGAAGCCGATCTTCTCCCAGGCGCGCGCTGACGCGAAGCGCGTGGTGCTGGCGGAAGGGGAAGAGGCGCGCGTGCTGCATGCCACTCAGGAGCTGATCACCTTAGGGCTGGCGAAACCGATCCTGATTGGTCGTCCGAGCGTGATCGAGATGCGTATTCAGAAGCTGGGCCTGCAAATTAAGCCGGGCGTCGACTTTGAGATCGTCAATAACGAATCCGATCCGCGCTTCAAAGAGTACTGGAACGAATACTATTCGATTATGAAGCGTCGGGGGATCACCCAGGAGCAGGCGCAGCGGGCGGTGATCAGCAACACCACGGTGATCGGCGCGATCATGGTTCACCGCGGTGAGGCGGATGCGCTGATCTGCGGGACCATCGGCGAGTACCATGAGCATTTCAGCGTGGTGCAGGAGATCTTCGGCTATCGCGAGGGTGTCCATACTGCCGGCGCAATGAACGCGCTGCTGCTGCCAAGCGGGAACACCTTTATCGCCGATACCTACGTCAACGACGATCCTTCCCCGGACGAACTGGCGGAAATAACCGTGATGGCGGCGGAAACCGTGCGCCGCTTTGGTATCGAACCGAAAGTGGCGCTGCTGTCGCATTCTAACTTCGGGTCATCCAAATCCGCGGCGGCGTGCAAAATGCGCCAGACGCTGGACCTGGTGCGCGAGCGTGCGCCGGAACTGATGATCGACGGCGAGATGCACGGCGACGCCGCGCTGGTGGAGAGCATTCGTAATGAACGTATGCCGGACAGCCCGCTGAAAGGCTCCGCGAACGTGCTGATTATGCCGAACGTAGAAGCGGCGCGTATCAGCTATAACCTGCTGCGCGTGTCGAGTTCTGAAGGGGTGACCGTAGGGCCAGTGCTGATGGGGGTGTCAAAACCGGTACATGTATTAACGCCGATTGCCTCCGTGCGTCGTATCGTCAACATGGTGGCGCTGGCGGTGGTTGAGGCACAGACGCAGCCGCTGTAATTTTTACCCTCACCCTAACCCTCTCCCAAAGGGAGAGGGAATTTATACTCCCTCTCCCTTTGGGAGAGGGCAGGGGTGAGGGGGTTACACCCAGTCCCGAACCCGAATAAAATCACGCAAGGCAGCCTCCGGGCTGCCTTCTTTGGGTTCAAAGCTGTATTCCCAGCGCACCAGCGGCGGCATCGACATCAGAATGGACTCCGTGCGCCCACCGGTTTGCAGGCCAAACAGCGTCCCGCGATCCCATACCAGGTTAAACTCCACGTAACGCCCGCGGCGGTACAGCTGGAACTCACGCTCGCGAACGCCGTAGTCGGTGTTTTTGCGGCGTTCGACAATCGGCAGATAGGCATCGGTAAAGCCTTCACCCACTGCGCGCATAAAGCTGAACGCGGTATCAAAATCCGGCGTGTTGAGATCGTCAAAGAACAGCCCGCCGATGCCGCGTTGCTCGTCGCGATGCTTCAGATAGAAATAATCATCGCACCACTTTTTGTATTTCGGGTAAACGTCTTCGCCAAACGGCAGGCAGAGGTCGCGCGCGGTGGTGTGCCAGTGCACGGCGTCCTCTTCGAAGCCATAGTAAGGCGTTAAGTCGAAACCGCCGCCAAACCACCAGACCGGATCGGCCCCCGGTTTTTCCGCGATGAAAAAGCGCACGTTGGCGTGGCTGGTTGGCACAAACGGGTTATGCGGATGCACCACCAGCGAGACGCCCATCGCCTCGAAGCTGCGGCCCGCCAGTTCAGGCCGATGCGCCGTGGCGGACGCCGGCATTGCATCACCGTGGACGTGGGAGAAGTTGACCCCGGCCTGTTCAAAAATGCCACCGTTACGCAGCACGCGGCTGCGCCCGCCGCCGCCCGCTTCGCGCTGCCAGGCATCTTCCTGGAATTCACCGCCGTCTGCGGCGGCCAGTTTCTGGCAAATCGCGTCCTGTAGCTGCATCAGGAAAGTTTTGACCAGCTGTGCATTCGGTTTCATCAACGTTTCCTGGAGTGCGCTTTTTGATTATCGAACCAGTTGAAATAACTGATGACCCCGGAGGCGATAGCGTTCGCGATCTTCTGACGAAACGCCGTGGTGCCGAGTAAACGCTCCTCTTCCGGGTTGGTAATGAACGAGGTTTCAACCAGCACGGACGGAATGGACGGGGACTTCAGCACCACAAACGCGGCCTGCTCGGTGCTTTTACTGTGCAGACGGTGCACGGGCTTAATCCGTTTAAGGATATGCGAGCCGAGCGTCAGGCTGTTTTTGATGGTATCGGTCTGTACCAGATCAAACAGAACCTGCTGCAACAGATGGTCTTTGTCGGTGGCTTTTTTCCCGGCCACTTCATCCGCCCGGTTTTCGCGATCGGAGAGGTATTTCGCCATGGCGCTACTGGCGCCACGGTTGGAGAGGGCGAACACCGATGCGCCTGCGGCGGAAGGGTTTGTGAAGCCATCCGCGTGAATGGACATAAACAGGTCAGCGCCGTGCTTATGGGCAATTTCCACGCGATCGTACAGCGGGATAAACGTGTCGCCCGTGCGCGTCAGGCGGGCGTCAATGCCGTTGCTGCGTAAAATTGCGCGCACATTTTTTGCAATTGCCAGCACGACGTGTTTTTCTTTCGACCCGTTTCGGCCAATGGCGCCGGTGTCGATCCCGCCGTGGCCCGGATCGAGCATGACCAGACGCTTTGCCCCGGCTTTTTTGGTTTTCGGCTTGCTGTGTCCGTTACTGGTTTTAAGCGAGCTCTCTTCTTTTGCCTGAGCCTGCTTTGCGATGCCTGTTAACGTTAAGGCCGCCAGCCCCGCTTTGAGAACCTGACGACGCGATGTGAGTGCTTTTAATGGTTTGAATGTGCTCATGCGGCCTGAATTGTAAAAATTGGGGTCCTGGTGTTATATCGTATCGCGTTTTGCGTGACGACATTCCTTATTGAGAATTGTTTTACTTTTCATTTCAATACGTGACAAAGTGACATTATGCCAAATTTTGGCGAGTTTTTCCCCGGTTATTGGCTAAATGCCCTGTTCACGCCATAATCACTGTTTTTAAACCCGAAAAGGCGGTTAATACCATGGAGATACGCGTTTTTCGCCAGGAAGATTTCGAAGAGGTGATCACCCTTTGGGAGCGCTGCGATCTGCTGCGTCCGTGGAACGATCCGGAAATGGACATCGAACGGAAGGTGAATCACGACGTCAGTCTGTTTCTGGTCGCTGAGGTCAACGGCGAGGTGGTCGGGACGGTAATGGGCGGGTACGACGGCCACCGCGGGTCGGCCTACTATCTGGGCGTGCACCCGGAATATCGCGCGCGCGGCATCGCCAACGCGCTGCTTAACCGTCTGGAAAAGAAACTGATCGCCCGTGGCTGCCCGAAAATCCAGATTATGGTGCGGGAAGATAACGACGTGGTGCTGGGCATGTATGAACGTCTGGGCTACGAGCACGCGGATGTACTGACGCTGGGTAAGCGCCTGATCGAAGATGAAGAGTACTGAGTTCCACCCTGGCGACTATGATGTTCACGGTCGTCTGCGTCTGCCTTTTTTATTCTGGTGCGTTCTGCTGTTGCAGGCCCGCACCTGGGTGCTGTTCGTGATGGCTGGCGCGTCACGCGGGCAGGGCGATACGCTACTGAATCTCTTTTATCCCGATCACGATGCGTTCTGGCTGGGGTTACTGCCCGGTGTACCGGCGGTGCTGGCGTTCCTGTGCAGCGGTCGGCGGCAGTTCCTCCCGCGCTTCTGGCGCGCGCTTCGCTGGCTGTTGATTCTGGCGCAGGTTGTGCTCCTGATCTGGCAGCCCGTGCTCTGGCTGTACGGCGAGCCGCTTTCCGGTATCGGGATTGCGCTGGTGGTGGCGGATATTGTCGCGCTGCTGTGGCTGGTCACGAACCCCCGTTTACGCGCCTGTTTTACGCAAGAGTCAGATTAAAACGGCACTTTTTGCCGATACTGCACTCCAACAAGCGTTGATTTATTACGTAAGGACGTCTCAATGAAATCGCTGCGTTTACTTTTATGCGCTCTCCCGCTGGCGTTAACCGGCTGTTCCACGCTCTCATCCATCAACTGGTCTGCGGCCTATCCGTGGAACTGGTTTGGCTCCTCAACGGAAGTGACCGAGCAGGGCGTGGGCAAAATCACCGCCTCGACGGCGCTGGATCAGGATGCCATTCAGGAGGCCATCGGCAGTGATTATCGCCTGCGCAGCGGCATGAAAACCGAGAACGGCAACATCGTGCGCTATTTCGAAGCGTTGAAAGACGACAAGGTGGCGATGGTCATCAACGGCGATAAAGGTACGGTCAACCGCATTGCGGTGATGGATGAAGAGATCCCGACCTCAGGTGGCGTGAAGGTAGGTACGCCGTTTGGCGAACTCTATCAGAAAGCGTTTGGCCACTGCGCCAGCGTGCCGTCGGATGACAGCGTGGCGGTCGAGTGTAAGGCCGACGGCAGCCAGCACATTAGCTATGTATTCAGCGGCACCTGGAACGGTCCGGAAGGGTTAATGCCCTCTGACGACACCCTGAAAAAGTGGAAAGTGAGCAAAATTATCTGGAAGCAGTAATTTGCGCCTGAGCAAGCCGCCTCGCTGAAATCCAGGTATAATAGCCGCCATCAATGCCACGCTGTCGTGGCATCTTTTTTTCAGGAGGAGCGATGTCTCAGGTTCAGAGTGGCATTTTGCCAGAACATTGCCGCGCGGCGATTTGGATTGAAGCCAACGTCAAAGGGGACGTGGATGCCCTGCGCGCGGCCAGCAAAATTTTCGTTGATAAACTGGCCACCTTTCAGGCCAAATTCCCCGAAGCCCATCTGGGCGCGGTGGTTGCCTTTGGCAACACCGTCTGGCGTCAGCTGAGCGGCGGCGAAGGCGCAGAAGAGCTGAAAGACTTTATTCCTTATGGCAAAGGTCTTGCGCCCGCCACCCAGTATGACGTCCTGATTCATATCCTCTCCCTGCGCCATGACGTGAATTTCTCCGTCGCTCAGGCAGCGATTGAGGCCTTTGGTGACAGCATCGACGTGCAGGAAGAGATCCACGGTTTCCGCTGGGTGGAAGAGCGCGATTTGAGCGGCTTCGTCGACGGTACGGAAAACCCGGCCGGGGAAGAGACGCGTCGCGAGGTGGCTGTAATCAAGGATGGCGTGGACGCAGGCGGCAGCTACGTGTTCGTCCAGCGCTGGGAGCATAACCTCAGGCAGCTTAACCGCATGAGCGTGCATGACCAGGAGATGATGATTGGCCGCACCAAAGACGCCAATGAAGAGATTGACGGCGATGCGCGTCCGGTCACGTCCCACCTGACCCGCGTTGACCTTAAAGAAGACGGTAAGGGGCTGAAGATTGTTCGCCAGAGCCTGCCGTACGGCACCGCGAGCGGTACGCACGGCCTGTACTTCTGCGCTTACTGTGCACGCCTCTACAACATCGAACAGCAGCTGCTGAGCATGTTTGGCGATACCGACGGCAAGCGTGACGCCATGCTGCGCTTCACCCGTCCGGTGACCGGCGGCTACTACTTTGCGCCGTCCGTTGAGCGCCTGCTGGCGCTGTAAATCGCTCTCCATTCGCAGGCCGGGTAAGCGTTAGCGCCACCCGGCAATTTCTCCCGCACCCCTTATTCCCTTTTCTGCTTCTAAATCACCAAACGGTATATAAAACCGTTACTCCTTTAGACTCCGTTATAAATATTATGACTATAAGATAGTCATCACATTTATAAGGGTGCGCAATGGCCGTTAATGTACTGAAAAAAGGATCGCTGGCACTGGCAGGTTTACTGCTGGTGGCGCAGGCGCAGGCAACCGAGTTGCTGAACAGTTCTTATGATGTTTCACGCGAGCTGTTTGCCGCCCTTAATCCCGCATTTGAACAGCAGTGGGCGAAAGAGAACAACGGCGACAAGCTGACCATCAAACAGTCGCACGCTGGCTCATCCAAGCAGGCGCTGGCCATTTTGCAGGGGCTGAAAGCGGATGTGGTGACCTACAACCAGGTCACGGACGTGCAGATCCTGCACGACAAAGGCAAGCTGATCCCGGCGGACTGGCAAAGCCGCCTGCCGAACAACAGTTCGCCGTTCTACTCCACCATGGGCTTCCTGGTGCGCAAGGGCAACCCGAAAAACATTCACGACTGGAACGACCTGGTGCGTTCTGACGTCAAGCTGATTTTCCCGAATCCGAAAACCTCCGGCAACGCGCGTTATACCTATCTGGCGGCGTGGGGCGCGGCGGACAAAGCTGACGGTAACGATAAAGCGAAAACCGAACAGTTTATGACCCAGTTCCTGAAAAATGTCGAAGTGTTTGACACCGGCGGCCGGGGCGCAACCACCACTTTCGCCGAGCGCGGGCTGGGCGATGTGCTGATCAGCTTTGAATCCGAAGTGAACAATATTCGTAAACAGTACGAAGCGCAGGGCTTCGAAGTGGTTATCCCGAAAACCAACGTTCTGGCCGAGTTCCCGGTGGCGTGGGTGGATAAAAACGTCAAAGCCAACGGCACAGAGAAAGCGGCAAAAGCCTATCTCAACTATCTGTACAGCCCGCAGGCGCAGACGGTGATTACTGACTATTACTACCGCGTTAATAATCCGGACGTGATGAACAAGCTGAAAGACAAATTCCCGCAGACCGAGCTGTTCCGCGTGGAAGATCATTTCGGCGCCTGGCCTGAGGTGATGAAAACGCATTTTGCCAGCGGCGGTGAGTTAGACAAATTGCTGGCGGCGGGGCGTAAGTAATGTTTGCAGGATCAACAAGACGTGTGCTGCCGGGTTTTACCTTAAGCCTCGGGACCAGCCTGCTGTTCGTCTGTCTGATTTTATTGTTACCGCTCAGCGCTCTGGTGATGCAGCTCGCTGAGATGAGCTGGTCCCAGTACTGGGAAGTGGTCACCAATCCGCAGGTGGTGGCGGCCTACAAAGTGACGCTGCTTTCGGCGTTTGTGGCCTCGATTTTTAACGGCGTGTTTGGCCTGCTGATGGCGTGGATCTTAACCCGCTACCGCTTTCCGGGGCGTACGCTGCTTGACGCGCTGATGGATCTGCCGTTTGCGCTGCCTACTGCGGTGGCCGGTTTGACGCTGGCGTCGCTGTTCTCGGTGAACGGGTTTTACGGCGAATGGCTGGCGAAGTTTGATATTAAAGTGACCTATACCTGGCTCGGTATCGCGGTGGCGATGGCCTTTACCAGCATCCCGTTTGTGGTACGTACCGTGCAGCCGGTGCTGGAAGAGTTAGGCCCCGAATACGAAGAGGCCGCGGAAACCCTGGGCGCCACGCGCTGGCAGAGTTTCCGTAAGGTTGTGCTGCCGGAACTTTCTCCGGCCTTGCTGGCGGGGGTGGCGCTTTCCTTTACCCGCAGCCTCGGTGAATTTGGCGCGGTCATTTTTATCGCCGGGAACATCGCGTGGAAAACCGAAGTGACCTCGCTGATGATTTTTGTCCGTTTGCAGGAGTTTGATTATCCGGCGGCGAGCGCGATTGCCTCGGTGATCCTTGCCGCGTCGCTGCTGCTACTGTTTTCGATTAACACTCTGCAAAGTCGCTTTGGTCGACGTGTGGTAGGTCACTGATGGCGGAAGTTACGCAATTGAAGCGCTATGACGCGCCCCGCATCAACTGGGGCAAATGGTTTCTGATTGGTACCGGCGTGCTGGTCTCCGCATTCATTCTCGTCGTGCCGATGGTGTACATCTTCGTGCAGGCCTTCAGCAAAGGGATTATGCCCGCGCTGCAAAACCTGGCCGATCCGGACATGCTCCACGCCATCTGGCTGACGGTGATGATTGCCCTCATCACCGTCCCGGTGAATCTGGTGTTTGGCGTATTGCTGGCCTGGCTGGTAACGCGCTTTAACTTCCCGGGGCGTCAGCTGTTGCTGACCCTGCTGGATATCCCGTTTGCGGTGTCTCCGGTGGTAGCGGGTCTGGTTTATCTGCTCTTCTACGGCTCCAATGGCCCGCTGGGCGGCTGGCTGGATGAGCACGACCTGCAAATCATGTTCGCCTGGCCGGGGATGGTGCTGGTGACCGTCTTTGTCACCTGTCCGTTCGTGGTGCGCGAGCTGGTGCCGGTGATGCTCAGCCAGGGCAGCCATGAAGATGAAGCCGCGGTGCTGCTCGGCGCTTCCGGCTGGCAGATGTTCCGCCGCGTCACGCTGCCGAATATCCGCTGGGCACTGCTTTACGGCGTGGTGCTGACCAACGCCCGTGCGATCGGTGAGTTTGGCGCGGTGTCGGTGGTATCCGGCTCGATTCGCGGCGAAACCCTGTCGCTGCCGTTACAGATTGAATTACTGGAACAGGACTACAACACCGTCGGTTCCTTTACTGCCGCAGCGTTGCTGACGCTGATGGCGATTTTGACCCTGTTTTTGAAGAGTGTGGTGCAGTGGCGTTTAGAGAATCAGGAAAAACGTCAGCATCAGGAGGGAAATCATGAGCATTGAGATTGCCAATATTAAGAAGTCTTTTGGTCGCACCCAGGTGCTGAATGATATCTCGCTGGATATCCCTTCCGGACAAATGGTGGCGCTGCTGGGGCCGTCTGGCTCCGGTAAAACCACGCTGCTGCGTATTATCGCCGGGCTTGAACACCAGACCAGCGGACATATTCGCTTCCACGGTACGGACGTTAGCCGCCTGCACGCCCGCGACCGTAAAGTGGGCTTTGTATTTCAGCATTATGCGCTGTTCCGCCACATGACGGTATTCGACAACATCGCGTTTGGCCTGACCGTGCTGCCGCGTCGTGAACGTCCAGATGCCGCCGCCATCAAAGCGAAAGTGACCAAACTGCTGGAGATGGTGCAGCTTGCGCATCTGGCGGACCGCTTCCCGGCTCAACTTTCCGGCGGGCAGAAGCAGCGCGTGGCGCTGGCGCGTGCGTTAGCCGTTGAACCGCAAATCCTGCTGCTGGACGAACCGTTTGGCGCGCTGGATGCACAGGTGCGAAAAGAGCTGCGCCGCTGGCTGCGTCAGCTGCATGAGGAACTCCAGTTCACCAGCGTTTTCGTGACCCACGATCAGGAAGAGGCGATGGAAGTGGCCGATCGCGTGGTGGTGATGAGTCAGGGCAACATTGAGCAGGTTGACGAGCCAGAGCAGCTCTGGCGTGAACCGGCGACCCGCTTTGTGCTGGAGTTTATGGGGGAAGTAAACCGCCTTCAGGGCACCATTCGCGGCGGTCAGTTCCACGTTGGCGCGCACCGCTGGCCGCTGGGGTATACCTCCGCGCATCAGGGGCCGGTGGATCTGTTCCTGCGTCCGTGGGAAGTGGACGTCAGCCGCCGTACCAGCCTGGATTCACCGCTTCCGGTGCAGGTGCTGGAAGCTAGCCCTAAAGGGCACTACACCCAATTAGTGGTACAGCCCCTGGGCTGGTACACCGAGCCGTTGACCGTGGTTATGCGTGACGACGTGCCGCCGTACCGGGGGGAGCGCCTGTTTGTCGGGCTGCAACACGCGCGCATTTATCACGGTAACGAGCGCATTGAGACGCGCGAGGATATTGCTCTGGCGGAGTCAGCCTGATAGGTTATTAGTATGTTTATCGCCCGGTGGCGCTGCGCCGACCGGGCCTACAGTTATCACTGCGTCTTGTAGGCCGGGTAAGCTAAGCGCCACCCGGCTTTTTTATTGAGTAAAAATCGTGAATACACTCGAACACACCATCGGCAACACCCCTCTGGTCAAGCTTCAGCGCATGGGGCCCGATAACGGCAGCGAAATCTGGGTCAAACTCGAAGGCAATAACCCGGCGGGGTCGGTGAAAGACCGGGCGGCACTGTCGATGATTGTCCAGGCCGAGAAGCGCGGTGAAATTAAGCCAGGCGACGTGCTCATTGAGGCCACCAGCGGAAATACCGGTATCGCGCTGGCAATGATTGCCGCCCTGAAAGGCTACCGCATGAAGCTGCTGATGCCGGATAACATGAGCCAGGAGCGCCGGGCCGCCATGCGCGCCTATGGAGCCGAGCTGATTCTGGTGAGCAAAGAGCAGGGGATGGAAGGGGCGCGAGATTTAGCGTTAGCGATGGCGGAGCGCGGGGAAGGCAAGCTCCTCGACCAGTTCAACAACCCGGACAACCCGTACGCGCACTACACCACCACCGGCCCGGAAATCTGGCACCAAACCGACGGGCGCATCACCCACTTTGTCTCCAGCATGGGGACCACGGGCACGATCACCGGTGTGTCACGCTTTCTGCGCGAACAGGAGAAGCCGGTGACGATTGTCGGCCTGCAACCGGAAGAGGGGAGCAGTATTCCGGGCATCCGCCGCTGGCCGGCGGAGTATATGCCGGGCATCTTTAATGCGCAGCTTGTGGACCAGGTGCTGGATATTCATCAGCGCGAGGCGGAAAATACCATGCGTGAGCTGGCCGTGCGTGAAGGTATCTTCTGCGGCGTCAGCTCTGGCGGTGCCGTAGCGGGTGCGATCCGGGTGGCTGAGTCCACGCCGAGGGCGGTGGTCGTAGCGATTATTTGCGATCGCGGCGACCGTTATCTGTCTACCGGCGTCTTTGGTGAAGAGAGTTATTCGCAGGGGGCGGGGATTTAAGCGTCATGGAGATGATTTTATTCCGGGATAACACCCGGGCGCAGCAAACCGATATTGTCGCCGTTCAGTCGCAGGTGGTGTACGGCAGCGTGGGAAACAGCATCGCGGTGCCGAATATTCGCACCCACCGGCTGAACGTTACCGCCGTGCCAACGGTGCTGTTCAGCAATACGCCGCACTACGACACCTTCTACGGCGGGGTGATCCCGGACGAGTGGTTCAGCGGCTACCTTAAGGCGCTGGAAGAGCGCGAGATCCTGCGCGAGCTTAAAGCGGTCACCACCGGCTATATGGGCAGCGCCAGCCAGATCGCGCTGCTGGCGCAGTGGCTGAAGGCAATCAAAGTGCAACATCCCGATCTGCTGGTGCTGGTCGACCCGGTAATTGGGGATATCGATAGCGGGATGTACGTGAAGCCGGATATTCCTGAAGCCTACCGTGAGCATCTGCTCCCGCTGGCCCAGGGCATTACGCCCAACGTGTATGAACTGGAAGTGCTGAGCGGCAAACCGTGCCGTACGCCGGAGAGCGCCATTGCCGCCGCGCAGGGGCTGCTGTCCGACTCGCTGAAATGGGTAGCGATCACCAGTGCGCCAGTGTCTGACGATCCGCAGAATATCCACGTTGTGCTGGTGAGCGAAGAAGGTGTTACCGTAAGCGCGCACCCGCGCGTAGAGACGGATCTGAAAGGAACGGGCGATCTGTTCTGTTCGGAGCTGGTCAGCGGCATTGTGGGAGGGAAAACCGTTGCCGATGCCATTCGCATGGCGGGCGATCGGGTGACTGACGTTATGATCTATACGCAGTCGAAAGGCTATGACGAGCTTATCCTGCCGGCATAAACAAAAATGGCGCCCGAAGGCGCCATTTTTCTGTGCGGCAAGAATTACTTCTTAATGCGGATAACCGGGGTTTCACCCACGGTGACGCTGCCAGACAGTTTGATCAGTTCTTTGATTTCGTCCATGTTGGAGATAACAACCGGAGTCAGGGTAGACTTCGCTTTTTCTTCCAGCAGCGGCAGATCGAATTCAATTACCGGGTCGCCAACTTTAACGCGCTGGCCTTCTTCTGCGATACGCTTGAAGCCTTCGCCTTTCAGTTCAACGGTGTCGATACCGAAGTGAACGAACAGTTCGATACCGCTATCGGATTCGATAGAGAACGCATGGTTGGTTTCAAAAATTTTACCGATGGTGCCGTCAACTGGAGCAACCATTTTGTTGCCAGTTGGTTTGATAGCAATGCCATCACCAACGATTTTCTCAGCAAACACTACATCCGGCACGTCTTCGATGTTGACGATCTCGCCGGAGAGCGGAGCAACAATCTCAATAGTTCCGGAGTCTTTCTTGTCATCAGAAACCAGAGATTTCAGTTTATCGAACAAACCCATGATCTTCTCCTAAGCAGTAAATTGGGCCGCATCTCGTGGATTAGCAGATTGTTTTTTCTTCAATGAACTTGTTAACCAGCGTCATTAACTCGTCCGTTGTCGGTTGAGCAAGAGCCTGCTCTGCTAACACCTTCGCATCTTCGAAGTTCGTGTTACGGATAATCTTCTTAATGCGCGGGATGGAAATGGCGCTCATAGAGAATTCGTCCAGACCCATACCCAGCAACAGAAGTGTAGCACGTTCGTCGCCTGCAAGCTCACCACACATGCCAGTCCATTTACCTTCTGCATGAGAAGCATCAATAACTTGCTTGATCAAATTCAGTACGGACGGTGACATTGGCTGGTAGAGATGTGAAATCATATCATTACCACGGTCAACTGCCAGGGTGTACTGCGTTAAATCATTGGTACCGATACTAAAGAAATCAACTTCTTTGGCTAAATGACGCGCAATGGTCGCGGCTGCCGGTGTTTCCACCATCACGCCGATCTCAATGGATTCGTCAAATGCTTTACCTTCGTCGCGCAGTTCCTGTTTGTAGATTTCGATCTCTTTCTTCAGTGCACGCACTTCTTCAACAGAGATGATCATCGGGAACATGATGCGCAGTTTACCGAAAGCGGAGGCACGCAGAATAGCGCGAACCTGGTCACGCAGGATCTCTTTGCGATCCATGGCGATACGCACGGCACGCCAGCCCAGGAACGGGTTCTCTTCTTTCGGGAAGTTCATGTACGGCAGCTCTTTGTCGCCACCGATGTCCATGGTACGGACGATTACAGCCTGCGAGCCGCACGCTTCCGCAACCGCTTTGTACGCTGCAAACTGCTCTTCTTCCGTTGGCAGAGCGTCGCGATCCATGAACAGGAATTCAGTACGATAAAGACCTACACCTTCCGCGCCGTTGCGCTCAGCGCCGTCAACGTCACGTACGGTACCGATGTTAGCGCACACTTCAACCTGATGGCCGTCCAGCGTGATAGCTGGCAGATCTTTCAGTTTAGCGAGTTCCGCTTTCTCGGTAGCAACCTGCTCCTGAACGGAACGCAGCTGCTCGATCACATCGTTAGTTGGGTTGACGTAAACCACATTGTTTACGGCATCCAGAATCAGATAGTCGTCGTTTTTAACCTGGGAGGTAACGCTACCGGTACCCACAATGGCTGGCAGCTCAAGAGAACGCGCCATGATTGAGGTGTGGGAGGTACGTCCACCTGCATCAGTAATGAAACCCAGCACCTTGTTCAGGTTCAGCTGTGCGGTTTCAGACGGGGTCAGGTCAGCGGCAACCAGGATGACTTCGTCCTGAATCGCGCTCAGATCGATGATGGCCAGACCCAGGATGTTGCGCAGCAGGCGCTTACCGATGTCACGTACGTCAGCCGCACGTTCTTTCAGGTATTCATCGTCCAGCTCTTCCAGGGCAGATGCCTGACCTTCGATAACTTCATGCGCAGCCGCGTCGGCCGTCATGCCTTTATCTTTAATCAGGGCTATGATTTCCTGCTCCAGCTCCTCATCTTCGAGCAGCATAATGTGCCCTTCGAAGATGGCTTCTTTTTCTTCACCGAAAGTTTCGCCAGCTTTAGTTTTAATCGCTTCCAGTTGCGCAGATGCCTTGGCACGACCGCTCAGAAAACGTTCAACTTCCTGATCAACCTTGTCGGCAGAAATTTTTTTCCGGTCAATGACGATTTCGTCTTCTTTCAGCAGCAATGCTTTGCCGAAAGCGATACCCGGGGATGCTAAAATGCCTGAAATCATAACCCTACCTTACTTGTGACTGATATTGAAAAGAACCCGGTAAACTTACTCGAGTTCAGCCATCAGCTTAACCAGATGCTCAACTGCTTTCTGCTCGTCTTCACCTTCAGCGGAGATGGTAACAACGGTACCCTGAGTCAGGCCCAGAGTTTGCAGCTTGAACAGGCTTTTTGCGCTAGCGCTTTTGCCGTTGGAAGTCACAGTGATTTCAGAAGTGAAGCCTTTCGCTTCTTTAACAAACTGAGCAGCAGGGCGGGTGTGCAGACCGTTCGGAGCGGTAATGGTAACTTCTTGCTGGAACATTGTATTTCCCCAACTTATAGGTTTAGTGTTGTGGAACTAAAGTCTAGCCTGGCGACTTAACTTTAGCCTGTATAGTTAGCGCTGACGTTTCAATCGTCATTAAACATTATGCAGTGAAAGCAAGACTTGAACCAAATCATAAAATCGATTCAGCAGCGCTATTTCGTTCACCGATTAATTTCGCGCATCAAAATAATTGCTGGTTTAAATACCAGACCCAACGGGGTGAAGCAATGCCAGGAGGGGTAAAACTTTGAAGCAGGCCACAAAAAAGCACCTGAAAAGGTGCTTTTTTACGCGTTTTTAACATGCTGGCATCACTGTTGCAGTTCTTTCTCTGTGAAGAGATCGGCAAACAGTGCTGTGCTTAAGTAACGCTCACCCGAAGACGGTAGGATAACCACAATATTCTTATTGGTAAAGGTTTCGTCTTCCAGCAGTTTGAGCGCTGCCGCAACCGCCGCACCGGAAGAGATACCCGCCAGAATGCCTTCCTCGTCCATCAGGCGACGCGCCGTGGAGATGGCTTCTTCATTGGTAATGGCGACGACTTTATCGATCAGCTTCAGATCCAGGTTGCCTGGAATAAAGCCAGCGCCGATACCCTGGATTTTGTGAGGGCCAGGTTTGATCTCTTCGCCTGCCAGCGCCTGAGCGATAACCGGTGAGTCGGTTGGCTCAACGGCAACGGTAATCAGATCTTTTTTACCTTTCGTGCCTTTAATATAGCGTGACACCCCGGTCAGCGTACCGCCGGTGCCTACGCCGGAGATAAACACATCAACCTGACCGTCGGTATCTTCCCAGATTTCCGGGCCGGTGGTTTTCTCATGAATTTCCGGGTTGGCCGGGTTGCTGAACTGCTGGAGCAGCAGATATTTTGCCGGATCGCTGGCAACAATTTCTTCGGCCTTCTGAATCGCGCCCTTCATGCCTTTTGCGCCTTCGGTCAGGACCAGGTTCGCACCCAGCGCTTTCAGCAGCTTACGACGCTCAATGCTCATGGTTTCAGGCATAGTCAGCGTCAGCTTATAGCCGCGCGCCGCCGCAACATAGGCCAGAGCGATACCGGTATTGCCGCTGGTGGGTTCAACCAGCTCAACGCCAGGTTTCAGCACGCCACGCTTTTCAGCATCCCAAATCATATTCGCACCGATACGGCATTTAACGCTGAAGCTTGGGTTACGAGATTCGACCTTCGCCAGAATGCGTCCATTACCGATACGGTTCAGTCGAACCAGGGGCGTATGACCGATAGTCAGCGAGTTGTCTTCATAAATCTTACTCATGGCCTGTCCTTAACTGTATGAAATTGGGATACCGACCCAGCATACCTGTTGAACAGGTATGGGGAAGTAAGGAAATCGCATATCTATATGCTGCAAGGAAATAATGGGGATCAGTATGGAATAAGGGGCGGCATAAGCCACCCCTCTTTTACACATTTTTGCATTACTTCCATAACGCGTGCTTAGCACGGTAGCAGTCCACCCACATCGCCGTCGCGCCGCAAACGGCAACGGGCATGATGAACAAATTCAGGAAAGGGATCATGGTGAACAGGCTGGCCAGCGCGCCAAACTGCATGTTGGCAACCTTCTGAGTGCGCAGGGCAGTGCGCATCTCTTTAAACGGCACTTTGTGGTTATCGAACGGATAATCACAGTACTGGATAGCGAGCATCCAGGCGCTGAACAGGAACCACAGCACGGGTGCGACCGTCTGGCCAATCCCGGGTACAAAATAAAGAATAAGCAGCACAATCGCCCGCGGCAGGTACCAGGCGAACTTCTGCCATTCACGCTTCATGATGCGGGGGAGATCTTTCACGATCCCCAGTACGCCCGTGTCAGGTGGCGTCGCACCGGTCAGGCGCGCTTCCAGCTGTTCGGCCAGCAGACCGTTGAACGGCGCGGCTATCCAGTTTGCTATCGTCGAAAAGAAATAGCCGAAAACCAGCAGCACGGAGATAACCGCAATCGGCCAGAGCAGGTAGTCTAGCCACTGTAACCAGTCCGGCACATAGCTCATCAGGGAAGGGATCCAGCTTTCCAGTCTGGTGAATAGCCACCAGAAGGCCCCGCCCATCAGAATAATGTTGATCAGTAACGGCAAAATAACGAAGCGTCGAATGCCCGGCAGGGAGACCAGTTTCCAGCCCTGAGAAAAGTACCAGACCCCGCTGCGTGGGGCAGAAGAAGATGTTGAAACCATACCAGGCTGTACTCCTTTTTACACAACCAGTGGAATTGCCCGCCTATATTATCCAGTTACGGGCCAATGACCAGTTCGGAAATGTTCGAAAAACCAGCAAAAAGCACGATTTAGTTCATCTTTATGCTGTGAATGCTCTGCATGCACTTGCACTTGACGTAAACGGCAAATACTCTTAGTGAGTAAATGTTTGCCGTGGTGGCAAGGTGTTAGAACAACAGAGAATATAATGATGCAGGATTTGCGTCTGATATTAATCATTGTTGGCGCGATCGCCATAATCGCTTTACTGGTACATGGTTTCTGGACCAGCCGTAAAGAGCGTTCCTCTATGTTTCGCGATCGTCCACTGAAGCGCATGAAGTCCAGTCGTGACGACGATGACGTTGAAGACGACATCGACGGTCCTGACGACGACGGCGTGGGTGAAGTTCGTGTTCATCGGGTCAATACTGCGCCCGGCGCAGCGCATGGAGAGCATGAAGCCCCCCGCGCTCCGCAGCACCAGTATCAACCACCGTATGCTTCTGCCCAGCCGCGCCAGCCAGCGCCGCCGCCAGTGGAAGAACCTGTTCGTCATCCGCCGCAGCAGCCTGTGCAACAGCAGCCCGTTGCGCCACAGCCTGTACAGCCGCAACCTGTGCAACAGCCTGCACAGCCAGTGCATCAGCCACAGCCTGTTCAGCAGCCGCAGCCGGTACAACAACCGCAGCCGCAGCCTGAACCGCCTGCGCCACAGCCCGCTCCGCGCGTTGAGCCAGAGCCGGTCGCAGAGCCAGAACCGGTTGTTGAAAAGCCGCAGCGTAAAGAAGCAGTGATCATCATGAACGTGGCTGCTCATCATGGCACCCATCTGAACGGTGACGTGCTGCTTAACAGCATCCAACAGGCAGGCTTCAAGTTCGGCGACATGAATATTTTCCATCGCCACCTGAGTCCTGACGGTAGCGGTCCGGCGCTGTTTAGCCTGGCCAATATGGTCAATCCAGGCACGTTTGACCCGGAAATGACCGGTGATTTCGTCACGCCGGGGGTTACGATCTTTATGCAGGTGCCGTCCTACGGTGACGAGCTGCAAAACTTTAAGCTGATGCTACAGTCCGCTCAGCACATCGCCGACGAAGTGGGCGGTGTGGTGCTCGACGATCAGCGTCGAATGATGACGCCGCAGAAACTGCGCGAGTATCAGGACCGCATCCGCGAAGTTAAGGAAGCGAACGCGTAATCGTCGCGTTAACTTCACCTCCTCCTCAACCCCCGCCTGTCGGGGGTTTTTCTCATTGATGGTGCGATATGGACTCAATCGAACAACAACTTACTGAACTGCGAACCACGCTTCGCCATCATGAATATCTCTATCATGTTATGGACGCACCGGAAGTGCCGGATGCGGAATATGACCGCCTGATGCGTGAACTGCGCGAGCTGGAAGCGCAGCACCCCGAACTGATTACGCCCGATTCCCCAACGCAGCGCGTCGGCGCGGAACCGCTGGGCGCTTTCAGCCAGGTGCGACATGAAGTGCCGATGCTGTCGCTGGATAACGTGTTTGATGAAGAGAGTTTTCTGGCTTTCAACAAGCGTGTGCAGGATCGCCTGAAGAGCATCGACAATCTGAGCTGGTGCTGCGAGCTAAAGCTGGATGGTCTGGCCGTTAGCATTCTTTATGAGAACGGCGTGATGGTGCGTGCCGCAACGCGCGGCGACGGCACTACCGGGGAAGACATCACCACTAATGTGCGCACTATTCGTGCGATCCCGCTGAAACTGCGTGGCGATAACATTCCCGCCCGGCTGGAAG
This sequence comes from Enterobacter cloacae complex sp. SHL018, assembly GCF_049237905.1. NCBI lineage: Bacteria > Pseudomonadati > Pseudomonadota > Gammaproteobacteria > Enterobacterales > Enterobacteriaceae > Enterobacter > Enterobacter cloacae complex sp. SHL018. Next base: position 197,760 of record NZ_JBMKJE010000004.1, read on the forward strand.
TGCGCGGGGAAGTGTTCCTTCCGCAGGCGGGCTTCGAGAAGATCAACGAAGAAGCGCGTCGTACCGGTGGGAAAGTGTTTGCAAACCCGCGTAACGCGGCGGCAGGTTCGCTGCGTCAGCTCGATCCACGAATCACCGCGAAGCGACCGCTTACTTTCTTCTGCTACGGCGTCGGGATCCTGGAAGGCGGTGACCTGCCAGATACTCACCTGGGTCGTTTAATGCAGTTCAAAGAGTGGGGGTTACCGGTTAGCAACCGCGTGCAGCTCTGCGACTCTCCGGAGGCGGTGCTGGCGTTCTATCACAAGGTTGAAGAAGATCGTCCCACGCTCGGGTTTGATATTGATGGCGTGGTGATCAAGGTTAACTCGCTGGCGTTGCAGGAACAGTTAGGATTTGTGGCCCGTGCGCCGCGCTGGGCGGTGGCCTTTAAGTTCCCGGCGCAGGAGCAGATGACCTTCGTTCGCGACGTGGAGTTTCAGGTAGGGCGTACGGGGGCGATTACGCCTGTGGCGCGTCTGGAGCCTGTGCAGGTGGCTGGCGTGCTGGTAAGTAACGCCACGCTGCATAACGCCGATGAAATTGCCCGCCTGGGCCTGCGCATTGGTGACAAAGTGGTGATTCGCCGCGCGGGCGACGTGATCCCACAGGTGGTTAACGTTGTTGAGTCTGAACGTCCTGCCGATACCCGTGCCATCGAGTTTCCAGCCCACTGTCCGGTATGTGGTTCGGACGTTGAGCGCGTGGAGGGGGAAGCGGTAACGCGCTGTACGGGCGGGTTAATCTGCGGCGCGCAGCGTAAAGAGTCCCTGAAGCACTTTGTCTCCCGCCGGGCGATGGACGTCGACGGAATGGGTGACAAGATTATCGACCAGTTAGTTGAGAAAGAGTACGTCCATACGCCAGCGGACCTCTTTACCCTGACGGCAGGTAAGCTGACCGGTCTTGATCGTATGGGGCCGAAATCTGCCCAGAACATCGTTAACGCGCTCGAGGCGGCCAAAAACACCACCTTTGCCCGTTTCCTTTACGCGCTTGGCATTCGTGAAGTCGGAGAGGCGACGGCGGCAGGGCTGGCGGCGTATTTCGGCACGCTGGACGCGCTGGAGAAAGCCACCATCGACGAGCTACAGAAAGTCCCTGATGTCGGCATTGTGGTCGCTACCCACGTTTTCAACTTCTTCGCCGAAGAGAGCAACCGTGAAGTGATCGGTAAATTACTGGAACAGGGCATTCACTGGCCTGCACCGGTAGTGGTTAATGCCGAAGAGATCGACAGCCCGTTTGCCGGTAAAACGGTAGTGCTGACCGGCAGCCTGAGCCAGCTCTCGCGCGATGACGCGAAAGCGCGCCTGGTGGCGCTGGGGGCAAAAGTGGCGGGCAGCGTATCGAAGAAAACCGACCTGGTGATTGCCGGGGAAGCGGCCGGTTCGAAGCTGGCAAAAGCGCAGGAGCTTGGCATCGAGGTAATCGACGAAGCGGAAATGATGCGCCTGTTAGGAGAGTGACGTGGAAAAAGAGCAGCTCGTTGAGATCGCCAATACGGAGATGCCGTTCGGTAAATATAAGGGTCGCAGGCTGATTGATTTACCGGAAGAGTATCTGCTGTGGTTTGCCCGTAAGGATGAGTTCCCCGCCGGGCGTCTGGGCGAGCTGATGGCTATCACGTTACTGATCAAAACAGAGGGGCTGACCCAGCTGGTTCAGCCCCTGAAACGTCCTTAAACTTTCGCGGCGCGGGTCTCTTCCTGCGCCAGCTTTTCAGTCTGCGCCTTGTAACGCCGCGCCAGTACCGCGCACACCATCAACTGGATCTGATGGAAAATCATCAGCGGCAACACCATCATCCCAATGACGGACGTCGGGAACAGAATATTGGCCATTGGGATCCCGTTGGCCAGGCTCTTTTTCGATCCGCAAAATACAATGGTGATTTCATCGGCCTTATTGAAGCCGCATTTGCGGGCCACAAAGACGTTAACCGCGATGACAATGGCCAGCAAAACGATGCTTACCACCACAATAAGCAGCAGCGATCCAGCGCCCACCCTGTGCCAGATGCCGTTCACCACGGCTTCGCTGAAGGCCGTGTAAACCACCAGCAGAATTGAGCTTTGGTCCGTTTTCCCGATCCATTTTTTATGTTTTGCCACAAACGCCCCAATCCAGGGACGGGATAAGTGTCCGAGCACAAACGGCAGCAGCAGTTGCAGACAAATTTTACCCACCTGCTCCAGATTACCTTCCGCCCCGTGCATATTCATCAGCAGACCGACCAGCAGCGGTGAAACAAAGATCCCCAGCAGGCTGGAAGCGGAAGCAGAACAAACCGCCGCCGCGACGTTACCGCCCGCCAGCGAGGTAAAGGCAATAGCGGACTGCACGGTGGCCGGCAAAATGCACAGATAAAGGAAACCGGTATACAGCGCCGGATCGACATTCACCGGCGCCCACCAGGCGAACAGCACGCCCAAAACCGGGAAGAGGATGAAGGTGCTGCACATTACCCACAGGTGCAGTCGCCAGTGGCTACCGCCTGCAATAATGGCTTCCCGGGAGAGTTTGGCGCCATGCATAAAGAACAGCAGGGCAATGGCTGCCGTGGTCAGTCCTTCAATAACCGGAACGAAACTGCCCCTCGCCGGGAAGAACGAGGCCAGCAAGACGACACTAATCAGGGTCAGCGTAAACGGATCAAGGATACGAAAAAGTTTCATAATCACTCCTGAAAACAGATGCCGCTATTGTGCTTTCTTCCCTTTGAGAAATAAAATTGATTTATTGCATCCATTCATGAATTAAACAGATGAATTATTCGTTACGTCAGCTTCGCGTTTTCGTCACCGTCGCGCAGGCCCGCAGCTTTAGCCGGGCAGGGGAGATGATTGGCCTCAGCCAGTCGGCGGTGAGCCATAGCGTTAAGGAGCTTGAAACGCAAACGGGAGTGAAGCTGCTCGACCGCACGACGCGAGAAGTGGTACTCACCGAAGCGGGACAGCAGCTGGCAATGCGTCTGGAGAGGCTGCTGGATGAACTGAACAGTACGCTCAGGGATGTCGGCCGGCTCGGACAACAGCTTTCCGGCACCGTGAGAGTGGCGGCGAGCCAGACGATTTCGGCGCATCTTATTCCCCAGTGCATCGCTGAAAGTAATCACCGCTATCCGGATATCGATTTTGTTTTGCATGACAGGCCGCAGCAGTGGGTTCTGGAGAGTATCCGTCAGGGGGATGTGGATTTTGGCATCGTTATTGATCCCGGAGCGGTAAGCGACCTGGAATGTGAAGTGGTGCTCTCGGAGCCCTTTTTATTGCTCTGCCGCGATGATGATCCGCTGGCATCGCTGCCACACGTGGCCTGGCAGGCCTTGCAGGGGGCAAACCTGGTGTTACAGGATTATGCATCAGGCAGCCGTCCGCTGATAGATGCCGCTCTGGCCGCGCAGGGCGTTAAGGCAACCATTGTGCAGGAGATTGGGCATCCTGCCACGCTCTTCCCGATGGTCGAAGCGGGGATTGGCATCAGCGTTCTGCCGGCGCTGGCGCTGCCACTGCCGCAGGGGAGTCGTTTAACGGTGAAGCGTTTCGTACCCTGTGTCGAACGCCAGCTGATGCTGGTACGCCGTAAAAACAGGTCACTTTCCGGCGCGGCACACGCCTGCTGGGATGTGGTGCGTATGCAGGCCGAACGTTTGATGGAGGCCCGCACACGCGATCCACTTTTTAACGAAACCAATAATCAGATGTAGATATTAATCTGATGCTCCGCGGAGGGCTTATTGATGCCTTCCGCGACTGCCTGACCTTTTTCCTGTTTTGGCATCGCCTCTTCTGCCTGCTGACGCTGCAATTGCGCCAGCTGTGCCTGCAACATAGCCAGCTGAGATTCGAGTAATTCCTGCTGCTTTTGCTTCTCTTCTGCTGTGGCATCACCCATGGCCACTTCTTTGAGCTGCTGAGTGACTTTCGTTATCTGTTTGGTCAGACGGGTGATTTGAGAAGCAATGTCGTTTCCGCCGGAGCTGTTATCTACGCTGCCGATTTCCATCGCCGACAGAGAAACGGGCTTAAGTGTTGTCATTTTGAGATCCTTTTCGCCATAAAATAGGGGTATCGGCAAAAAAGGCGTGAGCTTGAGTAAAACAAGCGGTGTGGCTGCAAGGGGATTTACTGTATTGCAGATAGCAAAAAAGCGCCTTTAGGGCGCTTTTTTACATTGGTGGGTCGTGCAGGATTCGAACCTGCGACCAATTGATTAAAAGTCAACTGCTCTACCAACTGAGCTAACGACCCGAAATGGTGGGCGATGACGGGCTCGAACCGCCGACCCCCTCCGTGTAAAGGAGATGCTCTACCAACTGAGCTAATCACCCCCGCTGTGTGGAGTCGCATTATAGGGAGAGTTGAAAATGAGTCAACGCATTTTCTAAAGTTTTTATTCGTTCGTCGTAAAATTAGTCAAAACGATCGCAAAACGGACAGTGGCGCATGATTTATAAACAAAAACAGCAATCTCGAACCGGATAAAGTGATCGACATTGAGGAATCGGCCCACAGTGATAGAATATTGCCCATTGTTTTCTTCCCGGAATTTGCCGATTACCGGCATCTTTATAACGTAAGGCCATTTCATGAAAATCAAAACTCGCTTCGCGCCGAGCCCGACAGGCTATCTGCATGTCGGTGGTGCACGTACCGCTCTCTACTCCTGGCTTTTCGCACGTCACAACAACGGTGAGTTTGTGCTGCGTATTGAAGACACCGATCTGGAGCGCTCAACGCCGGAAGCAATTGAAGCCATTATGGATGGGATGAACTGGCTGAATCTGGCGTGGGACGAAGGCCCATACTTCCAGACCAAACGTTTTGACCGCTATAACGCCGTAATTGACGAGATGCTGGTGGCAGGCACGGCCTATAAGTGCTACTGCTCCAGGGAGCGTCTGGATGCGCTGCGTGAAGAGCAAATGGCAAAAGGCGAAAAACCGCGTTATGACGGTCGTTGCCGCCATGACCACAGCGAGCATGCTGCGGATGAGCCTTGCGTAGTGCGTTTTGCTAACCCACAGGATGGCTCTGTCATCTTTGATGACCAGATCCGTGGCCCGATCGAATTCAGCAACCAGGAGCTGGATGACCTTATCATTCGTCGTACTGACGGATCGCCAACCTATAACTTCTGCGTAGTTGTGGACGACTGGGATATGGAAATCACTCACGTGATCCGTGGTGAAGACCATATCAATAACACCCCGCGTCAGATCAACATTCTGAAAGCGCTGAACGCGCCTGTACCGGTGTATGCGCACGTATCAATGATCAACGGTGACGACGGTAAAAAGCTGTCCAAACGTCATGGCGCGGTGAGCGTGATGCAGTACCGTGATGACGGCTATCTGCCGGAAGCGCTGCTGAACTACCTGGTGCGTCTGGGCTGGGCTCATGGTGACCAGGAGATCTTCAGCCGCGAAGAGATGATCGAGCTGTTCTCTCTGAACTCGGTCAGCAAATCAGCCAGCGCGTTCAACACTGATAAACTGCTGTGGCTGAACCATCACTACATCAATACCATGCAGCCAGAATATGTGGCGACTTATCTGCAATGGCACATTGAACAGGCAAACATCGATACCCGTACGGGCCCTGAACTGGCGGATCTGGTGAAGCTGCTTGGCGAGCGTTGCAAAACGCTGAAAGAAATTGCTGAAAGCTGCCGTTACTTCTATGAAGAGTTTGACGCGTTCGACGCCGACGCGGCCAAGAAACACCTGCGTCCGGTTGCGCGTCAGCCGCTGGAAGTGGTGCGTGATAAACTCGAAGCCATTACCGAATGGACTGCGGAAAATGTTCACCACGCGATTCAGGCTACCGCTGATGAGCTGGAAATTGGCATGGGTAAAGTCGGTATGCCGCTGCGCGTTGCGGTGACGGGGGCAGGCCAGTCTCCGGCGCTGGACGTGACCGTTCATGCCATCGGCAAATCACGTAGCGTTGCGCGTATCAACAAAGCGCTGGGCTTTATTGCTGAGCGTGAAAGCCAGCAGTAATACTCGTGTAATACAAAAAACGGCAGGTTACCCTGCCGTTTTTTATGCCTGTTATTCAGCAATACCAAGACGCGTGAGAAAACCCTGCAACCCTTCACGAGCGAGCAACTTGTGCAAACGTTCCTGTTCGACAGTCGTCATGTTTTCCAGCGAGTCGATAATTTGTGGAAGCAGGCTGGATGAGGTTGCCACGCCGTAGTGGGAAGGGCTTTCCGCCACATGGTAAACAGCCCGACGGTTACGAATGGCGGGAAGACTAATGATGTGCTCCTTAACGTGCGCATCAATACATATCACCCTCGCTCTTCCGCCTTTTACACCGTTGATACCCTCCGTTTTCCATCCCTTCTGTCGTATCCAGCGATTAACGGTTTGTCGGGCTACGCCCAGACTGTCCGCCAGCTCTTCCGTGGTCATTTTGCTGCGTAATCTTTTCATATCAGCGTTGGTCGCGAATCCCTAAACGTTGTAACAAGCCGGTAATCCCTTCCCGCAGTAACAGCGATGTCATCTGCTTTTGCTCTTCCGGCGTCATTTCATTCGCCAGCGTCAGGAGCAGGGCATGAAGCGAGCCCTCGTGGTACGCCTTACCTGGCAGTTCTGGCGTCTCTGTTGCCCTGCGCGCGCTGCGAATAAAGTCGCGCACTTTTTCATTGACGTGTACCAGACGCGCTTTGCCACCCTGAACGCCTGGCTTTGGCGATGTAATCCAACCCTCTTTGCGTACCCATTTATTGATGGTCTGTCGGCTATAGCCAGTCAGCAGGGCTAACTCTTCTGGCGTCATTCGTTCCTTGATCATACAATTTCCTGAATATCTGTGGGGTTAATTAGTGGTTCATTTTATAGCACCGTTTTACGTGAAAACGTGACAAGCTTAACTCCTGGCTGCGAGCAGGCTCGCAAAGTGATTCATTTGCATGATTTTTCGGCGATTGAAAGGCGGAGGCTGAATTTGCCGTTGACACTCTGCGGCGGAATTCATATTATGCCGCCCGTCAACATGACAGCTTTACGACGGGGCTATAGCTCAGCTGGGAGAGCGCCTGCATGGCATGCAGGAGGTCAGCGGTTCGATCCCGCTTAGCTCCACCAAACTCTGAACCCAACAGAGTGTGGTAGGTAAAGTAACATGTGGGGCTATAGCTCAGCTGGGAGAGCGCTTGCATGGCATGCAAGAGGTCAGCGGTTCGATCCCGCTTAGCTCCACCAAAATTTAAACCCTCGTCGCAAGACGGGGGTTTTTTTATATCTTGTAAAATATTTTAGACTGTTTTTGTTGCAATTAACGTCGTTTTCTACACCTCACCTCAATCCAAATCAATAAACAAGTCTATAAATAGACCTGAACTTGATTCGTGTTATTAATAAACCTATTATCCATGCGGTCAATGAGACGATGGTAAAATAGATTATCCGGATTAATGAATAGAAAAATTTACAATAATGTAAAGATATTTATGATTGCCCTGGCGCTAAGCCTGATTGCGATTCCTTTTTCTCGTTATATCTCTCCACGGGCCATCGTCAGCGAAAATGATGTTTATCTGGCGTGGTTGCCCTTAAGTGCCATGCTCGCCATCGTGTTGTTATTTGGACGGCGGGCAATCATTCCTTTGCTGTTAAGTTTTAGTATTACTAATATTTATAATCTTGATTTAGCACCACTACAATCTGCCGTATTATTATGTTGTCAGACGTTTACCGTCTTCGCCGCCTGTGGCGTCATCCGTCTGGTGCTGGGCAAGCGCTGGCGACACAGCATACCGAATAAGTACATTGGCATACGTATTTTCTGGCTCGGATTTATGGTGCCTGTGGGCATCAAATTATCGATGTATCTGGCGGGATATTTATTTGATTTCCCGGTGACAATCTCCTCCTATTTCGGCGAAGGCTCTGCAATTTATAACGTTATCGATATTCAGAGTCTGATTTGTGCCGCCCTGATTTTCACCATGATGTTCTATTATCCGTTAAGAATGATTATTAATCCTCACTATGCCCGAACATTCTGGCGGCGAAGCGTGAAGCCCCTCTTTTGTCACAAAAAAGCGTTATTTATCGTTGTGTGGCTGATGCTGTTGATCTCGATGATCGCTATTTTATGCGCGCCTTTTGAGTCGCAGTTTATTGCGGGTTATTTGATGCCAATCGTTTTCATTCTTTTCACCCTAGGGATTGGTCGTCTGAGCTATGCGCTCATCTCTTTATTCTGGGCGGCCTCGGCGCTCATGCTGTTGACCTATAATTATAATTTTCTTAATGGCGTTGAATCGGGCCACTCGCTCTCTTTTATCCTGTCGGTGCTAATCTCTTTCGCCATCTGCCTGCTTTACATGTCGCGGATCTATCAGAAAAGTGAATGGCTGAAACAGGGGTGGCAGGAGAGGGCGCTTACCGATCCGCTCACCGGTCTGCCTAACATTCGTGCGCTGGAAGTGTTTTTACAGCACCATCCCGAGGCCAAAGTCTGCTGCCTGCGCCTGGATAATCTCGAATTCCTGAGTCGTCACTACGGCATCCTCATGCGTGTACATTGTAAAAAGATGATAACCGCGTCGCTGCAACCGTTATTGCAAAAAGACGAGAAGCTCTTCCAGTTGCCGGGCAGTGAGCTGGTAGTGGTCTTGCTGGGTCCGGGCACGGCTGAACGTCTGCAATATATGGTTGATCATCTGAACAGCCGTAAGATTATCTGGAACAAGACTGAGCTCGACATCGAGTTTGGCGCCTCCTGGGGTGAAGTGCCGGATGGAGAAAGCCTGCATCACACGCTGGGTCAGCTGAGCTGGCTCTCCGAGCAGTCCTGTGCCGGGCACAACGTCCTGGCGTTAACCAACAGTCTGGATGATGTCTCCGGTCAGACGACGGACAGAGTGCTGATGCTGGCCCGCATAAAACGCGCCCTTGATATCGGTGGGCTTCACCTTTACGCCCAGCCAATCCATAACGCGCGTGGGGAAGGGTACTTTGAAATCCTCTCAAGGCTTGAAAGCGAGGGTGAGATCATCACGCCTGATCGCTTTATTCCGCTGATTGCTCAGTTTAACCTGAGCCACCGATTTGACCTGAACGTGGTGGAAAAATTGCTGATGTGGATGCGCAGCCATCCGTCCGAACGGGCCGGAACGCGGTTCTCCGTTAATCTGATGCCGCTGACGCTGATGCAAAATGAGATTGCGGCTGAGATCATCGCGCTTTTTGAACGCTACGCCATTGCGCCGCAAGATATCGTCATTGAGATCACCGAGGAACAGGCTTTCTCTGACTCGGGAAGCAGCATCAACAATATCCAGCAGCTGCGGGATTACGGCTTCCGGATTGCTATTGATGACTTTGGTACCGGCTATGCCAACTTTGAGCGCCTGAAGCGGCTGGAGGCCGATATCATTAAGATCGATGGCTGCTTCGTGAAAGATATCTGCACCGACAGCATGGATGCGATGATCGTGCAGTCCATTTGCAACATGGCCAAAACGAAATCGCTTTGTGTGGTGGCTGAATATGTGGAATCGGCTGAACAACGTGAGATGTTGCTGCGATTCGGCGTGGACTATTTGCAGGGCTATTTGATTGGTAAACCACTGCCCCTGACGGAGCTGGAGGCATAAAAAAACCGGGAGCGAGGACTCCCGGTTTTTATTGCACGGTATGAATTACAGAACCAGTGCTGCAATAGAGGCAGACAGGACGCTCACCAGCGTTGAACCGTAAACCAGCTTCAGGCCAAAGCGCGAAACGACGTTACCTTGCTCTTCGTTCAGGCCTTTAATCGCACCAGCGATAATACCGATGGAAGAGAAGTTCGCGAAGGAGACCAGGAAGACGGACAGGATCCCTTCCGCACGAGGGGAGAGTGTGCTGGCAATCTTCTGGAGATCCATCATCGCCACGAACTCATTGGAAACCAGTTTCGTTGCCATGATACTGCCCACCTGCAACGCTTCGTGAGCGGGCACGCCCATCACCCAGGCAATCGGGTAGAAGATGTAGCCCAGAATACCCTGGAAGGAGATACCGAGTACGGCCGCAAACAGGGCGTTCAGCGCAGCGATCAGCGCGATAAAGCCAATCAGCATCGCGGCGACGATAATTGCAACCTTGAAACCCGCCAGAATGTATTCACCCAGCATTTCGAAGAAGCTCTGTCCCTCGTGCAGGTTTGACATCTGAATGTTCTCTTCGCTGGCATCCACGCGGTACGGGTTAATCAGCGAAAGCACGATAAAGGTGCTGAACATGTTCAGAACCAGCGCCGCAACTACGTATTTTGGTTCCAGCATGGTCATATACGCGCCCACGATAGACATGGAAACGGTAGACATTGCGGTTGCCGCCATGGTGTACATGCGGTTACGGGACATCTTGCCGAGAATATCTTTATACGCAATGAAGTTCTCAGACTGACCCAGGATCAGCGAGCTGACTGCGTTAAAGGATTCCAGTTTGCCCATGCCGTTAACTTTCGATAACAGGAAGCCGATCGCACGGATAACCACCGGCAGAACGCGGATGTGCTGAAGGATACCGATCAGGGCAGAGATGAAGACGATAGGGCAGAGCACCTTCAGGAAGAAGAAGGCCAGACCCTGATCGTTCATGCTGCCAAAGACGAAGTTTGTCCCTTCGTTGGCAAATCCGAGCAGTTTTTCGAACATTTCGGAGAAGCCTTTCACGAAGCCCAGGCCTACGTTGGAGTTCAGGAAGAACCACGCAAGTAAAACTTCAATGACCAGCAGTTGGACAACATAGCGAATACGAATTTTTTTGCGGTCTGTGCTGACCAGCAATGCAAGTGCAGTAACGACAACGAGTGCCAGGACAAAATGAAGGACGCGGTCCATATTTGCTCCAAATATGAGGCAGGTTTAATTTCCGTGCACATTCTATGTAACAAGCACAAAGAAAACGAGATCAAGCCCACACTATAGTTACATCCTGTGACGAGTCTCAAAAATAGTGATCAACAAGACATTTTTGTTATGTTAGGTAAATGAGTGAAAAGTTAAGTTTGTGTGCTACGCTTCACAAATGTCTGCGCATTTTCACATTCTGTGACCTTGCTCCACCTGCCTGTCTATCGTTCCTGACTATCAGAGAAATCATGTTAACCGTTACAAATGAACTTGATAATCATTCTCATTTTGATAGCATAAAACATAGCAAAGGCTATATTTCCAGAGGCAGAAATGACGAATAGTCGCGTAGAGAGTAGCAGCGGCAGAGCGGCACGCAAGCTGCGGTTCGCATTAATGGGACCGGCATTCATTGCCGCGATTGGCTACATCGATCCGGGTAATTTTGCGACCAACATTCAGGCCGGGGCCAGTTTCGGCTATAAACTGCTGTGGGTTGTGGTCTGGGCCAATCTGATGGCGATGCTGATTCAGATGCTCTCCGCGAAGCTGGGTATTGCTACCGGAAAAAACCTGGCGGAGCAAATCCGCGATCATTATCCACGTCCGGCAGTTTGGTTTTACTGGGTTCAGGCGGAAATTATCGCCATGGCCACCGATCTCGCCGAGTTTATCGGGGCGGCGATCGGCTTTAAGCTTATCCTGGGCGTCTCCCTGCTTCAGGGGGCCGTGCTGACCGGTATCGCCACTTTCCTGATTCTGATGCTCCAGCGGCGGGGACAAAAACCGCTGGAGAAAGTCATCGGCGGCCTGCTGCTGTTCGTCGCTGCCGCCTATATTGTTGAGCTGATTTTCTCCCAGCCGAATCTGGCGCAGCTGACGAAAGGGATGGTGATCCCGTCGTTACCCACTTCTGAAGCCGTTTTTCTGGCTGCCGGGGTGCTGGGGGCGACCATCATGCCGCACGTCATTTATCTGCACTCTTCATTAACCCAGAATCTGCATGGCGGGACGAGTAAAGAGCGCTACTCCGCCTCGAAATGGGATGTGACTATCGCGATGACCATTGCCGGATTTGTGAATCTGGCGATGATGGCGACCGCCGCCGCCGCGTTCCACTTTAACGGGCATACCGGGGTTGCCGATCTCGACCAGGCTTACCTGACGCTGGAGCCGTTGCTGAGTCATGCCGCTGCCACTATTTTTGGTTTAAGCCTGGTTGCTGCGGGTCTTTCATCTACGGTTGTGGGGACACTGGCCGGGCAGGTGGTGATGCAGGGGTTCGTACGTTTCCATATTCCGCTGTGGGTTCGCCGCTCGGTCACGATGCTGCCTTCCTTTGTTGTGATCCTGATGGGGCTGGATCCGACCCGCATTCTGGTGATGAGTCAGGTACTGCTAAGTTTCGGGATTGCGCTGGCGCTGGTGCCACTGCTGATCTTCACCAGTAATAAATCGCTGATGGGCGAACTGGTGAATTCGACGTGGGTGAAGCGCGCCGGGTGGGCCATTGTGGTCGTGGTGGTGGCGTTAAACTTGTGGTTGCTGATAGGCACAGCCGCAGGCCTGTAAAAGAAAAAGGAGCCGGAAGGCTCCTTTTTGTTGTTAATGGTGATGGCCGTGACCGTGGCCTCTGCCTTTTCCATGACCCCAGCCGCCACGGCGGTCGTCACGATCGTTCCAGCCTTCGCGGTAGCCGCGTTCGTAAGCCTTACGCTTATCCCAGCCACGGTGATAGCCGTTATCGTGTTTCCACCAGCGGTTTTGACGCCATTCATAATGGCGGTGCCAGTAGTCACGGTCGCGCCAGTAGCCACCGTCCCAGTATCTGCCGTAGTCATCACGATCGCCAATTTGTAATTTAATCGATGGCAACAGGGTGATTTCGCCCGCACTGGCGACCAGCGGGGCCGAAGCCAGTAATACCGCTGCAAGAATCAGTGACCTGAACATACTCTTCTCCTTCACGATCGGGGCCGCTGTGCGACCTGTTAACGCAATTTTACGAGTTGGTAAACATTCGTTTCATCGCCTCAACTCCTAAATCATGAACGAGAGCACTTTTTGCTAAAAGTGTTTTTAATCTGAACTGGACAGGATCGTATCTATCGTCTTCAGCTCTTCTGCCGTGAACCGACAATTTTCAAGCACGCCTGCTGCATCTTCAATTTGTCCGGTCTTGCTTGCGCCGATGAGCACTGAACTCACTGTATCGTGGCGCAGGATCCAGGCCAACGCCATTTGCGAAAGCTTTTGCCCCCGTTTTTCCGCCAGCGCATTCAGCTTGCGTACCTTCTCCAGCTTTTTGTCGGTGATCTGCTCCGGGTTAAGGAACTTACTGCCGCTTGCTGCGCGAGAATCCGCCGGGATACCGTTCAGATAGCGATCGGTCAACTGTCCGCCCGCCAGGGGGGAGAAGGGGATACATCCCACCACTTTATGCTGCAACACGTCCAGCAACCCCTCTTCAGGCGCACGTTCAAACATGGAGTACTTCGGCTGGTGGATCAGACATGGCGTGCCCAGATCCTCCAGTATTTCAATCGCCTGCCTTGCCACTTCTGCCGGGTAGTTGGACAGACCGATGTACAGCGCCTTGCCCTGACGTACCACATGGTCAAGCGCTTTCATGGTTTCACGTAGCGGCGTTTGTGGATCCGGGCGGTGGTGATAGAAAATATCGACATACTCCAGCCCCATACGCCTGAGGCTCTGGTCCAGGCTGGCGATCAGATATTTACGTGAGCCCCAGTCGCCGTAAGGCCCGTCCCACATGGTGTAGCCCGCTTTGGTGGAGATGATTAGCTCATCGCGCCAGGGCAGGAAATCCTCCTGCAAAATGCGCCCGAAATTACGTTCGGCCGAACCAGGAGGCGGGCCGTAATTATTGGCAAGGTCAAAATGCGTAATACCCAAATCGAAAGCACGCTGTAAAAGTTGACGGCTGTTTTCGAGTAACGTCGCGTCGCCAAAATTATGCCAAAGCCCCAGCGAGATGGCGGGAAGCTTAAGGCCGCTTTGCCCACAGCGGCGATATTGCATTGTCTGATAACGATTTTTGTCAGGCTGATAACCCATTGGCGAGACCTCTGGCGCTGGAAAGAAACATCAGTGTATACGTTTACACTAACCTGAAGAAAATGAGCATAGCTCAGCTTTTTTCGTAAAGCATTCTTTCCAGACCCTGATTGTCGCCAATTCTGGACACGCTTCACGCTTATTTAATACTCAGAGTGAGGTCAACGTCAGAAGGACACTTATAATATGCGTACCCCCTATTGCGTCGCCGATTACCTGCTGGACCGACTAACAGATTGTGGTGCCGATCATCTGTTTGGCGTGCCGGGCGACTATAACCTGCAATTTCTCGATCACGTGATAGACAGCCCGGACATCTGCTGGGTGGGCTGTGCCAATGAACTGAACGCGTCTTACGCCGCAGACGGCTATGCCCGCTGTAAGGGCTTTGCCGCGCTCCTGACGACATTCGGCGTTGGGGAGTTAAGCGCCATGAACGGTGTGGCGGGCAGCTTTGCCGAACATGTTCCCGTCCTCCATATTGTGGGGGCCCCGGGTATGGCGGCGCAGCAGCGAGGAGAGTTATTGCACCATACGTTGGGCGACGGCGAGTTCCGCCATTTCTATCATATGAGCGAACCCATCACCGTTGCACAGGCGGTACTTACCGAACAAAACGCCTGCTATGAAATTGACAGAGTCCTGACCACTATGCTGCGGGAGCGCCGTCCGGGCTACCTGATGCTGCCCGCTGATGTGGCGAAAAAAGCCGCTACGCCCCCTGTAAGCGCTCTCACTGTTAACCCCGCACCGGCTGATTCAGCCTGCTTGCAGGCGTTCCGTGAGGCTGCCGAAAAGCGCTTGTCCACGAGCAAACGCACCGCGCTGTTAGCGGACTTCCTGGTACTCCGCCATGGTCTGCGCACGGCCCTTCAGACGTGGGTGAAAGAGGTGCCGATGGCACACGCCACCATGCTGATGGGCAAGGGCATTTTTGACGAACGACAGAGCGGTTTTTACGGCACCTACAGCGGATCGGCGAGCGCCGCGCCGGTCAAAGAGGCCATCGAGGGGGCTGATACGGTGCTGTGTATTGGCACGCGCTTTACCGATACGCTCACTGCCGGGTTTACCCACCAGCTGACGCCAGACCAGACGATAGAGGTTCAGCCACACGCGTCCCGCGTCGGCGACGTCTGGTTTACGGGTATCCCGATGAGGGAGGCCATTGAAACGCTGACAGCGCTGTGTAAAACCTATGTTCGTGATACGCGAGCGCCATTGGATCACAGCGGCTTTTCGTTCCCGACTATCGAAGGGGCGCTGACTCAGGAGAGCTTCTGGCGTACCCTGCAAACGTTTATCCGCCCCGGAGACATTATTCTGGCTGACCAGGGAACGTCTGCTTTCGGCGCTATCGATCTGCGTTTACCCGCGGACGTGAACTTTATCGTCCAGCCGCTGTGGGGATCGATTGGCTACACGCTGGCGGCAGCATTTGGCGCGCAAACGGCGTGTCCGAACCGACGCGTGATTGTCCTGACGGGTGACGGCGCCGCGCAGTTGACCATTCAGGAGCTGGGATCGATGCTGCGCGACAAACAGCGCCCGATTATTCTGGTGCTTAACAACGAAGGATACACGGTGGAAAGGGCCATCCACGGGCCGGAGCAGCGCTATAACGATATTGCCCTCTGGAACTGGACGCAGATCCCGCAGGCGCTGAGCCTGGCGCCTCAGGCAGAGTGCTGGCGCGTCAGCGAAGCGGAAGCGCTGGCGGAGGTGCTGGATAAAGTGGCACACCATGAGCGGCTTTCGCTGATCGAGGTGATGCTGCCGAAAGCCGATATTCCGCCGCTGCTGAGCGCGCTGACCAAAGCGCTGGAGGCACGCAATAACGCCTGATTACCTGTCGTTTCGCCATCCCATCAGCATCGGTTTGCCCGCCAGCAGGAGCCAGGCGGGCAACATCACGATACAGAGCAGCGGCAGAAGCGTGGTATCCGGCACGACAACAGCCGCCATAAACAGGCTCAGCCACGCATCGCGCGTGACCACCAGTACCAGTCCCAGAATGGAACAGGAGACGGTAATCGCCGCAGGGACAGCGTCAACGTGCTCATGCAGCATCAGCCCCAGCGCGACGCCAACAAATACCGCCGGGAAGATTCGACCTCCCCTGAAACCACAGGCCGCAGCGACCACCAGCGCCGCCAGTTTTACCAGCGCGAACAGCAGATAATCGGAGACGCTAAAGACCTGGCTGAAGGCCAGCTGCTGCATTTCGTCCAGACCCTTAAACAGCGTAACCGTCCCGCCGATGGCGCCTAAAACGCCCAGAATAAAACCCCCCATGCCCAGAATCAGCACCGGATGCTTCAGCCTGTGCATCAGGCGATGCAGGCGAGGGAGACACCATACCGCGACCATCCCCAGCGCAATGGCGATCGCGACGACGACGGCACCGCTGAAAATATCGGTGAGTTGCATCTGGCCGTAGTGGGGGATGGAGAGTGAAAAATGGGGATGGAAAAACAGGCTGGTGGTGAGGGCTCCCGCAGCGGCGGCCATTAGCGGCGCGAAGAGTTTATCCCACAGCGGTACTTCATGATCACTGCTGAGCGTTTGCGAAAAAATGAGCGCAGCCGCGACCGGAGTGCCAAACAGCGCCCCGATGGTGCCTGCTGACGCCAGGATCGTCCAGTCCAGCGCGCCAACGCGCGGAAAAAGACGCGCCCCCAGAAAGACCGCCAGCGCGATATTAACCGCCATAATGGGATGTTCAGGCCCGAGGCTTACGCCGCCCGCAAGACCGATAATCAGCGCGATAATAAGCCCCGGCAGAGCAGAGGGAGAGACAGGGGCGCCAATCAAGGGTTCCAGTGCCGGGTCCGGCCCGGCATGACCCGGGCTATAGCGGATCACCAGCCCTACGGCAATCCCGGTCAGGGTCAGCATCATCATGATCCAGCCCGGCGAGTCAATGCTGATGCCGAGTTTTACCGGAAGCGCGGTCCATAAAATCGTTTGCAGCACCGCCGCCACTTTCATGACGACGATGAGCACCAGGCTCGACGCCACGCCAATAATCAGCGCCGGGACAGCCAATAACAGCATGGTTCTGGCTCGCGGATGGAGCATGATGATTTCCTTGTACAAAACGGCTTAACGTTACTTTGCACAATCAGCATTGTGGCAATAGTGCAAAAGGTGCTGAAACGGTAAAGTTATAATGTGACGAAGATCGATAATCCATGGGCAGTCACCTTCTGGTCGTTGTTGTTATCACGCCTTGAATTTACAGTGTCCCAAAGATTTATTCTGACTTTAGCGGAGCAGTAGAAGAATGACAAAGTATGCTTTGGTAGGTGATGTAGGCGGCACCAACGCGCGCCTTGCCCTGTGCGATGTGAACAGCGGTGAAATTTCTCAGGCGAAAACCTATTCAGGGCTGGATTACCCAAGCCTGGAAGCGGTGGTTCGCGTCTATCTGGAAGAGCATAAAGTGAGCGTTGAAGACGGTTGTATCGCCATCGCCTGTCCGATCACCGGTGACTGGGTGGCGATGACCAACCACACGTGGGCCTTCTCAATTGCCGAAATGCGGAAAAACCTCGGCTTCTCGCACCTTGAAATAATCAACGACTTCACTGCGGTTTCCATGGCTATCCCAATGCTTAAACCAGAGCATCTGATTCAGTTCGGCGGTACGGCCCCGGTTGAAGGCAAACCGATTGCCGTTTACGGCGCGGGCACCGGCCTGGGGGTGGCGCACCTGGTTCACGTCGACAAACGCTGGGTCAGCCTGCCGGGCGAGGGCGGTCATGTGGATTTTGCGCCGAACAGCGAAGAAGAGGGCATTATTCTTGAAGAGCTACGCGCCGAGATTGGCCACGTGTCGGCCGAGCGGGTGCTTTCTGGTCCGGGTCTGGTGAACCTGTATCGGGCGATTGTAAAATCAGACGGTCGTCTGCCGGAAAATCTGCAACCGAAAGATGTGACCGAACGCGCGCTGGCCGACAGCTGTATTGACTGCCGCCGTGCTTTGTCGCTGTTCTGCGTCATCATGGGGCGTTTCGGCGGCAACCTGGCGCTGAACCTTGGCACCTTTGGCGGGGTCTATATTGCGGGCGGGATCGTGCCGCGCTTCCTCGATTTCTTTACCGCCTCCGGCTTCCGTGGCGGCTTCGAAGACAAAGGCCGCTTCAGAAGCTATGTCCAGGACATTCCTGTTTACCTGATTGTCCACGATAACCCAGGCTTACTGGGCTCCGGCGCGCATCTGCGTCAGGTACTCGGTCAGATTCTCTGACGCTCATTCCCCTCTCCTGCGGGAGAGGGAACGCGCTACAGGTGCATGAGCTGGCGGAACTCTTTCACTCTGCTGCGGCTTACCGGCACCTGAAAATCCAGATCCTTCAGCCGCAAAATATAGGTGTTGTTAAACCAGGGTTCGATTTCGCGGATCTTGTTCAGGTTGACGCAGAACGAGCGGTGGCAGCGGAAGAAGTGAGCGGCCGGGAGTTTATTGCAGAATTCGGTGATGTTCATCGCCATGACGTAGGATTCACGCCGCGTATAGACAAACGTCATTTTTTCATGCGCTTCGGCATAGTAAATATCGTCGACAGGCGTGACGATGATCCGTTCGTCCTTCACCAGATTAATCGTGTCGTTTTCCCGCGCTACCGGGCTGGCACTGGCGGGTAATGCCTGCTGCTGCCACGCGGCTTCCAGCTTATGCAGCATGCTGATAATACGCGACTCCTGGTACGGCTTGAGAATATAGTCAAACGCCTCAAGCTCGAAGGCCTCCACGGCATGCTCTTTCCACGCGGTGACAAACACAATAAACGGCTTGTGGGCGAACTGATTGATATTTTGCGCCAGCAGGACGCCGTCCAGCGACGGAATATTAATATCGAGGAATATCGCGTCGACCCGGTTATGCTGTAAAAATTTCAGCACGTCCAGACCATCCTCAAAACAGCCAACAATCTCCATCTGGCTGTGGGTTTTGATAAGCCAGCTCAACTCCTGTTGAGCCAGAATTTCATCTTCTACGATGATGACTTTCATCTGTTACTCCGGCCTACGGCAACAAGGATATGGGGGCATTCACGGGCGTTCGCTCATTCGGAACATAAAAGGCAATTTCGGTGCCCGGCTCAAGACGGTGAATATGCAGCCCGTCACCGTACAGCAGTTTGACCCGGTGATGCACATTCAGCAGTCCGATCTTGTTGCCCGGCATTTCGTTTGATTTGACGCGCTCGATGACTTTAGGATCGATGCCGTGCCCGGTATCGCGCACGGCGATACGCACGCGGTTACCGCTTTCCGTCACGCTAATCGTTACTACGCCTTTGCCTTTACACGGCTGAATACCGTGAACAATGGCGTTTTCCACCAGAGGCTGGATCAGCAGACTTGGGATCACGCAGCTGACCTCTTCATCAATATCGTAAATGACCGTGAGCTTATCGCCAAAGCGAGCCTGCTCGATGGCGATGTAATCCTTGATTTGATACAGCTCTTTTTTGATGTCGATCTGCTCGTCGTCTTTTAGCTCAATGTTGTAGCGCAGATAGCGCGACAGATTAAATATCAGCTGCCGCGCGGTATCCGGATTCAGACGGATGGAAGAGGAGATAGCGTTCAGCGCGTTAAACAGGAAATGGGGATTGATCTTGCTTTGCAGGGCGCGCAGCTCTGCCTTATTTGCCATCTCGCGCAGCTGCTCTGCACGCGAAACCTCAAGTTGAGTGGAGATAATCTGCGACAGGCCAATCGCCATCTCCTGGAGCGAGGAGGTGATTTGGTGCGCATGGCAGTAGTAAATTTTCAGCGTCCCCGTGACCACGCCTTTTTCCCACAGCGGGATCACCAGCATTGAGTGGATCTCTGGCGTCCGGTGGGCTTCATCATTGTTTTTAATGATGATTTTTCCGTAGTTAATCGCCTGTCTGGTGGTCGGGCTGATGGTATCGTCGCTGTCGCGATAATTGTGCTCCCCGACGCCAACGTAAGCCAGCACGTGGTCAATATTGGTGATGGCGACCGCATCGGCGTGAATATCACGGCGGATGATATCGCAAACCTGACGTAAAGATTCGGCGTTAACGTGTCGGAAAAGCGGCAGCGTCTTGTTGGCGATATCCAGCGCCAGCTTGGCCTGACGCGCGGCGCTGGCCTCTTTTTCGCCCTCCACGCTTTGCACCAGCAGCACGATAAAACCGATACAGACGCTCCCGAGGATCATAGGAATACCGATCTTCGAGACGATATCCAGACCCAGCGCAACGGTTGGCGCCCAGACGATGACCAGGATCATGGTCAGCGTTTCGCAGACCATCCCCGCGATAATCCCCGCACGCCAGTGCTGCTTTTTCGGGATTTTGCGGTTAATCCAGCCCGAGAGCAGCCCGGCAATAATGCTGGTGATAAAGCAGGGGACGGCCGTCACGCCGCCAATATCAATCAGGTACCGATGGGTGCCGGCGATAATGCCTGTGATAATCCCGACCCAGGGACCAAAGAGGATCCCGCCCGACATGACGGCGATAATGCGCACGTTCACCAGCGAGCCTTCTACCGGCACGCCGGACCAGGTGCTGAACAGGGCAAACATCGAAAAGATAAACGTGACGGCCAGCAGCTCTTTTGGCGAATGGGCAGATTTATGCAACAGTTCGCGGAACAAGCGGATGCGGATAAGGAAAAAGAGACAGATCAGCATTAATGCCGCGCGGTCGAACACCGCCAGGAGCATATTGAAGATTTCGTGCACGGTCAGGCCTGGGAAAACGGGAAAAATCTATGATAGAAAACATAGGGCCTGATGACCAGCTATCCATCAGATTTATCAAATGGGGAAAAACCATAATTCTCAAAGGGGATTGCTGGCTTTTGACTGAAAGCCGGTGCTTTTCCGTTTGGGGAGAAACGTCAGGTAACGATACTGAAAATATTGTGTTAAATCGTAGCGCTTAAAACTGCCTGTTCGCGATAAGAGTTCCGCTTTTCACTGCAATCACATTCCCGTTTTAGCGCAAAATATTGTTTTGCCGTTATCCTCTCGACAGCGTCTTTTTCTTCAGGTTATTTTCTAAGCACGCCACACGGGTGGCAGCGTCGCTCGGACGGTCCGGGCGCTAACGTGACTCTGAGGAATCTATGGCTGAATTCAGTCCTGAACGCCGTTTTACGCGTATCGATCGTCTCCCCCCTTATGTTTTCAATATCACTGCTGAACTGAAAATGGCTGCGCGTCGGCGCGGCGAAGACATTATCGATTTCAGTATGGGTAACCCTGACGGCCCAACGCCGCCGCATATCGTTGAGAAACTCTGCACGGTTGCGCAGCGTCCTGATACCCATGGGTATTCCACCTCACGCGGCATTCCACGCTTACGTCGGGCGATCTCCCGCTGGTATCAGGATCGTTATCAGGTCGATATCGATCCTGAAAGTGAAGCGATTGTGACCATTGGCTCCAAAGAGGGGCTGGCCCACCTGATGCTGGCGACGCTGGATCACGGCGATACCGTACTGGTGCCGAATCCGAGCTACCCGATTCACATCTATGGGGCGGTGATTGCCGGCGCGCAGGTGCGTTCTGTCCCGCTGGTGGAAGGCGTCGACTTCTTTAACGAGCTGGAACGGGCGATTCGTGAAAGCTATCCGAAGCCGAAAATGATGATCCTCGGTTTCCCGTCAAACCCAACAGCACAATGCGTTGAACTCGAATTCTTCGAGAAAGTGGTCGCGCTGGCTAAGCGTTACGACGTGCTGGTGGTACACGATCTCGCCTACGCCGATATCGTTTATGATGGCTGGAAAGCGCCGTCAATTATGCAGGTACCCGGTGCCCGCGATGTGGCGGTTGAGTTTTTCACCCTGTCGAAAAGCTACAACATGGCGGGCTGGCGAATTGGTTTTATGGTGGGAAACAAAACGCTGGTGAGCGCCCTGGCGCGTATTAAAAGCTACCATGACTATGGCACCTTTACGCCGTTACAGGTCGCGGCCATCGCGGCGCTGGAAGGGGATCAGCAATGCGTGCTCGATATTGCCGCTCAGTATAAACGCCGCCGTGATGTGCTGGTAAAAGGGCTTCATGAAGCAGGCTGGATGGTGGAAATGCCTAAAGCCTCTATGTACGTCTGGGCGAAAATTCCTGAGCCGTATGCGGCGATGGGTTCTCTGGAATTTGCCAAAAAACTGCTTCAGGACGCGAAGGTTTGCGTCTCTCCAGGCATTGGCTTTGGTGACTACGGTGACACGCACGTGCGTTTCGCGCTGATTGAAAACAGCGACCGTATCCGTCAGGCAGTGCGGGGCATTAAAAGCATGTTCCGCGCGGATGGCCTGCTTGCAGCGAAGAGCGTTGCGGAACAACCCGAGTCGTAACGGACAACAAAAAAAACAGGCGCCAACGGCGCCTGTTTTTTTGACTGCATTTTCTTAACTAGATCATCAGAGCAAACGTTCCGGCCCAAACTAAAACAATAACCGAAATGCCCATAAAGAAATATTTCACGTTTCATCGCTCCGCGTATCTTCCGGTACGCATTAAAAAAACAGAGTCCAACTGAGTATAGAGAGTTGAAATCATGCGAAAGGGGAAATCGGAATTATCCCGTGACGTCGCTAACTTCAGCTCTGAATTCTGTGCTTTCCTGTCGCCAGACGGCGCTAATGTACGCCTAAATTTCAGGAGTGACAAGAGGCATTTTTTTAAATAATTTCCTACACTTACGAGTGTCGTGGAACGGCGACAGTTTGATTTCGGTACGCAATAAATGCCTGTTGAGCGACGGTCGAAAAAAGCCGTTACGCACTGCGATTACAGGTGTTTGAAAAGGTTAGTTTCTTAGCGAAACTAACCTTCGGCAGGGGTCAGATATAGAGTGAGGCTTCGCCCAGGGGACGGGTTTTAAAGCGGCGGTGCATCCACAGATACTGCTCAGGTGCACGCATAATCTCAAACTCAATCACCTTATTGATAAAGGTCGCGGCTTCACTCTCATCTTCAGGATAGTTCGCCATCTCTGGGGAGATATGCAGACGATAGCCTGACTTATCCGCTTTTCTGACCATGGTCACCGTCAACATCGCGGCGCCTGAGAGACGTGAAATCACAAAGGTACCGTTCGTCGTAGCGACATCTTTAACCGCAAAGAAAGGGGCAAAACTGCTGCCTTTAGGACCGTAGTCCTGGTCCGGGGCAAACCAGACGGCTTCCCCTTTTTTCAGGGCGCCAACCATACCGCGCAGATTGTTACGGCTGATCATCGCCTTATTTGAACGCATGCGGCCCCGCGTTTGTACCCATTCCATCAGCGCGCTGTTATGCGGGCGATAGGTTGCCATCATCGGCTGACAAAGACCCATAACGCGGCCGCCCAGCTCAAGCGACATAAAATGCACACCCACAACCATCACGCCGCGGTTTTGCATCTGGGCACGTTTCAGGTTATCCAGGCCTTCCACGTCAAACCATTTACGGACACGCTCATCTGGCCAGAACCAGGCCATACCGGTTTCAAGCAGCGCCATACCGATAGATTTAAAGTTTTCCGCAATCAGCGTTTCGCGCTGCTGGGCATTGTAATGCGGAAAGCAAAGTTCGAGATTTTTTCGGGCAATGGATTCACGGCGCTTAAGAAAGTAACGCGATGCGCTGCCGAGCTTAGAACCCAGGAAACGGATCACGGGATATGGAAGTTGAACCAGCAGCCAAAGCACGCCAAGGCCGAACCATGTAAACCAGTAGCGCGGGTGCAGAAACGCCCGCTGAAATTTGGATTGAGACAAAATAGTGGAACCTATGTGAAGCCTGTGAAGGTAGCGCAGACTTCGCGATACCACGTGCCATTGAGACCGTAGGACGAGGTCATGGTTGCAGGCTTTACCGTTCTTTACGACGTTGCCTGGCCATTGCTGACTTGGGTGGGCGGCATAATGTAGCACCGTTATACATTATGAGCTATCACTCGTTTTTGTTTAAAAAAGCGGCAATTGCGGAGTGGTTTGATTTTGCTATTGTTAAATCTGCGTTCCCGCATGTCTCCTGAAGGTGCAGACCATGGAAACCTACCTGCAAACGGTGAAAGAAGAGTGGGTGAAGCTGATTAATGAAACCGATCCCGATGTGCACTGGCTTGCGACTGAGCTTGCCAGGGATAATGCAATGCCACTGGTCGCTGAATTCTATCGTGTTGTGCTGGCAGATCCATCGGCAGCTGAATTCCTGACCACCGAACAGGTGGAGAGGCAGCTTCAGGAGGCGCTTCGTCGCTGGCTTATTGATGTGCTCTCATGCCGTGTGGAGCAGGTTGAAGAGCAGATGCGGGCGCAGCAGCGCGCTGCGGATGTTCATGCCCGTATTGGTATTTCGGTTGATTTAGTCGAAATGGGCTTCCGTGTTCTGAAAAAGCTGCTGTTACCTGTCATTACTACCAGCGCCCATTCGCCTGAGGTGAAGCTGCATATTTATCACTACGCGATAAACAGTATCGATCTGGCCATGGAAGTGATGTCGCGGGCCTATGTATTTAGCGAGAACAATGCGGCGAAAGAGGACGAAAATTATCGCATCTTTTCCTTAATGGAGAACGCAGAAGAGGAGAAGGAGAGACAGACCGCGGCGCTGCTGTCATGGGAAATGGTGCTTCTGTATAAGATCACGCTTAATTCCAGTATCGGCAACAGTCTGCCGCTGGGGCAGTCTGAATTTGGACTGTGGTTTAGCCATAAAGGTCGGCACTATTTCAGCGGCATCGCTGAGGCCGGTCATATCTCTCGTCTGATTCAGGAATTCGATGACCTTTTTAACGAGGTCCGTCTTGCAGGGCAGGGTCTGAGTGATAAAGCGCAGCGGGATAAATTCTTGCAGCGAATGCGTAATACCCTCTCGCAAATCATCACGCTTTTGCGCGAACTTTTTGACGAAGTGTCGCGACACGAGGTGGGGGTTGATGTCCTGACCCGCCTGTTGAATCGCCGTTTCCTGCCAACCATCTTCAAACGCGAAATCCTGCACGCTACCCGGGCGGGAACAAAGCTCTCGACGCTGCTGATTGACGTCGACAAATTTAAACAAATCAACGATACCTGGGGGCACAATACCGGGGACGAGATCCTGCGAAAAGTCTCCGGCGCGTTCTACGACAACGTGCGAACCTGTGATTACGTTTTTCGCTACGGCGGCGATGAATTTCTGATTGTGCTAACGGAAATCTCAGAGGTGGACGCGCTGCGAATTGCCGAGCGTATCCGCAGGCGGGTGGAAAAAATCAAGGTTAACTCCCCAACCGGCGATATTATCCCGCTCTCCCTCTCGATAGGCGTTGCGATGTTCAACGGGCATCCCGATTACGAGCGATTGATTCAGGCGGCGGATGAAGCCTTATACGGCGCGAAACGGCGTGGCCGAAACTGCGTGGAGCTTTGGAAGGGGGCGTAAGGAAAGACAGAAGTGTCCCCTGCAGGAATCGAACCTGCAACTAGCCCTTAGGAGGGGCTCGTTATATCCATTTAACTAAGGGGACGAAGCGGCAAGAGTATAGCGTTATTTACACTTTTCGTTAAGCGCATTGCCGCCTGACTGGTCAAAGAGTCACCGTTCACGCCGATTTTTCGGCAGTTTTATCCTTTTTTTCCTGAGCCTTAAGCTCGGCCTTACGCTTGTTGGACATGTCGTTACGGATTTGCGCATGGCTCAGCAGCGCAAAGATAAAGGTCCCGCCACAAATGTTGCCTGCGAGGGTTGGCAGGGCGAACGGCCAGAAAAAGTCGCTCCAGTGGAGTGTGCCGTTAAATACCAGATAAAGGATTTCAACAGTTCCGACAACAATGTGTGTGGTATCGGCGAGTGCGATAAGCCAGGTCATCAGGATAATCACCACGATTTTCGCGCTGCCCGCTGACGGGAACATCCAGACCATAGTGGCGATGATCCAGCCGGAAATTATGGCATTAGAGAACATTTCAACCGGCGTGTTTTTCATCACATCCATGCCAATTTTCACAAATGCGTCGCGGGTCGGTTCATCAAATATTGGCATATACTCGAACGCCCAGGCGGCTATGCCCGTACCGATCAGGTTCCCCAGCAGCACGACGCTCCACAGGCGCATCAGTAAACCGAAATTACCGAGGGTCGGATTTTGCATGACGGGCAGTACGGCAGTGACGGTATTCTCCGTAAAAAGCTGCTGTCGCGCCATAATGACGATAATAAAGCCGAACGTGTAGCCTAAATTTTCCAGCAAAAAACCGCCCGGTACGCCTTCCAGCTGAACGTGAAATATCCCTTTGGCGAGCAGAGAGGCACCCATCGACAGACCGGCTGCAATGGCTGACCACAGCAGGGCCATCGCGTCGCGCTCCATCTCTTTTTCCCCGTCCTGGCGAATATGCTCATGAATAGCCATGGCGCGCGACGGCAGGCGATCTTCATCGACTTCTATCTCTTCTCCCCGGTCTTTCTCCTCGCTTTCAACCTCATGTTCCTCTTTGCTTTCACCAATTTTCTCTTCGCTAATGTCTTTCATAACAGCTCCTTCGGGGTAATTGCTCATTTAAGCGTAGCGGCTTTTAGCGCTTTCCCCGTGGGGATGCTCTTAAATTGCTGAAAATGGCAATAAAGGTGAGACATCTCTTTCAAAGCCAATATAAAATTGCCAGCGAAACGAATTCCGAAAGACAGGCTATGCTGAAATTAGCGTGATGACGCGAGCGGGTCGTCATTGTCCTCGTAGACATCGGTAAGCGTGCTGTTACAATCACTTGCACGTTTCAGGCGGAGCATCACCGGCTCCGTCACAGATGGCATTCAACGATAGCCATATTGAACAGGGAGAAATTTATGAAGCTTCGGCTGTCGGCGCTTGCGCTGGGCGTAACAATGCTTGTGGGCTGCGCCAGCTCTGGCGAGCAAACGGGACGCTCCGATCCTCTCGAAGGATTTAACCGTTCAATGTACAGCTTTAACTATAATGTGCTGGATCCATATCTGGTTCGTCCGGTTGCCGTGGCATGGCGTGACTATGTTCCGCAGCCGGCGCGTAACGGGCTGAGCAACTTTACCAGTAACCTGGAAGAGCCAGCGGTTATGGTCAACTACTTCCTTCAGGGCGACCCGTATCAGGGGATGGTGCATTTCACCCGCTTCTTCCTGAACTCCCTGCTGGGTATGGGCGGCTTAATTGATGTCGCAGGCATGGCGAACCCGAAATTACAGCGTGAACAGCCGCACCGTTTCGGCAGCACGCTGGGTCATTATGGCGTAGGTTATGGTCCGTATGTGCACCTGCCATTCTACGGCAGCTTTACCGTGCGTGATGATGGCGGCGACATGGTGGATACGCTGTATCCTGTACTGTCATGGCTCACCTGGCCGCTGTCGATTGGTAAATGGACCGTGGAAGGAATTGAAACGCGTGCGCAACTGCTGGATTCTGATGGTCTGCTGCGTCAGTCTTCCGATCCGTACATCATGGTGCGCGAGGCCTACTTCCAGAACCATGACTTTATTGCCAACGGCGGTAAGCTGAAGCCGGAAGATAATCCGAACGCGAAAGCCATCGAGAACGAATTAAAAGATATCGATTCGGAATAAAAAAAAGGTGAGCAATGCTCACCTTTTTTAATCGTGTTGGGATTAGAACGCGTAGTTGAAGTTGGTACCAAACAGCCAGGCTTTACCTTCAGAGGAAAACTCGTACGGGCCTTCCTGGAAGGTCACCTTCTGGCCATGCATGTACGACACGCCCGCGTCGATAGAGGCATTCTCGTTGAACGCGTAGGTTGCCCCCGCACTCACCCAGAAACGGTCCTGATCCGGAATGGAGATAGAACGTTTATCGGCCGGTACCGGGCTGTCATCAAATGCCACGCCGGTACGGAACGTCCAGTTGTCATCCATATAATAGGTCGTACCAAGCGCGATACGGTAAGCATCGTGGAAGCTTTCGTCTTTATAGAACAGCGTCTGGCCGTTGCTGCCGGTGGCTTTAAGCTCCTCGAACTGGCTCCAGCTGGTATACGCGAGGCTGTAGTGAATTGCCCACTGCGGCGCAACGCGGTTATAACCTGACACTTCCCACATTTCTGGCAGATGCAGCGACAGTGAACCCGGTACGGTTTGATTCGAGGTACCCCATGGAATGGTGGTGCCCGCGCCTGGGACCATACCGTTGACTGGGCTCAGGATGCCGCTTTTGTAATCGCCATCGAAATCAATTTTCACTTCTGAGCGATAGGTCAGACCCCAGCGGTTGTTTTTATCCAGTTCATACAGGATACCGGCGTTCCAGCCGTAACCCCATTCATCACCTTTCAGGCTGGCAATTTTATTGCTGTTTTTCGGCAGTGCAGCAGTTTGCTCCCCGGAGTAACGCTCGATTTTTGCATCGGCGTAGACAGCATCAAAGCCCAGACCAAAGCTCCAGTTATCGTTCAGACGATATGCGCCGCTCAGGTTGAGGTTCAGGGTCGTCAGGTCGGTTTTACCGCCGTATTCCCCGGCCGGATAGTTATTATTGAACTCCGTTGCCAGGCCATAGTTAGAGGTGACAGAGGCACCCCAACCAAACTGTTCATTGATTGGCGCAACAAAGTGCAGGTTAGGCACCCACGCGGTCGGCGCAATGTTATCCGCCTTCAGATCTGCGCCGGTGAACTGAGATTTGCCAGAAATATTGACATCAGGATCGATGTAAACCGCACCGGCAGAGAAGGTAGGGCGATCAAACATCATGATCAGTGCCGGGTTACGACTCGCGTTGCCTGCGTCATCGGCAATCGCACCTTCCCCGGAATACGCACGGCCAAGGCCAGAGGAAGAAAATTCGTTTAACTGGAAGCCCGCTGACCAGGCGGACGTTGAGACGATTGCCACTGCAACTGCTAAAGCAGTTTGTTTGAACAGGGTTTTCTGGCTCATGACCATAACCTCATTGAGTTATTTTTATTCAATAATTGTTACATACCGTAACAGGAGCGCGAAGTGTAGGGTCTGAGGTATGACTTACAAATCAGACCAGTGGCGAGAGTATAGGTCTGACCAGCTGGGATGTTGCAAGTTTGTTTATTAATATTTTCAGATATGTTTCTTGAAACGAGATCTGGTTGGCAAAATTGTGACCAGTGCGATTCCTCTGAAAAGGGGAATTTTGTTTTAGATCATTTTTTAGTGTGATATTGCTCACTTATCCGATTTTGCGCCATTAACGGCTGGAGGGGGCTCGTCCGGGGGCGTAAAATAGACGCATCGTGTTTATCTCGCGCCCTGCGCGAATACAGAGGAAATTGAGCTATGAGTAAATGCAGTGCTGATGAAACCCCGGTTTGCTGCTGTATGGATGTTGGCACCATTATGGACAACACCGATTGCACCGCCTCTTACAGCCGCGTATTCCCTAACCGCGCTGAAGCGGAAGAGACGCTGGCCGCGCTGAGCCAGCGCGCGCGTGAAGTCGAATCCGATCCGTGTGAAATCAAATCCACCTTCACGGAAGTGGAAGGCGGCGTGCGGCTGGATATCGACTTTGTGTTCGCCTGCGAAGCAGAAACGCTGATCTTCCAGCTGGGCCTGCGTTAATACTTTTTGCACGGGCCTACGATCGTGTAGGCCGGGTAAGGCAACGCCGCAACCCGGCAACAAATCTCACAAATGCCTCTGCCATGCAGGGGCATTTTCTTTTTCTTCTCTGTGCCTTAGCTCGCAATTTTTCGCTTCCCCGATTGGCTCAATGTAAAAAAATAGTTAAGACTATTATCAGGTCAGACCACTTAATGTGTGCGCAAAATTTTTTTACAGGGGAGTGTTATGAGTCAGGCATTACCGCTTATCACCCGACACGGTGACCGCATTGCCATTGTCAGCGGGTTACGTACGCCGTTTGCGCGTCAGGCAACCGCGTTTCACGGTATACCGGCTGTCGATCTGGGAAAAATGGTGGTGGGGGAGATGCTGGCTCGCAGCGAGATCCCGCCAGAGGTTATTGAGCAACTGGTTTTCGGCCAGGTGGTGCAAATGCCGGAAGCGCCCAATATCGCACGTGAAATCGTGCTGGGCACCGGCATGAATGTTCACACCGACGCATACAGCGTCAGCCGCGCCTGCGCCACCAGTTTCCAGGCGGTGGCGAACGTGGCGGAAAGCCTGATGGCGGGGACCATTCGCGCGGGGATCGCCGGCGGCGCGGATTCCTCATCCGTGCTGCCCATCGGTGTTAGCAAACAGCTGGCCCGCATCCTCGTGGATGCCAACAAAGCCCGGACCACCGGTGCGAAGCTCAAACTCTTCTCGCGTTTACGTCTGCGTGACCTCATGCCCGTGCCACCTGCCGTTGCTGAATACTCCACCGGCCTGCGTATGGGCGACACTGCCGAGCAGATGGCAAAAACCTACGGTATTACCCGCGAACAGCAGGATGCACTGGCGCATCGCTCGCATCAGCTCGCTGCGAAGGCGTGGTCGGAAGGCAAACTTGCCGACGAGGTGATGACGGCTTACATCCCGCCTTTCCGCGAACCGCTGGTGGAAGATAACAATATCCGTGGCACCTCGACGCTGGAGGATTACGCAAAACTGCGCCCGGCGTTTGATCGTAAACATGGCACCGTTACGGCGGCCAACAGTACGCCACTGACGGACGGTGCCGCCGCCGTGATCCTGATGACGGAATCCCGGGCGAAAGAGCTTGGCATAACACCGCTGGGCTATTTGCGTAGCTACGCCTTTACCGCCATTGATGTCTGGCAGGACATGCTGCTCGGTCCGGCCTGGTCCACGCCGCTGGCGCTGGAGCGTGCGGGGTTGACGCTGGCTGACTTAACCCTGATCGATATGCACGAAGCCTTTGCCGCACAAACCCTGGCAAACATTCAGCTGCTGGCAAGCGAGCGCTTCGCGCGCGATGTACTGGGCCGCGCCCACGCGACCGGCGAAGTGGATCAGAGTAAGTTTAACGTGCTTGGCGGATCCATCGCCTACGGCCATCCATTTGCGGCGACCGGCGCGAGAATGATAACCCAGACTTTGCACGAGCTGCGTCGCCGCGGCGGCGGTTTTGGTCTCGTTACCGCCTGTGCGGCGGGCGGCCTGGGTGCAGCAATGGTTCTGGAGGCTGAATAATGGAAACGACATCTGCATTTAATCTGGCTGTTCGCCTTGATAACGTGGCTGTTATCACCATTGATGTACCCGACGAAAAGATGAACACCCTGAAGGCCGAGTTCGGCGTTCAGGTGCGTGCGATGCTCAGACAGATCCGCGAAAACAAAGCGATACGTGGCCTGGTATTTATCTCCGCAAAGCCGGATAACTTTATTGCCGGGGCCGATATCAACATGATTGCCCGGGCGAAAAGCGCCCAGGAAGCAGAAGACCTGGCCCGTCAGGGGCAGCAGGTAATGGCGGAGATCCATGCGCTGTCGATACCCGTTGTCGCTGCGATCCACGGGGCCTGCCTGGGCGGTGGGCTTGAGCTGGCGCTGGCCTGTCACAGCCGAATTTGTACCGACGATGCGAAAACCGTACTCGGACTGCCGGAGGTACAGCTTGGATTGCTGCCCGGTTCAGGTGGCACGCAGCGCCTGCCGCGTCTGGTAGGCGTCAGTACGGCGCTGGAGATGATTTTAACCGGTAAACAGCTGCGCGCCCGTCAGGCGTTAAAGGCGGGTCTGGTTGATGAGGTCGTTCCGCACGCCATCTTGCTTGAGGCCGCCGTTGAGCGGGCGCTGAAAGGTCGTCAGGCGAAACGCCCTCTGCCGGTGCGCGAGCGTATCCTCGCCGGGCCGCTGGGGCGCACGCTGCTGTTCAATATGGTGGGTAAAAAAACCGAGCAAAAAACCAAAGGGAACTATCCGGCAGCGACGCGCATTCTGAAGGTGATTGAAACCGGTTTATCGCAGGGCAGCAGCAGCGGTTATGCTGCGGAAGCGAAAGCCTTTGGCGAGCTGGCGATGACGCCGCAGTCGCAGGCGCTGCGCGGCATTTTCTTTGCCAGCACGGAGGTTAAAAAAGATCCGGGCAGTGAAGCTGAACCGGCTCCGCTGCGCGCCGTTGGCGTTCTGGGTGGTGGGCTGATGGGCGGCGGCATCGCATTTGTCACCGCCAGCAAAGGCAAATTGCCCGTACGTATCAAAGATATCAATCCTAAAGGTATCAACCACGCGTTGCAGTACAGCTGGCAGAACCTTGATCGCAAAGTGAAGCGCCGCCATATCAAGGCCAGTGAGCGCGATAAAACCCTCGCGATGATCACTGGCGCCACCGACTACAGTGGGTTTGCACACCGCGATCTGGTGATTGAAGCCGTGTTCGAAGATCTCGCCCTTAAGCAGCAGATGGTGGCGGACGTTGAACAGCATTGCGCGCCGCACACCATTTTCGCGTCAAACACCTCGTCTTTGCCGATCGGCGACATCGCGGCGAAAGCCGTGCGCCCGGAGCAGGTGATAGGGCTGCACTATTTCAGCCCTGTCGAAAAAATGCCGCTGGTGGAGGTTATCCCGCATGCCACAACCAGCCCGCAGACTATTGCCACCGTGGTGAAGCTGGCGAAAAAACAGGGCAAAACCCCCATTGTGGTCGCGGACAAAGCTGGCTTCTACGTCAACCGCATTCTGGCGCCGTACATTAACGAAGCGATGCGGTTGCTGACGGAAGGGGAGAAAATTGAGCACGTCGATGACGCCCTGGTGAAGTTTGGTTTCCCCGTCGGCCCAATCCAACTTTTGGATGAGGTAGGAATTGATACGGGGACTAAAATTATCCCTGTGCTGGAAGCGGCTTATGGCGATCGTTTTGCGCCGCCTGCAAACTTTGTTTCTGCAATTTTGAAGGACGATCGCAAAGGCAGAAAAAATGAACGCGGTTTCTATCTTTACGCCGCGAAAGGGCGTAAAAGCAAGAAACAGGTCGACCCTTCGGTTTATGCGCTTATTCCTGTCACGGGTCAGGGAAAACTGTCGGCGGTTCAGTGTGCTGAGCGCTGCGTGATGATGATGCTCAATGAAGCGGCGCGCTGCTTTGGTGAGCAGGTGATCAAAAGCGCGCGCGACGGCGACATCGGCGCCGTGTTTGGTATCGGTTTTCCGCCATTCCTTGGCGGTCCGTTCCGGTATATGGATACCCTCGGGGCGGGTGAAGTGGTTGCGATCCTGCAACGTCTGGCCTCGCAATATGGTCCACGATTTACACCTTGTGACGAATTATTGCAGATGGCGGAACGGGGTCAGACATTCTGGCCCGCAAGGGAAACTGATTGCGTAAACTGAAGTCAAAGAAGGGTAAATCCTGAGGTGATGGAACCTGTTCTGGCGAAATTGTAAACAGAGATTGACTATACTTACGCCATTGAGGTAAAAAACAGCGTTTCATTCACCGAATGGATCAGGCACAATGCCCGGCCATCGGGTTTTCTACCTCAGAGCATTAATCGCGGGTAGTTAACGCCGGTGATTCTGGTTAACAAAAGCGGTGCAATATGCAAGTTTTTATCATGCGTCACGGCGACGCGGCACTCGATGCCGCCAGTGACTCAGTACGTCCTTTAACCGTCTGTGGCTGCGACGAATCCCGTCAGATGGCGACATGGCTTAAAGGTCAAAAAGTGGACATTGAACGCGTTCTGGTGAGTCCGTTCCTGCGGGCAGAACAGACGCTGGATGTGGTAGGGGAGTGTATGAACCTGCCATCCAGTGTGGATGTTCTCCCTGAACTCACGCCGTGTGGCGATGTTGGCCTTGTCAGTGCTTACCTTCAGGCGCTGTGCAATGAAGGTGTCGCTTCCGCACTGGTCATTTCCCACCTGCCGCTGGTCGGCTATCTGGTATCTGAGCTGTGCCCGGGCGAAACGCCACCGATGTTCACAACGTCCGCCATTGCCAACGTCACCCTCGACGAAACCGGCAAAGGGGTCTTTAACTGGCAAATGAGTCCGTGCAACCTGAAGATGGCAAAAGCCATCTGACGTGACGTGCGATATGGCGGGGTGCAGCGTGCCTCCCGCCATCCTGTCAGGGCAATTCTGGCGGCTGCCACTCCTCCACCTCAATCAATACCAGCAATGCGGCATCTCCGCCGTACTCTTTTGGCGCCTGATGAAAAGCCATCACGTGTGGATGCTGAGCCAGCCACAGCGGTGTCTGTTGCTTAAGAATATGTTTGCCGTGGCCGTGCATCACGCAGGCGCAAAAAACATGCTCGCGACGACATGCCGCGATCAACGCCCCCAGCTCCTGTTTCGCCTGCATCTGGGTCAACCCATGCAGATCGAGGAACAGCTCCGGCGAGTAATCTCCCCGGCGTAATTTTTTCAGTTCAAAATGGCTGACGTCTTCGCGCACGTATTTCACCGCACCCTGGGTATTTAGCAGCGGCTGAAACTCATCTGAAAAATAGTGGCTGTTATCGGCCTGCTCCTGGAGCAACCGTTTGACCGGTACCTCGCTGACTTTTTTACGCTGCGGGCGATGGACAATGGTGTCGTGCGTGATTTGACGCGTCCCGGTCATCAGCTGGCGGAATAGAGCCTGATCCTCCTCGCTGAGCGATGTTTTCTTTTTCATTCGTCATTCTCATCTCGTATTTCCGATAGTGTACCCGACTAAACGCATTTTTTAACCTCAAGCGGTACGCGTCATTGCTGATTTATCGCCGTCTTCATGGCAAACTAGCCGCCGAAAATTATGCGAGCATGCCCTGGAGGAAAGAGTGGATAAAATTTTTGTCGATGAAGCAGTAAACGAGCTGCATACCATACAGGACATGTTGCGCTGGTCGGTTAGCCGCTTCAGCGCCGCCAATATCTGGTACGGACACGGTACCGACAACCCGTGGGATGAGGCCGTGCAGCTGGTGCTGCCGTCTCTCTACCTGCCGCTGGATATTCCGGAAGACATGCGCACCGCGCGCCTGACCTCCAGTGAAAAACACCGCATCGTTGAGCGCGTGATCCGTCGCGTAAACGAGCGCATTCCGGTGGCTTACCTGACCAACAAAGCCTGGTTCTGCGGCCACGAATTCTATGTTGATGAGCGCGTGCTGGTGCCGCGTTCGCCGATTGGCGAGCTGATCAACAACCATTTTGACGGCCTGATTAACCATCACCCGCAGCACATTCTTGATATGTGCACCGGCAGCGGCTGCATAGCCATTGCCTGCGCGTACGCCTTCCCGGAAGCGGAAGTGGACGCCGTCGATATCTCCACCGACGCGCTGGCCGTCACCGAACACAACATTGAAGAGCACGGGCTGATTCATCACGTCACGCCTATCCGCTCTGACCTGTTCCGCGACCTGCCGACGCTGCAATACGACCTGATCGTCACCAATCCGCCGTACGTGGATGCAGAAGATATGTCCGACCTGCCGAACGAGTATCGTCACGAGCCGGAGCTGGGCCTGGCGTCAGGTTCTGACGGGCTGAAGCTGACCCGCCGCATCCTGGCGTGCGCGCCGGATTATCTGACCGACGACGGCGTTCTGATTTGTGAAGTAGGCAACAGCATGGTACATCTGATAGAGCAGTACCCGGATGTGCCGTTCACCTGGCTTGAGTTCGACAACGGCGGTGACGGCGTCTTTATGCTGACCAAGGCGCAACTGCTTGATGCACGCGAATACTTCAGCATTTACAAAGATTAATCCAGCGGGCTTCGGCCCGTTTCACAACGCTCAAACACAAACAACAACATCGGAGCCGTGATGGCAGGAAACAGTATTGGACAGGTATTCCGTGTGACCACCTTTGGCGAGTCGCACGGTCTGGCACTGGGTTGTATCGTTGATGGCGTCCCGCCAGGCATCGAACTGACCGAAGCCGATTTACAGCATGACCTTGACCGTCGTCGTCCGGGTACCTCTCGCTACACCACGCAGCGTCGCGAGCCGGACCAGGTCAAAATTCTCTCCGGCGTATTTGAAGGCCGTACCACAGGAACCAGCATTGGCCTGCTGATTGAAAACACCGATCAGCGTTCTCAGGACTACGGCGCGATTAAGGACGTTTTCCGTCCTGGTCACGCCGACTATACCTACGAACAAAAATATGGCTTTCGCGACTATCGCGGCGGCGGACGTTCTTCCGCGCGTGAAACCGCGATGCGCGTGGCGGCAGGGGCAATTGCCAAAAAATATCTCCAGCAGAAATTCGGCATCGTTATCCGCGGCTGTCTGTCCCAGATGGGCGACATTCCGCTGGCAATCAAAGACTGGGATCAGGTAGAGCTCAACCCGTTCTTCTGCGCCGATGCCGACAAGCTGGACGCGCTGGATGAGCTGATGCGTGGCCTGAAAAAAGAGGGCGACTCCATTGGTGCGAAAGTCACCGTGGTGGCCGACGGCGTGCCGGCTGGCTGGGGCGAGCCGGTATTTGACCGCCTTGACGCCGATATCGCCCACGCGCTGATGAGCATCAACGCGGTGAAAGGCGTTGAAATCGGCGACGGTTTTGACGTGGTCAAGCTTCGCGGCAGCCAGAAC
The DNA here is from genome assembly GCF_049237905.1 of Enterobacter cloacae complex sp. SHL018. NCBI lineage: Bacteria > Pseudomonadati > Pseudomonadota > Gammaproteobacteria > Enterobacterales > Enterobacteriaceae > Enterobacter > Enterobacter cloacae complex sp. SHL018. Next base: position 234,187 of record NZ_JBMKJE010000004.1, read on the forward strand.
CGCGACGAAATCACGAAGGCGGGTTTCCAGAGCAACCATGCGGGCGGCATTCTGGGTGGCATCAGCAGCGGGCAGCAAATTATTGCCAATATTGCGCTGAAGCCAACGTCCAGCATTACCGTCCCGGGCCACACGATTAACCGCGCTGGCGATGAAGTTGAGATGATCACCAAAGGGCGTCACGATCCGTGCGTGGGGATCCGCGCGGTGCCGATCGCAGAAGCGATGCTGGCGATCGTGCTGATGGATCACTTCCTGCGCCAGCGCGCGCAGAATGCGGATGTGACGACCACCATTCCACGCTGGTAACTATGAAAAAAACCGCAATCGCTCTGCTGGCGCTGCTGGCCAGTGGAGCAAGCCTGGCCGCTACGCCGTGGCAGAAAATCACCCACCCGGTAGCGGGGAGTGCGCAGTCCATTGGCGCTTTCTCCAACGGGTGTATCGTCGGTGCGCAGGCGCTGCCGTTGCAGTCGGATACTTATCAGGTGATGCGTACCGATCAGCGCCGTTATTTCGGCCATCCTGACCTGCTGCTGTTTATTCAGCGTCTTGGCAACCAGGTGCATAACCTGGGGCTGGGGACGGTGCTGATTGGCGATATGGGGATGCCTGCCGGTGGTCGCTTCAACGGCGGTCACGCCAGCCACCAGACCGGACTGGATGTGGATATCTTCCTGCAATTGCCGAAAACGCGCTGGAGCTCAGCGCAGCTGCTGAAACCGCAGGCGCTGGATCTGGTCTCGGCCGACGGTAAACGGGTCGTCGCCTCGCGCTGGTCGCCGGAAATTTCCAGCATGATTAAGCTGGCGGCAGAGGATAACGACGTCACGCGGATCTTTGTTAATCCGGCCATCAAGCAGCAGCTTTGCCTGGATGCGGGAACGGATCGCGACTGGTTGCGTAAAGTGCGCCCGTGGTTCCAGCACCGGGCGCATATGCATGTTCGCCTGCGCTGTCCGGCGAACAGCCTGGAATGTGAAGATCAGCCGCTGCCACCGCCTGGCGATGGTTGTGGTTACGAACTGCAAAGCTGGTTTGAACCAGCCAAGCCTGGAACCTCTAAGCCTGAGAAGAAGACACCGCCTCCGTTGCCGCCTTCCTGCCAGGCGCTACTGGATGAGCATGTACTTTAATGGATAATTTCGTCGATCTATTCATGGTGTCACCGCTGCTGCTGGCGGTGCTCTTTTTTGTTGCGATGTTAGCCGGATTTATCGATGCCCTGGCGGGCGGCGGCGGGTTGCTCACCGTTCCGGCGCTGCTGGCGGCAGGCATGAGCCCTGCCCAGGCGCTTGCCACCAACAAACTCCAGGCATGCGGCGGTTCGCTCTCCTCGTCGCTCTATTTCATCCGGCGCAAAGTGGTGAATCTCGCCGATCAGAAGCTCAATATCCTGATGACGTTTATTGGCTCAACGGCGGGTGCGCTGCTGGTCCAGCACGTACAGTCCGACATTCTGCGCCAGATCCTGCCGCTGCTGGTTATCTGTATCGGCCTCTATTTCCTGCTGATGCCAAAGCTCGGGGAAGAAGATCGACAGCGTCGTCTTCACGGCCTGCCGTTTGCGCTGATTGCCGGTGGCTGCGTCGGTTTTTACGATGGCTTCTTTGGCCCGGGGGCAGGTTCGTTTTATGCGCTGGCATTCGTGACGCTGGCCGGATTCAACCTCGCCAAATCCACCGCCCACGCCAAAGTCCTCAACGCGACCTCCAACGTTGGCGGTCTGCTGCTGTTTATCATTGGCGGCAAGGTTATCTGGGCAACCGGGTTTGTGATGATGGCAGGGCAGTTTTTGGGCGCGCGCGCAGGCTCGCGTCTGGTATTAAGCAAAGGACAAAAGCTGATCCGCCCGATGATTGTTGTCGTCTCGGCGGTGATGAGCGCCAAACTTCTTTATGACAGCCATGGACAGGAGATCCTCACCTGGTTGGGGATGAACTAATGAACAGTACGCATAACTACGAACAGCTGATTGAGATCTTCGATAGCTGTTTTGCTGATGATTTTAATACCCGTCTGATTAAAGGCGACGACGAACCGATCTATCTTCCTGCTGATGACGAGGTTCCGTATAACCGCATCATCTTTGCCCACGGCTTTTACGCCAGCGGTTTGCACGAAATTTCACACTGGTGTATCGCCGGGAAAGCGCGTCGCGAGCTGGTGGACTTTGGTTACTGGTACTGCCCGGACGGGCGCGACGCCGCCACCCAGGGGCAGTTCGAAGATGTGGAGGTGAAACCTCAGGCGCTCGAATGGCTGTTCTGCGTAGCGGCGGGTTTCCCGTTCAACGTAAGTTGTGACAACCTCGAAGGCGACTTCGAGCCAGACCGTATCGTCTTCCAGCGCCGCGTTCATGCGCAGGTGATGGAATATCTTGAGAAAGGCATCCCGGCACGTCCGGCACGCCTGATCGAGGCTTTACAGAATTATTACCACACGCCGGAGATCACGGCGGAATGCTTCCCTTGGCCGGAAGATCTTTAACAGAGGAAAGAAGATGATCGCAGAATTTGAATCACGCATTCTGGCGTTAATTGATGACATGGTGGAACACGCCAGTGATGATGAGCTGTTCGCCAGCGGTTATCTGCGTGGTCACCTGACGCTGGCGGTAGCCGCGCTGGAAGCCGGGGACGATCACTCTGCCGACGCCGTTCACGCGGAAGTCACTCGCAGCCTGGAAAAAGCCATTCTGGCCGGGGAACTCTCTCCGCGCGACCAGTCTTTAGTGCTGGGCATGTGGGACAATTTGTTCCAGCAGGCGAAAGCGAAGTAAGTGTATCACCGCCCTCTCCCACAGGGAGAGGGCCGGGGTGAGGGCACCAGACCGCACCCTACTTGACCATTTTCCCCTTCAGCAATTTCCGCACCCACAGTCGGTTTGGATTCAGCCCCGCGAGCGTAACCCTGTCCAGCGGAACCGGCTCGTCGCTCATTTGCGCGGCTAACGCTTCAGCCAGCAGCGGCGCGGAGCACAATCCCCGCGAGCCTAAGCCACCCAGCATAAACAGCTCGGGATGAACGGGCGCGCTTACCGCCGTTTCTTTGTTGTCAGCAAGATCCTGATAGACTTCAAGCGTGGCGTCATAGTCCGGCACGTTTCCCGCCATCGGCAGGTGATCGCGGGTCGCGCAGCGTACGCCGCAGCGCGCCTGACCCTCACCGACATTCACCTCTTTTGCCCACGACGCATCCGGGAAACAGTCGAGCAGGCGCTGGCGGTTTTGCTGCTGATCCGCTTCGCTGTACTGCATATCTGTTTCACCGCGATGGTAGCTGGCACCGATGCAGTGATGGCCGTTGGACGGATTTTGCGGCGTCAGGTAGCCGTCGTAACACAGCACCTGACGCAGTTTGCTCAGTTGGGGGGCGGCAGGAATATGGCTCACCTGGCCGCCGACCGGATAAACCGGCAATGATGCTGTCTGGGTAAACTGGCTGATATGATGTCCGTTGGCCAGCACAACGCTGGCATGCTGGACCTCTTTGCCGTCAGCGAAACGCAGTTTCCAGTGCGCAGTGCGGCTTAGCGATTGAACCTTATGGGCATAATGCACTGTCAACCCACGCGACTGCCCGAGGGCTATCGCCGCAGAAGTCAGTTCAGCCGGACACAGCCAGCCGCCGAGTGGATACTGAATACCCCCGCAGCCGGTGTCGACGCCAGCGGTCTCAGTAACCTGCTGTGCCGTCACGGCATGGGCGATGGTTTCCGGCAGGCCCAGCGACAGCATTTGTGTGATTTTCTGCTGGCTCTTCTCGTCCCAGCCGAGCTGCGTCACGCCGCACCAGTCATGGTCGAACGCAACCGGCAGGCTATCGTAAAGGCGGCGTGCAAACGTAAACGCCGCCGGGAAGAACTGGAACAGTGCCGGATCGTGTGAACTTAATAAGGGATAAAGCGCGCCCTGGCGGTTGCCTGATGCGCCCGTCGCCGGCGCCTCGTCAGCGCAGTAGAGCGTCACCTGCCAGCCACGGTGCAGCAGCGCCAGCGAGAGCAGGGCGCTGGCAATACCCCCTCCTACAATGGCGACCTCACGCGAGGTGCTGGCGCGACGGGCAAACCAGGGGGCCTGCGCCGGGATCGCCAGATCCTGTTCCATCACCCCGACCAGCATGTCGCGTTTGCGGCCAAAGCCTTTGGTTTTCCGCATGGTAAACCCCGCCTCCTGCAACCCACGGCGAACAAATCCCGCCGAGGTGAAGGTGGCAAGCGTCGCGCCCGGGCGCGCCAGACGTGCCATGGCACTGAACAGGTGCGGGCTCCACATGTCCGGGTTTTTGGCGGGCGCAAAACCATCCAGGAACCAGGCGTCCACCTTCTGATTCATTGAGTCATCGAGCTTATCGGTCAGGTCGTTAATGTCGCCAAGCCACAGGTCGAGCGTGACGCGTCCGTCGTCCAGAATCAGACGATGACAGCCACCGATAGCCGGAGGCCACTGGGCCTGAAGCTGTTCCGCCCAGTGGGTAAGCTCCGGCCAGCGCTGATGGGCAAGCCGCAGATCGTGCGCGGTAAGCGGAAATTTTTCGAAACTGATGAAATGTAATCTTTGTAAGGTAGCCTCGGGGTGTGCAGCGCGAAACTGGTCGAACGCCTGCCAGAGGGTCAGAAAATTCAGCCCGGTGCCGAAACCGCTCTCCGCTACGACAAACAGGCTGCGCGGATGCTCAGGGAAGCGGGTGCTGAGATGATTTCCTTCGAGGAAGACATAGCGCGTCTCTTCCAGTCCGTTATCATTAGAAAAGTAGACGTCATCAAAATCTCGGGAAACAGGTGTACCCTCAGCGTTGAATTCGAGGTTGGCAGGTTGTATGGCGTTTTGTTTCACGTAAGTTACTCGTCCGACAGGCAGTGGCACGATCTTAGCGATGTGAGCCCATCGGTGCAAATTTCCACAGAAAATGGCTGATCGGACTTGTTCGGCGTACAAGTGTACGCTATTGTGCGACTCGAAACTTTTTATAGTGCGACTTACAGAGGTATTGAATGAAACGTGCAGTGATTACTGGCCTGGGCATCGTTTCCAGCATCGGTAATAACCAGCAGGAAGTCCTGGCATCTCTGCGTGAAGGACGCTCCGGGATCACTTTCTCTGAAGAGTTTAAAGATTCTGGAATGCGTAGCCACGTATGGGGTAACGTTAAACTGGACACCACCGGTTTAATTGACCGTAAAGTGGTTCGTTTCATGAACGATGCCTCTATCTACGCCTATCTTTCCATGCAGGAAGCGATCAAGGATTCTGGTCTGAGCGAAGACGCTTACCAGAACAACCCACGCGTGGGCCTGATTGCAGGCTCCGGCGGTTCCTCTAAAGCTCAGGTGTTCGGTGCTGACGCCATGCGCAGCCCGCGCGGCCTGAAAGCGGTCGGTCCATATGTTGTGACCAAAGCCATGGGTTCAGCGGTTTCCGCGTGCCTGGCAACGCCGTTCAAAATCCACGGTGTGAACTACTCCATCAGCTCCGCATGTGCGACCTCCGCACACTGTATCGGTAATGCGGTTGAGCAGATCCAGCTGGGCAAACAGGACATCGTATTTGCTGGCGGCGGCGAAGAGCTGGGCTGGGAAATGGCCTGTGAGTTTGACGCAATGGGCGCACTGTCCACCAAATACAACGAAACGCCAGACAAAGCGTCCCGTACTTATGACGCACACCGCGACGGTTTTGTTATCGCTGGCGGCGGCGGTATGGTTGTGGTTGAAGAGCTGGAACACGCGCTGGCGCGTGGCGCGCACATCTATGCTGAGATCGTGGGCTACGGCGCAACGTCTGACGGCGCTGACATGGTTGCTCCATCCGGTGAAGGCGCGGTGCGCTGCATGAAGATGGCGATGCACGGTGTTGATACTCCAATCGACTACCTGAACTCCCACGGCACCTCAACGCCGGTAGGCGACGTGAAAGAGCTGGGTGCGATCCGTGAAGTGTTCGGCGACAATAGCCCGGCTATCTCTGCAACCAAAGCCATGACCGGTCACTCTCTGGGAGCGGCGGGCGTGCAGGAAGCGATCTACTCTCTGCTGATGCTGGAAAACGGCTTTATCGCGCCAAGCATCAACATCGAAGAGATGGACGAGCAGGCGGCTGGCCTGAACATCGTGACCGAAACCACCGAACGTGAGCTGACGACCGTTATGTCCAACAGCTTCGGTTTCGGCGGCACCAACGCCACGCTGGTGATGCGTAAGCTGAAAGCGTAAGCGTTTGAAGGTATAGTAGAAGGGAGCCGCGCGGCTCCCTTTTTTTATGCCTGAACACGGAGTTATGCATGAAGGCTGTTACCCCTGGGAAGAGCGCTCCTTCCGGGAACCTTTCCCTTTTCCGCATCGCCTTTGCGGTGTTTCTGACCTATATGACCGTTGGCCTACCGCTGCCGGTGATCCCCTTGTTCGTTCACCAGGAGCTGGGCTATGGCAACACCATGGTCGGCATTGCGGTGGGCATTCAGTTTTTAGCGACGGTATTAACCCGGGGCTACGCTGGTCGCCTGGCGGATCAGTACGGCGCAAAACGCTCGGCGTTGCAGGGCATGTTTGCCTGCGGGCTTGCGGGGGGAGCCTGGCTGCTGGCGGCGCTGTTGCCGATAGATGCAGCGTATAAATTCGCGCTGCTGGTGGCAGGGCGTCTGATCCTCGGCTTTGGCGAAAGCCAGCTGCTGACCGGCACCCTTACCTGGGGAATGGGGCTGGTGGGGCCTGCGCGTTCCGGAAAAGTGATGTCCTGGAACGGGATGGCGATTTACGGCGCGCTGGCGGCAGGCGCACCGCTGGGGCTGCTGATCCACAGCCAGTTTGGTTTTGCGGCGCTGGCAGGCACCACCATGGTATTGCCGCTGCTGGCGTGGGCGTTTAACGGTTCGGTGCGTAAGGTGCCCGCCCATAAAGGCGAGCGTCCTTCGCTGTGGAGCGTGGTGGGGCAAATCTGGCAGCCGGGGCTTGGGCTGGCGCTTCAGGGGGTGGGCTTCGCGGTTATTGGTACCTTTGTCTCCCTCTATTTCATGAGCCGCGGCTGGGCGATGGCGGGCTTTACGCTGACGGCCTTTGGCGGCGCGTTTGTATTGATGCGCGTGCTGTTTGGCTGGATGCCGGATCGCTTTGGCGGCGTGAAGGTGGCCGTGGCGTCACTTGTCATTGAGACCGTGGGTCTGGTACTGCTCTGGCAGGCGCCCTCTGCATCCGTTGCGCTGCTGGGTGCGGCGTTAACCGGCTGCGGCTGCTCGCTGATCTTCCCGGCGCTGGGCGTTGAAGTGGTGAAGCGCGTGGCTCCGCAGGTGCGCGGCACGGCGCTGGGCGGCTATGCGGCGTTTCAGGATATCTCATACGGGGTCACCGGGCCGCTGGCGGGGCTGCTTGCAACGTCGTTTGGCTATCCTTCCGTCTTCCTGGCCGGTGCGGTGTCAGCGGTGGTGGGAATTGTGGTGACGCTGGTGGCGTTTCGCAAGCGGTAGTATGTTGCCGGGTGGCGGCTTCGCCTTACCCGGCCTACTGTTCGAGCCGTTGTAGGCCCGGTAAGCGAAGCGCCACCGGGCAAATCCTCACGCAACCAGCCAGAAAATCGCCAGCGCAATCACCAACGCGATAAACATCAATCCCGGACGGGCAGAAAGCGTTTTGAACGTATCAACTACGGGGGCAAACAGCGGGTTGTAGATCGGCTGAATGTTTCTTACCTCCGGCACGCCGCCTTCCCGCTCGGCGCGGCGAACGAAGATCTGATTGAGCACATCCTGCACCTGCGCGGTGGTCAGCACCGTTTGCGGCGTAGCCTGCCAGCTCTGCTGAGCGTAATCCCGGATCGTATCGAACTCGTGCGGTTCCAGCGGTTGTTTCAGCGCCGCCTGTACGCTGTGCAGGGTCGGGGCGCTCTGGGTGCTGAGCGTCTGACGCGCCTGGAGCCAGGTGACCAGATGGGTAAACTGTTTTGCCGGGATCATCTCGCCCGCTTTCACACCGGAAAGTTCCAGCATGGATTGCCAGATAAGCTTTGTGGGTTCGCCGGTAGCGGCAGCCAGCTTAGTGACCATCTGCTTGAGCGTATTATGCTCCGCAGGCTGCAATGGCCGCTCTGTAGACGGGCGCTGTTGCGGCTGCGGGATAGAAAGCTGATTGCTTTGTAGCAGGGTCAACACGGTTTTCAGCTGTTCTTGCGAAAGCTGGCTCAGGGCGGTATGACCGTACTGTTGACGGATAAAATCACTCACCGCCTGGCGATTATTCCCCTGGCCCAATAGCTCGGTCAGCTGCGAGATAATCTGGCGGGTAGTATGTTGCTGCTGTGCGCTGGTAAGACGCTGGTTAAGGTTTTGTTCGGCGGCAGGGAAATGGCGCGACTGTAGCGGCGCATCGTTTCTGACGCCCAAATCGTGCTTAACGCCGGCCCATACCTCTGCGTTTTGCTGTGAGGTTAACGCAATAAGACGCGTGATCAGACGCTCCAGTACGGTGCGTTGCTGCGTGGAGAGCGGTTGTTCGCCTGGCGTGTTGGGCGTTACGGGGCCTTCACCCGGAGGGCGCGGAGGCGTACCTGAAATGGGCTGCATCGTCAAAAATCCTTAAAGTCAAACTCTGCGTAACCGGGCGGAGATATATGCCCGGCGGCGAGATTATGGCACACTTGGCAGGTTTACTTCCTCTCAAACAGGTACTCAGACGTGAAAATCCTCGTTGATGAAAATATGCCTTACGCCCGTGAGCTGTTCAGCCGCCTGGGTGAGGTTAAGGCTGTCCCTGGTCGCCCGATTCCGGTCAGCGAACTGGACGATGCAGACGCCCTGATGGTGCGCTCGGTGACCAAAGTAAATGAGGCACTGCTCACCGGCAAAGGGGTTAAATTTGTCGGGACGGCAACGGCCGGGACCGATCATGTGGATGACCAGTGGCTTAAGCAGGCGGGGATTGGTTTTTCCGCGGCGCCAGGCTGTAACGCCATTGCCGTCGTGGAATATGTTTTCTCCTCGCTATTGATGCTGGCCGAGCGCGATGGTTTTGCGCTGAAAGACCGCACCGTCGGGATTGTGGGGGTGGGCAACGTGGGCGGACGTCTGCAAAAGCGTCTGGAAGCCTGGGGTATCCGCACCCTGCTGTGCGATCCGCCGCGTAAGGATAACGGCGATGAAGGCGACTTCCGCACGCTGGATGAGCTGGTCGACGAGTGCGACGTCATCACCTTCCATACGCCGCTCTTTAAAGAGGGGCCGTACAAGACTCTGCACCTGGCCGACGAAAAGCTGATCCGCCGTCTGAAGGCTGGCACTATTCTGATAAATGCCTGCCGGGGACCGGTGGTGGATAACGCGGCGCTGCTGGCATGTCTCGACGAAGGACAAGAGCTTAGCGTCGTGCTGGACGTCTGGGAACCAGAGCCGGATCTCAACGTCGCCTTGCTGAATAAGGTGGACGTGGGTACCGCGCATATCGCGGGTTATACCCTTGAAGGCAAAGCGCGTGGCACAACCCAGGTGTTTGAGGCTTACAGCGCCTTTATCGGCCATCCGCAGCAGGTGGCGCTGGATACGCTGCTGCCCGCCCCGGAATTTGGCCGCATTACCCTTCATGGCCCGCTGGATGAGGCAACGCTGAAAAGACTGGTGCATTTGGTGTATGATGTGCGCCGCGATGACGCGCTGCTGCGTAACGTGGCGGGTATTCCGGGTGAGTTTGACAAGCTGCGCAAAAATTACCTTGAGCGCCGCGAGTGGTCTTCCCTGTATGTCATGTGCGATGACGCGTCAGCGGCGGGGCTGCTGCATAAACTGGGATTTAACGCCGTTCACCACCCGGCACGTTAATGTCTTCTTAATGCTCCCTGTCGGATGATCCGGCAGGGACGCTTTTTATTTCTGGAGTAAACCACCATGTCTGAAGGCTGGAACATTGCCATTTTGGGTGCCACTGGCGCCGTGGGCGAAGCCCTGCTTGAAACCCTTGCTGAGCGTCAGTTCCCGGTGGGTGAGATTTACGCACTGGCGCGTACCGACAGCGCAGGAGAACATCTGCGTTTCGGCGGCAAATCCGTGATGGTGCAGGATGCCGCCGCGTTTGACTGGACGCAGGCTCAGCTGGCGTTTTTTGCCGCAGGTGCGGAAGCCACGGCGTCTTACATTGAAGAAGCGACAAATTCAGGCTGTCTGGTGATCGACCTGAGCGGCCTGTTCTCCCTGGAGCCGGATGTGCCGCTGGTGGTGCCGGACGTCAACCCGTTTGTGCTGGCTGACTACCGCAACCGCAACATCATTGCAGTACCGAACAGTCTCACCAGCCAGTTGCTGACCGCGCTGAAGCCGCTGATCGACGACGGTGGCCTGTCGCGTATTTCCGTGACCAGCCTGCTTTCAGCCTCCGCTAACGGTAAAAAAGCCGTAGACGCACTGGCAGGGCAGAGCGCGAAGCTGCTGAACGGTATCCCGATCGACGAAGATGATTTCTTTGGCCGCCAGCTGGCGTTCAACATGCTGCCGCTGCTGCCGGATCGTGAAGGTTCGGTGCGGGAAGAGCGTCGTATCGTCGATGAAGCACGCAAAATTTTGCAGGATGACGGGCTGATGATCTCCGCGAATGTCGTGCAGTCTCCGGTCTTTTACGGCCACGCGCAGATGGTCGGGTTTGAAGCCCTGCGTCCGCTGGCGGCTGAAGAAGCCCGCGACGCGTTTGGCCGCGGTGAGGACATTGTCCTGTCCGAAGAGAGCGAATTCCCGACGCAGGTGGGCGACGCCACCGGCAGCGCGCATCTCTCTGTGGGCTGCGTGCGTAACGATTACGGTATGCCGGAGCAGGTGCAGTTCTGGTCCGTTGCCGACAACGTGCGTTTTGGCGGCGCGCTGATGGCGGTCAAAATCGCGGAAAAACTGGTGCAGGAGTATCTGTACTGATGTCAGATGTGGAACAAAAGCCGGTCCACAGAATTGCCCTCGGCATTGAATACGATGGCAGTAAATACTATGGCTGGCAGCGGCAGAATGAGGTGCGCAGCGTCCAGGAGAAGCTGGAGAAAGCGCTCTCTCAGGTGGCGAATGAACCGATAAGCGTCTTCTGTGCGGGCCGCACCGATGCCGGCGTTCACGGCACGGGGCAGGTGGTGCATTTTGACACCACCGCCGTGCGCAAAGACGCGGCCTGGACGCTGGGTGTAAATGCGAATTTGCCTGGTGACATTGCCGTGCGTTGGGTGAAAGCTGTGCCGGATGATTTTCACGCGCGTTTCAGCGCGACGGCGCGGCGCTACCGTTATGTCATCTATAACCAGCGCCTGCGCCCGGCGGTGTTAAGCCAGGGCGTGACGCATTTTTATGAACCGCTGGATGCAGAACGTATGCAGCGTGCGGCGCAGTGTCTGATTGGAGAGAATGACTTTACGTCGTTTCGTGCGGTGCAGTGTCAGTCCCGTACGCCGTGGCGTAACGTCATGCACATTAACGTCAGTCGTTATGGCGCGTATGTGGTGGTGGATATCAAAGCCAATGCCTTTGTACATCATATGGTGCGGAATATTGTAGGCAGCCTGATGGAAGTGGGCGCCGGACACCAGCCGGAGAGCTGGATTGCAGAACTGCTGGCAGCGAAGGACAGAACGCTTGCGGCAGCAACGGCGAAAGCGGAAGGGCTGTATCTGGTTTCGGTGGATTATCCGGACCGGTTCGACCTGCCAAAACCGCCAATGGGCCCGCTGTTTTTAGCGGACTAAACAAAGGTGCAATTAGGGCTTAGACAATATGGACGTAATACGTTTTCTGATTGATTTCATCCTGCATATTGATGTTCACCTGGCGGAGCTGGTCGCGCAGTACGGCGTCTGGGTGTACGCCATTCTGTTCCTCATTCTGTTCTGTGAAACCGGCCTTGTGGTTACGCCGTTCCTGCCGGGAGATTCACTGCTGTTCGTGGCGGGCGCGTTATCCGCACTGCCAACGAATGACCTGAATGTCCATCTGATGGTGGTCCTGATGATCATCGCCGCGATTGTTGGTGATGCGGTCAATTACACCATCGGGCGGGTGTTTGGCGAGCGGTTGTTCAGTAATCCGGACTCGAAGATTTTCCGCCGCAGTTATTTAGATAAGACCCATGCGTTCTATGAGCGCCATGGCGGTAAGACCATTATCCTTGCCCGTTTTGTGCCTATTGTGCGTACATTTGCACCGTTTGTGGCGGGAATGGGTCACATGTCCTATCGTCATTTTGCCATGTACAACGTGGTGGGCGCGCTGCTGTGGGTGCTGCTGTTCACCTATGCAGGCTACCTGTTTGGCGATCTGCCGGTGGTTCAGGAAAACCTTAAGTTACTGATTGTAGCGATTATTGTGCTTTCCGTACTGCCTGGCGTCATCGAAATTATCCGTCACAAACGCGCGGCGGCAAAGCAAGCGAAGTAAATGCACGCTGGCGGTTCGACCACTTTTTTATCCAAAGTTTCGGGCTGTTATGTTTTAATGTGCAACATTCATGGTCTGTTGGAGGCAAAAATGGCATTATTCGCCTCTTACAGCAAAACTGGCATACGACCAGGTTCAGGCAGAAAGGTTATCAATGAGCTGGATTGAACGAATTAAAAGCAACATTACCCCAACGCGTAAAGCGAGCATTCCTGAAGGGGTATGGACGAAGTGTGATAGCTGCGGCCAGGTTCTGTATCGCGCAGAGCTGGAACGCAATCTCGAGGTGTGTCCGAAGTGTGACCACCATATGCGTATGTCGGCGCGCAACCGCCTGCATAGCCTGCTGGACGAAGGTTCTCTGGTAGAACTGGGCAGCGAACTGGAGCCAAAAGATGTGCTTAAGTTCCGCGACTCCAAAAAATACAAAGATCGTCTGGCCTCTGCGCAGAAAGAGACCGGCGAGAAAGACGCGCTGATCGTTATGAAAGGCACCCTGCACGAGATGCCGGTGGTTGCCGCCGCGTTTGAGTTCTCCTTTATGGGCGGCTCAATGGGCTCTGTGGTTGGCGCGCGCTTCGTGCGTGCCGTTGAGCAGGCGCTGGAAGACAACTGCCCGCTGATCTGCTTCTCCGCCTCCGGTGGCGCACGTATGCAGGAAGCGCTGATGTCCCTGATGCAGATGGCGAAAACCTCTGCGGCGCTGGCGAAAATGCAGGAGCGCGGTCTGCCGTACATCTCGGTACTGACCGATCCAACCATGGGCGGCGTTTCTGCAAGCTTCGCGATGCTGGGCGACCTGAACATCGCTGAGCCAAAAGCGCTGATCGGCTTTGCGGGTCCTCGCGTTATCGAGCAGACCGTACGTGAGAAACTGCCGCCGGGCTTCCAGCGCAGTGAGTTCCTCATTGAGAAGGGCGCCATCGACATGATCGTCCGCCGTCCGGAAATGCGCCTGAAACTGGCAAGCGTCCTGGCGAAGCTGATGAATCTGCCGGCGCCGAACCCGGACGAGCCGCGCGAAGGCGTGGTGGTACCGGATCAGGAACCCGAGGCCTGATAACTGAAAAGGGCAGGGCCGAATGGCGCTGCCCTTTTGCTTTCTAAACCGTTAATGACAACCGGGCATCATGGAAAATAAAAGCATTCCTCAAGCCACGTCGCCCCTGGCCGCGTGGCTTTCTTATCTGGAAAACCTGCACAGTAAAACTATCGACATGGGCCTTGAGCGCGTAAGCCAGGTTGCCGCGCGTCTTGACGTGTTGAAACCCGCGCCTTTCGTATTTACCGTGGCCGGCACTAACGGTAAAGGCACCACCTGCCGCACGCTGGAATCTGTCCTGATGGCGGCGGGGTACAAGGTTGGCGTTTACAGCTCGCCGCATCTGGTGCGTTATACCGAGCGCGTGCGCGTGCAAAACACCGAGCTGGCGGAATCCGCCCATACGGCGTCGTTTGCCGCTATCGAAGCTGCGCGCGGCGAAACCTCATTAACCTATTTCGAATACGGCACCCTGTCGGCGCTGTGGCTGTTTAAGCAGGCGCAGCTGGACGTGGTGATCCTGGAAGTGGGATTGGGCGGGCGTCTGGATGCCACCAATATGGTGGATGCGGATGTCGCCGTCGTCACCAGCATCGCGCTGGATCACACCGACTGGCTGGGCCCGGACCGCGAGAGCATTGGCCGTGAGAAGGCCGGTATTTTCCGGGCCAATAAGCCTGCCGTGGTAGGCGAACCGGACATGCCGCACACCATTGCTGAGGTAGCGAAAGAGAAGGGCGCTCGTCTGCTGCGTCGCGGCGTGGACTGGCAGTATGAGGTGCAGGACAACGGCTGGCGCTTCAGCGATGCGCAGGGCGTGCTGGAGAATCTGCCGCTGCCGCAGGTGCCACAGCCTAACGCGGCGACTGCGCTGGCAGCCCTGCGCGCCAGCGGCTTAGCGGTAAGTGAGCAGGCGATCCGCGACGGCATTCAGAACGCACTGTTACCGGGACGTTTTCAGATTGTGAGTGAGTCACCGCGTCTGATTCTGGATGTTGCACATAACCCGCATGCGGCGGCGTACCTCGCAGGACGTCTCAAATCGTTACCAAAAACCGGGCGCGTGCTGGCGGTTATCGGTATGCTTCATGATAAAGATATCGGCGGCACGCTGGCCTGCATGGAGAGTGTGGTCGATAGCTGGTATTGTGCTCCTCTGGAAGGGCCGCGCGGCGCGACTGCTGAGCAGTTGATGGAACATCTCGGTAAAGGCGAAATCTACAGCAGTGTGGTTTCGGCCTGGCGTGCCGCGATGGCGGAGGCTAAACCAGAAGATACCGTGCTGGTGTGTGGGTCATTCCACACGGTGGCACATGTCATGGAAGTGATGGACGCGGGGAGAACCGGTGGCGAGTAAGTTTCAGAACCGTTTAACAGGAACCATTGTGCTGGTCGCGCTCGGGGTGATTATTCTCCCGGGACTGCTCGACGGGCAAAAAAAGCATTACCAGGATGAATTTGCGGCCATTCCGCTGGTACCCAAACCGGGCGATCGCGACGAGCCCGATATGCTGCCAGCGGCAACGCAGGCGCTGCCTGCCCAGCCGCCAGAAGGTGCAGCGGAAGAGGTGCGCGCAGGTGATGCAGCCGCGCCGTCTCTTGATCCGTCGCGTCTGGCCGCGAATAACAACGTTGAAATCGATCCTGTACCGGTAGAGCAACCCAAACCGGTTGAAAAACCGAAGCCGGTAGAGAAAACGCAGCCTAAACCGCAGCGTGACAAAGCCGACGAGCAGCTGGCTGCGGCAACGGAAACGCCGCCACCGGCCAAACAGACCCAGCAGGAGGCCGCCCCTACGGGTAAAGCCTATGTCGTTCAGCTCGGTGCGTTGAAAAATGCAGATAAGGTCAATGAGATCGTGAGTAAACTGCGCGGCGCGGGATACCGTGTTTATACTTCACCCACCACGCCGGTACAGGGTAAAATTACCCGTATCCTCGTCGGGCCGGATGCGTCTAAAGATAAGCTCAAAGGTTCGCTTGGCGAGCTGAAGCAAATCTCCGGCCTGAGCGGTGTGGTGATGAACTACAGCGCAAACTGATAGAAATTACCCCCTCACCCTAACCCTCTCCCTTGAGGGAGAGGGCCGGGGTGAGGGGGAGGCAGACGTTCACAGAAACGTCAAAGGTGCGGTGGCGTTGAGCATTTTTTCAGCGCCTTTTTTATTTACGCGTGGGAAGGAAATCCCTACGCAAACGTTTTCTTTTTCTGTTAGAATTCGCCCCGAACTGGATGACAGGGCGTTTAATCGTGGGACACATATGGTCTGGATTGATTACGCCATCATTGCGGTGATTGGTTTTTCCTGTCTGGTTAGCCTGATCCGTGGCTTTGTTCGTGAAGCGTTATCGCTGGTAACCTGGGGTTGTGCTTTCTTTGTTGCCAGTCATTACTACACTTACCTGTCTGTCTGGTTCACGGGCTTTGAAGATGAACTGGTCCGAAACGGAATCGCCATCGCGGTGCTGTTTATCGCGACGCTGATTGTCGGCGCTATCGTCAATTACGTGATAGGTCAGCTGGTCGAGAAAACCGGTCTGTCAGGAACGGACAGGGTACTCGGCATCTGTTTCGGCGCGTTGCGAGGCGTGCTCATTGTGGCCGCGATCCTGTTCTTCCTGGATACCTTTACCGGGTTCTCCAAAAGTGAAGACTGGCAAAAATCGCAGCTCATTCCGGAGTTCAGCTTCATTATCAGATGGTTCTTTGACTATCTGCAAAGCTCGTCGAGTTTCTTGCCCAGGGCATAAACCCTGAGATGTGGCTTAACGAGGAAAAGACGAATGTGCGGTATTGTCGGTATCGCCGGTTTCATGCCGGTAAACCAGTCGATTTATGACGCGTTAACGGTGCTTCAGCACCGTGGGCAGGATGCTGCGGGTATCATCACCATTGATGCAAACAACTGCTTCCGTTTACGCAAGGCGAATGGCCTGGTAAACGATGTGTTTGAAGCCCGCCATATGCAGCGTCTGCAAGGTAATATGGGGATCGGTCACGTTCGTTATCCTACTGCTGGCAGTTCCAGCGCCTCTGAGGCTCAGCCTTTTTACGTTAACTCCCCGTATGGCATCACGCTTGCCCACAATGGCAATCTGACCAACGCCCACGAGCTGCGTAAAAAGCTGTTCGAAGAGAAACGTCGCCACATTAACACCACCTCTGATTCTGAAATCCTGCTCAATATCTTTGCCAGCGAACTGGATAACTTCCGCCATTATCCGCTGGAAGCAGACAACATTTTTGCCGCCGTTGCCGCGACTAACCGCCTGATCCGTGGCGCGTACGCTTGCGTGGCGATGATCATCGGTCATGGCATGGTGGCCTTCCGCGATCCAAATGGCATTCGCCCGCTGGTGCTCGGCAAACGTGACCTCGGCGATGGCCGTTCCGAGTACATGGTTGCCTCCGAAAGCGTGGCGCTGGACACTCTGGGCTTCGAATTCCTGCGTGATGTCGCGCCAGGCGAAGCGGTCTACATCACTGAGAAGGGCCAGCTGTTTACCCGTCAGTGCGCCGACAACCCGGTGAGCAACCCGTGCCTGTTCGAATACGTTTACTTCGCGCGTCCGGACTCGTTCATCGACAAGATTTCCGTTTACAGCGCGCGCGTCAACATGGGGACGAAGCTGGGCGAGAAGATTGCCCGCGAGTGGGACGATCTCGACATTGATGTCGTGATCCCAATCCCTGAAACCTCCTGTGATATCGCGCTGGAAATTGCCCGTATTCTGGACAAGCCGTACCGTCAGGGCTTCGTAAAAAACCGCTACGTGGGCCGCACTTTTATCATGCCGGGCCAGCAGCTGCGTCGTAAGTCCGTACGTCGTAAGCTGAACGCTAACCGTGCCGAGTTCCGCGACAAGAACGTGCTGCTGGTGGACGACTCCATTGTGCGCGGCACGACGTCTGAGCAGATCATCGAGATGGCGCGTGAGGCCGGGGCGAAGAAAGTGTATCTCGCCTCCGCAGCGCCGGAAATTCGCTTCCCGAACGTGTATGGCATTGATATGCCAACCGCTAACGAGCTGATTGCTCACGGTCGTGAAGTAGACGAAATTCGGCAGATCATCGGTGCCGACGGCCTGATTTTCCAGGATCTGAACGATCTGATCGACGCGGTGCGCGCCGAGAACCCGGATATTCAGCAGTTCGAATGCTCGGTATTCAATGGGATCTACGTAACGAAAGACGTTGACCAGCAGTATCTCGACTATCTGGATTCGCTGCGTAACGACGATGCGAAAGCCGTCCAGCTGCAAAACGATCTCGAAAGCTTAGAGATGCACAACGAAGGTTGATGCGTATGCAGGTGAGGGCGCTCGCCCTCACTTGCAACTCCCCGTAAAATCCTGCACAGTCTGCCCTGAAATCAGCAAGGGCGAAAATCATGAAACGACTCATTGTAGGGATCAGCGGTGCCAGCGGCGCGATTTATGGCGTCCGGCTTTTACAGGTGCTGCGTGACGTTGCAGGCGTAGAAACCCATCTGGTGATGAGCCAGGCGGCGCGTCAGACCCTCTCTCTTGAAACCGATCTCTCTCTGCGCGACGTTCAGGCCCTGGCTGACGTTGTCCACGATGCCCGCGATATCGCCGCCAGCATCTCTTCGGGCTCGTTTAAAACGGCCGGCATGGTTATTTTGCCCTGTTCGATTAAAACCCTTTCCGGCATTGTAAACAGCTATACCGACACGCTGGTGACGCGTGCAGCGGATGTGGTGCTGAAAGAGCGTCGTCCTCTGGTGCTCTGCGTGCGGGAAACGCCGCTGCACCTGGGACATCTGCGTTTAATGACGCAGGCAGCCGAACTGGGGGCCGTGATTATGCCGCCGGTCCCCGCGTTCTATCATCGTCCGCAAACGCTGGACGATGTCATCAACCAGACCGTTAACCGCGTACTGGATCAGTTCGATATCGACCTGCCGGAAGATCTCTTTACCCGCTGGCAGGGGGCGTGAAGCTGTGCACAAACAAGGTGCATGAAAAGACAATTTGCCCTGTTTCAGGGCAAAACTGCAACCGCGATCATATCCTCGACATTTAATTCGCTTTTTCCCTTTTTCTCTTTCCGGTTCGTTCGGCAGACCTGCTATCTTTCACCATTAAGGCAGTATCGCAACGTTTTATTAACATATTTAACGTCGTAGTTTTAACCCGACGATAATGTGGCATAAGACCTGCAAGAACAGCCTGCAACACAACACACAACATAAACCATAATAAAATCACGGTTCTTGAGGGTAAATGTATGAAGAAGACGGTTCTGGCTCTGTCTTTGCTCGTGGGCTTGAGTGCAGCAGCAAGTAGCTATGCAGCGCTTCCACAGACAGTTCGTATCGGTACAGACGCAACCTACGCGCCATTCTCCTCCAAGGATGCGAAAGGCGACTTCGTGGGGTTTGATATCGATCTGGGAAATGAGATGTGCAAACGCATGGAAGTGAAATGCACATGGGTGGGCAGTGACTTTGACGCACTGATCCCGTCGCTGAAAGCCAAGAAAATTGATGCCATTATCTCTTCTCTCTCCATCACGGAAAAACGTCAGCAGGAGATCGCCTTCTCTGAGAAGCTCTACGCTGCCGACTCACGTCTGATTGCCGCGAAAGGCTCGCCAATCCAACCGACCATCGACTCGCTGAAAGGCAAACATGTTGGCGTGCTTCAGGGCTCGACCCAGGAAGGTTACGCCAATGCTAACTGGCGCGAGAAGGGCGTCGATGTTGTGGCTTACCAGAACCAGGATCTGATCTACTCTGACCTGGCGGCAGGCCGTCTGGATGCCGCGTTTCAGGATGAAGTCGCCGCGAGCGAAGGCTTCCTGAAACAGCCTGCGGGTAAAGAGTACGCCTTTGCTGGCCCGTCGGTAAAAGACAAAAAATACTTTGGCGACGGTACCGGTATTGGCCTGCGTAAGGATGATACCGAGCTGAAAGCCGCCTTCGACAAAGCGTTTAATGAGCTGCGTAAAGACGGTACCTACGACAAACTGGCGAAGAAATACTTCGATTTCAACGTCTACGGTGATTAATGCCTGAATAAGATGCACTGAAGTGGTGCATCTTAACGGGGTTATGTTCCAGTATGGTGCAACACATGCACCATACTGGATCGCTGTGTGCATAGTTAAGCATTTAAAATGCAAAAATTCCCGTTCAAAGGCATTAATCTTTGCCTGAATGAGGGGATTAATGGCACATTAACAACACCCCGTCGTCGTAAAAATCTCGTATTAAGACAGTTTGTTGAGGACAGATATGAAAAAACTGGTGTTGTCACTTTCTCTGGTACTGGCTTTTTCCAGCGCCACCGCGGCATTCGCAGCAATTCCGCAGAAAATTCGTATTGGAACTGACCCAACCTATGCACCTTTCGAATCGAAGAATGCGAAGGGAGAACTGGTCGGTTTTGACATCGATCTGGCTAACGAGCTGTGCAAACGCATTAAAGTGCAATGTACCTACGTTGAAAACCCGCTGGATGCGCTGATCCCGTCCCTGAAAGCGAAGAAAATTGACGTGATCATGTCCTCCCTGTCCATCACAGAAAAACGTCAGCAGGAGATTGCCTTCACGGACAAACTCTATGCGGCGGACTCACGTCTGGTGGTGGCGAAATCCTCTGACATTCAGCCAACCCTTGAATCTCTGAAAGGCAAACGCGTGGGCGTGTTGCAGGGTACGACGCAGGAAACCTACGGCAACGAGCACTGGGCGCCAAAGGGGATTGAAATTGTCTCTTACCAGGGCCAGGAAAACATCTACGCAGACCTCACGGCAGGCCGTATTGACGCGGCATTCCAGGATGAAGTGGCGGCAAGCGAAGGCTTCCTGAAACAGCCTGTGGGTAAAGATTACAAGTTCGGCGGTCCGTCCATTAAGGACGAAAAACTCTTTGGCGTCGGTACCGGTATGGGCCTGCGTAAAGAAGACAACGAACTGCGTGAAGCCCTGAATAAAGCGTTCGCCGAGATGCGCGCGGACGGCACCTATGACAAGCTGGCTAAAAAGTACTTCGATTTTAACGTTTACGGCGGCTAATCGCCCCGTCTGATAACGTGCGGCCCCTCCCGTTGCGGGAGGGGAAAAGACACGGTTCCACCACTCACGAGACGACAGGGCACGCGGTATGCTGTACGGATTTTCTGGCGTTATTTTACAGGGCGCGCTTGTCACCCTTGAGCTGGCTATCAGCTCCGTGGTGCTGGCGGTGCTGATAGGCCTGGCGGGCGCGGGGGCAAAATTATCCGCCAACAGACCGCTGGCGCTGATATTTGAAGGCTATACCACGCTGATTCGCGGCGTGCCTGACCTGGTGCTGATGCTGCTGATCTTTTACGGCCTGCAAATCGCACTTAACGGCGTGACGGATGCCATCGGCATGGAGCAGATCGATATCGACCCGATGGTGGCCGGTATTATTACCCTTGGTTTTATCTACGGCGCTTATTTCACTGAGACTTTCCGCGGCGCTTACATGGCCGTGCCGAAAGGGCATATTGAAGCGGCGACCGCCTACGGTTTTACCTCCTCACAAACGTTTCGCCGGATCATGTTCCCGGCCATGATGCGCTACGCGCTGCCGGGCATCGGTAACAACTGGCAGGTTATTCTCAAGGCTACGGCGCTGGTCTCCCTGCTGGGTCTGGAAGATGTGGTGAAGGCCACGCAGCTGGCGGGTAAAAGCACCTGGGAACCGTTCTATTTTGCGGTGGTCTGCGGCGTAATTTATCTGGTCTTTACGACCGTCTCCAATGGTGTGCTGCTTCTGCTCGAACGTCGCTACTCCGTGGGTGTGAAGAGGGCTGACCTGTGATTGAGATTATTCAGGAGTACTGGAAATCCCTGCTGTGGACGGATGGCTACCGCTTTACTGGCGTGGCCATCACGCTGTGGCTGCTGATCTCCTCGGTGGTAATGGGCGGCATTCTGGCGGTGTTTCTTGCCATTGGCCGCGTGTCGAACAATAAATTTATCCAGTTCCCTATCTGGCTATTCACCTACGTGTTTCGCGGTACGCCGCTGTACGTGCAGCTGCTGGTGTTCTATTCCGGGATGTACACGCTGGAGATCGTGAAAGGCACCGAGATGCTGAACGCGTTCTTCCGCAGCGGTCTGAACTGTACGGTGCTGGCGCTGACCCTCAATACCTGCGCCTATACCACCGAGATCTTCGCCGGGGCCATCCGTTCTGTGCCGCACGGTGAGATCGAGGCGGCGCGCGCGTACGGCTTCTCGTCCGTGAAGCTCTACCGCTGTATTATTCTGCCTTCGGCGCTGCGTATTGCGCTGCCGGCCTACAGCAACGAAGTGATTTTAATGCTGCATTCGACGGCACTGGCGTTTACCGCCACGGTACCGGATCTGTTAAAGATTGCCCGCGATATTAACTCTGCCACCTACCAGCCGTTTACGGCGTTTGGCATTGCGGCAGTGCTCTATTTGATCATTTCTTACGTCCTGATCAGTCTGTTCCGTAAGGCTGAAAAACGCTGGTTGCAGCATATAAAACCGTCGACGCACTGAGAATTTATGATGGCTGAGAACAAATTAAACGTAATTGATTTGCACAAGCGCTACGGCGAACATGAAGTGCTGAAAGGGGTGTCGCTGGAGGCTAACGCGGGCGACGTGATCAGTATTATCGGCTCATCAGGTTCGGGTAAAAGTACCTTCCTGCGCTGCATCAACTTCCTCGAGAAGCCGAGCGAAGGATCGATTGTGGTGAGCGGACAGAACATTAATATGGTCCGTGATAAAGACGGCCAGCTTAAAGTGGCGGATAAAAACCAGCTGCGCCTGCTGCGTACACGCCTGACGATGGTGTTCCAGCACTTCAACCTCTGGAGCCACATGACGGTGCTGGAGAACGTGATGGAAGCGCCGGTTCAGGTGCTCGGCTTAAGCAAGCAGGAAGCCCGCGAGCGTGCGGTCAAATACCTGGCGAAAGTGGGTATCGACGAGCGGCAGCAGATCAAATATCCGGTGCACCTGTCAGGGGGGCAGCAGCAGCGTGTTTCTATCGCCCGTGCGCTGGCGATGGAGCCGGAAGTGTTGCTGTTTGACGAACCGACTTCTGCGCTGGATCCTGAACTCGTTGGCGAAGTACTGCGCATCATGCAAAAGCTGGCGGAAGAGGGCAAAACGATGGTGGTGGTGACGCACGAGATGGGCTTCGCACGTAACGTTTCTAACCACGTTATCTTCCTGCATCAGGGGAAAATTGAAGAGCAGGGTCATCCGGATGAGGTGCTGGCGAACCCGCAAAGCCCGCGGTTGCAGCAGTTCCTGAAAGGCTCGTTGAAGTAGGTTTGGCCTTTCTCCCTCTCCCTGTGGGAGAGGGCCGGGGTGAGGGCATCAGGCCGCAGAGCCGCCCAATTGCCCGGTGGCGCTTCGCTTACCGGGCCTACAAAACCCGTAGGCCGGGCAAACGCAGTGCCGCCCGGCATTCAACACTCCAGCCGATACACCCAGTCGTCATACCGTACGCCTTTAATCTCGTACGCCTTCTCCAGCACCTGCGTGCGCACAAAACCCGCTTTCTCAAGGACCCGCACCGACCCAACGTTATCTGCCAGCACGTACGCGTTTATCGCCTTCACGCCCGTCTGGTTAAATGCATACTCGCACACCGCGTGCAGCGCCTCGCTGGCAATGCCTTTTCCCTGCGCGGCAGGCACAACCGTGTAGCCAATATCCGCCTCTTCACGGTTCGCCGCACTGATTTGCAGGCCGATATCCCCGAGCGGCGTAACGTCGTTATGCAGACGGATCACAAAGACATGCTCCGCCATCAGGCGCGCGGCAAATACGCGGCGCGTCTCTTTTTCCGGCGTGATAGCGGCCATATAGCGCATGATGGCGGGGTCTTCACGCAGAGAGCGGAAGAACGCCCAGTCAGAAGGTTCGAAAGGGGTGAGGTGAAGCCGGGTTGTGGTAATGGTTGCCATAGTTACGCCATCTCATCCAGACATGGCGTATAACTCTAACATATTCACTGCACCACATCCCCCAGCGCCTCTTCCAGGTCATACCAGCGGAACGTGAACCCGGCCGCTTCCAGCCGTTTTGGCAGCGCGCGTTGCCCGCCCAGCACCAGCACCGAAGACTCACCCATCAACAGACGAATCGCCGTTGCAGGCACGCGCAGCACCGCCGGGCGATGCAGGGCATGCCCCAGGGCGTGAGCAAATTGTTCATTACGTACGGGGTAAGGGGATATCATGTTAAATGGCCCGCGCAGATCGTTATCCAGCAGCCAGAGAATGCCGTTGACCATATCGTCGATATGGATCCACGCCAGATACTGACGACCGTTGCCGATGGGCCCGCCAAGCCCCATTTTAAACGGCGGCAGCATTTTACCGAGAATACCGCCCTTCGGCGCAAGTACCACACCGGTGCGCAGCAGGCAGACGCGGGTACGATCGCTTTGCGCCGCGCAGGCGATGCGCTCCCACTGGGCGCAGAGTTTATGGGTAAACTCGTTGTGCGGCGGCTCCTCTTCTGTCACCACCACTTCACCGAGATCGCCATAGTAGCCTGTAGCAGAGCCTGAAATCAGCACCGAAGGCGGCGTCTCGCTGTTGCGAATCAGCTCAACCAGCCTTTCGGTCATGTTCCAGCGGCTGCTGCATAAACGCTGTTTTTGCTCTTCGGTCCAGCGTTTATCGGCGATAGGTTCGCCAGCAAGGTTGATGACGGCGTCAAAGCCGTTCAGATCCTGCCTTTCCGCCAGGCCTTTCCAGATCTCAACGCCGGCGCCCAGCACCTGGCGCGCTTTCTCCGGGCTGCGCGTGACCACGGTAATGTCGTGATGCAACGCCTGCAAACGTGGAATGAGATGGCGACCAATCAGGCCCGTACCGCCGGTGAGCAGGATCTTCATACAACCTCCAGGTTTACGCCTGGCGCTGCCAGCTTAACGTCATGGAGACGGAGTCGGCGTAGCGCAGGGCGTGAAGTTTATCGATCTCCACTTCAGCATAAGTGACCCAGTGGTGTTCGCGTGCGATGTCGAGCACATCCTGAGTTAATTTTTCCAGTAGCGCAAAACGGTTGTTCTCAACGTACTGGATGATGCTTTTGGTGATCGTGCGATAGTTCAGCGCGTCATTGATGTCCTCGCTGGCACGCGCCTTGTCTGCCGGGTAGTGGATCACTACATTCACCACGATATCCTGGCGATTCGCGATCTCCTCCTCTTTGATACCAATGAACGTGCGTAAGCGTAAGTTTTTTATACGAATAATAGCGTCATGCTGGGACATTGCAGGTCTTCTCCGTGTCAGTATTTTCACCTCATCATACATGAGGAAAACACCTGCACCCAACGGGGCGCAGGCTCAAATCTGATGGATTTTTTGCATGGCGCGTTCGGTGGCCGGGCGGGTCCGGATGCGCTCAAACCAGTTGTTCACCGCCGGATAAGTGGCCAGATCGATCCGGTGGCGTTCATGGGTGTTGATCCACGGCCAGCAGGCGATATCTGCGATGCTGTAATGCTCACCTCCCAGCCACGGTGATTTTTCCAGCCGACGGTTCAGGACCCCGTACAGGCGCTGGGTTTCGACCTGATATCGCTCAATGGCGTAAGGGATCGTCTGCGGCGCATAGGCAGTAAAGTGATGATTCTGCCCCAGCATCGGCCCGAGGCCGCTCGACTGCCAGAATAACCATTGCAGCGTGTGATGACGCTCGCGCAACTCCCCGCTCAGGAGCTTGCCGGTTTTCTCTGCCAGATAGAGCAAAATCTCTCCGGACTCAAACAGGCTTAACGGTTTGCCGCCGTCGGAGGGCAGGTTATCAATGATGGCCGGAATTTTATTGTTGGGCGATATGGCCAGAAAAACGGGGCGGAACTGGTCGCCTTTACTGATATCCACGCGAATGATCCGGTAGTCCACTTCGGCTTCTTCGAGAAAGAGGGTGATCTTATGGCCATTAGGGGTGGGGGCATAATAGAGATCTATCATTCTCAACTCCTGTCAGTGCGAATAGTGTTGCCATAAAAAATCAGTATAGGTGCTTGTTGTAAATCGTGAGTTTTCATCAAGTGACAGCGAGGCAAAGAGATTATATGTTGAGTGAAAACCGATCAGCCGATGAGGATGTTATGAGCCAGCCTGTAATAACGTTGTGGTCCGATGCGAACTTTTTTTCTCCTTATGTCATGAGCGTTTATGTGGCGCTGGCAGAAAAGGGGCTTACTTTTAGTCTGAAAACCGTCGACCTGGACAGCGGCGAACATCTGAAGCCCCAGTGGCAGGGCTACGCGCTCACTCGCCGAGTCCCTGTGCTGGAGATCGACGGTTTTGAGTTGAGTGAATCCTCGGCGATTGACGAGTATCTTGAGGACCGCTTTGCCCCGCCAGAGTGGGAACGCATCTATCCTCACGATCTGCAAAAGCGCGCCCGCGCTCGCCAGATCCAGGCATGGCTGCGTAGCGACCTGGTGCCGATTCGCACAGAACGCTCTACGGACGTGGTGTTCGCTGGCGTCAAAAAGCCCGCCCTCAGCGAGGAAGGCTTATCCAGCGCCCGGAAGCTGATCGAAACTGCGTCATCGCTGCTGGCGCAGGGTAACCCCAACCTGTTTGGCGAGTGGTGTATTGCCGACACCGATCTGGCGCTGATGCTCAATCGCTTGATCCTCAATGGCGATGACGTCCCACAGCTGCTGGTGGATTACGCCACATTCCAGTGGCAACGCGCGTCGGTACAGCGCTATCTGGCACTCTCTGCTAAGCGCGCGGGCTGATAAGACGGGGCGCTTGAGGTATGATAGGGGCAGTCTGAATTCCTAAGGAGTAACTGATGAAACTGATGTTTGCGTCGGATATTCATGGATCGCTGCCCGCGACCGAACGCGTGCTTTCTCTGTTCGCCCAAAGCGGAGCGCAATGGCTGGTGATCCTGGGCGACGTGTTAAACCACGGCCCACGCAATGCGTTGCCGGAAGGCTACGCTCCCGCGCAGGTGGCGGAAAAACTTAATCATTTTGCCTCGCGCATTATCGCCGTTCGCGGCAACTGTGACAGCGAAGTTGACCAGATGCTGCTGAATTTTCCCATCACCGCTCCCTGGCAACAGGTGTTGATGGAAAACAGCCGTTTGTTCCTGACCCACGGGCACCTGTTCGGCCCGGATAACCTGCCGTCACTCGCCGCTGGCGATGTCCTGGTTTATGGTCATACTCATATTCCGGTGGCGGAAAAACGCGGGGCGTTTTATCACTTTAATCCCGGGTCTGTCAGCATTCCTAAAGGCGGCAATCCGGCAAGCTACGGCATGTATGAAGACGGGACATTAAGCGTTATCGCACTTAATGATCAGCAAGTTATTGCGCAGATAGCGATTAATCCGTAAGTTACACCACAACTGCAAACGCGCCGAAAGAGCGCTTAGACGAGAAGGTTTCCCGATGGTGGAGCAGAATCATTTGGCAAGTACTGAGTGGGTTGACATTGTCAGCGAAGAGAATGAAGTGATCGCGCAGGCCAGCCGCGAACAAATGCGTGCGGAGCGTCTGCGTCACCGCGCGACGTACATCGTTGTTCATGACGGCATGGGCAAGATTCTGGTCCAGCGTCGCACCGACACCAAAGATTTTCTTCCTGGTATGCTGGATGCCACAGCGGGTGGCGTTGTGCAGGCCGATGAAGTATTGCTGGATTCCGCGCGTCGTGAAGCGGAAGAAGAGTTAGGTATCGCTGGCGTGCCGTTTGCCGAGCACGGGCAATTTTATTTCGAAGATGAACATTGTCGCGTCTGGGGCGGGCTGTTCAGCTGCGTTTCCCACGGACCTTTCGCCTTGCAGGAAGAGGAAGTGAGCGAAGTGTGCTGGATGACGCCGGAAGAGATCACTGCGCGTTGCGACGAGTTCACGCCAGATTCCCTTAAAGCACTGGCGCTGTGGATGACCCGCAACGCCAAAAACGAATCCGCTAAACCGGAAAATAAGGCGGAAAAAGAGGAAGAGGCTGAGTAAGCCTTAACAGCTTTCCCGCAGACACAGGCTGGACGCGATGGGTTTATGATCGCGCCAGTCTCCGTCATTCAGACGTTCCAGTAACGCTTTCCCGGCTTCAATCCCAATCTTGCGATGCGGTACTGCCATCGTTGTCAGCGGCGGCTGGCAGACGCGGCTGACGTCGCTGTCGCCAAAGCCCACGACCGCTAATTCGTCCGGCACTTTGATGCGCCGACGCTGGCACTCATACAGCGCGCCGCAGGCCAGTTCATCTGATACGCACACCAGCGCAT
The DNA here is from genome assembly GCF_049237905.1 of Enterobacter cloacae complex sp. SHL018. Lineage (NCBI taxonomy): Bacteria > Pseudomonadati > Pseudomonadota > Gammaproteobacteria > Enterobacterales > Enterobacteriaceae > Enterobacter > Enterobacter cloacae complex sp. SHL018. The sequence goes on from NZ_JBMKJE010000004.1 coordinate 261,877, forward strand.
CCAGTTCCGGCCACGCCAGCAGGAACTCTGGCAGTTGTGCCGCGCCGGTGGAGAAGTTCGGCGGCATGGCGGCATTAATCACTCTGTTCGGCGACAGGTGGTGGCGCAGCATCGCCTTGTACCAGCCCTGCAAATGCTGCTGAAAAATCCACTGCTCCTGGTTAGCGCACAGCAGGCCGATATTCTGGTAGCCACGCTGAATCACCATCTCGGTAAGTTCATACATGGCGGCGACGTTATCAATCCCGATATTCATATCAATCGGATCGGCACGCATTGCACCCATTTCCATCACCGGGATAGAGGCGTTTTTCAGCCAGTGGCGTACGGTATCGGAGTGCTCGACGCTGAGCAGTATCGCTGCGGCGATATTTGAGGCCAGCAGCGTTTCGAGCAGTTTCTCTTCCTGTTCAAGACGATGCTGAGATTCCGCCAGCATGATCTGGTATCCGGCTGGCTGGAGCACCTGCTGTAGCCCGGCGAACATCTCGGAACAGCCAGCTTCGGAAAGGTTGGGAACTACCATCGCGATCGTCCATGACGACGCCGATGCCAGTGCGCTGGCGGCAAGATTGGGCATATAACCCAGCTCCTGCACCGCGGCTTCAATTTTTTCACGCAGTTTATCGGAAACCTGTTCGGGCGTGCGGAGGGCACGGGAAACAGTCATCGTGCCTACGCCGGCAAGCTGTGCGACATCCGCGAGCGTTACTTTTCCGGTACTGCGCCGTTTTCGGGTTAAAGACATACATCTTCCTGCTGACAGGACGCGATTCAGTTTCATCCTTCATTTTACGTGACAGGCAGTATACGCCTTAAATCCCTTTTTTTGCTGTGATTTCGCACCATGACAGCAATTTGATAGCGCTATCACAGTTCTGCATGTTAGTCGTTGGTAGCGCTATCTTTGTGATCGCGATCGCAGTCATTGATTGATGGGTTGAATAGAGTTTGCCCATGTCTGGTCTTTAGCGGGAGTGAAAAATGCTCAAAAAGTGGATATATGATACAACCATCATCCTACAGGATAGCGTTGAAAGCTGGCCCCAGGCGCTGGAACTGTGCGCGAAACCGCTGCTGGATTTGCAAGTCATTGCGCCGGAATATGTCACGGCTATCATCGAGCAGCACCAGACGTTAGGTCCCTACTATGTGCTGGCTCCAGGGCTGGCAATGCCACATGCGCGACCGGAAGAAGGGGCGAAAGGACTTGGCCTGTCATTATTAAAACTAAAACAGGGCGTCTCTTTTGGTGCCGGTGAGTTTGACCCCGTCGATGTGATTGTGATGCTGGCGGCACCGGACAAGCATAGCCATATCGAAATGATCTCAGCCTTAGCGGAATTATTTTCCAGCGACGAAGATATGGCTGAATTACATCGGGCGAATACGCTGGAGGAGATAAAAACCGTTATCGATCGCTTCTGATTTAATTATTTAATCCGATTCATCTCAACATTACGCGTCAGCGTGATGGGACGTACTCTACTTAAAAAAGGGGATAACAATGAAAATCATGGCTATTTGCGGCTCCGGCCTGGGCAGCAGTTTTATGGTCGAAATGAATATTAAAAAGGTGCTCAAAAAACTGGAAATTGAGGCCGAGGTTGAACACTCCGATCTCTCCTCGGCCACGCCGGGCGCGGCGGACCTGTTTGTAATGGCGAAAGACATTGCCGCCAGCGCCAGCGTGCCGGAAAGCCAGCTGGTGGTAATCAACAATATCATCGATATCAACGAACTCGAAGCGCAGCTGCGCGCCTGGTTCGAAAGACAATAATCCTGATAAGGCGAGGTGGATATGTTTATCCTTGAAACGCTGAATTTCGTTGTTGATATTTTAAAAGTCCCTTCAGTGCTGGTCGGGTTAATTGCTCTGATTGGTCTTGTGGCGCAGAAAAAAGCCTTTTCGGATGTGGTAAAAGGCACAATTAAAACCATTCTCGGCTTTATTGTACTGGGCGGCGGCGCAACTGTGCTGGTGGGCTCTTTAAATCCGCTCGGCGGTATGTTTGAGCACGCCTTTAATATTCAGGGCATTATTCCCAACAATGAAGCTATTGTATCGATTGCCCTGGAGAAATATGGCGCTTCCACCGCGCTCATTATGGCCTTCGGGATGGTGGCGAATATTATTGTTGCGCGCTTTACCCGCCTGAAATACATCTTCCTCACCGGGCATCACACCTTCTACATGGCATGCATGATCGGCGTGATCCTGACGGTTGCAGGCTTCGAGGGGGTCGGGCTGGTCTTTACCGGTTCTTTGATCCTCGGCCTGATTATGGCCTTCTTCCCGGCGATTGCGCAGCGCTATATGAAGCGTATTACCGGCAACGATGAGATCGCCTTCGGTCATTTCGGTACGCTGGGCTACGTGCTGTCCGGCTGGATTGGCAGCAAGGTCGGGAAAGGCTCGCGCTCCACCGAAGAGATGAACCTGCCGAAGAACCTTAGCTTCCTGCGTGACAGTTCAATCTCCATCTCCCTGACCATGATGATTATCTACCTGATCATGGCGGTGAGCGCCGGACGTGAGTACGTGGAGGCCACCTTCAGCGGCGGCCAAAACTACCTGGTATACGCCATCATTATGGCCATCACCTTCGCGGCAGGCGTGTTCATCATCTTGCAGGGCGTGCGCCTGATTCTGGCGGAAATCGTCCCGGCCTTTACCGGCTTCTCGGAAAAACTGGTGCCCAATGCGCGGCCTGCGCTGGACTGCCCGGTGGTCTACCCGTATGCGCCAAACGCGGTGCTGATTGGCTTCCTGTTTAGCTTCCTCGGCGGGATTGTTGGGTTGTTCATCTGCGGTCAGTTTAGCTGGGTGCTGATCCTCCCGGGCGTTGTGCCGCACTTCTTCACCGGCGCAACGGCGGGCGTGTTCGGTAACGCCACCGGTGGACGCCGCGGGGCAATGATTGGCGCCTTTGCTAACGGCCTGCTGATCACCTTCCTGCCGGTCCTGCTGCTGCCTGTTCTGGGCGCAATTGGCTTTGCGAATACGACCTTCTCGGACGCTGATTTTGGTGCGGTCGGGATTGTGCTGGGCAACCTGGCACGCTTCCTGTCGCCGCTTGCCATCACCGGACTGGTTGTTGTGTTGTTCGCGCTGCTGGTGGCCTACAACGTCTTCGCTAAAAACAAACCTGCCAGCGGTAACGCGCAGGAAAACCCCGGAGCCAAATCATGAATGAGAATGAAATAACCGACCTGGCGCGTCAGATCCGCCTTGAGACGCTGAAATCCCTTACGCAGCTGGGTTTTGGTCACTACGGTGGCAGCATGTCAGTCGTTGAAACGCTGGCCGTTCTGTACGGCGCGGTGATGAAAATTGACCCGGCCGATCCGGACTGGCCAGAGCGCGATTACTTTGTGCTGTCGAAAGGCCATGCGGGGCCGGCGCTGTACAGCACGCTGGCGATTAAGGGCTACTTCCCGATTGAAGAGCTGAGCACGCTGAACCAGAACGGGACGCGTCTGCCAAGTCACCCGGATCGCCTGAAAACACGCGGCGTGGATGCCACCACCGGTTCACTGGGGCAGGGGATCTCCATCGCTGGCGGCATGGCGCTGTCGCACAAGCTGGCAGGAAGGCCAAACCGGGTGTTTTGCATCGTTGGCGACGGAGAACTGAATGAAGGGCAGTGCTGGGAAGCCTTCCAGTTTATCGCTCACCATCGACTGAACAACCTGACGGTATTCGTGGACTGGAACAAACAGCAGCTCGACGGCGAGCTGGACGAAATCATCAGCGCCTTCGACCTGGAAGGCAAATTCCGCGCCTTTGGTTTTGACGTGGTGACGGTGAAAGGGGATGACATTCCGGCGCTGCTGGAGGTGACCGCGCCGATCCCTGAGGCTGATGCGCGTCCGCGGGTGGTGATCCTCGACAGCATTAAAGGGCAGGGGGTGCCATACCTTGAACAGCTCAGCAACTCGCATCACCTGCGATTAACCGAGGAGAGCAAAGCGGCGCTTAACGAGACGATTCGCCAACTGGAGGCTTCACATGATTAAGGTTGCACCGACAGGACAGAAAGATGCCGTTGAGATGCGTAAGGTCTACGCGGGTTTTGTGGCAAAACAGATTGAGGCCGGGAGCGAGATCATTGCGCTCGAAGCGGATCTGATGAGTTCGATGGCGATGGACGGCGTAGCGCGTGATTACCCACAGCACGTCATCAACTGCGGCATTATGGAGGCCAACGTGATTGGGACGGCCGCCGGGCTGTCGCTCACCGGACGTAAGCCGTTCGTCCATACCTTTACCGCCTTTGCCAGCCGTCGCTGCTTCGACCAACTGTTTATGTCCCTGGACTACCAGCGCAATAACGTGAAGGTGATTGCCTCGGATGCGGGCGTGACGGCCTGTCACAACGGCGGGACGCATATGTCGTTTGAGGATATGGGCATCGTGCGCGGTCTGGCGCATTCAGTGGTGCTGGAGGTGACCGATGCGGTGATGTTCGAAGATGTGCTGCGTCAGCTCATCGACCTGGAAGGCTTTTACTGGGTAAGGACCATCCGTAAACAGGCGCCGAGCGTGTATGCCCCGGGGTCAACCTTCACCATCGGCAAGGGCAACGTGCTGCGCGAGGGAACCGATATTACCCTGATTGCTAACGGCATTATGGTGGCGGAAGCGCTGGAGGCGGCGCGCCAGCTGGAGCAGGAGGGGGTAAGCGCAGCGGTCATCGACATGTTTACCCTGAAGCCCATCGATCGGATGCTGGTGAAAAACTATGCCGAGAAAACCGGGCGTATTGTGACCTGCGAAAATCACAGCATTCACAACGGGCTGGGGTCGGCGGTGGCGGAAGTGCTGGTGGAAACCTGTCCGGTGCCTATGCGGCGGGTGGGGGTGAAGGAACGGTATGGTCAGGTGGGTACGCAGGACTTCTTGCAGAAGGAGTATGGCCTGACGGCACATGACATTGTGTCGGCGGCGCGGGAGCTGCTGTAATAAAAAAGGCGACCATTTGTGGTCGCCTCTCTTGACGGATGGCGCTTCGCTTATCCGGCCTATAAAACCGTAGGCCCGGTAAGCGCTAGCGCCACCGGGCTAGCTTACTGCTGCTGCGAAGACTGGATCGCCGTCAGCGCGATGGTGTAGACGATATCGTCAACCAGCGCACCACGGGACAGGTCGTTCACAGGTTTGCGCATGCCTTGCAGCATTGGCCCGATGGAGATCAGGTCTGCTGAACGCTGTACCGCTTTATAGGTGGTGTTACCGGTGTTCAGATCCGGGAAGATGAACACGGTAGCGCGACCTGCAACCGGCGAGTTCGGCGCTTTGGATTTCGCCACGTCAGCCATTACCGCGGCATCGTACTGGAGCGGGCCGTCGATCATCAGATCCGGACGTTTTTCCTGTGCAATGCGGGTCGCTTCACGGACTTTCTCTACGTCACTACCTGCACCAGAGGTGCCGGTGGAGTAGGAGAGCATCGCGACGCGTGGTTCGATACCGAAGGCAATCGCGGAGTCCGCAGACTGGATAGCGATTTCTGCCAGCTGCTCTGCGGTTGGGTCCGGGTTGATCGCACAGTCGCCGTAAACGTAAACCTGTTCAGGCAGCAGCATGAAGAACACGGAGGAGACCAGAGAGCTGCCCGGTGCAGTTTTGATCAGCTGCAACGGTGGACGGATGGTGTTCGCGGTGGTGTGAACCGCACCGGAAACCAGACCGTCAACTTCGTCCTGCTCCAGCATCAGCGTACCCAGCACCACGTTGTCTTCCAGCTGCTCGCGCGCAACGGCTTCGGTCATGCCTTTGTTCTTACGCAGCTCAACCAGACGGGCAACGTAGCTTTCGCGGACCACGTCAGGATCAACGATTTCGATGCCCGCGCCGAGCTCAACGCCCTGAGACGCCGCAACGCGGTTGATCTCATCCGGGTTACCCAGCAGCACACAGGTCGCGATACCGCGCTCTGCACAGATGGCCGCCGCTTTAACGGTACGTGGTTCGTCGCCTTCTGGCAGAACCACGCGTTTGCCCGCTTTACGCGCCAGCTCGGTCAGCTGGTAACGGAAGGCTGGAGGAGACAGACGACGGCTGCGCTCGGAGGTCGCCGTCAGGGATTCGATCCAGTCTGCGTTGATGTAGCCCGCAACGTATTCCTGAACTTTCTCGATACGCTCGTGGTCATCAACCGGCACTTCGAGGTTGAAGCTTTGCAGGCTCAGGGAGGTCTGCCAGGTGTTGGTGTTCACCATGAAGACTGGCAGGCCAGTGGCGAACGCACGTTCGCACAGCTTGCTTACGCGTGGGTCCATCTCGTAGGCGCCGGTCAGCAGGATCGCGCCGATCTCCACGCCGTTCATCGCGGCCAGACAGGCTGCAACCAGCACGTCCGGACGGTCTGCGGAGGTTACCAGCAGGGAACCTGCACGGAAGTGCTCCAGCATGTGTGGAATGCTACGTGCGCAGAAAGTTACGGACTTCACGCGGCGGGTGTTGATATCGCCTTCGTTGATCACGGTGGCGTTCAGGTGACGCGCCATATCGATTGCACGGGTGGCAATCAGATCGAAGCTCCATGGCACCGCGCCCAGAACAGGCAGCGGGCTGGAATCCTGCAACTTAGCCGGGTCAACTTTGATGACTTTCGCTTTGGAAGAGTCGTCAAAAATTTCGGACAGGTCAGGACGCGTACGGCCCTGCTCATCTACTGGCGCGTTCAGCTTGTTAACAATCACGCCGGTGATGCTGGTGTTTTTCGCACCGCCGAAGCTGCTGCGCGTCAGTTCGATACGCTCTTTCAGCTGCTCTGGGGTATCCGTGCCCTGAGACATCACGAAAACGATCTCTGCGTTCAGGGTTTTCGCGATTTCAAAGTTCAGAGACTGGGCAAACTGGTGTTTACGGGTCGGGACCAGGCCTTCAACCAGCACCACTTCCGCGTCCTGCGCGTTTGCGTGGTAGTTGGCAATGATCTCTTCCATCAGCACGTCTTTCTGGTTGCTGGAGAGCAGAGATTCAACGTGGCTCATCTTCAGCGGTTCAGCCGCTGGCAGATTGGAGTTCTTGCGAACGATGGTGGTGGTCTGGTCTGGCGCATCGCCACCGGCACGTGGCTGGGCGATAGGCTTAAAGACGCTCAGACGAACGCCTTTGCGTTCCATAGCGCGGATCACGCCGAGGCTGACGCTGGTCAGGCCGACGCTGGTTCCGGTAGGGATCAGCATAATAGTACGGGACACGGTTTATCCTCTTTCGTTACCGCCGCGTTGGGCGGGTTACAAAACAGCACCGCCAGCATTGCTGGCGGTGTGGAATCAGGCAGTCAGGCGGTGCGCGTCTTGCGCGATGACCAGCTCTTCGTTAGTTGGGATAACGATAGCAGGGCGGGTGCCTTCTTTGTTGATGAAGCCAGACTTGCCGAAGCGGGCAGCCAGGTTACGCTCATGATCAACTTCGAAGCCCAGAACGCCCAGTTTGCCCAGGGACAGTTCACGTACCATTGCCGCGTTCTCACCGATACCGCCGGTGAAGATAACAGCATCCAGACGGCCTTCCATCAGCGCGGTGTAAGAACCGATGTACTTCGCCAGACGGTGGCAATAAACGTCCATTGCACGTTTAGCGTCAGCTTTTTCTGCGTAGTTGTCTTCAACGTAACGGCAGTCGCTGGTGACCTCGGTCAGGCCCAGCAGGCCAGACTCTTTGGTCAGCATTTTGTTGATGTCGTCAACGCTCATGCCCAGGGTGTCGTGCAGGTGGAAGATGATCGCCGGGTCGATATCACCGGAACGGGTACCCATCACCAGACCTTCCAGCGGGGTCAGACCCATAGAGGTGTCAACACACTTACCGTTGCGGATAGCGGAAACAGAACCACCGTTGCCCAGGTGGCAGGTGATGATGTTGACTTCTTCAACCGGCTTGTTCAGCACTTTTGCGGCTTCCTGAGTCACATAGAAGTGGCTGGTGCCGTGTGCGCCGTAACGACGAACGCCGTGCTCTTTGTACAGGCTGTATGGCAGGGCATAGAGGTAAGACTCTTCCGGCATGGTCTGATGGAACGCGGTATCAAACACGGCCACGTTTTTGTCTTTCAGACTCGGGAAGGATTTCAGTGCTTCAGCGATACCGATCAGGTGAGCCGGGTTATGCAGCGGTGCGAAAGACGCAGAGTCTTTGATACCCTGGATCACGGAGTCGTCGATTACCACGGAACTGGTGTATTTTTCGCCGCCGTGGACGATACGGTGACCAATTGCGGTCAGCTGAGCAGACAGTTCTGGTTTTTGTGCCAGAATAGTGTTAACGATAAAGTTCAGCGCTTCACTGTGAGCGGCGCCTGCACCTAAAGCCGCTTCTTGTTTGCTGCCGTCCATCTTCCACTTGATACGTGCTTCAGGCAGATGGAAACATTCGGCCAAACCAGAGAGGTACTCGTCACCGTTGAGCGCATCGATGATGGCGAATTTCAGTGAGGAGCTACCGCAGTTCAGAACCAGTACTAACTTACTCGACATGGAAGTACCTATTATTGATACGTGGCTAAAAAAACGTCAGTGAGTCTAAAAGCGTAACGCATGCTGACCCAGACATTTATGATTAACATCATGCCAAACAAACATTCTGGCAGGATGGAAGAAATACCTATGATTTTAAGCCATTTTGAACATTTTTCAGACAATGGCATAATATGCGATAATTTGACGAGTTAACGCTTATCGTCTACGGCCCTATCAGGCTGGCACAGGATACCCGATACGGGGTAGCGATGACAAAATATTTTGAACGTTGTCATAGCCTGTTGTGGTTTTGCACGAAAATTTTAATTTTTATATGTGAAGTTGAGGTACAGCCATGTCGACACCCGAAATCCCGTCCGTGAACTTTTTTAGTCTGTTTCGTCGGGGACAGCATTACGCAAAGACATGGCCGATGGAAAAGCGCCTCGCGCCCATGTTTATTGAAAATCGCACTATTCGCGCCACGCGCTATGCGATTCGCTTTATGCCCCCGATTGCCGTTTTTACCCTGTGCTGGCAGATAGCGTTAGGTGGACAGCTTGGCCCTGCCGTCGCGACGGCGCTTTTTGCGTTAAGCCTGCCGATGCAGGGGCTATGGTGGTTAGGCAAACGTTCCGTCACGCCACTTCCGCCTTCTGTTTTACACTGGTTTTATGAAGTGCGTGGAAAACTGGAGGAGGCGGGCCAGGCGCTGGCACCGGTTGAAGGCAAGCCAGACTATCAGGCGCTGGCGGATACCCTCAAGCGTGCGTTTAAACAGCTTGATAAAACATTCCTCGATGACTTGTGATTGATCATCGAAACGACGACCAAAAGAAGGCACAGTAACAATCAGTTACCGTGTCTTTTTTTTACAGTGCAATGCGCTACAGGAGTCGAAAGATGGAAATGACCCATGCTCAACGTCTGATTTTGTCTAACCAGTACAAGATGATGACTATGCTTGATCCCGATAACGCTGCGCGCTACAGCCGCCTGCAAACCATTGTTGAACGTGGTTTTGGCTTGCAGATGCGCGAACTGGATCGCGAATTTGGCGAACTGAAAGAGGAAACCTGCCGTATCGTTATCGACATCATGGAGATGTACCATGCGCTGCATGTGTCCTGGACCAATCTGAAGGACCAGCAGACCATTGACGAGCGCCGCGTGACGTTCCTGGGCTTTGATGCTGCAACGGAAGCGCGCTATCTGAGCTATGTACGCTTTATGGTGAATACCGAAGGGCGTTACACCCATTTTGATGCGGGTACGCACGGCTTCAACGCCCAGACCCCGATGTGGGATAAGTATCAACGTATGCTGAGCGCGTGGCACGCCTGTCCGCGTCAGTACCATTTAAGCAGCAACGAAATTCAACAAATCATTAATGCCTGACGGAGGTGTGTGTGCAGTGTAAAGGTTTTCTGTTTGATCTGGACGGTACGCTGGTGGATTCGCTACCGGTGGTGGAGCGCTCGTGGTGCCACTGGGCCGACCGGCACGGCATCGACCATCAGGACGTACTGAATTTCATCCATGGCAAACAGGCCATTACCTCATTGCGGCACTTCCTTGCGGGACGTTCTGAGGAAGAGATTCAGGCGGAGTTCCGCTATCTTGAGCAGATTGAAGCTACCGATACCGAAGGCATCACCGCGCTGCCCGGTGCGCGTGAACTGCTTGAGCACCTGAATGAAGCGCAGATCCCGTGGGCTATCGTCACCTCCGGCTCGGTTCCCGTCGCGCATGCCCGTCATAAGGCGGCAGGTTTACCGACGCCGGACGTCTTCATTACCGCTGAGCGCGTGAAGCGCGGCAAGCCTGAACCGGATGCGTTTCTGCTCGGCGCAGAACTGCTTGGCCTTGCGCCAGCGGAGTGCGTGGTGGTGGAAGACGCGGCGGCAGGCGTGCTGGCCGGGCTGAACGCCGGAAGCCACGTCATTGCCGTTAACGTCCCGGCGGGTTCCCCCCGGCTGGAAGAGGCGGATTTCGTGCTTAACACCCTGACCGCCATCGACGTCTCGAAGGCGTCAGACGGAGTTGTAACCGTCTCGCTAAAAATGTAATCCCATGATATAGCCCCGCATTACCGGGGCTTTTTTATGGCAGAATTGCTTCTCCTCCACTGACAAGGACATGTTGTGAACGGTGAACTGATTTGGGTCCTGAGCCTGCTGTTAATCGCCATCATTCTTTTTGCCACGGGCAAGGTGCGCATGGATGCCGTCGCCCTGTTTGTGATTGTCGCATTCGTTCTGAGCGGTACCCTTTCCCTGCCGGAAGCCTTTTCCGGGTTTAGCGATCCCAACGTTATTTTGATTGCCGCCCTGTTTATTATTGGCGACGGGCTGGTACGCACCGGCGTGGCGACGATGATGGGGTCGTGGTTGGTTAAGGTGGCGGGCAGCAGCGAAACCAAAATGCTGATTTACCTGATGCTGACGGTCGCCGGGCTGGGCGCGTTTATGAGCTCTACGGGCGTCGTGGCCATCTTTATTCCGGTCGTGCTGAGCGTCTGCATGAGGATGCAGATCTCCCCGTCGCGGCTGATGATGCCGTTGAGCTTCGCCGGGCTCATCAGCGGCATGATGACGCTGGTCGCGACGCCGCCGAACCTCGTCGTGAACAGCGAACTGATCCGTGAGGGGCTTGAGGGGTTTAGCTTTTTCAGCGTTACGCCGATCGGGCTGGTGGTACTGGTGATGGGCATTATCTATATGCTATTGACCCGTTTTGCGCTGAAAGGGGAGAAGCAGGATAAAGCCAAAGAGGGCTGGAAGCGGCGCTCTTTCCGCGATCTGATTAAAGAGTATCGTCTGACCGGGCGTGCCCGACGTCTGGCTATCCGCCCGGGATCGCCCATGGTGGGGCAGCGGCTGGATGACCTTAAGCTACGCGAACGCTATGGCGCGAACGTCATCGGGGTTGAGCGCTGGCGTCGTTTTCGCCGGGTGATCGTTAACGTGAACGGGGTGTCAGAGTTTCGCGCGCGTGACGTCCTGCTGATTGATATGTCCACCGCAGACGTGGATCTGCGGGAGTTTTGTAGCGAGCAGCTGCTGGAGCCGATGGTCCTGCGCGGCGAGTATTTCTCTGACCAGGCGCTGGATGTGGGAATGGCCGAGGTGTCGCTGATCCCGGAATCGGAGTTATTGGGCAAAACCGTGCGTGAAATCGGCTTTCGTACCCGCTATGGCCTCAACGTGGTGGGCCTGAAGCGCGATGGCGTAGCCCTTGAAGGGGCGGTGGTGGATGAGCCGATCCTGCTGGGGGATATCTTCCTCGTGGTCGGCAACTGGAAACTGATTAGCCAGCTCGGGCAGAAAGGCCGCGATTTTGTGGTGCTGAATATGCCGATTGAAGAGAACGATGCATCACCGGCGCACAGCCAGGCGCCCCATGCGATTTTTTGCCTGGTATTGATGGTCGCGCTGATGCTGACGGACGAGATCCCTAACCCGGTGGCGGCGATAATCGCCTGTCTGTTAATGGGCAAATTCCGCTGTATTGACGCCGAAAGCGCTTACAAAGCGATTCACTGGCCGAGCATCATTCTCATCGTCGGGATGATGCCCTTCGCCCTGGCGCTACAGAAAACCGGCGGGGTGGATTTGATCGTGAAAGGCTTAATGGACGCGGGCGGGGGATATGGTCCGTACCTGATGATGGTTTGCCTGTTCGTCATGTGTGCCACCATCGGTTTGTTCATCTCCAATACCGCAACGGCGGTGCTGATGGCGCCCATTGCGCTGGCGATGGCAAAATCGATGGGTGTTTCGCCGTATCCGTTTGCGATGATGGTTGCGATGGCGGCGTCCGCGGCATTTATGACGCCGGTCTCTTCCCCGGTCAATACGCTGGTGCTGGGGCCCGGGAATTATAGGTTCAGTGATTTCGTGAAGCTGGGTGTGCCGTTCACCGTGCTGGTGATGGTGGTGTGCGTGGTATTGATACCGGTCCTGTTTCCGTTCTGAGCATTTTGCCGGGTGGCGGCTACGCCTTACCCGGCCTACAACCCCGTAGGCCCTGCAAGCGCAGCGCCGCTGGGCGAAAATCAGAGTGGCGAATCCTGGCTAATCTCATCCAGCGACAAATGGAAGCTCGGCACAAACACGCGCATAAAGTAGTCCATCTCTTCGCTGCGACGGGATTCCAGCGTTTTTTCCAGACGCGTTTTTGCCAGTAAAAATTCGTTATTCCCGGCGGACAGTTCTTCCAGACACTTCAGGTAGGCGCACAGCGCATCGGCCTGCTTAACCAGGGATTTCTCCTCTTCCGTATACTGATGCTCATCGATCAGCGGCCCGAAGATATCGCGCAGCTCTTCAGGCACCATGTCGATCAGCTTCTGCTGGGCAATCTTCTCAATGGCCTTATATTCCTGGGCAATCTGCGAGTTGAAATATTTCACCGGCGTAGGCAGATCCCCGGTCAGCACTTCCGATGCATCGTGATACATCGCCAGCAGGGCGATACGTTCGGCATTCACCTGCCCGTTGAATTTGCGGTTTTTAATCGCGGCCAGCGCGTGCGCGACCATGGCAACCTGCAAACTGTGCTCAGACACATTTTCAGTACGCACATTGCGCATCAGCGGCCAGCGGTTGATGAGTTTCAGGCGGGAGAGGTGGGCAAAGAAATGACTCTGACTCATAGGTTACCTTATGTCTTCACTGCGACAGACTTCATTGTGCGGGGAGGGGAGGGAAGTTGCAAATTTGCGGATGTTGCAGGCCGGGTAAGCGCAGCGCTACCCGGCGAAAAGTCAGCGTTACTGATGGTACCCGGAGAGGAAGCGCCCGAAGCGGCTGATGGCCATCTCGAGATCGTCTTCGCGCGGCAAGGTGACGATACGCACGTGATCCGGCCACGGCCAGTTAAACGCCGTCCCCTGAACCAGTAGCACTTTTTCCTGCAACAGGAAGTCGAGCACCATTTTCTGGTCGTCGTGAATATTGAAGCGCTTCGCGTCGATTTTCGGGAACATGTACAGCGCGCCGTTAGGCTTCACGCAGGAGACGCCCGGAATATCATTAATCAATTCCCATGCGCGGTTGCGCTGTTCATACAGGCGGCCGCCAGGCACGATGAACTCGCTGATGCTCTGATAACCACCGAGCGCCGTCTGGATCGCATGTTGCGCCGGTACGTTGGCGCACAGACGCATGGATGCCAGCATCTCCAGCCCTTCAATGTAGCCTTTCGCATGTTTTTTCGGACCGTTCAGTACCATCCAGCCCTGACGGAAACCGGCAACGCGGTAAGTTTTAGACAGTCCGTTAAAGGTGACCGTCAGCAGATCGGGTGCCAGCGCGGCGATAGAGTGGTGCTGCGCCGCGTCGTACAGGATCTTGTCGTAAATCTCGTCGGCAAAGATGATCAGGTTGTGCTGGCGGGCGATCTCGACGATCTCCATCAGCAGCTCTTTTGAATAGACCGCACCCGTCGGGTTATTCGGGTTAATGATCACGATACCCCGGGTGCGCGGGGTAATTTTGGCGCGAATATCATCCAGATCCGGGAACCAGTCAGAGGATTCGTCGCACAGGTAGTGCACCGCTTTACCGCTGGACAGGGACACCGCAGCCGTCCACAGCGGATAATCCGGGGCAGGAACCAGCATTTCATCGCCGCTGTTCAGGAGCGCCTGCATCGCCTGAACGATCAGCTCCGAGACACCGTTGCCAATGTAGATATCTTCAACGGTGACGTCGCGCATACCGCGAGCCTGATAGTGCTGCATGATGGCTTTACGGGCGGAATAAAGCCCTTTTGAATCGCAGTAGCCTTGTGCAGTGGGCAGGTTACGGATCACATCCACCAGGATCTCATCCGGCGCTTCAAAACCAAATGGCGCGGGGTTGCCGATGTTGAGTTTCAGAACCTTATTGCCTTCCTCTTCAAGGCGTTTTGCCTCTTTGAGTACCGGGCCACGGATGTCGTAACAGACGTTGTCGAGCTTGCTGGATTTTTCGATAGGGGACATGAACCTTTAACCTTTTCGCTATTATTGCAACTTCCTGCCGTGGAAGTGAGCACGGAACAATGTACTCCCACCGCGCTTCGTTTTGAAGGGCGCACAGAAGAAGATTTCGTCCAACCGGGCAATGCCGCGGTGATCGCTTACTCTAACGACGGAGTGATTTTGTGCCTGAATTTATCGTGATAAAGAGGAGTGTTGGGTTGTTTGTGCTAAAAATTTCATATAAAGATGAATATTATTCTGGGATAAATAAAAAGACGATTCGGGCTGATGCATTAGTCCCCCTGAGTGACCATTCGTAAAACCTGAATGCTGAGATACCGATTGCCATATTAGCAAAGCCAGGTTAAAAGTTACTCATGTGAAATTAATGTTAAGGGTTATTAATGAATGGCCTGAATCTAAATTAAACTTTATTTATTATTAACGACGAAAATGCAACTTTCGTTAATTTTAATAAAAAGAGTGTAGTTGCTTATCATTGGCGGTAAATCCTTAATATTGCAATAAGACTTATAAATATAGTGGATTTGGGTTAAGATGTGTTTCGGGAATGCAGCATAGCGATAGGCCTGTTACGTATATCGGATACTGCTTTCCTGTATTAATCGATTGTTATTGTTAAAGTTATCTCTGGCTGATTGGGTAAGTCACATCTTGCTACGTTGCCAACGCTGCGATATAGATGGCAGAAAACATGTCTTACTCTTTATGGTATTAACATCGACCTGCAAACAACGAAATATCCTGGACGCAAGAGAATAAAAATAACGTCATGAAACGTGATTTCTGACTGGTGATATACCGCAGTACAATAACTATCTGTCAGGCAGTCTGCCGGGCCGGGATGCGAGGGAAACTCTTCAGAAGGAATTGCTTAACTGTTACACACAGCTTCAACCCGGGCAGCTCCGCACGAGCAACCTGAAAGTGAAAAGATATGATAAATGCAAATCGTCCGATAATGAATCTCGACCTCGATCTGCTGAGAACGTTTGTTGCGGTCGCCGATCTCAACACTTTTGCAGCAGCTGCTGCCGCCGTTTGCCGTACCCAGTCCGCCGTGAGTCAGCAAATGCAGCGGCTGGAACAACTGGTTGGTAAAGAGCTTTTTGCGCGTCATGGACGTAATAAGCTTTTAACAGAACATGGTATTCAGCTTCTGGGTTATGCCAGAAAGATACTGCGCTTTAATGATGAAGCCTGTATGTCATTAATGTTTAGCAACCTTCAGGGAGTGTTAACATTAGGGGCGTCAGATGAATCAGCAGATACCATTTTACCCTTCCTTCTCAACCGAATTAGCTCGGTTTATCCGAAGCTTGCCCTGGACGTTAGCGTTAAACGCAATGCTTTCATGGTTGAGATGCTGAAAGAAAACGAGGTTGACCTGGTGGTCACCACGCATCGACCTGGCCAGTTTGACAGCCTGACGCTGCGTACTTCTCCAACGCACTGGTACTGTGCCGCGGAGTATGTATTGCAGAAAGGTGAGCCGATACCCCTGGTCCTGCTGGACGATCCGAGTCCGTTCCGCGATATGGTGCTGGCTGCGCTCAACGAAGCCGGTATTCCATGGCGCCTGGCGTACGTGGCGTCAACCTTGCCCGCAGTGCGAGCGGCGGTGAAGGCCGGGCTTGGCGTAACGGCCCGTCCGGTGGAGATGATGAGCCCCGATCTGCGTGTGCTGGGTCAATCCGAGGGACTCCCGTCGTTGCCGGATACGGAGTACCTGCTGTGCCATAACGCCGCCAGCAACAACGAGCTGGCAAAAGTGGTGTTCGAGGCAATGGAAAACTACCACAATCCATGGCAGTACGCGCCTGTTACTCCCGAAGGAGGGGACGACTCCCTGATCGTGGAAGGGGATTTTGAGTGATCATTCCCTCAAAATTCTCGTAACAAAATGTAAGTGCAAAAAAGAGCCACTCGCATGATTTTTTCCTGCGAGTGGTTTTTTTTGCTATTCATAACCGTGAACGGAGCAGGGATAGAGCAAATACCGCTTATTTATCAATGCAGAAAATGTTTTTGGTTAAGATGTAAACAATACCTGTTCTAACTTACCTCATACCCCGCCGATGTTAAAAAAACAGGAAATATGTTGCTGTTTTTTTGATTGAATTAACAAAAGCGTGTCTCAGATCAAGAAAATACTCCCATTTGGGGGGAGGAATCGTTGGCAAATCCTGTCAAAATAGGAGGGTTATTTTTTTTACTTCCAAAACGGACACGATTCAACAAGATGCATTTGACGGAAAGTCATGTACCCACCAGGGTTAAAGGGCACCAAATGTTAATGAGAATCGCACGTTGTAATTTAATGTGAAGAAACCTTTGTTAAAGTTGACAAAAGGTTATAGAAAGGAGTAAAAAACCCCATCATTTTGCTGTCTATGTCTCATTTCTGACAGTTAGTGTAAGGTTATTTTGTTCCTCCCCATGAATCGATGTGATGCCCATCTGCCAGCAAGAGCAGTGTCGTCGGTATCACTTTTGATGAGTAAGCAATGAGTATGTCAACATCCACAGAAGTCATCGCTCATCACTGGGCATTCGCAATCTTTCTTATTGTAGCCATTGGCCTGTGCTGCCTGATGTTAGTCGGCGGCTGGTTCCTGGGCGGTCGCGCCCGCGCAAGGCACAAAAACACACCTTTCGAATCAGGTATTGATTCAGTAGGTACCGCTCGCTTACGCCTGTCTGCCAAGTTCTACCTGGTAGCCATGTTCTTCGTCATTTTTGACGTGGAAGCGCTTTACCTCTTCGCGTGGTCTACCTCCATTCGCGAAAGTGGTTGGGTGGGCTTTGTCGAGGCCGCAATTTTCATTTTAGTGTTACTGGCCGGTCTGGTTTATCTGGTGCGTATTGGCGCGCTGGACTGGACACCTGTGCGTTCACGCCGTGAACACATCAACCCGGAAAACAGTATCTCTAATCGTCAGCAGTAACAGCGAGGCAATAAGATGGATTATACGCTCACCCGCATAGATCCTAACGGTGAGAATGACCGTTACCCCCTGCAAAAACAGGAGATCGTAACCGACCCCCTGGAGCAAGAAGTCAACAAAAGCGTGTACATGGGCAAGCTCGAACATGCCATGCACGACATGGTCAACTGGGGTCGTAAGAACTCCATCTGGCCATACAACTTTGGCCTTTCTTGCTGCTACGTTGAAATGGTGACGTCATTCACTGCGGTGCATGACGTTGCGCGTTTTGGGGCCGAGGTACTGCGTGCTTCTCCACGTCAGGCTGACCTGATGGTGGTGGCCGGGACCTGCTTTACCAAGATGGCACCGGTTATTCAGCGTCTTTATGACCAGATGCTGGAGCCAAAATGGGTTATCTCCATGGGCGCATGTGCAAACTCCGGCGGTATGTACGACATTTATTCCGTTGTGCAGGGCGTTGATAAGTTCATTCCGGTGGATGTGTACATCCCGGGCTGCCCGCCGCGTCCAGAGGCCTATATGCAGGCGCTGATGCTGCTCCAGGAGTCAATTGGTAAAGAACGCCGCCCGCTTTCATGGGTTGTTGGCGATCAGGGTGTCTATCGCGCGAACATGCAGTCTGAGCGCGAGCGTAAACGTGGTGAACGTATTGCCGTCACCAACCTGCGTACGCCTGACGAAATTTAATTTGCGCCTGTGGGCCTGGAGAACACCTTCGCATATCACTACTCAAATAGCGCGAAGCCAGGCTTAACAGTCACCACGGACCATTTGCAATGGTGAACAATATGACCGACTTAACCGCGCAAGAAGCCGCCTGGCAGACCCGGGATCATCTCGATGACCCCGTCATTGGCGAACTGCGCAACCGTTTTGGGCCGGATGCCTTTACTGTTCAGGCCACCCGCACCGGGGTACCCGTTGTTTGGGTGAAGCGTGAGCAATTACTGGAAGTTGTCGATTTCCTCAAGAAATTGCCAAAACCTTACGTCATGCTGTTTGACTTACACGGCATGGACGAACGTCTGAGAACGCACCGCCAGGGTCTCCCTGCTGCGGATTTTTCCGTTTTCTACCACCTGATCTCAATAGACCGCAACACGGATATCATGCTCAAGGTGGCATTGTCTGAAAACGACATGCATCTGCCGACGATCACCAAACTTTTCCCGAACGCCAACTGGTACGAGCGCGAAACCTGGGAAATGTTCGGCATGACCTTTGACGGTCACCCGCATCTGACGCGCATCATGATGCCGCAGACCTGGACCGGCCACCCGCTGCGTAAAGACTACCCGGCACGCGCCACTGAATTTGACCCGTTTGAGCTGACCAAAGCCAAGCAGGATCTGGAGATGGAAGCGCTGACCTTCAAGCCGGAAGACTGGGGCATGAAGCGCGGCACCGAAAACGAGGACTTCATGTTCCTCAACCTCGGTCCAAACCACCCCTCTGCGCACGGTGCATTCCGTATTATCCTTCAGCTTGACGGTGAAGAAATTGTCGACTGCGTCCCTGACATCGGCTACCACCACCGTGGTGCCGAGAAGATGGGCGAGCGTCAGTCCTGGCACAGCTACATTCCGTACACCGACCGTATCGAATACCTCGGCGGCTGCGTGAACGAAATGCCATACGTGCTGGCCGTTGAGAAGCTGGCAGGCATCACCGTCCCGGATCGCGTTAACGTGATTCGCGTGATGCTGTCTGAACTGTTCCGTATTAACAGCCACCTGCTGTACATCTCCACGTTCATTCAGGACGTCGGCGCGATGACGCCGGTCTTCTTCGCCTTTACCGACCGTCAGAAAATCTACGATCTGGTGGAAGCGATTACCGGTTTCCGTATGCACCCGGCCTGGTTCCGCATCGGCGGTGTGGCGCACGATCTGCCACGCGGCTGGGACCGTCTGCTGCGTGAATTCCTCGACTGGATGCCGAAACGTCTGGCGTCTTACGAGAAAGCCGCGCTGCGTAACTCCATCCTGAAAGGCCGTTCTCAGGGCGTTGCTGCCTACGGCGCGAAAGAAGCGCTGGAGTGGGGAACCACAGGTGCAGGTCTGCGTGCGACCGGGATTGATTTCGACGTGCGTAAAGCCCGTCCTTACTCTGGTTACGAGAACTTCGACTTTGAAGTCCCGGTTGGCGGCGGCGTATCCGACTGCTATACCCGCGTGATGCTGAAAGTGGAAGAGCTGCGCCAGAGCCTGCGCATCCTTGAGCAGTGCCTCAACAACATGCCGGAAGGCCCGTTCAAGGCGGATCACCCGCTGACGACGCCGCCACCGAAAGAGCGCACGCTGCAACATATCGAAACCCTGATCACCCACTTCCTGCAAGTTTCCTGGGGCCCGGTCATGCCGGCACAGGAATCCTTCCAGATGATTGAAGCGACCAAGGGTATCAACAGCTACTACCTCACCAGCGACGGCAGCACCATGAGCT
Organism: Enterobacter cloacae complex sp. SHL018; assembly: GCF_049237905.1. Taxonomy (NCBI): domain Bacteria; kingdom Pseudomonadati; phylum Pseudomonadota; class Gammaproteobacteria; order Enterobacterales; family Enterobacteriaceae; genus Enterobacter; species Enterobacter cloacae complex sp. SHL018. The sequence goes on from NZ_JBMKJE010000004.1 coordinate 281,734, forward strand.
ACCGCACCCGCGTGCGTACGCCAAGCTTCGCGCACTTGCAGCAGATCCCGGCCGCCATTCGCGGCAGTCTGGTCTCCGACCTGATTGTGTATCTGGGTAGTATCGATTTTGTTATGTCAGATGTGGACCGCTAATTATGCACGAGAATCAACAACCACAAACCGAGGCTTTTGAGCTGAGTGAAGCAGAGCGTGCCGCCATTGAGCACGAGATGCACCACTACGAAGACCCACGTGCGGCGTCCATTGAAGCGCTGAAAATCGTACAGAAACAGCGTGGTTGGGTGCCGGATGGGGCGATCTACGAGATCGCAAAAGTGCTGGGTATTCCGGCGAGTGACGTAGAAGGCGTAGCCACGTTCTACAGCCAGATCTTCCGTCAGCCGGTAGGCCGCCATGTGATCCGCTACTGTGACAGCGTGGTCTGCCACATCACCGGTTATCAGGGCATTCAGGCTGCGATTGAGAAGAAACTCAATATCAAGCCGGGCCAGACCACCTTCGACGGACGCTTTACTCTGCTGCCAACCTGCTGCCTGGGTAACTGCGACAAGGGGCCGACCATGATGATTGATGAGGACACTCACAGCCATCTGACGCCGGAAGCGATTCCTGACCTGCTGGAGCAGTACAAATGAAAACTGTAATTCGTACTGCTGAGACGCATCCGCTGACCTGGCGTCTGCGCGATGATAAACAGCCGGTATGGCTTGAAGAATACGAAAGCAAAAACGGCTATGCCGGCGCGCGTAAAGCCCTTGGCGGCATGGCGCCGGACGACATCGTTAACGCGGTGAAAGAGTCTGGCCTGAAAGGCCGCGGCGGCGCGGGCTTCTCCACCGGTCTGAAGTGGAGCCTGATGCCGAAAGATGAATCCATGAACATCCGTTACCTGCTGTGTAACGCCGATGAAATGGAGCCGGGTACCTATAAAGACCGCCTGCTGATGGAACAGCTGCCGCACCTGCTGGTTGAAGGCATGCTGATCTCCGCGTTCGCGCTGAAAGCGTACCGTGGCTATATCTTCCTGCGCGGTGAATACATCGAAGCGGCTGAAAACCTGCGTCGCGCGATTGCCGAAGCCACTGAAGCCGGTCTGCTGGGTAAAAACATCCTGGGCACCGGGTTTGACTTCGAGCTGTTCGTGCACACCGGTGCCGGACGTTATATCTGCGGTGAAGAAACCGCGCTGATTAACTCCCTGGAAGGCCGCCGCGCGAACCCGCGCTCCAAGCCACCGTTCCCGGCAAGCTCCGGCGTGTGGGGTAAACCGACCTGCGTCAACAACGTCGAAACCCTGTGCAACGTCCCGGCGATCCTCGCGAACGGCGTGGAGTGGTATCAGGGCATCTCCTCAAGCAAAGATGCCGGTACCAAGCTGATGGGCTTCTCCGGTCGCGTGAAGAACCCTGGCGTCTGGGAGCTGCCGTTCGGCACCACCGCACGCGAAATTCTTGAAGACTACGCCGGCGGCATGCGCGATGGCCTGAAATTCAAAGCCTGGCAGCCGGGTGGGGCAGGGACGGACTTCCTGACCGAAGCCCACCTTGACCTGCCAATGGAGTTCGAAAGCATTGGTAAAGCAGGCAGCCGTCTGGGTACCGCGCTGGCGATGGCCGTCGACCACGAGATCGGCATGGTATCCCTGGTGCGTAACCTGGAAGAGTTCTTCGCCCGCGAGTCCTGCGGCTGGTGTACACCGTGCCGTGATGGTCTGCCGTGGAGCGTGAAGATCCTGCGTGCTATCGAACGTGGCGAAGGCCAGCCTGGCGATATCGAGACACTTGAGCAACTGTGTCGATTCTTAGGGCCGGGTAAAACCTTCTGTGCCCACGCACCGGGCGCCGTCGAGCCGCTGCAAAGCGCGATTAAATATTTCCGCGACGAATTCGAAGCAGGCATCAAGCAGCCGTTCAGCAATACCCATTCGATCAATGGTATTCAGCCGAACCTGCTGAAAGCGCGCTGGTAAAAACAGAATTTTGATTAACGCTCGGTTTCGGCCGAGCCAACTGGAAGCATGCTAATGGCTACGATTCATGTAGACGGCAAAGAATACGAAGTCAACGGGGCGGACAACCTGCTGGAAGCTTGTCTGTCTCTTGGCCTCGATATTCCGTACTTTTGCTGGCATCCGGCGCTGGGCAGCGTCGGTGCTTGCCGCCAGTGTGCGGTGAAGCAATATCAAAACGCGGAAGACACGCGTGGTCGCCTGGTGATGTCCTGTATGACGCCAGCCGCCGAAGGCACCTTTATTTCGATTGATGACGAAGAAGCCAAACAGTTCCGTGAAAGCGTGGTGGAGTGGTTGATGACCAACCACCCGCACGACTGTCCGGTGTGTGAGGAGGGCGGTAACTGCCACCTTCAGGATATGACCGTCATGACCGGTCACAGCTTCCGTCGCTATCGCTTTACCAAGCGTACCCACCGTAACCAGGATCTGGGGCCGTTCATCTCTCACGAAATGAACCGCTGCATCGCCTGCTACCGCTGCGTGCGTTACTACAAAGATTATGCAGACGGTCAGGATCTGGGCGTATATGGCGCGCATGACAACGTCTACTTCGGTCGTCCGGAAGACGGTACGCTGGAAAGCGAATTCTCCGGTAACCTGGTAGAAATCTGTCCGACCGGCGTATTCACGGATAAAACCCACTCTGAACGTTACAACCGTAAATGGGACATGCAGTTTGCGCCAAGCATCTGCCAGCAGTGCTCCCTCGGCTGTAACACCAGCCCGGGTGAACGTTACGGCGAACTGCGTCGTATCGAAAACCGTTACAACGGTACCGTTAACCACTACTTCCTCTGCGACCGCGGTCGTTTCGGCTATGGCTATGTGAACCTGAAAGACCGTCCGCGTCAGCCGGTTCAGCGCCGTGGCGACGACTTCATTACCCTCAACGCCGAGCAGGCGATGCAGGGCGCGGCAGATATTCTGCGTCAGTCGAAGAAAGTGATCGGCATCGGCTCCCCGCGCGCCAGCATCGAAAGCAACTTCGCGCTGCGCGAGCTGGTTGGGGCGGAAAACTTCTACACCGGTATCGCCCATGGCGAGCAGGAACGTCTCCAGCTGGTGCTGAAAGTGCTGCGTGAAGGCGGCATTCATACGCCTGCGCTGCGCGAAATCGAATCTTATGATGCGGTTCTGGTGCTGGGTGAAGACCTGACGCAGACCGGCGCACGCGCTGCTCTGGCGGTTCGTCAGGCGGTGAAAGGCAAAGCACGTGAAATGGCAGCGGCGCAGAAAGTGGCTGACTGGCAGATTGCGGCCATTCTCAACATCGGTCAGCGCGCGAAGCATCCTCTGTTTGTGACTAACGTCGACAACACTCGTCTGGACGATATCGCCGCGTGGACCTACTGCGCGCCGGTTGAAGATCAGGCGCGCCTCGGCTTTGCCATTGCCCACGCGCTGGACAGCAACTCGCCGGCCGTTGAACTGGATCGCGACCTGCAAAACAAGGTCGACGTGATTGTTCAGGCACTGGCGGGGGCGAAGAAACCTCTGATTATTTCCGGTACCAACGCCGGTAGCGCTGAAATCATTCAGGCCGCAGCGAACGTTGCCAAAGCCCTGAAGGGCCGTGGCGCTGACGTCGGTGTGACCATGATTGCCCGTGCGGTGAACAGCATCGGTCTGGGTATGATTGGCGGCGGCTCGCTGGAAGACGCGTTAAGCGAACTGGAATCCGGTGCCGCTGACGCCGTTGTGGTGCTGGAAAACGACCTGCATCGCCATGCTTCTGCCGCTCGCGTTGACGCCGCGCTCTCCAGAGCGCCGCTGGTGATGGTTATCGACCATCAGCGCACCGCGATCATGGACAAAGCGCACCTCGTGCTCTCTGCGGCAAGCTTCGCAGAAAGCGACGGGACGGTGATCAACAACGAAGGCCGCGCCCAGCGTTTCTTCCAGGTTTATGACCCGGCCTACTACGACAGCAAAACCGTGATGCTGGAAAGCTGGCGCTGGCTGCACTCTCTGCACAGCACCGTGCAGAGCCGTGAAGTGGACTGGACGCAGCTCGACCACGTTATTGACGCGGTTGTTGAGAAACTGCCTCAGCTGGCGGGCATTAAAGACGCCGCGCCTGACGCAAGCTTCCGCATTCGCGGCCAGAAACTGGCGCGTGAGCCGCACCGCTACAGCGGTCGTACCGCGATGCGCGCCAACATCAGCGTGCACGAACCGCGTCAGCCGCAGGATAAAGACACCATGTTTGCCTTCTCGATGGAAGGGAACAACCAGCCGTCTGCGCCGCGTTCGCAAATCCCGTTTGCATGGGCACCGGGCTGGAACTCCCCGCAGGCATGGAACAAGTTCCAGGCTGAAGTGGGCGGTCACCTGCGCCACGGCGATCCGGGCGTGCGTCTGATTGAAGCCTCCGAAACCGGTCTGGACTTCTTCACCACCGTTCCGGCGAGCTTCCAGGCGCAGGAAGGTCACTGGCGTATTGCACCGTACTACCATCTGTTCGGTAGCGACGAGCTGTCCCAGCGTTCTCCGGTATTCCAGCAGCGTATGCCGCAGCCGTACATCAAGCTCAACCCGGCGGATGCCGCGAAGCTTGGCGTTAACGCGGGTGCGAACATTGCCTTTAGCTACGACGGCCAGACAATCAGCCTGCCGCTGATTATTTCTGAACGCCTGTCAGCAGGGCAGGTGGGTCTGCCGATGGGTATGCCTGGCATCGCGCCGGTCCTGGCGGGTGCGCATCTTGATAACCTTCAGGAGGCAAAAGCATGAGTTGGTTAACGCCGGATCTTATCGACATCCTGCTGAGCATTCTGAAAGCGGTTGTGATTCTGCTGGTGGTCGTCACCTGCGGCGCGTTCATGAGCTTTGGTGAACGTCGTTTGCTCGGTCTGTTCCAGAACCGTTACGGACCGAACCGCGTGGGCTGGGGTGGTTCACTCCAGCTGGTCGCGGACATGATCAAGATGTTCTTTAAAGAGGACTGGGTTCCGCGCTTCTCGGACCGCGTGATCTTTACGCTGGCGCCGATGATCGCCTTCACCTCGCTGCTGCTGGCGTTTGCTATCGTTCCGGTCAGCCCGACCTGGGTGGTGGCTGACCTGAACATCGGCATTCTGTTCTTCCTGATGATGGCAGGCCTCGCGGTTTACGCGGTGCTGTTCGCAGGCTGGTCCAGTAACAACAAGTACTCGCTGCTGGGTGCGATGCGTGCTTCCGCGCAGACGCTGAGCTACGAAGTGTTCCTGGGGCTCTCCCTGATGGGCGTGGTGGCGCAGGCCGGTTCATTTAACATGACCGACATCGTCAACAACCAGGCCGACATCTGGAACGTTATCCCGCAGTTCTTTGGGTTTATTACCTTTGCCATCGCGGGCGTGGCGGTGTGTCACCGTCACCCGTTTGACCAGCCAGAAGCCGAACAGGAACTGGCCGACGGTTACCACATTGAATATTCCGGTATGAAGTTCGGTCTGTTCTTTGTGGGCGAGTACATCGGTATCGTCACCATTTCCGCGTTGATGGTAACGCTGTTCTTTGGTGGCTGGCATGGCCCGTTCTTACCGCCGTTCATCTGGTTCGCGCTGAAAACCGCGTTCTTCATGATGATGTTCATTTTGATTCGCGCAGCGTTACCGCGTCCGCGTTATGACCAGGTAATGTCCTTCGGCTGGAAAGTGTGCCTGCCGCTGACGCTCGTCAACTTGTTGGTAACGGCGGCTGTCATTCTCTGGCAGCAGCCATAAGGGGCTTTGAGATCATGACCTTAAAAGAATTATTGGTAGGTTTCGGCACTCAGGTACGCAGTATCTGGATGATCGGCCTGCATGCGTTTGCCAAACGCGAAACCCGGATGTACCCGGAAGAGCCGGTATATCTGCCGCCGCGCTACCGTGGACGTATCGTGCTGACGCGCGACCCGGACGGTTCCGAGCGTTGCGTTGCCTGTAACCTGTGTGCGGTAGCGTGTCCGGTGGGCTGTATCTCTCTGCAAAAAGCAGAGACGGTAGACGGCCGCTGGTACCCTGAGTTCTTCCGCATCAACTTCTCACGCTGCATTTTCTGCGGTCTGTGTGAAGAAGCGTGCCCAACCACGGCGATTCAGCTGACTCCAGACTTCGAGCTGGGTGAGTACAAGCGTCAGGATCTGGTGTACGAGAAAGAGGATCTGCTGATTTCCGGTCCGGGCAAATACCCGGAATATAACTTCTACCGGATGGCGGGTATGGCAATCGACGGCAAAGATAAAGGCGAAGCAGAGAACGAAGCTAAGCCTATCGACGTCAAGAGCCTGTTACCGTAAGGAGAGGGCAATGGAATTCGCTTTTTATATCTGTGGCCTTATCGCCATCCTGGCTACGCTGCGAGTGATCACGCACACCAATCCGGTGCATGCGCTGCTGTATTTAATCATTTCGCTGCTGGCTATTTCCGGGGTGTTCTTTGCGCTGGGCGCGCACTTCGCTGGTGCGCTGGAAATCATCGTCTACGCCGGGGCCATCATGGTGCTGTTTGTGTTCGTGGTGATGATGCTGAACCTGGGCGGCTCTGAAATTGAGCAGGAACGTCAGTGGTTAAAACCGCAGGTGTGGATTGGTCCGGCAATTTTGTCGGCCATCATGCTGGCGGTGATTGTTTACGCCATTCTGGGCGTCAACGACCAGGGTATCGACGGGACGCCAATCAGCGCGAAAGCCGTGGGTATCACCCTGTTTGGTCCGTACGTTCTGGCGGTTGAGCTGGCCTCAATGCTGCTGCTGGCGGGTCTGGTTGTGGCCTTCCACGTTGGCCGCGAAGAGCGTGTCGGCGAGGTGCTGAGCAACCGCACTGACGACCGCGCGAAAAGAAAAACGGAGGAACGCGCATGATCCCCTTAACACATGGACTGATCCTCGCTGCGATTTTATTCGTTCTGGGCTTAACCGGTCTGGTTATCCGCCGCAATCTGCTGTTTATGCTGATCGGTCTGGAAATCATGATCAACGCTTCCGCGCTGGCCTTTGTGGTCGCCGGTAGCTACTGGGGCCAGACCGATGGTCAGGTGATGTACATTCTCGCCATCAGCCTCGCGGCTGCTGAAGCGAGTATTGGCCTGGCGCTGTTGCTACAGCTCCATCGTCGCCGCCAGAACCTGAACATCGATTCAGTAAGTGAGTTGCGTGGATGAACATGCTTGCCTTAACCATTATTTTTCCGCTGATTGGCTTCGTGCTGCTGGCGTTTTCTCGCGGCCGCTGGTCTGAGAATCTGTCTGCCACCGTGGGCATTGGCTCTATCGGCCTGGCTGCGCTGGTCACAGCGTATGCGGGTATCGACTTCTTTAACAATGGACGTCAGGCCTACAGCGTACCGCTGTGGAACTGGATGTCGGTCGGTAACTTCAACATCGGTTTCAACCTGGTGCTGGATGGTCTGTCTCTGACCATGCTCTCCGTAGTTACCGGCGTCGGCTTCCTGATCCACATGTTCGCCTCCTGGTACATGCGCGGTGAAGAGGGATACTCCCGCTTCTTCGCCTACACCAACCTGTTTATCGCCAGCATGGTGGTTCTGGTGCTGGCCGATAACCTGCTGCTGATGTATCTGGGCTGGGAAGGCGTGGGTCTGTGTTCTTACCTGCTGATCGGTTTCTACTACACCGATCCGAAGAATGGCGCAGCGGCCATGAAAGCGTTCGTCGTGACCCGTGTGGGTGACGTGTTCCTCGCTTTCGCGCTGTTCATTCTCTACAACGAACTGGGCACGCTAAACTTCCGCGAAATGGTGGAACTGGCGCCGGCGCACTTCGAAGCAGGCAACAACATGCTGTGGTGGGCAACGCTGATGCTGCTGGGTGGCGCTGTGGGTAAATCCGCGCAGCTGCCGTTGCAGACATGGCTGGCCGACGCGATGGCGGGTCCAACCCCTGTCTCCGCGTTGATCCACGCCGCAACCATGGTTACCGCCGGTGTCTACCTGATTGCGCGTACCCATGGCCTGTTCCTGATGACCCCGGAAATTCTGCATCTGGTGGGTATCGTCGGTGCGGTTACGCTGGTGCTGGCTGGCTTTGCCGCGCTGGTGCAGACCGACATCAAACGCGTTCTCGCGTACTCCACCATGAGCCAGATTGGTTACATGTTCCTGGCGCTGGGCGTTCAGGCGTGGGACGCGGCCATTTTCCACCTGATGACGCACGCGTTCTTTAAAGCGCTGCTGTTCCTCTCATCCGGTTCGGTGATTCTGGCCTGCCACCACGAGCAGAACATCTTCAAAATGGGCGGACTTCGTAAGTCTATCCCGCTGGTGTATGTCTGCTTCCTGGTAGGCGGCGCGGCGCTGGCGGCACTGCCGCTGATTACCGCAGGCTTCTTCAGTAAGGACGAAATCCTGGCGGGCGCCATGGCGAATGGTCATATCAATCTGATGGTTGCGGGTCTGGTCGGTGCGTTTATGACCTCCCTGTACACCTTCCGTATGATTTTCATCGTCTTCCACGGTAAAGAACAAATTCACGCTCACGCAGGGAAGGGGATTACCCACCACCTGCCGCTGATTGTGCTGCTGGTCCTGTCCACCTTCGTTGGCGCGATGATTGTGCCACCGTTGCAGGGCGTACTGCCGGCGACAACCGAGCTTGAGCACGGTCGCGTTCTGACGCTTGAAATCACCTCCGGCGTAGTGGCTATCGCGGGCATCCTGATTGCCGCATGGCTGTGGCTGGGCAAACGCACGCTGGTGACTGCCGTTGCCAACAGCGCGCCGGGCCGTCTGCTGGGCACCTGGTGGTACAACGCATGGGGCTTCGACTGGCTGTACGACATGATCTTCGTGAAGCCGTTCCTGGGCATTGCGTGGCTGCTGAAGCGCGATCCACTGAACAGCCTGATGAATATCCCGGCGATCCTCTCTCGCTTTGCAGGTAAAGGCCTGCTGTTCAGCGAGAACGGTTATCTGCGCTGGTATGTGGCGTCCATGAGCATCGGTGCGGTTGTCATACTGGCGCTGCTGATGGTGTTGCGTTGATTTTGAGTTAGCGGGGATTGTCGGGTGGCGCTAGCGCTTACCCGACCTACGGACCGTAGGCCCGGTAAGCGAAGCGCCACCGGGCAAAAGGCCCCGCACTCAAACGTGAATTTTGTCGAATTCGTTGAAAATCGGTCCCTGAGGGACTTTAACAAGGAATAAAAATCGCCATGTTACTACCCTGGCTAATATTAATTCCCTTCATCGGCGGCTTCCTGTGCTGGCAGACCGAACGCTTTGGCGTGAAGATGCCGCGCTGGATCGCGCTGATCACCATGGGATTGACGCTCGCGCTTGGCCTGCAACTGTGGTTGCAGGGTGGCTACTCACTGACCCAGTCTGCGGGCCTTCCGCAGTGGCAGTCTGAGTTCATTCTGCCGTGGATCCCACGTTTTGGTATTACGATCCACCTCGCGATTGACGGTCTGTCGCTGCTGATGGTGGTGCTGACCGGTCTGCTCGGCGTTCTGGCGGTACTCTGCTCCTGGCGAGAAATCGAAAAATATCAGGGCTTCTTCCACCTGAACCTGATGTGGATCCTGGGCGGCGTGATCGGCGTGTTCCTGGCCATCGACATGTTCCTGTTCTTCTTCTTCTGGGAGATGATGCTGGTGCCGATGTACTTCCTGATCGCGCTGTGGGGCCATAAGGCGTCCGACGGTAAAACGCGTATCACGGCGGCCACCAAGTTCTTCATCTATACCCAGGCGAGTGGTCTGGTGATGCTGATTGCCATCCTGGCGCTGGTATTTGTGCATTACAATGCGACCGGCGTCTGGACCTTCAACTACGAAGACCTGCTGAAGACCCCGATGTCTCACGGTGTGGAATACCTGCTGATGCTCGGCTTCTTCATCGCCTTCGCGGTGAAAATGCCGGTCGTACCGCTGCACGGCTGGCTGCCGGACGCGCACTCTCAGGCGCCAACGGCGGGTTCCGTTGACCTGGCGGGTATCTTGCTGAAAACGGCGGCCTACGGTCTGCTGCGTTTCTCCCTGCCGCTGTTCCCGAACGCCTCCGCAGAGTTCGCGCCGATTGCCATGTGGCTTGGCGTGATCGGTATCTTCTACGGTGCATGGATGGCCTTCACGCAGTACGACATCAAACGTCTGATTGCTTACACCTCCGTTTCCCACATGGGCTTCGTGCTGATTGCCATCTACACCGGCAGCCAGCTGGCGTACCAGGGCGCGGTGATCCAGATGATTGCGCACGGCCTGTCCGCTGCCGGTCTCTTCATCCTGTGTGGTCAGCTGTACGAACGTCTGCATACCCGCGACATGCGTATGATGGGCGGCCTGTGGGGCAAAATGAAATGGCTGCCGGCGCTCTCCATGTTCTTCGCGGTGGCGACCCTGGGTATGCCGGGTACCGGTAACTTCGTCGGCGAGTTTATGATCCTGTTCGGCAGCTTCAACGTGGTACCGACGATCACCATCATCTCCACCTTTGGTCTGGTATTTGCCTCCGTGTACTCGCTGGCGATGCTGCACCGCGCTTACTTCGGTAAAGCGAAGAGTGAAATTGCTGCACAAGAACTGCCGGGGATGTCGCTGCGTGAGCTGTTCATCATCCTGCTGCTGGTCGTACTGCTGGTGCTGTTGGGCTTCTATCCGCAGCCGATTCTGGATACCTCGCACTCCGCGATGGGTAACATCCAGCAGTGGTTTGTTAATTCTGCTTCTACTACAAGGCCGTAATTCGCCATGACAATAACTCCACAACAACTGATCGCGCTGCTACCGCTGCTGATCGTCGGATTGACGGTGGTGGTTGTGATGCTCTCCATTGCGTGGCGACGCAATCACTTCCTGAATGCGACCCTGTCCGTTCTGGGTCTGAACGCTGCGTTAGTTTCCCTCTGGTTTGTTGGCCAGGCGGGAGCGATGGACGTCACGCCGCTGATGCGCGTTGACGGTTACGCCATGCTCTACACCGGTCTGGTGCTGCTGGCGAGCCTGGCAACCTGTACCTTTGCGTACCCGTGGCTCGAAGGTTACAACGACAACAAAGAAGAGTTTTACCTGCTGGTACTGATTGCCGCACTGGGCGGTATTCTGCTGGCGAACGCGAACCACCTGGCCGCGCTGTTCCTCGGTATTGAGCTGATCTCACTCCCGCTGTTCGGCCTGATTGGTTACGCTTTCCGCCAGAAGCGCTCTCTGGAAGCGGCAATCAAGTACACGATCCTGTCTGCTGCCGCGTCGTCGTTCCTGCTGTTTGGTATCGCGCTGCTGTACGCACAGACGGGTAATCTCTCCTTCATGGCCATCGGCAAGAGCCTCGGCGACGGCATGATGCATGAGCCGCTGCTGCTGGCTGGTCTGGGCATGATGATTGTTGGCCTTGGCTTTAAACTTTCACTGGTTCCGTTCCACCTGTGGACGCCAGACGTATACCAGGGTGCCCCTGCACCGGTCTCGACCTTCCTGGCGACGGCGAGCAAAATCGCTATCTTCGGTGTGGTCATGCGTCTGTTCCTGTACGCCCCGGTGGGTGACAGCGAAGCGGTCCGCGTGGTGCTGGGCATTATCGCGTTCGTGTCCATCATCTTCGGTAACCTGATGGCGCTGAGCCAGACCAACATCAAGCGTCTGCTGGGCTACTCCTCTATCTCCCATCTGGGTTACCTGCTGGTGGCGCTGATTGCGCTGCAAAGCGGTGAGATGTCGATGGAAACTGTGGGCGTCTATCTGGCCGGTTACCTGTTTAGCAGCCTCGGCGCGTTCGGCGTGGTGAGCCTGATGTCCAGCCCGTACCGTGGCCCGGATGCGGATTCCCTGTTCTCCTACCGTGGTCTGTTCTGGCACCGTCCGATTCTGTCTGCGGTAATGACCGTGATGATGCTCTCTCTGGCGGGTATCCCGATGACGCTGGGCTTTATCGGTAAGTTCTACGTGCTGGCCGTCGGTGTGCAGGCGGGTCTGTGGTGGCTGACGGCGGGTGTCGTTATCGGCTCCGCGATTGGTCTCTACTACTACCTGCGCGTAGCGGTGAGCCTGTACCTGAGCGCGCCTCAGCAGCTCAACCGCGATGCGCCGTCCAACTGGCAGTACAGCGCCGGCGGTATCGTGGTGCTGATCTCCGCGCTGCTGGTGCTGATCTTCGGTATCTATCCGCAGCCGCTGATTGATATCGTGCAGCGCGCGATGCCGCTAATGTAAGGTGAAAGCAAAAAGGCAACGAAAGTTGCCTTTTTTATTGCCCAGCGGCGCTACGCTTGCAGGGCCTACGGGTTTTGTAGGTCGGGTAAGCGAAGCGTCACCCGACTAAGCTAACTGCTTCCTGCTTATAAGCGGCCCGTCAATCTTCTTCATCGAGCGGTCCAGCACCTCTTCAATCACCGACGACAGCTCATTCAGCTCAAACTTCGCCACATAGCCGTCCGCCTTCACTTTGCGAATATGATCTTCGTTCGCGTTGCCGGAAAGAGACGAGTGGATCACCACCGGAATATCTTTCAGTACCGGGTCGGATTTGATTTTTCGCGTCAGCGTAAATCCGTCCATCTCCGGCATTTCGAGGTCGGTTAATACCAGGGCAATCTTATCGGTAACGGGAACGCCCTCGGCCTGTGCCTGCGCGGCCAGCTGAGTGATTTTCTCCCACGCGTCTTTGCCGGTGATATGCAGCTGGGCCGGGATCTCCATCGCCTGCAATCCCTTCTCCAGCATTGAGCGCGCTACTTTTGAATCTTCTGCAACAATCGCGACAGAGCCAGGCGTGATGTTGAATTTGGTGGTTTCCAGATGGGTGGCGTGCAGATCGTGGTTCGCCGGGGTGATGTCGTACAGGATCTGCTCCACGTCCAGCACCATCGCCAGATCGTTGGTATCGGTCTTCTCGTTCAGACAGGCAATGCTGGTGATGTAGCGACCGCTGACGGCGGTTTCCGCGGCGTGCACCTGCTTCCAGTCCAGACGCATGATGTTTTCCACCGATTCTACGGCAAACGCCTGCACGCTGCGGGCATATTCGGTGATCAGCAGGATGTTCAGCCCGGTGGCTGGTTTGCAGCCGGCGACGGCGGCCAGATCGATCACCGGGATCACCTGGTCACGAATGTTCACCATCCCCATCAGCGGAGACTTCATTCCCGCCGGTTTGGTGAAGGTCGGCATCGGCACAATTTCGCGCAATTTGAACACGTTGATGCCGAACAGCTCGGATTTATTTTCGTTCAGAGAGGTGCCAAGACGGAACAGCAACAGTTCAAAACGGTTGGACAGGGTCAGGTTTGCCCTGTCATCAATATCTTTCTGGAAATTATCCATTCTACCCTCAAGAGAAATGCTGGCCTTTTAATCGTTATCGGCACGCTGAGGGAAAAATGAAGGACTAAACGCTGACCTGAGCAAAATCTTCCGCCAGCTCGCATGCCGGAAATACTTCCCGGCACTCTGCCAGCAGGCTTTCAGCGCCGCGGACGTCATAGCGTGAGCTGACGTGAGTAACAATCAGTTTCCGGACGCCAGCCTCACGTGCCAGCTGCGCCGCCTGACGCGTAGAGCTGTGCCCCCGGCTGTTGGCTTTTTCTTCCATCGCCGCTTCCAGCGTCGCCTCATGCACCATCACATCTACACCTCTGGCAAGCCTGAGCGCCGAAGGGCAGGGGGCGGTATCCCCAAAAATAGCCAGTTTTTTGCCCGGCTGCGGTGGGGCGAGGTAATCCTGACCGTTGATGACGCGCCCGTCTTCCAGCGTGACGGTCTCGCCGTGCTTCAGACGCTGGAACAGCGGGCCTGGTTTCACCCCATCGGCCTGCAACGCGGCGGCGTTCAGCGCCCCGGGCTTGTCATGCTCCTCAACGCGATAGCCGTAGCATTCCACCGGATGGTTAAGCGGGTAAGCGCGCACCAGGTAATCTCCGTCATCGAACACCAGACCCTCGCCGATCTCTAACACCTCCAGCGGATAATCGGTCCACGAGCCGCTCAGGCGCAGCGTGGTTTCAACAAATTCCTGAATACCCGCGGGGCCATAAATGGTCAGCGGGTTAGCGTTACCGGCCATCGAACGGCTGCACAGCAGGCCCGGCAGGCCAAACAGATGGTCGCCGTGCAGATGGGTGATAAATATTTTATCCACTTTCCCCGGGTGGTATGAGGTATGCAGCAGCTGATGTTGCGTACCCTCGCCGCAGTCAAACAGCCACAGCCCACCGCGGGTAGGATGCTTAAGATCCAGCAGAATCGCCGTCACGTTTCGTGAGCGGGTTGGCACCCCGGCGGACGTACCCAGAAAAATCAGTTCCATAACGCAATCAGCCCTTTGCCGAATGGGAAGGGGTTTAGTATAACGTGATGAACACCAGGAAGGAGAAACACATGATCCAGTGGCAAGATCTACACCACAGCGAACTGACCGTGCATTCACTCTACGCCCTGCTCAAGCTGCGCTGCGAAGTCTTTGTGGTTGAACAAACCTGCCCGTATCAGGATATCGACGGCGATGACCTGATCGGCGAGAACCGGCACATCCTCGGCTGGCGCGATAACGAGCTGGTGGCGTATGCGAGGATTCTGAAAAGCGAAGAGGATTTTGACCCTGTCGTCATTGGCCGCGTCATTATCAGCGGCCGCGCGCGCGGTGAAAAGCTGGGCTATCAGCTGATGGAAAAAACGCTGGACGCATGCCAGAAACAGTGGCCGGACAAGGCGTTATACCTGGGCGCGCAGGCGCATTTGCAATCATTCTATGGCCATTTTGGTTTTACCCCGGTCACGGACATTTACGACGAAGACGGCATCCCACACATCGGCATGGCACGCGAAGCGAAACAGGCGCAATAGCAATACGTTGTCTATAGTTACCGGACTGGTGTACTAACATGGAGAAAAATATGTCATTTCAATCCTGGGATACCCGAGTCGACGACGACCTGACGCTGCTAAGCGAAACGCTGGAAGAAGTGCTGCGCTCTTCAGGCGATCCTGCCGATCAGAAGTACATTGAGCTCAAAGCCCGCGCCGAGCAGGCGCTGCATGACGTGAAAAACCGCGTCAGTAACGCATCCGACAATTACTACT
Organism: Enterobacter cloacae complex sp. SHL018; assembly: GCF_049237905.1. Lineage (NCBI taxonomy): Bacteria > Pseudomonadati > Pseudomonadota > Gammaproteobacteria > Enterobacterales > Enterobacteriaceae > Enterobacter > Enterobacter cloacae complex sp. SHL018. The sequence goes on from NZ_JBMKJE010000004.1 coordinate 296,745, forward strand.
ACCGCGCCAAGCAGGCGGTTTATCGTGCCGACGATTATGTGCATGAAAAACCGTGGCAGGGCATTGGGGTCGGTGCGGCCGTAGGGCTGGTGCTGGGTCTGCTGTTAGCCCGTCGTTAAGCCGGTAAACCACTCCCTACACGTGGGTACTGCTATTTATCGTCAGTACCCCGTATAATATAAGGCTTTAACAGGGAGAGGTTCGCGTGCACTCGATTTTCCTCGCGCTGCAAAGCCTGCGTACTCAGCTTGCGCAAGCGTTGCCAGCTACACCCGGTTTACGCCATTTCGATGTCTCTTTCCCGTTAAACGACGCCTTCGATCCGCTGGCCTGGCTCGGTGTGCAGCGATACTATCCTCAGTTTTACTGGCAACAGCGCAGCGGCGATGAAGAACTTGCCGCGCTCGGAAGCCTCGCCCATTTTGATTCTCTGGCCTCGGCCTCGCGGTTTTTGCACACCCACGACGTAGCCAATGACACCCGTATCTGCGGCCTGAACGCCTTCAACCCGGCGCAGGGCAAGCTGTTTTTACCGCGCCTTCTCTGGCGACGGTCTGGCGGGGTCGCCACGCTGCGTCTGCAACTGTGGAGCGAAACGTCGCTGCGGGAAGATGCCCGTGAGGCGCTGAATTTTGTCGATAACCTGCGCGACGCCGCGCCGATCCGCCCGTTGTCCGTGCAGATTGTGCAGGAAACCCATCATCCGGAAAAACCGGAATGGCTGGCGTTGATTCGTCAGGCGACGGATACCCTTGCTCGCGGCGATTTTGAGAAAGTGGTCCTCGCACGTGCTACAGACGTGCATTGCCAGCAGCCCGTGAACGCCATCGCGCTGATGGCTGCCAGCCGCGCGCTAAACCTCAACTGCTATCATTTTTGTATGGTCTTTGACGCCAGCAACGCGTTCCTCGGCTCGACGCCTGAACGCCTGTGGCGGCGACGCGGCACGCTGCTGCGCACTGAAGCGCTGGCAGGCACCGTCGCCAGCCATTCTGACGATAAGCAGGCCCAGCGTCTGGGCGACTGGCTGATGAATGACGACAAAAATCAGCGGGAAAATATGCTGGTGGTGGAAGATATCTGCCAGCGTCTTCAGCACCATACCCGGACGCTGGAGATCCTGCCTGCGCAGGTGCTGCGTCTGCGCAAGGTGCAGCATTTACGTCGCTGTATCTGGACCGAACTTAAACAGCCTGACGACGAGCAGTGCCTGCATATTCTGCAACCGACGGCGGCGGTGGCCGGGCTGCCGCGACAGGCGGCGCGAGAATTTATTGCGAAAGTGGAGCCGTTTGACCGGGAGTGGTACGCCGGGTCGGCGGGCTATTTATCGCGCGATCAAAGCGAATTCTGTGTGGCATTACGCTCCGCCCGCGTTCACGACGCTGCGCTGCGTCTTTATGCGGGGGCGGGCATCGTCAGCGGCTCCGATCCGGAGCAGGAGTGGCAGGAGATCGAAAACAAGGCAGCCGGGCTGCGTTCCCTTCTCCTAAGGGATTAATACTGATTCGTGCAATCCCGATTCATATCAAAATTCTGACTTTTTCTATTATTTATACTGTGTCGCATTCTTGATACTGGACAATCTCATGTCAGTAAGTTCTTTTAACCGACGCTGGGCGGCGGTGATCCTTGAAGCCCTGACCCGTCATGGTGTCAGGCATGTGTGTATTGCCCCGGGCTCTCGCTCCACGCCGCTCACCCTTGCTGCCGCGGAAAACCGGGCTTTTATTCACCACACCCATTTTGATGAGCGGGGTCTGGGCCATCTGGCGCTCGGGCTGGCGAAAGTCAGCAAAGCGCCCGTGGCGGTGATAGTCACCTCCGGCACGGCGGTGGCGAACCTCTATCCGGCGCTGATAGAAGCGGGATTAACCGGCGAAAAGCTGATTTTACTCACTGCCGACCGTCCCCCGGAACTTATTGACTGCGGTGCTAATCAGGCGATTCGTCAGCCTGGCATTTTTGCCTCGCATCCTTCACAGGCGGTCTCGTTGCCGCGCCCCACCCAGGATATTCCCGCCAGCTGGCTGGTCTCAACCCTCGACCACGCCATGAACGCACTGCGCAGCGGCGGGCTGCACATTAACTGCCCGTTTGCCGAGCCGCTGTACGGTGAAATGAACGATACTGGCCTCGTCTGGCAACAGCAGCTGGGAGACTGGTGGGAGAGCGAAAAACCCTGGCTGCGCGAGCAGACGCATCTGGAAAGCGCAAAACAGCGCGACTGGTTCTTCTGGCGCCAGAAGCGCGGCGTGGTGATTGCCGGGCGGATGAGTGCGGCGGAAGGCAAGCTGGCGGCGGAGTGGGCACAAACGCTTGGCTGGCCGCTGATTGGTGACGTGCTTTCCCAGACGGGCCAGCCGCTGCCCTGCGCCGACCTCTGGCTGGGGAACGCGAAAGCGGTTACCGAGCTGGCGCAGGCGCAGATTGTCGTCCAGCTGGGATCGAGCCTGACGGGGAAGCGTCTGCTCCAGTGGCAGGCCACCTGTACCCCAGAAGAGTACTGGCTGGTGGATCCGCTCGAAGGACGCCTTGACCCGGCGCACCATCGCGGCCGCCGCCTGGTGAGCAACATTGACAGCTGGCTGGAATTGCATCCGGCGGAAAAACGCAAACCCTGGGCGGTGGAGATCCCGGCGCTGTCACGTCAGGCGTGGGAACTCACCAAAACGCAGTGCGAGGCGTTCAGTGAAGCCGGGCTTGCGCACCGTATCCGCAAATATCTTCCCGAGCAGGGACAACTTTTTGTCGGTAACAGCCTGGTGGTGCGCCTGATTGACGCCTTTTCGCAGCTGCCGGCGGGTTATCCGGTGTACAGCAACCGGGGTGCGAGCGGCATTGACGGCCTGATCTCCACCGCCGCTGGCGTACAGCGGGCCAGCGCGAAATCCACGCTGGCGATTGTGGGGGATCTCTCAGCCCTCTACGATCTCAACGCGCTGGCGCTCCTGCGTCAGGCGTCGGCCCCGTTCGTGCTGATTGTTGTGAACAATAACGGCGGGCAGATTTTCTCGTTGCTGCCGACGCCGCAAAGCGAGCGTGAGCGCTTCTATCTGATGCCGCAAAACGTGCAGTTCGAACACGCCGCCGCCATGTTCAGCCTGAAGTACCATCGCCCGGAAAACTGGGACGCGCTGGAGACGGCGCTGAACACCGCCTGGCGGCAGCCTGGCGCGACGCTGATTGAGCTGGTGGTAAACGATGCTGACGGCGCGCAGAAGCTGCAACATCTGCTTGCGCAGGTGAGTCACCTGTGATCCTCGCAGGCGTCTCCCAGCCAGGAAAACCAGGCTACCCCTGGCTGGTTTTCCTGCACGGTTTTTCCGGCGACTGTCGCGAGTGGCAGGCTGTCGGGGCGTCGCTGCATGACTACCCCCGGCTCTACATTGACCTGCCTGGGCACGGTGGTTCAGCGGATACGGGCGTGACGGGGTTTGCAGAGGTAAGTGAATTGCTCTCGCATACCCTTGTTAGTTACAACATACTAAGATACTGGCTCGTGGGGTACTCCCTCGGCGGCCGCACTGCGATGTTCCATGCCTGTCAGCATCCTGCGGGGTTAGACGGGGTGATTGTGGAAGGTGGGCACCCGGGCCTGCAAGACGCCAATGCGCGCCAGGCCCGGCTGACCTCTGACCGTCATTGGGCATCACGGTTTCGCAGTGAGCCGCTGGAGGACGTCTTTGCCGACTGGTATCAACAGCCGGTCTTTGCCTCCCTTACAGATGATCAGCGCAAGGCGCTGATCGCGCTGCGCAGCCGGAACAACGGCCCGAGGCTGGCAGAGATGCTGGAAGCCACCTCGCTTGCCATTCAGCCTGATTTACGTCCCGCGCTCATCGCGCGTGATTTTTCTTTTGACTATCTCTATGGCGAACGTGACGGGAAGTTTGCAGCTATCGCCGCTGAACTTAACGCCACGCGTCATGCTATCCCTCACGCCGGACACAACGCCCACCGGGACAACCCGGACGCGGTTGCCGCGAGTCTGGCTCAGATACTGCGTTATCGAACAAAGGACACGCTATGATCTATCCTGATGAACACATGCTTTACGCGCCGGTTGAATGGCAGGACTGCTCCGAAGGCTACACCGACATTCGTTACCACAAATCCGCCGATGGTATCGCCAAAATCACCATCAACCGTCCACAGGTGCGCAACGCGTTTCGTCCACTGACCGTAAAAGAGATGATCCAGGCGCTGGCGGATGCCCGCTACGATGACACTATCGGCGTCATCATCCTCACCGGGGAAGGGGAGAAAGCCTTCTGCTCCGGCGGCGATCAGAAAGTCCGCGGTGACTACGGCGGATACCAGGATGATGCGGGCACGCACCACCTGAACGTGCTGGATTTCCAGCGCCAGATCCGCACCTGTCCAAAACCGGTGGTCGCGATGGTGGCAGGGTATTCCATCGGCGGCGGTCACGTGCTGCACATGATGTGTGACCTGACGATCGCGGCGGAAAATGCCATTTTCGGTCAGACTGGCCCGAAAGTCGGCTCTTTCGACGGCGGCTGGGGCGCGTCCTATATGGCGCGCATTGTCGGTCAGAAAAAAGCCCGCGAAATCTGGTTCCTGTGCCGTCAGTACAACGCCCAGGAAGCGCTGGATATGGGGCTGGTTAACACCGTGGTGCCGATCGCCGATCTGGAAAAAGAGACCGTGCGCTGGTGTCGCGAAATGCTGCAAAACAGCCCAATGGCGCTGCGCTGCCTGAAAGCGGCCCTCAACGCCGACTGTGACGGTCAGGCGGGCCTTCAGGAGCTGGCAGGTAACGCCACCATGCTGTTCTATATGACCGAAGAGGGTCAGGAAGGGCGCAACGCGTTCAACGAAAAACGCCAGCCGGACTTCAGCAAATACAAACGGAACCCGTAATGCGTTGCGCGCAGGTTTACCGCTGGCAGATACCGATGGACGCGGGCGTGGTGCTGCGTGAACGGCGGTTAAAAACCCGTGACGGCTTTTTCGTGCATCTCCGGCAGGGCGAGCGGGAAGGGTGGGGCGAAATCGCCCCGCTTCCGGGCTTTAGCCTGGAAACGCCGGACGAGGCGCAGGCTGCGCTGATGGCCTGGACGTACGAATGGCGTGAGGGAGCAGACCCGGCGCTGCCGGACGTTCCTTCCGCCGCGTTCGGCATCAGCTGTGCGCTGGCAGAGCTGGACGGCAGTTTACCGGATGCGGCGAACTATCGCGCCGCGCCGCTCTGTACCGGCGATCCGGATGAACTTTTCGCGCTCCTTTCCGCGATGCCTGGCGAAAAGGTGGCGAAAATAAAGGTCGGCCTGTACGAAGCGGTGCGCGACGGAATGGTGGTTAACCTGTTACTGGAAGCCATTCCCGATCTGCACCTGCGCCTGGACGCCAACCGCGCCTGGACGCCGCTCAGGGCGCAGCAGTTTGCGAAGTACGTCAACCCGGCGTACCGCAGCCGCATCGCGTTTCTCGAAGAGCCGTGCAAAACGCGCGACGACTCGCGCGCCTTTGCCCGGGAAACCGGCATTGCCATCGCCTGGGATGAGAGCCTGCGCGAAGCCGATTTCGCGTTTGCCGCCGAGCCGGGCGTCAGGGCCGTGGTGATTAAGCCAACGCTGACCGGCAGCCTCGACAAGGTGCGCGAGCAGGTTGCGGCGGCCCATGCCGCAGGGCTGACGGCGGTGATCAGTTCATCCATCGAATCCAGCCTCGGCCTGACGCAGCTGGCGCGCATCGCTGCATGGTTAACGCCGGACACCGTTCCCGGTCTCGATACGCTAAACCTGATGCAGGCCCAGCTGATTCGCCAGTGGCCTGGCAGCACCTTGCCGTGCCTCGACGTCGGGGCGCTGGAGCCACTGCGATGAGTTTTACCGACTGGCCGTGGCGGTACTGGCGCACCCGGCGTGCCGATAAATCCGCGCTGCGTTTAGACGATATAACGCTCAGCTGGTCTCAGCTGGGCGAGCGTATCGATCGTCTCGCAGCCGGTTTTCAGTCTCAGGGCGTTACGGACGGTGACGGCGTCATGCTGCTCGCCCACAACCACCCGCAGACCCTGCTGGCCTGGCTGGCGCTGCTTCAGTGCGGCGCCCGCATTTTGCCGGTGAACCCTCAGCTTCCCCGTCCGCTGCTGGACGTCCTCCTGCCGCAGATGACCCTGCGTTTTGCGCTGGTGCTTAACGGTGAGTATGACGGTCTGCCCGGGCTGGTATTAAGAGAGGGCGAGGGGCAGGGCGGCGTGACGTGGCGGGCAGAACGGCTGGCCTCAATGACGCTCACCTCTGGCTCCACCGGCTTGCCGAAAGCGGCGGTGCACACCTGTGCCGCGCACCTTGCCAGCGCAAAGGGCGTGCTGGCGCTGATGCCTTACGGCGGTAGCGATGACTGGCTGCTCTCTCTGCCGCTGTTTCACGTCTCCGGTCAGGGGATTTTGTGGCGCTGGTTGCAGGGCGGAGGCCGTCTCACCGTGCGTGAAAAACAGCCGCTGGAGCAGGCGCTACAGGGCTGTACCCACGCCTCGCTGGTGCCAACGCAGCTGTGGCGGCTGCTTAATTCACACCATCCCGTCGCGCTGAAAGCCGTGCTGCTCGGCGGGGCGGAAATCCCCGTTGCGCTGACCGAACAGGCGCGCGAGCAGGGGATCCGTACGTTCTGCGGTTACGGTCTGACCGAGTTCGCCTCCACCGTCTGCGCCAAAGAGGCCGACGGCGCGCCGGACGTGGGCAGCGCGCTGCCGGGCAGAGACGTTCAGGTGGTGAACGGTGAAGTCTGGCTCCGGGCGGAAAGCATGGCGGCGGGCTACTGGCGAGACGGCGCATTATTGCCGCTGGTCAATGAGCAGGGCTGGTTTGCCACCCGCGATCGCGGCGAGTGGCATGACGGACGCCTGACCATTCTGGGCCGAATGGACAATCTCTTTTTCAGCGGCGGAGAAGGGATCCAGCCCGAAGCGCTGGAGCGCGTTATCGCCACGCATCCGCAGGTAAGCCAGGCGTTTGTCGTTCCGCTGGATGATGCCGAGTACGGGCAACGTCCGGTGGCGGTAGTGGAATGCGAGCCGGGCACGGATATTACGCTGCTGCCGGAGTGGGTTCAGGGCAGGCTGGCGCGCTTTGAGCAGCCGGTACACTGGCTGGCGCTGCCGTCAGAACTGAAAAATGGCGGGATTAAAATCTCCCGCCAGGCGTTAAAGCAGTGGGTCAATGCCCTGTTGAGGGGCTAATCAGCCGATATCCGGCTGCGGTTTGTGCTGGCGTCGGCGGATCCAGCGCAGCACCGGCGGCACGACAATCACCATAATCGCCATTGCCAGCAGGATCTTCGTCACGCTGCTCTCCCACAGGATCCCCATGTTGCCATTGCTGATGGAGAGGGCGCGGCGCAGGTTCTGCTCCAGCATTTCCCCCAGCACAAACCCTAAAATCAGCGGCGACATCGGGAAGTGCATCTTGCGCAGAATGTAGCCCAGCACGCCGAGCAGCACCATCAACACCAGGTCGAAGGTGGTGCTGTGCACCGCGTACACCCCAACCGCAGAGACGGCGGCGATGGCCGGGACCAGGAACCACAGGGGAATGGTCAGCATGCGGGTGAACAGGCCGATCAGCGGGATGTTCATTACCAGCAACATCACGTTGGCGATCAGCAGGGCGGCAATTAAACCCCAGACGATATCGGGCTGCTCGGTAAACATCGCCGGACCCGGGGTGATGTTATAGAGCGTCAGCGCGCCCATCATTACCGCCGTGGTGCCGGAGCCCGGCACGCCGAGGGTCAGCATCGGGATAAACGAGCCGCAGGCCGAGGCGTTATTCGCCGCCTCCGGCGCCGCCACGCCGCGGATATCGCCTTTGCCGAAGCTGTCGCTGTTACCGCTCAGCTTTTTCTCGGTCATGTAGGTGATAGCGCTGGCGATAGTAGCCCCCGCGCCGGGCAGAATGCCGACGAAGAAACCGATCACCGACGAACGCAGGGTGGCGCCAATACACTGCGCCCCCTCTTTGGCATTAAAGAGCATACGTCCGGTTTTACGCACCAGCGTCTGCCCGCTGCTGGTATGCTCCAGCATCAGTAAGATTTCTGAGACAGAGAACAGACCAATCACCACGACGATAAACTGCACGCCGTCGGAGAGATGAACGCTGTCGAAGGTAAAACGATAAACCCCGGTGTTGGCATCCACGCCGACGGTCGCCAGACTGAGGCCAATCAACGCAGACAAAAACGACTTCAGCGGATTCTGCGCCATCATGCTGCCGAGACAGGCGATGGCGAACACCATCAGGGCAAAATACTCGGCCGGACCAAACGCCAGCGACCACTGGGCCAGCGCCGGGGCGAAGAGGATGATGCCGCCAATGGCGATCAGGGAGCCAAAGAACGAGCTGACGGCAGAAATAGAGAGCGCCACGCCGCCGCGTCCCTGCTGCGCCATCGGGTAGCCATCCAGCGCGGTCATAATGGCGGCGGCATCGCCGGGCACGTTAAGCAGTATCGAGGAAATACGCCCCCCGTATTCGCAGCCGATATAGACCGTCGCCAGCAGGATCAGCGCCGATTCCGCAGGCAGGTGTAGCGCAAAGGCCAGCGGCAGTAAAATCGCCACGCCGTTGATAGGGCCAAGGCCCGGCAGCAGGCCGACGATGGTCCCGACGAAACAGCCGATCAGGGCGATCACCAGGTTTTCCGGGGTCATCGCTACCGCGAACCCCTGAGAGAGATAGATCCAGGTATCCATAGCGTGCTCCGTTAGTTAAACCATGCGCCGAGCGGCAGGGTCACGTCCAGCAGGCGGTCGAAGGCGTACCAGAGTAAAATGCCCAGTACGACCCCGGAGATCCCCGCCGCAGGCAGCGAGGCGTTAAACAGTATGCCAATCACCATCGTCAGCAGGGCGGTGGCAATCGGGAAGCCGAGCCACTCAAAGCCCCACGCATACATCAGCAGGACAATTACCATTACCAGCAGACGTTGCAGCGTACGGCGTGGCGGCCACTCCACGGTATCCGGATGGCGCAGCAGCAGCGCCACCGAGCAGAGCAGCATCAGGCCGACAATGCCGACGGGGAAGGGGCGTGGCCCCACGGGTTCATAGCTGTATTCGCTGTGGATCTGCCAGGCGACGAACATGCCGCCAATGCAGAGCAGCAGCCATATCCCGGCAAAAATGCGATCGCTCATAGCGCCTCCGGTTATTTCGCCAGACCAAAGGCTTTCGCCTGTTCTCGGTAGTCATTCACCTGTTTTTTGACATACTCGTCCAGCTGCTTGCCGTTCAGGTTGAACTCAAACAGCCCGCGCAGATCGCGCTGTTTTTTGAACTCCTCGGTTTGCTGAAGTTTTGCGAAGGTATCCACCCACCACTGGTACTCGGCGTCGGTCACTTTTGGCCCGACGAAGAAGCCGCGGATGATCGGCCAGACCAGGTTATAACCCTGCTCTTTGGCGGTTGGGACGTCTGCCAGCTGGCCCGGCAGACGGTTTTCCGAGAAGACCGCCAGCACGCGGATCTTATCCCCGCTCAGGTAGGGCACCATTTCGCTGAGATCGCCCGATACCGCCTGGACGTGATTGCCCATCAGCGCCGTCACCGGCTCGCCGCCGCCTTCAAAGGCCACGTAACGCATCTTGTGCGGATCCACTTTGGCCTGCTGCGCCAGCAGCGCGGCTTTCATCCAGTCCTGGCTGCCGATAGAGGCGCCCGCGCCAATGACCACGCTGTTCGGATCTTTTTCCATGGCGGTCAGCAGATCTTTCAGGGATTTCCACGGGGAGTCCGCGCGCACGGCGATCATGCCGTAATCAGTGCCTACGGTGGCGAGCCAGCGCACGTCATTCACGTCATAACGACCAAATTTCCCCTGCGACAGGTTCAGCAGCGAACCGCCGGAGAAGGCCACCACGGTGCCCGCTTCGGCAGGGCGCTGCGCGACGATGGCGTTATAGGCTACCGCGCCCACGCCGCCGGGCATGTAGGTGACGCGCATCGGTTTTTCAATGGCCTTCGTCTCCAGCAGGCTGACCTGAATCAGCTTGCAGGTCAGGTCGAAGCCGCCGCCGGGTTTGGCCGGGGCGATACATTCGGTACGGGATGGCGCGTCCTGCGCCTGGACGACAGAGGCACTCAACAGCAATACGCTTGCAGCAAGGGTAGAAAGTAATTGTTTTTTCATCGTTTATCCTCACGCCGGAGAACCGGGAGTACGGGTACGGGTGTATTTTTTCTGATTATGTGAACCACCTTGTAGCGGTTCCGTTGCGTGATTGTTAAAACAATAACCTTTCATTTCCCTTTCACTGCGACACCAACTTTACAGGATGTGATATGCGTCTCTTACTGGCGGAAGATAATCGTGAGCTGGCTCACTGGCTGGAAAAAGCGCTGGTACAAAACGGATTTGCCGTGGATTGCGTCAACGATGGACGGGCGGCCGATCATCTTTTGCAGGGAGAAAACTATGCCGTCGCGATCCTTGATATCGGTATGCCCGGCTTCGACGGGCTGGAGGTGGTGCATCGCCTGAGAAAGCGCGGGCAGACGCTGCCGGTGCTGTTTCTTACCGCCCGCAGCAACGTGGCAGACAGGGTGAAGGGGCTGAATGCCGGGGCGGATGACTACCTGCCGAAACCGTTCGAGCTGGAGGAGCTTGATGCCCGCCTGCGCGCGCTGCTGCGCCGCAGCGAAGGACGAACCCAGGAGCGCCAGCGGCTGGGAGAGCTGGAGTACGATGATGAAGGCTTTTTTCTGCTGCGCGATGAACCCCTTTCCCTCACGCCGCGCGAACTCTCTTTGCTGAAGGTGCTGATGCACCGCCGGACCCGTCCCGTCTCCCGGCAACAGCTTTTCGACCAGGTATTCAGCCTGAACGACGACGTCAGCCCCGAGAGCATCGATCTCTATATTCACCGCCTGCGTAAGAAGCTGACCGGCAGCGGGGTGCGGATCATTACCCTCCGGGGGCTGGGCTACGTGCTGGAGTGCGGCGATGAAGTGGGTTAAGCCGCAGTCGCTTTACCTGCAACTTTTGCTTTTTCTGGGTTTGCCGCTGCTGCTGTTATGGGGGCTGTCAGCCTTTAACAGCTACGTTAGCGCGTTACAGGCGGCGACGCAGGCCTATGACCGCACGCTGTTATCCTCGGCGCGCACGGTGTCAGAGCGGCTGGTGGTGCACAATGGTAAACTCCAGGTGAACGTGCCCTGGGTCGTGCTCGACAGCTTCGAGCTGAACATGAACGATCGCCTCTACTACAAGGTCGTGGACCCTGACGGGCGGACGATCTCCGGCTACGACGATCTGCCGAATATGCCTCCCTCCACGTCGCGCACCTCCCACTATCCGGCGCTGGCGTGGTTTTATCATACCGAGTATCGCGGGCAGGCGATCCGCGTGGCGAAGCTGCTCCAGCCGGTTAACGAGGACAGTGTGTTCGGCATGGCGGAAATCTACGTCGCCGAAACGTTGCAGTCGCGGCGCTATCTGGCCACTCAGCTGCTGTTTTCCTCGCTCGTGTCGCAGGGGCTGCTGGTGCTGCTGACGCTGGTCCTGACCGCCTGGCTGCTGCGTCGCGTGCTGCGCCCGATGCGGCAGCTCTCGTCCCTGATGGTGCGCCGTGAGCCGGGGCTGCTGGCTCCGCTGCCGGAGTTATTGCCCTGGTCGGAAACGCGGCTGCTGATTGTGGCATTTAACCGCTATATCGACAGGTTACGTGGCGTGCTTTCGCGGCAGGCGCGCTTTAACGCTGACGCCTCACACCAGCTCAAAACGCCGCTGGCGGTGCTGAAAACCCAGGTATCGGTTGCCCTGACGCGTAACGATCCGGCGCTGTGGCAGGAGAGCTTACGGGCGATGAACGTCACGCTGGATAACACCATCGTGCTGACGGAAAGGCTGTTGCAGCTTTCGGCGGTGAAGCGAAAAGAGCAGGGGGAGCGACAGTTTGCGCCTGTCGATCTGGTACAGGTGGTGCAAAACTGCTGCTTTTCCCGGCTGGCGCAGGCGCGCAGCAAGGGTATCGATCTCGGTTATGACGGCGTACAGCAGCCGGTAATGATTGAGGGGGATGACGTGTTGCTGGGCGAACTTTGCGCCAACCTGCTGGAGAACGCGATCAAATACACACCGGAGCAGGGCGTCGTGACGGTGTACCTGCGCACGGCTAACGATGCCGTTGAGCTGAGCGTGGAGGACAGCGGACCGGGCATTGCTGAAGACCAGATCTCCCAGGCCATGCTGCCGTTTCATCGGCTGGATAACGTGGGCGATGCCGCCGGGTCCGGCATTGGCCTGGCGCTGGCTAACGATATTGCCCGCCTGCACCGCAGCCATCTTCAGCTGATGCCCAGTGAAAATCTGGGTGGGCTGAGCGTGAAAATGCGCTTTCTGATGCTGGTATAAATGCCGATATTATCAAATCGTTACAAACTAATTGCCCGCCGCACGCGGAGTCCATTGATCACACAGGCAGTCAGGTTAAAATCTCGCGGTTTTTGGACATCTCTGAATAAATTGTGCGGGATCACGACAATGAAAAAAGTGGCATTAATGGGCTTAAGCGGCCTGATGTTTGTTTCAGCAGCGGCAAACGCAATTTCCTTCAACGGCTCGGCGGGACAAGATTATACCCATCTGGGCTTTGGTCTTGGCACGGATAGCGCAGGCCTGGCAATGACCGGCGGCTGGACGCACAACGACGACGATGGGGATGCGGCAAGCCTAGGCCTCGGCTTCAACGTGCCGTTGGGTCCCTTCCTGGCGACCGTCGGCGGTAAAGGCATTTACACCAACCCGAACGACGGCGACGAAGGCTACGCGGCGGCAGTGGGTGGCGGCTTGCAGTGGAAAATTGGCGACAGCTTTGGCCTGTTCGGTGAGTACTACTACTCCCCGGATTCCCTCTCCAGCGGTATCGACAGCTATCAGGAAGCTAATGCCGGCGCGCGCTGGACCATCATGCGTCCGATCACCATCGAAGCGGGCTATCGCTATCTGAACCTGGCCGGTAAAGACGGCAACCGCGACAACGCCCTGGCAGACGGCCCGTACATTGGCGTGAGCGCCGGTTTCTAATCCTCTCGGCGCGGCGTTCAGTCGCGCCAGTTTCTCTCTTCCCCCGGTCTTCGATTGCGCTATAGTGTTTTGACCATTGAAATGGGAGAACACAATGATAAATGTGGAAATGTTATCCACTGGCGACGAAGTGCTGCATGGGCAAATCATTGATACCAATGCCGCCTGGCTCGCCGATCTCTTCTTTGAGCAAGGATTACCGTTAACGCGCCGCAACACCGTAGGTGACAATCTTGAGTCGCTGGTCAACGTTCTTCGCGAGCGCAGCGAACGCTGCGACGTGCTGATTGTGAACGGCGGGCTGGGACCCACCAGCGACGATCTCAGCGCGCTGGCCGCCGCCACGGCCAAAGGCGAAGGCCTGGTTCTGCACGAGGCGTGGCTGGCACAGATGGAGCGCTTTTTCTCCGGGCGTGGCCGCGTGATGGCCCCCAGCAACCGCAAGCAGGCTGAAATTCCCGCCAGCGCGGAACTGATTGATAACCCGGTCGGCACCGCCTGCGGGTTTGCCGTTCAGCTGAACCGCTGCCTGATGTTCTTCACCCCGGGCGTCCCGTCGGAATTTAAAGTGATGGTCGAGCAGCAGATCCTGCCGCGCCTGCGCGCGCGCTTTACGCTGCCTGAACCGCCGCTGTGCCTGCGTCTGACCACCTTTGGTTGCTCGGAAAGCGATCTGGCCCAGAGCCTCGATCACCTGCAACTGCCTCCTGGCGTGTCGATGGGCTATCGCTCCTCCATGCCGATTATTGAACTGAAGCTGACCGGACCGGCGTCAGAGAAAGCCGCCATGCTGGCGCTGTGGCCGGAAGTGCAGCGCGTCGCCGGGGAAAGCCTGATTTTCGAAGGAACGGAAGGGCTGCCGGCGCAGATCGCAGCGCATTTGCAGTCCCGCCAGTTGAGCGTGACGTTAAGCGAGCAGTTTACCGGTGGGCTTCTGGCGCTCCAGCTTACCCGGGCGGGTGCGCCGCTGCTGGCCAGTGAAGTGGTGCCGTTCCAGCAGGAGACGCTGGCGCAGACCGCGCGCTGGGCGTCCGAGCGCAGAGTGAAGCATTTCGCCGGGCTGGCGCTGTTTGTGGGCGGGCTGGATGAGGAGCATCTCAACTTTGCCCTTGCAACGCCGGAAGGGACGCACGCCCTGCGGGTCAGGATGAGCATTACCCGCCACAGCCTGGCCGTGCGTCAGGAGGTGTGCGCGATGATGGCGCTGAACATGCTGCGCCGCTGGCTGAACGGGAAAGAGGTCGCCAGCGAGCACGGCTGGATCAACGTCGTCGAATCGCTGTTCGTGGAGTGAGAGTGTGCCGGGGCCGTGTCCCCGGCAACGGTTACGCCAGCGCTTTTGCCAGCAAGGTAATGGGATGTTCACAGCGTTTGCTGGTGGACATCTCGATCTGCCACTTGCAGGTTTCGCAGTCCGTCACCACGATATCTGCGCCGCTCTCTTCAATCTGCCGGAACAGCGGCGCGCCAATGGCCTGTGACGTTGGGTAGTTTTCACGCTTGAAGCCGTACGTGCCTGCGATGCCGCAGCAGCGTGAGTCCAGCACCGTCAGCTCCAGCCCGGGGATCAGACGCAGCAGCTCAAGCGTATAGATCGACCAGCCCATCTTCTCCATATGACATGGCGTGTGATACACCACCTTCAGCGGCAATTTGCCCAGCGGTAACGTCTGCCCGCTGTCCAGTTTGCGCCAGAGAAAACGGGTCGCCAGCTCAATGTGCTCGCGCAGGCCGGTGTTATCCACCTCCAGCAGATGCGGATATTCATCGCGCAGCGTGAAGGTACAGGTTGACGACGTCGCCAGTACCGGTATCCCTTTGTCGACGATCGCCTCACGTAAAGAGGTGACGTTGCTGCTCGCCTGCTTGCGCGCTTTGTCGATGAAGCCGTTGGCAATCAGCGGAACGCCGCAGCACTTTTCTTTGCTCAGCAGCTGAACGCCCGTTCCCATGGCGTTCAGGACTTTCAGCAGGTCTTTCCCCAGCTGCGGATGGTTGTAGTTCACGTAGCAGCCGTGGAAGAAGGCGACCTGCTCAGAGAACTGCGCCTGTTCTGCCGCCACGGATTTAAACCAGCGGCGGAAGGTGCCGTGAGAATATTTCGGCAGACTGCGGTGATGGTCGATTTTGAGCGTCGCATCCAGCAGCCTGCGCACCGGCTTCAGGGCGGTGGCGGCATTGACGACCGGCGCGAAAGGCGTCGAGAGGCTACCCATCAGATCGGTGTGGCTCAGTATCGCGTCACGCAGCGTCGGTTTTTGCGTACTGTAGCGGGCGCGGGCGCGCTGGATGATATCGCCTATTTTCACGTCCGACGGGCAGGCAACTTCGCAGCGTTTGCAGTTGATGCAGTATTTCAGCGCCTCGTCGTAGAGCGCGCCATCCTTCAGGCGCAGACGCTCCCCGTCGGGACCGGCCTGTTTCGGGCCGGGATAGCGCGGATCGACGCCGCTGACCGGGCAAACCGTGGTGCAGACCGTGCATTTGATACAGCTTTCAAATCGGGTGTCGTTCATTGTGCTCCCTCCCTGCGCTGGATAATCTGCTCCGCGACATGCAGCGCAGTGACGGCGCAGACGCCGCCACCGCAGCCCTGCGCCACGGGATCGTACCCGCCCAGAACCGAGCCGATGGCGTAAAGATTTTCAACCGGTTCCCCGCCCAGCCGCGGGCGCAGTTGGCTGTCGACGATCACGCCGAACTGCTGCCAGGGCTGCGGGGTGAAGAAATCGCTTTGATACCAGTCCGCGCGGGAAGCGCTTTGCCGGACGTCCAGACCGAGGATCGCCTCACGCACGCCATCCCGGCTGCTCAGCAGACCGTTACTGAAGAAACTGCCGCTTGCCAGCACCGTAAAGCGTGCGCGAAGCGGGATGTCGCCGTGGTTGCGGGTCCAGATTTCGCTTACCGCGCCCTCAGCCAGGATGATTTTTTTCACCTCGTCGCCTGCCATCCAGACGCCACCCTGGGCAACAAACTGACGCTGAAGCTGGGTGTGCAGACGAATGCCGGGCACGGAAGGGGGGAGCGTCGGCAGTAAACCGAGCGTACAGGGCAGGCGCGCCGAGAGCCAGCGCCAGAGCCGGTTGTCCGTTAAGCCAAAACAGGCGGGCATAAACAGGGCGTCGCAGGTCTCGCCGAGCGGTTGAAGCGCCGCGTACAGCTGCGGCCAGTAACTTTCATTATCCAGCAGGCGGGCAATGTTCACCGCACGAAACTCGCTGGGGTTTTCGCGCAACACGTCGAGTTCGGGGAGATCAATCTCCGCCGTATCCACCTGAACACCCTGCTGTCTGAGAGACGCGGCGGCCAGATGCGGCTGGAAATCGAGGAAGCCGCTGATCCCCACCACCCGCACGCGCTCGGCAGCGATGGGGGCGACAGGCACCTCTTCCGGGCTAAGCCAGGCGGCGCGCAGGGTGCCGAGCGGCGTGACGCGCTGATGATTTTGCTCGGCGTCACCCTGCATGCGTGCGCCGCAGGTGGTGAGCAGGTGTTCGGTTTCGCTGGCAAAGCGGGCCATATTCTCTGCGCCCGTCAGGCGGTAGGGATGTTCAGGCGGCAGATCGGCGAACGATAGCGCGCCCAGTAAATCCAGCGAGCCGGAAGAGAAGTGCAGGGCACTCTGACCGCGAGTGACAATGGCGCAGCGCAGACCCCGCTGCGTCAGTTTGAGGCCGCACAGCAGGCCCGCCAGTCCCCCACCCACAATCACGGTATCAAATTTCATGGTTGTGCTCCTTCTCCAGACCGCAAAGCCCCTGATAGACCCAGCGGGTAAACTCGCTTTCGCGCAGGGCATCGCCCCAGGCGACGGGCTGAATGCCTTTCCAGCGCTCGTTTAAAAAATCGCTGAGCTGGGCAAGCGACTGGGTTGACGTGGTGGCGTGAAAACGTTGCAGCAGCCCGGCGGCACGGCAGGCGCACAGCTCCCCCTGACAGGTGCCCATCCCGACGCGCGTGCGGCGGCGTAAATCGAGCAGGTTGTTCACCGTCAGATTTTCCACGGCATACTGCACCTCGCCTGCGGTCACGGCTTCGCATTCGCACACCAGGCTGCGGCTGAGTCGCCCTTCACCGAGCCAGGTTGGGGTGCGGTCGCCGTGGCGGTAAATCGCTGAACCGCGAAGCGGGGCAGGAAGTGAAATGATTTTGTGCAGCGTTTTTTCTGTCGATTGCTGCGAGCCGGGCAGAGCCTGTTCCGCCGTCACGCACGGTGCGGTGTTGCCGAGCTTACGGCAGACGGCATCGGTGGCCCACTGGGCCATCAGCCGGTAGGTCATCAGCTTGCCGCCGGTAATGGTGATAAACCCGTCCATGCCGTCGCGTTCGGCGTGATCGAGCAGCACGATGCCGCGGCTGACGTTACGCCCGCTCGGATCGTTATCGCTGGCGACAAGGGGACGCACGCCCGCGTAGGCACGCAGAATACGCGTCTGCGCCATCACCGGGGCCAGCTTTTCCCCTTCGCGCAGCAGGATATCCACCTCTTCAGCGGTGACGCGGTTGTAATCAATTTCGCTGTAGTCCACATGCATTGAGGTCGTGCCGATTAACGAAATGGTGTCCCCCGGCACGAGGATATCGGCGTCAGACGGTTTACGGCAGCGGTTGATGACATGGTTATTGATGCGGTGGTCGAGGATCAGCAGCGAGCCTTTCGCCGGGAACATGCGCACCGACAGGTCCGCGTATTCCGCGATGCGCTGGCCCCAGATCCCCGCCGCGTTGACCACGACGGCGGCATACAGCTCGCGGTGTTCGTTGTACTGCGCATCAAACACGCGCACTCCGCGCACGGTATTACCTTCACGAATAAGCCCGGTGACGTGATGCCCGGTCAGGATCTGGGCGCCATGTTCCCGCGCGTCGAGCATATTGGCGGCGGTCAGGCGGAAAGGATCAACGGTTCCGTCCGGTACTTTTACCGCGCCCAGTAACGCCGGGTTTACCGAGGGTTCAAGACGGCGCGCCTGCGCAGGATCGATCGCCTCGGCCTGAATGCCTGCCGCCGTGCAGGCGGTGATAAAGGTTTGCTGAAAGCCGAGGTCATCTTCTGGAAGGGTGATAAAAAGACCGTTGGTCGGTTCAACGCAGTGGCGGGCGATGCGCCTGAGGATCTGGTTTTCAGCGATACACTCGCGTGCTGACTCAGCGTCAGTGACCGCATAGCGGGCGCCGCTGTGCAACAGACCGTGGTTACGTCCCGTCGCGCCGGTGGCGATATCGTGGCGTTCCAGAAGCGTGACGCTCAATCCCCGCAGGGCGCAGTCGCGTGCGATGCCGGCACCCGTCGCGCCACCGCCAATGATAATCACATCGCTGAAGCGCGGATCGTGAATTGTCATTGCCTTTCCTCTATGTTCGTTTTTTAGCATTTAGCCACATTGATCGTGTGGTTTGTTTGATTTCGAACATAAACGCGCGAAATTCGAAAGTGAAACGTGATTTCATGCGCTTTTTTGCGCATTCTGTCATATTTCTGTAACAATCTGTGCGTTGATTCACAGTAACATTCACCGTGATTTCTTAACATCGCCGCCTCTGTAGCCGGGCGCGAGATGCCCGGTCATTTTTTGAAAGGCCACGGAGGCTGTTATGCTCAGTATCTTTAAACCTGCGCCACATCGGGCGCGACTGCCAGAGGCAGAGATTGATCCTCTCTACCGCCGTCTGCGTTGGCAAATCTTCCTCGGGATCTTCTTCGGGTATGCGGCGTACTATCTGGTACGTAAAAACTTTGCGCTCGCCATGCCGTACCTGGTGGAGCAGGGCTTCTCACGCGGCGATCTGGGATTTGCGCTGTCGGGGATCTCCATCGCGTACGGTTTTTCGAAGTTCATTATGGGGTCGGTGTCGGATCGTTCGAATCCGCGCGTGTTCCTGCCCGCCGGTCTGATCCTCGCGGCAGCGGTGATGCTGTTCATGGGCTTTGTGCCGTGGGCTACCTCCAGCATTGCCATCATGTTCGTGCTGCTGTTCCTCTGCGGCTGGTTCCAGGGGATGGGATGGCCGCCATGCGGACGCACCATGGTTCACTGGTGGTCACAGAAAGAGCGTGGCGGCATTGTATCGGTCTGGAACTGCGCGCATAACGTCGGGGGCGGGCTTCCGCCGCTGCTGTTCCTGCTGGGGATGGCCTGGTTCAACGACTGGCATGCCGCGCTCTATATGCCAGCCTTTGGCGCCATTCTGGTGGCGATTATCGCCTTCGCTCTGATGCGCGACACCCCACAGTCCTGCGGCCTGCCGCCGATTGAAGAGTACAAAAACGACTACCCGGATGATTACAGCGAGAAGCACGAAGAAGAGCTGACGGCAAAGCAGATCTTCATGAAGTACGTGCTGCCGAACAAGCTGCTGTGGTACATCGCGGTGGCGAACGTATTTGTCTACCTGCTGCGCTACGGCATCCTCGACTGGTCGCCAACCTACCTGAAAGAGGTGAAGCACTTCGCGCTGGATAAATCCTCCTGGGCCTATTTCCTGTATGAATACGCTGGCATTCCCGGCACGCTGATCTGCGGCTGGATGTCGGACAAAGTGTTTAAGGGCAACCGTGGGGCGACGGGCGTGTTCTTTATGACGCTGGTCACCATCGCGACGGTCGTTTACTGGCTAAACCCGCCGGGTAATCCGGGTGTGGATATGGCCTGTATGATCGTCATCGGCTTCCTGATTTATGGTCCGGTTATGCTGATTGGTCTGCATGCCCTGGAGCTGGCGCCGAAGAAAGCGGCAGGCACGGCGGCAGGCTTTACCGGTCTGTTTGGCTACCTCGGCGGTTCAGTGGCGGCAAGTGCCATCGTCGGTTACACCGTCGACTTCTTCGGCTGGGACGGCGGCTTTATGGTGATGATTGGCGGCAGCGTGCTGGCTGTTCTGCTGCTGGTTGTTGTGATGATTGGTGAAAAACGTCACCACGCCGAAGTGCTGGCGCGTCGTCAATAAGGAGCATTGCGATGAAATTAACTCAGTTAGCGACAGGTCTGCTGCTGGCGGGCCTGATGACAAGCTCCGCGCTGGCGGCGGATAAGATCGTGATCGCCCACCGTGGCGCCAGCGGTTATCTGCCGGAGCATACGCTGCCGGCAAAAGCGATGGCCTATGCCCAGGGCGCGGATTATCTGGAGCAGGATCTGGTGATGACGAAGGACGACCAGCTGGTCGTTCTGCATGACCACTATCTTGACCGCGTGACGGACGTGGCGGAACGTTTCCCGGATCGCGCCCGTAAAGATGGTCGCTACTACGCCATCGACTTCACGCTGGCGGAGATCCGCTCGCTGAAGTTTACCGAGGGCTTCGAGATTGAAAACGGTAAGAAGGTACAGGTCTATCCGGGACGTTTCCCGATGGGCAAGTCTGACTTCCGTATTCACACCTTCGAAGAGGAGATCGAGTTTGTTCAGGGGCTGAACCACTCGACAGGAAAAAATATCGGTATCTACCCGGAAATCAAAGCGCCGTGGTTCCACCATCAGGAAGGGAAGGACATTGCCGCGAAGACGCTGGAGGTACTGAAAATGTACGGCTACACCAGAAAGCAGGATAAGGTTTTCCTGCAATGTTTCGACGCCGCGGAACTGAAGCGCATCAAAACCGAGCTGGAGCCGAAAATGGGGATGGATCTCAATCTGGTGCAGCTGATTGCGTATACCGACTGGAATGAAACCCAGGAAAAACAGCCGGACGGGAAGTGGGTGAACTACAGCTACGACTGGATGTTTAAGCCGGGCGCGATGAAGCAGATTGCGCAGTACGCCGACGGCATCGGGCCGGATTACCACATGCTGGTGGTGGAAGGCTCAACGCCGGGTCACGTGAAGCTGACGGCGATGGTGAAAGAGGCGCATGCGAGCAAGATGCAGGTGCATCCGTATACCGTACGCGCAGACCAGCTGCCGGAGTATGCGACGGACGTGAATCAGCTTTACGACGTGCTGTATAACCAGGCGGATGTGGACGGGTTGTTTACGGATTTCCCGGATAAAGCGGTGAGCTTTTTGAAGGATAAACGCTGAAATTGCCGGGTGGCGGCTGCGCCTTACCCGGCCTACGAACTGCGGTTTTGTAGGTCGGGTCAGCGAAGCGCCACCCGACATAATTACATCTCGATCTCAATATCGCCTTTTGCCCGGCAGCAGCAGGGCAAAATCTCCCCTTCACTGATAAAGGCCAGCGGTTCGGTCAGCCAGTCTACCTGGCCTGCGACCAGACGGCAGCGGCAGGAGCCGCAGTAGCCTTCACGACACTGGTACTCTACTTCTACCTGATGCGCTTCAAGCGCCACCAGCAGAGAAGGGTGCTCTTCCTGGCACAACACCTCTGTACCAGAAAGGCTCAGCGTTACGCGGCTCATCAGAGCTGGAAATCGCTCAGGTCGTCGGTGTTGACTTCAGAATCAATCTGACCGACCAGATAAGAACTCACTTCCACTTCCTGCGGCGCAACCTGCACGTTATCGGACACCAGCCAGGTGTTGATCCACGGAATCGGGTTAGAGCGCGTCTGGAATGGCAGATCGAGACCCACAGCCTGCATGCGGATGTTAGTGATGTACTCCACGTACTGGCACAGAATGTCTTTGTTCAGGCCAATCATGGAGCCGTCGCGGAACAGGTAGTCTGCCCACTCTTTCTCCTGCTGGGCGGCCAGCACGAACAGATCGTAGCATTCCTGCTTGCACTCTTCGGCAATCGCAGCCATTTCCGGGTCGTCCGCGCCGCTGCGCAGCAGGTTCAGCATGTGCTGAGTCCCGGTCAGATGCAGGGCTTCGTCACGGGCGATCAGGCGGATGATTTTGGCGTTGCCTTCCATCAGCTTGCGCTCGGCAAAGGCGAAGGAGCAGGCGAAGCTCACGTAGAAGCGGATCGCTTCCAGCGCGTTAACGCTCATCAGGCACAGGTACAGCTGCTTTTTCAGGGCCCGCAGGTTTACGGTAATGGTTTTGCCGTTCACGTTATGCGTGCCTTCGCCCAGCAGATGCCAGTAGCTGGTCATCTCGATCAGCTCGTCGTAGTAGTGCGCAATGCCTTCCGCGCGCTTCTGGATCTGCTCGTTGGTGACGATATCGTCAAACACCACCGCCGGATCGTTCACGATGTTGCGGATGATGTGGGTGTAAGAGCGGGAGTGGATCGTCTCGGAGAACGCCCAGGTCTCTACCCAGGTTTCCAGCTCAGGAATCGAGATCAGCGGCAGCAGCGCCACGTTCGGACTACGGCCCTGGATGGAGTCCAGTAGCGTCTGGTACTTCAGGTTGCTGAGGAAGATGTGCTTTTCGTGTTCCGGCAGCGCCTGGAAATCGATACGGTCGCGGGAAACGTCAACTTCTTCCGGACGCCAGAAGAAGGAGAGTTGCTTTTCAATCAGCTTTTCGAAGATGTCATATTTTTGCTGATCGTAGCGTGCCACGTTGACCGGCTGGCCGAAGAACATCGGCTCTTTGAGCTGGTCGTTTTTCGTCTGTGAAAAGGTGGTATATGCCATTGCGGTGAGTCCTGTTGAGATTTTATTGCCCGGCGGCACTGCGTTTGCCGGGCCTACAAAACCGTAGGCCGGGTAAGCGTAGCGCCACCCGGCGAAGTGCTTAGATCTTACATGCGCCGCTTTCGCAGCCATCGTCCTGAATTGACGGCACCAGGTCGTCCTGGGCGTCTTCCGCACCATCACGGGTGTTGTGATAGTACAGCGTTTTCACGCCAAATTTGTAGGCAGTGAGCAGGTCTTTCAGCAGTTGCTGCATCGGAACCTTGCCAGACGGGAAGCGCGTTGGGTCGTAGTTGGTATTGGCAGAGATCGACTGGTCGATAAACTTCTGCATGATACCCACCAGTTGCAGATAGCCGTCGTTGTTTGGCATTTCCCACAGCAGCTCGTAGTTGTCACCCAGCGTTTCGTAATCCGGCACCACCTGACGCAGCACGCCGTCTTTCGACGCTTTGATGCTGACGTGGCCGCGCGGTGGCTCAATACCGTTGGTGGCGTTGGAGATCTGGGAAGAGGTCTCGGACGGCATCAGGGCAGAGAGCGTGGAGTTACGCAGGCCGTGCGTTTTAATGGACTCGCGCAGGCCTTCCCAGTCGAGGTGCAGCGGCTCGCTGACGATCGCATCCAGGTCTTTTTTGTAGGTGTCGATCGGCAGAATGCCTTTTGCGTAGGTGGTTTCGTTGAACCACGGGCACGCGCCTTGCTCTTTCGCCAGCTCGTTAGAGGCTTTCATCAGGTAGTACTGGATCGCTTCGAACGTCTGGTGCGTCAGATTGTTGGCGCTGCCGTCGGAGTAACGCTTGCCGTTTTTCGCCAGCCAGTAGGCGAAGTTGATCACGCCGATACCTAAAGTGCGACGGCCCATTGCGCCGCGTTTTGCCGCCGGGATTGGGTAATCCTGGTAATCCAGCAGGGCGTCGAGCGCACGAACCGCCAGCACCGCCAGCTCTTCCAGCTCGTCCAGGCTCTTAATCGCACCCAGGTTGAACGCGGACAGCGTACAGAGCGCGATTTCACCGTTTTCGTCGTTCACGTCTTCCAGCGGTTTGGTCGGCAGGGCGATCTCCAGGCACAGGTTGGACTGGCGCACTGGTGCAACCACCGGATCGAACGGGCTGTGGGTGTTGCAGTGGTCAACGTTCTGGATGTAGATACGGCCGGTAGAAGCACGTTCCTGCATCATCAGGGAGAACAGATCGACCGCTTTCACGCGCTGCTTGCGGATGCTGTCGTCTTTTTCATATTTGGTGTACAGACGCTCGAATTCGTCCTGATCGGCGAAGAACGCGTCGTACAGACCCGGGACGTCGGACGGGCTGAACAGGGTGATGTCTTCCCCTTTCAGCAGACGGGTGTACATCAGCTTGTTGATCTGCACGCCGTAGTCCATGTGGCGCACGCGGTTGCCTTCCACGCCGCGGTTGTTCTTCAGAACCAGCAGGCTTTCCACTTCCAGGTGCCACATTGGGTAGAACAGGGTCGCTGCACCACCACGCACGCCGCCCTGAGAGCAGGATTTTACTGCCGTCTGGAAGTGTTTGTAGAACGGAATACAGCCGGTGTGGAACGCTTCACCGCCGCGGATCGGGCTGCCCAGCGCACGGATACGACCGGCGTTGATGCCGATACCGGCACGCTGGGAGACGTATTTCACGATGGCGCTGGAGGTCGCGTTGATGGAATCCAGGCTGTCACCACACTCGATCAGTACGCAGGAGCTGAACTGACGGGTAGGGGTACGCACGCCAGACATGATTGGCGTAGGCAGAGAAATCTTGAACGTAGAGACCGCATCGTAGAAACGCTTCACGTAGTCCAGACGGGTTTCACGCGGGTAATTAGAGAACAGGCAGGCGGCCACCAGAATATAGAGGAACTGGGCGCTCTCGTAGATTTCGCCCGTCACACGGTTCTGAACCAGGTATTTGCCTTCGAGCTGCTTCACCGCCGCGTAGGAGAAGTTCATGTCGCGCCAGTGATCGATAAACCCGTTCATCTGCTCGAACTCTTCTTCCGTATAGTCTTCCAGCAGATGCGTGTCGTATTTGCCCAGCTCGACCATTTTCACTACGTGATCGTAAAGCTTCGGCGGCTCGAACTGGCCGTAGGCTTTTTTACGCAGGTGGAAAATCGCCAGACGCGCAGCGAGGTACTGATAATCCGGTGCGTCGCGGGAGATCAGATCTGCCGCGGCTTTGATAATGGTTTCGTGGATATCAGACGTTTTGATGCCGTCGTAGAACTGAATGTGAGAACGCAGTTCAACCTGGGAGATAGATACGTTGTTCAGTCCTTCTGCTGCCCAGTCGAGAACTCGATGGATTTTGTCCAGATTGATACGCTCGGTGGTACCGTCGCGCTTTGTCACCAGCAGACTCTGATTCATGTGGGTATTTACCTGTCCGTGAAATAAAAAAATATCCCCCGCTTATCCACAGAACCGTCTTGTGACTAACTCTGTGGATAAATACTACATATAGGGGTTTTGCGATAAGAAGAACGCTATATGGTGAGTATTCTAGTATCGAATCTTTTCAGCACAAGGGTTGATTTTGACGTTAAATTGAGGTTGTGAAAGGGTAAAAAAGGCTAAGTCCTCGTGCCGTAAGGCCTGGAAGAGATGTCAATAATTAAGAAAAAAAATTCAAAATTTGATCGAGTGCTGATTTCTTCAACGGGAGGTCAGAATTGCGCAACATGATGTCGCGCAATCATTATAAGAATAACGGATGACGTTAGTCGTTTTTGGCGGTTGTGTGCAACATATAGTTAACATCCACACCTGGGGCAAGTTTGAATTTATCCGTCAGCGGATTGTAGTGCAGGCCCGTCATGTGCTGCTCCTTAAGCCATGTCTGGTCAACCCAGCCCAGCAGTTCGGCAGGCTTGATGAACTTCTTCACGTCGTGCGTCCCTTTCGGCACCATGCGCAGCACGTATTCCGCGCCTACCACGGCCATCAGCCAGGCTTTGCCGTTGCGGTTGATGGTCGAGAAGAAGACCTGTCCACCCGGTTTCACCAGTTTTGCACAGGCGCTGACCACCGACTGCGGATCGGGAACGTGCTCCAGCATCTCCATGCAGGTCACCACGTCATACTGGTGCGCATGTTTTGCCGCGTGCTCTTCCACGGTTTCCTGGACATATTCTACCTGTACGCCGGACTCCAGCGCATGAAGACGCGCAACCTGTAGAGGTTCGAAGCCCATGTCCAGACCGGTGACGGTGGCCCCTTCACGCGCCATACTTTCCGCCAGGATGCCGCCGCCGCAGCCGACGTCGAGCACTTTCTTACCGAACAGACCGCCGGAACGCTCCGCGATATAGCCCAGACGCAGCGGGTTAATACGATGCAGAGGTTTGAACTCACCTTCGAGATCCCACCAGCGGGACGCCACCGCTTCAAATTTGGCAATCTCTTCGTGGTCAACGTTGTGAGCCACCGGGGATTTTTCGGCATTCATGGGCGCTTTTACTCCTTATTTAGCAAGACAAATGAGTATATCAGGCAATCCCTGTGAATAAAGCGTATAGGTTTACCTGTATCACCGCGGCTGTGTTATAATTTGCGACCTTTGAATCCGGGATACAGTAGAGGGATAGCGGTTAGATGAGCGACCTTGCGAGAGAAATTACACCGGTTAACATCGAGGAAGAGCTGAAAAGCTCCTATCTGGACTATGCGATGTCGGTCATTGTTGGCCGTGCGCTGCCGGACGTCCGCGATGGCCTGAAGCCGGTACACCGTCGCGTACTATACGCCATGAACGTATTGGGCAATGACTGGAATAAAGCCTACAAAAAATCTGCCCGTGTCGTTGGTGACGTAATCGGTAAATACCATCCTCATGGTGATTCCGCGGTGTACGACACCATTGTCCGTATGGCGCAGCCCTTCTCGCTGCGTTACATGCTGGTAGATGGTCAGGGTAACTTTGGTTCTATCGACGGCGACTCCGCCGCGGCAATGCGTTATACGGAAATCCGTCTGGCGAAGATTGCCCATGAGCTGATGGCTGACCTGGAAAAAGAGACGGTTGATTTCGTTGATAACTACGACGGCACGGAAAAAATTCCTGACGTTATGCCAACGAAGATCCCAAACCTGCTGGTGAACGGTTCGTCCGGTATCGCCGTCGGTATGGCAACCAACATTCCACCGCACAATATCACGGAAGTGATCAACGGCTGCCTGGCCTACATTGACGATGAAGACATCAGCATTGAAGGGCTGATGGAACACATCCCGGGCCCGGACTTCCCGACGGCGGCAATCATCAATGGCCGTCGCGGTATTGAAGAAGCGTACCGCACCGGTCGCGGCAAGATTTACATCCGTGCCCGCGCCGAAGTGGAAGCGGACGCTAAAACCGGCCGTGAAACCATTATTGTTCACGAGATCCCGTATCAGGTGAACAAAGCGCGACTGATTGAAAAAATCGCCGAGCTGGTAAAAGAAAAACGCGTTGAAGGCATCAGCGCGCTGCGTGACGAGTCTGATAAAGACGGTATGCGCATCGTGATTGAAATCAAGCGCGACGCGGTGGGTGAAGTTGTGCTGAACAACCTTTACTCCCAGACTCAGCTTCAGGTCTCCTTCGGTATCAACATGGTTGCGCTGCATCATGGCCAGCCGAAGATCATGAACCTGAAAGAGATCCTGAGCGCGTTCGTGCGTCACCGCCGTGAAGTGGTGACCCGTCGTACCATCTTCGAACTGCGCAAAGCGCGCGACCGTGCCCATATCCTTGAAGCACTGGCCGTTGCGCTGGCGAACATCGACCCGATCATCGAGCTGATCCGCCGTGCGCCGACGCCGGCAGAAGCGAAGGCGTCGCTGGTTGCGCGTCCATGGGATCTGGGCAACGTGGCGGCAATGCTGGAACGTGCCGGTGATGACGCTGCGCGTCCTGAGTGGCTGGAACCGGAATTCGGCGTGCGTGACGGTCAGTACTACCTGACTGAACAGCAGGCCCAGGCGATTCTGGATCTGCGTTTGCAGAAACTGACCGGCCTTGAGCATGAAAAACTGCTCGACGAGTACAAAGAGCTGCTGGAGCAGATTGCCGAGCTGCTGCATATCCTGGGTAGCGCAGAGCGCCTGATGGAAGTGATCCGTGAAGAGCTGGAGCTGGTTCGCGATCAGTTCGGCGACGAGCGTCGCACCGAAATCACAGCCAATAGCTCTGATATCAACATTGAAGATCTGATCAACCGCGAAGACGTGGTAGTGACGCTGTCTCACCAGGGCTACGTGAAGTATCAGCCGTTGACCGACTACGAAGCACAGCGTCGTGGCGGTAAAGGCAAATCTGCGGCACGTATTAAAGAAGAAGACTTCATTGACCGTCTGCTGGTGGCCAACACCCACGACACGATCCTCTGCTTCTCCAGCCGGGGCCGTCTGTACTGGATGAAAGTCTATCAGCTGCCGGAAGCGAGCCGTGGCGCGCGGGGTCGTCCTATCGTCAACCTGCTGCCGCTGGAAGCGAACGAACGTATCACCGCTATTCTGCCGGTACGCGAGTACGAAGAGGGCGTGAACGTCTTTATGGCGACCGCGAGCGGTACCGTGAAGAAAACCGCGCTGACCGAGTTCAGCCGTCCACGTTCTGCCGGGATCATCGCGGTGAACCTGAACGAAGGCGATGAGCTGATCGGCGTGGATCTGACCTCCGGTTCTGATGAAGTCATGCTGTTCTCTGCCGCCGGTAAAGTGGTGCGCTTTAAAGAGAACGCCGTGCGCGCAATGGGTCGTACGGCGACCGGCGTGCGTGGTATCAAGCTGGCGGGTGAAGACAGCGTGGTTTCCCTGATCGTTCCTCGTGGCGAAGGCGCAATCCTGACCGTCACCCAGAACGGCTACGGTAAACGTACGGCGGAAAGCGAATACCCGACCAAGTCTCGCGGCACGCAGGGCGTTATCTCCATCAAAGTGACCGAGCGCAACGGTTCCGTTGTTGGCGCGGTGCAGGTGGACGACGCGGACCAGATCATGATGATCACCGATGCCGGTACGCTGGTGCGTACCCGCGTGTCTGAGATCAGCGTGGTGGGTCGTAACACCCAGGGCGTAATCCTCATCCGCACTGCGGAAGATGAAAACGTCGTCGGTCTGCAACGCGTTGCTGAGCCGGTGGATGACGAAGAGCTCGACTCTATCGACGGCAGCGTTGCGGAAGGGGATGATGAAATCGCCCCGGAAGCGGACACCGATGATGAAGTAGCGGATGACGCTGACGAGTAACGTCTCCTGACGCATTAAGGGCCGGTTTCCGGCCCTTTTGTTTTGCGCAAGCAGACAAGTGAACGTTGCGACAAGCCGCGTTTACCGCTACCTTAACCACATTCTTTTTGACCCCGACGGCGGAGCCTCGCCCCTTTGAAATACCTCGTCTCCTTTCGTACCACGTTAAAAGTCTCTCGCTATCTGTTTCGGGCGCTTGCGCTACTGCTATGGTTGCTGGTGGCACTGCTCTCGGTGTTTTACATCGTTAACGCGTTACACCAGAAAGAAGCGGAGATCCGCCAGGAGTTTAACTTAAGCTCGGATCAGGCCCAGCGCTATATCCAGCGCACCTCTGACGTGATGAAAGAGCTTAAGTATATTGCTGAGAATCGACTCACGGCGGAGAACGGCATTCTTGCCATCCGCGGTCGGGATGAAAAAACCGAAGTACCTGATTTCGAACCTCTCTTCCCGGACTCCGATTGTTCCGCCATGGGCAAAGCCTGGCGTGGTTCACTGGAGTCCCTGTCATGGTTTATGCGCTACTGGCGCGATAACTTCTCGGCCGCCTACGACCTGAACCGCGTCTACCTGATTGGCAACGAAAATCTCTGCATGGCGGATTTCGGCCTGCGGGATATGCCCGTCGAACGCGAAGACGCGCTGAAAAGCCTGCATGAGCGTATAGTGAAATACCGCAATGCGCCTCAGGAAGAGCGCGGGAACAACATCTTCTGGATAAGCCAGGGGCCGCGCATGGGCGTCGGCTATTTCTATGCCCTGACTCCGGTTTACCTCGGAAACCGCCTGCAAGCGCTGCTGGGGATTGAACAAACCATCCGCATGGAAAACTTCTTCACGCCGGGCAGTCTGCCGATGGGCGTGACCATTCTGGATGAAAACGGCCATCCGCTCATCTCCCTTACCGGGCCTGAAAACCGCCTGAAGGTTGAACCCAGCTGGATGCAGGAGCGGTCATGGTTTGGCTATACCTCCGGGTTCCGCGAGCTGGTGCTGAAGAAAAGTTTACCGCCATCGTCGCTGAGCATTGTCTACTCGCTGCCGGTGGACAAGGTCCTGGAGCGCATTCGCATCCTGATACTTAACGCCATTTTGCTGAACATCGCGGTAGGCGTCGCGCTGTTTATGCTGGCGAGAATGTATGAGCGGCGGATCTTTATTCCGGCGGAAGCGGATGCTCAGCGTCTGGAAGAGCATGAGCAGTTTAACCGTAAAATTGTCGCCTCGGCGCCGGTAGGGATCTGCATCCTGCGTACTCAGGACGGGACAAATATCCTCAGTAACGAGCTTGCCCATAACTACCTGAACATGCTCACGCATGAAGACCGCCAGCGGTTAACGCAGATCATCTGCGGTCAGCAGGTTAACTTTGTGGATGTGCTGACCAGCACCCACACCAACCTGCAAATCAGCTTCGTCCATTCTCGCTACCGCAATGAAAACGTGGCCATTTGCGTGCTGGTGGACGTCTCTGCGCGCGTGAAAATGGAAGAGTCATTGCAGGATATGGCGCAGGCGGCGGAGCAGGCCAGTCAGTCGAAATCGATGTTCCTCGCGACCGTCAGCCATGAGCTGCGAACGCCGCTGTACGGCATTATCGGTAACCTCGATCTGCTCCAGACCAAAGAGCTGCCGAAAGGCGTCGACCGGCTGGTGACGGCCATGAACAACTCGTCCAGCCTGCTGCTGAAAATCATCAGCGATATTCTCGATTTCTCTAAAATTGAATCCGAGCAGTTGAAAATAGAGCCGCGCGAGTTCTCCCCGCGCGAAGTGATGAACCATATCTGCGCTAACTACCTGCCGCTGGTGGTGCGTAAACAGCTTGGGCTGTACTGCTTTATCGAGCCGGATGTGCCGCTGACGCTGCATGGCGATCCGATGCGTCTGCAACAGGTCATCTCAAACCTGCTGAGCAACGCCATCAAATTCACCGATATCGGCTGTATTGTGCTGCACGTCTGTCGGGCAGGGGAGTACCTGACCATTCGCGTGCGCGACACGGGTGTTGGCATTCCGGCGAAAGAGGTCGTTCGCCTGTTCGATCCGTTCTTCCAGGTGGGAACCGGCGTCCAGCGTAATTTCCAGGGGACCGGGCTAGGTCTGGCGATTTGCGAGAAGCTTATCAGTATGATGGATGGAGATATCTCCGTCGATACAGAGCCAGGCATGGGCAGCCAGTTCACCATTCGTATTCCGCTCTATTCGGCGCACTATCCGGCGAAAACCACCGTCGACGGGCTGAGCGATAAGCACTGCTGGCTGGCGGTGCACAACGCCTCCTTACATGATTTCCTGACCTCGATGCTGACCAGCAGCGGCGTGCGGGTTTCACGCTACGAAGGCCAGACGCCGGACGCGGATGACATGCTGATCACCGACGTTGAGCCGGAGCAGGCGTGGGCGGGGCGGGGCGTAGTGATGTTCTGCCGCCGTCATATCGGTATTCCGCTTGAGCGTTCGCCTGGGGTATGGGTGCACAGCGTGGCGACACCGCACGAGCTGCTGGGCTTGCTGGCGCGTATTTACAGCGTGCAGCTTGAGGACAGCGACGGCGCCACCGTGCTGGCTTCCCCTGATGAGCTGGCGTCGGTGAACGACGATATGATGATTCTGGTCGTCGACGATCATCCGATTAACCGTCGTCTGCTCGCAGATCAGCTTGGCTCTCTGGGCTATCAGTGTAAAACGGCCAATGATGGCGTGGATGCCCTGAATGTCTTAAGTAAGAACCATATTGATATTGTGCTCAGCGATGTGAACATGCCTAACATGGACGGCTACCGTCTGACGCAGCGTATCCGACAGCTGGGGCTGACGCTGCCGGTGGTAGGGGTGACAGCCAACGCGCTGGCGGAGGAGAAGCAGCGCTGTCTGGAGTCGGGAATGGACAGCTGCCTGTCGAAGCCGGTCACGCTGGATGTACTGAAGCAGACGCTATCCGTGTATGCGGAGCGGGTACGAAAAGCGAGACAATAAAAAAGGCCCGAAAGGGCCTTTTTTATTTCTCCGGCGGCTGTAGGCCGGGTAAGCGCGAGCGCCACCCGGCGTAGACAGCGAAGATCAATCTTTGTCCGTTGCGCTCAGCGTCACGGAAGAGAGATAGTTCAGCAGGGCGATATCGTTATCCACACCCAGCTTCATCATTGCGGATTTTTTCTGGCTACTGATGGTTTTAATACTGCGGTTCAGCTTTTTGGCGATTTCAGTGACCAGGAAACCTTCAGCGAACAGACGCAGAACTTCACTCTCTTTAGGCGAGAGACGCTTGTCGCCATAGCCACCCGCGCTGATTTTTTCAAGCAGGCGTGAGACGCTCTCAGGAGTGAATTTCTTCCCTTTCTGTAGCGCCGCCAGCGCTTTTGGCAGATCGGTAGGTGCGCCTTGTTTCAGCACAATCCCTTCAATATCGAGATCCAGAACGGCGCTCAGGATCGCCGGGTTATTGTTCATGGTCAGAACAATGATCGAAATGTCCGGGAAGTGGCGTTTAATGTATTTGATGAGCGTGATCCCATCACCGTACTTATCTCCAGGCATGGAGAGATCGGTAATGAGCACGTGCGCATCAAGTTTAGGCAGATTGTTAATGAGGGCTGTGGAATCTTCAAATTCACCGACTACATTCACCCACTCGATCTGTTCAAGTGATTTGCGAATACCGAACAGTACAATCGGATGGTCATCGGCAATAATTACGTTCATATTGTTCATGTATAAGGCTACCTTGCTACAGCAAGCTCTTGACGTAAGCGTCAATGTCGCTGATGTATTTTTCAATGCCAGAGGCATCTTTCTCACGAATTAGATGTTCCAGCGTTTCACATAACTGCTTGCCGGGAACCAGATTAAGCATGGCAAACACCCCTTTAAGCCGGTGTGCTGTCTGTGCCAGCGCTGCAAAATCCTGCGCAGCGGACTCAGTATACAACCGCTTAACATCATCTGGTACTGTATCAACGAAGAGCGAATAATATCCGCTGGCATGGAGTTCGGCATTTTCATCGCCGCCTAACGGTGACTCCAGGATCTCTTCCTGCGCCAGATTCTCTTCAATCAGTTGTAATACAGCTTCCTGCATTGCATTGCTCATATTAAAGTTGACGCGCAGCTGCCCAGGGCCGATTTTCCGCACGCCTGGCTCATCATCGCTTAAAAGCAAGCCTGAGGCAGTAAGATTAGACGGATTATCAGTTAAAAATAGATCAAATTCTTGACTCGCGAGCCTTTCGTCCGGGGTAATGCAGGACGCCCCCCAGTTTTCCAGCTGACGAACGACGATATTACGGATCTCACTGGAGGTCACATCCACCATCACCACCACATCGTCCAGCAGACGCTCTTCATCCTCTTCCTGGGGATTCGCCGCCATTTTCACGTGTAAAGAGTAGCGGGTGCCGAGGGATTCGCGCGCCTTGATGTTCAGATGACCGCCCAGCTTACGCGCCAGCTGATCGCAGAGCCAGAAGGTGAGGGCATTCGCCTTGCCGTAGTGGTCGCGCTGGGTATCGTTCAGGAACGGGAAGTGCAGGTTATCAATTTCGCTCACTGTGACGCCTTCGCCCGTATCCAGAATGCGGAACGTCAGACGATCGTCGGTGGACTCATCGGTGCTGACTTCAAGGGTGATCTTGCCGATCTGCGTCGTGGTGACGGCATACTGTATCAACATCATCAGGATGCGACGCAGGGCATCGCGATCGCCGTGACGTTCGTCGTTGGCCGGTAAATGGTTGTTGATCAGCAGCTGGAGTCCCTTGCGCTTGATCACCGGCAGGACTTCCGGCACCACCTCATCAATCAGGTCCTGGATGGAAAAGAGCGTAGGGGTGCCCTTCCAGATGTCATTCTCCAGCATGTTCGCAAGCTGGATTTCGTCCACCAGACGAACCAGGGAGTCGGCCTGGCTGCTGAGCTGTCGGCTTTCCGGCGTGCTCAGATCAGCAATCTGCGTGGCGAGTGACTTTAACGGTTGTTTAAAGGCATCGCCAATATTTTGCATAAACGCCGCGCGGCCATGTTGGTTTTTCTCGTACAGCCTTTGCGCCTGCTTGAGCTTTTTATTCACCAGCACTTCGCGATCCTGATCGCGAATGATGAAGATTTGCGTGCGCGAGGCGACCTGACTGCGGAACTGGCGGATCTCATACAGTTCATTATTAACGGTGGCCTGAATAACGCCCTGGTGCTGGTCCGCCATGGCCGTAATATTTTGCAGGTTAAGATGCGGCAGAAGGTGATCGGCAATTTTATTGCTCATTACCGTGCGGTTAGCCTCCTGGTCGTGAACGAGCACCCCAAGCGGTAGCACAGAAATAATCTCTTCATTCAGGGCACGAAGAATGCGCAACTCGTTGCTGGTCCCGGCTGATACCGACGTCGAGTCGCTCTGGCGGCCCGACTGGAAACGGAAGGTGCTGTAGCCAAACAGCGCCAGCGCCAGCAGGCCAATATTCAGCAACAGCGGCAGCAGAATGTTTTGCAGAGTATCAAGCATCAGGGTGCCAAAAGGCACCTGCCACACCAGACGCATACCGGTTGAGTTGAGCGATGAGGCAATCTCAATCTTTGAGCCATTAAAGGAGATCGCTACGCTGTCCGCGCCTTCTTTATCCGACGGCGTGCGCATATTTTGGGTGCTGTTGTCTGGCTCCAGACGGAAACTGTCCAGCGGCATATCCGGTGGGATGAGATCGTTAATCGGCAGGTCGAAGGCAACCACGGTCGCCAGATGGCCCGGCTGGTTAAAGGTGGTTCGCAGCGTAAAGTAGTGGCCATTCTGCCAGGCAAGACGGCGTAGTGACGAGAAACTTTCTCGCTCGTCCAGCGCGTTGGCCTGTTGCAGCATTTCTGCCCGACGGGAATCCACAATACTGCCCACGGTGGTCTCTTTAAAGCCGGAGGAGAGATCCTTAAGCGGCAGGGTTGAGATCAGGATCATGCTGTTGTCCTGACCGTTCAGGTAATACATTGACCACGGTACGGTCTCGGCGCCCCACAGGGTGTCCAGATACGAGGAGATCCGCTGCGTCATCTCAAGCGTTGCGCTGTCGTGCGAGCCGAAAATCAGGGCTTCCGTCTTGCGCTGCGGTTTTTCAAGGTAATACACATCCTGCTTAAGGCGCGTTTCCTGCAACCCTTCGCCTGACGAGGTGGCAGGCGCGGCAGCGATATTGTCGTAGATTTGCCAGGTCGCATAGCGCCACGTATCAATGCGCTTGTGCACCGCATGGGTGATATCGACGATTTGATAGCTTTTATCTTTAAGCCAGGTATTAACGGCGCTCTGAACCATCACCCCCATTGTGACTAACAGCACAACGATCAACAGAAGAAAGAAACGGGTGATGCTGCCCGGTAGAAGGGAGAATTTGCTCGGGGCGGTAGTTTCAGTCTGACTCATCGATGTGTTTAACCCGTAATGGCCGCGCGGTAATGGGATAGGGCAGTATAAAGGGTAATAACTGAATTTCCAGCGTCGTTAACGGTATGACCTTGACTTTTTATCCGGGTAACCGGCTTCAACGTCCCCGGATGAAAGGTGTACAAAACCCCGTGAAATGTATAAATACGCGATCGCACCGGCAGGAAAATAGCACGAATAAACAAGAAATTAATTTCAATAGCATAAAAAAGAATTCAGCGAAAGCCGAAAGCTGGATTTAGTTAATAGTCGTTATCATTTCTGAGGGGTAGCACATAAAATGTAGGCTGACGTAAAGAAAGGTAAAAAAAAACCGAATGCGAAGCATCCGGTTCAATTAGGGATAAACAGACATTCAGAACTGAATGACGGTAATAAATAAAGTTAATGATGATAGCGAGAGTTATTTTAGTGGTGTTGAAGGGAATTTTTTTGTCATTCAGTGCTGTACTGTTTTTTAAGCTAATCACTTGTATTAAATAGAATATATTTTTGTTTTGATTATCCGTGCTATATTTTTAAACTATTTATGCTCTGTAAAAGTTCCTTCAAATTTACAAATTGAAACATGTTGATGGTAAAGTGAAACATCTTCAAAGTTTTCGTATCATATTCCTGTTGGATTATTCTGCATTTTTGAGGAGAATGAACTTGCCGACTGGTTAAGAGGGTTGACCAGTAAGCAGTGGTAAATAATAAGGCATATAACAGAGGGTTAATAAAATGAAAGTTAAAGTACTGTCCCTCCTGGTACCAGCTCTGCTGGTGGCAGGCGCAGCAAATGCGGCTGAAATTTATAACAAAGACGGCAACAAATTAGATCTGTACGGTAAAGTGGATGGTCTGCACTATTTCTCTGATGACGACAGTGCAGACGGCGACCAGACCTACATGCGTCTGGGCTTCAAAGGTGAAACTCAGGTTAACGACCAGCTGACCGGTTACGGCCAGTGGGAATACCAGATCCAGGGTAACTCTGGTGAGAACGAAAACAACTCATGGACGCGTGTGGCGTTCGCAGGTCTGAAATTCGCTGATGCGGGTTCATTCGACTACGGTCGTAACTACGGCGTTGTTTACGATGTGACTTCCTGGACCGACGTTCTGCCGGAATTCGGCGGCGATACCTACGGTTCTGACAACTTCATGCAGCAGCGTGGTAACGGCTTCGCGACCTACCGTAACCAGGACTTCTTCGGTCTGGTTGATGGTCTGAACTTCGCGTTGCAGTACCAGGGTAAAAACGGCAGCGCAAGCGGCGAAGGCCAGACCAACAACGGTCGTGAGGCACTGCGTCAGAACGGTGATGGCTACGGTGGCTCTCTGACCTACGATCTGGGCGAAGGCTTCGCACTCGGTACGGCGGTCACCAGCTCTAAACGTACTGATGACCAGAACGCCATGGCCTACGGTAACGGCGATCGTGCTGAGACCTACACCGGTGGTCTGAAATATGACGCGAACAACATCTACCTGGCTGCACAGTATACTCAGACTTACAACGCGACCCGTGCGGGCGACCTGGGCTGGGCTAACAAAGCGCAGAACTTCGAAGTGGTTGCGCAGTATCAGTTCGACTTCGGTCTGCGTCCATCCGTGGCGTACCTGCAATCTAAAGGTAAGGACCTGGAAAACGGCTACGGCGACCAGGATCTGCTGAAATATGTTGATGTTGGCGCGACTTACTACTTCAACAAAAACATGTCCACCTACGTTGATTACAAAATCAACCTGGTTGATGAGAACGACTTCACTCGCGCAGCAGGTATCGGTACTGACGATATCGTCGCGCTGGGTCTGGTTTACCAGTTCTAATTGCTCATACAGCGACAAAGGGGCCATCAGGCCCCTTTTTTCATGCTTTTTTAGGGTCTTACAAATACGCTGTTTTAGTGTACTCTTGCCGCCCTGGCATGAGGATAATAACCAATGGATATGACTTTTTTACGCGCCAGCGTTCTGGCGACTTTTTTACTCCTGACCGCGTGTGACTCTTCCACACAGCCCGCAAAAATCGACGCACCCGCCGCGACGGTGCTGGAAGGGAAAACCATGGGGACCTTCTGGCGCGTCAGCGTGATGGATATTGATAAATCCCGCGCTGAAGAATTACGCGGTAAAATTCAGGCGCAGCTGGATGCCGACGATCAGCTACTCTCTACCTATAAAAATGACTCAGCGCTGATGCGTTTCAATCGCTCCAGCAGCACCTCGCTGTGGCCGGTGAGCGAAGCGATGGCCGATATCGTCACGGAATCGATGCGCGTGGGCTACAAAACCAACGGCGCAATGGATGTGACCGTGGGGCCGCTGGTGAACCTGTGGGGATTTGGCCCCAACAAGCAGCCGGTGACTACACCCGATCAAGCCGCCATCGACGACGCCCGCGCCCGTACAGGGTTACAGCATCTGGCGGTGATCTCCCAGTACGGTCAGCAATACCTGCAAAAAGATATTCCCGACCTGTTTGTGGATCTCTCCACGGTAGGCGAGGGGTATGCTGCGGATCATCTCGCGGCCCTGATGGCGCAGGAAGGCATTCCCCGTTATCTGGTTTCCGTCGGGGGCGCGCTCGTCAGCCGGGGCATGAACGCCAGCGGCAGGCCGTGGCGAGTGGCCATCCAAAAACCAACCGATCAGCAGAACGCGGTGCAGGCGATTGTCGACATCAACGGGCATGGTATCAGCACCTCCGGAAGCTACCGCAACTATTACGAGCTGGATGGCAAACGTATCTCGCACGTGATTGATCCGCAAACCGGACGCCCGATTACCCACAACCTGGTGTCCGTGACGGTGATAGCCCCAACCGCGCTGGAAGCGGATGCCTGGGATACTGGATTGATGGTGCTCGGCACGGAGAAGGCCAAAGAGGTGGTGCGTCAGGAAGGGCTGGCCGTCTATATGATCACCAAAGAGGCTGACGGATTTAAAACCTGGAGTTCGCCGCAGTTCAACAGCTTCCTGGTGAGCGAAAAAAATTAAAAAGCAAGGTTGCGGGTTTTTGTTCGGTGGCGTTCAGGCAAGCTGAGCGTATGCTTGTAAGAGGAGCCGATAATGAAAAACACAACCTATCTTACCGATGAGGATCGCTGGCAGGCCGTACTGGCCCGCGATCCGCGTGCGGATAACCAGTTTGTCTTTGCCGTGCAGACGACCGGC
This sequence comes from Enterobacter cloacae complex sp. SHL018, assembly GCF_049237905.1. Classification (NCBI taxonomy): domain Bacteria; kingdom Pseudomonadati; phylum Pseudomonadota; class Gammaproteobacteria; order Enterobacterales; family Enterobacteriaceae; genus Enterobacter; species Enterobacter cloacae complex sp. SHL018. The sequence continues at coordinate 335,128 of NZ_JBMKJE010000004.1, forward strand.
ATTTATTGTCGTCCGTCCTGCCGCGCCCGCCACGCGCTGCGTAAAAATGTCTGCTTTTATCCTGACGCTCACCAGGCAGCGCAGGCGGGTTTCCGCCCCTGTAAGCGCTGTAGGCCGGACCAGGTCGACCCTATGGCGCAGAAAATGGCCAACATTGCGCTGGCCTGTCGACTGCTTGAACAGGATGCCGCGCTGAACCTGGAGGCACTGGCGCAGCAGGTTGCCATGAGTCCGTTCCATTTCCACCGCTTGTTTAAATCCGTCACCGGCATGACGCCTAAAGCATGGCAGCAGGCCGCGCGTGAACAACGCCTGCGCACCCTGCTTGCACAGGGCGGTAAAATCACCGACGCCGTACTGGCCGCTGGCTTTCCGGACGGCAGCAGCTACTACCGTAAAGCCAACGGCGCGCTGGGCATGACGGCAAAACAGTACCGCAACGGAGAGGCTGCGGTCCGCTATGCCATCAGTGACTGCTCGCTGGGCCGCTGTCTGGTGGCGGAAAGCGAGCGCGGGATCTGCGCAATACTGCTGGGTGATGACGACGCCGGGCTGACGGCTGAGCTGCTGTCACTGTTTCCGCTTGCCGTCCGTGAACCGATGGAAGGCGCGTTTGCCGGGCGTGTTCGGCAGGTTATTGCCTCTGTCGACAGCCGCGCGACGCCGCTGACGCTGCCGCTGGATATCCGTGGTACCGCCTTCCAGCAGCAGGTCTGGCAGGCGCTGCGGGATATCCCCTGCGGTAAAACGGCAAGCTATCAGCAGGTGGCGAAGGCCATTGGTAAACCCAATGCCGTACGTGCCGTGGCGGGGGCCTGCGGTGCCAACAAACTGGCGATAGTCATCCCCTGTCACCGCGTGGTGCGTAACGACGGTGCGCTGTCGGGTTATCGCTGGGGAGCAGCGCGTAAGATGCTATTGTTGAAACGTGAGGCGAACAACCCGGAGGGATAATGCTCGATCTTTTTGCTGATGCTGAACCCTGGCACGAGCCGCTCGCGCCGGGGGCGACGATCCTGAGATGCTTCGCGCTTTCCCGCGCGGCGGCGCTGTTCGACGGTATTGATGCCGTTTCCGCTTGTTCGCCATTTCGCCATATGGTTACGCCGGGCGGGTATACCATGTCCGTGGCGATGACCAACTGCGGCGAACTGGGATGGGCGACGAATGAGCGGGGCTATGTATATGCCGCGAACGATCCGCTGACGGATCAGCCGTGGCCGCCGATGCCGGAGGCGTTTCAGGCGCTGTGTCATGACGCCGCCGTGGCGGCCGGCTATCCTGATTTTCGACCCGATGCCTGTCTTATCAACCGCTATGCCGTTGGGGCAAAGCTCTCCTTGCATCAGGATAAGGACGAGCCGGACCTGCGCGCGCCGATCGTCTCGGTATCCCTTGGGCTGCCCGCTGTCTTTCAGTTTGGCGGCCTGCGGCGCAACGACCCGCTCAAACGGCTGATGCTGGAGCATGGTGATGTGGTGGTCTGGGGCGGTGAATCACGGCTTTTTTACCACGGTATTCAGCCGCTTAAACCCGGCGATCACCCGGTGGCGGGGGCGTTTCGCTACAACCTCACGTTCCGTCAGGCGGCATACAGAGAATAAAAATAAGAATTATTCTTGATGTGTGTGAAAGGCAGTTTACACTGCTGGCTGATTTTTCTTGTCCGGATTGCTCTGCATGCAACTACTTCTTCTTGTCTGGCGGCAGTATCGCTGGCCTTTTATCGCGGTGATGGCGTTAAGCCTTGCCAGCGCGGCGCTGGGGATCGGCCTGATTGCCTTCATTAACGTGCGTTTGATCGAAATGGTCGACACGTCACTCTCAGTCCTGCCGGAATTTCTGGGTTTACTGCTGCTGCTGATGGCAGTCACGCTCGGGTCACAGCTGGCGCTGACCGCCCTCGGCCACCATTTCGTTTTCCGTCTGCGCAGTGAGTTCATCAAACGGATCCTTGATACTCAGGTGGAACGCATCGAACAGCTGGGAAGTGCCTCTCTGCTGGCGGGGCTGACCAGCGATGTGCGCGCCATTACCATCGCCTTTGTGCGCCTGCCGGAGCTGGTGCAGGGGATCATCCTGACATTTGGCTCGGCAGCCTATCTCGCCTGGCTCTCCAGCAAAATGCTGGCGGTGACGGCGCTGTGGATTGTTATTACCATCTGGGGCGGGTTCCTGCTGGTATCACGCGTCTATAAGCACATGGCGGTGCTGCGCGAAACGGAAGACAAGCTCTATAACGATTATCAGACGGTGCTGGAAGGGCGCAAAGAGCTGACGCTGAACCGCGAGCGTGCCGAGCATATCTTCAACCATCTTTATATTCCGGATGCGCACGAATATCGTCATCACATTATCCGCGCCGATACGTTCCACCTGAGCGCCGTGAACTGGTCCAACATCATGATGCTGGGCGCGATTGGCCTGGTGTTCTGGATGGCGAACAGCCTGGGGTGGGCGGATACCAACGTGGCGGCAACCTACTCCCTGACGCTGCTGTTTTTACGCACGCCGCTGCTGTCGGCCGTTGGCGCACTGCCGACGCTGCTGAGCGCTCAGGTGGCCTTCAACAAGCTGAAGAAATTCGACCTTGCGCCGTTTAAGGCTGAGTTCCCGCGCCCGCAGGCCTTCCCGAACTGGCAAACGCTGGAGCTGCGTAACGTTACCTTCCGCTATCAGGATAACGCCTTCTCCGTAGGGCCGATAAACCTGACCATTCATCGCGGCGAACTGCTGTTCCTTATCGGCGGCAACGGCAGCGGCAAATCTACGCTGGCGATGCTGCTGACGGGCCTCTACCAGCCGCAGGCGGGTGAAATTTTGCTGGATGGTAAAGCGCTGAGCGCGGAGAAACCGGAGGACTACCGCAAGCTCTTCTCGGCGGTATTTACCGACGTCTGGCTGTTCGACCGGCTGCTGGGACCGGAAGGGCAGCAGGCGGATCCGGCGCTGGTGGAAAAGTGGCTTGCGCACCTGCAAATGTCGCACAAGCTGGAGCTACAGGATGGCAAAATCCTGAATCTCAAGCTGTCGAAAGGGCAGAAGAAGCGCGTGGCGCTGCTGCTGGCGCTGGCCGAAGAGCGCGACATCATCCTGCTGGATGAGTGGGCCGCCGATCAGGACCCGCACTTCCGTCGCGAGTTTTATCAGGTCCTGCTGCCGCTGATGCAGGCGATGGGAAAAACCATTTTTGCCATCAGCCATGACGATCACTACTTCATTCACGCCGATCGTCTGCTGGAGATGCGCGACGGCAAGCTGAGCGAGCTGACCGGCGATGAGCGCGATGCGGCCTCACGGGACGCGGTGGCGCGTACGGCCTGATTGCAATTGTGCCGGGTGGCGCCCGGCACACTAATTTTTCATATATGCCGTTTTTTTCTCCATCCCGACCCGCCGTTTATTCTTATTTACATATCCCCGCGCTATGCTTAACGCCAACTCATTTAATGGATTTATGATTGATGTCGGTATTAAAGAAAAACAGCGCCAGGCAGCGTGACCAGGAGCGTGCGCGGCTCATCTGGCTCCTGACGACCGATAAAGCGGTCACGTCAACGTTATTGGGTAAGCTAACCCTGGCTGAGCAATATGATGTCGGCACGCTGGCCGACGATATTGCTGAGGTAGGTGCGCTGGTTGCACATTTACCGCCCCCGGACCTGGCGGACACCCTGGAGGCATTGCCTTCCGAGGAGCGCCACGCCCTGTGGCGGCTGGTGCAGGATCACGAGCGCGGTCAGGTGCTGCTTGAAGCCTCGGAAAACGTCTGGGATGACCTTATCGATGAGATGAGCGACCGGGACATTCTCGACGCCCTGCAAACGCTGGATATCGATGAGCAGATTTACCTCGTTCAGCATCTTCCGCGCAACCTGACCGGACGCCTGCTGGCTTCCCTGCCAGCCGAAGAGCGGGCGCGCGTGCGTCAGGTGATGCACTACGAGAAAAACAGCGTCGGCGCGATCATGGAGTTTGGCGTCATCACCGTGCGTCCGGACGTTACCCTGGGTACGGTGCAGCGCTATCTTCGTCGCCTGGGCAGTATGCCGGACAACACCGATAAACTGTTCGTCACCTCGCGGGATAAAACCCTGCTCGGGGAGCTGGAGCTGAAAACGATCCTGCTTAACAGCACTCAGCAGCGGGTGAGTGAGGTCATGGAAACCGAGCCGATGGTCTTCTCGCCGGAAGACGATGCCGAAAAAGCGGCGCGTACCTTCGAACGTGATGACCTGGTGAGCGCGGCGGTGGTGGATTCGGTGGGCAAGCTGATGGGGCGTCTGACCATCGATGAGATCGTTGACGTGGTCTATGAAGAGACCGATAACGACCTGCGTGCCCTTGGCGGGATCAGTGCCGAAGATGACGTTCATGCCTCCGTCGGCAAGGCCGTCAAAACCCGCTGGGCGTGGCTCGCCATCAATTTATGCACCGCGTTCGTGGCGTCCCGCGTTATTGACGGCTTTGAACATACCATTTCCCAGCTGGTGGCCCTGGCGTCGCTGATGCCGATTGTGGCGGGGATCGGCGGGAACACCGGTAACCAGACTATCACCATGATCGTTCGCGCCCTGGCGCTGGAAAACATTCAGCCGGGTAATTTCTCGTGGCTGATTTTCAGGGAGATGGGCGTCGCGCTTATTAATGGCCTGGTCTGGGGCGGCATCATGGGCGGCATTACCTGGTGGCTGTATGATGATATGGCGCTGGGCGGGGTCATGATGCTGGCGATGGTGCTGAATCTGCTGGTGGCGGCGATGATGGGCGTGATTATCCCGTTGACCATGACCCGGCTGGGGCGCGACCCCGCGGTGGGATCGAGCGTGATGATCACCGCCATTACCGATACCGGCGGTTTCTTTATTTTTCTTGGACTGGCGACGATTTTTCTTCTGTAGCCAGCGCTTTTTGCTTAAGTCGGGCAGGGAGGATGAACATCATCACAATCCCGCCCAGCACGCCAATCGCCAGGTTGCCGGTGAAAACCGTTGCCACAACCGTCACCAGCATCACGACGGTTTCAGCCACCGGCGCGTTTTTCAGCGTTCCGGGCTGAACGCTATGCCAGCTAAAGGTCTTGACGGCCACAATGGCCATAATACCCGCCAGTACCGCCATTGGGATTTTGGCCATCACCTCGCTGAGCGCCGTAACCAGCACCAGCAGTACGATGCCCGCCGCAAGGGGGGAGATACGGCTTCTGCCTTTCCCCATCTCCACGTTAACGATGGTCTGCCCAATCATCGCGCAGCCCGCAATGCCGCCGTAGAACCCGGCCATAATATTGCCCACGCCCAGCCCGATGCTCTCGCGGCGCTTACTGGAGGGGGTAGCGGTCAGCTCGTCCACCAGTTTTGCCGTCAACAAGGATTCCAGCAGGCCAACGAAAGCGATACTTAGCGCGCACGGCCAGATGATGCTCAGGGTTTCCAGATTGAGCGGCACCAGCAGTTGCGTAAAGCCCGGCAAACCGCCGCCCATGGAACCTTCATCCCCTACCGTCGGCAGGATTTGCCCGCTGGTGACGGTGAACAAAGTCAGCAGCACAATGGCAATCAGCGGGGAGGGCACGCTTTTGATATAGCGTGGCACCCAGAGCACAATCAGCAGCGTCAGCACGAACAGGCCCACAATCAGCGGGCTTCGGCTCCAGAAATGGGGCACCTGGGCAAAGAAAATCAAAATGCCAAGGGCGTTAACAAACCCGGTCATCACCGACTGGGGAATAAAGCGCATCAGCCGCGCCATACCCAGCGCGCCGAACAGGATCTGAATCATGCCTGCCATCACCACCGCGGGCAGAATGTACTGTACGCCGTGTTGATGGACCATCGGCCCAATCACCAGCGCGACGGAACCTGCCGCCGCCGTCACCATGGCCGGACGCCCGCCGAGCAGGGAAAGGGCGAAACAGAGCACCACGGAGGCGATAAGGCTCACTTTCGGATCCACGCCCGCGACCACGGAAAACGAAATCACTTCCGGGACCAGCGCCAGCGCGGTAATCACACCGGCCAGGGTTTCGCGCATCAGACGGTGAGGCGAACGTAAAACAGTGGCGACATGGCCTTCTTGAGGTACAGACGAGTGGGGTAATGACATAACAATTCGCTGGTAGGGGCAGGCTTCCGTGCGCGCGATCACAAAGTGCAGCATGATAGCCAGGAAAATCGTCGGGTGCCAGCCTGTCTGCCAAATCCCTACAAACAATCCATCATTAAATTTCACAATTACAATAATTTCGTAACCTTTAAACAATATTTAAAAGTTGCTACCGTGCCACCGCAGCGTGTTTCACCTGTAATTTCCACGCATCAAGCACTATTCAACTAAGGCATAAATGATGAAAAAAATGACTGCCGTGCTCTTTTCTCTGGCCGTGGGGCTGAACGTCGTCTCGCTGGCGGCGAAGGCTGACGCACCAAAAGAGCAGGAAACGGATGTCCTTTTAATTGGTGGCGGCATCATGAGCGCCACGCTGGGAACGTACCTTCAGGAATTAGAGCCGAACTGGTCCATGACCATGGTCGAGCGCCTCGATGGCGTGGCACAGGAAAGCTCTAACGGCTGGAACAACGCCGGGACGGGGCACTCGGCACTCATGGAACTGAACTATACGCCGCAGAAAAAGGACGGTTCCATTAGTATCGAGAAGGCGGTAGAGATCAACGAAGCGTTCCAGATCTCACGTCAGTTCTGGTCTCACCAGGTGAACAGCGGTGTGTTGCACAATCCGCACTCTTTCATCAACACCGTACCGCACATGAGCTTTGTGTGGGGCGATCAAAACGTCAACTTCCTGCGCGCGCGCTACGCTGCCCTGCAACAGAGCACGCTTTTCCGCGGGATGAAATACTCTGAAGATCACGCTCAAATCAAAGAGTGGGCACCGCTGGTCATGGAAGGCCGCGATCCGAACCAGAAAGTAGCGGCGACCCGCACTGAAATTGGTACTGACGTTAACTACGGTGAAATCACCCGTCAGCTGGTGTCCTCTCTGAAGAAAAAAGAGAACTTTAACCTGCAACTCAGCTCCGAAGTGCGTGGTTTCAAGCGCAACGCGGATAACAGCTGGAGCGTGACCGTTGCCGATCTGAAAAACAACGAAGCCGAGCATGTGATTAAGGCGAAGTTCGTGTTTATTGGTGCGGGCGGCGCGGCGCTGAAACTGTTGCAGGAGTCCGGTATTCCGGAAGCGGACGACTACGCGGGCTTCCCGGTCGGCGGCCAGTTCCTGGTGTCGGAAAACCCGGAAGTGGTTAACCGTCATCTGGCTAAAGTGTACGGTCAGGCCTCTGTGGGCGCACCACCGATGTCCGTTCCGCATATCGACACCCGCATGCTGGACGGTAAGCGCGTAGTGCTGTTCGGGCCGTTCGCCACATTCTCCACCAAATTCCTGAAAAACGGTTCCCTGTGGGATCTGCTGAGCGCGACCACGACGTCAAACGTTAAGCCAATGATGGACGTGGGGCTGGATAACTTCGATCTGGTGAAATACCTGATTAGCCAGGTGATGCTCTCTGATGAAGAACGCTTCGAGGCGCTGAAAGAGTACTATCCGCAGGCGAAGAAAGAAGACTGGCGTCTGTGGCAGGCGGGTCAGCGCGTGCAGATTATCAAACGCGATCCAAAAGAGGGCGGCGTGCTGCGCCTGGGTACCGAAGTGGTAAGCGATAAGGATGGCACCATTGCCGCGCTGCTGGGGGCATCTCCGGGGGCGTCTACCGCTGCGCCAATCATGCTGCACCTGATGGAAAAAGTGTTTAAGGACAAAGTATCCAGCCCGGAATGGCAGGCGAAGCTGAAAACCATTATTCCATCCTACGGTACGAAGCTGAACGGTAACGTTGAAGCCACGGAACAAGAGCTGGAATACACCAGCCGCGTTCTGCAACTGCAATACGTCAAACCGCAGGCTGCGGATGCTGCGCCAAAGGCAGAGCTGAAGCCTCAGGCGGAAAGCAAGCCGGTAGCGGATATCGCGCTGTAAGGTAAACGCAAAACGGTAACATCCGTTACCGTTTTTAGTGTTTTCTCCCTCTCCCGGTGGGAGAGGGTTGGGGTGAGGGCACCAGAACGCACCCTTTCCTGGTCGGGTAAGCGAGAGCGCCACCCGACTTATTATTAACGAACTACCGCTTGTCCTACCGTCTCATCCGCCTTCCATACGCGATATTTCACATCCACGTTTTCCGGCGTGTATACGACGATCGGCAGCTTGCTGTTATAGCGCAGCAGACTGTTATCACCCAGATACGCGGTAATAAATTTCTTCTCTTTCTTGCCGTCCGGGCACGCCATCATGGTGGAGACTGGCGAGGTTACTTTGTCGAAGACATAGTAGTCATAGCCCCAGCCTTCCAGCGTTTTGCTTTCCAGCTGGCCGCCCAGGCGATGCTGGTTGCAGTCCACTTCCAGCGTCTGGCCGATTAACAGCTCAACTTTGAAATTTGCTTCATCCTGCTGAGCCGGGAGCTGAATAACCTGGCGCTTCATCCCTTTGTCCGCTTGCGGATACGGAGCAACTTTTTCCAGCGGCTGCTCTTTCCGGGTTTCGCTGGCGAAAACACTGGTGCTGGCGCACGCAGCGGCGATGAGGGCGATGGCAAATTTAGGTGCGTTTTTCACTGTCATTCCTTTTTGTTAAAACGATCCTGGAAAGACTAACATATAGCACGTGAATAGTTGGCGCAATTTACTCATATTTTCATTTTAAACGGAGTAATGCACTGCTTTTATGTTCATTTATTGGTGTTTAATGCTGTGTTGGGGTCGATGCGGCGATCGTGTTATTTTACGCGTTAATTATTGTTATTCATCTGTAAAGGGAGGGGAGATGGTACGTGAAAAACTGAAGACACCTGAAGGCCGCAAGTTCCTGCTGGCGTTACTGGTTGTGTTTATGATTGCTGCTGCATGCGTGGGGCGAGCAACCATTGTCGGTGTGATTGAGCAGTACAACATCCCGCTCTCTGCCTGGACAACCAGCATGTTTGTCCTGCAATCGGCGATGATCTTTGTTTACAGCCTGGTGTTCACCGTCCTGCTGGCGATTCCGCTGGGGATTTTCTTTCTCGGTGGGCGTGAAAAACACTAAGCATTGCGCATGCGGAGACAGGCAATAAAAAACCAGCCATAAGCGGCTGGTTTTTTTGTGTAGTTTTGGTCGGCACGAGAGGATTTGAACCTCCGACCCCCGACACCCCATGACGGTGCGCTACCAGGCTGCGCTACGTGCCGACGCATAAAAGGAATACTACTCGATTCCTTTTTGAATGCAAGGGGCAAGCAACGCTAACTGATTCATAAATAATCAGTTAGCGATAAAGCGCTTCTCGTCTGTCAGCACCTGCAACAGCAAACTGAGCTGCGGCTTCTGGTCTTTCAGCTTCTCACCTTCGAGGTTATACGTCTGGTAATTGCCATTGCTGTTCAGCACCAGTGACAACGTTGGCGTGGTCACCACCAGCGTGTTTCCGCCAGCAGCCGTGACCCAGTTATGACGCTGCGTGGCGCTAAAGAGGTCTTGTCCCTGCGAGTACTCAATTGCCGGTGTGCTGACGTGCAGCAGCCGTTGCATTAACGTGGTCATGACGTCTTTATGGTCGGTGAGCATGTTGATGCGCTGCGCGGGAGTGCCCGGCCAGTGGATCACCAGGGGAACATGCAGGTTCGGACGCGACCACTCCATGCCCTTCGCCTCTTCGCCGAGCGGCACGCCATGCCCCGCCGTGATAATCACGACCGTATTATCCAGCTTGCCCGCGTCGCGCAGGGCGGTCAGCACGCGGCCGATCTGCGCATCGACATCGCCCGCCGCACGGCTATAGCGGCGCGCGAAGCCTTTCTGATTGCTGTCATCAAGCGTTGTGCCGTTAAACGCAACCCAGGAGAACCAGCGGTTATCTTCCTGCGCATAGCGCTTCAGCCAGTCTATCCACTGGTCAGCGGTCCGATCGTCAGACTGGCTCTGCGCGGCTGGCAGTGAGAAATCAGACAGCAGCGCCTGGCGGTACAGCGAGCTGTTGAAACCATCAGAGGCGAACAGCCCCAGCTGGTAGCCCTGCTGATTAAGCCCGGTAATCAATGCCGCCGGAATACGGGCCGACAGCACGCCGTCCATATAGCTCGGTGAAATGCCATAGAACAGGCCGAAAATACCCGCGTCGGTCGAATTACCGGAGCTCATATGCTGAGTGAATACGATGTTGTTCTCAGCGAATTCAGCCAGCGCTGGCATCTGCTTCTCATAGCGGGAATAGTTCAGGCCATCGACGGTAATCAGCAGCACGTTCTGACCGCGGCCCATGTCGCGATATTTCAGATCGCTCAAAGGATACTGCACGCTGACCGCTTCCGGATTACCCTGTTCGACCAGACGACGCTGATACTCCTGCGCGTCCAGCAGGCCGTGTTTTTCGAGGAAACGACGCGCCGTCATCGGATAGGAGAGCGGCAGGTTCGCGCGCTGCATGGTAATCGGGCGGTAGAAGTTCGCATCTGCCCAGATATACATCAGGTGCGAACCGATAAATGAGGCGAAAAAGAGCGCCGCGACGGGCTTCGCATAATGGCGGCGTCGGGTCAGACTGCGGAGTTTTTGCCAGCTCCACGTGGCGAACAGCATTTCGATCAGCAGGATGATCGGCACGCTGATAAACATCAGCTGCCAGTCGCGCGCGGTCTCGTTCTGATCCGGGTTAATTACCAGCTCCCAGACGACAGGATTCAGGTGCAGGTGGAAGCGGGTAAAGACTTCGCTGTCGATCAGCAACAGCGTCATGCCCGCCGTCGCAAGAATGGCGGACAGGAAGCGCATCAGCCGCTGCGACATGACGATAAACGTCAGTGGGAACAGGATCAGCAGATAGGTGGCGAAGACCAGAAAGCTAAAGTGACCAACAAGGCTCATCCACGAGTAGATGCGCCCGGTTAACGTGGTTGGCCAGTCCGCCACAAACAGATAACGGCAGCCGAGCACCATCGCCAACAGAATGTTGAACAGGGCAAACCAGTGCCCCCAGCTGACCATCTGGGAGACTTTTTCACGGTAGCGCTGACGATTCGTCACCATAAACTGTTGTTCGTTTCCCTTAGTGTGCCTGGTCGTCGCTAACGGAGGACTGCAAAGCCTGGGCGAAAGATTTGGCGATCGCCTGACGCTGAGCCGGAGCAACGCTGGTATTGATCAGGTTGGTAACCATATTTCCCAAAACCATCAGGGAGAGATCGGTTGGCGTTTTATGTTTTTCCAGTACGTTGACCAGCTCACTGAGCAATTGTTCAACGTGTTCGTCACTGTAGCGGGAATGTTGTGGCATAAATCAAAATCAGTTTGTTGAGAGAAGGGCGACATATTACCGTAGCAACAGCTTTTTTTCCCCTTTTTTATCTTCTGTTGCACACATGCGTTGGTGGTGGTTGAATACCGCCCGGTCTAAAAGGAGAGTTTATCATGAGTCTGGAAATCAACCAGATTGCCTTGCACCAGCTTATCAAGCGTGATGAGCAAACCCTTGAAGTGGTGCTGCGCGATTCGTTACTGGAACCAACGCCTACCGTTGTCGAGATGATGGCGGAGTTGCATCGCGTCTACAGCGCGAAAAATAAAGCCTATGGCTTGTTCAGCGAAGAGAGCGAACTGGCGGATAGCCTGCGCCTGCAACGTCAGGGCGAAGAGGATTTCCTGGCATTCAGCCGCGCTGCTACTGGCCGTCTGCGTGACGAGCTGGCGAAATATCCCTTCGCCGATGGCGGTATCGTCCTGTTCTGCCACTACCGCTATCTGGCGGTAGAGTATCTGCTGGTCACCGTGCTGAATAACTTAAGCAGTATGCGCGTGAACGAGCAGCTGGATATCAGCTCAACGCACTACCTGGATATCAACCATGCGGATATTGTGGCGCGTATCGATTTAACCGAATGGGAAACCAACCCGGAATCAACGCGCTATCTGACCTTCCTTAAAGGCCGCGTGGGCCGCAAAGTGGCGGATTTCTTTATGGACTTCCTCGGCGCCAGCGAAGGGCTGAATGCCAAAGCGCAGAACAAAGGTCTCCTCCAGGCGGTGGATGACTTTACGGCTGAGGCGCAGCTTGATAAATCTGAGCGTCAGACCGTGCGTCAGCAGGTTTACAGCTACTGCAACGAGCAGCTACAGGCTGGAGAAGAGATTGAGCTGGAGTCGCTGTCCAAAGAGCTGGCAGGCGTCAGCGAAGTCAGCTTCCAGGAATTTACTGCGGAAAAAGGCTATGAGCTGGAAGAGAGCTTCCCGGCGGATCGCAGTACGCTGCGTCAGCTGACGAAATTTGCCGGTAGCGGCGGTGGGTTAACCATTAACTTTGATGCCATGCTGCTCGGGGAACGTATCTTCTGGGACCCGGCCACCGACACGCTGACCATTAAAGGCACACCGCCGAATCTGCGCGACCAGCTTCAGCGTCGCACTTCAGGCGGTAAGTAACAGCCATAAAAAAACCCCGCAAACGCGGGGTTTTTCTCGACAGGTTTGCGATTACGCGCGAACGAAGTCGATGTGAGTCAGTTTTGGCTTGAACGCGTGACGCTGAACAGCCTGAACTTTCACTTTTTCTTCTTTACCGTCAACAACGATGGTCAGAACTTCGCTGTAGAATTCAGCTTTGTTCTGCATGTTCCATACTTTGTCGTGATCCAGTTCAATAGCAACTGGAGCAGCTTCGCCACCGTAAACGATAGCCGGGAACTTGTTTGCGGTACGCAGGCGGCGGCTCGCACCCTTACCCTGCACGTTACGTACTTCTGCTTCGATAGTGAACATTGATTTCTCTCTGTATTTAAAACCCTACTACAGGCGACCCAGCAGCAGGTGAGTGTTCTGCCTCACGGATGTGAAGCGGGCGGCATTTTATACTCAAATGGCTCGCGCATCAACGAAAAGTCCCGTTAACCGCGCAATTCGTTTGCCCGGCGAAAGCGTCCTTCATAGTCAAAGACCTTCTCACGCACCTGCCAGAACTGCCCTTTTTTACGGGCGACAACAAAATCAGGATGGCGCAGTAACGCCTGCTGGCGCACGATATCGGCCACGGTTAGCCAGCGCAGCGGCACGCCAGGCGTGCGGGTGTGCGGGCGGATAAAGAGCTGCTCAAACGCGGTGCGCTGGGCGGGCGTCTGGACCCGGAACCGCTCGCTGACGTCTGCGCCATCCTCGTCGTAGTAGGTAATTTTTAGCCACTCGCCTTTTTCATCCGCGCCGGGCTGTAAGGCCATGCCGGAACAGCGCAGCACCAGCGCATCTTTCAGCTTCAGCGCCGCTTTCAGCATGTCGTCCGGGTCGACCAGGACCGTGTCGCACTCCCGACAGCGGCGGGCGGCAATGTCGTTTTCGGCATTGCACTGCGGGCAGTTTTTGAAGCGGAAGCGGAAGTCACACTGTTCGCGATGGCCTTCATCGTCTTCAAACCAGCCCTGACAGCGGCGGCCAAAATGTTCGATCAGCGTGCCGTCGGCGGTGGTTTTCCCCCAGAAGGTGTTGGCAAACCCGCAGGCAGGGCAAAAAACCTGAACGGGCACGTTGTCGCTCTTGCCTTTTGGCGTGCCGACTTCCGGCGAATAGAGATCGTGCGGGTTACCGGCGTAATCAAGGATCAGACAGTCGGTTTTGCCCGGCGCCAGACGCAGCCCGCGGCCAACAATCTGCTGATACAGGCTGACGGATTCCGTCGGGCGAAGAATCGCAATCAGGTCGACGTGCGGGGCGTCAAAGCCGGTGGTTAGTACGGAGACATTCACCAGATAGCGGAACCGCTGAGCTTTGAAGTCCTCAATCAGGCTGTCGCGCTCCGGGCCGGGGGTTTCACCGGTAATTAACGCCGCGTCGTCGGCGGGCAGCAGCCCCGTAATTTCGCGCGCGTGTTCGACAGTGGCAGCAAAAATCATCACCCCTTTGCGCGTTTGTGCGAACTCTTCAATCTGGCTGATGATATGCGGCGTGATCCGCTTCTGTTTTTTCAGCTCATGGTTAAGATCTGCCTCGCTGAACAGCCCGTTGCTCTGCGCCTGTAAGCGGCTGAAATCGTACTGCACGACGGGCATATCCAGCCGCTCCGGCGGCGTCAGGTAGCCATGCTTGATCATGTAGCGCAGCGGAAGCTCATAGATACAGTCGCGGAACAGGGCCTTTTCATCGCCACGCACCATGCCGTGATAATGAAACTGATAAATCCAGCCCTTGCCCAGACGAAACGGCGTGGCGGTGAGGCCAAGCAGACGGAGGTGAGGATTCACCTTTTTCAAATGAGTGAGGATTTGCTGATACTGGCTGTCGTCGTCATCGCTGATGCGGTGACACTCATCGACAATCAGCAGGGAAAACTCGCTGCGAAACAGTTCCAGGTTGCGCGCAACGGATTGTACGCTGCCAAACACCACTTTTCCGTGGCTCTCTTTGCGCTTCAGTCCGGCGGCAAAAATGTCGGCCTCCAGGCCGAGCGCGCAATATTTGGCGTGGTTTTGCGCCACCAGCTCTTTGACGTGCGCCAGCACCAGCACGCGTCCGCGGGCCAGGCGCGCCAGTTCGGCAATCACCAGGCTTTTACCGGCTCCGGTCGGGAGAACGATGGCGGCGGGCTCCCGATGCTTGCGAAACCAGGCGAGGGTGGCATCAACGGCTTCCTGCTGATAGGGGCGTAATGTGAACGTCATGGCTTCTCTATTCAGTTAACTCGCATATAGTATGCCACGAAACTTTTTCCCTTGAGTGGCGCAACCAGACCATTATACTGAACTGTTTCTGACTGCTTCTTTTTCGGACGCGTAGTCCGACTTCCAGCACCATTAAGGCTAAAAAGATTTCATGCGACTTGATAAGTTTATCGCTCAGCAACTCGGCGTAAGCCGCGCTATTGCCGGGCGTGAAATTCGCGCCAGCCGCGTAACCGTGGACGGCGACATTGTGAAAGACAGCGCTTTTAAACTCCAGCCTGAGCACCAGGTGGAGTATGACGGCAACCCGCTGACCCAGCAGAATGGCCCGCGCTACTTCATGCTCAACAAACCGGAAGGTTACGTCTGTTCAACGGACGATCCGGATCACCCGACGGTGCTCTATTTCCTCGACGAACCTGTGGCGCACAAGCTGCATGCGGCAGGGCGACTGGATATCGATACTACCGGCCTGGTGCTGATGACCGATGACGGCCAGTGGTCGCACCGCATCACCTCCCCGCGCCATCACTGTGAGAAAACCTATCGGGTGATGCTTAAGTCTCCGGTCTCGGATGACACGGCAGAGCAATTCGCGAAAGGCGTTCAGCTGCATAATGAGAAGGATCTGACCAAACCGGCGGTGCTGGAAATCCTCACCCCCACGGACGTCCGTCTGACCATCAGTGAAGGCCGCTACCATCAGGTGAAGCGGATGTTTGCCGCCGTGGGCAACCACGTTGTGGGGCTGCATCGTGAACGTATCGGCGCGATTGAACTCGATCCAGACCTGGCCCCAGGGGAATATCGCCCGCTGACGGAAGAAGAGATTGCCAGCGTCGGGCTGCCTTCACGCTAAATTCAGGAGAACCCTGTGACCACCAGGCCACACTCGTCGTTTAAAATTGTATTTATCCTTGGCCTGCTGGCCATGCTGATGCCGCTGTCTATCGATATGTATCTGCCCGCGCTGCCGGTGATTTCCGCGCAGTTTGGCGTACCGGCAGGCAGCGCGCAGATGACGCTCAGCACCTACATTCTTGGTTTTGCCCTCGGTCAGCTCTTTTATGGCCCAATGGCCGACAGCCTGGGGCGTAAACCGGTTATCCTGGGCGGGACATTGATATTTGCCGCGGCGGCGGTGGCCTGCGCGCTGGCGCAGAGTATCGATCAGCTGATTGTGATGCGCTTCTTCCATGGCCTGGCGGCTGCTGCGGCAAGCGTGGTGATTAACGCGCTGATGCGCGACGTCTACCCGAAGGAAGAGTTCTCACGCATGATGTCGTTCGTCATGCTGGTCACGACAATTGCGCCGCTGGTCGCCCCCATGGTGGGCGGGGCGGTCCTGGTGTGGTTCAGCTGGCATGCGATTTTCTGGATCCTGGCGATTGCCGCGCTGCTGGCCTCGGTGATGATCTTCGTCTTTATCGATGAAACGCTGCCGGTCGAGCGACGTCAGAAGTTCCACGTTCGCACCACGCTTGGCAACTTTGCCTCGCTGTTTCGCCATAAACGTGTGCTGAGCTATATGCTGGCCAGCGGCTTCAGCTTTGCTGGAATGTTTTCGTTCCTGAGCGCGGGGCCGTTTGTGTACATCGAACTGAACCATGTGTCACCCCAGCATTTTGGTTACTACTTCGCGCTGAATATTGTGTTCCTGTTTGTGATGACCATTATCAACAGCCGCTTTGTCCGGCGGGTTGGGGCGCTGAATATGTTCCGCGCCGGGCTGTGGATCCAGTTCGTGATGGCTATCTGGCTGGTATTGAGCGCGTTGCTGGGCGTCGGTTTCTGGGCGCTGGTGGTGGGCGTGGCGGCGTTTGTCGGCTGCGTGTCGATGGTTTCATCCAACGCGATGGCGGTGATCCTCGACGAATTTCCGCATATGGCAGGCACCGCCTCGTCGCTGGCAGGAACGTTCCGTTTCGGAATTGGCGCGATAGTCGGGGCGCTGCTCTCGACGGCGACGTTTAATACCGCCTGGCCGATGCTGTGGGCGATTGCCCTCTGCGCGACCTGCTCCATTCTCTTCTATCTTTACGCCAGCCGGCCGCGAAAGACGGCGCATAAATGACCACTTAAGGCCCGTGACGGGCCTTTTTGTTGACCCATATCAACCAACCCTCCGTTCGTTTACCCTGTGTTTGTTTCTTTTATGTAAAATCTATTTATGTAAAAAGTCACATCATTGTATTTAAAAAGGTTGAGTTAGATCGCAGAAACGGGTACATATAGCGCCGACGCGAGCCTGCAACGCCTATAAAATCCGCTAAACAGTGCAGGTTGGCGATGATGTGTTACTATAAATGTAAATAAATTGTGAAGTAAATTTGCTTCCGGGGATCTGAACGTGAATACATTACAACTCTCCATTGTCCATCGCTTGCCCCAGAGCTATCGCTGGTCGACGGGTTTTGCAGGTTCGAAAGTTGAACCGATTCCGCAAAGCGTTGCCGGGGAGGATAATTGTCTGGTGGCCCTCAAACTGCTCAGCCCGAGCGATGAAAATGCGTGGCCGGTCATGGAACGTCTCAGCCAGGCGCTGACGGACATCGAAGTGGACAGCTCCGTGCTGGAATGCGAAGGTGAGCCGTGCCTGTTTGTTAACAGCCAGGATGAGTTTGCCGCCACCTGTCGGCTGAAAAACTTCGGCGTGGCCATTGCCGAGCCGTTCTCCGGTCAATATCCTTTCTGAGTGCTAGTCAGCGGACAATAGCTGGCGCGTGTAATCCTGCGTCGGCGCGGTGAATACGCGCTGGCACTCTCCCTGCTCAACGACTTCTCCCTGCCGCAATACCACCACCTGATGGCAAAGCGCACGCACCACCTGTAAATCGTGGCTGATAAAGATATAGGCCAGCCGATGCTTTTCCTGTAGCCCCTTCAGCAGCGCCAGAATTTGCGCCTGCACGGTGCGGTCCAGGGAAGAGGTTGGCTCGTCCAGCACGATCAGCTCCGGTTTCAGGATCAGCGCGCGGGCAATCGCTATACGCTGGCGCTGTCCGCCGGAAAACTCAGCCGGATACCGGTGCCGGGTCTCGGGATCTAAACCCACTTCCGCCATCACCCGCATCACGTCGATTTCACGCTGTTGCGCCGTCATTGTCGGCTGGTGGACGCGCAGGCCCTCTTCAATAATCTGTAATACGCTCAGGCGCGGGTTAAGCGAAGAGTTTGGATCCTGAAATACCACCTGCATCCGCGGGCGCACGGGAAGCATCATCCGGCGATTCAGGTTTTGCAGCGGCATGCCGTCAAAAACAATGCTTCCCTGAGAGGCGATCAGGCGCAGCAGCGCCAGGCCGGTGGTGCTTTTGCCTGAACCGGACTCGCCCACAAGCCCAAGCGATTCGCCCGGACGCAGAGCGAAGCTCATGTCTTTCAGAACATGATTGTGATCGACCACGCGACGCAAAATGCCTTTGCGGATCGGGAATGACACCGACAGCCCCTCAACCCTCAGCAACGGCGCGCTGTCAGCGTTAAGCGGAACCGGGTCGCCAGCGGGTTCGCTATCGAGCAGGCGCTGTGTATACGGGTGCTGAGGCGCGCTCAGCAGGGCGGATGCCCGGTTCTGTTCCACGCAGCGGCCGTTTTGCATCACGGCCACCGCGTCAGCGAGCTTTTTCACGATGCTCAGGTTGTGCGTAATAAACAGCAGGCTCATGTTCAGCTCGTCGCGCAGTTCGCGCAGCAGTTGCAGAATTTGTGCCTGTACCGTGACGTCCAGCGCGGTAGTAGGTTCATCGGCAATCAGCAGTTCGGGGCGCGTGAGCAGGGCCATTGCAATCATCACGCGCTGGCGCTCGCCGCCGGAAAGCTGGTGCGGGAAATCGTTCAGCCGTTTCGCCGCATTACGGATACCGGTGCGTTCAAGGCAGTCCAGAATTTCACCCCGCGCTGCCTCTTTACGCATTCCCCGATGAAGTGACAGCACTTCATAGAGCTGTTTTTCCAGGGTATGCAGTGGGTTGAGCGACACCATCGGCTCCTGAAAAATCATGGCGATGTTGTTGCCACGAATGCCGCGCAGGGTTTGCTCGTCAGCGTTCAGCAGCGATTGTCCATGGAACAGAATATCCCCCTGCGGATAGCTGACCGGCGGGGAAGGGAGCAGGCGCAGCACCGACAGCGCCGAAACGCTCTTACCGGAGCCGGATTCCCCGACCAGCGCCAGCGTCTCTCCGCGCTGGATCTGCAACGATAAATCCGTCACCACCGTGCGTGATTCGCCCTGTTTTGAAAACGCAATCGACAGGTTCTCTATACTCAGAAGAGGCCGGGTCATGTCATACCGCCTTGTTGGGATCGAAGGCATCGCGCACGGCTTCGCCAATAAAAATCAGCAGGGAAAGGAGCACCGCCACGGAGAGGAATGCGGCGATGCCCAGCCAGGGGGCCTGGAGATTGTTTTTGCCCTGCAACAGCAGTTCGCCAAGGGACGGTGAGCCCAGCGGCAAACCGAAACCAAGAAAATCAAGCGACGTCAGGGTGGTGATGGAGCTGCACAAAATAAACGGCAGGAAGGTGAGGGTCGCCACCACCGCATTGGGAAGCATGTGGCGGAAGATGATTGCGCCATCGCTCACGCCTAACGCCTGCGCAGCGCGAATATAGTCGTAATTTCGCGTACGCAGAAACTCCGCGCGCACCACGCCGACCAGCGCCATCCAGCCGAACAGGACGGTGATCCCGAGCAGCCACCAGAAGCCAGGCTGTACCACGCTGGACAGCAGGATAATCAGAAACAGCGTCGGCATACCGGACCAGACTTCAATCACGCGTTGTCCCCATAAATCTATTTTACCCCCGTAATAGCCCTGCACGGCGCCCGCCACAACGCCCATTACGCTGCTAAAGAGCGTCAGCAGCAGCCCAAACAGGAGCGAGATGCGGGTGCCATAGAGAATGCGCGCCAGCACATCGCCGCCGTTGGCGTCCGTTCCCAGCCAGTTTTGCGCGGAAGGCGGCGAAGGGAAGGGGGTGGACGTGGCGAAGTTAATACTGTTCGCGCCAAAACGAATCGGCGCCCAGATAGCCCAGCCGTGCTGCGCGATCTGTTCACGTAACCAGGGGTCCTGGTACTCGGCTGGCGTCGCAAACGGGCCGCCAAAATCGCTTTCGCTGTAGGTGGTCAGCACCGGCACATACCAGCGGTCTTTGAAATGCACCAGCAGGGGTTTATCGTTGGCAATCAGTTCCGAACACATACTTAAGGCGAACAGGACGGCGAAGATCCACAGCGACCAGTAGCCGCGACGGTTGTGGCGAAAACGCGCCCAGCGGGCCTGATTGACGGGGCTTAAACGCGACATCAGCGGCCCTCAAAATCGATACGGGGATCGACCAGCGTATAGCTGATATCGCTGATGATGTTCAGCAGCAGGCCGATCAGGGTGAAAATGTAGAGTGTGCCAAACATCACCGGATAATCACGGGAGACGGTGGCCTCATAGCCCAGCAGCCCTAATCCGTTGAGCGAGAACATCACTTCTATCAGCAACGAGCCGGTAAAAAACATACTGATGAACGTGGCGGGGAAACCGGCAATCACCAGCAGCATGGCGTTACGAAAAACGTGCTTCCACATGATCTGCTTTTCACCGACGCCCTTGGCGCGCGCGGTGACGACGTACTGTTTGCGGATCTCATCAAGAAAGGCGTTTTTGGTCAGCATCGTAAGCGCCGCAAAACCGCCGATGACCGTTGCCAGCACCGGAAGCGTGATGTGCCAGAAGTAATCGGTGATTTTCTGATACCACGGCAGGGTGCTGAAATCCGCAGAGACCAGCCCGCGCAGCGGGAAGAGGTCGAAATAACTGCCGCCGGCGAAAAAGACAATCAGCAGCACGGCAAACAGAAACGCCGGGATAGCGTAGCCGATGATAATGAATGTGCTGCTCCAGATATCGAAACGGCTACCGTTGTAGACCGCTTTTCGGATCCCCAGCGGAATGGAGACCAGATAAATAATCAGCGTCCCCCACAGTCCGAGCGTGATGGAAACCGGCAGGCTTTGTTTGATCAGGGTTAATACCGAGGCGCTGCGAAACAGGCTGTCGCCAAAATCGAAACGGACATAATCCCAGAGCATCCTGAAATAACGCTCGTGCAGCGGCTTGTCAAAACCATAGCGATGGGTGATCTCGGCGATCACCTCCGGATCCAGTCCGCGACCGCCCCGGTAGTGGCTTTCGCTGATGTTGCCCACGCCCGTCCGGGCATGGCTGGCCCCCATTCCTTCACCGCCGCCGCCCGGCATGCCGCCAGCGTGACCAAATTCTATTGCCGCAATTGCCTGGTCCACCGGACCGCCGGGGGCGATCTGGACGATAAAAAAGTTAATGGTAATGATGGCCCACAGCGTCGGGATCACTAACAGCAGCCGGCGGATAAGATAAGCGCCCATCGTCACTCCTTAACGCCGCTCTGCGGGCAGTTTTGCGGCTTTATTCACGTCATACCACCAGGTGTCAAAGCCGAGGGTGTAGACCGGGCGAACGGCAGGCAGGGAGAATTTATCCCAGCGGGCCACGCGATCTTCGCCCATATACCACATCGGCAGCATGTAATAGTTCCAGGTTAAGACCCGATCGAGCGCGCGGCCAAGCGGCAGAAGCTTGTTCTTATCGCCCTGAGCGGCGACAATTTTTGCAATCAGCGCATCAATCACCGGGCTCTTTACGCCCGGGGCGTTGTACGAGGAGTCGATATACCCCGATGCCCAGGAGATTTGCAGATCTGAACTCGGCCACGGCTGCGCGGCCCACAGGGTCTGCATCATGTCGTAATCGCGACTGCGCTTGCGGTTGGTTAACTGGGCCATATCGACCTGGCGGATATTCATGGTGACGCCAAGCCGGGCAAGGTTCTTCTTAAATGGCAGCACCCACTGATCGTTTGCGCCGGAGGCAATCAGCAGTTCGAAGCTGAGCGGTTTACCGGTTTGCACATTAACCCGTTGCCGATTTTTCAGCACCCAGCCAGCATCATCCAGCAGGTTGCTGGCTTTCAGCAGGTTGTCCCGGTCGAACCCGTTTCCGTCGGATTTGGGCGGTTCAAATACGCGGGTGAACACCTCCGGCGGGAGCTCCGCTTTCATTGGCGCCAGCAAAACCAGCTCGTCCGCGTGGGGATAATCACGGGCGGCATATTCAGTATTCTGGAAATAGCTGTTCGCCCGGCTGTAGGCTCCGTAAAACAGCGCTTTGTTCATCCATTCGAAATCAAACGCCAGGGTAATGGCTTCACGCACCCGACGATCGGAAAAAACCGGGCGCTGAATATTAAACGCCAGCCAGCGCGTGTCCTGCGCGGATTCGTTTTTGTGTTCGTCTTTAACGATATAGCCTTTCGCGAAATTTTTTCCGATATAGCGGGTCGCCCAATTTTTGGCGCTGTTCTCGACACGTAAATCAAACGCGCCCGCCTTAAATGCCTCGAAGGCCACGTTATCATCCAGGTAGTAGTCGTAGCGGATTGTATCGAAGTTCCAGCGGCCCCGGTTTACCGGCAGCGTGGCTGCCCAGTAATCTTTCACCCGGGAATAGATCACGTACTGGCCCATTCGCCAGTCGGTAATGCGATACGGCCCTCCGGCCAGCGGCGGGGTAGAGAGAGGATCGCTCAGCTTATGATTTTTCCAGAAGGATTCGGGCATGACGGGCAGGGAGAACAGGCTCAGCATATTCTCTTTGTTCGGCTCAGGGAGTTCGATTCGCACGGTCAGCGGGGCGATGGCTTTCACCGTGGTGCCCTTGTACACCAGACGAAACTGCGGCACGCCTTCGGTCATAAATTTATGAAAGGTGAATGCCACGTCACGGGCGCTAACCGGCGTACCGTCGTGAAAACGCGCCCGCGGATTAATCGCGATTTCTGCCCAGCTGAAATCATCGGCGTAACGCACGTTCTCAGCAACCAGGGGATAATAGCTGCCGGGCTCGTCGTCGGAGGTGACGAACAGCGTGTCATAGAGGGATTCGGTACGCGCTGCCGCCACGCCGCGCAGGGCAAAGCGGTTAAAGTTGTCAAACGTTCCCGTGGCGGAAAGCGTCACGTTTCCGCCTTTCGGGGCGGCGGGGTTAACGTAATCGTAGTGGTTAAAGTTAACCGCGTACTTCGGCTCGCCAATGACGGCAAAGGCCGTGCTCTCTTTGATGGTCTGCGCCTGGCTCGACAGGCTCACCAGCGCCAATAGCGTCAACACAACGCGCATAATCATAGTGCGGCGGATCCCTTTGTTCACAGGCAGGCTCGGTTGAACAGAATAATAAGGGACAGCGCCGTGATTGTGAAATTATTCCCCGAGCGTGATGTCGGGTTGCCACGTCCTGAACTGCTCCAGCGGCATCGGGCGGCCGATCCAGTAGCCCTGAAGATAGTTCACGCCATGCTCGCGCAGCCACGCCGCCTGCTCCGGCGTTTCAACACCCTCGGCAACGGTTAACATATTCAGGCGTTCTGCCAGCGTCAGCACCGCGTCAAGCACTGGCGAGGTGACGGTTTCAGTCCCGATGGCATTCACGAAGCCACGGTCAATTTTCAGGTAATCCATCGTGAAGCGTTCCAGATAGATCAGCGCGCTGTGGCCGGTGCCAAAATCATCGATGGCAATTTCAAAACCTTCTTCGTGCAGCCATTCGAACAGCTGATTAGCCTCGCGGTGGTTGATCATATCGCGCTCGGTTATTTCCAGCACAATCTGGAAGTGATCGGGTGGAAGGGCGGCGGCAAACGCGCGCATATCCTCTTTAAAGCTTTCCGCATGCAGATGCCCGGGCGCGATGTTGATCCCAAACTTGGCCCCAGGCGGGAGCACCGTTTGCAGGACAGGGGCATCGCGGATAATCAGGTCAAAAAGATGCAGCGTCAGCGGGACAATCAGCTTCTGCGCTTCAGCGAAGTTAATAAAGGCATCCGGTGGAATTTCTCCCATCACCGGATGCTTCCAGCGCATCAGGACTTCCAGCCCGGTCATTTTGAGCGACTGCGCATCCACGACGGGTTGATAGACCACGTAAAACTGGTCGCGCTTGATGGCCGTGAGGATCTCTTTCCCCGGATTAAGACGGATAGTAAGAATATAGAAATTCAACAGGCCCGCCGCGATCCCGCAGACCAGGCCGAAAAACAGGGCGTACAGCACTTCATCGGTCGTCCAGGCTTCCGCATAAACATGGATGGTCAGTGGCACATTTTTCAGTGTGGCGGTACGGACCGGGATATCAGGCAAATCACGCGCAGGGACCAGCGTTCCGGAATGGGTTGATAACGCATAATCGCCAATAATGATGGAAATACCGGCAAACTCATCCTGTCTTGAGGTGTAGAGGAGATAAGGAGTCAGGTTAAGATTAACGGAGGTAAATACACCGCCGTCCTTCACCAGTGGGTTGCGATACCAGATGGCAATCGCGGGCTTGTCCGGCAGCATAGGAGTGCCCGGCAGGAGCGCCATATCAACCTGTTTATTGATGTGCAGTTCAGGAATAAGCGCTTCCAGAGGGACATTCATCGGACCGGTGGCGGAAGAGCAGTAGGCGTTTTTATCCCTTACCAGCAAAAAAGCGCGCACGTTGATGCTAAAAGCCGCCCGGGAGGTCAGGGCGGCACTCACTTCCTCGCAGCTGTTCAGCGTGAGTGGCTGGAGCGTATCAATCGACATTTTGAGCTCATCGAAATAGCTCTCCATGTAGACGCTTAAATCGGTAATAAGGGTATCGAATCTGACGTCTCGCTTGTGATAACTCCAGTAAAACTGTAATGCTCCCAGGAGCAGGGCAGTGAATAACCCCGTAAGGAAACTGAGAAACAGAATCTTGCGGTTGCTGGAGAAGTAGCGGGTAAACATAGATGTCGTGATTCCTGAAATGCCGCTGGATAGTTATCAGTGTAACGGGCAAAAAAAAACACTGCCGGAGCAGTGCTTTTTTTATCGTATCGCCAGCCAAGGGATAACCAACGATACGACAGCAATATTAACTACGGCTCAGAACGCGGCGAGCTTCGTTGTAGCGCTTCTTCCAGTAAGGTTCGTTCATGCTGGAAATCGTCACACCACTGCTGGTGGAAGCATGGACAAACTGATCGTTACCGATATAGATGCCAACGTGTCGACCGGTTGAACCCGCTCTGAACAGGACTAAATCGCCCGTGCGCAGTTTAGTGCGCGAAATGGATTTGCCCATTTCCTGCTGTTCATAAGTAGAACGCGGAAGGTCTAACCCAAACTGCTCACGGAACGTACGCTGTACGAACGCGGAACAATCGATGCCTTTCTTGGTGCTGCCGCCCAGACGGTAACGCACGCCTTTCCAGTCAGCATACTGATCCATAATACGCGACTTAACGTCGAGATTACGTACCATATTTTCAAATTCATCCTGAGAGGCTTGCAGTGAAGAGGAATCTTCCATTCCCACAACACGCGTCTCAGGATGCATATTCTTCGCGGTATTCGTCGTACTACATGCCGAAAGCAGAACCGCCACTGCAATCGCCGGGATCCCCCGCAAGATATATCTCAAGATTGGTTGAGATTTGACCATTTTGTTTGTTTTCCCTTGAAGTCCTTAACGAAAATATCGTTATAAAAATGCCAACCGTGACGAGACTAATAATCTGTTCACAATGAGACAATTCTTTATGGTGAAAACTGTGGCTCAACGCACAAAATTATTCACCATGATAATAATTATCTCAGTGGGGCAAAACGAGTTCGAGGTTAACCGATTGCACGGGGTATTGCGAGCAAAAAAGTCCGTTTTTTTATAAGAAAATGTGATACACAAAGTTACAGCGCGGAATTGCTCAAAATGCCGCCATTCATATCGGTAATCCCTGCAATTGCTTCATTTTTATCACGAATTGTATGACGGGATGATGACAGCGTTGAATGACGCCGAAAAGAAGTGACGCAGGGATCGAAAACGATCCCTGATGAATGGTGTTAATTTTCGTTATTTATTTGTTTCCGGCTTGTTTAAATTTGCCAGGAAGATAGCGATCAAAAATGCCTATTATGCGATCGCTCAATGGGGTCATCAGCACCCACGGTAAACCAATTAACACCGCCGTGAGGGAGCCTACTGCGATATCTGTCAGCCAGTGAGCGCCAATCATCACCCGCGGGAATGCAAATACCACCACAATAACCAGGGCGATGGTGAAGGCTTTTTTACCAAAATAGCGCAGCATGAAGCCTGCAAAAATCAGCAGCATCATACCGTGGTCGCCCGGGAAACTGTCCTTCGAGGCATCTTTGGTTGGAATATGAAGCAGCTCGCTGACGCGGTTAATATTCGGGAAAAAGAGCGAAGGACTGGCGCGTTTAACCGGCATCAGATGCTGCGCCAGCTGGTTGATAATCACGGCCGTCAGCAGCATCACCAGGCCGATAATCAGAATACGGCGACGACCCGTTTTGTCTTCCTTCAGCCAGAAGGAGAGCATCAGACAGCCCATTGCCAGCAGCGAACAGCCGTCAAACGCGCGGTTGTTGGTGATCGCCACCAGCCACAGGAAGGCTTCACTCTCCGCCAGCGCCTGGTTAAAGAAGTGGAACAGCCCGGAATCCAGCGGGAACCAGAAACCGTGATCCGCCGGGATATACCAGGAGAAAAAGATCGCCAGGCCGGCAGCGTTGAGCAATAAAATAGCAGGAAGTCGAGTCGTCATAGTCTTCAGCAATGTGTGAAATCAGGGGCAACGTTAGCCGCCCAAACTTAAACGAAGCTTCAACAGGCTTGACTGGAGGGCATTCCAGTCGGTATTAACCGCACTAATTAACTCTATCCGGCTGTCGGGTGGCGCGACGTTCTGGGTTTCAATAAAGAAATCCTCGCCCTGACGGTTAATGCGCACCAGACCATCCGGAGTGCGCATGATCCCTTTTACCCGCTCAACCGGCGCGAGTCTCGCCCATTCCAGTATACCAATGGTGTCGAAAACCGTATCGGCATCGAAGATCCACCCGCAGGCCTGGTGCCCCTGGCCGCTATTCAGGTTGCGACGCCAGCGCTGATGCTCCGGCAGGCTCAGTGCAGCCAGGCCTTGCTTCGCGCCGTGGCTATGCGAATGCTCAGCGCTGGCAGGCAGTTGCGTCTGGTTGAGGCGGGGAAGGTCGAGCAAGGCGCCATCAATGTTGCCCTGGGTCGTCTGCACATACTGACGTCCACCGCCAGCCTGCTGCCACCAGGACTGGAACGCGGCCTGACTCTCAGCCGTCGCGCGATCGGATTTATTCGCCACGATAATATCTGCCGAGGCGAGCTGGTCGCGGAAATTGTCATTATTGATCGCTTTTTCATCCAGCAGCTGGCGGGGGTCGAGCAGGCAAAGCGTCGCACGCAGCTCAAGCCACGGCTCGTATACCGGGGCGGTCAGTAAATCAAGGATTTGCTTAGGATGCCCCAGCCCGGTGGGCTCAATCAGCAGACGGTCCGGCTTGCCCTGACGCAGCAGCGTATTCAGCCCGACCTGCATCGGCAGACCATTCACGCAGCACATACACCCGCCCGGGATCTCTTTCACCATCGCGCCGCTGTCGGCGAGCAACGCGCCGTCGATCCCCACTTCGCCAAATTCGTTGACCAGCACGGCCCACTTTTCCGCCGGGTCTTTATTGGCCAGCAAATGCAGAATGGACGTAGTTTTACCGCTGCCTAGAAAACCGGTGATCAGGTTGGTTTTGGTCACGTGCGCTCCGATAAATAATTGTGATGTAGTAACAACTATCTATCATCCTGACGAAAAAATCGGGCATTGAGAAGAGGGAGGGCGAACGGAGCATAAAACCGTTCGCCTTAAACGCAATAATCGCTAAATTTTTAACGTTTCGATAACGGCCTGGCGCGCGCCGAGCCGGACGAGGCGCTGGTACGCGCTGGTGATTGCCTCGACAAAGACAGGGTTTTGCGGCAGGTCGTCGCCAAAGATTTCATTTAGCGTCAGCAGGGCGCTAACGCGTTCTGCGTCGCTGCTGGTAGCGACAATGGCCTGAAACTTGTCGCTCAGCGGATCGCGTACGTCAATGGCGTTGCCCTGTTCGTCCGTACCGCTGACGTAGCGCATCCAGCCCGCCACCCCCAGCGCCAGTAATGGCCAGGCGGTGTTACGCTCAAGATGCATGCGGATCCCTTCCAGCATGCGCTGAGGCAGCTTCTGGCTGCCGTCCATGGCGATTTGCCATGTACGATGCTGTAGGGCCGGGTTGGCGAAGCGGTCAAGCAGGCTGTCAGCATAGGCTGTCAGATCAACGTTGGTGATGCGCAGCGTAGGGGCCTGCTCTTTCAGCATCAGCCTGCCGGCCGCCTCGCGGAAACTGTCGTCCTGCATACATTCATTTATGTGCGCGTAGCCGGCAAGGTAGCCCAGATACGCGAGGAAGGAGTGGCTGCCGTTCAGCATCCGCAGCTTCATCTGCTCCCAGGGCAGGACATCCTCAACCATCTGTACGCCTGCGACCTCCCACTCCGGACGCCCGGCGACAAAGTTATCTTCCACTACCCACTGAATGAACGGTTCACAGCTGATGGCGCAGGGATCTTCAACGCCAAGTTCCTGGGTGATTTCCGCGAGTGAGACGTCGGTGGCGGCGGGCACGATTCGGTCGACCATGGTACCAGGGAAGCTCACGTGCGCCTCGATCCATGCGGCCAGCTCTGCGGAACGCTTTCCGGCCATGCCAAGAACGGCGTTTTTCACCACATGGCCGTTGTCGGGAATATTGTCGCAGGAGAGCACGGTAAACGCCGGCAGGCCCCGCTCGCGGCGGCGATGAAGGGCTTCAACCAGAATACCCGGCGCGGAATGCGGCTCAGACGGGTGCTCAAGATCGTGCAGGATGCGGCTGTTGCGCATATCCAGTTTTCCCGTCGCCGGATCGATACAGTAGCCTTTTTCGGTAATGGTGAGGGAGACAATTGCCACCTGCGGTTCGCAGAATTTCTCAATAATGGCTGCCAGCGAGTCGAGTTTGGCGTTCAGGCACTCTTTTACCGCACCGATAATAATGGGCTGATTGCCTTCGGCACCTTTCTCCAGCACGGTAAACAGATGATTCTGCGCCCGGAGCTGGCCCATAAGGACATCGCCGCTAAAGAGGCTAATCTCACAAATTCCCCAGTCGCCTCCTTTGGCATTCAGTACCCGGTTTGTTAACAACGCCTGATGCGCCCGGTGGAACGCGCCAAAACCGAAATGGACGATGCGGGAGCGTAACTGCTCGCGATCGTAGCGGGGCTGCTGGACATGAGCAGGAAGCGCGGTGGAGGCAATAGTCTTCATGTAATACACACCTGATTAACCATTAATTAACAATGCCAGTGTAAAGTTATATGACAACAAATTAAATTGGTAAGCCGTAAATATCCCTGTTATGTGAGTTTGATCAATCAATGTCGCGTGCTGTATTGACCACTTCGATTAAACATGTATGGTAGTCGTCATTGAAGTAACACATATTGGTATAACAACTTGAGAGGGTGGGGCAATGGAACAAACCTGGCGTTGGTACGGGCCGAACGATCCGGTTTCTCTTGATGATGTGCGTCAGGCTGGCGCAACGGGTGTGGTCACGGCGCTGCATCATATTCCGAACGGTCAGGTGTGGCCGGTAGAGGAAATCCAAAAGCGTCAGGCTCAGCTGGCAGAGAAGGGGTTAACCTGGTCTGTTGTGGAAAGTATTCCGGTTCACGAAGATATCAAAACCCACTCCGGTGAGTGTGATACCTGGATTGCGAATTATCAGCAGAGCATGCGTAACCTGGCAGCCTGTGGTATTGATACCGTCTGCTACAACTTTATGCCGATCCTGGACTGGACGCGTACCGACCTGGAATATGAAATGGCCGATGGTTCGAAGGCGCTGCGTTTCGATCAAATCGCTTTTGCGGCTTTCGAACTGCACATTCTGAAGCGTCCGGGGGCGGAAGCAGACTACACCGCCGAAGAGCAGCAGCAGGCGCTGGCGTGGTTCAATGCCGCCGGTGAAGCGGACATTGAGAAGCTGGTTCGCAATATCATCGCGGGCCTGCCCGGTGCGGAAGAGGGTTATACCCTCGATCAGTTCCGCGCGCGCCTGGCGGAATATGGCGATATCGATAAAAACCAGCTGCGTGAAAACATGGCGCACTTCCTGCGCGCTATTGTTCCGGTGGCAGAAGAAGTCGGCGTGCGGCTGGCGGTTCATCCGGACGATCCACCGCGTCCTATTCTTGGCCTGCCGCGTATCGTGTCGACCATTGAAGATATGCAGTGGCTGAAAGAGACGGTGGACAGCATCTACAACGGCTTTACCATGTGTACGGGCTCGTATGGCGTGCGGGCGGATAACGATCTGGTGCGGATGATCGAAACCTTCGGCGATCGCATTCATTTCACCCACCTGCGTGCAACCTGCCGTGAAGAGAACCCGAAAACCTTCCACGAAGCAGCCCATCTTGGCGGCGACGTGAACATGGTTGCGGTGGTGGATGCCATTCTCTCTGAAGAGGTACGTCGTAAGCAGGCGGGGGATGTGCGTCCAATCCCGTTCCGTCCGGATCACGGGCACCAGATGCTGGACGATCTGCGCAAGAAAACGAATCCAGGGTATTCGGCGATTGGCCGTCTGAAAGGGATGGCGGAAGTGCGCGGTATCGAGCTGGCGCTGAAAATGACGAAGTATCCTGAACTGCTGTAAAGGTTGTTGCCGGGTGGCGGCTGCGCCTTACCCGGCCTACAAAAACACAAAAACCGGCATCAGAGCCGGTTTTTTGTAGGCCCGGTAAGCGTAGCGCCACCGGGCGAAAAGCACGATCAGTCAGCACGACCCATATAGCGTTTTTCTTCGATATGGATACGGATTTTCTCGCCCGCTGACAGGTACTCTGGCACCTGTACGACCAGACCGGTAGTCAGGGTAGCCGGTTTGTTACGCGCGCTTGCAGACGCGCCTTTGATGCCCGGTGCCGTTTCAACAATTTCCAGATCAACGGTCTGCGGCAGCTCCAGCGCCAGCAGCACGCCATCCCAGGTCAGCACCTGCATGTCCGGCATCCCACCTTCAGGAATAAACAGCAGCTCTTCTTCGATCTGATCTTTAGTGAAGATATACGGGGTGTAATCTTCTTTATCCATGAACACGTATTCGTTGCCGTCGATGTAGGAGAAATCAACGTAGCGACGGGTGAGGGTCACGGTATCGACGATATCGTCGCCTTTAAAACGTTCTTCCACTTTCAGGCCGGTGCGGACATCGGAGAAACGCATTTTGTACAGCGTTGCTGCGCCGCGGGCGCTGGGTGCCTGAATGTCGATATCTTTCACAATCAGCAGTTTGCCGTTGTAATTCAGTACCATACCTTTCTTAATTTCGTTCGCTCTT
Organism: Enterobacter cloacae complex sp. SHL018; assembly: GCF_049237905.1. Lineage (NCBI taxonomy): Bacteria > Pseudomonadati > Pseudomonadota > Gammaproteobacteria > Enterobacterales > Enterobacteriaceae > Enterobacter > Enterobacter cloacae complex sp. SHL018. Next base: position 366,188 of record NZ_JBMKJE010000004.1, read on the forward strand.
GGCATTGCAGTAATCCTGTTTACGGGAGGTAAAAAATATCGCGCCAAATTACTCGCGCGCGGCCTTTCAGGCAAGCGGAATTCGTGGGTTTTGCTATCAATACATAAAAGGTGTTACTGTGCGCGCAATGCCCGACTGCGCGGGCATCTGCCACCAACAGAGAGCATGTATGGATTGTCGTTCCGACTGTGGCGCGTGCTGTACCGCACCGTCCATCTCAAGCCCCATTCCAGGCATGCCGGAGGGCAAGCCTGCCAATACCCGCTGCGTTCAGCTCTCTGACACTAACCTGTGCATGATCTTTGGCTCGCCCCTGCGCCCGAAGGTGTGCTCCGGGCTCCAGCCAACCGCCGAAATGTGCGGCAGTACGCGCCAGCAGGCCATCACTTATCTGCTTGAGCTGGAAGCGCTCACCGCGCCTTAAACGTCTTTGATTCGCGTCAGGCAGCTCAGCGTCAGGACGCACATCACCAGCGCAATCCAGAACACCGTATGATAGTTCCAGATTTCAGCCACAACGCCCGCCAGTGAGCCTGCAATAATCCAGCCCACGCGGGTGGTATTAGTATAAAGGGTGGTGGCAGAGCCTGCCTGACCCGGCATCAGATCCTGGAAGTAGAGCATGCCGATACCGGCCAGAATACCGATGTAAATGGCGTTCAGCAGCTGTAAAGCAAGAAGCAGGGCTGGCGTATGAACCGTCAGCATACCGACATAAAACAGCAGCCCGGCTACGGCGGCGACGCGCATCAAAAAGCGCTTGCCAAAGCGCTTCGCGTAATAGCCCGCAATCAGCATGGTGGGGATCTCAAGCCCCGCGGCGGTTCCCATCATGATCCCGGCCAGCTTCTCCGGCAGATGCAGCTCATCAATAATAAACAGCGGCATATTAATGATATAGAGGCTGTTGGTTCCCCACATTAGCGTACAGATAATGAATAACAGCAGCGCGTCGCGCCGGTTACGTCGCGGAGCTTCCAGCGTACCGGTCGCCACTTTCGGCTCTTTGCGCATGGAGGGCAGAAAGAACCAGACCATTGCGCCGCATACCACGAAGGCCACGGCTGCGCTGAGGTACATCACCGTAAAGCCAAAACCCATCGCCAGCGCGTAGGCGAGCGGGGGGCCAATCACCCAGGCCAGCGACACCTGCGCGCGCAGTATCGAGCTGAACATCACCGCTTCTCGCCCGGTGCGGTCGGCATGCTCGCGGGCAAGGGCGAACATCTGCGGGTTGGCGGTCGAGCCGAAACTGCTCAGGAAGACGCCCACGAACAGCAGAATGAAGTAGTTACGGTTCCAGGCAAACAGCAGGCAGGCAAACACCCCGAGCAGGCAGCAAAAAACGATCAGGCTTTTGCGATCGCCTTTGCGGTCTGAACGCCCGGCTAGAAACTGGCTGACGAAAATGCCGATGATGGCGCTCCCGGTGAAGAAGAAGCCAACCATCGCCGGGCGGGCGTGAACTTCGTTGGTCAGAAACAGGCTCAGCGTAGGCGTTTGTAACGCACCGGCAATACCGGTGAGAAAAGCAACGATCAAAAACGCCGTTGACGTCAAATCAAAAGGCTTTGGTGAGGCGGCAGCGGGGGTGTTATGCATGTTCAGTCTTTGCGAGTAACAGAGAGAGGCGGAGTTTACGCCGCCTGTCATTAAATAAACAGAGGTCAAAATCAAGATTGCCACAATAAATCAAAATAGCATTTCAGTTTATCGCCGTTTCGCTGAAGCGTGCTGAACCTGTTTGCTGAACATCAGCAAAAACCTCCCGACTGAAGAAGAAATGTGCTGCACTTCTAAATTCTGCATCAAGAAATGTAACTTTTCTTGCAACCTTTTGTAGAAAAGACAAGACTTCTTGAAACGTTTCAGCGCTATCTTGCCTGTCCTGACGAAGCAGGTTAGCGCCTGGTTTCTCAGTTAAGCTGAAACGATTCAATTTCAGCAGGAGAGGAGAATCATGTTCCAGTTATCTGTTCAGGATATTCACCCGGGCGAACAGGCCGGGAATAAAGAAGAGGCTATTCGCCAGGTCGCCGCTGCGCTCGTGCAGGCTGGCAACGTGGCTGACGGCTACGTCAACGGCATGCTGGCGCGTGAACAGCAGACCTCCACCTTTCTCGGTAACGGTATTGCAATTCCGCACGGCACCACGGACACCCGCGATCAGGTGCTGAAAACCGGCGTGCAGGTCTTCCAGTTCCCGCAGGGCGTGCTGTGGGGCGAGGGTCAGGTGGCTTACGTGGCGATCGGCATCGCGGCCAGCGGTGACGAACACCTGGGCCTGCTGCGTCAGCTGACGCACGTGCTGAGTGATGATGCCGTCGCGGAACAGCTTAAATCCGCCACCACTGCTGAAGAGCTGCGTGCCCTGCTGATGGGCGAAAAACAGAGCGAAGCGCTGAAGCTGGATAATGAAACCCTGACGCTGGACGTCGTTGCGTCCGATTTGCTGACGCTCCAGGCGCTGAACGCGGCCCGCCTGAAAGAAGTGGGAGCGGCAGATACCACTTTTGTGACGCGCGCCATCAATGATAAGCCATTAAACCTGGGTCAGGGCATCTGGCTGAACGACAGTGCGGAAGGCAACCTGCGTAGCGCTATCGCGGTCAGCCGTGCTGCGGTTGCCTTTGAGACAGACGGCGAACGCGCCGCGATGCTGGTAACGGTCGCCATGGCGGACGATCAGCCGGTATCCGTGCTGAAGCGTCTGGGCGATCTGCTGCTGAACAATAAAGCTGAAAAACTGCTGAACGCAGACGCGGCGACGGTGCTGGCCCTGCTGACCAGCGACGATGCGCTGACGGATGACCTGCTGAGCGCAGAGTACGTGGTGCGTAACGAACACGGCCTGCATGCCCGTCCGGGCACCATGCTGGTGAATACCATTAAACAATTTGCAAGTGAGATCACCGTGACCAATCTGGACGGTTCGGGTAAACCAGCCAACGGGCGCAGTCTGATGAAAGTTGTCGCGCTGGGCGTGAAGAAAGGCCATCGTCTGCGCTTTACCGCGCAGGGTGCGGATGCTGAACAAGCGCTGAAAGCGATTGGCGACGCCATCGCGGCCGGTCTGGGGGAGGGCGCATAATGAGCAGACGTGTTGCGACCATTACGCTGAACCCGGCTTACGATCTGGTGGGCTTCTGCCCGGAAATTGAGCGTGGCGAAGTCAACCTGGTGCGGACGACCGGCCTGCATGCCGCAGGAAAAGGGATTAACGTGGCGAAGGTGCTGAAAGATCTCGGCATCGACGTCACCGTAGGCGGCTTCCTCGGTAAAGACAACCAGGATGGTTTTCAGCAGTTGTTCAGTGAACTGGGCATCGCTAACCGTTTTCAGGTTGTGCAGGGCCGTACCCGCATCAACGTTAAGCTGACCGAGAAAGACGGTGAAGTGACCGATCTGAACTTCTCCGGCTTCGAAGTGACCCCGGCTGACTGGGAGCGCTTTGTTGCCGATTCCCTGAGCTGGCTGGGCCAGTTTGACATGGTGTGCGTCAGCGGCAGTCTGCCGTCCGGCGTCAGCCCGGAAGCGTTCACCGACTGGATGACGCGCCTGCGCAGCCAGTGCCCGTGCATTATTTTCGACAGCAGCCGCGACGCGCTGGTCGCCGGTCTGAAAGCCTCGCCATGGCTGGTTAAGCCTAACCGCCGCGAACTGGAGATCTGGGCGGGCCGTAAGCTGCCAGAATTAAAGGATGTGATTGACGCTGCCCATGCGCTGCGCGAGCAGGGTATCGCTCACGTGGTGATTTCGTTGGGTGCAGAAGGTGCCCTGTGGGTTAACGCCTCCGGGGAATGGATTGCCAAACCGCCTTCAATGGAGGTGGTCAGCACCGTGGGTGCCGGGGATTCGATGGTTGGCGGCCTGATCTACGGTCTGCTGATGCGCGAATCCAGTGAACATACCTTACGTCTTGCTACCGCCGTTGCGGCCCTGGCCGTGAGCCAGAGCAATGTCGGTATTACCGATCGTACCCAGTTAGCCGCGATGATGGCGCGCGTTGACTTAAAACCTTTTAACTAACAGCAGGAGAGGAATAATGAAAACGCTGCTGATCATTGACTCCGGTCTCGGACAGGCTCGTGCCTATATGGCGAAGACCCTGCTGGGCGCGGCGGCACAAAAAGCGCATCTGGATATCATTGATAACCCGGGTGATGCTGAAATGGCGATTGTTCTGGGCGACAAAATCCCCGCTGACAGCGCCCTGAACGGCAAAAAAGTGTGGCTGGGTGATATTAATCGCGCGGTGGCACACCCTGAACTGTTTCTGAGCGAAGCAAAAGGTCATGCGACGGTTTACAGCGCACCTGTTGAGGCGGCGCCGGTTGCCGCCGCTGGGCCGAAACGCATTGTTGCGGTAACGGCCTGCCCGACAGGTGTGGCGCACACCTTTATGGCGGCTGAAGCCATTGAAACCGAAGCGAAAAAACGTGGCTGGTGGGTGAAGGTTGAAACCCGCGGCTCTGTTGGTGCGGGCAATGCCATCACGCCGGAAGAGGTGGCGGAAGCCGATCTGGTGATTGTGGCGGCGGATATCGAAGTGGATCTGGCGAAGTTTGCCGGCAAGCCGATGTACCGTACCTCTACCGGCCTGGCGCTGAAGAAGACCGCGCAGGAGTTTGATAAGGCGCTGGCAGAAGCCAAACCGTATCAGGCAACCGGTGCGGCTAAAACTGCGACCGAAGGGAAAAAAGAGTCTGCGGGCGCGTATCGTCACCTGCTGACCGGCGTGTCCTACATGCTGCCGATGGTGGTGGCGGGCGGCCTGTGTATTGCGCTCTCCTTCGCCTTTGGTATCGAGGCGTTTAAAGAGCCGGGCACACTGGCGGCCGCGTTGATGCAGATTGGCGGCGGCTCCGCGTTTGCGTTGATGGTGCCGGTGCTGGCGGGCTTTATCGCCTTCTCCATTGCTGACCGTCCGGGTCTGACGCCGGGTCTTATCGGCGGTATGCTCGCCGTGAGCACCGGTTCTGGCTTTATCGGCGGTATCATTGCCGGTTTCCTCGCCGGTTATGTGGCGAAGGTGATCAGCTCGAAGCTGAAGCTACCGCAGAGTATGGAGGCGCTGAAACCTATCCTGATCATCCCGCTGATTTCCAGCCTGGTGGTCGGTCTGGCGATGATTTACCTGATTGGTAAGCCGGTCGCGGGCATTCTGGAAGGTCTGACCCACTGGCTGCAAACCATGGGGACGGCGAACGCGGTGCTGCTGGGCGCAATCCTCGGCGGTATGATGTGTACCGACATGGGGGGTCCGGTGAACAAAGCGGCATATGCGTTTGGCGTTGGCCTGCTGAGTACCCAGACCTACGCGCCGATGGCGGCGATCATGGCGGCCGGTATGGTGCCTCCGCTGGCGCTCGGTCTGGCGACGATTATTGCCCGCCGTAAGTTCGATAAAGCGCAGCAGGAAGGCGGTAAAGCGGCGCTGGTGCTGGGCCTGTGCTTCATCACCGAAGGCGCAATCCCGTTTGCGGCACGCGATCCAATGCGTGTTCTGCCGTGCTGTATCGTGGGTGGTGCGGTGACGGGGGCTATCTCCATGGCAGTAGGTGCGAAACTGATGGCGCCGCACGGCGGTCTGTTCGTCCTGCTCATCCCTGGCGCCATCACGCCGGTGCTGGGTTATCTGCTGGCGATTGTTGCCGGTACGCTGGTGGCAGGCCTGTCTTACGCGGTGCTGAAGCGCCCGGAAGCGGAAGTGGTCGCAAAAGCAGCCTAAAAGAGGTGTCGGGTGGCGGCTTCGCCTTACCCGACCTACAAAAAAAGCCGGGTGCGTAAGCAGCCCGGCTTTTTTTATGCCGCCTGTTCAGCGGTTTGCTGCGCCTTCAGCCAGGCAATCTCTTCCGCCCAGATATCCGGGTTAATGGTTTCGAGCACCATCGGAATACCGTCGAAGCGGGCGTCCTGCATGATAAAGCGGAACGCATCATGGCCGATGTTGCCTTCGCCCAGGCTGTGGTGGCGGTCAACGCGGCTGCCGAACGCGCTTTTCGCATCGTTTAAGTGCATACCGCGAAGGTATTTAAAACCGACAATACGCTCGAACTCCTCGAAGGTATTTTTCGTGGCCTCGGTTGTGCGCAGGTCATAGCCGGCGGCAAAGGCGTGACAGGTATCGATGCACACCCCCACGCGGGATTTATCTTCCACGCCGTCGATGATCGCCGCCAGATGCTCAAACTTAAAGCCGAGGTTGCTGCCCTGACCGGCGGTATTCTCAATCACCGCCGTCACGCCCTGGGTTTTATCCAGCGTCATGTTGATGGACTCGGCGATGCGCGCCAGACAGGCGTCTTCGTCAATCTGCATCAGATGGCTGCCGGGATGGAAGTTCAGCAGCGTCAGCCCCAGCTGTTCACAGCGCTGAACCTCATCCAGGAACGCTTCGCGGGATTTTTCCAGCGCCTCGGCAACCGGGTGACCGAGGTTAATGAGGTAGCTGTCGTGGGGAAGGATTTGGCCAGGCCCGTAGCCGTATTTCTCACAGGCGGCTTTGAAATCATCAATCACTTCAGCGGTGAGCGCTGCGGCGCGCCACTGGCGCTGGTTTTTGGTGAACAGGGCGAAAGCGGTCGCCTCGATTTCGGCGGCGCGAATGGCGGCATTCGCAAGGCCACCGGCAGCGCTGACGTGCGCTCCAACATATTTCATAAAAAGACTCCTGTTAACCCGAAATGCCTATGATAGCGGGTTAACAGGAGAAGGACGAGATGGTTTATGCCAACAGGCTGTGTACCGCAAGGTTAATCGCACCACCGCCAACGATTAGCCAGATGAACAGCACCAGCGCCATCAGCAGCGGTTTCGCGCCGGCTTTTTTCAGCGCGCTGACGTGTGTGGTGACGCCCAGCGCCGCCATCGCCATCGCCAGCAGGACCGTATCCAGCGTCACCAGCATATCCACCATCGCTTTTGGCAGCAGGTGGAAAGAGTTGAAGACAGCGACCACGATGAACAGGATCGCAAACCACGGAATGGTGATTTTGCTTTTCTCGGTGCCGCCTGCCGGAGCAAGCTGTTTAACCCGCGCCGCGAGGAAAATCAGGAACGGGGCCAGCATCATCACGCGCAGCATTTTGGCGATGACCGCCGCGTTTTCCGCTTCCGGGTTAATGGCGTGACCTGCCGCCACCACCTGCGCCACTTCGTGCATGGTTGAGCCGATATAAATGCCGTAGGTTTCCGGACTAAACCAGTGCGCCACCAGCGGATACATGGCCGGATACAGGAAGATCGCCAGCGTACCGAAGATAACTACCGTCGCGACGGCAACCGTGACTTTACTGGCTTCGGCTTTAACGACGGGTTCTGTTGCCAGTACCGCCGCCGCGCCGCAGATGCTGCTACCCGCACCGATCAGCCAGCTGGTCTGTTTGTCCAGCCCAAAGATCTTCTGGCCGATAAAGCACGCCAGTAAAAAGGTGCTCGAAAGGGTCAGGACGTCAATGGCAATCCCGCTGACACCGACATCCGCAATCTGCGAAAAGGTGAGACGGAAGCCATAAAGGATGATCCCGAGACGTAATAAATGCTGCTTGGCGAAAATCACGCCGCCGTCGCAGGATTTCCAGATGTGTGGATAAACGGTGTTCCCGACCACCATGCCGAGCAGAATGGCCAGCGTCAGGGCGCTGAACCCTGCGCCGGCAACCGCCGGTATACTCCCGCCCCATAAAGCCACGCCGGTAACCACGGCGCTGAGCGCGAGACCCGGCACGAAGTGCCACACTGTACGATGATGTTGTAAGGTGATTTCTGACATAACCTTCTCCTTTGTCTGGCTAAAGGTTACGGCGCTGTAGCTTAAAAATAAAATTGATTATATATTTATAATCAATCTTTATAAGTGGTAAGCAACCATGCACATTACATTGCGTCAGCTGGAAGTTTTTGCCGAGGTGCTGAAAAGCGGCTCGACAACCCAGGCGTCACAAATGCTGGCGCTCTCGCAGTCCGCCGTTAGCGCGGCCTTGACCGATCTTGAAGGGCAACTGGGCGTTCAGCTTTTCGACAGGGTAGGAAAGCGGCTGGTGGTGAACGAACATGGCCGCCTGCTGTACCCGCGTGCCCTGGCCTTGCTGGAGCAGGCAACGGAGATCGAACAGCTGTTCCGCGAGGACAACGGCGCTATTCGCGTCTACGCCAGCAGCACGATCGGTAACTACATCCTGCCGGAAGTGATTGCCCGCTACCGCCGGGATTTTCCGACCCTGCCGCTGGAAATGAGCGTCGGCAACAGCCAGGACGTGATCAACGCGGTGATCGATTTCCGCGTGGACATCGGGCTTATCGAAGGGCCGTGCCACAACGTGGATATCATTGCGGAACCCTGGCTGGAGGATGAGCTGGTGGTGTTTGCCTCCCCGGCCTCTTCTTTACTCCAGGGCGAGGTGACGCTGGAGCGTCTGGCGCAGGCGCAGTGGATCCTGCGAGAGCAGGGCTCCGGCACGCGTGAGATTGTCGATTATCTGCTGCTGTCCCATCTGCCGCAGTTCCAGTTAGGGATGGAGTTAGGTAACTCCGAGGCGATTAAGCATGCGGTGCGTCATGGCCTGGGCATTAGCTGTCTTTCCCGACGGGTGATTGCCGAACAGCTGGAAACCGGCTCTCTGGTTGAGATCCCCGTTCCGCTGCCGAAGCTGGTGCGCACGCTGTGGTGCATCCATCATCGTCAGAAACACCTTTCCAGCTCGCTCCAGCGTTTTCTGCGCTACTGCGCCATTTAACGTTCCCCGGTGGCGCTTCGCTTACCGGGGCTATGTGCGCTTATCACCCCACATTTTTATGCTTTACTTATAATCCTGGCCGAGTCATGAAGCTCTCTTATAACTGAGCATTTCTGCCGGAAGCAACGCAGATCGTCTGCTACAATCGCGCCTCATTTATTGAATGGACAGCATTTTCACATGGTTTCAGAAACTAAAACCACAGAAGCGCCCGCGCTACGTCGCGCACTTAAGGCGCGTCACCTGACGATGATCGCCATTGGCGGCTCCATCGGTACGGGTCTTTTCGTTGCCTCTGGCGCAACAATTTCGGCAGCCGGCCCGGGTGGGGCACTATTCTCTTATATCCTGATTGGCCTGATGGTCTACTTCCTGATGACCAGCCTGGGTGAACTGGCGGCATACATGCCGGTGTCTGGTTCGTTTTCGACCTACGGACAAAAATACGTTGAGGAAGGCTTCGGCTTCGCGCTGGGCTGGAACTACTGGTACAACTGGGCGGTGACCATCGCCGTTGACCTCGTCGCCGCACAGCTGGTGATGACCTGGTGGTTCCCGGACACGCCAGGCTGGATCTGGAGCGCCCTGTTCCTGGCGGTCATCTTCCTGCTGAACTACATCTCCGTGCGCGGCTTTGGCGAAGCGGAATACTGGTTCTCTTTGATTAAAGTGGCAACCGTCATCATCTTTATCGTCGTCGGTGTGGCGATGATCGTTGGTATTTTCAAAGGGGCTGAACCGGCGGGCTGGAGTAACTGGACTATAGGCGATGCGCCGTTTGCCGGGGGCTTCTCGGCGATGATTGGCGTGGCGATGATTGTCGGCTTCTCCTTCCAGGGTACCGAGCTGATTGGTATCGCGGCCGGTGAATCCGAAAACCCGGAGAAGAACATTCCGCGCGCGGTGCGTCAGGTGTTCTGGCGTATCCTGCTGTTCTATGTGTTCGCGATCCTGATTATCAGCCTGATTATTCCGTATACCGACCCAAGCCTGCTGCGTAATGATGTGAAAGACATCAGCGTCAGCCCGTTCACGCTGGTCTTCCAGCACGCGGGCCTGCTCTCTGCCGCGGCGGTGATGAACGCGGTGATCCTGACGGCGGTACTGTCTGCGGGTAACTCCGGGATGTACGCCTCCACCCGCATGCTCTACACCCTGGCCTGCGACGGTAAAGCGCCGCGTATTTTCTCGAAACTGTCTCGCGGTGGCGTGCCGCGCAACGCGCTGTATGCGACCACGGTAATTGCGGGTCTCTGTTTCCTGACCTCCATGTTCGGCAATCAGACGGTCTACCTGTGGCTGCTTAACACCTCTGGTATGACGGGCTTCATTGCCTGGCTGGGCATTGCCATCAGCCACTACCGTTTCCGTCGCGGGTACGTCAAGCAGGGGCATGATCTGAATAATCTGCCGTACCGGTCAGGGTTCTTCCCGCTGGGGCCGATCTTCGCCTTCGTTCTGTGCCTGATCATTACCCTGGGTCAGAACTATGAGGCCTTCCTTGCGGACACCATTGACTGGGGCGCCGTCACGGCCACCTATATTGGCATTCCGCTGTTCCTGATCATCTGGTTTGGCTACAAACTGACGAAAGGAACACGCTTCGTTCGCTACAGTGAAATGGATTTCCCGGAACGATTTAAACAATAACCGCACTTCCTCTCTTTTAGCCCGCTCAGTTGAGCGGGCTTTTTTATGGGCAGATCAGAAGCTGTAGGTCATGCCGACGGTATAGCGACGGCCATCCAGCACGGTGTCATACGTATCGTAATCAATCTGCTTATCGAGCACGTTATACACACCGGCAGTAACCAGCAGGTTTTTGTTGGCGTTGTAGCGCATACCTACATCAACCTGAGTGTAGGACGGCGTACCCTGGGACATTGACGTGCGGCTCAGGTACTCAGACGTTTTACCGCGCAGGTTCAGACGGCTCCAGAATCCGACATCTGGCGTCGCCTGCCAGTCCAGGGTGGTGTTGAACATGTGTTTCGGCATTTTGTTCAGTGGCTTGCCGGAGAACTGGCCGCTCTTCTGCTCGGACTCCGTATAGGTGTAGTTTGCAGTCCAGTTCACATCACGCGTGATCTTCCACCCGAAGGAGGACTCCACACCGCGCATGTTGGCTTTGTCCACGTTGACGCGATCGCTGACGAAATCATAGCTGTGATCGCCAATCGTACAGGCGGGATCGGCGCTGCTGTTACAGCGGCGAACTTCCGTAATCTTGTCCTTGAAGTCGGTATTAAACAGCGTTACGCCGGCATTCAGGTTATCGTTGTTATCCCAGAGCAGGGCGAGCTCTTCGCTCAGGCTCTTCTCTGGTTTCAGATCCGGGTTGCCAACGATGATACCGTCAAGACGGCCGCCACCCGTTACCTGGCCCCAGCTGGCAGACGACTGACGCAGATCCGGCGCACGATAGCCAGCCGAAACCCCGCCTTTTAACGTCCACTGATCGGCCAGGTGCCATACGCCGTAACCGCGCGGCGTCCAGTTAGTACCGTAGTTTTGGTCTTTGTCCATACGCAGGCCGCCGGTCAACGTAAAGCTTTCCGTCATTGCCCATTCATCTTCGGCAAACAGGGCCCAGCTCCAGCGCGTCAGTTTGTTCAGGCCGTCAGCAGCTTCCAGCTGATTACCCTTGTCGCGCAGTTTCTCATAACGATACTGCCCGCCGAGGGTCAACGTATGATCGCCGAGGAAAATCTGGTTCTGGTTGTTGAAGGTGGTGTTATAGGAGCGCATTTTGCGACCTGGATTATTGGTCTCTTCCTGCTGGATATAGCTGGTGGTATTGAAGTCGTCGTAATACCCGCTGTGGGTTAACGAGTAGGTCGTGTGTTCATAGCGCGAGTCGCTTTTGGTATTTGGCGTACAGGTTGTTCCCCGGCAGGTTTCAGCCGCTTTCGACATCCCCGGGGTGCTGTTTCTGTCCTGAAGCTCGCGAGCAAAGTCGAGGTCGAAATCGTTCTTCTCGTCCGGCGTGAAGTTCAGCGTAATGCCACCGTTACGCATTTTCTGCTCGTTATAGCCGTTCACGATTTTATCTTCTGCGCGGCGTGACAACAGCCCCGTCACTTTTGCGCCCAGCAGTCCGTCGATCAGGGGACCAGAAGCGTAGGCGTTGGTCTGGAAGATATCGCCGGAATCATTGTTTTCCTGGAAGGTCGCATCGCCATGCAACGAACCGGTCCAGGCTTTAGTGTTCGAGACTTTTTTGGTAATGACGTTAATTACGCCACCCATAGCATCGGAGCCGTAAAGCGAGGACATCGGGCCGCGGATGACCTCGATGCGCTCAATGGACTCCAGCGGCGGCAGCCAGCCTTGTTCAATACCCGAGTTGTCGCTGTTGGGGCGGGTGCTTCGCGTACTGACGCGTTTGCCGTTCACCAGGAACAGGGTGTACTGAGAGGCCATGCCGCGAATACTGATATCACTGCTGCTCCCGCCGCCAGTGACGACAACGCCCGGGACGTCTCTCAGGGCATCGGTAACATCACGGTAGGCTTTATCTTCAATCTGCTGTTTTGAAATCACAGAGATGGAGGCGGGGGCATTCTGGATTTTTTGTTCAAAACCCGTCGCGGTGACGACAACGGTGTCCTGATCGGCTGCGTGAACGAAGGGGGAACATGTGGCAGCGCCAATGGCGACGGCCAGGAGCTTAATGCGCGGTATTGTCATTTGTACATTCCGTATAAAAATGAATAAAACTCCATCGGGATAACCCTGAGAACTGTATGTTTTTGTCTTGTAAGAACTCTTTGAGATGGAGAAGAGCCTGGAATTGTACAAAAGAATGTAGAATTGTAAACACAAATGATAATTGAAATCATTTGTGTTTGGGTGTCGGCGACAGAAATCAGGCTGGATTCAAGCGGATAGAAGTATGTAAAGAGGGGGAGGGGAAGACCCGGTAGGCAGGAGGCGCTACCGGGCAAAAGGCGGAACTTATCTGAACAGATGCTCCGCATGGAAGCGGAGATGATCCTCAATAAAGGACGCCATGAAGTAATAGCTGTGGTCGTATCCCGGCTGAATGCGCAGCGTTAGCGGCCAGTCCTTCTGGCGCGCGGCTTCCGCCAGCACCGCAGGCTGTAGTTGTCCGGCGAGGAACTGATCCGCATCGCCCTGATCGATAAGCATTGGGATCGCATTCACCGAATCGCTCGCCAGCATCAACGCGCAGCTGTCCCATTCCTGCCATTTTTCTGCATCTTCACCCAGATAGTGCGTAAAGGCTTTTTGCCCCCACGGCACCTGCGTTGGGTTCACAATCGGCGCAAATGCGGACACGCTGGTGTATTTCCCCGGATTTTTCAGCGCCATTATCAGCGCCCCGTGGCCCCCCATCGAATGTCCGCTTATCGCGCAGCGCTCGCTGACCGCGAACTGAGAGTGCACCAGGGCAGGCAGTTCATCGCGAATGTAGTCATACATGCGGTAATGGCTCGCCCACGGTTGTTCCGTGGCGTTGAGATAGAACCCGGCGCCTTTACCCAAATCGTATCCGGCATCGTCGGCCACGTCATCGCCACGCGGGCTGGTATCTGGCATCACCAGCGCAATGCCCAGTTCGGCGGCAATACGCTGGGCACCCGCTTTGGTGGTGAAGTTTTCGTCGTTGCAGGTCAGGCCTGAAAGCCAGTACAGCACCGGTGGATTGTCCGCAGGGGGCAGGAAAATGCTGAACGTCATAGCACAATTCAGCGTGGTGGAGTCGTGCCGCCAGCGCTGCTGTCGACCTTCAAAACAACGATGCTCTTCGAGCAGTTCCATGCAGGGCTCCTTAAAGGTAAGACGATTCATAAAACGCATAATACAGAGTTTTCATTGACCTGTGAGCAACTTTCACTTTCGCAGGACGGCGAGATGTTGCATCATAAATTTACTTTTCTTTAACAATTGGAGCGATCATGGCGCTGCGTATCGCGCTCAGCGGATTTGTGGTTCTGGTCGTGGCGATGGGGATAGGGCGCTTCGCCTTCACGCCTCAGGTGCCGCTGATGATAGCCGCCGGGCAACTCACGCTTACCAGCGCGGGGCTGGTGGCGGCAATGAACTATCTGGGCTATCTGGTGGGGGCATGGGATGCCATGCGCGCCCATCGCTTCGTTGAAACGCGTCTCTGGCTTGGCATCACCGGTGCGGTGGCGCTAACGCTGCTCTCCGCGGCGGCAGATAATGCCGTTGTTCACGGTCTGCTGCGCTTTGTGATCGGCTGCATGAGCGGCTGGTCGATGGTGCTGATTGCCGCCTGGACCAACGAGCGGCTGGGGCAGCTGGGCAAACCGGGACTCAGTGCGGCCGTCTTTGCCGGACCCGGGGCCGGCATCGCCCTGAGCGGCCTGCTGGCGGTCTATATTCAGGCGAAATCCTTGTCCGCCGGGGCGGCATGGCAAATCTACGGCGTACTGGCGCTGGTGCTGATTGTGCTGGTGGCGCGCTACCTGCCGCGGTCCGGGCAGCTCCATCGGCCCGGTACCGCGCCTGAACCGCTGCTGCTGACCGCAGATCTCAAGCGTCTGGTCTGGAGCTACAGCCTGGCAGGGTTCGGCTATATCCTCCCGGCGACCTTTTTATCGCAAATGGCGGCGGTGCGTTTTCCTGGCAGCCTGTTTGCCCAGTTTGTCTGGCCGATATTTGGCGCCGCCTCGGTGGTGGGAATTGCGCTCAGCATTGCCCTGCGGCATACATCAAGCGCTAACCGCAGGCTGGCGATTGTTCTGTGGTTACAGGGGATTGGCGTGCTGGCGGCCTGGCTGCTGCCGGGCATAGGCGGCTTGTTGACGGGTGGGCTGCTGGTGGGCGGCGGGTTCCTCTGCGCCGTGCAGCTCTCTCTTTTGTACGGTCGCGAGCTGGCGCCAGACCACACGCGTTATATGGCGGGACTGCTCACCACCGGGTATGCCATTGGTCAGCTGGTGGGTCCGGTCACGTCGGCACTGTCGACCTGGCTCACGCATCGGCTGGAACCTGCGCTGGGGCTGGCGGGGATCGCGCTGTTCGTTGGCGGAGCGTTAGTCTGGAACCGTCAGGCTGAAAGGCAACAGCAATTGCAATAATTATCGTCGTGAATACTGGATTATGTGCGTCGCCTCACGCACAATGAGCGCACACTTTTGCCACAACGAGGGCAAAAGACGCCACACCTGCAGGAGAAAAGAATGTCATCACTCAGTAAAGAAGCAGCCCTTGTCCATGAAGCGCTGGTTGCGCGCGGTCTTGAAACGCCACTGCGCCCGCCCGTGCAGGAGCTGGACAATGATACCCGCAAGAGTCTGATCGCCGGCCATATGACGGAGATCATGCAACTGCTGAATCTCGATCTGAGCGACGACAGCCTGATGGAGACGCCGCACCGCATCGCGAAGATGTACGTCGACGAAATTTTCTCCGGCCTGGATTACGCGAACTTCCCGAAAATCACCGTCATTGAAAATAAGATGAAGGTCGATGAGATGGTGACGGTACGCGATATCACGCTGACCAGCACCTGCGAGCATCACTTTGTGACCATCGATGGTAAAGCGACGGTGGCCTATATTCCAAAAGATACGGTCATTGGCCTGTCCAAGATCAACCGCATCGTGCAGTTTTTTGCCCAGCGTCCGCAGGTGCAGGAGCGTCTGACGCAGCAGATCCTGACCGCACTGCAAACTCTGTTGGGTACTAACAACGTGGCGGTGTCTATCGACGCGGTGCACTACTGCGTGAAGGCGCGCGGCGTGCGTGATGCAACCAGCGCAACCACCACCACTTCGCTGGGCGGCCTGTTCAAATCGAGCCAGAACACCCGCCAGGAGTTCCTGCGCGCCGTGCGTCACCACAACTAATCAGACAGGGCAGGGACCATGGAGCGAAACGTCACGCTCGATTTTGTTCGCGGCGTCGCCATTCTCGGTATCCTGCTGCTGAATATCAGTGCCTTCGGTCTGCCGAAGGCCGCCTATCTGAATCCTGCGTGGTATGGCGACATCACGCGCAGCGACGCCTGGACGTGGGCAATCCTCGATCTCTTTGCACAGGTTAAATTCCTGACCCTCTTTGCGCTTCTGTTTGGCGCGGGACTTCAGCTTCTCCTCAAACGCGGTACGCGCTGGATCCAGTCGCGTTTAACGCTGCTGGTTATCCTCGGTTTTATTCACGGGCTGCTGTTCTGGGACGGCGATATTCTGCTCGCGTATGGTCTGGTGGGGCTGATTTGCTGGCGGCTGATCCGCGACGCGCCCGGTGTGAAAAGCCTGTTTAATACCGGCGTGATGCTCTATGTCATGGGACTGGCCGTGTTATTGCTGCTTGGCATGATTGCCGATGCTTCCACCAGTCGTTCATGGATCCCGGATGCGGCCAACCTGCAATATGAGCAGTTCTGGAAGCTGAAAGGCGGCTTGGAAGCGATAGGCAACCGGGCCGATATGCTCGGCGATAATCTGCTGGCGCTGGGCGCGCAATACGGCTGGCAGCTGGCGGGGATGATGCTGATGGGCGCAGCCCTGATGCGCACCGGCTGGCTGAAAGGGGAATTTAGCCTGCGACACTATCGTCGTACGGGAGCAGGGCTGGTGCTGCTCGGCGTGATCATCAACCTCCCGGCGGTGATGATGCAGTGGCATCTTCAGTGGGATTACCGCTGGTGTGCATTCCTGTTGCAGGTGCCGCGCGAACTGAGCGCGCCGTTCCAGACTATTGGCTATGCGGCGCTGATCTACGGCTTCTGGCCCCAGCTTTCCCGCCTGTGGATCGTCAGTGCGGTGGCCTGCGTTGGGCGGATGGCGTTAAGCAATTACATCCTGCAAACGCTGATATGCACCACGCTTTTCTACCGATTCGGCCTGTTTATGAAATTCGACCGCCTGACGCTGCTGGCGTTTGTTATTCCGGTCTGGATTGTTAACGTGGTGTTTTCGGTTGTCTGGCTGCGTTTTTTCCGCCAGGGCCCGCTGGAATGGGCATGGCGACGGTTAACCGCCCGTGCTTCGGGCGTGTCATTGCGTAATACATCCAGATAACGATCTGGATCACAATCATTAACAAAACGGATGTAAGCGTTTTCATCTGTGTGAGCTTCTTCACGTAGTCTCCTCTCTCTCGCTGCCAGAATAGCCACCTTGCTAAACACAGGGGGTGTCTGTGAGTTGCTGCAATCCTTTAAAGGGTGGTGAATATGATCACCATTCGTGACGTCGCCCGCCAGGCGGGTGTTTCTGTTGCTACTGTCTCCCGCGTGCTGAACAACAGTGCGCTGGTCAGCCCTGAAACGCGTGAAACCGTAATGAAAGCCGTGACCCAGCTGGGGTACCGGCCAAACGCTAATGCCCAGGCGCTGGCGACGCAGGTCAGCGATACCATTGGCGTAGTGGTGATGGACGTGTCGGACGCCTTCTTCGGCGCGCTGGTCAAAGCGGTGGACGTCGTTGCCCAGCAGCACCAGAAATATGTGCTGATTGGCAACAGCTATCACGAGGCTGAAAAAGAGCGTTATGCCATTGAGGTACTGATCCGCCAGCGCTGTAACGCCCTGATTGTGCACTCTAAAGCCCTGAGCGATGAAGAGCTGGCCGGGTTTATGGAGCAGATCCCCGGCATGGTGCTGATCAACCGTATCGTCCCCGGCTACGCGCACCGCTGCGTCGGTCTGGATAACATCAGCGGCGCGATGATGGCGACGCGGATGCTCATCAGCAACGGCCATCAGCGCATTGGTTATCTGGCCTCCAGCCACGGTATTGAAGACGACATGATGCGCCGCGAGGGCTGGCAAAACGCCCTGAAAGAGCAGGGCATTGCGCCGCTGGAAAGCTGGGTAGGTACCGGTTCGCCGGACATGCAGGGCGGTGAAGCGGCAATGGTGGAACTGCTGGGGCGTAATCTTCAGCTGACGGCCGTGTTTGCCTATAACGACAGCATGGCGGCAGGTGCGCTTACCGCGCTGAAAGACAACGGCATTGCGGTGCCGCAGCATTTATCGCTGATCGGCTTTGACGATATCCCGATTGCCCGTTACACCGATCCGCAGCTGACAACGGTGCGTTACCCCATTGCGTCGATGGCGAAACTGGCGACAGAGCTGGCGTTACAGGGGGCGGCAGGGCTGTTAGATCCTGAAGCAACGCATTGTTTTATGCCGACTTTAGTTCGCCGCCATTCGGTCGCTATCCGACAAACTGTGGCTCCGATCACTAACTGATAACATCACGTGATGTAACCGTTTTCAATCTGTGAGTAAATTCACAGTATCTTAACAAGCCGCTGTCTATGATGTCAGCGTTTTAGGGGCTGAAACACAATGTAACGGTGATTATTCACTTTTACCGTTACCAGCATGCCTCAAACAACGAATAAAACGCATTTCTGGAGCGTTACCGAACACGGAAGCTGGACATTTTATAAGTGAACTTCGGCGATCAGTAACGTTTTATTAACTTCTGCCCGCCGACCGTTTTTCACAAGAACTACCCTGCATAAAAAAAACCGGAGATACCATGAATAAGAAGGTGTTGACTCTGTCTGCTGTCATGGCAAGCATGCTTTTTGGCGCAGCAGCGCACGCAGCGGATACCCGTATTGGCGTGACTATCTATAAATACGACGACAACTTCATGTCCGTTGTGCGTAAAGCAATTGAAAAAGATGCTAAATCAGCGCCAGACGTGCAGCTGCTGATGAATGACTCCCAGAATGACCAGTCCAAACAGAACGATCAGATTGACGTTCTTCTGGCAAAAGGCGTGAAAGCGCTGGCTATTAACCTGGTTGACCCAGCGGCGGCAGGCACGGTGATCGAGAAAGCGCGCGGCCAGAACGTGCCAATTGTCTTCTTCAACAAAGAACCTTCCCGTAAGGCGCTGGACAGCTACGACAAAGCGTATTACGTGGGTACCGACTCCAAAGAGTCCGGGATTATCCAGGGCGATCTGATTGCGAAACACTGGGCGGCGAACCCGAACTGGGATCTGAACAAAGATGGTCAGATTCAGTTCGTTCTGCTGAAAGGCGAACCGGGCCATCCGGATGCTGAAGCACGTACCACCTACGTTATTAAAGAGCTGAACGACAAGGGCCTGAAAACCCAGCAGCTGGCGTTAGACACCGCAATGTGGGACACCGCTCAGGCGAAAGATAAGATGGACGCGTGGCTGTCTGGCCCGAACGCCAACAAAATTGAAGTGGTCATCGCCAACAACGATGCGATGGCAATGGGTGCGGTAGAAGCGCTGAAAGCCCACAACAAATCCGCCATTCCTGTATTCGGTGTGGATGCCCTGCCAGAAGCGCTGGCGCTGGTGAAATCTGGCGCTATGGCCGGTACCGTGCTGAACGATGCCAACAACCAGGCGAAAGCCACCTTCGATCTGGCGAAAAACCTGGCCGACGGTAAAGGCGCCGCTGACGGGACTAACTGGAAAATTGACAACAAAATCGTTCGCGTTCCTTACGTGGGCGTAGACCAGTCCAACCTGGCTGAGTTTATCGGTAAATAAGTTATCTGCATTGTCTTCACTGGGCGCAATTCGTTGCGCCCTTTTATAACGCGATATGCGAGGCCAACAAGGTATAATTATGGTCAGCACAACTACTCAGTCGTCCGGTGAATACTTGTTGGAAATGACCGGTGTCAACAAGTCATTCCCCGGTGTTAAGGCGCTCGATAATGTTAATTTAAAAGTTCGTCCACACTCTATTCATGCGTTAATGGGTGAAAACGGTGCGGGTAAATCAACATTATTAAAATGCCTCTTTGGGATCTATCAAAAAGATTCTGGCAGCATTCTTTTTCAGGGAAAAGAGATCGACTTCCATTCAGCGAAAGAAGCGCTGGAGAACGGTATCTCGATGGTACACCAGGAATTAAACCTGGTTCTGCAACGTTCAGTTATGGATAATATGTGGTTGGGTCGTTATCCAACCAAAGGTGTCTTTGTCGATCAGGATAAAATGTATCGCGACACCAAAGCCATTTTTGATGAGCTGGATATTGATATCGACCCGCGCGCACGCGTCGGGACATTATCCGTTTCCCAGATGCAGATGATCGAAATTGCCAAAGCGTTCTCCTATGATGCGAAAATCGTGATCATGGATGAACCGACATCGTCATTAACGGAAAAAGAGGTTAACCACCTTTTTACCATTATTCGTAAGCTGAAAGATCGCGGCTGCGGCATTGTCTATATCTCACATAAAATGGAAGAGATCTTCCAGCTGTGCGATGAAATCACCATCCTGCGCGACGGCCAGTGGATCGCCACCCAGCCGCTGGAAGGGCTGGATATGGACAAGATCATCGCCATGATGGTTGGCCGTTCTCTGAACCAGCGCTTCCCGGATAAAGAAAACAAGCCAGGCGAAGTGATTCTGGAGGTGCGTAACCTGACCTCGCTGCGTCAGCCGTCTATCCGCGATGTCTCTTTCGATCTGCACAAGGGGGAGATCCTTGGCATCGCAGGGCTGGTGGGCGCCAAGCGCACCGATATCGTGGAAACCCTGTTTGGTATCCGTGAGAAAGCCGAAGGCACCATTACGCTGCACGGTAAGAAGATCAACAACCACAACGCCAACGAAGCCATTAATAATGGCTTTGCGCTGGTGACGGAAGAGCGTCGTTCCACCGGTATTTACGCTTATCTGGATATTAACTTTAACTCGTTAATTTCTAATATTCGCAATTATAAAAATAAAGTCGGGCTGCTGGATAATTCCCGCATGAAGAGCGATACCCAGTGGGTGATTGACTCCATGCGCGTGAAAACGCCGGGCCACCGCACGCAAATTGGCTCACTCTCGGGAGGGAACCAGCAGAAAGTCATTATTGGTCGCTGGCTATTAACCCAGCCTGAAATTCTGATGCTGGATGAACCTACGCGCGGTATCGACGTGGGTGCAAAATTTGAGATTTACCAGCTGATCGCCGAGCTGGCGAAAAAAGATAAAGGGATCATTATTATTTCTTCCGAAATGCCGGAATTGTTAGGGATCACAGACCGTATTCTGGTTATGAGCAATGGTCTCGTTGCCGGTATTGTTGAAACCAAAACGACAACGCAAAACGAAATTTTGCGTCTTGCGTCTTTGCACCTTTAAGATCAGGGGCTCCTCATGAGTGCGTTAAATAAAAAAAGTTTTCTCACTTATCTGAAAGAAGGCGGTATTTACGTTGTTCTTTTAGTCTTGCTGGCGATTATTATTTTCCAGGACCCTACGTTCTTAAGTCTGCTGAACTTGAGTAACATTCTGACCCAGTCTTCCGTACGTATTATTATCGCGCTTGGCGTGGCGGGACTTATCGTTACCCAGGGGACTGACCTTTCGGCAGGGCGCCAGGTGGGTCTGGCGGCGGTCATTGCGGCAACCCTGTTGCAGTCGATGGAAAACGCCAACAAGGTGTTCCCGGAGATGGCGACCATGCCGATTTTCGTGGTGATCCTGATCGTGTGCGCCATCGGCGCGGTAATTGGCCTGATTAACGGCATCATCATTGCTTACCTGAACGTGACGCCATTCATCACCACGCTTGGCACGATGATCATCGTTTATGGTATCAACTCCCTGTACTACGATTTCGTCGGCGCGTCTCCAATCTCTGGCTTCGACAGCGGCTTCTCGACCTTCACGCAGGGGTTTGTTGCGCTGGGCAGCTTCCGTCTCTCCTACATCACCTTCTATGCGCTGATTGCGGTGGCGTTCGTCTGGATCCTGTGGAACAAAACCCGCTTCGGTAAAAACATCTTTGCTATCGGCGGTAACCCTGAAGCGGCGAAAGTGTCCGGGGTCAACGTGGCTCTGAACCTGCTGATGATTTACGCCCTGTCCGGGGTCTTCTACGCCTTCGGCGGGATGCTGGAAGCGGGCCGTATCGGCTCTGCAACCAACAACCTCGGCTTTATGTACGAACTGGATGCGATTGCAGCCTGCGTGGTTGGCGGCGTCTCCTTCAGCGGCGGCGTGGGGACCGTGCTGGGCGTGGTGACCGGTGTGATCATCTTCACCGTTATCAACTACGGCCTGACCTACATCGGCGTGAACCCCTACTGGCAGTACATCATCAAGGGCGCCATCATCATCTTCGCGGTTGCGCTGGATTCACTGAAGTACGCGCGTAAGAAGTAAGATCTTCAGAATGAAAAGGCCCGCTCACGTAGCGGGCCTTTTTTTGCCCGGTGGCGCGACGCTTACCGGGCCTACAAAATCGCGATCGTAGGTCGGGTAAGGCGAAGCCGCCACAGGACAAAAGTTATTACTTCTTCTGAATTTCCAGCAACTGCTCTGGCGTTACCGCCGGGTAACCCTGTGCATTCTCCGGCACTTCGTGCATCGTTGGGATCGGCACCAGCGGGCCTAAAAAGCGCGGTTCACGTTTGAATAAGTACAGGTCAGCCAGCGCGCCAAAACGAGCGCCAAACTCACGTACGCGCACGCTCAGCATATCCTTTGGCGATGGCACCGCATAACACTGCGCCTGAATGCCCATATGCAGGGCGATAAACAGCGCCCGCTCGCAGTGGAAACGCTGGGTAATGATGATGAAATCATTGGTGTCGAACACCTTGCGGGTACGCACGATGGAATCAAGCGTGCGGAATCCGGCATAGTCGAGCACGATATCGGCCGGGTCGACGCCTGCGGCAATCAGATCTTTGCGCATCGTCACCGGCTCGTTATAGCTTTGCAGCGCGTTATCGCCGCTCAGCAGCAGATAGTTCACCTTGCCGCTGTTATAGGCGTTCAGCGCGCCCTGAATACGATACCGGTAATACTGATTTATGACGCCAGTGCGGTAATACTTGGCGGTGCCAAGCACCACACCAACCTGACGGTAGGGGAGATCCTGTAGGTCATCAAAAATGTAGGGGGCTGTTTTCCAGCTCATCCAGCGGTCGAGACCCAGCACGATCAACAGCAGTATGCCGACCAGGACAGACAGGCTGTAAAACACGCGCTTTAACATGCAGATGGCTCGTACCGATGATGAAATTTCCCTCAGGCTACTGTACCCGCCTGGTTAGCGCAAGAAACAGCGATTCAACTGAGGGGTTTTTCGTCAGACTGGCGGGCAACTCTGCCCGCCGAACAGATTATGCCAGCAGCACGCGGTCGATGGTTGAACAGCCCAGCGCTTTCAGCGTGGCTGCGGTCGCGTCCCACTGGATCAGCGGCGCATCGGCCTTTTCAGCCAGGATTGCACGCTGAATATCCGGGTAGTCATACCCGTTCAGGCTAAGCAGGTTCAGGGCACCCTGGAGCGGAGGCAGCGTCGGGTTAAATGCGGCGTTCTCTGCATAGCTGCCGGTGAAGATGCGGCCGTCGCGGCACAGAAGGGCGACGCCGCTTGGAGATTTGCTGTATGGCGTGTGGCTTTTATTGGCGGCGGCAATGGCCGCTTCGCTCAGCTCATCTCCCGAGAGCGCATAACCGTGGTCCTGCTCGTCCATCAGCAGGGTTTTGATCTCAAGATCTTTCGGGCCGAAAGCATCCGGCAGGTAATCACCCAGCGTATGCGGTGCGCGTCCCGGCAGGTTGATACGCAGTTCAAGACCGCTGTTCAGCTCATTCATAAACTGGCGGCAGTGGCCGCAAGGGGTATAGTTGACGGTGATGGCGCGCAGGGCTTTTTCGCCGCGCAGCCAGGCGTGACTGATGGCGCTCTGCTCCGCGTGGACGGTTTGCTGCATGGTCGCACCGATGAACTCCATGTTTCCGCCGAAGTACCAGGTTCCGCTCACGCCGCGCGCAATTGCGCCTACGTTAAAATGGGAAAGGTCAGCGCGGGCGCAGGCAGCCGCCAGGGGCAGCAGGGCGAAAGCCAGCGCGTCTTCGTCCAGCCCCGTTGCCTGTTTAAGGGTCGTGACCTGATCTGCCGTCAGCAGGGCGGGGAAATGCGCATCCGCCAGAACCGGAGCCAGGGCTGATTGCAAATTCTCTGCAAGCTGAGAGAAAGCAGCTTGAAAACGTGGATGCATGACGTTGCCTCATCAAGGTTAATGGATCGGTAGTGTACGGAGCCGTACGGCCTTTATATGTGATCCAAATCTCATTATGTGTGCAACTTATGAAATGAAAATGAAATTTGCGCGACGCATCGCAAATTTTAGCCCATGACTGCCAGAATAATCGGGAAGATAAACGGCGCGACCAGGGAAGTGATAATCCCGCAGATCACCAGCGCCAGCGAGCTGAATGCCCCTTCCTGATAATCCAGTTCCGCGCAGCGTGCGGTGCCCAGCGCGTGCGAGGCGGTACCCATCGCCAGACCGCGTGCCGCTTTGGTCCGAATTTTCATGATATTCAGCAGCGTATGACCAAACACCGCGCCCAGGATACCGACGAAAATCACGCACACGGCGCTGATGGCCGGAATGCCCCCGATGCTGCCGCCCACGGCCATGGCAATCGGCGTGGTGACGGATTTAGGCAGGATAGAGGCGGCGATCTGCGGCGACGCGCCCATCAATAAGGCCACCGAGGTACCGGTGATCATCGCAACAAGGCTACCCACAAAGCAGATGGTAATGATGGATTTCCAGCGCGCGCGGATCTGATGCAGTTGCTCATATAAAGGAAACGCCAGCGCCACCACGGCAGGCTGCAACAAATCGTTGAGGATCTTGCTCCCGGCGAAGTAACGCTCATAAGGAATGCCGGTGAGCAGCAGAAAAGGAATAATCACCACCATGGCGACCAGCAGCGGGTTGAGCAACGGCATTTTGAAACGCACCGCAAGCTTACGCGCAGCAAAGAACACCACCAGGGTTAACGGCAGGGACCACCAGATATTCGCCATCATTTTTTTGTGTTCTCCCCGACGACCTTGCGTTCGCCATGCACAATGTGTGAACTCCAGCTGACGACCAGGAATACCACCAGCGTACTGATGGCGCAGGAGACCACAATCGGGCCGAACTGCGCTTTAAGCACATCGTAATACTGCATCACCCCAACGCCGATAGGCACAAAAAGCAGGGCCATATAGCGAATGAGAACGAAGCACCCCGGATTAACCCATTTCGCGGGCAGCACCTGTAATGCCAGTAGCACAAACAGGATCAGCATGCCGATAATGCTGCCGGGTATCGTAATCGGCAGCAGCGAAGCGATAAAAATGCCGGCGTACAGGCAGGCATAAATGAGGACGAAGGCGCGAAGGTATTGCCAGATAGTATTCAGTGATTTGCTCATGGTGAAAGTCCTTGCTGAGACGTATTCATCATACAATTAAACCTGAAAATGTGCCACGGATCACATCATGAATTTTGGGCATACCAGACATTCCGCAATGGAACGCCGGGCTTTCAACATACATAGAGAGCAGCTACTATAGCGCGTCTTTTTTCACAGGTACTCAGAATGCGTGTTTTACTGGCCCCGATGGAAGGTGTGCTCGACTCTCTCGTGCGCGAGCTGCTTACCGAGGTGAACGATTACGATCTCTGCGTGACGGAGTTTCTGCGCGTGGTCGATATGTTGCTGCCAGAAAAATCATTTTATCGTCTCTGCCCGGAACTGCATCGTCAGAGCCGCACCCCGTCCGGTACGCTGGTGCGCGTCCAGCTGCTCGGCCAGTATCCTGAGTGGCTGGCTGAAAATGCCGCCCGCGCGGTAACGCTTGGCTCGTACGGCGTCGATCTGAACTGCGGCTGTCCGTCAAAGCTGGTCAACGGCAGCGGCGGGGGGGCGACGCTACTTAAAGATCCGGAGCTGATTTATCGCGGCGCAAAGGCCATGCGTGAGGCGGTGCCATCGCATCTGCCGGTGACGGTCAAAGTGCGTCTGGGATGGGACAGTGGCGATAAGCAGTTTGAAATTGCTGACGCGGTGCAGCAGGCGGGCGCCACCGAGCTGGTGGTGCACGGGCGAACCAAAGAGGATGGTTATAAAGCCGAGCGCATTAACTGGCAGGCGATTGGCGAGATCCGCAAACGGCTTACGATCCCGGTGATTGCCAACGGCGAAATCTGGGATTATGAGAGCGCGCAGGCCTGCCTCAAAGAGACCGGCTGTAATGCCGTGATGATTGGCCGCGGTGCGCTGAACGTGCCGAACCTCAGCCGGGTGGTGAAATATAATGAGCCGCGGATGCCGTGGGCGGATGTGGTGAAACTACTGCAAAAATACACGCGGCTGGAAAAGCAGGGCGATACCGGCTTGTATCACGTCGCGCGCATTAAGCAGTGGCTGAGTTATTTGCGTAAAGAGTACGACGACGCGCTGGGATTATTTCAGGAGATCCGTACGCTACAGACGTCTGCGGATATTGCCCGGGTGATCCAGTCAAAATCCTGAGCGAAGTGTGAAGTGTTTGCCCGGCGCGGAGCCGGGCAACAGAATCAGAAAATCATCTTGAATACGCCGGTTACCACCAGCAGCCCTATCAGAAATATAATCAAAATAACCCACAATAATATTTTCATTCGCCTCTCCTGCGTATGTCTGTCGAAGTAAGTGTAGCAGCCAATTCATAATTAGCATGAATACATGAAATTAAATCATTGTCTTGGGGAATAAATTTCCGGATATGAAAATGTATAACAATATGCGGATTGCCACGCGTTACTAAAAAACGGAACGTCAGTAAGCGTAAGTTGCGCCTTTATTTTTTTTGAGTTCATGGCGTAATGATACGTTCTCTTACTTTATCTCTGAGTGCTCCTCTTGTTTTTATGCTGGCCGCCTGCGCGCCGGAACATGCCACGGTGTCTCCAGTAAAAACGCAAACCGCCGCCGCAGCTGTAAATACCCAACTGCGTCATGCCGACTGGCCAAAAAGCGAATGGTGGAAAGACTTTAACGACCCCCAGCTCAACGCGCTGATCGACAAAGCGCTGGCGGATGCGCCGGATATGCAAATTGCCCGTCAGCGTATTACCCTGGCGGAAGCACAGGCGAAAGCCGCTGTCGCTGCTGAGGGTCCACAGCTGGATTTTTCCGCAGATGTTGAACGGCAAAAAATGTCGGCAGAGGGGCTGATGGGTCCATTTGCGCTGACCGATCCGGCGGCGGGGACAACCGGCCCCTGGTACACCAACGGCACCTTTGGTCTGACGGCGGGTTGGGATTTGGATTTATGGGGTAAAAACCGCGCCCAAATTGAGGCCCGCATCGGTCAGGTGAATGCGCAAAAAGCGGAGCTGGAGCAGACCCGCCAGCTGCTCGCCAGCAGCGTCGCGCGGCTGTACTGGGACTGGCAGACCGAGGCCGCGGTGGGTGACGTACTCGCGCAAATCAAACGGGAGCAGGAAAATATCATCGGTGCCGATCGTGAGCTTTATCAGCACGGCATTACCTCCTCGGTGGAAGGCGTTGAAACGGATATTAATGCCAGCAAAACCGATGAGCAGCTCGCTGACGTGCACGGCAAAATGAAGGTCATTGAGGCGCGTCTGAATGCGTTGACCCATACCCCTTCAGTCACGCTCGCCCGGCATGCCTTACCTGATGCAGAGGCGTCGCTGCCGTCAACGCTCGGTTATGAACTGCTGGCTCGGCGCCCGGATTTGCAGGAGGCGCACTGGTATATCGAAGCATCCATGAGCGAAGTGGATGCCGCCAGAGCCGCGTTCTACCCTGACATCAATTTGATGGCATTCTTGCAGCAGGATGCATTGCACCTGAGTGACCTGTTCCGCTCATCTGCGCAGCAAATGGGCGTAACCGCCGGGCTGACGCTGCCAATTTTTGACAGCGGTCGGTTGAATGCGAACCTGGATATCGCCCAGGCGCAAAACAACCTCTCCGTGGCGAACTACAACAAGGCCGTGGTAGATGCCGTAAACCAGGTTGCCCGGACGGCCAGCGAAGTGGAAACGCTGACCGCCAAAAATCAGCACCAGCAGCAGATCGAAAAAGATGCGGCGCGCGTCGTTGCGCTGGCACAGGCGCGTTTCAGCGCCGGGATCATTGCCGGCTCCCGAGTGAGTGAAGCAAAAATTCCGGCGCTCAAAGAGCGTATTACCGGGTTCATGCTGAAAGGTCAGTACGTGGATGCCACGCTCCAGCTCACCTCCGCGCTGGGTGGCGGATATCATCACGGCTAACATTGCGCATTATCTATACTTACCTCTTTGCAGATTATCAGGAGGTGAGTATGACGCGAGTCGCAATTGTTACCGCATCGGATTCAGGAATTGGCAAAACGACGGCCCTGATGCTGGCCGAACGCGGGTTTGATGTCGGAGTAACCTGGCATTCAGATGAGAAAGGGGCGCTGGCAACCTGCCGTGAAATTGAAGCGCGCGGGCAGCGTGCCGAGGCCATTCATCTCGACTTAAGCAATTTGCCGGAAGGCGCAAAGGCCATTGAAACCCTGATTACGCGTTTCGGGCGGCTGGATGTGCTGGTTAACAATGCCGGGGCGATGAATAAAGCGCCATTTCTGGACCTGTCGTTTGACGACTGGCGGCACATATTCACCGTTGACGTGGACGGCGCGTTTCTCTGCTCGCAAATCGCGGCGCGTCAGATGGTGAAGCAGGGGGAAGGGGGGCGGATCGTGAATATCACCTCGGTGCATGAACATACGCCATTGCCGGACGCCAGCGCCTATACGGCGGCCAAACATGCGCTGGGCGGGTTAACAAAGTCGATGGCGCTGGAGTTGGTTAAACATAAGATTCTGGTGAACGCCGTTGCGCCCGGAGCGATCGCCACGCCGATGAATGATATGGACGACAGCGAAGTGAAAGAAGGCGCAATGCCGGAAATCCCGCTGGCACGGCCAGGGCATACCAAAGAAATTGCCAGCCTGGTGGCGTGGCTGTGTGACAGCGACGCCAGCTACACCACCGGGCAGTCGTTTATCGTCGACGGCGGTTTTATGCTGGCGAATCCGCAGTTTAAGCCTGCGGAATAAGCATTCCCCTCACCCCCAAGGGGAGAGGGTGTATAGCGTTTGGGGAGAGGGGTAGGGTGAGGGGCAGCAGGCCGAACTCACTCTTCATCCCGCCGCTTTTCGCGATGCTTGAGCCACAGCCGTACCACAATCACCACTGCAACAACCAGGATCAACCAGGCCCAGTGTTTAAGATGCTGATCGAGATTATGCAGCCACGGACCTATTACTTCGCCACCCACGTAGCCAAGCGTGGTGAAAATCAGCGCCCAGGCAATCGCCCCGAGAATGTTCAGCGGCAGGAAGATTTTCGGCGGTAAGCGGCTCGCGCCAATCAGTATTGGCCCGATGATGCGAAAGCCGTACATAAAGCGGGTACCAATCACAAACAGCCAGGGACGTCGCTGGATAAGCCGCTGAGCACGGCGAATTTTCTTTTGATGCTTAGCAAAACGTTGCAAAAGCGTTGGGCCAAAGCGCAGCCCCAGAAAGTAGAGCAGCTGATCGCCAATCATACCGCCCAACGCGACGGCGGCGACCACCAGCGAGAATTTCAGCAATCCCTGATGTGCGGCCACCCCGCCCAGCAGCGTGATGGTTTCGCCTTCCGCGACGCTGCCGATCACCAGCGCGGCGTATCCATATTGTTCAATAAGACCGTTGATATCCATTACGTAAACGTCATCTCCCTTACTGTGCCTGCGTTAATCATATACCCCATCCATCAACCGCGCGGCAATCAACGGAAATTTCCCACTGTACATAAAATAATCTAAAGCCTGCATTATACTTAAGCTATCGCTGACGGGCCGACAACAAGGGGGCGTTATGAACCATGTCTGGGGACTTTTCTCCCATCCCGATCGTGAAATGCAGGTGATCCGTAACGAGAACGAAACGGTCGCGCATCACTATACCCACCATGTCCTGCTGATGGCAGCGGTGCCGGTGGTCTGCGCGTTTATTGGTACTACGCAGATAGGCTGGAACTTTGGTGACGGCACCGTGGTTCAGCTTTCCTGGTTTACCGGACTGTACCTGGCCATTCTGTTTTATGGCCTGATGCTGGCCGGGGTGGCGGTGATGGGGCGGGTCATCCACTGGATGGCGCGCAACTATCCGCAGCGCCCGTCGCTGGCACACTGTATGGTCTTCGCCGGATACGTCGCGACCCCGCTGTTTTTAAGCGGTATTGTCGCGCTCTATCCACTGGTCTGGCTGTGCGCGCTGATCGGTACGGTTGCCCTCTTTTACACCGGTTATCTGCTGTATGTAGGGGTGCCAACCTTCCTCAATATCAATAAAGAAGAGGGCCTGAGCTTCTCCAGCTCTACGCTTGCCATCGGCGTACTGGTCCTTGAGGCGCTACTGGCCCTGACAGTTATTCTTTGGGGTTATGGATACCGTCTCTTTTAAGTTCCCTGCATTGCTGGCGTAAATGCCAGCAATGCAGCATCTGGTTATGATTCTCCGCTGGCGACAACGCACGGTGATCGCTATGATGCCGAAGCCAGCCTGTGTTTATCCGTTGACACAGGCGGTGTACGTCATAACGTGCGTGAATCATTATCAGAAGTCTCATCATGCTGAAATTTCGAGTGTCACTCCTTAGTCTTGCGCTGCTGCTGGGCGTCTCCGCTACCGCGCCAGCCATCGCCAAAACGACCGCAGTCGCCACCGCTGCTGCGCAACCCCAGATTGCGTCCGGCAGCGCGATGATCGTTGACCTGAATACCAACAAGGTGATCTACGCCAGTCATCCGGATCTGGTGCGCCCGATCGCTTCCATAACCAAAGTCATGACCGCGATGGTGGTGCTTGATGCACGACTGCCGCTGGACGAAAAGCTGAAGGTGGATATCAGCCACACGCCAGAGATGAAAGGGATCTACTCTCGCGTGCGTCTGAACAGTGAAATCAGCCGTAAAAATATGCTGCTGCTGGCGCTGATGTCCTCTGAGAACCGCGCGGCGGCAAGCCTTGCCCACCATTATCCTGGTGGTTACGACGCGTTTATCCGCGCGATGAACGCCAAAGCCAAAGCGCTGGGGATGAAAAATACCCATTTCGTAGAGCCAACCGGTCTGTCGATTCATAACGTCTCGACGGCGCGTGATTTAACCAAGCTGCTGATCGCCAGTAAGCAATACCCGCTGATCGGTCAGCTCAGTACCACGCGTGAGGAGATGGCGACATTCTCGAACCCGGCGTATACGCTGCCGTTCCGCAACACTAACCATCTGGTGTATCGCGATAACTGGAATATTCAGTTAACCAAGACCGGATTCACTAATGCGGCAGGGCACTGCCTGGTGATGCGCACCGTGTTTAACGGTAAGCCAGTGGCGCTGGTGGTGATGGATGCCTTCGGCAAATATACCCACTTTGCGGACGCCAGCCGCCTGCGCACCTGGATTGAAACCGGGAAAGTGCAGCCGGTGCCGGCTTCAGCGCTGGCGTATAAAAAGCAGAAAGCGGAACAGATGGCGACGGCGCAGAACGACTGAGCCGCCTGTCTGTGCCGGGTGGCGGCTTCGCCTTACCCGGCCTACGGCCCTAAAGCGGCCCCGATACGTAGGCCCGGTAAGCGAAGCGCCACCGGGCGAAAGCGCCTACTCCGGCAGCGTCCAGTCACCATCGTTGAGTGGACGCTGCATGATCAACGTATCCCGCCAGTCGCCCTTCTTATACCCCACGCTGCGCAGTTGACCGACAACCTCGAAGCCATGTTTTTTATGCAGCCGTAACGATCCCGCATTATTGTTTCCGTCACCAACCACGGCAATCATCTGCCGCCAGGGTCCTTGTTCACAACGGGCGATCAGTGCCTGGAGTAAGGCCGAGCCAAACCCGCGCCCGGTAGTGCTGGCATCCACATAGATGGATTCCTCAAGGGTGTACCGGTAGGCCTGGCGTGGACGATAAAACGTGGCGTAGCAGTAGCCGACAACAATGCCGCGATACAGCGCAACCAGCCACGGTAAACCGCTGTCGGTCACGCTCTTCATCCGCTGACGCATCTCATCGACGGTGGGAGGAATTTCCTCGAAGGACGCACGGCCATGAAGCACATGCCAGGCGTATATCGCCGAGATGGCATGCGCATCGTCAGGAAGGGCGTCGCGCACCTCGATTTCAGTTTCGGGGAAAATTTCTACAGCCGACATGTTCTGCCCGCTCCTTGTTTGGAAAGCCAGAGAAACGTTTCTCTGGCAACAGGCAGATACTCTAGTACGTTTGAGGAGGGCTTAACAATCTCTTAAATTTGGCTATAAGAGTTCATCAGAGGCTTGCGTATTGTGTTCCTCTGTTTCGGCACTCTCTTTCCAGTATTTCTTCCGCGTTGTCTTACCAATGCCCGGGTTCATACTGTTTGTAGGGTCATTTTTGCGATAAAACTGTTTAAGCGTCTCCGGCGCTTTGTACAGGTGTCCTACGTTGTGCTCGGCAGGATATTGCGCGCCACGCTCGTGCAGCAGCGCCAGCATCTGTTCTTTCAGCGCGTGTGCATCAACCCCTTTTTTGACGATGTAATCCTGATGGAAGACATAGCACATAAAGTGGCCGTAATAGAGCTTATGCACCAGCTTGCTGTCGATCTCCGGCGGCAGATGTTCAAACCACTCGGTATCGTTGCGACGCAGGGCGATATCCAGCGCCAGAATATCCTCCACCTCTTCGGAATGCACCGCCTGATAACGGATGGCAGCACCCGCCGCGGCGAAGCGGTGCAGGAAGGCTTTGCTGCCTTCTTCCGGCGTACAGGCAAAGAAATCCCCGTCGGCGGTTTTGAAGAATTCGGTGAGCCAGCTCTGCGCTTCGGCAATGCCGTCCCCGGCCATTTTCAGCAGCAGATGGTGCTCATACTTGTCGCGCCAGGTCTTCATCCGCTCCGGTAAATGCGCCGGGAAGACGTTGCCCAGCTTCTGCATAAAGCGGTCGGTGAAGTGCGGTTTGAACAACGATACTTTCTCCAGCATCGCGTCGGTGCGGCCCTTCATAGTGAAGAAGAACGGCATTTTGTCGGTGCCGAGCTTGTCGATCATCAGGAAGGTATCTTTGCCGTAGCGCTCGGCGATGTCGTAAATGTCCCGGTGCATATACTCGCCCGCCACCGGCAGGTGAGTGAACTCGGCCAGAATATGACGACGGATCTCCGTCAGCACCTCCGGCTGATTGGTGCCGATGTAAAACACCTGCTGCTTTTTCTCTGCCGGGAAGGTATCGAGGCGCACCGCAAAAACGGCCAGCTTGCCCGCGCAGCCGGAGGATTCAAACAGGCGATCCGGATCGGCGTTATAGCGCGCCGGCGTATCGGCATTGATATCGCGCACGCGGGTGATGTAATCGTGGTCATGCGCGTGACGGCCATCGTGCTGAACGTCTTCGTCCTTCACGCGGTCATCGTCGAGTTTGCTGAGGATCTGCTCTGGCGTTACGCCCAGATCGATCCCCAGATGGTTAACCAGCGTCAGCTTGCCGTTTTCATCGATACGGGCGAACAGCGACATTTCCGTGTAAGCCGGGCCGCGCTGCACCAGCGAGCCGCCGGAGTTATTGCAGATCCCGCCGATCACCGAGGCGCCAATGCACGATGAGCCGATCACCGAGTGCGGCTCGCGTCCCAGCGGTTTAAGCGCTTTTTCCAGCGAGTAAAGCGTGGTGCCGGGGAAGGCGAGCACCTGTTCGCCCTTGTCCAGCAGGTGCAGTTTGTCGAGGCGCAGGGTGCTGATAATCACGATGTCACGATCGTAATCGTTGCCGTTCGGCGTGGAGCCTTCGGTCAGGCCGGTATTCGCAGCCTGCATTAAAATAATCTTGTCTGCCGCAACGCAGGCGCTGAGCACGCGCCACAGTTCGAGCAACGTACCGGGGAAGACTACCGCCAGCGCGTCGCCCTGGCCGGAGCGGAAGCCCTTACGATAGCGGGCGGTTTTGGCCGGGTCGGTAAGCAGGTGAGAGTGACCAACCAGGCGAGACAGTTCGTTAATAAATGTAGTGTTATCGTCAGTTCGAACAGAAGACATCTTCCACTCCTTGTGGTGGGGCAAATTTCTCGCTGTAAAGCATAGCGCGATTAGCCGTTGAGCGGTCGGGTATTCATGAGAAAAATCAGAGAATAACCCTGCAAGGTTTTCAGGCTTTATGGCACACTGCGCTTTTCGCACGGTCTGGCCGGGTGCTTCCCGCGGTTATTGATGAGAGAGAATAACAACATGAAATGGCTATGTTCTGTAGGTGTTGCCGTCAGCCTGGCGCTGCAACCTGCGCTGGCAGAGGATTTGTTTGGTAATCACCCGCTCACGCCCGAAGCCCGCGACGCCTTTGTCACGGATTTACTCAAAAAGATGACGGTCGATGAGAAAATCGGCCAGCTGCGCCTGATCAGCGTCGGTCCGGATAACCCGAAAGAAGCCATTCGCGAGATGATCAAAGACGGGCAGGTAGGGGCCATTTTTAACACCGTTACCCGCCAGGATATCCGCAAGATGCAGGATCAGGTGATGGAGCTGAGCCGCCTGAAAATTCCACTGTTCTTCGCTTATGACGTGGTGCACGGCCAGCGTACCGTCTTCCCGATTAGCCTCGGCTTAGCCTCCTCTTTTAATCTTGATGCGGTGAAAACCGTCGGGCGCGTTTCGGCATATGAAGCCGCAGACGACGGCCTGAATATGACCTGGGCGCCGATGGTTGACGTCTCCCGCGATCCGCGCTGGGGCCGCGCTTCGGAGGGCTTCGGTGAAGACACGTATTTAACCGCCACGATGGGCAAAACCATGGTGGAAGCGATGCAGGGCAAAAGCCCGGCAGATCGTTACTCGGTCATGACCAGCGTCAAGCACTTCGCCGCCTATGGCGCGGTGGAGGGCGGTAAAGAGTACAACACCGTCGACATGAGCCCACAGCGCCTGTTCAACGACTACATGCCGCCATACAAGGCAGGGCTGGACGCGGGCAGCGGGGCGGTGATGGTAGCGCTGAACTCTCTCAACGGCACGCCTGCCACCTCCGATTCGTGGCTGCTGAAAGACGTGTTGCGCGACCAGTGGGGCTTTAAGGGCATTACCGTCTCTGACCACGGCGCGATTAAAGAGCTGATTAAACACGGCACGGCGTCCGATCCGGAAGACGCGGTACGCGTGGCGCTCAAGTCCGGCATCAACATGAGCATGAGCGACGAGTACTACAGCAAATACCTGCCGGGGCTGGTGAAGAGCGGCAAAGTGACGATGGCAGAGCTGGACGACGCCGCTCGCCACGTGCTGAACGTGAAATATGACATGGGGCTGTTTAACGATCCTTACAGCCATCTGGGGCCGAAGGATTCAGACCCGGCGGACACCAACGCCGAAAGCCGTCTGCACCGTAAAGAAGCCCGGGAAGTAGCGCGCGAAAGCCTGGTGCTGCTGAAAAACCGTCTCGACACGCTGCCGCTGAAAAAATCCGGCACCATTGCCGTGGTCGGTCCGCTGGCCGACAGCAAGCGTGACGTCATGGGCAGCTGGTCCGCCGCAGGCGTGGCGGATCAGTCCGTTACCGTGCTGACCGGCATTAAGAGCGCCGTGGGTGAAAATGCAAAAGTGGTTTACGCCAAAGGCGCGAACGTCACCAACGATAAAGACATCGTGACCTTCCTCAACCAGTATGAGGAAGCGGTGAAGGTGGATCCGCGCACGCCGAAAGAGATGATCGACGAAGCGGTGAACGCCTCGAAGCAGTCCGACGTGGTGGTCGCGGTGGTGGGTGAAGCGCAGGGGATGGCGCACGAAGCCTCCAGCCGTACCGACATTACCATCCCGCAAAGCCAGCGCGATCTGATCGCGGCCCTGAAAGCCACCGGCAAGCCGCTGGTGCTGGTGCTGATGAACGGGCGTCCGCTGGCGCTGGTGAAAGAAGACCAGCAGGCTGACGCCATTCTGGAAACCTGGTTCGCCGGTACCGAAGGCGGTAACGCCATTGCCGACGTGCTGTTTGGCGATTACAACCCGTCCGGCAAGCTGCCGATGTCCTTCCCGCGCTCCGTCGGGCAGATCCCGGTTTACTACAGCCACCTGAACACCGGTCGTCCGTATAACGCCGACAAGCCGAACAAGTACACGTCTCGTTATTTCGATGAGGCGAACGGCCCGCTGTATCCGTTTGGCTATGGCCTGAGCTACACCACCTTTAAGGTCTCTGACGTGAAAATGTCAGCGCCGACCCTGAAGCATGACGGCAAAGTGACCGCCAGCGTGGAGGTGACCAACAGCGGCAAACGCGAAGGCGCGACGGTGATCCAGATGTACATTCAGGATGTCACGGCCTCCATGAGCCGTCCGGTGAAACAGCTGCGCGGCTTCGAGAAGGTCAACCTGAAACCGGGCGAAACCAGAACGGTCAGCTTCCCGATTGACGTGAATGCGCTGAAGTTCTGGAATCAGCAGATGAAATACGATGCCGAGCCTGGCAAATTCAACGTCTTCATTGGCGTGGATTCCGCCCGCGTGAACAAAGCCGAATTCGAGCTGCAATAATCTTACCTTCCTCCCCATCCCCCGCCTGGCGGGGGATGCCTCTCATCTCGTACGAAAAACGGTTAAATTCGCTGTTTTAAGCTACGCTTTTGTCTCAAGCCTATGAAAAAGGCCACAAAATAATGAGGAAAGCAGAATGACGATTATTAAGGGGATAACAGGATCGGCGGTGCTTCTGGCGGCGCTAAGCCTGCCGCTACAGGCCGCAGAGCCGGTTAAGGTGGGTTCCAAAATTGATACCGAGGGCGCGTTGCTCGGCAATATCATTTTGCAGGTACTCGAAAGCCACGGCGTGAAAACGGTCAATAAAGTACAGCTTGGCACCACACCTGTCGTACGCGGTGCCATCACGTCCGGCGAGCTGGATATCTACCCGGAATACACCGGCAACGGGGCA
The DNA here is from genome assembly GCF_049237905.1 of Enterobacter cloacae complex sp. SHL018. NCBI lineage: Bacteria > Pseudomonadati > Pseudomonadota > Gammaproteobacteria > Enterobacterales > Enterobacteriaceae > Enterobacter > Enterobacter cloacae complex sp. SHL018. Next base: position 402,668 of record NZ_JBMKJE010000004.1, read on the forward strand.
TTCTTCTTCAAGGATGAAAACGATCCGGCCTGGAAAAATGCCAAAGCCGGGTACGAAAAAGTCAAAAAGCTGGACGCGGAAAAAAATAAGCTGGTCTGGCTTACGCCGGCACCGGCCAACAACACCTGGACCATCGCGGTGCGTAAAGATATTGCCGAGAAAGGCAAGCTCACCTCGCTTGACGATCTCAGCCGCTACCTGAAAGAGAAGGGCGAGTTTAAGCTCGCGGCCTCGGCAGAGTTTATCGAGCGCGCTGATGCCCTGCCAGCGTTTGAAAAAGCCTATGATTTCAAGCTCGAACAGTCTCAGCTGCTCTCGCTGGCGGGCGGCGACACGGCGGTGACCATTAAGGCGGCGGCGCAGCAAACCTCCGGCGTCAACGCGGCGATGGCCTACGGCACCGACGGCCCGGTCGCGGCGCTTGGTCTGCAAACCCTGACCGACCCGAAAGGCGTTCAGCCCATTTACGCTCCAACCCCGGTCGTGCGCGAGGCGGTGCTGAAAGCCTACCCGGATATTGCGGAATGGCTCAAACCGGTGTTTGAAAAACTGGATGCGAAAACGCTGCAACAGCTGAATGCCAGCATTGCCGTTGAGGGGCTGGATGCCAAAAAGGTGGCTGCCGACTTCCTGAAACAACAAGGGCTTGTGAAGTAACGGGACAAGGCTGTGCCAATAAAATGTCATAACCGCGTCCTGCTGCTGTTGGCCTGTGTGGCCATTGCGGCGGTCGCGTTACCCTTTGTAAATGTCGCGCCAAACCGTCTGGTGTCGGGCGAACCGCGCGCGCTCTGGCAGATCTGGTCATTTACGCCGCTACTGCTGGGCGCGGCGCTGGCGAGTACTGTAGCCTTAGCCTTCTGGCCAGGGCGAGCCGCCCTTTGGCTGACGCTTCTGCTCAGCGAAGCACTGTTTATCGTGCTGTTCTGGAGCGCGGGACAGGCGGCAACGCAGATGGCCTCGGTTGAAAGCCCGCTGGCGCGCACGTCGATTGGCAGCGGGCTGTGGCTGTGGCTGGCACTTTGTCTGCTGGTCTGTAGCGATGCCATTCGCCGTCTCACGCCGCTACCCGTCTGGCGCTGGCTGCTGAACGCGCAATTCTGGGTCATCCCTCTGCTGATCCTCTTCAGCGGCGATCTGAATCAACTCTCGCTGTTAAAAGAGTACGCCAACCGCCAGGAGGTGTTTGACAACGCGCTGGCGCAACATCTGACGATCCTGTTCGGGACTCTGATCCCGGCGCTGCTGCTGGGCGTGCCGCTGGGCATCGGGTGCTACCGGCATCCCAGCCGCCAGGGTGCCGTCTTTACCGTGCTCAACGTTATTCAGACCATCCCCTCCGTTGCGCTGTTTGGCCTGCTGATTGCCCCCCTGGCCGGTCTGGTGAAATCCTTCCCTGCGTTGGCCGCGGCAGGCATTGCCGGAACCGGGCTGACGCCTGCCCTTTTCGCCCTTGTGCTGTATGCGCTGCTGCCGCTGGTGCGCGGCGTGGTGGCGGGGTTAAGCCAGGTTCCGCCTGACGTGCTGGAAAGCGCCCATGCGATGGGGATGAGTGCGCGCCAGTGTTTCTGGAAAATACAGCTGCCGCTTGCGCTTCCGCTGCTGGTTCGCAGCCTGCGGGTGGTGACGGTGCAAACCGTGGGGATGGCGGTGATTGCCGCGCTGATCGGGGCGGGCGGCTTTGGGGCACTGGTGTTCCAGGGGCTGCTGAGCAGCGCGCTGGATCTGGTGCTGCTGGGTGTTGTGCCCACGATTGCGCTGGCGGTCGTACTGGATGCATTGTTTGCCCTGTGGCTCGCGCTGCTCAGGAGAAGAGCCAATGATTGAATTTCATGATGTGAGTAAAACCTTTGCGGGCCGTCCGGCGGCAAGCCACCTCAATCTGCATTTTGCCGAGGGGGCGTTCTCGGTATTGATCGGGACGTCGGGGTCGGGAAAATCGACGACGCTGAAGATGATCAACCGGCTGGTGGAACATGACAGCGGGACGATTCGCTTTGCCGGAGAGGAGATCCGCAGCCTGCCGGTGCTGGAACTGCGGCGGCGTATGGGCTACGCCATTCAGTCCATCGGCCTGTTTCCCCACTGGACGGTGGCCCAGAACATTGCCACCGTGCTACAGCTGGAAAAATGGTCCCGGGGGAAGATCAATGAGCGTGTCGACGAGCTGATGGCGCTGCTGGGCCTGGACGCGTCGCTTCGCGACCGCTATCCGCACCAGCTTTCCGGCGGACAGCAGCAGCGGGTCGGGGTGGCGCGCGCGCTGGCCGCTAACCCGCAGGTGCTGCTGATGGATGAGCCCTTCGGCGCGCTGGATCCGGTCACCCGCGGCGCACTTCAGGCGGAGATGAGTCGCATCCACCGTATTCTAGGGCGCACCATCGTGCTGGTGACGCATGATATCGACGAAGCGCTGCGGCTGGCCGATCGTCTGATACTGATGGATCACGGCGAAGTCGTCCAGCAGGGTACGCCGCTTGAGCTGTTAACCTCGCCGGCGAATGATTTTGTGCGTGAATTTTTTGGCCGCAGCGAGCTGGGCGTCAGGCTGCTCTCGCTGCGCACCGTCAGGGACTATCTGCGTCCGCAGGATGCGCAAATCGGTGGTGAACCGCTGCACGATGGGATGAGCCTGCGCGATGCCCTGTCGGCGTTTGTCGCCCGGCAGTGCGAGGTATTACCCGTTGCGGACGGGCAGGGGACGCCATGCGGGACGATCCATTTTCGCGATCTGCTGGCGGGGGAGGTGACGTGTGAAGTGGGTCCGTGATCCGTTACTCTGGCTGACAGGGCTGTTTATCGCCTTACTCTACCTGATGCCGCACAGCGCGGCGCTGTTTAATGCGCTTATTCCCGGGCTGCCGCGCCCGGTGTACCAGCAGGAGAGCTTTGTTAATCTCACCCTGGCGCACTTCTGGCTGGTGGCGGTGTCAAGCGTGATTGCCATCGTGCTGGGCACAGGCGCCGGGATTGCGGTGACGAGACCCGCGGGCAGGGAGTTTCGTCCGCTGGTGGAGACCATCGCCGCAACGGGGCAGACCTTCCCGCCGGTGGCCGTGCTGGCGATTGCCGTGCCGGCGATCGGTTTTGGGCAGGAGCCTGCCATCATTGCGCTGATTTTGTACGGCGTGTTGCCCATTCTGCAAGGGACGCTGGCGGGGATTGCGGCGGTGCCTGCATCGGTGCTGAGCGTAGCGGAAGGGATGGGGATGAGCGCCTGGCAGCGGCTGGTGAAGGTCGAACTGCCGCTGGCCGCACCGGTGATTATCGCCGGCGTGCGAACGTCCGTGATTATCAACATTGGTACGGCAACCATCGCCTCGACGGTCGGAGCCAATACGCTGGGAACGCCGATCATTATCGGGTTAAGCGGGTTTAATACGGCTTACATTATTCAGGGGGCGGTTCTGGTTGCGCTGGCGGCGATTGTGGTGGATCGCCTGTTTGAACGCCTGGCCGGATACCTCAGCCAACACCGCCGCGAACAATAAATGAATAACCTGCAAGCATAACGCCACCGATACCGCTGATGGCCATCAGTGCAAAGAGGGTAATTACGGCCAGTTTCGTTGCCTTCATCATGTGCTCCTGTTGTTAACGGAACAATTATACGGTGAAGCGCAGCTGTTAATGAACCATTAAATGCCGTTACGACGCATTTGGCCCCAGCGAGTAAACGGGATAACCATGTTCGCGCCATTCCGTCAGGAGCTGCTGCTGGGAAGGGGAGGGGACTTCGCCGCACCAGACCAGCAGCGTCTGTCCCTCAAACAGTTCCGGTCTGAGCTGGGCCAGGGAGTGGGCAAGCACGTCAACGCGCCAGCCCTGCTGGGTGGCAATCCAGGCTTCGAGCCACAGCCGGGTGGTATCGTGTACGTTCCAGCCGATCACCAGCGCATCTTTGCTGTTTTTATTCCGCGCTGAGGCAAGACAGACGGAAATATAGTTAATCAGCACGCCATCAAGCATGCTGAGCAGTGCCTGTAAGGTGGTTTGCTGACACTGAAGCCGACGCCGTAGGGGAATAAAAAGATGGGTGATCAAGGTTTGCGCCGGGTAGTCTCGACCCTGTTCTTTGATCCAGCCGCGCAAACGCTGCAAATTGCCACTCTGCAACAGCCTCAGCAGCGTTTCCTGCTGCTCGCGCCAGAGAAGTTGCGTATCTGGATCGTCCTGGCTCAGAAGCGATTTTACCTTGCCGACCTGTACGCCATTGTCGATCCAGCTTTTGATCTCGCGGATCCGGTCAATATCCGCATCGTTAAACAGGCGGTGCCCGCCGTCCGTTCTTTGCGGCTTAAGCAATCCATACCGTCGCTGCCACGCCCGTAGCGTAACGGGATTGATATCACACAGGAGTGCCACTTCACCTATTGTGTAAAGCGCCATTTTCGCCCCCAGGCTTGCGCGTCCCCAGCTTAACTGTAGACCCACTTTGCGGAACCAGGAAGATTTGATTCTTTTTTGTACAAATTATACGAAAGACAGGTTATCTCCGGCAAAAGGTGTGATGGCGGACACGATTTATCGCTTTTTTGGCACGTTTCAAAGAAAGTTAACCGCTATCAGTGTATGTTACGCGTTTTTAGAATGTGCGGTTTGTGAGTATGTACGAGTTTAATCTGGTGCTGCTGTTGCTTCAGCAGATGTGCGTGTTCCTTGTCATCGCCTGGTTGATGAGCAAAACGCGCCTGTTTATCCCGCTGATGCAGGTCACCGTCCGTCTGCCGCACAAATTCCTCTGCTACGTCGTATTTTCCATATTCTGCATTATGGGGACCTGGTTTGGTCTCCATATCGAAGATTCCATCGCCAATACGCGCGCCATCGGCGCGGTAATGGGCGGGCTGCTCGGAGGCCCGGTTGTCGGCGGTCTGGTGGGGTTAACCGGCGGCCTGCACCGCTATTCGATGGGCGGTATGACGGCGCTGAGCTGCATGATCTCCACCATCGTCGAAGGGTTGCTCGGTGGTCTCGTCCACAGCTATATGATTAAGCGCGGTCGCCCGGATAAAGTGTTCAGTCCCTTTACCGCAGGGGCGATTACCTTCGTGGCGGAAATGGCGCAGATGGCGATCATCCTGCTGATCGCGCGCCCGTTTGACGATGCGTTACATCTGGTCAGCAGCATTGCCGCACCGATGATGGTCACCAATACCGTAGGTGCGGCGCTGTTTATGCGCATTCTGCTCGACAAACGCGCCATGTTCGAAAAATACACCTCGGCATTTTCTGCCACCGCCTTAAAAGTTGCGGCGTCGACGGAAGGGATCCTGCGGCAGGGATTCAACGAGGAGAACAGTATGAAGGTGGCGCAGGTGCTGTATAAAGAGCTGGATATCGGAGCTGTGGCGATTACCGATCGCGAGAAGCTGCTGGCGTTTACCGGTACCGGCGACGACCACCATCTGCCGGGCAAACCGATCTCCTCGGCCTATACCCTGCGCGCTATTGAAACGGGTGAAGTGGTGTATGCCGACGGAAATGAAGTGCCGTACCGCTGTTCCCTGCATCCGCAGTGCAAACTCGGCTCTACGCTGGTCATTCCCCTGCGGGGTGAAAACCAGCGCGTCATGGGCACTATTAAGCTTTACGAAGCCAAAAACCGCCTGTTCAGCTCCATCAACCGCACGCTGGGGGAGGGGATCGCCCAGCTGCTTTCGGCGCAAATCCTGGCGGGGCAGTATGAACGGCAAAAAGCGCTGCTGACGCAGTCAGAAATTAAGCTCCTGCACGCTCAGGTGAACCCGCATTTCCTGTTTAACGCGCTCAACACGCTGAAGGCGGTGATCCGCCGCGACAGCGATCAGGCCGCGCAGCTGGTGCAATTTCTCTCGACCTTTTTCCGCAAAAATCTGAAGCGACCCTCGGAGATCGTCACCCTCGCGGACGAGATTGAGCATGTAAACGCCTATCTGCAAATTGAAAAAGCGCGCTTCCAGTCACGTTTACAGGTGTCGTTATCCGTCCCGGACGATCTGGCGTATCAGCATCTTCCGGCCTTTACCCTGCAACCGATTGTAGAAAATGCCATTAAGCATGGGACGTCGCAGCTGCTGGGAAGTGGAGAGATTATGATTTCCGCTTCCCGTTTTAACCACCATCTGGTGCTGGATATTGAAGACAACGCGGGGCTATATGAAGCTTCCGCGTCAGGCGGTCTGGGCATGAGCCTGGTGGATAAACGCCTGCGCGCGCATTTTGGTGACGACTGCGGTATCACCGTCGCCTGTGAGCCAGACCGCTATACCCGAATTACTTTACGATTGCCGCTGGAGGAGAACGCATGTTAAGAGTGCTGATTGTCGATGATGAGCCGTTAGCACGGGAAAACCTGCGTGTTCTGTTGCAGGAGCAGAGTGATATCGAGGTTGTGGGGGAATGTGCCAATGCGATTGAAGGCATCGGTGCGGTGCATAAACTGCGCCCGGACGTGCTGTTCCTCGATATTCAGATGCCGCGCATCAGCGGGCTGGAGATGGTCGGCATGCTCGACCCGGAGCACCGTCCCTATATCGTCTTTCTGACGGCCTTTGATGAGTACGCGGTAAAGGCGTTTGAAGAGCACGCATTTGATTATCTGCTGAAGCCGATTGAAGAGAAACGCCTTGAAAAGACCCTGACCCGCCTGCATCAGGAGCGTACCGTGCAGGACGTGACGCTGCTGCCGGAGCATCAGCAGCCCCTGAAGTTTATACCCTGTACCGGGCACAGCCGGATTTACCTCCTGCAAATGGACGACGTTGCCTTTGTCAGCAGCCGTCTGAGCGGGGTATACGTCACCAGCGCTGAAGGTAACGAAGGCTTTACCGAGCTGACCCTGCGCACGCTGGAGAGCCGCACGCCGCTAATCCGCTGCCATCGTCAGTATCTGGTGAACATGGCGCACCTGAAAGAGATCCGTCTGGAAGATAACGGCCAGGCCGAGCTGGTGTTACGTGCCGGGCAAACCGTTCCCGTCAGTCGTCGCTACCTGAAAAGTTTGAAAGAGGCGATAGGGCTGTAAAACTGGTACACTGCGCGCCATTGCATCATCGACATTCGAAGGCTCTATGCTAAGTAACGATATTCTTCGTAGCCTGCGCTACACCCTGAAAGCGAACAATAATGACATGGTGCGCATTCTTGCGCTCTCCGACATGGAATCCACGTCCGCCGGGTTCGACACCTGGATGACTAAAGAAGATGAAGAGGGTTTTGTTCGCTGCCCGGACATTATTCTGTCGGGCTTTCTGAATGGCCTGATCTACGACAAGCGCGGCAAAGATGAATCTGCGCCTGAGCTGGCGCTGGAGCGTCGGGTGAATAACAACACGGTGCTGAAAAAGCTGCGTATTGCTTTCTCCCTGAAAACTGACGACATTCTGGCGATCATGACCGAGCAGAAATTTCGCGTGTCGATGCCGGAAATCACCGCCATGATGCGCGCGCCGGATCATAAGAATTACCGCGGGTGTGGGGATCAGTTTCTGCGTTATTTCCTGCGTGGGTTGACGCAGCGGGTGCATAACCAGAAGGGGTGATTTTAGCCGGGTGGCGGCTTCGCCTGACCCGGCCTACAAAACCCGTAGGCCCGTGCAAGCGTAGCGCCGCCGGGCAAAAAAAAGCCGGATTCTTATCCGGCTTTTTTATTACTTCACCTGCTGACCCGGCTTCGCGCCTTCGTCAGGGCTTAAAAGGAAGATATCTTTCCCGCCCGGGCCTGCGGCCATCACCATCCCCTCAGAGATGCCGAAGCGCATTTTGCGCGGCGCCAGGTTTGCCACCATCACGGTCTGACGACCAATCAGCACCTGCGGATCGGGATACGCGGAACGAATGCCGGAGAAGACGTTACGCTTCTCGCCGCCCAGATCCAGGGTCAGACGCAGCAGTTTGTCAGAACCTTCCACGAACTCCGCGTTTTCGATCAGCGCCACGCGCAGGTCGACTTTGGCGAAATCATCAAAGGTGATGGTCTCCTGAATCGGATCGTCCGCCAGCGGGCCGGTCACCGGTGCGGCAGCCGCTTTCACCTCTTCTTTGGATGCTTCCACCAGCGCGTCAACCTGCTTCATCTCGATGCGGTTATACAGCGCCTTGAAGGTGTTCACTTTGTGGCCGAGCAGCGGCTGCTGGATGGCATCCCAGGTCAGTTCGGTGTTCAGGAATGCTTCCGCGCGGGCTGCCAGCTGCGGCAGAACCGGCTTCAGCCAGGTCATCAGCACGCGGAACATGTTCAGACCCATGGTGCAGATCGCCTGCAAGTCGGCGTCGCGGCCTTCCTGTTTCGCCACCACCCACGGCGCCTGCTCGTCCACATAGCGGTTGGCCACGTCTGCCAGAGCCATGATTTCGCGAATGGCTTTACCGAATTCACGGCTTTCCCAGGCTTCGCCAACCGCAGCGGCGGCGTCGGTGAAGGTTTTATACAGCTCAGGATCGGCCAGTTCGGCAGAAAGCACGCCGTCAAAGCGTTTGGCGATAAAACCTGCGTTACGGGACGCCAGGTTCACCACCTTGTTGACGATGTCCGCGTTCACGCGCTGCACGAAATCTTCCAGATTCAGGTCGATATCGTCGATGCGGGAAGAGAGCTTCGCGGTGTAGTAGTAGCGCAGGCTGTCCGCGTCAAAGTGGTTCAGCCAGGTGCTGGCCTTAATAAACGTCCCGCGAGATTTAGACATCTTCGCGCCGTTCACCGTTACGTAGCCATGTACGAACAGGTTGGTCGGCTTGCGGAAGTTGCTGCCTTCCAGCATTGCTGGCCAGAACAGGCTGTGGAAGTAAACGATGTCTTTACCGATGAAGTGATACAGCTCGGCATCGGAATCTTTCTTCCAGTATTCGTCGAAGCTTACGGTGTCGCCGCGCTTGTCACACAGATTCTTGAACGACCCCATGTAGCCAATCGGCGCATCAAGCCAGACGTAAAAATATTTGCCCGGCGCGTTCGGGATTTCGAAGCCAAAGTATGGCGCATCGCGGGAGATATCCCACTGTTGCAGACCGGATTCGAACCACTCCTGCATTTTGTTCGCCACCTGCTCCTGCAACGCACCGCTGCGGGTCCACGCCTTCAGCATTTCGCTGAACGACGGCAGGTCGAAGAAGAAGTGCTCGGAGTCACGCATCACCGGCGTCGCGCCGGAGACCACGGACTTCGGTTCGATAAGCTCGGTCGGGCTGTAGGTTGCGCCGCATACTTCGCAGTTATCGCCGTACTGGTCCGGGGATTTACATTTCGGACAGGTGCCTTTGACGAAACGGTCCGGCAGGAACATGCCTTTTTCCGGATCGTACAGCTGAGAGATGGTGCGGTTTTTAATGAAACCGTTCTCTTTCAGACGGGTGTAGATCAGCTCTGACAGCTCGCGGTTTTCGTCGCTGTGCGTGGAGTGATAGTTGTCATAGCTGATGTCAAAGCCAGCAAAATCGGTCTGATGCTCCTGACTCATTTCGGCGATCATCTGTTCCGGGGAAATGCCCAGCTGCTGCGCTTTCAGCATGATCGGCGTGCCGTGGGCATCGTCCGCACAGATGAAGTTCACCTCGTGGCCGCGCATTCGCTGGTAACGGACCCAGACATCAGCCTGGATATGCTCCAGCATGTGGCCGAGGTGGATTGAGCCGTTGGCGTACGGCAGGGCGCACGTTACCAGAATTTTTTTCGCGACTTGAGTCATAGTAGGCATTACTTCTTTTAACTGTGAAAAGGGTTTTCGATATTACCAAAAGGGGCATTATTAAGTAAGCACAAACCGCGGCCTTTCAGGTAAACTTGTTTGTCTAAGGTCTTATTCACAAGAACAAAGGAGTCGGGATGAGTTCTCAATCCCAGGCCAAATCACCGGAAGCCTTACGAGCAATGGTCGCCGGGACGCTGGCTAATTTTCAGCATCCAACCCTGAAGCACAATCTCACGACGCTGAAAGCGCTTCATCACGTCGCATGGCTGGACGATACGCTGCACATTGAGCTACAGATGCCGTTCGTCTGGACCAGCGCCTTTGATGCCCTGAAAGAGCAAACCAGCTCTGAGCTGCTGCGCATTACCGGCGCAAAAGCAATTGACTGGAAGCTAAGCCACAGCATCGCCACGCTCAAGCGCGTGAAAAATCAGCCGGGCGTTAACGGCGTGAAGAACATCATCGCCGTCAGCTCGGGCAAGGGCGGGGTGGGTAAATCGTCGACCGCCGTGAACCTGGCGCTTGCGCTGGCGGCTGAAGGGGCGAAAGTCGGCATTCTGGATGCGGATATCTACGGCCCGTCCATTCCAAACATGCTGGGGGCGGAAAACCAGCGTCCAACCTCGCCGGACGGCACCCACATGGCGCCAATCGTGGCGCACGGTCTGGCGACCAACTCCATTGGTTACCTGGTCACGGACGATAACGCAATGGTCTGGCGTGGCCCGATGGCCAGCAAGGCGCTGCTGCAAATGTTGCAGGAGACAATGTGGCCTGACCTCGATTATCTGGTACTGGACATGCCGCCGGGCACCGGTGATATCCAGCTGACGCTGGCGCAGAACATTCCGGTTACCGGCGCCGTCGTGGTCACCACGCCGCAGGATATCGCGCTGATCGACGCTAAAAAAGGCATCGTCATGTTCGAGAAGGTGGAGGTGCCGGTACTGGGTATCGTCGAGAACATGAGCATGCACATTTGCAGCAACTGCGGGCACCATGAGCCTATCTTTGGTACCGGTGGCGCCGAAAAGCTGGCGGCGCAATACCACACGCAACTGCTGGGGCAACTGCCGCTGCATATCACACTGCGTGAAGATCTGGATAGCGGTAAGCCAACGGTGGTCAGCCGTCCGGATAGCGAATTCACGGAAATCTATCGTCAGCTGGCGGGGCGCGTTGCGGCGCAGCTTTACTGGCAGGGCGAAGTCATTCCGGGTGAAATCGCCTTCCGCGCGGTGTAACGCCTCTGCGCGTTAGTGCCGGGTGGCGGCTTCGCCTTACCCGGCCTACCTCGATTTTGTAGGTCAGGTAAGCGTAGCGCCACCTGACTTTACCCAAGCCGATAGTGCATCAAATAATACTCTCCGTCCGGAGAATCTCCCGTCGCCTCAATGTGCCAGCCGTGGCGCTGGTAAAACGCAACCGCCCGCTCATTCTTCACCAGACACTTGAGTGAACCCGTGCTGGTAAACGTCTTCTGCACGTGTTCAAGCAACACATGTCCGACGCCCAGGCTCTGATAGTTCGGATCGACAAACAGGTTGTGCAGAAAATTATCGTTCGTCGAGACTGAGGCAAAGCCAAGTCGGTGCCCATCCTGCTCCGCCACCCAAATCTCTTCGTCCAGGGTTGCCGCGTCAAAATCTTCAAGCTGCCACGCAGAACTGTCCAGCCACGGCCAGGCTTCACGTCGGGCGTGAAGGAAGAGCGTGCGCAGGAAAGGGCGATCGCTCTCCTGCCACGGACGGATTAGGATCGTATCAGCGGTGATAGAAAATATCTCCGTTATAGGCTTTGTAGATTTTGCCATCGGCATCGCCAATCAGTACATAATTCTCACCCATGTAGGTCCAGTGTGTGCCGGCATCGGGCGCGGGAAGGTTACGCAGCTGGTACTGTTTGATGGTGTACTCAGGCGTCTGATACTGCGCGGGCGCGGTGTCGCCGATTTTAAACTTCGTAAAATCGGCAATAAACTCTTGCTCTTCATAGGCCTTGATGCCGGAAGGCGCTGTCGATGTTTGCGGTGCAGCGTGCGCGGCCCCCGCCAGTGACAGTAATACACCCAGAAGCAACAATTTACGCTTAGCCATTTTTTCTCCAGTCATATCGTTACTGATACTTTTTGTGTGCAGATCCGCTAACGGATGGCAGACAGTTCATTTTAAGTATCCTCACAGGGTGAGTTTGCAAAAAATGTAACAAAAGTGCACGGTTTTGTGTAGTCGCAACCGTCATTAATTATTACTTCGACGAATAAGTATGAGCTTATACAGATAACATAATTATTGGTTTATTAATTAATTCTGAAAAAACATTTTCAAGGCAAATTTACTAAGATTCAGGCATGCATTCAACAAATAGAACATTTAAGATTGCCTGAAACCCTCTTTCCGAATGCCTGATTAAGACAATGCAGGGCTGTAAAGTCTGCCCAAAGGAATGTCGTGTGGTTTTATAAATACTCTTTGTGTTTCTGTTAATTCATTGAATAACAGCAGCTTGTGCTTGAGTGAAATGTTACTGTTTTATCCTGTATACGATAATCACTACTATAAAAGATATTATGTAATAAATGAAAAACACAACAGTTGTATCGATATTATTTTTAATTATTACCTCCTTATCTGGCTGCGTATTTTACCCTGGCCAGCATCTCGATCTCGCTGGGAAAAAGATAATTGCCGCAGAAGATGCAAATGATCGTCTTGAGAAACGGATTGATGTTTATCCTCTTACGCCTTCGTTAATTGAAAAATTGCGGCCATCGGTTTTGAAATCTCAGGCAAATCCTAATCTGGATGAACAGGTCAAAAACTGGGAATACCGTATCGGCGTTGGGGATATTCTGACCGTCACCGTCTGGGATCACCCTGAACTGACAACCCCGGCAGGGCAGTATCGTAGCGCCAGTGACACCGGTAACTGGGTCAATGCCGACGGCACACTTTTCTATCCCTATGTCGGTAAATTGCCGGTGGCTGGCAAAACGGTCGCACGGGTACGCGAGGAGATCACGGCCCGGCTGAACAATGTTATTGAAAGCCCGCAGGTGGATGTCAGCGTCGCCTCTTTTCGCTCACAAAAAGCCTATGTGACGGGCGAGGTGGTGAAGTCAGGGCAGCAGGCTATTACCAATATCCCGTTAACGGTCATGGATGCCGTAAACGCCGCTGGGGGGCTCTCTGCCGACGCGGACTGGCGCAATGTCGTGCTGACGCATAATGGGAAGGACACGCGCCTCTCGCTATATGCGCTGATGCAGCATGGCGATCTCACGCAAAATAAGCTGCTCTATCCCGGCGATATTCTGTTTGTCCCCCGTAACGATGCGCTGAAAGTGTTCGTCATGGGCGAGGTCGTTAAACAGAGCACGCTGAAAATGGATCGCAGCGGCATGACCCTGGCCGAAGCGCTGGGCAATGCCGGTGGGCTGAACCAGAATATGGCCGATGCCACCGGAATTTTTGTCATTCGTTCGCTGCCGAAAAGCGAGCGTTCAGAAAAAATTGCCAACCTCTACCAGCTCAATGCTCAGGACGCATCAGCCATGGTGTTAGGCACCGAGTTTCAGCTTGAGCCCTATGACATTGTCTATGTCACCACTGCACCACTGTCCCGCTGGAATCGTGTGATATCACAGCTTGTTCCGACCATCAGCGGGATGCATGACCTTACCGAAACGGTTCGTTACATCAGATCGTGGCCGCAATAATGTTCAAATCAATACTCGTGGTTTGCACCGGAAATGTCTGCCGTTCTCCGATTGGGGAGCGGCTTTTACGCCAGCACCTGCCCGACAGATATATCGCTTCGGCAGGCATATTCGGGCTTGAAGGGCACCCGGCGGATAACAGCGCCCAGGACGTAGCCTGGCGGCATGGGATTTCCCTCGACGGTCATGTGGCGCGCAGGCTGACACGCAATTTGATGCAGGGATCCGATCTTATCCTGGTTATGGAGCCGGAACATCTTCGCTTCATTGCGGCCATGGCGCCGGAGATTCGAGGAAAGTCGCTGCTTTTTGGGCAATGGCTGGAGCCGCAGGAGATCCCCGATCCCTACCGTAAAAGCCGGGAAGCGTTTGAATATGTGTTTGGGCTATTGGGTAAAGCCAGTCAGGAATGGGCACGTCGTTTAGGTCAGAAAGGAATGAAGCATTAATGTCGTCTTACACAACAGACAATTATGGTGCAGCGGCACCCCAACAACATGAAGTCGATCTCGTTCGTTTGCTCGTCGAGATGATCGACCACCGCACGATGATTCTGTGCGTGACGTTCCTGTTCATCCTGTGCGCCGGTCTCTATGCCTGGATTGCGCCACCTGTTTATCAGGCGGATGCCATGGTGCAAATTGAAAACAAACACGATAACAACCTGCTCAAAGGTTTGAGCCAGCTGGGCACCGATGTGTCGCCGGATGTTGCCCCTGAAATTTTACTGCTGAAATCCCGCATGATCCTCGGCGAGACCGTTGACAAATTAGCTCTGACACAGCAGGCAAAGCAGCGCGTTTTGCCTGTGGTGGGGCGTCTCTGGCAGCGTCTGCAAGGGCGTGAGCAGGGCAAAATCACGTTAGGCGAACTCCAGATCCCGCAGGTGGAAGGCAAAGCGCAAGAGCTCACGCTGACCGTACAGGAAGCGGGAAAATATCACCTGACGGGCGAAAACATTGAGGCCGACGGCCAGGTTGGGAAAACGCTGGTTACGCAAGGGATCGTTCTGCTGGTGACGTCGATTGAGGCGATGCCAGGCACGCAATTTTCGCTTAAGTCGTTGACGCGGCTTGAGACGATCAACGCGCTGAAGAAGCGTCTCACGGTTGCGGAATCGGAGAAACAGAGCGGTATCGTGACCTTAACCCTGACGGGCGAAGATCCTGACAGCATCGCCCGGGTGCTGAATGCAATTGCTGAAAATTATCTCCAGCAAAATATCGCGCGCCAGGAGGCTCAGGATTCTCGTAGTCTGGATTTTTTACAGGCGCAGTTGCCGAAAATCAGCGCGGACCTTGATCAGGCAGAAGCGCGGCTGAATGCCTACCGGGCGCAGCGAGACTCGGTGGACCTGTCTCTGGAGGCAAAATCTGTCCTGGATCAGGTTGTTAACGTTGAGAATCAGCTAAATGAGCTGACGTTCCGGGAGGCAGAGATCTCCCAGCTCTTTAAAAAAAGTCACCCTACCTATCGTGCATTGCATGAAAAGAGACAGACCCTTGAGCGGGAACGGGAGCGTCTCAATAACCGTGTGTCAGCTATGCCCTCCACGCAGCAGGAGATTTTACGCCTGAGCCGTGATGTTGAGTCGGGTCGCACGATTTATTTACAGCTATTGACGCGCCAGCAGGAGCTGAATATTTCCCGCTCCAGCGCTGTCGGGAACGTGAGGATCATTGATGAGGCTGTTACGCTGCCGGACCCGATAAAGCCGCGTAAAGCGTTAATCATCGTTCTTGGCGCGCTGTTCGGGCTAATGTTCTCAATGGGGACCGTGCTGGTACGTCAGGCGTTCAAACGTGGGATCACGCTTTCCGAACAGCTGGAAGCGCAGGGGATGCCGGTTCTGGCTACGTTGCCACGTTCACAGTGGCTGTGGAGTAAAACGCAGTTGCGCAGAAAAAATCCGTTTTCTCGTCGCTGGAAACACAAAACCTCGGATGTGCCTTTCCTGCCCGTCGATCGCCCTGCTGATATGTTTGTTGAAGCAGTACGCGGGCTGCGGACCAGTCTGCATTTCACCATGATGGAGGCTGAGAACCGCATTGTGATGATTTCTGGCCCCACGCAGGACTGCGGAAAAACGCTGGTGGCGACGAATCTGGCGGCCATCGCCGGGCAGAGCGGTCAGCGGGTGCTGTTTATTGATGCGGATATGCGCCAGGGCTATGTTCATAATATTTTTGGTCTGGAGAACCGCCACGGATTGTCCTGCCTGCTCGAAGGGAAACGCGACTTAGCGGAGGTCATTCAGCATGCTGAAAAAGGGGGAATTGACGTCATCACCTGCGGCCCGGAACCCCTGCGCCCGTTAGAATTGCTGTTAAGCGAACGATTCCTTTCCGTCATGTCCTGGGTTAACGAGCAATATGACATCGTCATCATTGATACACCGCCGGTCCTGGCCGTCACCGATGCCGCGCTGGTCGCCAGAGCAGCCGGAACAACGCTAATGGTTGCCCGTTTCGATAAAACCAGCGTGAAAGAGATGGAGAATACCGTTAAACGGTTACAGCACGTTGGCGTGAAGGTCAGCGGCACAATCCTCAACGATATTGTTAAATCCGCAGCGCTGTATTACAGCTCGGGGTATAGCCAGTATGAATACGGTTATGCTTCGAGGAAAAAAGGGGAAAGGCGTTAGCGCGGGAAAAACAATCCCTCTCCCGGGTGGGAGAGGGATAAGCATTACTTCGCCATTACTTCCTGCGCGGTACGCTCAACCAGGGACAGCAGGATTTTTACGTCCTCCAGCGTCACGGTTGGGTTTAGCAGGGTCAGCTTCAGGCAGGTGATACCGTTATGCTCAGTCACACCGACGTTTGCACGACCAGACTCCAGCAGCGCATCGCCAATTTTCTGGTTCAGCAGGGCAATACCGGCGTCATCCATCTGCGCCTGCGGACGGAATCGGAACAGCACGCTTGCCAGCTGGGGTTGCATCACCAGTTCCAGAGCAGACTGCTCTTTCACGTAAGCCGCAACCTGCTGTGCCAGCGTCACGCCGTGATCGATGATTGCCGCGTATTGCTCCTGACCCAGCGCTTCCAGGCTCATCCACAGTTTCAGCGCGTCGAAACGGCGCGTGGTTTGCAGAGATTTGGAGACCAGGTTAGGTACACCCGCTTCTTCATCGAACTCAGAGTTCAGATAGGCCGCCTGATAGCGCATCAGTTCATAGTGACGCGCTTCTTTCAGCAGGAACGCACCGCAGCTGATGGTCTGGAAGAACTGCTTGTGGAAGTCCAGGGTGACGGAATCCACGAGCTCGATACCGTCCAGGTAGTGACGATACTGCTCAGACATCAGCAGCGCGCCGCCCCAGGCCGCATCAACGTGCACCCAGATATTCTGTTTCGCAGCCAGCTCAGCAATAGCACGCAGCGGATCGATAGCACCCGCATCGGTCGTACCGGCCGTGGCCACAATCGCCAGGATCTGCTCGCCGTTCGCGTTGCACTGTTCGATTTTCGCCGCCAGATCGGTGAGATCCATGCGGGAGAATTCGTCAGTTTTCACCTGCACCACGGACTGGTAGCCCAGACCCATCAGCGCCATGTTTTTCTGCACGGAGAAGTGGGCATTTTCCGAACACAGCACGCGGATCTTACGCAGATCGCCTGTCAGACCGTCCTGCTGAACCGAGTGGCCCTGACGCGCAAAGAACGCGTCACGCGCCAGCATCAGCCCCATCAGGTTACTCTGGGTGCCGCCGCTGGTGAAGACGCCTGCGTCGCCAGCCTGATAACCCACGCGGGTACGCAGCCATTCGATCAGTTTGATCTCAATGATGGTTGCGGACGGGCTTTGATCCCAGGAGTCCATACTCTGGTTAGTGGCGTTGATCAGCACTTCCGCCGCCTGGCTAACCACCAGGCTTGGGCAGTGCAGGTGCGCCACACACTGCGGGTGATGAACGGACAAACTGTCTTTCAGGAAGAACTCCACGGCGCGTTCGATCGCCGCTTCGTTGCCCAGCCCTTTCGGGTTGAAATCCAGCTTAATACGGTCGCGCAGCTCCGCGACCGTTTTGCCCTGGTACATCTCAGGCTGTTTCAGCCACTGCATCACAGCCTGAGTGCTTTGTTCAATCGCCTGCTGGTAAGCTTCAATGCTCTGCGCAGAGGAGAACAAAATTGGGTTTGAATCAGACATCGTATTCAACAACTCCGGTTACGCCGGGCTAACGCCCGCAGCAAGCAGTGCCTGCTCGAATTTATCCAGGAAGACTTTCAGCTCGTCATCGCTGATCAGCAGAGAAGGCAGCAGACGCAGAACGATACCGTTACGGCCGCCACGCTCCAGAATCAGGCCGGCTTCGAAGCATTTCTTCTGGATCAGTGCAGACAGCTCGCCATCGCCCGGGAAGCAACCCATGTGATCGGCGGCTTCATGTGGCTTAACGATTTCAATACCGATCATCATGCCCAGACCGCGAACGTGGCCGATCACCGGATAGCGTTTCGCCATCTCTTTCAGCTGGCCTTTCAGCCATTCGCCCTGTGCAGCTACTTTGCCCGCGATGTTCTGGTCTTTCAGGATCTTCAGCGTGGTCAGACCGGTAGCCATCGCCAGCTGGTTGCCGCGGAAAGTACCGGTATGGTGACCTGGCGCCCATGCATCGAACTGCTTTTTGATACCGAGCACGGCCAGCGGCAGACCGCCACCGACTGCTTTAGACATCACGATGATGTCTGGCTCAATGCCAGCGTGTTCGAAGGCAAAGAATTTACCGGTACGGGCAAAGCCAGCCTGGACTTCGTCGAGGATCAGCAGGATACCGTGTTCCTGAGTGACTTTACGGATGCGCTGCAACCACTCAACAGGCGCCGGGTTCACGCCACCTTCACCCTGAACGGCTTCGAGGATCACCGCGGCAGGTTTACGCACGCCGCTTTCGACGTCGTTAATCAGATTTTCGAAGTAGTAGGTCAGCGCCTTCACGCCCGCTTCACCACCGATACCCAGTGGGCAACGGTACTCGTGTGGGTAAGGCATGAACTGGACTTCTGGCATCATACCGTCAACCGCTTCTTTCGGAGACAGGTTGCCGGTGACGGACAGTGCGCCGTGGGTCATACCGTGGTAACCACCAGAGAAACTGATGATACCGCTACGACCGGTCACTTTTTTTGCCAGCTTCAGCGCCGCTTCAACGGCGTCAGCCCCGGACGGG
The DNA here is from genome assembly GCF_049237905.1 of Enterobacter cloacae complex sp. SHL018. Classification (NCBI taxonomy): domain Bacteria; kingdom Pseudomonadati; phylum Pseudomonadota; class Gammaproteobacteria; order Enterobacterales; family Enterobacteriaceae; genus Enterobacter; species Enterobacter cloacae complex sp. SHL018. Next base: position 421,233 of record NZ_JBMKJE010000004.1, read on the forward strand.
CCAGTGAATTGCAGGCAGTACTCTTTGCCCTGACCAGGCAACAGAGAGAGCAGGTATTCTGAAAACGCGTCTTTCAACGGCGTGGTCAGATCCAGGGTATGTAACGGCAAGCCGCTGGTAATGACATTTTGGATGCTTTTCAGCACATCAGGATGATTGTGTCCAAGCGCGAGGGTGCCTGCGCCTGCTAAACAGTCAAGGTATTCTTTATTATCTGCATCGGTGATCCACACGCCTTCTGCTTTCGTAATCGCTAAAGGCAATTTGCGCGGATAACTCCTGACGTTAGATTCAAATTCGGCCTGACGGGCCAGATAGGTTTCGTTGCTTTTGTGGGCATCTACGGTGTCAATACGGACTTTATCCGTCATCATATCACTCCTACAACCGCCGCTTCGTTATGAGCAACGATTGAATAAAAAGTTAAAAAACAGATGGGGCCTGAAAAAAACGCCGCCAATATAGAGCCTTTTGTCACCGGGCTCAATGGTTAATTTGCTTACTGTTTTGTGACACAGGGCACAGGGCAGGGAAGAACGCCGTTTGTATGGGGGAGATTGCACTTTATGCTAAATAAAAACAGTAGCTTACGTATGATTTATCCGCATTGTAAAATCAGACAAAAGAGTGTGACAAATCGTGCGATTGTCAGGTGAAAAGGAGGCAGTGAGCCTCCTTACGCTGTTTATTTCTGGCTAACGCGTAAAATACCGTGTTCGCGTCCCTTCGTTTTATTCCACGACGCGTCCGTAATACCGTTTTCATCCAGGCTTAGCGATATCACAAAACCATTACCACGGATCTCATAGAAATTCGCATTCAGGCGTTTAACGCTGGCTTTCTTGCCGTTAACGGTGGCGCTAAAAAAGCCGTTAGAAAGCGTGGCGTTAACCGTGTCCGACGAGAACGAGGCTTCACGCAGGGGATCGTGAACGGATGTCGCTGGTTCGTGTTGTGCCGCGTTTTCCGCTTTGGTTTTGCTGATATCACAAGAGCCATCGCCAGCGCTCATTTGCGTGCATCCCGAACGCTCTAATTGAGCGCTATAATGGGCGTTTATGGCGTGCGCAGGCGAGACACAACCTGCAAGCACCGCAGTACCTATAACGAACATCATTACTTTTTTCATTTTACCGCCTTAAAAACGACACAAATACCAGGAGACATACATCACGCCGATCCAGATCCCGACCGAAATCAGCATCAGATACAGGGCTACCGAAATAAAAATATATTTAGACATCTTTTTGTATCAACGAAATGCTCATCCGCTAAAATGAGGCTTTATATTTGTCCCGATGATTGTTTTACGCTTTAAAAGCCCATTCCAATCCCAACCGAAGCGCCCATATTATTCGCGGTATCATCTGAGAAGCTCACTTTCGCGATGACATGGGAATTAAAGTTAACGGATGCACCGACAGCAAGCGCGCTCTCGCTGTTGTAAGTCGCGCCGCCAGCAGAGAACATGACGCGTTGATTGGTTTGCACTTGTGGCAAACCCGCCATCTCCATCGCCCCTGAAATACCAGCATTGGCCTGCTTCTTATTATTGTCCACTTCATCACGCAGAGATTTAAATTGCTGGCTGGTGGTAGTATTCATTGCCTGTAATGTCTGCCTGGTGGCTTGCAGATCCTGCGTGGCGGCAGTAACAGCCAGGCTATTTTTAGCGACCTTCGCCTGGGTAGCCGTATCCAGCTGTCGTTGTGTCACGGTGGTTGTCACACCATCTTTACCGTTATGACCGTCTACACCGTCGCGACCGTTTCTTCCCGCAATGCCTTGTGCGCCAGTATCACCCTTATCACCTTTCATGCCTGTCGCGCCAGCATCGCCTTTTTCACCCTTCGCGCCGGTTGCACCGATATCCCCTTTTTCACCCTTTGCGCCAGTCGCGCCGGTATCCCCTTTATCGCCCTTTGCGCCAGTCGCACCGGTCTCCCCTTTATCACCTTTCGCTCCATCTGTACCGTTGATGGGTTTAGGTGCATTTTCGAGAGCAGTAAGGCGGCTATCCTGAATATTATCGACGTGTTGAAGGTTGATAATGGCTGCGCCGTTAGTCGCCACACCCTGTAGGGCCGTCTCACTTTTCAGACTGGCGGTATCGGCAAGCGCGCCGGCAAGCAACGCTTTCTGATGTGCGTCGTTAGCCATTTTATCCACGACTAACACGCCTAATTTTGTGGACTGAAGGTCGTCATTAACCTGCGTTAAGCGGTTATCCGTTGCGATATCACGGTTAATGCTATCAGCGTTGTTTTGTGTAATCTGATCCTGATGGTCATTTACAATATTAGTGATTTGCTGATCGTCCCAAACCGTATTCGCGGCTTCAGCCTGGCTCATTGTACCCGCTAAGACAACGCCCATTACAAAAATAGCAATAAAGGTTTTATTCATAGATTTCATTTGAAAAGCTCACATCATTAATTGTCGAAAAATACTGAAGCTGAATCGCTTTGTTTTGTGGATTTAAAAAACGGGTGAACGTTGTCTAAATCTTATTTAGTAACGCGAGTAAACTATCAATTAAACGCAAACCAATGATGTTGATCTAAGTCATAAATATTATGAATAGTTCCGACGGCGTGAAAGTCATTTTGCGGTTGTTATTAATGTAAACATTAAGGTGAAAATGAGGTGGTAAATGAGAGAGTTAAATTAAGTGTTTGACAGAGATAAAATTTTGCAAAATAAATGTTTACATTAATATGTGGGTTTATTTCATACGAAAGAAGGTGGGCTGTCTTATAAAAGCACTCCCGGTGCGTCATTATGGATAAAAATAATATTTCTCTGCACAGTGAGTAAATAATATTTTTCATGTGTTCTTAACAAATCTGGCGGGATAATTAACTGAACAATAATGTATACATATAGAGGGTAGTTAATATCTTGTCGTTTATTGTTCGTTACAGGGGATTAACGGACAGCCCAAAACCCCTTGCACCCGGGTTACCCCCCGGTTACACTACATGACTACGAATTGCTATTTCGTAAGTAGCTGTTTTATAAGTAATTTGACTCGGGGTGCCCTTCTTTGTGAAGGCTGAGAAATACCCGTATTACCTGATCTGGATAATGCCAGCGTAGGGAAGTCAGATGCCTACCCGGTCATCGCTTCTTCACGCACGGCAGGAGCGAAATCATGCAGCCTGACCTGCTAGACTCACACGTTTTACATCAATTCCGAACCCGTTCCCCGCTCACGCACTGTATGACCAACGATGTCGTGCAGACCTTCACCGCCAACGTTTTGCTCGCGCTGGGTGCTTCCCCGGCAATGGTGATCGAAGCCGAGGAAGCGGAACAGTTTGCCGCGCTTGCCGATGCTCTGCTCATCAACGTGGGTACACTCACCGCGCCGCGCGCCCAGTCGATGCGTCGGGCCATTGAGAGCGCGGTAGCCGCGGGTACGCCCTGGGTTCTGGATCCGGTTGCGGTTGGCGCGCTGGCGTACCGCACCCGATTTTGCCAGCAAATATTGTCCCTCAAACCTGCGGCCATTCGTGGAAACGCCTCCGAAATCCTCGCCCTTGCCGGAATGAGTGCGGGCGGGCGCGGGGTTGATTCCACCGATACGGCGGCGAGCGCGTTGACCGCTGCGCAGACGCTCGCCCGCCAGACCCACGCCGTTGTGGTCGTCACAGGAGAAGTGGATCACATCACTGATGGTCAGCGAACCCGTACGGTCGCGGGCGGCGACCCGCTGATGACCCGCGTGGTGGGAACAGGCTGTGCGCTCTCGGCGGTCGTCGCCGCCTGCTGTTCGCTGCCTGGCGACAGGCTTGATAATGCGACGGCAGCCTGCGGCTTTATGAAGCGCGCAGGGGCAGCTGCACTGACTCACAGCCGGGGCCCCGGCAGCTTTGCCCCGGCGTTTCTGGATGCGCTTTACGCGCTGGAGGAGCTGGTATGACACGCATTAATGCCCTGACTATTGCGGGAACCGATCCCAGCGGCGGAGCGGGGATCCAGGCAGACCTGAAAACCTTCTCTGCGCTCGGCGCTTACGGATGCTCGGTTATCACCGCGCTGGTGGCGCAAAACACGCGCGGTGTACAGTCGGTATATCGTATTGAGCCGGATTTTGTCGCCGCACAGCTGGATTCGGTATTCAGCGATGTACGCATCGACACCACCAAAATCGGCATGCTTGCAGAGGCGGACATTGTTGAAGCGGTCGCTGAACGTCTCAAACGTTATCAGATAAAAAACGTGGTGCTCGATACCGTGATGCTGGCCAAAAGCGGCGATCCGTTGCTCTCCGCCTCTGCCGTCGACACCCTGCGTAAAAAGCTGCTGCCGCAGGTGGCGCTGATCACGCCAAACCTCCCTGAAGCCGCCGCGCTGCTGGATGCGTCACACGCGCAAAACGAACGTGAGATGAAAGAGCAGGGCAATGCGCTGCTGGCGATGGGATGCAGCGCGGTGCTGATGAAAGGCGGTCATCTTGATGATGCAGAAAGCCCGGACTGGCTCTTCACCCGCGATGGCGCTCAACGTTTCACCGCCCCGCGGGTACAGACCAAAAACACCCACGGCACGGGATGTACGCTCTCGGCGGCGCTGGCGGCGCTGCGTCCCCGAAACGCGAACTGGGCGGATACGGTGCAGGAGGCGAAGATCTGGCTCTCGTGCGCGCTGGCAAAAGCCGATTCTCTGGAAGTGGGTCACGGTATTGGGCCGGTTCACCATTTTCATGCATGGTGGTAAGCCGTATACTGGCATAAAACCTTATGCCAGAGAAAAACAGAGATGGAACAAGCGCATACCCGGTTAATTGCTCAACTCAAGGAACGAATTGCCGCACCGGACAACACGCCGTTGTACCTGAAATTTGCCGAAACGGTTAAAAACGCGGTACGCAGCGGCGTGCTCGCGCACGGTAATATTTTGCCGGGCGAGCGCGATCTGAGCCAGCTGGCCGGTGTGTCGCGCATTACGGTGCGTAAAGCGATGCAGGCGCTGGAAGAGGCCGGCGTCGTCACCCGCGCGCGTGGATACGGTACGCAAATCAACAATATCTTTGAATATTCGCTAAAAGAGGCGCGCGGGTTTTCTCAGCAGGTGGTGCTGCGGGGCAAAACGCCCAACACGCTGTGGGTTAATAAACGCGTCGTGAAATGTCCGGAGGAGATCGCCCGCCACCTTTCCCTTGCGCCGGACAGCGATGTATTTCTGCTTAAGCGCATCCGCTACGTGGATGACGATGCGGTATCAATAGAGGAGTCCTGGGTACCGGTAGGATTAATCCCCAATCCGGACGACATCGGCGTCTCGCTTTACGATTACTTCCGCAGCCAGAATATATTTCCGCAGCGCACCCGTTCCCGCGTCAGCGCCCGGATGCCGGACAGCGAGTTTCAGGCGCATATCAAGATGGACGATAAGATACCGGTGCTGGTGATCAAGCAAGTCGCGCTCGATCAACAGCACCGGCCAATTGAGTACAGCATCAGCTACTGCCGCAGCGACCTATACGTCTTTGTGTGCGAGGAGTAGGACCTCGCGCGTGGGGGCGCAGTCGCCACCGCGATGGCTGACTACCCAGGCGGCTACGGCATTGCCAAGCTGCACCGCCTCTGGCAGTGACCATCCCGCGGCCAGCCCGGCAAGGGTACCTCCCGCATGGCTGTCACCCGCGCCGATGGTATCGACCACGGTAGCAGGAAACGCCGGAACGTGTCCGGAAGCGTCACCGTCGTACCAGACCGCCCCGTCTTTATCATGGCGTACGATCAGCGCAGCGCCAAACCTCTGCTGCCACCGTGTGCCCAGCTGTTCCACGTTTACGCCAAGCCATTCGGCGGCAAGTTCCGCCTCCTGACGATTGAGCGAGACGATCGGTTTGCAGGCCATGATCCGCGCCATCAGCGGGTCGGGAATATCCGCGATGCGCGGACCGAAATCGATAAAGAGCGTCGCATCCTGAAGACTTTCCAGCCAGGCCGTCAGCAGCTCACCGCTGGGGGACGCCAGCTGGTAGCCGGACAAAGAGATCAGGCTCCCTGCCGGCACGCTTAACCCGTCCAGCCAGCGCTGCTGCCACTGGTTCTCCACGCCGCTAAACGACATAAAGGTCCGTTCACCGTCAGGCTCCACCAGCGCCAGGCACCAGCCGTTATCGCCCGTTTCCGCTTCCACGGCGCTGTGCAGATCCTGCTTCGCCATGGCGTTACGGATAATATCGGCCCACACGCCGTGGCCGACGGGAAGGGCGTTTTGCGCAGCAATGCCGAGCCGCTTCAGGGCGATGGCGATATTCAGCGCGCAGCCGCCAATATTCACTCCCTGTTGCTTCAGCTCGATATCACACCCGCGCCAGGGCAGGGCGTAGGCGTCGGCAATCACGTCGATAACCGCCGCGCCGAGTACCGTTACGGGGCGCGTGGCGTGAAGGGTTTCGAGACGGCGGGCAAAAGCACTCATACGCCCTCCCTTTGCTCCCGGAAGTGCAGCAGTTTTTCGCAGTAGTGGCCGAAATCGAGCCGGTTTACGGCATCAAGTTCGTTTTTGAGTGCCGGATCAATGGCCTGTACACCGTGCAGCGCGCCGCAGATGGCCGTTGCCATCGCGCCGATAGTGTCAGTATCACCGCCCAGGTTGGCGCATAACACCGCGCAGCGGTTCGGATCGGTACCCGCGAGTTCGACCATCGCAATCGCCGCCGGAACGGACTCAAGGGTGCTCGTGCCCGCGCCAATAAGCTGATAGATCTGCTCGCTGGCGGACTCGGTACCGTTGGCTTCGCGCACGGTTTTCAGGGCCAGCTCAATACGAGCGGAAAGCGATGCGCTGAAGGTGGTCGTGTTCGCCTCCTGCGCCGCACGGGCAATACCCGGCAGGGCATCGGCGATGTGATGCCAGCGTTCGCCGTCGATAGCGCGTGAAACCGCCCAGGCGATCACCACCGCACCGGCGATGGCGAGATCCGATTTATGGGTCGGGCTGGAGGCTAACGCAACCTGTTCCACGAAGTGCGCCAGACGCGTGGCTGGCAGGAGGCATCCCAGCGGGGAGGCGCGCATCGCCGCCCCGTTGGTGACGCCGTTGTTTTCCAGCTGGCTCACCGGCTTGCCGTCACGGATGGCGTTCAGGGCAATTTTGGAGGTCGGGCCGAGCACATTCTTATTGAACGCGTCAAAATCCAGCGCCCAGTCCAGAATATGCTTACCGATAACGTCAGGGTTAATTTCCCCGTCGCATTCGATAATCGCGTCGGCCAGGCACAGCGCCATCGACGTATCATCCGTAAATTCGGCCTGCTTAAAGTAACAGGCGGCATTATTCTCAGCCGGGCCGGGTAAGAAACGGTCGATCCAGCCGAAGTGCGCTTTCACCCGCTTGCGCGGCCACAGCTCCGACGGCATCCCCATCGCATCCCCTAACGCCTGCCCGTAAAGAGCACCGAGAATACGGTCTTGTTTCATTTAACTTCCCCTCGTGTCAGCGCGGTATCGCCATCAACCACCTCAATTGCGGTGATCTCTTTATCCGATTCGCGGAAAAACAGCATAAACAGCACGGCAATCACCACAATCATGATTGCACCAAACGTCCACATTCCGGCCCAGTTGAAGGTCAGCCCATTCACCGGCTCTTTATATGCGAACATTTTTTCCATCATCACGCCGCCGAGACGGTAACCCAGCAGGCTACCAAAGCCCTGACAGCACAGCGTGATCAAGCCCTGCGCCGCGTTGCGCATGTGCACGGGCGCTTTTTTATCCACGTAGATGTACGCGGTGACGTAATAGAAGTCATAGCTTACGCCGTGCAGCAGAATGCCGAGGAACAGCAGGGCGTAGGTGAAGTATTGCTCGGCGCCGCCGTAAACAAAGAAACCGTAGCGAATGGCGGCGGTGATCAGGCCCAGCAGCAAGACCTTCTTAATACCAAAGCGTTTGGTAAAGAATGGCAGAGCGAGCATGAAGAAGATTTCAGAGAACTGGCCGAGGGTCATCCAGCCGGTGGCGTTTTTCATCCCCACTTCGGTGAGATAGCCGTTGGCAAAGATATAGTAGAAGGCCAGCGGCATGGCAAACAGGAACGAGCAGAAGAAGAACACCAGGAAGTTTTTATCGCGCAGCAGGATCAGCGCATCCAGCCCCAGCATCACTTTGAAATCCAGCTTGCCGGTACTCTTCGGCGGGGTATTCGGCAGGAACAGCGCGAAGACGCCAAGCAGAAGGGAGCTGGCAGCGGTCATCAGCAGCGGGATATTGGTGTCAGAGATGTCGCTATAGCCCATCATCTGCGGCAGGAAGCCGCACGCCAGGCCGGAGGCAATCCAGCCGATGGTGCCCATCACGCGAATGCGCGGGAAATCAGCCTCCACGTCATCGACGTTCGCGAAGGCGATACTGTTGGTCAGCGCGATGGTCGGCATATAGGTCAGGGAGTAGGCCAGCAGCAGCGGGAAGAAGGTGCTGAACTGGGTTTGCTGTGCTGCGAAATACATCAGAATCGCGCCAGCGAACATCAGCACGGCCAGCACTTTCTGGGCGGCGAAGAAACGGTCCGTCAGCGAGCCGACAAGGATGGGAGAGAGGATCGCGGCAATCGCGGTACAGGCGTACGACCAGCCAATTTCCCCGGCGGTAAACCCGCTCTTACTCAGCCACAGCCACAGCGGCACAAACCATGCGCCCCAGATAAACCATTCAACGAACATCATGAATGACAGTTGGACTTTCGTTTTCATTTTTTAATCCTGCATGTCAGAGGTACGCATGTAACATACCATGTGATAATACCTTTTAAATACCTTTAAGGCGATTGTTTGATCAGTGTAACAAAAATGTTGTACACGAAACGAGCCAGCAGATTGTGCTTAAAAAAGTTGCAAATGGTGGAAAATAGGTTAAGTCGGTACCAGGCTTAGTCTGCCTGCAAAAACGTGGGCTTGGATCACACGCTCCGACATCATGTCGGACTTACGGGAGCATCACTATGACTGATATTGCGCAACTGCTTGGCAAAGACGCCGACAGCCTTTTACAGCATCGTTGTATGACCATTCCAGCCGACCAGCTTTATCTGCCTGGCCATGATTACGTAGACCGCGTCATGGTCGACAACAACCGTCCGCCTGCCGTACTGCGAAACATGCAGACGCTTTACAATACCGGTCGTCTGGGCGGGACCGGCTATCTCTCCATTCTGCCCGTTGACCAGGGCGTAGAGCACTCGGCGGGAGCGTCGTTTGCTGCTAACCCGCTCTACTTTGACCCGAAAAACATTGTCGAGCTGGCGATTGAAGCGGGCTGTAACTGTGTGGCATCGACGTATGGCGTGCTGGCCTCAGTTTCCCGCCGCTATGCTCACCGCATTCCGTTCCTCGTCAAGCTGAATCACAACGAAACCCTGAGCTACCCAACCGAATACGACCAGACACTGTACGCCAGCGTCGAACAGGCGTTCAACATGGGTGCGGTAGCGGTCGGGGCGACTATCTATTTTGGCTCTGAGCAGTCGCGTCGGCAGATAGAAGAGATCTCTGCCGCGTTTGAGCGCGCGCACGAGCTGGGGATGGTGACCGTATTGTGGGCCTATCTGCGTAACAACGCGTTTAAGAAAGACGGCGTGGATTACCACGTATCAGCGGATCTGACCGGTCAGGCAAATCACCTGGCGGCAACCATCGGCGCGGACATCGTGAAACAGAAAATGGCCGAGAATAACGGCGGGTATAAAGCGGTGAACTTTGGCTATACCGACGACCGCGTCTACAGCAAGCTGACCAGCGACAACCCTATCGATCTGGTGCGCTACCAGCTGGCTAACTGCTACATGGGCCGCGCCGGGCTGATTAACTCCGGCGGTGCAGCAGGCGGTGAAACCGATCTGACCGACGCGGTGCGCACGGCGGTGATTAACAAACGCGCCGGCGGAATGGGGCTGATCCTGGGCCGCAAAGCGTTTAAAAAATCCATGGCCGACGGCGTGAAGCTGATTAATGCGGTTCAGGATGTCTATCTGGACAATAAAGTGACGATTGCCTAATCGCACGCATCTTCCTGCCGGGATAAGCGTGACCCGGCAGGAAAGTTCTCTCGCTTACTCCTTCAGCGTTTCAGGATGAGGAGTATTCAGCAGATCCGCCATCCCTCTCTTGCTGCTATTTGCTTTTTCTAAGCCCGGCTGCGTGACGCGGATAAAGGCACACAGAACAAAAGCCAGCAGATAAAGCACCGTATAGGCGATGACCACGCCGAGCGTGCTGAACCAGGGCAGCAGCACCACGGCAATCGCCGGCGCAAGGAAGTTAGACAGACCGGCTGACAGGTTATACACCGAAATCGCCGCCCCCTTGTGCCGCGGCTCCAGCGCCGGGAACACCGCCGCCATCGGTACGAAGGCCGCCACAAAAATCCC
>NZ_JBMKJE010000005.1:0-350681 GCF_049237905.1 Enterobacter cloacae complex sp. SHL018
TCAGAGTCAAGCGTTTGTTTTGCTTTTCTCTGCTGACCCGGCGGCTTGCGTGCCGTTGTTCCGTGTCAGTGGAGGCGCATTATAGGGAGTTCTTCTGAAGTGACAAGAGGAAATTTAAAAAAAGTTTCTGACCGTGTTTTTTTTCACCAAAAGCGATGAGTTCAAGCTACAAATTGTTCTATTTGATGTATCTGCAACCACAATCACACCTGAGATGGCATAATTAACCGCATCAATATTTAAGGAATAAAAGCGATGCCATTAAGCGCACAACAGCTGGCAGCTCAAAAAAACCTGTCCTATGTGCTGGCAGAGAAACTGGCGCAGCTGATCTTAGCGGGTAAATATGCTCCAGGTAGCATCCTGCCCAGCGAGATGGAGCTGGGAGATCAGTTTGGCGTTAGCCGTACCGCCGTTCGCGAAGCGGTAAAAACATTAACGGCGAAAGGGATGGTGCTTCCACGCCCGCGCATTGGCACCCGCGTTATGCCTCAGGGAAACTGGAACTTTCTCGATCAGGAGTTACTCACCTGGTGGATGACCGAAGATAACTTTAATCAGGTCGTCGATCACTTTCTGGTCATGCGCAGCAGTCTTGAGCCTCAGGCCTGCCTGCTTGCCGCCACGCTCGGCACAGCCGAGCAAAAAGCGCAGCTCAATACTTTGATGGAAGAGATGGTGGATCTGAAAAAGCACTTTAACCGCGAGCGCTGGATAGCGGTCGATATGGCCTGGCATGAACATATCTATAATATGAGCGGAAATCCTTTCCTGACCTCCTTTGCTTCTTTATTCCATTCTGTGTACCACACTTACTTTACCTCTATCACGCAGGATGAGGTGGTGAAGCTGGATCTGCATCAGGCGATAGTCGATGCCATTCAGGAGAGCGACGGGCAGCGAGCCCTGAGTGCGTGCCAGGCGTTGCTGGCCGCGCCAACCCACCAGCAGGTAAATAAATGACAGAGAAAAAAGCACGCAGTATGGCCGGACTGCCGTGGATTGCAGCCATGGCGTTCTTTATGCAGGCACTGGATGCCACTATCCTCAATACCGCCCTTCCCGCCATAGCCCAAAGCCTTAACCGCTCCCCGCTGGCGATGCAATCCGCCATCATCAGCTACACCCTGACAGTGGCGATGCTTATTCCGGTCAGCGGCTGGCTGGCCGATCGTTTCGGCACACGCAAAGTGTTCATGCTGGCGGTGACGCTGTTCACGCTCGGTTCTCTGGCTTGCGCCCTCTCCACCTCTCTGACGGAACTGGTTATCTTCCGCGTTCTACAGGGGCTAGGCGGCGCGATGATGATGCCCGTCGCGCGTCTGGCGTTATTACGCGCCTATCCGCGCAGCGAACTGCTCCCGGTGCTCAACTTTGTGACTATGCCGGGGCTGGTCGGCCCGATACTTGGCCCGGTTCTCGGCGGCGTACTGGTGACCTGGGCTAGCTGGCACTGGATCTTCCTGATTAATATTCCGATTGGTGTGGCAGGGCTGATTTATGCCCGCAAATATATGCCGAACTTCACCACGCCAAGACGCAGCTTCGATATGGGTGGTTTCTTCCTGTTTGGCCTGAGCCTGGTCCTGTTCTCCAGCGGGATGGAGCTGTTTGGCGAGAAAATCGTAGCGACGTGGCTGGCGCTGGCCGTCATCCTCAGCGGTATTCTGCTGTTCCTTCTATATATACGTCATGCGCGTCGCCATCCGACACCGCTTATCTCTTTATCTCTGTTTAACACCCGAACGTTCTCCGTCGGGATCGCGGGCAATATTGCCTCGCGTCTGGGCACGGGCTGCGTACCGTTCCTGATGCCGCTGATGCTCCAGGTCGGTTTCGGCTATCCGGCCCTGATTGCTGGCTGCATGATGGCACCCACGGCGATGGGCTCGATTCTGGCAAAATCGACGGTCACGCAGGTGCTGCGCTGGTTTGGCTATCGTAAGACGCTGGTTGGCGTGACGATCTTTATCGGATTGATGATTGCGCAGTTCTCCCTGCAATCTGCGGCGTTACCAATCTGGATGCTGATCCTGCCGCTGTTTGTGCTGGGTATGGCCATGTCGACGCAGTTTACGTCGATGAACACCATCACCCTTGCGGACCTCACCGACGAGAATGCCAGCAGCGGCAACAGCGTACTGGCGGTCACTCAACAGCTGTCGATCAGCCTCGGGGTTGCCGTGAGCGCGGCGGTACTGCGGTTTTATGAAGGGTTCGAGGGAACTAATACCGTTGAGCAGTTCCACTATACCTTTATCACTATGGGCGCGCTTACCGTGGTATCGGCGGTGGTCTTTATGTTGTTAAAACCAAAAGACGGCCGGAACCTGATTAAAGAGCGTCACAAAGAGAAGGCTAAACCGAACCGCGTTCCATCAGAACAGGAGTAAGCTGCAAACGTTGCTGTTGCAGCGTGGGCTGGGCCATGCGGTGGATCAACACATCGATGGCCAGCTCGCCCAGTTCATCTTTCGGCTGATGGATGGTGGTCAGTGGGGGCGTCATGTAGCGCGCCAGTTCGATATCATCGTAACCGACGATCGCCATGTCGTCCGGAACACGTAATCCCGCCTGATACAGCGCCTGATATGCTCCGAATGCCATCGCATCGTTACCGATAAACACCGCCTGCGGACGCGGCTCTTGCGCCAGCAGTTTCTGCATTGCTTCAAATCCACCGTTAAATTCGAAATCGCCGGTGATGCGATAGCCATCAGGAATGGCAAGCCCCGCCCGTTCCATGGCCGAAAGATAGCCTTCCAGACGCAAGCGCGCCGGGGTTTTATCCAGCGGGCCGGTAATACAGGCAATGCGGGTATGACCTTTATCGATCAGATGCTGAGTCGCCATATCGCCGCCCAGCAGCGAGTTATCCTGAATCAGATCGCTGGTGCCGTCGAACGGCGCCCAGTCCATCATCACCGTGGGAATAGAAGGGTAGCGCTGGATGATCTCTTTCGAGGGTTGATGCGTTTCGGTACAGAGCAGCAGCAGCCCGTCGACGCGTTTTTGCATCAGCGTTTCCAGGTTACGGTTCATGCGCTGCTCATCGCCTTCGGTATTGCACAGCACCAGGCTGTAGCCGCGCTCGAAGCAGCTGCGCTCCACGCCGCGCACCAGTTCAGAATAAAAAGGGTTGGTACTGGCCGTGATCAGCATGCCGATGGTGCGCGTCTGGTTGAGCTTCAGGCTGCGGGCCAGCGCAGACGGCGCATAGTTGAGTTCTTTAATTGCAGCGTCAACTTTCTCCCGAATCGCCTCGCTGACGAAGCGATCGTTATTGATAACGTGGGAAACAGTCGAGGTAGAAACGCCCGCCATACGGGCGACATCTTTCATTGTGGCCAAGCGTTACCCCTGCTGACTTAAGAATTCATCAATCTCTTTACGCCATGGAACAGAAGGCTGAGCGCCTTTACGCGTCACCGCAATCGCAGCGGCGGCATGCGCGAAGCGGATCGCGTCATCCATTGCTTTTCCTTCCAGCAGCGCCGTTACCAGTGCACCGTTGAAGGTGTCTCCTGCGGCGATGGTATCAATGGCTTTGACCTTAAAGCCCGGTACGCGACGGCCTTCGCCATTGACGCTAGCCCACACCCCACGGCTGCCGAGGGTGATGATTACGGTGCCGATGCCTTTTTCATGCAGTGCAAGCGCGGCACGCGCTGCATCGTCATCATTTTCGACACGGATACCCGTCAGCTTTTCCGCTTCGGTTTCGTTCGGGGTGATGATATCCACCAGCGCCAGCAGCTCATCTGATAATACACGGGCAGGCGCAGGGTTAAGTACGACAGACGTATGATTTTCATGCGCAATTTTCGCGGCGGCCAGCACGCTTTCAACCGGTGACTCCAGCTGCATCAGCAGGGCTTCCGCTCCGGCGATGATTCCACGCTGCGCTTCGACGCGTTCAGTCGTTAACGCGGCATTAGCCCCTGCATGAATACCGATGACATTCTCACCTTCCGCATTGACGAAAATCAGCGCCACGCCGGTAGATTCCCCTGCAACCACGCTGACGGGTGCAATGTCGATGTTGTCGCTTGCCAGCTGTTTGCGTACGCGCTCGCCGGTATCGTCATCACCCGTACAGGCGATAAACGCGATATTCGCCCCGCTGCGTCCGGCGGCAACCGCCTGGTTTGCGCCCTTACCGCCGAACGCCACCTGATACTGATTGCCAGTGACGGTTTCGCCCGGAGTGGGGAACATTTCAAGGTTAAGAATGTGATCGGCATTGATACTGCCAAGGACGACGAGGTTGCCTGCGGTTTTCATGTATTGAGGTGTCCATCTGAGAGCGCCACCGGTATTACCCGGTGGCGTATGCCACACTTTTCTTTTATTTGGTGTCCCTCAGGCAGCCAGCGACTGCCTGAATCGCCTTTACTGCTTAATGACCAGTTTCAGGTCAACAGGATATTTGGCCTGAACTTTTTCGCCCTTCAGCACTTTATCGGCAGTTTGCACGCCAGTCGCGCCAATCTGCTCAGGCAGCTGAGCGATGGTCGCAGCCAGTTTGCCATCATTTACTGCTTTTTCACCATCCGGCGTGCCGTCAAATCCGACAACCATCACATCTGATTTACCCGCAGTCTGGAGCGCACGCAGCGCACCGAGCGCCATTTCGTCGTTCTGTGCGAATACCGCCTGCACATCAGGATGCGCGGTCAGCAGGTTCTGCATGACGTTCAGGCCCTTTGTACGGTCGAAGTCTGCCGGCTGGCTCGCCAGCACGTTGAATTTGTGCGCCGCTACAGCCTGCTGGAAGCCTTCACCACGTTCACGGGCTGCGGAAGTCCCGGCGATACCCTGCAACTCGATCACTTTCGCGCCTTCACCTGCTTTCTTCGCGATGTAGTCACCGGCGATTTTACCGCCCAGTACGTTATCAGACGCAATGTGGCTGACCACATCCCCTTTCGTTGCCTGACGGTCAAGGGTGATGACCGGGATCTTCGCCTGGTTTGCCATCTTCACGGCGTTACCGACCGCGTCGGAATCGGTTGGGTTGATCAGCAGGATTTTGGTACCACGAACGGTTAAGTCCTGAACGTTAGCCAGCTCTTTCGCCGGGTTGTTCTGAGAATCCAGCACCACCAGGTTGTAGCCCAGTTTATCTGCTTCTTTCTGCGCGCCATCCTTCAGGGAGACGAAGAACGGGTTGTTCAGGGTAGAGACAACCAGCGCGATGGTGTCCTTCGCCATGGCGTTAGCACTTACGGTTGCGCTCAGCGCGACAGCAGAAACCAGGGTAGCCAGTTTTTTCATGTTCATATCTAAGATGTCCTGTAGTGTCGTCAGTTACTGTTTTTTGTTGTCTACCAGTACCGCCAGCAAAATCACCACTGCCTTAACGATCATCTGGTAATAGGAGGAAACACCTAACAAATTCAAACCATTATTCAGGAAACCGAGGATCAGTGCGCCGATCAATGTCCCAACAATGCGACCTTTACCACCCGCAAGGCTCGTACCGCCCAGAACCACTGCCGCGATGGCATCCAGCTCATAGCCCGTACCCGCCGTTGGCTGCGCGGAAGAGAGGCGCGCCACTTCGATGATGCCCGCCAGAGACGCCAGCAGGCCGCACAGGGAGTAAACGATAATTTTGACTTTATTAACGCTAATACCGGACAGGCGCGTTGCCGCTTCGTTACCGCCCAGCGCATAGATATAACGACCCAGACGGGTATGGTGCAGCATGTACCATGCCGCCAGGAAGACGATAGCCATGATCCAGACCGGGGTCGGGACACCCAGCGGGCGACCGATACCGAACCAGCCAAACAGATCGGCGTTATCGGTAAAACCGGTATTAATCGGGCTGCCGTTGGTGTACACCATGGTCACACCGCGCAGCAGCAGCATCATCACCAGCGTGGCGATGAACGCCTGAACGCGACCTTTCGCCACAATCACGCCGGTTACGGCGCCAATTGCCGCACCTGCCGCCAGCGCAGCGGCAACGGCCACCAGCGCGTTGACCTCAATACCAACAATCGACGCGGCGATCGCGCCGGTGAGGGCCAGCAGGGAACCGACGGACAGATCGATACCCGAGGTCAAAATCACCAGCGTCATCCCCACCGCCATAATGGCGTTGACGGAGGTCTGCTGAAGAATGTTGAACAGGTTATTGACGGTAAAAAAGTTCGGGCTCATGGTCGAGACAATCGCGATCAGCACCAGCAGGGCAATCAGCGATTTTTGTTCCATCAGCCATGCCTTTGTGAAATAGCGGCGACCAGAAACAGCCTGGGTAGTCATCTTCTTACTCCTGATTCACGCGATTAAGCTTGCCCACAGCGGCAGCCATCAGAACTTCCTGGGTGGCCTGCTCGCGAGTGAATTCACCGCCGAGATGCCCTTCATGCATGACGATAATGCGATCGCTCATGCCTAATACCTCTGGCATCTCGGAAGAGACCAGAATGATGCTCAGACCGTCGGCCTTGAACTGGTTAATCAGCTGATATATCTCTTTCTTCGCGCCCACGTCCACGCCGCGGGTAGGTTCATCCAGGATCAACACTTTTGGGCGCGTCATCAGCCCGCGGGCAATCGCCACTTTCTGCTGATTCCCGCCGGACAACAGGCCAATCGCCTGCTCCATCGATGGGGTTTTAACGTTAAAGAGACGGATAAAATCGCTGACCGCCTGCTGCTCATCTTTGTGTTTCAGGCTGCCGCCGCTGCGGCTGAAATAGCCTAGCGCCGTCAGGGACATGTTCTCTTTCACCGACATGCCCAGCACTAAGCCGTCGCGCTTACGGTCTTCGGAAATATAGACAATGCCGTTCGCCAGGCCATCCTGCGGCGAGCGGGTGACCACCTCATGGCCGTCAAGGGTAACGTAGCCGCTGGTGCGCGGCAGTGCGCCATAGAGCACTTTCATCAGTTCGGTGCGCCCCGCGCCCATCAGGCCCGCGACGCCAAGGATCTCGCCCTTGCGCAGGGTAAAGGAGACGTCATTCACGCCCGGCCCGCAGAGATTATCCACCTTCAGGCGGATTTCTCCCGGCGCTTTCTCCAGATGCGGATACTGATCTTCGAGCTTACGTCCCACCATCATTTCAATCAGGGTATCTTCGGTCAGGGTTGCCACTTCGCGCTCGGCAATAAACTGCCCGTCGCGAAAGACGGTGACGTCGTCGCAGATCTCGAAGATCTCTTTCATGCGGTGTGAGATATAGACAATGCCGCGGCCCTGGGATTTCAGCTCACGGATCACGCGGAACAGGGATTCGGTTTCGGTATCGGTCAGGGCGTCGGTCGGTTCATCCATAATGATGACCTTCGACTCGAAGCTCAGCACCTTCGCGATTTCCACCATCTGCTGATCGCCGATGGAAAGGTCGCCCACCAGTCGGTCGCTCTTAAAGCGCAGATTCAGCTTCGCCAGCAGTTTGTCCGCTTCGGCATACATGGTTTTCCAGTCGATTTTGCCAAACCGGTTCACGAATTCACGGCCGAGGAAGATGTTCTCCGCAATGGTGAGCTGCGGGATCAGGTTCAACTCCTGGTGGATGATGCCGATGCCCGCTTCCTGAGAGGATTTCGGGCCGTTAAAGGTGGTCTCTTTACCCAGCCACAGCAGCGAACCGGCATC
Source organism: Enterobacter cloacae complex sp. SHL018 (assembly GCF_049237905.1). Taxonomy (NCBI): domain Bacteria; kingdom Pseudomonadati; phylum Pseudomonadota; class Gammaproteobacteria; order Enterobacterales; family Enterobacteriaceae; genus Enterobacter; species Enterobacter cloacae complex sp. SHL018. The sequence continues at coordinate 7,619 of NZ_JBMKJE010000005.1, forward strand.
GCGTTGGTAGATACCGGTCAGCACTTTCATCATGGTGGATTTGCCGGCGCCGTTTTCGCCCACCAGCGCCATGACGCGCCCGGAATAGACGTTCAGCGCCGCGCCGGAGAGGGCTTTTACGCCCGGGAACGACTTATCGATCCCTTTGAGTTGCAGTAATACGTCCATGATGGCCTCAGAAGGTGACGCCAGCACAGAGAATGATATTCGCATACGGGGAGCACTCCCCGCTGCGAATCACCGCCTGACTGTCTGCGGTTTGTTGTTTGAACTGCTCGTGCGTTGTGTAACGAATTTCTATGGTGTTTCCCTGGTGCTGTTGCAGTTGCTCAATGTGGCTGAGCAACGTTTCGTGGAGTTGCGGATTATGTTGTTTGATTTCCGCCGCGAGAATGGCCGCCTCAACCTGCATCTCCGCGGTGACCACTTCCAGTACCTGCATGAACGAGGGTACACCCTGCGTTAACGCCATATCGATACGGGTTGTGCTGCGCGGAACCGGTAAGCCTGCATCGCAAACCACCAGCGTATCGGTATGCCCAAGACGGGAAATCACCGATGAGATTTCTGAGTTGAGTACTGTGCCTTTCTTCATTTTTTGCTCCACTAGCGAAACGTTTCGCTAAAAACAGTGTAGCCGCAGAAGTGTTCAGAAAACCATCATGACGTAACGGATTTGTGATCAACGTCGAAACGTTTCGCTAAGTGAAATGCAATAGAGGAAAATTGCCCGGCGGCGCTACGCTTGCACGGGCCTACGGGTCTGGTAGGCCGGGTAAGCGCAGCGCCACCCGGCATATTCAGAAGGGTTAAATCTCGACCTGCGTCCCCAGCTCAATCACGCGGTTAGGCGGGATCTCAAACTGGTCAGGCGCACGCAGGGCGTTACGTTGCAGAATGAGATACAGCTTGCCGCGCAGGCGCAGATACCATGGTCGCTTGCCGATGATCAGCGACTCATGGGACATAAAGAACGACGTCTCCATCATGCGGCAACTCAGGCCTTCCAGACCGCAGCGGTGGAACACCTCTTCCACGTTCGGCGTTTCGCGCCAGCCGTAGCTTGCCACCACGCGCCAGAAGGTTGGCGATAGCTGTTCAATCTGTACGCGACGCACGTTGTGAACGTACGGCGCATCTTCGGTACGCAGCGTCAGCAGGATCACGCGCTCGTGCAGCACTTTGTTGTGCTTGAGGTTATGCATCAGCGCAAACGGGATCACGTTCAGCGCGCGAGACATATACACCGCTGTGCCCGGCACGCGCACCGGTGGGGATTTCTCCAGCGAGGCGATCATCGCCTCCAGAGAGTTACCGTGCTCGTGCATACGACGCAGCAGGCGGAAACGTTCGCTCTTCCACGTCGTCATCACAATAAACATCACCAGACCCAGCGTCAGCGGCAGCCAGCCGCCGGAGACAATCTTGTCGAGGTTCGCAGAAAACAGCGGCACGTCGATGCAGAGGAAGCCAACCAGGATCAGCCCCACGAGGAACTTATTCCAGTGCCAGTTACGGTACGCCACGGTAGTGGAGAGAATAGAGGTCAACACCATCGTTCCGGTTACCGCGATACCGTACGCCGCCGCCAGATTACTGGAGTGCTCAAAGCTGACGATAACAATCACCACCGCGAAATAGAGCAGCCAGTTGACGAACGGAATGTAGATCTGGCCAGACTCCATCTCCGAGGTATGGATAATGCGCATTGGGGAGAGATATCCCAGACGCACGGCCTGACGCGTCAGGGAGAATACGCCGGAAATGACAGCCTGAGAGGCAATGACCGTCGCCAGCGTCGCCAGGATCAGCATCGGAACCAGCGCCCAGTCCGGTGCCAGCAGGAAGAACGGGTTTTTAATCGCTTCAGGGTGTGCAAGCAGCAGCGCGCCCTGACCGAAGTAATTCAGCACCAGTGAAGGCAAGACCACGCTAAACCAGGCGACGCGAATAGGGAGTTTCCCGAAGTGGCCCATATCCGCATACAGCGCTTCAACACCGGTAATGGACAGCACCACCGCGCCCAGCGCCACAAACGACACCACTTTATATTCAAGGAAGAAATGCACCGCCCACATTGGGTTCAGCGCGTGCAGGACATCCGGGTTGGCGATAATACTGCGTAAGCCCAGCGCCGCCAGGATCAGGAACCAGGCCAGCATAATAGGCGCGAACAGCTTACCCACCAGCCCGGTACCGTGTTTTTGTATGGCAAACAGCAACGTCAGCACGATAATAGCGAGTGGCACCACCCACGTATCAAGCTGTGGCGCGACAATCTCCAGCCCCTCTATGGCCGACATTACAGAAATCGCCGGCGTAATCACGACTTCTCCATAGAAGAAGCTGCCGCCAATCAGGCCGATGATGACCAGCACGGAGGTCATTCTTGCGGACGTATTGCGCCCGGCAAGGGACATCAGGGTCAGAATACCGCCCTCGCCCGCGTTATCAGCCCGCATTACGAAAGAGAGATACTTAAGGGAGACCACCAGGATCAGCAGCCAGAAGATGAGCGAGAGGAAACCAAATACGGCGTCACGCTCTACACCAAAACCAAACTGACCGGACAGACATTCACGAAGCGTATAAAGCGGGCTGGTGCCGATATCACCGTAGACAACCCCGATCGCCGCAAGCGTTACTGCGGGTAATGATTGCTTATTATCAGTGCTCATAGACTAGTCTTTTCGTTTGAATAACAAATGTGTGCTTAGTCCCTTGGCCCACAAAAAGCGCACAGTATGCACGATTCAATGCAAAATCGTACCCCTAAATGCAGCCGCATTAATGTAGCGCAAAGAAAATAGCGCCGCACTTCAGCCTATTACCAGGCCAGACCGAAACGTCTATACTCGCTTCAATTAGCCGCCACGACGGCGAAAGGATGCAAAACTATTATGGCTCACTCACATTTATTAGCAGAAAGAATTTCCCGCCTCAGCAGTGCGCTGGAGAAAGGCCTTTACGAGCGTAGCCACGCCATTCGCCTCTGTTTACTGGCGGCGCTGAGTGGGGAAAGCGTATTTCTGCTGGGCCCGCCGGGCATTGCCAAAAGTCTGATCGCACGCCGCCTCAAATTCGCTTTCCAGAACGCGCGCGCATTCGAGTATTTGATGACGCGCTTCTCCACGCCGGAAGAAGTTTTCGGCCCACTCTCCATTCAGGCGTTAAAAGATGAGGGACGCTATGAACGTCTGACGGCGGGCTATCTTCCGGAAGCGGAAATCGTCTTTCTTGATGAGATCTGGAAAGCCGGCCCGGCCATACTGAATACCCTGTTGACGGCAATTAACGAACGCCGCTTCCGCAACGGCGCCAGCGAAGAGAAGATCCCCATGCGCCTGCTGGTGGCCGCGTCTAACGAATTGCCCGAAGCCGACAGCAGCCTGGAAGCGCTGTATGACCGTATGCTGATCCGCCTGTGGCTGGATAAAGTCCAGGATAAATCAAACTTCCGTTCCATGCTGGTAAGCCAGCAGGATGAAAACGAAAACCCGGTGGCAGCGTCATTGCAGGTCACGGACGAGGAATACCACCAGTGGCAGGAGGAGATCGGCAAGATAAAACTGCCCGATCCCGTTTTTGAGCTGATCTTTATGCTGCGCCAGCAGCTTGATTTGCTGCCTTCCGCGCCGTACGTCTCCGATCGTCGCTGGAAAAAAGCCATTCGCCTGCTCCAGGCAAGCGCGCTGTTTAGCGGCCGCGATGCTGTCGCCCCAATCGATCTGATCCTGCTGAAAGACTGCCTGTGGCACGACGCAGAAGGGATGAATCTGATGCAACAGCAGCTGGACGTTTTGATGACCGGACACGCGTGGGGTCAACAGTCGATGCTTAATCAACTGGGCGCGATTGCCCAACGTCGCCTTCAGCTCCAGCAGCAGCAAAGTGACAAAACCGCGCTGAAGGTGAACCGTCTTGGCGGGATGTTTGCCCGTAAACCGCACTATGAACTGCCCGCCGGGCTGACTGACGCCTCGCTCACGCTTCTTCTTCAGCAACCGCTGAAGCTTCATGATATGCAGGTTGTGCACGTGACGATCGAACGCGTTGCGCTGGTTCAGTGGCTGGATAAAGGCGGTGAGATCCGCGGTAAACTCAACGGTATCGGCTTTGCACAGCCGCTGTCGATGGAAGTCGACAGCAGCCAGCACCTTGTGATCCGCGACGTCAGCCTTCAGGGATCGCGCCTGGCGCTGCCGGGCACGGCCTCCGATACTGTTCCGGAGGAGATCAAACAGCAGCTCGACGCGCTGGATAACGAATGGCATCAGCAGCACACGCGCTTCAGCGAGCAGCAGAAATGCCTCTTTATCCATAGCGACTGGTTAGGTCGCATTGAAGCCAGCTTGCAGGATGTCAGCGCGCAGATCAAACAGGCGCGTCAATGCTAACGCTGGACACGCTTAACGTCATGCTGGCGGTTAGCGAAGAAGGGTTGATCGAAGAGGTCGTCATTACCCTGCTCGCTTCACCGCAGCTGGCGGCCTTCTTTGAAAAATTCCCGAAGCTCCGAAAAGCAATGACGGACGATCTGCCCCGCTGGCGCGATAACCTGCGACAGCGGTTTAAGGAGACGGAAGTCCCGCCGGAACTGACAGAGGAAGTGGCTGGTTACCAGCAGTGCCAGCGGCTTTCAACGCCGCAGTTTATTGCCCAGCTACAGCAAACCCTGACGCTGCTTGATAACGTTCACTCCCCGTTTGCCAGCCAGGCCAGAGCGCTGGTCACGGACAACCCCAGCTTTACTCCCGCCCTGCATACGCTGTTTTTACAGCGCTGGCGTCTGAGCCTTGTGGTCCAGGCCACGGCCCTTAATCAGCAGTTGCTGGACGAAGAGCGCGAACAGTTGCTCAGTGAAGTCCAGGAGCGAATGACCCTGAGCGGCCAGTTAGAACAGGTGCTGGTGGAGAATGAAAACGCCGCCGGTCGACTCTGGGATATGAGTGCCGGCCAGTTAAAACGGGGCGATTATCAGCTGATCGTAAAGTACGGCGACTTTCTGGCACAACAGCCGGAGCTGATGAAGCTCGCAGAACAGCTCGGCCGTTCCCGGGAGGCCCGGTCGGTCCCAAAGAAAGATGCGCCGATGGAAACCTTCCGTACGCTGGTACGTGAACCCTCCACCGTACCGGAGCAGGTGGACGGGCTACAGCAAAGCGATGACATCCTGCGCCTGCTGCCTACGGAACTCAGCACGCTGGGCATGACCGAACTGGAGTATGAGTTTTATCGTCGGCTGGTGGAAAAACAGCTCATTACCTATCGACTGCATGGCGAAGCCTGGCGCGAGAAGATCAGCCAGCGTCCGGTGGTACACCAGGATTTTGATGAGCAACCGCGCGGCCCATTCATTGTTTGCGTCGATACGTCTGGATCGATGGGGGGCTTTAATGAACAGTGTGCAAAAGCGTTCTGCCTGGCTCTGATGCGCGTGGCGCTTGCCGATCGTCGTCGCTGCTACATCATGCTCTTTTCCAGCGAAGTTGTTGGGTATGAACTGACCAGCCCACAGGGGCTGGAGCAGGCGATCCGCTTTTTAAGCCAGCGCTTTCGCGGCGGCACCGATCTGGCCAGCTGTTTTCGCAGCATCATTGAGCGCATGCAGGGCGGTGACTGGTACGACGCGGATGCGGTGGTGATTTCCGATTTTATCGCCCAGCGGCTGCCGGACGACGTCGTGAATAAAGTGAAGGAGATGCAGCGCGTGCACCAGCACCGTTTCCATGCCGTGGCGATGTCTGCACATGGAAAACCCGGCATCATGCGCATCTTCGATCACATCTGGCGCTTTGATACCGGGTTGCGTAGCCGCCTGCTCAGACGCTGGCGACGTTAATTAAAGAAGAGAACCGACGCTCTCACGTACCTGCTGCGGCCAGACCCCACACTGTACCTGACCAATGTGAGAGAGTTGCAGCAGCAGCATGGTCAGACGAGACTGGCCAATCCCACCGCCGATGGTCTGCGGCATTTCACCGCGCAGCAGTGCCTGGTGCCACTCCAGTTGCAGACGATCTTCATCACCGGTCACGGCCAGCTGACGCTTCAGTGCTTCAGCATCCACGCGGATCCCCATCGAAGAGAGTTCAAACGCATCTTCCAGAACCGGGTTCCAGACCAGAATATCGCCGTTCAGACCGGCATATTCGCTTTCGCCCACGGTGCTCCAGTCATCGTAATCCGGCGCACGGACGTCGTGACGTTTACCATCAGACAATTTCCCGCCAATGCCGATTAGGAATACCGCGCCCAGCTCTTTGGCGATCGCGCGTTCACGGCCTTTGGCATCCAGATCCGGGAAACGGCTCAGCAATTCCTGACTGTGAACAAAGTGGATCGTTTCCGGCAGGAACGGTGCCAGACCAAACTCTTTGCTCACGGCCGCTTCGGTTGCTTTGATCCCGGCGTAGATCGCCTCAACAGTGGATTTCAGCGTACCGACGTGACGCTCGCCATCTCCCATTACGCGCTCCCAGTCCCACTGGTCAACGTAGACAGAGTGAATCGGGGAAAGGCGGTCTTCATCGGGGCGAAGGGCTTTCATGTGCGTGTAAAGCCCTTCGCCCGCGCTGAAGTCGTGTTGTCCCAGGGTTTGACGCTTCCACTTCGCCAGGGAATGAACCACTTCGAACTGGGCGTCTGGCAGTGTTTTCACTTTTACCTGTACCGCTTTTTCGCAACCAGACAAGTTATCCTGCGTCCCGTCACCCACGCGGCTCAGAATCGGCGCCTGAACTTCAATAAGGCCAAGCTTCTCTTCCAGCTGGCGGGAAAAATGGGATTTTACGAAACTGATCTGGCGTTGTTTTGCGATGTAAGCGGTTTTCATTATTTATACTCCTGCGTCCTGTTGATACTGATTAAGCAACAGAACAGGCGCTTAATTCAATAACCCATCAACAAAAAGCCGCCTTCACTTTTGATTCGTTAAAATAAGACGCTAGAATAGAGGGAATCATTAATCTTCATAAGAAAAACCTATGGAAAATTATCAGATCGACAATCTGGACCGCGGCATTCTGGAAGCGCTAATGGCCAACGCACGCACCGCGTATGCCGAACTGGCGAAACAATTTGGCGTCAGCCCGGGGACCATTCACGTTCGCGTCGAGAAAATGAAGCAGGCCGGGATCATCACCGGCGCACGCATTGATGTCAGCCCGAAGCAACTTGGCTACGACGTCTGCTGCTTCATTGGCATTATTCTGAAAAGCGCCAAAGATTACCCCTCCGCGCTGGAGAAACTGAACGCGCTGGATGAAGTCACCGAGGCGTACTACACCACCGGGCACTACAGCATCTTTATAAAGGTGATGTGCCGATCCATTGACGCCCTCCAGCAGGTACTTATCAACAAGATCCAAACAATCGATGAAATTCAGTCCACCGAAACCCTGATCTCCCTGCAAAACCCGATCATGCGTACTATCCGCCCGTGATCGGGCAATTTCATTCCCACATTTTCCACAGGTAGATCCCAGCTCGTTCACAGCGTACAATGGCCGCCTCTTTATCTGAGCGAGCGATCAATGGCGGACATTACTCTTATCAGCGGCAGCACCCTGGGCGGTGCGGAATATGTAGCGGAACATCTGGCTGAGAAGCTGGAAGATGCGGGCTTTTCTACACAAACGCTGCACGGACCGCTGCTGGAAGATCTCCCGACTGACGGGGTCTGGCTGCTGATCACCTCCACGCACGGCGCGGGCGATCTGCCGGATAACCTGCAACCTTTATATGACGAACTGCTGGAACAACAGCCCGATCTGTCAAACGTCCGGTTTGGCGCTGTGGGGATCGGCAGCCGTGAATATGACACTTTCTGTGGCGCCATAGAGAAAGTAGAAGCTGCGGTGACCGCCTGCGGAGCAAAACAGCTGGGTGAAACGCTGAAGATCAACATCCTCGCTCATGACATTCCCGAAGATCCAGCCGAGATCTGGCTCGCGGAATGGAAAAATTTACTCAAAAACGATTAAAGATCGTGCGATCAGATGTGGATAACTCTGGTTAAAAGCTCGTATTAAGCCGTAGTTATCCAAAGAACAACGTTGGTTTAGTTTTTGACCTGTGTATAAAGTGGCGATCTGATCCCAGCTTATACGGTCCAGGATCACCGATCATTCACAGCAAACGATCCTTCCTAACTGCATGATCTTATTTATGGGATCGGACTTATCCACAAAGGTCTGCGATCCTAATAAGAGATCACAATAGAACAGATCTCTAAATAAAAAGATCTTCTTTTTAATAGCCCAGGATCCCAATGCTTTCTCGAAAGACTAAAGTTGAGTAGAATCCACGGCCCGGGCTTCAATCCATTTTCATACCGCTTTACGCGAGGCAGACCACCATGTTTTATCAGGATCCTTTTGACGTCATCATCATTGGCGGGGGTCACGCAGGCACTGAGGCCGCAATGGCCGCAGCGCGAATGGGTCAGCAGACCCTGCTTTTGACACACAATATCGACACGCTGGGACAAATGTCCTGTAATCCGGCGATTGGCGGCATTGGGAAAGGACACCTGGTAAAAGAAGTGGATGCACTTGGCGGCCTGATGGCGAAAGCGATCGATCATGCGGGCATCCAGTTTAGGATACTAAACGCGAGTAAAGGTCCGGCTGTTCGCGCCACCCGTGCACAGGCAGACCGCGTGCTTTACCGTCAGGCTGTGCGCACCGCGCTGGAAAACCAACCGAACCTGATGATCTTCCAGCAGGCGGTAGAAGATCTTATCGTGGAGAACGATCGTGTTGTTGGCGCTGTGACCCAGATGGGTCTCAAGTTCCGCGCAAAAGCGGTGGTGCTGACGGTCGGGACATTCCTGGACGGTAAAATCCATATTGGTCTGGACAACTACAGCGGTGGCCGTGCTGGCGATCCACCGTCGATTCCGTTATCTCGTCGTCTGCGTGAGCTGCCGCTGCGCGTAAGCCGCCTGAAAACCGGTACGCCGCCGCGTATTGATGCGCGCACCATTGATTTCAGCGTGCTGGCACAGCAGCACGGCGATAACCCGATGCCGGTGTTCTCGTTCATGGGCAATGCGGCGCAACATCCGCAGCAGGTGCCGTGCTACATCACGCACACCAATGAAAAAACCCATGACGTGATCCGCAATAACCTCGATCGCAGCCCAATGTATGCTGGCGTGATCGAAGGGATCGGCCCGCGCTACTGCCCGTCGATCGAAGACAAGGTGATGCGCTTTGCCGATCGTAACCAGCACCAGATCTTCCTGGAGCCGGAAGGGCTGACCTCAAATGAAATTTACCCGAACGGCATCTCCACCAGCCTGCCGTTCGATGTACAGATGCAAATTGTTCGCTCAATGCAGGGCATGGAGAACGCAAGAATCGTTCGCCCTGGCTACGCTATTGAGTACGATTTCTTCGATCCGCGTGACCTGAAGCCAACCCTGGAAAGCAAATTCATCCAGGGTCTGTTCTTCGCGGGCCAGATTAACGGTACTACCGGCTACGAAGAAGCCGCAGCGCAAGGTCTGCTGGCCGGTCTGAACGCCGCTCGCTTCTCTGCCGAGAAAGAGGGCTGGGCACCGGCGCGTTCTCAGGCTTACCTGGGCGTTCTGGTCGACGATCTCTGCACGCTGGGGACCAAAGAACCGTACCGCATGTTTACTTCTCGTGCGGAATATCGCCTGATGCTGCGCGAAGACAATGCCGATCTGCGTCTGACTGAGGTGGGCCGTGAATTGGGTCTGGTGGATGACGAACGCTGGGCGCGCTTCAACGAGAAGCTGGAGCGTATCGAACAGGAACGTCAGCGCCTGAAAACCACCTGGGTGAATCCGCAGGCGGAAACCGCTGCCGAAGTAAACGCTCACTTAACAGCACCGCTGTCGCGCGAAGCCAGCGGGGAAGATCTGCTGCGTCGTCCTGAAGTCACTTACGAGAATCTGGTCAAACTGACCGCGTTCGCGCCGGGCCTTGAAGACGCGGAAGCGGCTGAACAGGTCGAGATCCAGGTGAAATACGAAGGCTACATCGCGCGTCAGCAGGATGAGATCGAAAAACAGCAGCGCAACGAAAACACGCTGCTGCCGGAAATGCTGGACTATCGTCAGGTGACGGGCCTTTCCAACGAAGTGATCGCTAAGCTGAACGATCACAAACCTGTGTCGATTGGCCAGGCCTCACGTATCTCCGGCGTCACACCTGCCGCGATTTCGATTCTGCTGGTGTGGCTGAAAAAGCAGGGTATGCTGCGCCGCAGCGCGTAATGCTCTGAAAATTGCCCGGTGGCGCTGCGCTTACCGGGCCTACTGAACCCGTAGGGCGGGTTAGCGAAGCGCCACCCGCCACTTAAGTTTCTCAACAGGTATCCACCGTGCTCAATAAACTCTCTCGTCTGCTGGAACAGGCAGGTATTTCGCTCACCGATCACCAGAAAAATCAGCTGGTGGCCTATGTCGATATGCTGAACAAATGGAATAAAGCGTACAACCTCACCTCCGTACGCGATCCCAACGAGATGCTGATTCGCCATATTCTCGATAGCATCGTCGTGGCGCCGTATCTGAACGGGGAACGTTTTATCGACGTGGGCACCGGCCCGGGCTTGCCGGGCGTTCCGTTGTCTATTGTTCGACCGGAGAGTCAATTCACGCTGCTGGACAGCCTGGGTAAGCGCGTACGCTTTTTACGCCAGGTCCAGCATGAGCTGAAGCTGGAAAACATCACGCCCGTGCAGAGCAGGGTAGAGGAGTTCCCGGCTGAGCCACCGTTTGACGGCGTTATCAGCCGCGCATTTGCGTCACTCAATGACATGGTGAGCTGGTGCAAACACCTGCCGGCGGAGAAGGGGCGTTTTTATGCGCTGAAAGGGCAACTTCCGGGGGACGAAATCGAGCTGCTTCCGGACGGTTTTGCTGTCGAATCCATTGAGAAACTTCAGATCCCTCAGCTCGAAGGTGAGCGTCATCTGGTGATAATTAAGCCAAACACTTTTTAAAAATTAATAAAAAATGTGGAATTTGTGCTGTTCTGATCGTGTTAAAAAGCAGCACATCCCGTCTGTTTTGGCCGTTGTTAATTTAACCTTGTTGTTACCATGGGTTTTCTTATGGTTAACCTGAAGTGAGTTGTTCACTCTGAGGATAATCAACCATGAAAATATCAGCCTGCTAAAAGTGGGTAAAGGCAACAAGAATGGAATGTTAAATATTTATTAAGAATGTCAATAAAAGGTGTTTGTTGTATACGGCTCTGTTTTAAAAATAGTTGCGATTTTTTTGCTTTAATTTCATACAGATGAAATAAATCGTTTTACGTCTTTGATAAATACCACTTTATCGCAAATGTGTATTTTGTGATCTCGTGCACGCTTTATCACCAACGTTTCCGCGCTGTTTGCAGTTTTGCCTGAAGGTCGGCACTTAGGTTAAAAGTTGAAAAATAGGACTGGGGAAAAATATTTAAACATTTATTCACCTTTTCGCTACTTAATGTTTGAAATCACGGGTACGCACCGTATAATTTGACCGCTTTTTGATGCTTGACTCTGAGCCTTAAAGGACGTTTTATACGACACGCGGCATACCTCGAAGGGAGCAGGAGTAAAAACGTGATGTCTGTGTCGCTCTTGAGTAGAAACGTTGCTCGTAAGCTTCTGTTCATTCAGTTTCTGGCTGTGATAGCAAGTGGACTGCTGTTTAGCCTCAAAGACCCCTTCTGGGGCATCTCCGCCGCGTGCGGAGGTTTGGCGGTGGTTCTGCCAAACGTGTTGTTTATGATTTTTGCCTGGCGTCATCAGGCGCATACACCCGCCAAAGGCCGCGTGGCCTGGTCCTTCGCTCTCGGCGAAGTGTGTAAGGTGTTGCTGACCTTTGCTCTACTGGTGATGGCGCTGGCGGTTTTGAAAGTGGTATTCATGCCGCTGATAGCAACGTGGGTTTTGGTGCTGGTGGTACAAGTTCTGGCTCCAGCTGTAATCAATAACAAAGGGTAAAAGGCATCATGGCTTCAGAAAATATGACGCCGCAGGATTACATAGGTCACCATCTGAATAACCTTCAGCTGGACCTGCGTACATTCTCGCTGGTGGATCCACATAACCCCCCGGCCACCTTCTGGACGATCAACATCGACTCCATGTTCTTCTCGGTGGTTTTGGGTCTTCTGTTCCTGGCCATGTTCCGCAGCGTTGCTAAAAAGGCGACCAGCGGTGTTCCAGGGAAATTCCAGACGTTCATCGAGATGATCATCGGCTTCGTCCATGGCAGCGTGAAAGACATGTACCATGGTAAGAGCAAACTGATTGCTCCGCTGGCCCTGACCGTGTTCGTTTGGGTCTTCCTGATGAACCTGATGGACCTCCTGCCTATCGATTTCTTACCTTGGATCGGTGAGCACGTACTCGGCCTGCCTGCACTGCGCGTGGTTCCGTCTGCCGACGTGAACATCACCCTGTCGATGGCGCTGGGCGTATTTATCCTCATTCTGTTCTACAGCATCAAAATGAAAGGCGTAAGCGGCTTTGTGAAAGAGCTTACCTTGCAGCCGTTCAACCACTGGGCGTTTATTCCGGTCAACCTGATCCTGGAAGGCGTTAGCCTGCTGTCCAAACCTGTTTCACTGGGTCTGCGACTGTTCGGCAACATGTATGCGGGTGAGCTGATTTTCATTCTGATCGCGGGTCTTCTGCCGTGGTGGTCACAGTGGATTCTTAATGTGCCATGGGCCATTTTCCACATCCTGATCATTACGCTGCAAGCCTTTATCTTCATGGTTCTGACGATCGTCTATCTGTCGATGGCGTCTGAAGAGCACTGATTTTTTACCAACACTACTACGTTTTAATTGAAACAAACTGGAGACTGTCATGGAAAACCTGAATATGGATCTGCTGTACATGGCTGCCGCTGTGATGATGGGTCTGGCGGCTATCGGTGCTGCGATCGGTATCGGCATCCTCGGGGGCAAATTCCTGGAAGGCGCAGCGCGTCAACCTGATCTGATTCCTCTGCTGCGTACTCAGTTCTTTATCGTTATGGGTCTGGTGGATGCAATCCCAATGATCGCTGTAGGTCTGGGTCTGTACGTGATGTTTGCTGTCGCGTAGTAGTTGTTTTAAAACCCCAAGCCACAGAAATTTAAGAGGTATTGTGCTGTGAACATGAACGCAACAATCCTCGGCCAGGCCATCGCGTTTATTCTCTTTGTCTGGTTCTGCATGAAGTATGTATGGCCGCCTTTAATGGCTGCCATCGAAAAACGTCAGAAAGAAATTGCTGACGGTCTGGCTTCCGCAGAACGCGCTAAGAAAGATTTGGACCTTGCACAGGCCAACGCGACAGACCAGCTGAAAAAAGCGAAAGCTGAAGCTCAGGTAATCATTGAACAGGCTAACAAACGCCGTTCTCAGATCCTGGACGAAGCCAAAGCTGAAGCAGAACAGGAACGTACTAAGATCGTGACACAGGCTCAGGCTGAAATTGAAGCTGAGCGTAAACGTGCTCGTGAAGAACTGCGTAAGCAGGTTGCGATTCTGGCTGTTGCTGGCGCCGAGAAGATCATCGAACGTTCCGTGGATGAAGCTGCTAACAGCGACATCGTGGACAAACTTGTCGCTGAACTGTAAGGAGGGAGGGGCTGATGTCTGAATTTGTTACGGTAGCTCGCCCCTACGCCAAAGCAGCTTTTGACTTTGCTGTCGAACACCAAAATGTCGATCGCTGGCAGAATATGCTGGCGTTTGCCGCTGAGGTGACGAAAAACGAACAAATGGCCGAGTTGCTTTCTGGTGCGTTAGCGCCTGAAACCCTCGCCGCGTCGTTTATCGCCGTGTGCGGAGAGCAACTGGATGCCAACGGCCAGAACCTGATTAAGGTGATGGCGGAAAGTGGTCGTCTCCGTGTGCTCCCGGATGTTCTCGAGCAGTTTGAGCACTTACGTGCCCTTAGTGAAGCTACCGCTGAAGTTGAAGTAACTTCTGCGACTGAACTGAGTAACGAACAGCTTGCGAAAATCACCGCCGCGATGGAAAAACGTCTGTCACGCAAAGTTAAGCTGAATTGCAAAATCGATAAGTCTGTAATGGCAGGCGTAATCATCCGCTCGGGTGATATGGTCATTGATGGCAGCGTACGCGGCCGTCTTGAGCGCCTTGCAGACGTCTTGCAGTCTTAAGGGGACTGGAGCATGCAACTGAATTCCACCGAAATCAGCGAACTGATCAAGCAGCGCATTGCTCAGTTCAATGTTGTGAGTGAAGCTCACAACGAAGGTACTATTGTTTCTGTAAGTGACGGTGTTATCCGCATCCACGGCCTGGCCGATTGTATGCAGGGTGAGATGATTTCCCTGCCGGGTAACCGTTACGCTATCGCACTGAACCTGGAGCGCGACTCCGTAGGTGCCGTTGTGATGGGTCCATACGCTGACCTTGCCGAAGGCATGAAGGTTAAGTGTACTGGCCGTATTCTGGAAGTACCGGTTGGCCGTGGCCTGCTGGGTCGCGTTGTTAACACCCTGGGTGCGCCAATCGACGGTAAAGGTCCGGTTGAGCACGATGGCTTCTCCCCAATCGAAGTTATCGCACCAGGCGTTATCGACCGTCAGTCCGTTGATCAGCCAGTGCAGACGGGTTATAAGTCCGTTGACGCCATGATCCCAATCGGTCGTGGTCAGCGTGAACTGATCATCGGTGACCGTCAGACCGGTAAAACCGCGATGGCAATCGACGCCATCATCAACCAGCGTGATTCCGGCATCAAATGTGTGTACGTGGCTATCGGCCAGAAAGCGTCCACCATTTCCAACGTGGTTCGTAAACTGGAAGAGCACGGCGCACTGTCTAACACCATCGTTGTGGTAGCAACCGCGTCTGAATCTGCTGCACTGCAATACCTGGCGCCATACGCCGGTTGCGCAATGGGCGAATACTTCCGTGACCGCGGTGAAGATGCGCTGATCGTATACGATGACCTGTCTAAACAGGCCGTTGCTTATCGTCAGGTTTCCCTGCTGCTCCGTCGTCCACCAGGACGTGAAGCATTCCCGGGCGACGTATTCTACCTCCACTCTCGTCTGCTGGAGCGTGCTTCCCGCGTTAACGCGGAATACGTCGAGAACTTCACCAAAGGTGAAGTGAAGGGTAAAACAGGTTCTCTGACCGCTCTGCCGATCATTGAAACCCAGGCGGGTGACGTTTCTGCGTTCGTTCCGACCAACGTAATCTCCATTACCGATGGTCAGATCTTCCTGGAAACCAACCTGTTTAACTCCGGTATTCGTCCGGCGGTTAACCCGGGTATCTCCGTATCCCGTGTGGGTGGTGCTGCTCAGACCAAGATCATCAAGAAACTGTCCGGTGGTATCCGTACCGCGCTGGCACAGTATCGTGAACTGGCTGCGTTCTCTCAGTTCGCATCCGATCTGGACGAAGCAACCCGTAAACAGCTGAGCCACGGTCAGAAAGTGACCGAGCTGCTGAAGCAGAAACAGTACGCGCCAATGTCTGTTGCTCAGCAGGGCCTGGTACTGTTCGCGGCTGAACGCGGTTACCTCGAAGATGTGGAACTGGCGAAAATCGGTAGCTTCGAAGCCGCTCTGCTGGCTTACGTCGACCGTGATCACGCTCCGCTGATGCAAGAGATCAACCAGACCGGTGGCTATAACGACGAAATCGAAGGCAAGCTGAAAGCTATCCTCGATTCCTTCAAAGCAACCCAATCCTGGTAATCGTCCGGCGGCTTGTCTCAGGACAAGCCGTCTGGCATTGAGGAGAAGCTCATGGCCGGCGCAAAAGAGATACGTAGTAAGATCGCAAGCGTCCAGAACACGCAAAAGATCACTAAAGCGATGGAGATGGTCGCCGCTTCCAAAATGCGTAAATCGCAGGATCGCATGGCGGCCAGCCGTCCTTATGCAGAGACCATGCGCAAAGTGATTGGTCACCTTGCGAACGGTAATCTGGAATATAAGCACCCTTACCTGGAAGAACGCGACGTTAAGCGCGTGGGCTACCTGGTGGTGTCGACTGACCGTGGTCTGTGTGGCGGCTTGAACATTAACCTGTTCAAAAAACTGCTGGCGGATATGAAAGGCTGGTCCGATAAAGGCGTTCAGTGCGATCTGGCACTGATTGGCTCTAAAGGCGTCTCTTTCTTTAACTCCGTTGGCGGCAACATTGTCGCTCAGGTGACCGGTATGGGTGATAACCCGTCCCTGTCCGAACTGATCGGCCCGGTTAAAGTGATGTTGCAGGCCTACGATGAAGGCCGTCTGGACAGACTGTACGTTGTCAGCAACAAATTTATTAACACCATGTCTCAGGTGCCTACGCTCACTCAGATGCTGCCGTTACCGGCATCAGAAGATGACGAGCTGAAACAGAAAGCCTGGGATTACCTGTATGAACCCGATCCGAAACCGCTGCTGGATACCCTGCTGCGTCGTTACGTTGAATCTCAGGTTTATCAGGGCGTTGTAGAAAACCTGGCCAGCGAGCAGGCCGCACGAATGGTGGCGATGAAAGCCGCGACCGATAATGGCGGCAGCCTGATTAAAGAGCTGCAGTTGGTTTACAACAAAGCTCGTCAGGCCAGCATTACTCAGGAACTCACCGAGATCGTCTCGGGGGCCGCCGCGGTTTAACCAGGTTTACGAATTACGTAGAGGATTCAAGATGGCTACTGGAAAGATTGTCCAGGTAATCGGCGCCGTGGTGGACGTCGAGTTCCCTCAGGACGCCGTACCACGCGTGTACGACGCGCTTGAGGTACAGAATGGTAACGAGAGCCTGGTGCTGGAAGTTCAGCAGCAGCTCGGCGGCGGTATCGTGCGTACCATCGCCATGGGTTCTTCCGACGGTCTGCGTCGTGGTCTGGAAGTAAAAGACCTTGAGCACCCGATCGAAGTCCCGGTAGGTAAAGCAACACTGGGTCGTATCATGAACGTATTGGGTCAGCCAATCGACATGAAAGGCGACATCGGTGAAGAAGAGCGTTGGGCTATCCACCGCGCGGCGCCTTCCTACGAAGAGCTGTCCAGCTCTCAGGAACTGCTGGAAACCGGCATCAAAGTTATCGACCTGATGTGTCCGTTCGCGAAGGGCGGTAAAGTCGGTCTGTTCGGTGGTGCGGGTGTAGGTAAAACCGTAAACATGATGGAGCTGATCCGTAACATCGCGATCGAGCACTCCGGTTACTCCGTGTTTGCGGGCGTGGGTGAACGTACTCGTGAGGGTAACGACTTCTACCACGAAATGACCGACTCCAACGTTCTGGATAAAGTATCCCTGGTTTACGGCCAGATGAACGAGCCACCAGGAAACCGTCTGCGCGTTGCGCTGACCGGCCTGACGATGGCTGAGAAGTTCCGTGACGAAGGTCGTGACGTTCTGCTGTTCGTTGATAACATCTACCGTTACACCCTGGCCGGTACTGAAGTATCTGCACTGCTGGGTCGTATGCCTTCAGCGGTAGGTTATCAGCCTACGCTTGCGGAAGAGATGGGTGTTCTTCAGGAACGTATCACCTCTACCAAAACCGGTT
Organism: Enterobacter cloacae complex sp. SHL018; assembly: GCF_049237905.1. Classification (NCBI taxonomy): domain Bacteria; kingdom Pseudomonadati; phylum Pseudomonadota; class Gammaproteobacteria; order Enterobacterales; family Enterobacteriaceae; genus Enterobacter; species Enterobacter cloacae complex sp. SHL018. The sequence goes on from NZ_JBMKJE010000005.1 coordinate 25,143, forward strand.
CTATCACCTCCGTTCAGGCGGTATACGTACCTGCGGATGACTTGACTGACCCATCCCCAGCCACCACCTTTGCTCACTTAGATGCAACCGTGGTACTGAGCCGTCAGATCGCGTCTCTGGGTATCTACCCGGCCGTTGACCCGCTGGACTCCACCAGCCGTCAGCTGGATCCACTGGTTGTTGGCCAGGAGCACTACGACACCGCGCGTGGCGTACAGTCCCTGCTGCAACGTTATCAGGAACTGAAAGACATCATCGCCATCCTGGGTATGGATGAACTGTCTGAAGAAGACAAACTGGTGGTAGCACGTGCGCGTAAGATCCAGCGCTTCCTCTCCCAGCCGTTCTTCGTTGCGGAAGTATTCACCGGTGCACCTGGTAAATACGTTTCCCTGAAAGACACCATCCGTGGCTTTAAAGGCATCATGGAAGGCGAATACGATCACCTGCCAGAGCAGGCGTTCTACATGGTTGGTTCCATCGAAGAAGCCGTGGAAAAAGCCAAAAAACTTTAACGCCTTAATCGGAGGGTGATATGGCAATGACTTACCACCTGGACGTCGTCAGCGCAGAGCAACAAATGTTCTCTGGTCTGGTCGAGAAAATCCAGGTAACGGGTAGTGAAGGTGAACTGGGTATTTTCCCGGGTCACGCACCGCTGCTCACCGCCATTAAGCCTGGTATGATCCGCATCGTTAAACAGTTCGGTCATGAAGAGTTTATCTATCTGTCCGGCGGCATTCTTGAAGTGCAGCCAGGCAGTGTGACCGTTCTGGCCGATACCGCTATTCGTGGCCAGGATCTCGACGAAGCGCGAGCCCTGGAATCGAAGCGTAAGGCTGAAGAGCACATTAGCAGCTCTCATGGTGACGTGGATTACGCTCAGGCGTCTGCGGAGCTGGCCAAAGCGATCGCGAAACTGCGCGTTATCGAGTTGACCAAAAAAGCGATGTAACACCGGCTTGAAAAGCACAAAAGCCAGTCTGGATCCCAGGCTGGCTTTTTTTTTCGGCCTTAATTCATGATGAAAAAGATGTAGAATTTTAAGCATCAAACGTTTTTACTTCTCACACAAACTACCGTCAGGATGCGTATGTTAAACAGTGCGATGAGCGTGGTGATCCTTGCCGCAGGCAAAGGTACCCGCATGTATTCCGATCTGCCTAAGGTGCTCCACACGCTGGCAGGAAAGCCAATGGTTCAGCATGTTATTGATGCAGCGAATGAATTAGGCGCCAGCCAGGTGCATCTGGTTTATGGACATGGCGGCGACCTGCTGAAAAAAACGCTGCGTGATGACAATCTCAACTGGGTGCTACAGGCAGAACAGTTGGGTACAGGCCATGCGATGCAGCAGGCTGCACCCTTCTTCTCTGATGATGAAGATATCCTGATGCTCTACGGCGACGTCCCGCTGATCTCCGTTGAAACCCTCACTCGCCTACGTGAAGCCAAACCGCAGGGCGGCATCGGTTTGTTGACCGTCGTGCTGGACGATCCAACCGGCTATGGCCGCATTACGCGTGAAAACGGCAAGGTAACCGGGATTGTTGAGCATAAAGATGCCACTGACGAACAGCGCCAGATTCAGGAGATCAACACCGGCATCCTGATTGCGAACGGTGCGGATATGAAGCGCTGGCTGTCCAGACTCAACAATAACAACGCGCAGGGTGAATACTACATCACCGACATCATTGCGATGGCTTACCAGGAAGGGCGTGAGATTGCCGCCGTTCACCCGGCTCGCATCAGCGAAACGGACGGGGTAAACAACCGTCTCCAGCTTTCTCGCCTGGAGCGTATTTACCAGTCCGAGCAGGCAGAAAAGCTGTTGCTCGCGGGCGTTATGCTGCGCGATCCGGCGCGTTTCGATCTGCGTGGCACGCTGACCCACGGGCGCGACGTTGAAATAGATACTAACGTTATCCTGGAAGGTAACGTCACGCTGGGCAACCGCGTCAAAATCGGCACTGGCTGCGTGATTAAAAACAGCGTGATCGGTGACGACTGCGAAATCAGCCCGTACAGCGTGGTGGAAGATGCCCATCTTGAGGCGGCATGTACCATCGGCCCGTTTGCGCGTCTGCGCCCGGGCGCTGAGCTGCTGGAAGGCGCTCACGTAGGTAACTTTGTGGAAATGAAAAAAGCGCGTCTGGGTAAGGGCTCGAAAGCCGGTCATCTGACCTATCTGGGCGATGCGGAAATTGGCGACAACGTAAACATCGGTGCTGGAACCATCACCTGTAACTATGACGGTGCCAATAAGTTTAAAACCATCATCGGTGATGATGTGTTTGTAGGCTCCGATACCCAGCTGGTGGCGCCTGTCACCGTGGGCAAAGGCGTGACCATTGCCGCCGGGACAACCGTTACGCGCGATGTGGCCGAGAACGAGCTGGTGTTAAGCCGTGTGCCGCAGGTCAGCAAGCAGGGCTGGAAACGCCCGGTGAAGAAGAAGTAACAACAAGGCGGGTGGCGCTATGCTAACCCGCCCTACGATTGAGTAGGCCTGATAAGGCGTAGCCGACATCAGGCAAACCCGGGAGAGGAGATAAATATATATCTCCCCCCACAAGCAGTACCCATAAAAATAACCCCACTCTCTACAAGGCTCGGGGCGCCCGGAAAGGGCAAATACAGGTCAGCGACAACGCATGGCATAACGCCATAATCAGGAAATCTAACTATGTGTGGAATTGTTGGCGCAGTTGCGCAGCGTGATATTGCTGAAATCCTTCTCGAAGGTTTACGTCGTCTGGAATACCGTGGTTACGACTCAGCCGGTCTGGCTGTGGTCGATGCAGAAGGTCATATGACCCGTCTGCGTCGTCTCGGTAAAGTGCAGATGCTGGCCCAGGCTGCGGAAGAACATCCGCTGCACGGTGGCACCGGTATTGCACATACCCGCTGGGCGACCCACGGTGAGCCATCTGAAGGCAACGCACACCCGCATGTGTCTGAACACATTGTGGTGGTGCATAACGGCATTATCGAAAACCACGAACCGCTGCGTGAAGAACTGAAAGCGCGCGGCTATACCTTCGTCTCTGAAACCGACACCGAAGTGATTGCTCACCTGGTGCACTGGGAGCTGGCAAAGGGCGGTACACTGCGTGATGCGGTGCTGCGCGCTATCCCTCAGCTGCGTGGTGCTTACGGTACGGTGATCATGGATTCCCGCGACCCGTCCACGCTGCTGGCCGCGCGTTCCGGTAGTCCGATGGTGATTGGTCTGGGCATGGGTGAAAACTTTATCGCTTCCGACCAGCTGGCGCTGCTGCCGGTTACCCGTCGCTTTATCTTCCTGGAAGAGGGAGACATTGCCGAGGTGACACGTCGCAGCGTGACCGTATTCGACACGAAAGGCGAGCAGGTTAAGCGTCAGGAGATCGAATCAAACCTGCAATACGACGCGGGCGACAAAGGTGCTTACCGTCACTACATGCAGAAAGAGATCTACGAACAGCCAAACGCCATTAAAAACACCCTGACCGGGCGCATCAGCCACGGCGAAGTGGATCTGAGCGAGCTGGGCGCCAATGCCAACGAACTGCTGGGCAAAGTCGAGCACATTCAGATCGTGGCCTGCGGTACCTCTTATAACTCCGGTATGGTCTCGCGCTACTGGTTTGAATCCCTGGCGGGCGTGCCGTGTGATGTGGAAATCGCGTCTGAGTTCCGCTACCGCAAATCTGCGGTGCGTCGTAACAGCCTGATGATCACCCTTTCTCAGTCTGGCGAAACGGCTGATACCCTGGCGGCGCTGCGTCTGTCTAAAGAGTTGGGTTACCTGGGCTCGCTGGCCATCTGTAACGTGCCGGGCTCTTCGCTGGTACGTGAATCCGATCTGGCGCTGATGACCAAAGCCGGTACTGAAATTGGCGTGGCTTCCACCAAGGCGTTTACCACTCAGTTAACCGTTCTGCTGATGCTGGTGGCGAAACTGGCGCGTCTGAAAGGTCTGGATGCCTCCGTTGAACACGACATTGTGCATGGCCTTCAGGCGCTGCCGAGCCGTATCGAGCAGATGCTGTCTCAGGACAAACGCATTGAGGCGCTGGCGGAAGATTTCTCTGACAAACATCACTCCCTGTTCCTGGGGCGTGGCGATCAGTATCCGATTGCGCTGGAAGGCGCACTGAAGCTGAAAGAGATCTCTTACATTCACGCTGAAGCTTACGCGGCAGGTGAACTGAAACATGGCCCGCTGGCGCTGATCGACGCGGATATGCCGGTTATCGTGGTGGCACCGAACAACGAACTGCTGGAAAAACTGAAATCAAACATCGAAGAAGTGCGCGCCCGTGGTGGTGTTCTGTACGTCTTTGCGGATAAAGACGCCGGTTTCGCCAGCAGCGACAACATGCACATCATCGAGATGCCGCATGTGGAAGAGGTGATTGCGCCGATCTTCTATACCGTTCCGCTGCAACTGCTGGCTTATCACGTCGCGCTGATCAAAGGCACCGACGTTGACCAGCCGCGAAATCTGGCGAAGTCTGTTACCGTAGAATAACTCCTTCAGACTCCACCTTCGGGTGGAGTTTTTTTTATGACAACCTGTCATTTTCAGCTATTTTTTCAGTGTCACATAAAGAAAATATTACTGAAATCCTGCCGTCACGTTCCCATTTAAGTGGATGATAATTAAAGATCTTTTTGGTTTTCTTTAAGTGAAACTTTCTTTGTCATAAAACTGTCATATTTCGTACATTTATCTGTCACCTGTTTGTCCTATTTTGCTCATCGTAGCCACTTAAACAATGATTTACGAAATCCTTGCAGGAGACATTATGAAAGTTATGCGTACCACTGTCGCAACTGTTGTCGCCGCGACCTTATCAATGAGCGCTTTCTCTGCCTTTGCAGCAGCAAGCCTGACTGGCGCTGGTGCAACCTTCCCTGCGCCGGTGTATGCCAAATGGGCGGATACCTACCAGAAAGAGACCGGTAACAAGGTCAACTATCAGGGTATCGGCTCCTCCGGTGGCGTAAAACAAATTACCGCGAATACCGTTGATTTCGGCGCATCCGACGCTCCGCTGTCTGATGAGAAACTGAATCAGGAAGGCCTGTTCCAGTTCCCGACCGTGATCGGCGGCGTTGTGCTGGCTGTTAACATCCCTGGCCTGAAATCAGGCGAGCTGGTGCTGGACGGCAAAACCCTGGGTGACATCTACCTGGGCAAAATCAAAAAATGGGATGACGAAGCCATCACTAAGCTGAACCCGGGCGTTAAGCTGCCTTCGCAGAATATCGCGGTGGTTCGTCGTGCTGACGGCTCTGGTACCTCTTTCGTGTTCACCAGCTACCTGGCGAAAGTGAACGAAGAGTGGAAATCTAAAGTCGGTTCCGGCTCTACCGTTAACTGGCCAACCGGTCTGGGCGGTAAAGGCAACGACGGTATCGCAGCCTTCGTACAGCGTCTGCCAGGCTCCATCGGTTACGTAGAATACGCTTACGCTAAGCAGAACAACCTGGCTTACACCAAACTGGTTTCTGCCGACGGCAAACCGGTTAGCCCGACCGAAGAGAACTTCGCCAACGCCGCGAAAGGCGCTGACTGGAGCAAATCCTTCGCGCAGGACCTGACCAACCAGAAAGGCGACGATGCATGGCCTATCACGTCTACCACCTTCATTCTGGTCCACAAAGAGCAGAAGAAGCCTGAGCAGGGTGCTGAAGTGCTGAAGTTCTTCGACTGGGCATATAAAAATGGCGGCAAACAGGCTAACGATCTGGATTACGCCAGCCTGCCAGACAGCGTGGTTGAGCAGATCCGTGCTGCATGGAAAACCAACGTGAAAGACAGCAGCGGTAAAGCGCTGTACTAACAGGATATATTTAACGAAGATGGCGGGTGGCGCTGCGCTTACCCGCCCTACGGTTTACTCTGTAGGCCCGGTAAGCGTCAGCGCCGCCGGGCATATTCGTAAAAACGTCTCAAACAGAAGAGTAATTTATGGCTGCAACCAAGCCTGCATTTAACCCTCCGGGTAAAAAAGGTGACATGATTTTCAGCGCGCTGGTGAAACTGGCTGCGCTGATTGTGCTATTGCTGCTGGGCGGCATTATCGTGTCCCTGATTTTCTCCTCCTGGCCGAGCATTCAAAAATTTGGTTTCGCCTTCCTGTGGACCAAAGAGTGGGATGCGCCGAACGATATTTACGGTGCGCTGGTGCCGATTTACGGCACGCTGGTGACCTCTTTTATCGCCCTGCTGATTGCGGTTCCGGTGAGCTTTGGTATTGCCCTGTTCCTGACGGAACTGGCGCCAGGCTGGCTGCGACGTCCGCTGGGTATCGCCATTGAACTGCTGGCGGCCATCCCAAGTATCGTTTACGGCATGTGGGGCCTGTTTATCTTCGCGCCGCTGTTTGCGACGTACTTCCAGGAGCCGGTCGGTAACGTTCTCTCTGCCATTCCGTTTGTGGGGGCGCTGTTCTCCGGCCCGGCATTCGGTATCGGCATTCTGGCGGCAGGTGTGATCCTCGCCATCATGATTATTCCGTACATTGCGGCGGTCATGCGCGATGTCTTCGAACAAACCCCGGTGATGATGAAAGAGTCCGCCTACGGTATCGGCTGCACCACCTGGGAAGTTATCTGGCGCATCGTCCTTCCGTTCACCAAAAACGGGGTGATTGGCGGCATTATGCTGGGCTTAGGCCGCGCGCTGGGTGAAACCATGGCGGTCACCTTTATCATCGGCAACACCTACCAGCTCGACAGCGCCTCGCTTTATATGCCGGGGAACAGTATTACCTCTGCGCTGGCGAACGAATTTGCCGAAGCAGAATCCGGGCTGCACGTCGCCGCGCTGATGGAACTGGGTCTGATCCTGTTTGTTATCACCTTTATTGTGCTGGCTATCTCCAAGCTGATGATTATGCGTCTGGCTAAAAACGAGGGGGCACGCTAATGGCGACTCTCGACATGCAAAACACCGCTCAGCTTGCGGAATCCCGTCGCAAAATGCAGTCAAAGCGCCGGATTAAAAACCGCATTGCGTTGACGCTTTCCATGGCGACGATGGCGTTCGGCCTGTTCTGGCTGATCTGGATCCTGATGTCCACCATCACCCGGGGTATTGATGGAATGTCCCTGGCGCTGTTCACCGAGATGACGCCGCCGCCGAACACGGCGGGTGGTGGTCTGGCAAACGCCCTGGCGGGCAGCGGCCTGTTGATCCTGTGGGCGACCGTTTTCGGTACGCCGTTGGGCATCATGGCGGGTATCTATCTGGCGGAATATGGCCGCAAGTCCTGGATCGCTGAAGTCATCCGCTTCATTAACGACATTCTGCTTTCTGCCCCGTCGATTGTCGTGGGTCTGTTTGTTTACACCATCGTGGTGGCGCAAATGGAACACTTCTCCGGCTGGGCGGGTGTGATTGCGCTGGCGCTGTTGCAGGTGCCTATCGTTATTCGTACCACTGAAAACATGCTGAAACTGGTGCCGGACAGCCTGCGTGAAGCGGCTTACGCGCTGGGTACGCCTAAATGGAAGATGATTTCGGCTATCACCCTGAAAGCGTCCGTCTCGGGGATCATGACCGGTATCCTGCTGGCTATCGCCCGTATCGCCGGTGAAACCGCACCGCTGCTGTTTACCGCCCTCTCCAATCAGTTCTGGAGCACGGACATGATGCAGCCGATCGCCAACCTGCCGGTGACGATCTTTAAATTTGCGATGAGCCCATTCGCGGAATGGCAGCAGCTGGCCTGGGCCGGGGTGCTGATCATCACCCTTTGCGTACTGTTGCTGAACATTCTGGCGCGCGTCATTTTCGCGAAGAAGAAACACGGTTAAATTTTTACGGCGCGGCACATCGCGGCGCCGAATGAGGAAATGAGTCAATGAGTATGGTTGATACTGCCCCGGGTAAGATTCAGGTTCGTGATTTGAACTTCTACTACGGCAAATTCCATGCCCTGAAGAATATCAACCTGGATATCGCAAAGAACCAGGTAACGGCATTCATCGGTCCGTCCGGCTGTGGCAAATCCACGCTGCTGCGCACCTTTAACAAAATGTATTCGCTCTATCCGGAGCAGCGCGCAGAAGGTGAAATTCTGCTGGACGGTGACAACATCCTGACCAATACCCAGGATATCGCCCTGCTGCGTGCGAAAGTGGGGATGGTATTCCAGAAACCCACGCCGTTCCCGATGTCGATCTATGACAACATCGCCTTTGGTGTGCGTCTGTTTGAGAAGCTCTCCCGTGCGGATATGGACGAGCGCGTGCAGTGGGCATTGACCAAGGCCGCATTATGGAACGAAACCAAAGATAAACTTCACCAGAGTGGGTACTCTCTCTCCGGTGGTCAGCAGCAGCGTCTGTGCATTGCGCGCGGTATCGCCATTCGCCCGGAAGTCTTGCTGCTGGATGAGCCGTGCTCAGCCCTGGACCCGATCTCAACCGGGCGTATCGAAGAGCTGATCACCGAGCTGAAGCAGGATTACACCGTGGTGATCGTGACCCACAACATGCAGCAGGCTGCACGTTGTTCTGACCACACGGCGTTTATGTACCTGGGCGAGTTGATTGAGTTCAGCGATACGGACGCGCTGTTCACTCGTCCGGCGAAGAAACAAACCGAAGATTATATTACTGGCCGCTACGGTTGATTTGCCTTAGTGCATGTGGAGAAACCATGGACAACCTCAATCTTAATAAACACATTTCCGGCCAGTTTAACGCAGAACTGGAAAGCATTCGCACCCAGGTGATGACCATGGGCGGCATGGTCGAGCAGCAGCTTTCTGACGCGATCACGGCGATGCACAACCAGGACAGCGAGCTGGCTAAGCGCGTTATTGAAGGCGACCACAACGTCAATATGATGGAAGTCGCCATCGACGAAGCCTGCGTGCGCATCATTGCGAAGCGTCAGCCGACGGCGAGCGACCTGCGTCTGGTGATGGCGATCATCAAAACCATCGCCGAGCTGGAGCGTATCGGTGACGTGGCGGATAAAATCTGCCGTACCGCGCTGGAGAAATTCTCCCAGCAGCACCAGCCGCTGCTGGTGAGCCTGGAGTCTCTCGGTCGCCACACCGTGCAGATGCTGCACGACGTGCTGGACGCTTTCGCGCGCATGGATCTGGACGAAGCGGTCCGTATCTACCGTGAAGACAAGAAAGTTGACCAGGAATACGAAGGCATTGTGCGTCAGCTGATGACCTACATGATGGAAGATTCACGTACCATTCCAAGCGTACTGACCGCGCTGTTCTGCGCGCGCTCCATCGAGCGTATCGGTGACCGTTGCCAGAACATTTGTGAATACATTTTCTATTTCGTGAAGGGGCAGGATTTCCGACACGTGGGCGGCGACGAGCTGGACAAGCTGCTGGCGGGTAAAGATCCGAAAGAGTGATATGTGTGGCGGGTGGCGCTAACGCTTACCCGCCCTACGTTAATTCAACGCGTAATATCCCACCCGCGCGCCTTCCACAACGCTGGCAGTTGCGCCAGATCGGTAAAGGTTGTCACTTTTGGATGGTCGATCGGCTTGTTGTGCGGATCGGCGCAGAAGTAAAACACCTCCATCCCCGCATCAATCCCTGACTGCGCGCCGGCAGATGAGTCATCCACCAGAATGCAGTTCTCCACGTTGACGTTCATCGCCTTCGCCGCGTGGAACATCAGCGCCGGATCGGGCTTCCAGCGCTGGATATCGTAGCCGCTGAACAGTTTTTCCGGGAAGTGGTGCAACATCTCCAGCTTGCCGAGCGAGTGCTGCATTTTGCTGACCGGTCCGTTAGAGACTACGCAGATCGGCACCGTCATCGCATCCAGCAGCGCGTTAGCGCCGGCGATAACTTCCAGCTCGGCGTCGAAGAGGCGTGCGACCTCGGCGCGGTACACCGGTTCCAGATCCGCTTTCACCAGATCCACCCCGTGCTCTTCGTTAATGATGTCGATGATCTCGTACAGCTTCACGCCCTTAAAGCGTTTAAACACCTCTTCGAGATCGAGCGTAATACCAAATTCCTGGAACATGGCGACATACGCGCGGGAACAAATGACCTCACTGTCGACCAGCGTACCGTCACAGTCGAAAAATACCGCTTCAATTCCGGACATGCCTTTCCCTTTTAACAAGTTTAACGTTTTCGTACGGCAGTTCACCGGGACGCAATCGTTGCCGTATAAGCAAAATCAATGAAAAAAGTATCCCGTAACCGCCACTATTGTCGCATTTTGGTATAGGATAGCGACGAATTTTCCCTCCTTGTTCGGAAATTGATGATGAGTCAACAACACACTACCCAGACATCTGGTCAGGGGCTGCTTGAGCGCGTGTTCAAACTGCGCGAGCACGGCACAACGGCACGCACCGAAGTAATCGCCGGTTTTACTACCTTCCTGACGATGGTCTATATCGTTTTCGTTAACCCGCAAATTCTGGGCGTAGCTGGCATGGACACCAGCGCCGTCTTTGTAACCACCTGTCTGATCGCGGCCCTTGGCAGCATCCTGATGGGCGTTTTCGCTAATCTGCCCGTGGCGCTGGCCCCGGCAATGGGTCTGAATGCGTTCTTTGCGTTCGTGGTGGTTCAGGCGATGGGCCTGCCGTGGCAGGTTGGGATGGGCGCTATTTTCTGGGGCGCGGTCGGCCTGCTGCTGCTGACCATCTTCCGCGTGCGCTACTGGATGATTGCGAACATTCCCGTGAGCCTGCGCGTGGGCATCACCAGCGGTATCGGTCTGTTCATCGGCATGATGGGGCTGAAAAACGCTGGCGTTATCGTGGCGAACCCGGAAACGCTGGTGAGCATTGGTAACCTGACCTCTCACAGCGTGCTGCTGGGCGTGCTGGGCTTCTTTATCATCGCGATCCTGGCATCGCGCAACATCCATGCTGCGGTGCTGGTCTCTATCATTGTGACCACGCTGCTGGGCTGGATGCTGGGTGACGTGCATTACAACGGTATCGTCTCTGCGCCACCGAGCGTCTCTACCGTGATTGGCCACGTTGATCTGGCGGGCTCGCTGAACCTGGGACTGGCCGGGGTGATTTTCTCCTTCATGCTGGTCAACCTGTTTGACTCCTCCGGTACGCTGATTGGCGTGACCGACAAAGCGGGTCTGGCAGATGAAAAAGGCAAATTCCCGCGCATGAAGCAGGCGCTGTATGTGGATAGCATCTCTTCCGTTGCTGGCTCTTTCATCGGTACCTCGTCTGTTACCGCTTACATTGAATCCTCTTCCGGTGTGTCCGTGGGCGGCCGTACCGGCCTGACGGCGGTAGTTGTGGGTCTGCTGTTCCTGCTGGTGATCTTCCTCTCTCCGCTGGCGGGGATGGTGCCACCATACGCGGCAGCCGGCGCGCTGATCTACGTCGGCGTGCTGATGACCTCAAGCCTGGCGCGCGTGAAGTGGGAAGATCTGACGGAAGCCGTTCCGGCATTTATTACCGCGGTGATGATGCCGTTCAGCTTCTCGATCACCGAAGGTATCGCGCTGGGCTTTATCTCTTACTGCGTGATGAAGATCGGTACCGGCCGCTTCCGCGAACTTAGCCCGTGCGTGATTATTGTGGCGCTGCTGTTTGTGCTGAAGATTGTGTTTATTGATGCACACTAAGATGCTGGTGGTGTCAGGTGGCGCTTCGCTTACCTGACCTACTGACGAGTGTAGGCCCGGTAAGCGCTAGCGCCACCGGGCTTTTTTATCAGGCCTTCACCCGCTTAATATAATCCCCAAACGCGGTCAGTTGGCCAGAGAGATGGTCACGCGTACTCTGATCCACCACTTCACCCGTCTGCGGGTCGACCTTGTTCTGAATCACGCCGCCCATAAATTCCGGCTTGTTCATCACCATCGCATCCAGGAACACCAGGATCTGACGCAGGTGATACTGGCAGCGCGCGCCGCCGATGGCGCCCATTGAGCTGGTCTGGATCAGCACAGGTTTACCAGACAGCGGCTGCTCCGGTAAACGGGACAGCCAGTCAATGGCGTTCTTCAAACCACCCGGCACCGAGTAGTTATACTCAGGCGTCACAATCACCACGCCGTCAGCCTGACGGATTTGCTCGGCTATCGCTTCCACACTCTGCGGGAACCCTTCTTCCTGCTGAACGTCAGCATCATAAAGCGGGATGTCGCCAATGGACGGCAGGGCACTGATCTCCATTCCCGCAGGCGCCAGCTGCGGCAGCGTACGGGCAACCATCCCGTTAAAAGAACCTTTGCGCAGGCTTCCCAGTAACGTAACAACTTTCAACGTATCAGACATGATTACTCCTGTTTCATCATGATGATCCTGGACGGATCAGCTATGGGTGTATGCTTTTTCTGCCGGTAAACTGGTTAATCGCATCAGGCGCGCGGCGGGCTCGTTGGCGCGCTCAGGTACATCCGGAAGACTACGCCAACCGCGAGTGCTGTCAAACTCCCAGATTTTCAGCCGTTCGATGGCGGGGGTCACCGCAACGGACCAGATCAGTACGTCCTCAGCGTCGCAGAGTGCCTCTACCAGCGAGGCTTTTGTCGCGCGCAGGCGTCCGGAGCCGGGGAGCAGCTGCAACAGGCTGGCGTCGTCTGACGCCGCGCCGCTCAGTTTGCGGATGCTCTGGCGAAGGGTAATGAGCTGCGCTCTGGCTTCAACGGGGTCGTTCTGGTTACGTATCCACAGCTTTTCATTGCTGGAGAGCGGGTATTCATCGAGCGCGTTAGCACCATGGAAGCTGCGCGTGACGCGTTGTAGCTCCATATCCAGGCCGCAATCACCTTCCGTCGTCAGCGCGACGCCAACAATGTTGCCGGTGTACGCAATGGAAAAATGGGGGAGTGCCGGGTCCGCAAAAACCGGGCGACCTTCTGGCTGGGTGAGTATGTCCGGTAATTCGCTGGTGCCGTAGAGCATAAAAAGCAGTTCTGCGAGGAGCGCTCTGGAAGCTAAAAACCGCGTCCTGCGGTGTTCAGGTAGTTTGAGCGCCTCACTGTGACAGGCTGAAGAAAGTCTGGCCGATACGAGATGCCCTTCCGTTAATGTTCCTCGTGCAAAGTGCGTAGCCATTTTTCGCTCCTTGATAATGGTCGTAGTCGGTTAAACGGTTACATGATTATCGCTTAACTCAGCTTCTGTTTTAATCAGTAAATGGAAATAAGAGAAGCCTGAGCACCGAACTTTACATTATCTTAGGCAAAAACCTGACCTGGTGCGGTATACAGCGCTTTGATCGTCTCGCGCAGCCAGAGGATTTTCGGATTATGGCTGTTCCGTTTATGCCAGATCAGCGTGAAGGGGACGGTGAGCTTTTCTGCCTGCGCCTCATCGATGGGAATGGGCAGACAGACCAGATTACGCTGGTGGAGTTGATTGTAGTGATGGCAGTAGTGCGGCGCAGTGGCAATGTAGTTGTGATCCGGCTGAGCCGCCATAAACATCGACTGTTCAAAACCGGGCAAACTCATGGCGATGTTACGCTCCCGACCCATCTCTCTTAGCACCTCGTCGAGCGCCCAGGTGTCGCTGCGTTCCCAGAAGATGCTGATATACGGGTAGCGCAGAAACGTCTCCAGATCCCACGCTTCCTGGAGCGCGGGATGATCCTCGCGCAAATACACGCACGGACGGTCACTGAACAGGATTTCGTAGTCGATAAACCACGGCATCAGCTTTAGCAGTTCGCGCGAGCGAGGGTGCGTTTCACGCCCGGTGAAGCCCAGATCCACTTCTCCGCGCGTAATGGCGTCCAGCGAATCGTAATCCCATTGGCGCAGCTTCACCGTCGCCTGTGGGTAGCGTTCATTCACCTGCTCCAGCAGGGTATTAAAGCGGATCAGCATCAGCGGTGTTTCGGCGGCGAGCACAAACTTAAGCCCGCCAGGAGAGCTATGGTGGAATTTATCGAGGATCTGGTTGCCAATCTGCATCCAGTCGGCCAAATCCTGTTCCAGACTCACCGTCAGCGGCGTGGGCAATAGCCCTAAAGGCGTTTTCACAAACAGCGGATCGTCGAACCAGTCGCGCAACTTCGCCAGCGATTTACTCACCGCGGACGGCGTCACGTTCATCCGCTTCGCGGCTTTGGTGACGCTGCGCTCCTGCAACAAAAGTTGCAGGCAAAGTAAAAGATTAAGATCGAGACTGCTGATGGGCTTCTTCATAGTGCGCCGCGGGCTGGATGACCATAAGTAAGGTAATGCAGAGTATGCTACAGCCAATCAGAACCCCGATCAGCATATTCAGCGCGTTAAGGCCGATCACCGCCGCCAGCCAAATCCACAGTGACGAACCGCAGACCTGCGCAATGCCCAGCACCGAGCTTGCCACGCCTGCCCGCAATGAAAAAGGGCCAAGTGCCTGACTCATCGCCACACCAAAGCCGACGGAGAATCCGGCGCAGATCAGAGTAATGCCCACCAGCATTACAGCGTGTGAGGTGGCGGTCGCCAGGATCACGCCTGCGGCGAGGAACAGCGTCTGTGAGGTGAGCATCAGCGTGCGCTGGCGGAAGATGTTGAGCGCAAAGGGCGTGGAGAATGAAACCGCCATGCTCACCATCGCGGTTAGCGCCATCACCGTCGAATACTCACCGCGATCGAAGCCCATCGTCTCCATCAGCAACACCGGGGAAACGTTTACATAGGTGAGGATCACCGCCACGCTAAGCGTGGTGATTGCCAGCCGACTCAGGAAAAAGCGATTCATCAGCTTTTCAGCCGGATGGAGGGTTGCGGTGTGATATGGCTGTTGCGAACCGGGATGGGTCTCTTTCAGCACCGTCACGGACAGGATAAAGACGATGGCGCCCATTGCGGCCATGGTCCAGAAAAGACTCTGCCACGGAAATTTAAGCATAATCAGGTAGCCTACAACCGGTGCCAGCACCGGGATGATGCAGGTAATGCCGTTCAGCATCGACAGCACTTTAGCGCGGCGCTGGGCGCTTAAGGTATCGCGAAGAATAGCAAACGCCACCACGTAACAGCCACCCGCGCCAATGCCCTGGATAAAACGGCCTGACAGGAACATTGTGCTTTCCTGAGCTACTGAAGACAGTACTGATGCCAGCGCAAAGATAACTGCACCCGTAATGGCGACGGGCTGACGGCCTGCTTTATCCGCGATTTTCCCGGCAAATACCATCGACGACGCCATTCCCGCGAGGTAGGCCGAAAACGCGATGTGCAGTTGCGCCTCGCTGGCGCCCAGATCGCGGGCAATATGCGGTAGCCCCACCAGATACATATCAATGCCGGACGGATACAGCAGAACCAGCGCAAAACTACAGAACAGAAAACGAGCCATAAATCCCCCATAGATGCAGGCAAGCAGGATAGGGGGCGTGGAGGGATTAAGCGAGTTGCCATTTGGACAATGGTGATTTCCCTGGAGGAAATCACCCTGTATTAACGGGAATTACTTACCAATGCAGAAGCTCGAGAAAATCCGTCCCAGCAGATCGTCCGACGTAAACTCCCCGGTGATCTCGCTCAGGTTCTGCTGCGCCAGACGCAGCTCTTCCGCCAGCAGTTCACCGGCCCACGCGCCGATCAGCTGGGCTTTACCCTGCTCAAGGTGGCGAGCCGCCTCTTCCAGCGCCTGCAAGTGACGACGACGTGCCAGGAAGCCGCCCTCCATACTGGTGTCGAAGCCCATGCTCTGTTTGAGATGGCTACGCAGGGCTTCCACGCCTTCACCGGTACGGGCCGACAGGCGAATAAGTGAGTGACCATTCACATCGCTGATGCCCAGCGTTTCGCCGGTAACGTCGGCCTTGTTGCGCACCACGGTGATCGGCAGTTTAGCCGGGAGACGGGCGATAAAGTCTGGCCAGATTTCAGCCGGGTCAACGGCGTCGGTTGTGGTGCCGTCCACCATAAACAGCACGCGGTCGGCCTGCTCAATCTCCTGCCAGGCGCGTTCGATACCGATACGCTCGACTTCATCGCTCGCATCGCGCAGGCCAGCGGTGTCGATGATGTGCAGCGGCATGCCGTCGATATGGATATGCTCGCGCAGGACATCGCGGGTGGTGCCGGCTATGTCGGTCACGATCGCCGCTTCACGGCCCGCCAGGGCGTTCAGCAGGCTCGATTTTCCGGCATTGGGGCGACCAGCAATCACCACCTTCATTCCTTCACGCAGCAGGCTGCCCTGGCGCGCTTCGGCGCGAACGGCATCGAGATCGTTCATCACCTGGTTGAGCTGAGCTTCAATTTTACCGTCTGAGAGAAAGTCGATCTCCTCGTCCGGGAAGTCGATAGCCGCTTCGACATAGATTCGCAGGTGAGTAAGTGCTTCCACAAGGTGATTCACGCGTGCGGAAAATGCCCCCTGCAACGAGTTCAGCGCGGAGCGGGCTGCCTGTTCGGAACTGGCGTCGATCAGGTCGGCAATCGCCTCGGCCTGCGCCAGGTCGAGCTTATCGTTGAGGAAAGCACGTTCGGAGAACTCACCCGGCTTTGCAATGCGCAGGCCAGGCAGGGTCAGAATACGTTTTAACAGCAGGTCGAGGATCACCGGGCCGCCGTGACCCTGAAGCTCCAGCACATCTTCGCCGGTAAAGGAGTTTGGGCCGGGGAACCACAGCGCGATGCCCTGGTCCAGCGGTGTGCCGTCGGCATCCTTAAACGGCAGATAATCAGCGTAGCGCGGCTTTGGCAGTTTACCCAGCACCGCTTCGGCCACCTCACGCGCCTTCAGGCCGGAGATGCGCAGAATGCCTACACCACCGCGTCCCGGTGGGGTTGCCTGGGCGACGATAGTGTCGTTATGGCTCATGGTTGCTCTCGTTCAATACAAATAAAAAAGGCGGTCAATCGACCGCCCTTATTTTAGCGTTAAGTTACCGAATCAGGACTTTTTCTTTTCGCGGCTATGCAGGCCACGTTTTTCCAGACCACGGTAAATCAGCTGCTGCTGGATGATGGTCACCAGGTTGCTGACGATATAGTACAGCACCAGACCTGACGGGAACCACAGGAAGAACACGGTGAAGATGACCGGCATA
Source organism: Enterobacter cloacae complex sp. SHL018 (assembly GCF_049237905.1). NCBI lineage: Bacteria > Pseudomonadati > Pseudomonadota > Gammaproteobacteria > Enterobacterales > Enterobacteriaceae > Enterobacter > Enterobacter cloacae complex sp. SHL018. The sequence continues at coordinate 42,125 of NZ_JBMKJE010000005.1, forward strand.
AAGGTCATGATCTTCTGCTGCATCGGGTCGGTCACGGTGGTCGGCGACATCTTCTGAATGAAGAACATCGTCACGCCCATCAGGATCGGCAGGATGTAGTACGGGTCCTGTGCGGACAGGTCATGGATCCACAGGGCGAACGGCGCGTGGCGCAGCTCAACGGAACCCATCAGCATATAGTACAGCGCAAGGAAGATTGGCATCTGAATCAGCAGCGGGAAGCAACCACCCAGTGGGTTTACTTTCTCTGCTTTATACAGGGCCATCATCTCCTGGCTCTGACGCTGTTTGTCATCGCCCAGACGCTCACGCATAGCCTGAATCTTCGGCTGTAGCATACGCATCTTCGCCATGGAGGTGTACTGCGCTTTAGTCAGCGGGTACATGATGCCACGAACGATAAAGGTGATAACGATGATGGAGAAGCCCCAGTTACCCAGGAAGCTGTGGATGAACTTCAGCAGCTTAAACAGCGGCTGAGAGATGAACCACAACCAACCGTAATCGACGGTCAGATCCAGGTGCGGCGCAACGGCAGCCATTTTGTCCTGGATTTCCGGGCCGACCCACAGGGTGCTTGCCAGTTTACCGGTTTGACCCGGCTGCACCAGAACCGGCTGAGATTTGTAGCCGATGGCTGCAATACCGTTGCCGAGGTTCGCGGTGTAGAAGTTGTTCGTACCGTCGTTATTCGGTACCCACGCCGTCGCGAAATACTGTTGCAGCATTGCGACCCAACCGCCTTTAGAGCTGACGTTCAGGTTTTCGTTATCGGCAATGGTGTCGAATTTGTATTTCTCGTACTTGGTATCTGGCGTGGAGTAAGCCGCGCCACGGAAGGTATGCAGCGCAAAGTTGCTGCTTCCGGTGTCACGGTGAGACGGCAGATTGATGGACTGCTTCAGCTGACCAAAGGTAGAGATTTCCAGCGGTTTCGCACCGGCGTTCTGTACGCTGTAGCCCACGTTCACCGCATACTCACCGCGTTTCAGGGTGAAGGTTTTGGTGAAGGTGTTGCCTGCCGCGTCGGTGTAGGTCATCGGGATAACCAGTTCGTTCTGACCATCAGCCAGCACAAACGTGTCATTCTCGACGTTATACAGTGGACGCGCACCGTTAGCCGGGTTATCCGGGCCATCACGACCGGTCAGGCCGCTCTGCGCCTGGTAGATAAATTCAGGCGTGGTTTCCAGTAACTGGAACGGTTCGGTAGACTTCAGCTCTTTCGGGTAGGTCAACAGCAGCGCCTGCTCAACATCACCACCACGGGTGTTGATAGTCAGCTCAAGCACATCGGTCTTAACCGTAATCTGTTTCCCCTGGCCACTGGCCGGTACGCCCTGGTCGGCGGCGCTACCCGCTGCGGTGGTCGTGGTCTGCGTGGTCTGCTGCTGGGGTTGAGGATTTTTATCCTGCTCCCATGCCTGCCAGATCATGAAAGACACGAACAACAAAGCGATGATAAGAAGATTGCGTTGCGAATCCATCGTTAGTGTTCTCTGGTATCAAAAGGTCCTGGAGGGACGGGGTCGTCTCCACCTGGGTGTAAAGGGTGGCATTTTAATACGCGTTTCACCGTCAACCAACTGCCTTTTATCACTCCAAACCTGCGCAATGCCTCAATTCCGTAGCTTGAGCATGTTGGCGTGAAACGGCAGTGTGGCCCGAGTAGCGGACTAATCAGGCGTTGATAGACCCGAATGAGGGCTATCAGGACCCGCGAGCCAGGCGACAGTGGCGGCGCCATAATTTTTCCAACGCTTCCGAGAGAGCACGGTTATCGAGGTCGGCAACCCCTTTTTTAGCCACCACCACGAAATCCATTGAAGGCAGTTCGTGCTGACGTAAACGGAAGCTTTCACGCGTCAGACGTTTAATCCGGTTGCGTTCATGCGCACGCTTAACGTTTTTCTTGGCGACTGTGAGACCGATGCGGGGATGCCCCAGCGAATTTTGGCGGCCGAGGATGGTGATTTGCGGCGTGCCAGCCCGTAATGGCTGCTGGAAGACGAAAGTGAAATGAGTGGGAGTTAACAAACGTAACTCCCTGGGAAATGCGAGCTTAACCACTCAGGGGTTAGCTTTATTACTTGGAAACGGTCAGACGAGCGCGGCCTTTAGCACGACGACGTGCCAGAACCTGACGACCATTTTTAGTAGCCATACGAGCACGGAAGCCGTGAGAACGGTTGCGCTTCAGTACAGACGGTTGAAAAGTGCGTTTCATGGCGATTTCTACCTAAACTTGAAAAAATTCATGACTTTTGCGGATGCCCGACCGAGTTTCGAATGACGGACGCCGAAGCCGTGGGTGATTAAAGAGGCCGGATTGTAATAATTGTACACTCCGGAGTCAATTCTCTTTCCTTAAATCCCTGTGTATTTCCGCACGTTTTCGCGTGGAAAATGAGCAGCGGACGACGCAGGAAGATGAGCATCACGCGCCGGGTCGAGGATTATACGGGCTCAACGATAAAGCGCAAGGATCGTCCCGGATCTTCGTTAGATCATTTAAGCCAAAAATTGTCTGTGCTCATTAAATTTTCCAATATGCGGCCTAAATCGCGAGGCACTCGCGTCAGGATCGTTTACACTTACCCGATTCCGGATCTTCCTGTGGATAAATCGGGAAGAATCTGTGAGAAACAGAAGATCTCTGGCTCAGTTTAGGCTATGATCCGCGGTCCCGATCGGGATCCAGCGATCCAGGCCGGGTATAACCGCAGATAGCGGTTCGCACATCACCCTTTTGCACAGGGTCATGTCGATGTGCGCCAACAATCATGAATATTCAATAGTTTTCTTTTATTGTTCGAGTGGAGTCCGCCGTGTCACTTTCGCTTTGGCAGCAGTGTCTTGCCCGATTGCAGGATGAGTTACCAGCCACAGAATTCAGTATGTGGATCCGCCCGTTGCAGGCGGAACTGAGCGATAACACGCTGGCTTTGTATGCGCCAAACCGTTTCGTGCTCGATTGGGTAAGGGATAAATACCTTAATAACATCAATGGACTGCTGAACGATTTCTGCGGGTCAGATGCCCCACAGCTGCGTTTTGAAGTGGGCACAAAGCCGGTCACCCAAACCGTTCGTGAAGTTGTCAATGTGGCAGCCCCTGCACAGGCGGCGCCCGCGCCAGCGCCTCGCGTTGCACCGGCTCGTCAGGGCTGGGATAACGTTCCGGCCCCCGCTGAGCCTACCTACCGCTCTAACGTTAACGTGAAACACACGTTCGATAACTTCGTTGAAGGTAAGTCGAACCAGCTGGCGCGCGCGGCGGCTCGCCAGGTAGCCGATAACCCCGGTGGCGCTTACAACCCGCTGTTTCTGTATGGCGGCACGGGTCTCGGTAAAACGCACCTGCTGCATGCGGTGGGTAACGGCATTATGGCGCGTAAGCCCAATGCGAAAGTGGTGTATATGCACTCCGAACGCTTCGTTCAGGACATGGTAAAAGCCCTGCAAAACAATGCGATCGAAGAGTTTAAACGCTACTACCGTTCCGTTGATGCGCTGCTGATCGATGACATTCAGTTCTTTGCCAATAAAGAACGATCGCAGGAAGAGTTTTTCCATACCTTTAACGCCCTGCTGGAAGGCAATCAGCAGATCATTCTGACCTCGGATCGTTATCCAAAAGAGATCAACGGCGTTGAAGATCGTCTCAAATCCCGCTTCGGCTGGGGCCTGACCGTGGCGATCGAGCCGCCGGAGCTGGAAACCCGCGTCGCGATCCTGATGAAAAAAGCCGACGAGAACGACATTCGCCTGCCGGGTGAAGTGGCGTTCTTCATTGCCAAGCGTCTGCGTTCCAACGTGCGTGAACTGGAAGGGGCGCTGAATCGCGTTATCGCCAACGCCAACTTCACCGGTCGGGCGATCACCATCGATTTTGTGCGTGAAGCGCTGCGCGATTTATTGGCTTTGCAGGAAAAACTGGTCACTATCGACAATATTCAGAAGACGGTGGCTGAGTACTACAAGATCAAAGTGGCAGATTTACTGTCTAAACGTCGTTCCCGCTCGGTGGCGCGTCCGCGTCAGATGGCGATGGCGCTGGCAAAAGAGCTAACCAACCACAGCCTGCCGGAAATCGGTGATGCGTTTGGTGGCCGTGACCATACGACCGTGCTGCACGCTTGTCGCAAGATCGAGCAGTTACGCGAAGAAAGCCACGACATAAAAGAAGATTTTTCCAATTTAATCAGAACATTATCATCGTGACGCTATGAAATTTACCGTTGAACGTGAACATTTATTAAAACCGCTGCAACAGGTGAGTGGCCCATTAGGCGGCCGCCCTACGCTGCCTATTCTTGGAAACCTGCTGCTTCAGGTCGCGGACGGTACGCTGTCGCTGACCGGCACAGATCTGGAAATGGAAATGATCGCGCGCGTTACGCTGACTCAGCCGCACGACGCGGGCGCGACCACGGTTCCGGCACGTAAATTCTTTGATATTTGCCGTGGGCTGCCGGAAGGCGCTGAAATCGCAGTGCAGCTGGAGGGCGACCGCATGCTGGTGCGCTCTGGCCGCAGCCGTTTCTCCCTCTCCACGTTGCCCGCTGCGGACTTCCCGAACCTGGATGACTGGCAGAGCGAAGTTGAATTTACCCTGCCGCAGGCGACGATGAAGCGTCTGATCGAAGCCACGCAGTTCTCCATGGCGCATCAGGACGTTCGTTACTACTTAAACGGCATGCTGTTCGAAACCGAAGGTGAAGAGCTGCGCACCGTGGCGACCGACGGTCACCGTCTGGCGGTCTGTTCCATGCCGATTGGCGATTCACTGCCAAACCATTCGGTGATCGTACCGCGTAAAGGCGTAATTGAACTGATGCGCATGCTCGACGGCGGCGACACGCCGCTGCGCGTGCAGATTGGCAGCAACAATATTCGTGCCCACGTGGGCGATTTTGTCTTTACGTCGAAGCTGGTAGACGGTCGTTTCCCGGATTATCGCCGCGTATTGCCGAAGAACCCGGACAAAACGCTGGAAGCGGGCTGCGATATCCTCAAGCAGGCGTTTGCCCGCGCGGCCATTCTCTCGAACGAGAAATTCCGCGGCGTACGTCTGTACGTGAGTGAAAACCAGATCAAAATCACCGCCAACAACCCGGAGCAGGAAGAGGCAGAAGAGATTCTGGACGTCACCTACGCCGGGGCTGAGATGGAAATCGGCTTCAACGTCAGCTATGTGCTGGATGTGCTGAATGCACTGAAATGCGAGAACGTTCGCATCCTGCTGACCGACTCCGTTTCGAGCGTACAGATTGAAGATGCGGCCAGCCAAAGCGCGGCTTATGTTGTCATGCCAATGAGACTGTAATGTCGCTCACCCGTCTGTTGATCCGCGACTTTCGCAATATCGAAAGCGCGGATCTCGCTTTATCCCCTGGCTTTAACTTCCTGGTTGGCGCGAACGGCAGCGGCAAAACCAGCGTGCTGGAAGCCATCTATACGCTCGGCCATGGCCGGGCGTTTCGCAGTTTGCAGATTGGTCGCGTGATTCGCCACGAGCAGGACTCTTTTGTTCTGCACGGGCGTTTGCAGGGCGCAGAGCGGGAAACCGCCATCGGCCTGACCAAAGACAAGCAGGGCGACAGCAAGGTGCGCATTGACGGCACCGATGGCCACAAGGTGGCGGAGCTGGCGTTGCTGATGCCGATGCAGCTGATTACGCCCGAGGGGTTTACTTTACTCAACGGCGGCCCCAAATACAGAAGAGCGTTCCTCGACTGGGGATGCTTTCACAATGAAGCCGGTTTCTTTAACGCCTGGAGCAACCTGAAGCGTCTGCTTAAACAGCGTAACGCCGCATTGCGCCAGGTCACGCGCTACGCCCAGCTGCGTCCGTGGGACATGGAACTCATTCCTCTTGCGGAACAAATCAGCCGCTGGCGTGCCGAATACAGCGCAGGTATCGCCGAAGACATGGCCGACACCTGCAAACAGTTTTTACCCGAGTTCTCTCTCACCTTCTCTTTCCAGCGTGGCTGGGAAAAAGAGACGGAATATGCCGAGGTGTTAGAGAGAAGCTTCGAGCGCGATCGCATGTTGACCTACACTGCGCACGGCCCGCACAAGGCGGATTTCCGCATTCGTGCCGACGGTGCGCCGGTGGAAGACACGCTGTCGCGCGGGCAGCTGAAGCTCCTGATGTGCGCGCTGCGCCTGGCGCAGGGGGAATTCCTCACCCGCGAAAGTGGGCGACGCTGCCTGTACCTGATAGATGATTTTGCCTCGGAACTTGACGACGCGCGGCGCGGGCTGCTTGCCAGCCGCTTAAAAGCCACGCAGTCGCAGGTTTTCGTCAGCGCCATTAGCGCTGAACACGTTATGGACATGTCGGACGAAAATTCGAAGATGTTTACCGTGGAAAAGGGTAAAATAACGGATTAACCCAAGTTGAAATGAGCGAGAAACGTTGATGTCGAATTCTTATGACTCCTCCAGTATCAAAGTCCTGAAAGGGCTGGATGCGGTGCGTAAGCGCCCGGGTATGTATATCGGCGACACGGATGACGGCACCGGTCTGCACCACATGGTATTCGAGGTGGTAGATAACGCTATCGACGAAGCGCTCGCGGGTCACTGTAAAGACATCGTGGTCACGATCCATGCGGACAACTCCGTGTCCGTTACCGATGACGGTCGTGGTATCCCAACCGGTATTCACCCGGAAGAGGGCGTATCTGCTGCGGAAGTCATCATGACCGTTCTGCACGCAGGCGGGAAGTTCGATGATAACTCCTATAAAGTTTCCGGCGGTCTGCACGGCGTAGGCGTATCCGTAGTAAACGCCCTGTCGCAGAAGCTGGAGCTGGTTATCCAGCGCGAAGGCAAAATTCACCGTCAGATCTACCAGCATGGCGTGCCTGAAGCGCCGCTGGCCGTCACGGGCGATACCGAGAAAACCGGTACCATGGTGCGTTTCTGGCCGAGCCTCGAAACCTTCACCAACGTCACCGAATTCGAGTACGACATTCTGGCGAAACGCCTGCGTGAACTGTCGTTCCTGAACTCCGGCGTGTCGATTCGTCTGCGCGACAAACGCGACAACAAAGAAGACCACTTCCATTACGAAGGTGGTATCAAGGCGTTCGTTGAGTATCTGAACAAGAACAAAACGCCAATTCACCCGAATATCTTCTACTTCTCTACTGAAAAAGACGGTATCGGCGTGGAAGTGGCCTTGCAGTGGAACGACGGTTTCCAGGAAAACATCTACTGCTTCACCAACAACATTCCACAACGCGATGGCGGTACGCACCTGGCGGGCTTCCGCGCGGCGATGACCCGAACCCTGAACGCCTACATGGACAAAGAAGGCTACAGCAAAAAAGCGAAAGTCAGCGCCACCGGTGACGATGCACGTGAAGGCCTGATTGCCGTGGTCTCCGTGAAGGTGCCGGATCCGAAGTTCTCCTCACAGACCAAAGACAAGCTGGTCTCTTCTGAGGTGAAATCGGCGGTTGAACAGCAGATGAACGAACTGCTGAGCGAATACCTGCTGGAAAACCCGTCCGACGCGAAAATCGTGGTGGGTAAAATTATCGATGCGGCGCGTGCCCGTGAAGCGGCGCGTAAAGCGCGTGAAATGACCCGTCGTAAAGGCGCGCTGGACCTGGCAGGCCTGCCGGGCAAACTGGCTGACTGTCAGGAACGCGACCCGGCGCTGTCTGAACTGTACCTTGTGGAAGGGGACTCCGCGGGCGGTTCTGCGAAGCAGGGCCGTAACCGCAAGAACCAGGCGATTCTGCCGCTGAAGGGTAAAATCCTTAACGTTGAGAAAGCGCGCTTCGACAAGATGCTCTCTTCTCAGGAAGTGGCGACGCTCATCACCGCGCTCGGCTGCGGCATTGGTCGCGACGAGTACAACCCGGACAAACTGCGCTATCACAGCATCATCATCATGACCGATGCGGACGTCGACGGCTCGCACATTCGTACGCTGCTGTTGACCTTCTTCTATCGTCAGATGCCGGAAATCGTTGAGCGCGGCCACGTCTACATTGCCCAGCCGCCGCTGTACAAAGTGAAGAAAGGCAAGCAGGAACAGTACATTAAAGATGACGACGCGATGGATCAGTACCAAATCGCGATCGCCCTTGATGGTGCGACCCTGCACGCAAATTCCAGCGCGCCAGCGCTGGCCGGTGAGCCGCTGGAGCGTCTGGTCTCCGAGTTCAACGCCACGCAGAAAATGATTGGCCGTATGGAGCGTCGCTATCCGAAAGCGCTGCTGAAAGAGCTGATTTACCAGCCGACCCTGACCGAAGCCGATCTGAGCAACGAGCAGACCGTCACCCGCTGGGTGAACACCCTGGTGAGCGAGCTGAACGAGAAAGAGCAGCATGGCAGCCAGTGGAAGTTCGACGTCCAGCAGAACGCTGAGCAGCAGTTCGAGCCGATCGTCCGCGTGCGTACCCACGGCGTCGATACCGACTACCCGCTGGAGCACGAATTTGTGACCGGTCCGGAATACCGCCGTATCTGCACCCTCGGCGAGAAGCTGCGCGGTCTGATCGAAGACGATGCGTTTATCGAACGTGGCGAACGTCGTCAGCCGGTAGCCAGCTTCGAACAGGCGCTGGAGTGGCTGGTAAAAGAGTCCCGTCGTGGTCTCTCTATTCAGCGTTATAAAGGCCTGGGCGAAATGAACCCGGATCAGCTGTGGGAAACCACCATGGATCCGGAAAGCCGTCGCATGTTGCGTGTCACCGTTAAAGACGCAATCGCAGCGGATCAGCTGTTCACGACCCTGATGGGCGATGCGGTTGAACCACGTCGCGCCTTCATCGAAGAGAACGCCCTGAAGGCGGCGAATATCGATATTTAATCGTCGCTTTACGACAGCATAACTGGCCGCGCTTCAGCGCGGCTTTTTTATGGACGCAGGAAACTCCAGCGACATCACTGCCGGTAAACGTTTGACCAGCATATCTATGGCAATTCTTACCCTTAGCGGCAGGTGTGGCGTCTGCTGCCAGACGGCATGAACGTCGAAGCGTACATCCGGGGCCTGCTTTAAGAGCGGGACAAGATCTCCCTGCTGAATTTCTTTAATGACCATCCAGCAGGGTAACCATGCAAGGCCGTGGCCGGCCAGCGCCGCGTCGCAGATCGCCTGCAAATCATCCATATTGAGCGATGAGCGGGGAATAAACGTGCGCGACGTGCCATCGTAATCCATCAGCTGCCAGGGTAGGACTCTGCCCGCACGCGTGTAGTTAATGGCCGTATGCTGGCGTAAATCATCAACGGTTTGCGGCTGGCCATTCTTAAGCAGATAATCCGGCGCGGCGCACAGCACCATCCGGTGCTCCCCCAGCCTTCTGGCGACCAGCACGCTGCTGTCAGCCAGAGCGCCATTGCGCACCGCCATATCAAACCCTTCTTCCACGAGATCCACGACGCGGTCGCTGAAGGACATTTCAAGCTCAAGCCCGGGATGCTCCTGCGCCAGCTCTATTAGCAGCGGGGCGATACACTGGCGACCAAACAGCACCGGCACGGCAACACGCAGCCGACCGTTGACCTGATGTTTTCCGGTTTCAAGCTGCGATTCAGCGCCACGGATCTCCTCCAGCGCGCGCAGGCAGCGTTCATAAAAAAGCGCGCCGTTATCGGTCAGCCTCTGACTGCGGGTGGTCCGATGAAACAGACGAACCCCCAGCCTCTCTTCAAGACGAGCAATGCTTTTTCCTACCGCCGAGCGCGACAAATGCAGACGGACGGCGGCCTGGGCAAAACTTCCTGCCTCAACGGAGGCAACGAAAACGGGAATATCTTTCAGCGTATCGGTCATGGACGGATTGTGTCAATTTGGTCATCAATGAAGGGAAAACTTATCGCCACTGGCGACGCTGAGTCAACGGTAGACTGTCAGAACTGAAAATCATCTGATGACAGGAGAAAAAAATGACTGAAACAATGCAACGCTGGTCAATGGATGCCCTTGGTCGTGAAAGCCTCAGGCTCGTTCAGGAGCCTGTTCCACAGCCAGGCCCGGGGGAGGTTCGCGTAAGGGTTAAAGCCGTTGCGCTCAACTACCGGGATAAAATGGTGATTGAAGGCACGATGCCGATTCCGCTTTCCTTCCCGTTTACTCCAGCATCTGACATGGCAGGCGTGGTGGACAGCATCGGCGAAGGCGTTACGCGTTTCAAGCCCGGCGCACGCGTCATCTCAACCTTCTTCCCGGAATGGATCGACGGCAAGCCGCAGGTAGACGCGCGCGATTTGCCCTATAAAACGTCCGGTGGATACTTCCAGGGCATGCTGGCCGAATATGTGATTGTGAGTGAAAACGCGCTGGTGGCGTCCCCGGAAAGCCTGGATGACGCTGAGGCCAGCACGCTTCCTTGCGCGGGGCTTACCGCATGGTTCGCGCTGGTGGAGCGCGGTCATTTACGCGCCGGGCAATCGGTGCTGGTACAAGGGACGGGCGGTGTGGCGCTATTCGCTTTGCAGATAGCAAAAGCGCACGGCGCAGAAGTTATTGTTACGTCGGGGAGTGATGAAAAACTGGCGCGGGCCAAAAAGCTGGGGGCCAGCCAGGGCATCAACCGACTGAAAGGCGACTGGGCTGAAAATACGCTGGCACTGACGCAGGATCGCGGCATCGACCATATTATCGAAACGGTGGGTGGGGAGAACCTGAGACATTCCCTGCGCGCCGTTGCCGTTCATGGGCGGATATCGGTCATTGGCGTGCTGGCCGGGACAGAAATTTCTCTGCCTGCAAGCGAGCTGTTGCTGAAATCTCCCGTCATTCAGGGGATTGGGGTTGGACATCGCCGGGCGCTGGAAGATTTTGTCCGTGCTGTTGATATCACGGAGTTAAAACCGGTGATTGAGCATCGCTACCGCTTTGACGAGCTGGAACAGGCGCTTGAACATCTGGATCGCGGTGCGTTTGGCAAAATCGTTCTCACCCGCGAGTGAGTTCCCGTTCCCGGGATAAACGTAAAAGGGGCTTTTTGTTGCGCAAGGTAGCTCTATTTTTGTGTGCTTAATCGCGTTAGCATGAGGTAGCACTCATTTATCCCGGGGACCCCATGGCCATCAAACTCATTGCAATCGATATGGACGGCACGCTGCTGCTGCCAGACCACACTATCTCTCCTGCCGTTAAAAATGCGATCGCCGCCGCACGCGAAAAAGGCGTGAACGTGGTGCTCACCACCGGACGCCCGTATGCCGGGGTGCACAGCTACCTGAAAGAGCTGCACATGAACCAGCCTGGCGATTACTGCATCACCTATAACGGCGCGCTGGTGCAAAAGGCAGCCGATGGCAGCACGGTGGCGCAAACTGCACTGAGCTATGATGACTACCGTTTCCTGGAAAAACTCTCCCGCGACGTGGGCTCTCACTTCCACGCGCTCGATCGCAATACGCTTTACACCGCCAACCGCGATATCAGCTACTACACGGTGCACGAGTCCTACGTTGCAACCATTCCACTGGTGTTCTGCGAAGCGGAGAAAATGGACCCGGCGACCCAGTTCCTGAAAGTGATGATGATTGATGAACCTGCGGTTCTCGACAAAGCCATCTCACGCATTCCGGCTGAGGTAAAAGAGAAATACACCGTGCTGAAAAGTGCGCCGTACTTCCTCGAAATCCTTGATAAACGCGTCAATAAAGGCACAGGCGTCAAATCGCTTGCCGATGCGCTGGGCATCAAGCCTGAGGAGATCATGGCGCTGGGCGACCAGGAAAACGATATTGCGATGATCGAATATGCGGGCATGGGCGTGGCGATGGATAACGCCATCCCGTCGGTAAAAGAAGTGGCGAACTTCGTGACTAAATCTAACCTGGAAGACGGCGTTGCCTGGGCGATCGAGAAATTCGTTCTGTCGTAACAAGTGCTTTGAAAGATTAGCCCCGGTTATTAACCGGGGCTTTTTTTGGCCCTGAATTTATCAAATTGTTCTTTTTGTGATCTAGATTGTAGTACAACATTAACTGATTGTACTACATTGTCACCACGGCAAAGACGAAAGGCCTCACGTTTGTACTGCAAAAGTGAGGCGAAATTCAGCGGTCGCGGTAAAGTAGTGATGGACTTACAGAGCACAAGGACTCTCCATGACACTCAATAAAACCGATCGCATTGTCATCACGCTGGGCACTCAGATTGTGGGTGGCAAATACGTTCCCGGTTCGCCGCTGCCAGCAGAGGCGGAACTGTGCGAGGAGTTTGAAACCTCGCGCAACATCATTCGGGAAGTGTTCCGCTCACTGATGGCGAAGCGGCTGATTGAAATGAAGCGCTATCGCGGCGCGTTTGTGGCGCCGCGTAACCAGTGGAACTACCTCGATACCGATGTTCTGCAATGGGTGCTGGAAAACGACTACGACCCACGGCTCATCGGCGCGATGAGCGAAGTCCGAAATCTGGTGGAACCGGCCATCGCCCGCTGGGCGGCAGAGCGCGCAACGTCAGGTGACCTGGCACAGATTGAGTCGGCTTTAAACGACATGATCGCCAATAACCAGAATCGGGAGGCGTTCAACGAAGCGGACATTCGTTACCACGAAGCGGTATTGCAGTCGGTGCATAACCCGGTTTTACAGCAGCTTAGCGTGGCGATCAGCTCGCTACAGCGAGCAGTATTTGAACGTACCTGGATGGGCGATGAGGCCAACATGCCGAAAACGCTTCAGGAACATAAAGCGCTGTTCGATGCGATACGGCATCAGGACGGCGATGCGGCAGAGCAGGCGGCGCTGACCATGATCGCCAGCTCGACACGAAGGCTGAAGGAAATCACATGACATCACGCTACATCGCAATTGACTGGGGATCGACCAATCTGCGCGCCTGGCTCTACCAGGGTGAGCAGTGCCTGGAAAGCAGGCAATCAGAAGCAGGTGTGACGCGCCTGAACGGTAAATCCCCCGCAGCGGTGTTAGCAGAAGTGACACAAAACTGGCGCGACGGTACTACGCCAGTGGTGATGGCCGGAATGGTCGGCAGTAACGTGGGGTGGAAGGTCGCGCCTTACCTGTCAGTTCCGGTGCATTTCACCGCCGTTGGCGAGCAGTTAACGTCCGTTGGCGATAATGTCTGGATTATTCCCGGTTTATGCGTCTCTCGCGACGATAACCATAATGTGATGCGCGGCGAAGAGACGCAGCTGCTCGGGGCGCGCACCCTTTCTCCTTCTTCTGTCTACGTCATGCCCGGGACGCACTGCAAATGGGTCCAGGCGGATGCTGAGCAAATTCATGATTTCCGCACCGTGATGACCGGCGAACTGCACCACTTGCTGCTTAAGCATTCGCTGGTGGGGGCCGGTTTGCCGGAGCAGACCCCTTCGCCGGAAGCGTTTGCCGCCGGGCTTGAGCGCGGGATCGCATCCCCTGCCGTTTTGCCGCAACTTTTTGAGGTTCGCGCCTCGCACGTGCTGGGAAATCTTCCGCGCGAACAGGTCAGCGAATTTCTGTCCGGCCTGCTGATTGGCGCAGAAGTCGCCACTCTGAGCGACGCGTTCGCCGGGCAGCAGGCCATCACGCTCGTCGCGGGTTCATCGCTGACGTCTCGTTACCGCCAGGCGTTCCACGCTATCGGACGGGATGTTGCTGCGGTGGAAGGCGACACGGCATTTCAGGCAGGCATAAGGAGCATCGCTCATGCAGTGGCAAACTGAACTTCCCCTGATCGCGATTTTGCGCGGTATCACGCCCGGTGAGGCCTTAGCGCACGTTGGCGCGGTGATCGACGCCGGGTTCGACGCGGTGGAAATCCCGCTCAACTCCCCGGAGTGGGAAAAAAGCATTCCGGCAGTTGTGAAGGCGTTTGGTGATAAGGCGCTGATTGGCGCTGGCACCGTATTACAGCCGGAGCAGGTGGATGAACTGGCGAAGATGGGCTGCAAGCTTATCGTCACACCAAATATCAACCCCGAGGTGATCCGCCGGGCGGTGGATTACGGCATGACCGTCTGCCCGGGTTGCGCCACGGCCACAGAAGCCTTTGCCGCCCTCGATGCGGGCGCACAGTCTCTCAAAATTTTCCCGTCGTCGGCCTTTGGTCCGGATTACATCAAAGCGCTGAAAGCGGTCTTACCCGCCAGCGTGCCGGTCTTTGCCGTGGGCGGCGTCACGCCGGAAAACCTGGGCCAGTGGATGAGCGCGGGCTGTGTGGGCGCGGGGCTGGGCAGCGATCTCTATCGTGCCGGTCAGCCCGTTGAGCGTACCGCACAGCAGGCGGCAGCATTTGTGAAAGCGTATCGAGAGGCAGTGCAATGAAAATAACCAAACTCACCACGTACCGTTTACCCCCGCGTTGGATGTTCCTGAAAATCGAAACCGACGAAGGCGTGGTTGGCTGGGGCGAGCCGGTGATTGAAGGCCGTGCGCGCACCGTTGAAGCCGCGGTTCACGAGCTGGGCGAATACCTGATTGGCCAGGATCCGGCGCGCATCAACGACCTGTGGCAGGTGATGTACCGCGCGGGCTTCTACCGCGGGGGGCCGATTCTGATGAGCGCCATCGCCGGTATTGATCAGGCGCTGTGGGATATCAAAGGCAAAGTGCTCAATGCCCCGGTCTGGCAATTAATGGGCGGCCTGGTGCGCGACAAAATCAAAGCCTACAGCTGGGTGGGCGGTGACCGCCCTGCGGAAGTGATCGACGGTATCCGGCAACTGCGCAACATCGGTTTTGACACCTTCAAACTCAACGGCTGCGAAGAGATGGGCGTTATCGACAACTCGCGCGCGGTTGACCGGGCGGTGAATACCGTGGCGCAAATCCGTGAAGCCTTCGGCAACGAGATTGAGTTTGGTCTGGATTTCCACGGCCGCGTCAGCGCGCCAATGGCCAAAGTGCTGATTAAAGAGCTGGAGCCGTATCGCCCGCTGTTTATCGAAGAGCCGGTGCTGGCCGAGCAGGCGGAATACTATCCGAAACTGGCTGAACAGACGCACATTCCCATCGCGGCGGGGGAACGCATGTTCTCGCGCTTCGAGTTTAAACGCGTGCTGGAAGCGGGCGGCATTGCGATCCTGCAACCGGACCTCTCCCACGCGGGCGGCATCACCGAATGCTACAAAATTGCCGGAATGGCAGAAGCCTACGATGTGGCGCTGGCGCCGCATTGTCCGCTTGGGCCGATTGCGCTGGCGGCCTGCCTGCACGTCGACTTCGTCTCCCGCAATGCGGTGTTCCAGGAACAAAGCATGGGCATTCACTATAACAAGGGCGCGGAGCTGCTCGACTTTGTGAAAAACAAAGAAGACTTCAGCATGGAAGGTGGTTTCTTTAAACCGTTAACGAAGCCGGGCCTTGGCGTGGAGATCGACGAAGCCAAAGTCATTGAGCTGAGTAAAAGTGCGCCGGACTGGCGTAACCCACTGTGGCGTCATGAAGACGGTTCCGTAGCCGAGTGGTAAATCGCCGGATGGCGCTACGCTTATCCGGCCTACTCTCTCGTAGGCCCGGTAAGCGAAGCGCCACCGGGCAAAAAAAACGTACATAGAAAAAATATAACCCTCTGTAAATTACAGGGCATGGTGAGCGGCTTCGCTATGCCCAAAATCTGGAGACAGATTGCGATGGATATTCCAGTTACTGCTGCAAAAACCGGGCGTCGTCGTTACCTGACGCTGATCATGATCTTTATTACCGTGGTCATCTGTTATGTCGACCGCGCCAACCTTGCCGTGGCATCGGCTCATATTCAGGAAGAGTTTGGCATCACCAAAGCGGAAATGGGCTACGTCTTCTCGGCGTTTGCCTGGCTGTATACGCTCTGCCAGATCCCGGGCGGCTGGTTCCTTGACCGCGTGGGTTCACGTCTGACCTACTTTATCGCTATTTTTGGCTGGTCCGTGGCGACCCTGTTCCAGGGCTTCGCGACCGGGCTGATGTCGCTGATTGGCCTGCGCGCCATCACCGGGGTGTTTGAAGCGCCGGCGTTTCCGACCAACAACCGCATGGTGACCAGCTGGTTCCCTGAACACGAACGCGCTTCCGCTGTTGGTTTTTACACCTCCGGGCAGTTTGTTGGTCTGGCGTTTCTGACGCCGCTGTTAATCTGGATCCAGGAGCTGCTGAGCTGGCACTGGGTGTTTATCGTCACCGGCGGGATCGGCATTATCTGGTCGCTCATCTGGTTTAAGGTTTATCAGCCGCCGCGCCTGACCAAAAGCATCACCAAAGCCGAACTGGACTACATCCGCGACGGCGGTGGCCTGGTGGATGGCGATGCGCCCGTGAAAAAAGAGGCGCGCCAGCCGCTGACCAGAGCGGACTGGAAGCTGGTCTTCCACCGTAAGCTGGTGGGCGTGTATCTGGGACAGTTCGCGGTGACCTCCACGCTGTGGTTCTTCCTCACCTGGTTCCCGAACTATCTGACCCAGGAAAAAGGTATTACCGCGCTGAAGGCAGGCTTTATGACCACCGTACCCTTCCTTGCGGCGTTTTTCGGCGTCCTGCTCTCGGGCTGGCTGGCGGATAAGCTGGTGAAAAAAGGCTTCTCGCTGGGCGTTGCGCGTAAAACGCCGATTATCTGCGGACTGCTGATCTCTACCTGCATCATGGGAGCGAACTACACCAACGATCCGGTGTGGATCATGACCCTGATGGCGGTAGCGTTCTTCGGAAACGGTTTTGCCTCCATCACCTGGTCGCTGGTGTCGTCCCTGGCGCCGATGCGTCTGATCGGCCTGACTGGTGGTGTGTTTAACTTCGTTGGCGGCCTGGGCGGGATCACCGTACCGCTGGTCATCGGTTACCTGGCGCAGGACTACGGCTTTGGTCCGGCTCTGGTGTATATCTCTGCCGTGGCGCTGATCGGGGCGCTCTCCTACATCCTGCTGGTCGGCGACGTTAAACGAGTAGGCTAATCCCTTCGGATGTTTTACCCTGATGCGATAACCGCGCATCAGGGTATTTTCATGAAACAAATCACCTTCGCTTCCCGCAACCACCAGCTCACCAACATCAACACCTGGACGCCAGACAGCCAGTGGCTTGTCTATGATGTCCGCCCGTCCGGCGCGTCGTTTACCGGTGAAACCATTGAGCGGGTCAATGTTAGTACGGGCGAGGTTGAGGCGATCTACCGTGCGACTGACGGCGCGCATGTCGGCGTGGTAACCGTTCATCCGGCGCAGGAAAAATATGTTTTTATCCACGGCCCGAAAAACCCGGATGCAGACTGGCAGTATGATTTTCACCATCGTCAGGGGGTGATTGCGCACAATGGTCAGGTGAGCAATCTTGATGCGATGGATATCACCGCGCCTTACACCGCAGGCGCGCTGCGTGGCGGCAGCCACGTCCACGTTTTTAGCCCGAACGGGCAGTTCGTCAGCTTTACCTACAACGACCATGTGCTGCACGCGCGCGATCCGCAGCTGGATTTGCGTAACGTCGGGGTGGCGGCGCCTTTTGGCCCAGTAAACCCACAGGGGAACCATCCGCGGGAATATGCCGGCACCTTCTGGAGCGTACTGGTAAGCCGGGCAACGCCGAACCCGAAACCGGGCAGCGATGAGGTAAACCGCGCCTATGAAGAGGGCTGGGTGGGCAACGACAGGCTGGCGTTTATCGGCGATACGGTGTCTGCGAAAGGCGAGAAAGTGCCCGAACTGTTTATTGTCGATCTCCCCAAAGACGAGCAGGGCTGGAAACGGGCGGGCGATGCGCCGTTGCAGGGAACGCCTGATACAATGCCCGCGCCGCCTGCGGGCGTAACGCAACGTCGCTTAACCTTCACCCATCAGAAGGCGTATCCGGGGCTGGTGAACGTACCGCGCCACTGGGTGCGCAGCAATCCGCAGGGGACGCAGATTGCGTTTTTAATGCGGGACGATAACGGCGTTGTGCAGCTGTGGCTTATCTCCCCTGAGGGCGGCGAGCCGCGTCAGCTGACCCACACTGAGCGTGATATTCAGTCGGCCTTTAACTGGCATCCTTCCGGCAACGGGCTGGGATTTGTGCTTGCAGGCCGTATTGCCTGCTGCGATGCGCAGACCGGAGAGGTGACGTTTTTGACGTCCGATCACGGCAATCCGCCGTCTGCTGACGCTGTGGTGTTTTCCCCGGACGGACGATTTATTGCATGGATGGAAGAGAAGGACGGTTTCCGCCAGCTGTGGCTAACGGAAACCGCACAGAATTAGCGTGGAGGCATCTCTGCGGGCGGGATGACGGAATTGGTCGCCAGCTTTTCCTGCTCGCTTTTCTCAACGCGCGAACGCACTGAGCTGTCGGTGCGGAACATATCCCACGGCAGCAGAAGCGTATCGGCAACCGCCGTAAACGGCATATCAAGAATCGCCAGAGATTTGGTACCCCAGTTTGTCTCATCATCAGAGATCATTGCGGCACTGGCGCGCGTCCCCGGATATGTTCCTTCTTTACCGCCGGTGTGCGACATCACGCTCGAACACCCGCAAAGTAAAACAACCCCGCTGAACGACGCCAGCTTAATCAGAACATTTCTCATCATCACTCAGTCATCTTTAGTAGCACGGCATTGACCTGCAACTCAGGGTTATAGCGAGGCGCGTCCAAAATGGATAGCTCAAAACTCCCGCACTGTGGTCGTCATCGCAATTTAACCCTTTGTGCTGTGCCCCTGAGTCTATGCGACAACCAGCAAAGTGCAAAAAAATCTCACATCAACAGTCTTGAAAAGGCCGTATCCAGACCCATTTTAAGAATGTAACCCGATAACGGACACGCCTGATGGGTGTTCGGGGAAGCAGAAGCCTGTCCATGGTGGAAGGCTACATTTTCTCGCTGATTTCAGGAGCATTTATCCATGCGTAATTTCGATCTCTCTCCGCTATACCGTTCTGCCATTGGTTTCGATCGTCTGTTCAACCACTTAGAAAACAACCAGAGCCAGAGCAACGGCTATCCTCCTTACAACGTTGAACTGGTTGACGAAAACCACTATCGCATTGCGATTGCTGTTGCCGGTTTCTCAGAGAGCGAACTGGAGATCACCGCGCAGGACAATCTGCTGGTGGTGAAAGGCTCCCATACGGCCGAGCAGAAAGAACGAACCTACCTCTACCAGGGCATCGCAGAGCGCAACTTTGAGCGCAAGTTCCAGCTGGCTGAGAACATCCACGTCAAGGGCGCGAACCTGGTGAACGGCCTGCTGTTTATCGAACTGGAACGTGTGATTCCGGAAGAGAAAAAACCGCGTCGTATCGAAATCAACTAATTACGCGGGTCGCGTGAGCGGCCCACCCGAACTTGCTTGCCGTAACGGGAGCATATGCGAATCCGCAAGGGTTTGCAGGTACAACTGTGCACAAAATTAAACTGTGCCGCACTCGCTTCTCAGAAGGAGATTTAGTATGCGTAACTACGATTTATCCCCCCTGCTGCGTCAGTGGATCGGTTTTGACAAACTGGCTAACGCGCTGCAAAGCGCAACCGAACAGCAGACCTTTCCGCCGTACAACATCGAAAAAAGCGATGATAACCACTACCGCATCACGCTTGCGCTGGCCGGGTTCCGCCAGGAAGATCTCGACATCCAGCTTGAGGGTACGCGCCTGACCGTGAAAGGGTCACCGGAAAAACCAGACACCGAGACCAAATGGCTGCATCAGGGGCTTGTCACTCAGCCGTTTAGCCTGAGCTTTACCCTGGCAGACCATATGGAAGTTTCTGGCGCGACGTTCACTAACGGGCTGCTGAACATTGACCTCACCCGTAACGTGCCGGAAGCCATTGCGCCTCAGCGCATCGCCATTAGCGAACGCCCGGCGTTGAACAGCTAAACCACGTTTTTGCCGGGTGGCAAACCTGCCGATCCTGTAGGTCGGGTAAGGCGCAGCCGCCACCCGACTCGCTCAAAGATGCCATGAAGCCCTGCCCCGGCAGGGCTTTTTTGTGCGCCATCGCCCATACAACCGCCGTCAGCTCTGAGAGAATCCTTAGCATAACTATGGTTATACACAGGATGTGGATCATGAGTGATATCGCGTTAACCGTTAGCGTGTTGGCCCTTGTCGCGGTAGTGGGGCTATGGCTGGGGAATATCAAAATCCGCGGCGTCGGATTTGGCATCGGCGGGGTGCTGTTCGGCGGGATTTTTGTCGGCCATTTTGCCGACCAGCTTGGGTGGGTGCTCAGCGCCGATATGCTGCATTTCATCCAGGAGTTCGGCCTGATCCTCTTTGTGTATACCATCGGTATTCAGGTGGGGCCGGGCTTCTTCGCTTCCCTGCGCGTCTCCGGTTTACGCCTTAATCTCTTTGCCTTCGGCATCGTCGTGATGGGTGGGCTGGTTACCGCCATTCTGCATAAACTCTTCGCGATTCCGCTGCCCGTTGTGCTGGGCATCTTCTCCGGCGCCGTCACGAATACGCCCGCGCTCGGGGCGGGCCAGCAAATTCTGCGCGATCTGGGTATCCCTGCTGATGTCGTCGATCAGATGGGGATGAGCTACGCCATGGCCTATCCGTTTGGCATTTGCGGTATTTTGCTCTCGATGTGGCTGGTGCGCGTGCTGTTCCGCGTTAACGTCGAGCAGGAGGCAAAAGAGCATGAAAGCACGCTGACCAACGGCCATGCGCTCATTAAAACTATCAATATTCGCGTCGAAAACCCTAATCTGAACAATATGGCGATTCAGGATGTTCCCATTCTGAACAGCGCGACCATTATCTGTTCCCGCCTGAAACGTGATGAAACGCTGATGGTGCCTTCACCGGATACCCTTATTCAGCACGGCGATCTCCTGCATCTGGTAGGGCAACCGGCGGATTTAAACAATGCCCGGCTGGTGATTGGTCAGGAGGTGGATACCTCACTCTCAACCCGTGGAACGGACATGCGCGTGGAGCGAGTGGTAGTGACCAATGAGAAAGTCCTGGGCAAGAAAATACGCGATTTGCAGGTTAAAGAGCGTTATGACGTGGTGATTTCCCGGCTTAACCGCGCCGGTGTCGAGCTGGTAGCCAGCCAGGATGCCAGCCTGCAATTCGGTGATATTCTCAACCTCGTCGGGCGTCCCTCATCCATTGATGCCGTAGCGGACATGGTAGGCAACGCCCAGCAAAAACTCCAGCAGGTGCAGATGCTGCCGGTCTTTATCGGCGTTGGGCTTGGCGTCATGCTTGGCTCCATCCCCCTGTACGTGCCCGGCTTCCCGGTAGCACTGAAGCTGGGTCTGGCAGGCGGGCCGCTCATTATGGCGCTGATCCTCGGGCGTATCGGCTCCATCGGTAAGCTCTACTGGTTTATGCCGCCGAGTGCTAACCTGGCGCTGCGGGAGTTAGGCATCGTGCTGTTTCTGGCGGTGGTGGGGCTGAAATCCGGCGGCGATTTTGTCGATACTCTGGTCAACGGCGAAGGGATGAGCTGGGTAGGATACGGCATATTTATTACCGCTATCCCACTGATAACGGTCGGATTACTGGCACGTATCTTCGCTAAAATGAACTATCTCACGCTGTGCGGCATGCTGGCCGGTTCCATGACCGATCCGCCCGCGCTGGCGTTCGCCAACAACCTGCACGCCACCAGCGGCGCGGCGGCATTGTCCTACGCCACGGTTTATCCGCTGGTGATGTTTCTGCGCATCATCACCCCGCAGCTACTGGCGGTGCTGTTCTGGGGGATGGGCTAACAAGTCTTCCGGGTGGATACGCCGCAAATGGTAGTCCACCTGGTAATCGCTGGTGTTCCGGAACATCACGGAATAATTGAGGAACTCGCCGCTGTCGCTGTAGGAAAGGGAGGTGATGCGCAGCAGCGGCGTCTGTTCCGGCACATTCATATAACCGGCCAGCTGTTTATCTGCCAGCACCGGCGTCAGGCTCTCGTAGTTGCCGCTGATGGTGATCCCGCATTCCTTCTCGATGTAATCAAACTTAGACCCTTCGAGATGCGCCAGGGAAAGATTGCGGAACAGCTTCACCGGCATAAAGCTGTCCTCCAGCATCAGCGGTTTTCCGTCCACGTAACGCACCCGCCTTGAAAAATAGATCCGCTCATCAACCTGAATCCGCAGCTGGCTGGCGATAGCGGGCGGCGCGGGCATCACTTCAAACTGCAACACCTTGCTCTGCACTTCTTTCCCCTGCTGGCGCAGCACCTCCACCAGCCCGGTCAGGTTAGTCGTTTCATGATGAACGTCTTTGCGCGCCACGAACGTCCCGCTGCCGTGTCGACGTTCAACCAGCCCCCAGCTTACCAGCAGATCCAGCGCCTTGCGGATGGTCATCCGGGCTACGCCAAACTCCTTTGCCAGCGCTTTTTCTCCGGGTAACGGACTGCCAATGTTGTAGTCCGAGGAATTCAGCCGCAGCCGCAGCCGATCGGCAATTGATTTGTAGATCACCAGTAGACCTCTCTGCGCACATCATGGCGTGGATTACGTCTTAACTTGTCTATGTTTAGTTTAAAAAGTAGACCTGATTGGTCAAATTAAAACCATGAATGCGATCACGAATCGCAGCGGCATACCATGTTGCTGCATCAGTAAGTTCTTATGCTCACCTCAGGCCAGTAAAAAACCATAAAGGCCTCTATCCCCTACAGGTTGTTTCATGAGGATTTAAAAATGCTCAGTCAAATACAACGTTTTGGCGGCGCCATGTTCACCCCGGTTTTGCTGTTTCCCTTTGCCGGGATCGTGGTTGGGATCGCCATCATGCTTCGCAATCCGCTGTTTGTCGGTGAGGCCTTAACCGCGCCGGATAATCTGTTCGCGCAAATTGTTCACATCATCGAAGAGGGCGGCTGGGCGGTGTTCCGTAATATGCCGCTGATTTTTGCTGTCGGCTTACCGATTGGCCTGGCAAAGCAGGCGCAGGGCCGCGCCTGTCTGGCGGTGCTGATTAGCTTCCTGACCTGGAACTACTTTATCAACGCGATGGGGATGACCTGGGGTCACTTCTTTGGCGTCGACTTCTCTGCTGAACCCACTGCCGGCAGCGGGCTGGCGATGATTGCCGGAATCAAAACGCTTGATACCAGCATCATCGGGGCGATTATCATTTCCGGGCTCGTCACCGCCATCCACAATCGATTTTTCGACAAGCCGTTGCCGGTCTTTCTGGGGATTTTCCAGGGCACCTCGTTTGTCGTTATCCTCGCGTTCTTCGTCATGATCCCCTGCGCCTGGCTGACGCTGCTGGGGTGGCCGAAAGTGCAGATGGGCATTGAGTCGTTGCAGGCCTTTCTCCGTACCGCTGGCGCGCTGGGCGTATGGGTTTATACCTTCCTGGAACGCATTCTGATCCCAACCGGATTACACCACTTTGTCTACGGTCCGTTTATCTTCGGCCCGGCTGCGGTAGAAGGCGGCATTCAGGTCTACTGGGCACAGCACCTTCAGGAATTCAGCCAGAGCACTGTGCCGCTGAAAACGTTGTTCCCGGAGGGCGGATTCGCGCTGCACGGCAACTCTAAGGTGTTTGGCTCAGTCGGTATTGCGCTGGCTATCTGGTATACCGCGTCGCCGGAGAACCGCGTCAAAGTGGCAGGTCTGCTGATCCCGGCCACGCTTACCGCCGTGCTGGTGGGCATTACCGAACCGCTGGAGTTTACCTTCCTGTTTATCTCGCCGTTGCTGTTTGCCATCCACGCCGTGCTGGCCGCAACGATGGCGACGGTGATGTATACCTTCGGGGTGGTGGGCAACATGGGGGGCGGTCTGCTGGACCAGTTCCTGCCGCAAAACTGGATCCCGATGTTCCATAACCACGCCTCGACGGTATTCACCCAGATTGGCATCGGCCTCTGCTTCACCGCTCTCTATTTCGTGGTCTTCAGAACGCTTATCGAACGTCTGAATCTCAAAACGCCGGGCCGGGAAGAGAGCGAAATCAAACTCTACAACAAAGCCGACTATAAGGCCGCGCGCGGGCAAACCACCGCCCCGGCGGCAGCCAGCCAGCAGGTCGGGCAGGCTGCTGGGTTCTTACAGGCGCTCGGCGGCGCAGCAAACATCGAAAGTATCAATAACTGCGCCACCCGCCTGCGTATCGCCCTGGTGGATATGACGAAAACCCAAAGCGACGACGTCTTCAAAGCCCTGGGCGCACACGGTGTGGTGCGGCGCGGCAACGGCATACAGGTGATTGTCGGTCTGCACGTTCCTCAGGTGCGCGATCAGCTGGAATCGCTGATGAAAACCCCTTTAACAAACGAACAAACCACTCTGACAGAGGCTATATCATGAAAAAATTCTCAGTTGTTATTGCAGGCGGCGGCAGTACATTCACGCCTGGTATCGTCCTGATGCTGTTAGCCAACCGTGACCGTTTCCCGCTGCGTGCGCTGAAGTTCTATGACAATGACGGAGCACGTCAGGAGATCATCGCCGAGGCGTGCAAAATCATCCTTAAGGAGCAGGCGCCGGAGATTGAATTTAGTTACACCACCGATCCTGAAGCGGCCTTTACCGATGTGGATTTCGTGATGGCGCATATTCGCGTGGGCAAATACCCCATGCGTGAAAAAGATGAAAAAATCCCGCTGCGCCACGGCGTGCTGGGCCAGGAAACGTGCGGGCCGGGCGGCATCTCCTACGGCATGCGCTCCATCGGCGGCGTGCTGGAGTTGGTGGATTACATGGAGCAGTACTCCCCGAACGCGTGGATGCTGAACTACTCCAACCCGGCGGCGATTGTCGCGGAAGCCACGCGCCGCCTGCGTCCGAACGCGAAAATTCTCAACATCTGCGACATGCCGATCGGCATTGAAGGACGTATGGCGCAAATCGTCGGTCTGAAAGACCGCAAAGAGATGCGCGTGCGCTACTACGGTCTGAACCACTTCGGCTGGTGGACGTCGATTGAAGATCTGAACGGCAACGATCTGATGCCGAAACTGCGCGAGTACGTGGCGAAAAACGGTTATGTTCCGCCTTCGGAAGATGCGCATACTGAAGCGAGCTGGAATGATACTTTCGCCAAGGCCAAAGACGTACAGGCGCTGGATCCGGACACCATGCCGAACACCTACCTGAAGTATTACCTGTTCCCGGACTATGTGGTCGCCCATTCCAACCCGGAGCGTACCCGCGCCAATGAAGTGATGGATCACCGTGAGAAGCATGTATTCAGTTCATGCCGGGCGATTATCGAAGCCGGTCATTCTTCTGCCGGTGAACTGGAAATCGACGAACATGCGTCGTACATCGTCGATCTGGCGACCGCGATCGCCTTTAATACCCAGGAACGCATGCTGCTGATTGTGCCTAACAATGGGGCTATCCATAATTTTGACGCCGACGCGATGGTAGAAATCCCTTGTCTGGTCGGCCACAACGGACCGGAGCCGCTGACCGTTGGTGATATTCCGCACTTCCAGAAAGGGCTCATGAGCCAGCAGGTGGCGGTGGAAAAACTGGTGGTGGACGCCTGGGAGCAGCGCTCGTATCAGAAACTATGGCAGGCGATTACCCTGTCGAAAACCGTACCGAGCGCATCGGTGGCGAAGGCGATTCTGGACGATCTGATTGAAGCCAACAAAGAGTACTGGCCGGAACTGCATTAATTTTCCTGACCGGCATCATTGAGGTGCCGGTCCTTAAACTTGCTGACCGCCGACGGCGCATAGCCAAACTTATTCTTAAACGCTTTGCTGAAGTGAAACGAATCAAAAAAGTTGAGCATGTCAGCCACCTTGTTTACCGTATTTCCCTCCTGGCGCAGCAGCGATTGCGCCAGTTCGAGGCGTGCGTCAAGATAATATTCTTTCGGCGTTTTACCCGTGTATCGTAAAAAGATCCGCCGCAGCCAGGGCTCGCTGCACTGCATCCGCTGTGCCATTTCTGTGACGCTCCAGCGCTTTTGCACACTGGCGTGCAACTCGGCCAACAGATTTTCCAGACGCAGCAGTTCCCGATCTTTCCTACCATTTTCGGAAATAAGACAAATCCACTGATAGATAATTTTTGTGAGAAACGCGACGGCTAAATTATTTTTTATGGGGGACCGCAAAGCGAGTAATTCAGCAACTTCTGAAAGTTCTTTATTAAACTCGTCGCCATTATAAATTATGCCAGTTTGTAATATAGGGATTTCCATCATGTTTGTGGGGATGAATTCCATCCAGTATTGTTCCCAGATAAGACCGTCGCAGTAGTACGACGTTATATCGGTAGGTTTTAAGAATATAACGTTATTTCCATTAAGCATAATTTCAGAATTATCTTTGAGCCTGATTTTCCCGCACCCTTGCACGGTATAAACCGCCACCCAGGAGTTAGCAATCAGCGGTTTTTTCTTATCCTGAGGCCAGATAACGCGGTAGCTCTCGTCGGCTAGCGTATGCCAGAGTGAGATCAGTGAAATTCCGCTTGAGATCACACTTTCATCAAGAACTAAGGGAATATTGTACGTTGTTTCGTTTTTTACATGCGAAATTTGAATTTTTCCATTCATTTTAATTTCCCGTCAGCAAATTATGCCCACAACCTGTAGCGGAATTTATCAGAAAATTACCGTGATGGGGAAACCAGTCTTGTATTTTAAGATATCGAATAGCCTGGGTCCGGTGCGTTAAATTCCTCTGTACAGCGAACTACCGGGTCATAATCATAATTAAGGGCAACAAGATGAATATTCAGCAAATTGTGAGCTTTATTGCCTTTACGCTGCTGGTGGCGTTTATCACCTGGTGGAAGATACGTAAAGTGGATACCGCTTCGCAGCAGGGATACTTTCTGGCGGGCCGGTCGCTGAAAGCGCCAGTGATTGCTGCTTCACTGATGCTGACCAACCTGTCCACAGAGCAACTGGTGGGTCTGTCTGGCCAGGCCTATAAAAGCGGCATGTCGGTGATGGGCTGGGAGGTCACGTCAGCGGTTACGTTGATTTTTCTGGCGCTGATCTTCCTGCCGAAGTATCTGCAACGCGGTATTGCCACTATTCCCGATTTTCTGGAAGAGCGTTACGACAAAACGACACGCATCATTATTGATTTCTGTTTTCTTATCGCGACGGGCGTCTGCTTCCTGCCGATTGTGCTCTACTCCGGCGCGCTGGCGTTGAATAGCCTGTTTCACGTCGGCGATGCGCTTGGACTTTCGCAGGCCGCAGCCATCTGGTTGCTGGTCATTCTGCTGGGGCTGGCCGGAATTGTGTATGCCGTTATAGGCGGAATGCGCGCCATGGCGATTGCGGACTCCATTAACGGCATTGGCCTGGTGATCGGTGGTCTGCTGGTACCCGTGTTTGGTCTGATTGTGATGGGGGATGGCAGTTTTTTACAGGGAGTTGAGCGTCTGACCACCGTACACGCCGAGAAGTTAAATTCCATTGGCGTAAGCACCGATCCGTTGCCTATCGGCGCGGCGTTTACGGGCCTGATCCTGGTGAATACCTTTTACTGGTGTACGAATCAGGGAATTGTGCAGCGAACGCTGGCCTCGAAAAGTCTCGCTGAGGGACAAAAAGGGGCCTTGTTAACCGCCGTGTTAAAAATGCTCGACCCGCTAATTCTGGTGCTTCCTGGCCTGATTGCGTTCCACCTGTACAGCGATCTGCCGAGTGCGGACATGGCCTATCCTGCTCTGGTCAACAAAGTCCTGCCGACACCGTTGGTGGGTTTTTTTGGTGCCGTTTTATTTGGTGCAGTTATCAGTACGTTCAACGGGTTCCTGAATAGTGCCAGTACGCTCTTTAGTATGGGAATTTATCGTCGCATCCTGAAGCCTGATGCGACGCCGGACGGACTGGTGCAGGTAGGACGCCGGTTTGGCCTGTTTATCGCAGTGGTATCTGTAATAGTTGCGCCGTGGATTGCCAATGCGCCGGAGGGGCTTTATTCATGGATGAAACAGCTAAACGGCATCTATAACGTTCCACTGGTGACTATCATCATTATGGGCTTTTTCTTCCCGCGCATTCCAGCCCTCGCCGCGAAAGTGGCGCTGTTTATCGGCATTTGCAGCTACATCGTAATTAATTATCTGGTGAAATTCGATTTTCACTTTCTCTATGTTCTGGCCTGCACGTTCTGCATCAACGTGGCGGTAATGTTGATTATCGGCTGGCTCAAACCGCGCGACACGCCGTTTACCTTCCATGACGCGTTTGCCGTGGACATGTCACCCTGGCGTAACGCGAAAATTGCCTCGGTGGGTATTCTCTTCGCCATGATTGGCGTCTACGCCGGGCTGGCCCAATTTGGGGGGTATTCCACTCAATGGCTTGCCATCGTCAGCTACTCCATCACCGCAGGGGTCGTGATTTATCTCATTATCGATGCCATCCGTCAGCGCCGTAACCCTTCGCTTGTTTATGTTTCCGACGTTAAGGAAAAGCCATGAAACGCCCGAATTTTCTGTTCATCATGACCGACACTCAGGCCACGAATATGGTGGGCTGTTATAGTGGTAAACCCCTGAACACCCACCATATTGATCAGCTTGCGGAAGAGGGGATTCGCTTCAATGCTGCTTATACCTGCTCCCCTGTTTGCACCCCCGCGCGTGCGGGGCTGTTCACCGGGATCTACGCTAATCAGTCCGGACCGTGGACCAACAATGTTGCACCAGGCAAGAACATCTCAACGATGGGGCGCTACTTCAAGGATGCGGGCTATCAAACCTGCTACATCGGCAAATGGCATCTTGATGGTCATGACTATTTTGGCACCGGCGTTTGTCCTCCCGAATGGAATGACGAGTTTTGGTTTGACGGCGCTAACTATCTGGCAGAACTTACCGAAGAGCAGATTAATCTGTGGCGCAACGGCCTTAATAGCGTAGAGGAATTGCAGGCTAATAATATCGATGAGACCTTTACCTGGGCGTACCGCATCAGCAATCGCGCGATCGATTTTTTACAGCGCCCTCACCCGGAGGACGAACCCTTTTTGATGGTGGTCTCTTACGACGAACCTCATCATCCCTTCACATGCCCGGTTCAGTATCTCGAGAAATATCAGGACTTTTACTACGATTTAGGGGAAAAGGCTCAGGATACGCTGGTGGATAAGCCCGTACATCACCGCCTCTGGTCGCAGGCCATGCCGTCACCAGTTGAAGATGGCAGCCGGTATTACCATCACCCGCTTTATTTCGCCTGTAATGACTTTGTGGACGATCAGATTGGTCGTGTGGTTAACGCACTCACCCCCGAACAATGCGAGAACACATGGGTCATATATACCTCTGACCATGGCGAGATGATGGGAGCACATCGGCTTATCAGCAAAGGTGCGGCTATGTACGACGATATTACCCGCATCCCGTTGATTATACGCCCCCCACAGGGCGCACCGAAGCAAGTCGACACGCCGGTCAGCCATATCGATTTACTGCCGACCATGATGGCGCTGGCGGGGATACCTAAACCTGACATCCTGCCGGGTGACAATATTCTGGCGACAGAGCCAGAGCGCGGAGTGATGGTGGAATTTAACCGCTACGAGATAGAACATGACAGCTTTGGCGGATTTATTCCGGTACGCTGTTGGGTAACGGATGCATTCAAGTTGGTGCTGAACTTGTTCACAACTGATGAACTCTACGACCGCCGCAACGATCCAAACGAGATGCATAATCTGATTGACTCGCCGCGCTATGCTGAGCAGCGCAATCAGCTGCATGATGCGCTGCTGGATTATATGGATAAAATCCGCGACCCGTTCCGTACCTATCAATGGGCGTGTCGACCGTGGAGAGCGGACGCTATCCCTCGTTGGATGGGGGCTTTCCGTCCGCGGCCGGGAGATGGCTATTCTCCGGTGGTGCGTGATTACGACACCGGACTGCCCACGCAGGGGGTAAAAGTGGAAGAGAAAAAGCAGAAGTTTTAAGGAGACAAGATGAAAATTTCCCGCGTCGGTGAAGCGCCGGATTACCGCTTCTCGCTGGCCAATGAACGCACATATCTGGCGTGGATCCGCACCGCGCTAGGTTTTCTGGCCGCAGGCGTGGGTCTTGATCAGCTTGCACCCGATTTCGCTACGCCACTGATCCGTGAATTGCTGGCATTACTGCTGTGCCTTTTCGCAGGGGTGCTGGCGGTTTACGGCTACCTGCGCTGGCTGCGAAACGAAAAAGCGATGCGACTTAAAGAGGATTTACCCTACACCCGCGGCCTGCTTGTGATTAGCACTATACTACTGGTGGTAGCCGTAGTGGTGATGGGGTTGGTGCTCTATGTCGGGTAGCCGCAAAGCGCGCCGTGAGGCCGACCCAGGTCTACAGCCGGAGCGAACGTCGCTGGCCTGGCTGCGCACGTTACTGGGCTACGGTGCGCTTATCGCGCTGGCGATTAAACACAACTGGCACCACACGGGGCTTCCATTCTGGATTTCACTTGTGGTACTTGCGCTGGTGGCGGTTATCCTCTGGCGCTACACGCGCAGTCGTAATCTGATGGACGTTGAGCATGGTGATTTCGCACAACCTAAAGCCGTACGTGACAAATTTTTGATCGCTGTCGCTGTTCTCTCCCTCTCTATATTGTTTGCTATTACGCACTTACATCAGATTATCTCTTTTATAGAGGAAAAATAATGACAGGATGTCATGTGATGGCCAAACCGGCCAGCTCTCGCTGTAACCTGAACTGCCGTTACTGTTTTTATATCGATAAACCCGAACAACCCCAAATGAGCGAGGCCACTCTGGAGGCGTTTATTTGCCAACAGATTGCTGCCCAGCCGGATGATGACGTTCACTTTGCCTGGCAGGGAGGTGAACCCACGCTGTGCGGCATCAATTTTTTTCGTAACGTGGTGGCGTTGCAGCAACGCCACGGGAAAGGAAAGCGTATCATGAACGCTTTTCAGACTAACGGCGTACTGCTCAACGATGAATGGTGCCGTTTTTTTCGCGAAAACGACTGGCTGGTAGGTATCTCTGTCGATGGTCCTGCCGAATTGCACGATGCCTATCGCGTTAACCGTCGCGGCAATTCGACTCACCAAAAAGTTCTCGCAGCCATTGAAAAGCTATGTATTCATCAGGTTTCTTTCAATCTTCTGACGGTGGTCAATCAACAAAACAGCCAACAGCCGGAGCGGGTGTACCGTTTTCTTCGCGCGCTCGGCACCCCATTTTTGCAGTTTATTCCGTTGGTAGAGCAGGGTAATCCGTCATCAGTGAGTGACAGGGAGTGGGGGACATTCCTGAAGGCAATCTTCGACCTCTGGGTAAGAGAAGATGTGGGGCGCGTTTTTGTGCAGCTCTTTGACTCAATGCTGGGCGTCTGGAGTGGCTATCCCGCACAGATGTGCTCACTGGCCGAACGCTGCGGGCATGCCTTTGCACTAGAGGCCAATGGCGATCTCTATCAATGTGACCACTATGTTTATCCTGAATACTGTCTGGGAAATATTCATCAAATGCCGATATCTGTTCTTAACCAAACCGCCGCGGCGCGTGCATTTGGCGAAATTAAGCACGATTCGCTCACGGATGAGTGTAGGCAGTGTTCTGTTCTTCCCCTGTGCAATGGCGACTGCCCCCGCCATCGCCTGAACGGTAAAAGCGTGCTGTGCGAGGGCTACCGTGATTTCTTTTTTCACAGCGCGCCGTACATGCGGGCCATGCGCGACCTCATCAGGCATCAACGTTCGCCCGCTGAACTGATGAAACAGCTGCGGCAGAGCGGCTGACGATCAGGCGTTTCCCTTCGCCAGGTACTTCGCCATCTCATCCTCCGGCACCATGCCGCCGCCGGTCGCCCAGACCAGGTGCGTGGGGTTGGCATCCGCCTGCACGCGCAGCGGCCCGGCCATCCCCGCCAGCGCCGACGGCTCCAGGCGAATCCCTTCCTCCTGCGCCAGCCAGCCGAGCATGTCGTACATGCTCTGGTCGGAAAGGGTGTAGAACCCGTCAAGCAGGCGTTCCATCGCGCGGCCCACGAAGCCGGACGCACGCCCTACCGCCAGACCGTCCGCCGCCGTCACGTTATCAATGCCCAGATCCTGCACGGCAATCTCATCGTGCAGGCCGGTGTAAACGCCCAGCAGCATGCACGGGGAGTGCGTTGGCTCCGCGAAGAAGCAGTGGACGTTATCGCCAAAGGCCAGCTTCAGGCCAAACGCCACGCCGCCGGGGCCACCACCGACGCCGCACGGCAGGTAGACGTACAGGGGATGATCGGCATCCACCACGCGGCCCTGCTCGGCAAACTGCGCCTTCAGACGCTCGCCAGCAACCGCATAGCCCAGGAACAGCGTACGGGAGTTTTCATCGTCAATGAAGAAACAGTTCGGATCGCTTTCCGCCGCTTTGCGTCCCTGCTCCACCGCCACGCCGTAATCCTGCTCATATTCCACGACGATCACGCCGTGGCTGCGCAGTTTGGCTTTCTTCCACTCGCGGGCGTCGG
Organism: Enterobacter cloacae complex sp. SHL018; assembly: GCF_049237905.1. Classification (NCBI taxonomy): domain Bacteria; kingdom Pseudomonadati; phylum Pseudomonadota; class Gammaproteobacteria; order Enterobacterales; family Enterobacteriaceae; genus Enterobacter; species Enterobacter cloacae complex sp. SHL018. Next base: position 74,424 of record NZ_JBMKJE010000005.1, read on the forward strand.
CGGACATATGCACCGTCACCTTAAAGCCAATGCGGGCGCTCATAATGCCGATGGACATCCCGAGGTTGCCGGTTGAGCCCACGGCGATGCTGTACTGGCTGAAGAAATCCTTAAAGCGCGGCTCCAGCAGGATGCTGTAGTCGTCTTCGACGCTCAGCAGTCCGGCTTCCAGCGCCAGCTTTTCCGCGTGGGTCAGCACCTCATAGATTCCGCCGCGGGCTTTAATCGAGCCGGAAATCGGCAGATGGCTGTCATTTTTTAGCAGCAGCGTGCCGGGAACGGATTTGCCAGACTCTTTCTCCAGCCGCGCCTGCATTGCCGGAATGGCGACCAGCTCGGATTCGATAATCCCGCCCGTTGCCGCCGTTTCCGGGAAGGCTTTCGCCAGATACGGCGCGAAGCGGTTGAGACGCGCGTGGGCGTCGTCCACGTCGGCTTTGGTCAGCCCGACATAAGGCAACCCTTCTGCAAGCGTCGTGGTGCGCGGGTTAAGCCAGGTGGTTTCTTTCAGGGCAATCAGATCCTCAACCAGAGGAAACTGTGCGGTTAAAGTAGTGATAGTTGCGTTTTCCATAATACGTCTCTTCGCGCTCAGATAATGAAAGAAAGCAGGAATGTGCCGCCAAGTGCAAGCACCGAGGCGATAAACGTCGCCGTCGTATAGTATTTGAAGGTCTCATTCAGGGTCGCGCCGCAGTATTGCTTCACCAGCCAGAAGAGAGAATCGGTCACGATCGTGCAGCCAATAGCGCCGGACCCGATGGCAATGGTGATGATCTCCGGGCTTACGTTCGGGTAGAGCGGCAGCATCGGCGCCACTATCGCCGTGGCACCCATCATCGCTACCGTTGCCGAACCGACGGCGGCGTGCAGCACCAGTGCCACCAGCCAGGCGAGAAGGATAGGGTGCATATGCAGGTTCGAGAGAATATGCGCCAGCGTCTCCGCCAGACCGCTGGTTTTAAGGATGGCGTTGAACGCGCCGCCCGCGCCGATAATCAGCAAAATGTTGGCGATAGAGCCAAAGCCGTGCTCCGTATGGGTCAGCATTGCGCCCATGCCCATGTGCTGGCGGATCCCCAGCAGGTAGTAGGCGACAAACACGGCGATAAACATCGCGGTGATAGGGTTGCCGATAAACTCCAGCAGGGTATACAGCGAGCCTTCTTTTGCCATGTTCAGCTCGGCAATGGTTTTCACCAGCATCAGGGCAATCGGCAGCAGCACGGTGCACAGCGTGGCGCCCAGCGATGGCAGCGTGTGTTCTTCCCGCACCTTCAGGTCTGAAAATTCCGCCGGAACCGGCTTATAGGGCAGACGATCGCCGAGCAGCTTCAGGAACAGCGGGCCGCCAACCAGAGACGCCATCAGGCCCACCATCAGACCGTAGACAATCACCGTCCCGACGTCCGCCCCTAATTTATTGGTGACAAACAGCGCGGCCGGATGCGGAGGCACCACGCAGTGCACTGCCATTAGTGCGGTACAGAGCGGAATGGCCAGCTTGAGCAGCGACGTGTTGGTCTTTTTGGCGATGGAAAACGCCAGCGGGATCAGCAGTACCACGCCCACTTCCACAAACAGCGTAATGCCGCAGATCAGGCCGACCAGGACCATAATCACGTCCGCCGACAACCAGCGGCAGCGCTGCAACGTAATCCCGATGCGCTCTGCCGCGCCGGAGACTTCCATCATTTTGCCGAGAATAGTGCCAAGACCGATAACCGCCGCCAGGAAGCCCAGCGTACCGCCAATCCCGCTCTCAATGGCGTTCACCATATCCAGCGGGCTCATCCCCATCATCGCGCCGACGAAAAAGCTTGCCAGCAGCAGCGCGAGGAACGGGTGAAACTTCAGTTTTACGATGGTTAAAACAATCAATACGATGCTGACAAGCAGCGTTGCCACAACCCAGACCTGAGATCCCATATCTCACCTCACCCTTATGTCATCTGGGGGTATTGGACGAAAAAACGGCGTGGGCTGACAAACGATATAAATTGGCGTTCAGATGAGCCAGATTGGATCAACTGAGTGACTGGACTCTAAAAAGCGCACTTAACTCGTATTAGGTTCACATAAATTCATTCTTGAGCGGTATGCTGAACGCAGAAATTACGTGTGGGAATTGTGATGACCGATGCGAATGAAGGCAGAAACCGGCTGTTAAACGGCTGGCAACTGTCGAAAATGTACACCTTTGAAGTGGCCGCCCGGCATGAGTCCTTCGCGCTGGCGGCGGCGGAGCTGTCGCTCAGCCCCAGCGCGGTGAGCCACCGCATAAACCTGCTGGAAGAGGAGCTGGGCATTCAGCTGTTTGTCCGCTCACACCGTAAAGTGGAGCTGACGCAGGAAGGCAAGCGCGTTTACTGGACGCTGAAATCGTCCCTCGACACCCTGAATCAGGAGATCCTGGATATTAAAAACCAGGCGCTGTCAGGTATGCTAACGGTGTACTCCCGGCCGTCGATCGCCCAGTGCTGGCTGGTGCCGATGCTGGGGGATTTTACCCGCCGCTACCCGTCGATTTCACTTACTATTCTGACTGGTAATGATTACGTCAACATGCAGCGAACCGGCATCGATCTGGCGCTCTATTTCGACGATACGCCGCCAAACCACCTTTCTCATCACTTTTTGATGGATGAAGAGATTTTGCCCGTCTGCTCGCCGGCGTATGCCCGGGAGCATGAACTGCTGAAAAACCCCCATAACCTCAGCCACTGCACGCTGCTGCACGACCGTCAGGCCTGGAGCAATGATTCCGGTACGGATGAGTGGCTGAGCTGGGCGCAGCATTACGCGGCGAATATGCCGTTATCATCGGGTATTGGCTTCGATCGCTCTGATTTAGCCATTATCGCGGCCATGAATAATGTGGGGGTGGCGATGGGGAGAAAGCGGCTGGTGCAAAAACGTCTCGAACGGGGGGAGTTGATCGCACCCTTTGATGGGAAAACTCTCAAGTGCCATCAGCATTATTACGTCTCAACGCTTCCCGGCCGTCAGTGGCCGAAAATTGACGCCTTTATCGGCTGGCTAAGAGAACTGGCGGGTTGAAGAATTATTACGCTTTCGCTCTACACCAAATGTGAAAAAGCGTGCTAAATACAGGTAATGCTTTTGATTTATCCAGGGTAAACCGTGTTAAAGCCTTTTATTGCCACTGCGATCTTACTCTCTTCCGGCTGGGCGATTGCCGCTGAGCCGCCGCTGACGGCTGCCCGTTACGCGCAAATGCTGGGCGTCGGAATGGATGTCGACTGGGCACGCACCGAGCGCGGTATCCGCGAGTTCGACCCGCTGGTGGTCCGTGATTTTCAGGCGAAAGGCATACACCATGTCCGTATTCGGGTGGCGGGCGAACCGACGGAAGCGCGGCTGATTCACCTGCGTAAGCTGGTGGAGGCCTGCGAGCAATACGGCGTCATCCCCATCATCGCTTATCAGGCCGATGAATATAAAAACGACCCGAAAGCGGATACCGAAAAAGAGGTGATTAACTGGTGGATTGCCGTGGCGCACTATTTTGGTCAGCGCTCGCCGTTGCTGGGCTTTGACCTGATCTACGAACCGGCGGACAAGCTCAACCACAACATTGCTTCGCTCAACCGGGTGTATGAGAAAGCGATCAAAGACATTCATGCCATTGATGCCAGCCGCATGATTTTTATCGCCCCTCGTCTGCGCGCCGCGCCGGAGGATTTATCCAGCCTGAAGCTGCCCGCGCACAGCCAGAATTACCTGCTGGCGGAGTGGCATATTTTCCCCTGGGGCCCGCTGAAAACGAACGGTAAATACCCGTGGACGTCCGGAACTGCGGCTGAGAAAGCGGCTATCCGTAACCGAATCAACGCCGCGCTGCACTGGCAACAAAAAACCGGGCATGTGAGCTGGGTTGGCGGCTGGGGGGTGGGCGAATCGAAAAGCCTGACGCCAACCGCCTCGCAGATGGCGTTTGCCACGTTTATGGCGTGCGAGCTGCAACAGGCCAACATCCCGTATGCGATAAACGCCGATGTTCAGTTTTATGACGGGGAAGAGGGGGCGTGGCGGCCTGCCCCAGAGCGGCTATTGCAGGCGATGATTGCGCCCGTCTGTGAAAAGCCCGGCGAGAAGCCGGGCCATCATGCGGTTAAACCGGCTGTTCGTGATGCGAGACACGCGACGCCAGCGGCAGCCAGCACAGCAAAATCAGCAGCCCCATCAGGGTCATCAGCAAGCCTAAACTCGCCTGCCCGGTCTGCGGCATCATAGCCGAAAGCCAGGCCAGCGCGCCGGAACCGATGTTCTGCAAACCGCCCACCAGCGCGCCTGCCGTGCCTGCGAGGAACGGGAACGGCTCCATCGCGCCGCTGGTGGCGAGGGGAAACAGCATGCCCGCGCCGAAGAAGAACAGCGCCGCCGGGATGAGCAACGTCCAGACCGACATCACGTCAAACAGCCCCGGGATCCACATCATCAGCCCGGCCAGCAGACAGCTGATCACCGACTGCCACATCAGCGTGGAGAAACGCTTGTTCGGACGTCCGGCGAACCATGCGCCGAAGAACGCCGCCGGGATCGGCAGTATAAACAGAATACTCACCACCATGCTGCTCAGGCCAAGGCCTGCGCCCAGCAGCACGCCGGAACAGGCTTCAAACACCGCAATGCCCGCCAGGCCGCCGATTAGCATCAACAGATAACAGGTAAAGGACCCATTACCGAACAGCGTTTTGTAGCTGGCGATGAGCTTCGTGCGCGGCGCGTCTTTTGGGCGGGTTTCCGGCATCCAGCGCGCCATGCTGAAGGTGACAATAATGCACAGCACCAGCAGGAAGGCGTAACAGGCGCGCCAGGACCAGACGGTGTCCAGCAGACCCCCAATCAGCGGGGCCAGCAGCGGGCTGACCAGAATACCCATATTTAACAGACTGTTGGCGTGACGAAGCTGTGTGCCATGGTACATATCACGCGGCAGGGTACGCGCCATAACCCCGCCGACGCCGGTGCCCACGCCCTGGAGGGCGCTGGCGGCAATCAGGACGGTGAGGCTGTGAGTGGTAATGGCAATCACCGTCGCTACCATGAAAATGCTCATGCCCACCAGAATAACCGGACGACGCCCGACGCGATCGGACAGGGGACCATAAACCAGCTGTGAAACGCCATAGGTCAGCAGATAGGCTGCCATCACGCTCTGGACTGCACCTTCGCGGACGCTCAGGTCTTTTGCCATATCGGCAATCGCCGGAATGTAGATGGTTTGTGCCATCTGCCCGACGGCCACCAGTAACACCAGCATCAACAATAAGTTCACGTTCCGTTGCTTTTTCATGTCGCTGAATACTTTTGCCAAAAGAGATAAATAAAGAATAAGTGACTACTCATTCCCATAAATGCGCGAGGAATCTACCACAGAGAGATGACAATTTAAGCATTACTGTGATGAATGACAGAAGGCGTGAAGGCAGGATTTGTAAACAAGATTGGCAACTAATGTTGCCAGTGAATTACGCCAGGCGCAGCAGGACCGCACCGGCAGCAATACCCAGTGCAGCCGCGATGCGCAGGCCGGCAACCTTCTCTTTTAAAAGCACAAATGCGATTAATGCGCCGAAGAGAATAGAGGTTTCACGCAGTGCCGCGACCACAGCCAGCGGTGCCTGAGTCATCGCCCAGAGTGCCAGACCGTAAGATCCCATCGTCCCGACGCCGCCGAGCAGCCCTTTTTTCCAGTGCAGGCGCAGGTAGCTGGACGCTTCGCGACGCCGCGCCACCATTGCCCAGCTCAGCAGGCAGAAACCGTTCATGAAGAAGGTCCAGAGCGTATAGCCCAGCGCAGTGTCCGAGAGTCGCACACCGGTGCCGTCCACCAGGGTATACCCGGCGATAAAACAGGCGTTCAGCAGCGCCAGCCAGATCCCCTTGCGTGACTGCATGCGGCCGTTCATCGCCATGGCCAGAATCGAAAGACAAATGACCCCAATGCCGGACCAGGCAAGCCAGGAGAGATGATCCCCGAGCACCAGTACGCTGATCAGCGCCACCAGCAGAGGGGCCGTCCCGCGCATAAGGGGGTAGGTCTGGCTCATGTCGGAGACCTGATAGGTCTTCGCTACCAGCACGGTGTACACCACCTGTAACGCACAGGAGACGAACAAATATGGCCAGCTTGCGGCAGTTGGCTGAGGAGAGAAGGGCAGTAAAATCAGGGCAATAAGCGCGGCTGAACCGCTGACTCCGATCGCCGAGTAGAGTTTATCCGTTCCGGCTTTAACGATGGCGTTCCAGCTGGCATGCAGCAGTGCGGCGAACAGTAAAATGCAGAAAACGGTGATGGTCATGGCGTATCGGTTGGTGAAATGTCATCCAACTGTAACATTCACCCGTCGATGCTGCCAGCCGCTTACACTGCGCAAAAAAGGCGGTGCGTCACCCGGGGTTCGTCTGACACCAGCCTGAAGCCCGCCCGATGGTAAAATCCGTACGCGGTTTCCGGCGCATGGGTATTAAGAAAATCAAACCAGATGCTGGCATCCGCCATCACCACGGTCAAAAGCTGTTTGCCTATGCCCTGCCCACGGCACTTCTCGCTGACGTAGAGATGACGAATACGTCCGGCGCGCGGCTGCTGGCTGAACGGATCGCGATTAAGGCCGCACACGCCCACCAGCCTGCCGTTAAGAAACGCCCCCAGCAGTTTTTCACCCGGCGCGTTAAAGCGGTTTTCACCCCGCTGCCAGTTCTCTTCCAGCCTGCGCAGCATATTGAAATTCAACGCGATACTCTCCGCCTTCAGGGCGATATACCCGGGTTCATCGGGCGTGACAGGCTCAATTAACAGACGCGACATAGCATTCCCTCGTTATTAAAGAGGGGCGGTTGCCCGCCCCTCTCAGGTGCGACTTGAACCTGAATCACCGAACGTATTTCAGGACAGCATCAAGCAGTTGCAATACAGCAACAATGAGTTTGAGGACAAGTATGACCATATCCACGACGCTCATACGCGTCTCCTTTTGGTTAAAAGGAGCACGATGCTGGCGTACCTTTCCGCCGCCTGTGGCCAGCACCTGGATTGACGTAACACAGTGTGCTCACTTCAGGGGTTAAGGCACTGACGGCACCACCCGTTTCAGCCAGGACTTCGTTGCGCCGGTAAACTGCGGCCCCCTCGCTCACTGCGAACACCCTCAGTATAGATAAATACTGTATGTATGAACAGTATTTTATGGACAAAATTTGGAAGGCGATCCATACTCAAAAACGTCAAAATCCGTGCCGGAATTGCGCGTTCGTCTTCGATCGCGTATACTTTTCGCGTTGACGTAACACAGTGTGTTCTGCGGCAACCAACCGCAAAACCCTGATAAAAACCTCGCTTAGGCGGGGTTTTTTGTTTTCTGACGAAGTGAAAATAGTCTCCTTCGTTGACTTATTGGCAATAGGTGTTATCGTTGCCATAATGGCAATGGACGCGGCAGGCAAGCAGGATGCATTTAATCTCAATGAAGGCAATTTTGGATGCGGTAAGCCAGTTCCCGCAACACAGAGAAGAGCTTCTCTTTTTAGGACGAGTTATTGAAAAGAGCCACTGCCCGACGCCCGCTGCACTGAGAAAACTTTCCCAACGCTGGATAACTTCAAGTATCTTGATAAGCATTATGTTATTGATATTGCAAATAACAATCTCAGAGTAGTGGCTCTCATCTTCTTTGAAAGCCAAAAGTTTTATGTGCGCCATGTTTTTACTCATAAGGAATATGACCGTTTTACGGAGAAACATCGCACTAAGGGGAAGAAATGATGATCGTCGCTGATGCAATGAAAGCTACGCACGCCCTTGTTGCGGCCGTTCCTTTACTGGGTGAACAGCCGAGCGAGAAAGATTATAAGGATGCGCTTGAGCTGGTTGAGTATCTCCTTATGAACGAGCCCAATAGCCCCTTGCTGGATATTGTGTGCGCCAGAATTAGCCATTTCGAAGCTAATCGGCCAGAGATAGTCGCATTACGCAAGGAGATGGAGTCCGTTCCCGTTGGAATTGCAGTTTTAAGAACCTTGATGGATCAATACAATCTGACGATATCGGATTTTAAGGATGAAATTGGTAGTAAATCGATGGTTTCACGGGTTCTGAATGGTCAGAGACAGCTTACTCTGAACCATATCAAAAAGCTGGCGGCCAGATTTGGGGTATCACCTGCGTTATTTATTGAGTGAGTAAAAACCCTTTATTGAGTGTCACCACCCAACAAACAAAACGTGATCCCTGACGCATTTTTGCGCAGATGAAAATATTTCCATTGTCACATCCGAAAACCTGTGTTTGTATAAATTCAATCAATGATTCCAAACACAGGTCCCCAATGACTTCATCCATCTTCACTTCGACCCTACTAAAAACTGCGCAACCTGCCGCAGTGGTCGTCGTGCGTGTGGTGGTGGTCGTCGGCAATGCGCCGTAGGGACTGGATCAACACACGAATCCAAAACCCCGCCGGCGCAAACCGGGCGGGGTTTTTCGTTTAGGACCCTCCCCGGAAGGCTGGCTCAGAAGAAAAGGACTGGAGCATGGCAAGTTCGGGCACAACATCCACCAAGACGCGTTTTACAGGCGCGCAGCTGATTGTTCATTTACTGGAACGACAGGGCATCACCACCGTTGCGGGCATCCCGGGTGGGACCGTACTGCCGCTGTATGATGCGTTAAGCCAAAGCACACAGATCCGCCACGTGCTGGCGCGCCACGAGCAGGGCGCAGGCTTTATCGCCCAGGGCATGGCGCGTACCCAGGGTAAACCGGCGGTCTGTATGGCCTGTAGCGGGCCGGGCGCCACTAACCTGGTGACCGCCATCGCCGACGCGCGCCTCGACTCCATCCCGCTGATCTGCATTACCGGCCAGGTACCGTCCTCGATGATCGGCACCGATGCGTTCCAGGAAGTCGACACCTACGGCATCTCTATCCCCATCACCAAACATAACTATTTAGTTCGCGATATCAGCGAGCTGCCTCAGGTTATCAGCGATGCGTTCCGCATTGCGCAGTCTGGCCGCCCGGGCCCGGTGTGGATAGACATTCCTAAGGATGTCCAGACCGCAGAAATTGAGATCGACGTTCTGCCGGAGCCGGGTGACCGTGCCCCCGCGCCGGAATTCAGCGCTGAGAGCGTGCGCGATGCGGCGGCGATGATCAACGCCGCCAAACGCCCGGTGCTCTATCTGGGCGGCGGGACGATCAACGCCGCGGATGAAATCCGCCAGTTCGCTGAAAAAGCTAATTTGCCCACCACCATGACCCTGATGGCGCTGGGTATGCTGCCAAAAGCGCACCCGCTCTCTCTCGGCATGCTGGGCATGCACGGCGCGCGCAGCACCAACTACATCCTGCAAGAGGCGGATTTGCTGATAGTTATGGGGGCGCGTTTTGATGACCGGGCGATTGGCAAAACCGAGCAGTTCTGCCCGAACGCCAAAATCATTCACGTGGATATCGACCGCGCCGAGTTGGGTAAAATCAAGCAGCCGCACGTGGCGATCCAGGGCGACGTGGCCGAGGTGCTGGCGCAGCTGATCCCGCAGACGGAGGCAACCGACCGCGCCGACTGGCGCCAGCTGGTGGCCGATCTGCAACGGGAGTTCCCGGGCGCTATCCCAACCGAGAGCGACCCGCTGAGCCACTATGGTCTTATCAACGCCGTTGCCGCCTGCGTGGATGACAGCGCGATTATCACCACCGACGTCGGCCAGCATCAGATGTGGACCGCCCAGGCGTATCCGCTGAACCGCCCGCGTCAGTGGCTGACCTCCGGCGGCCTTGGCACCATGGGCTTCGGCCTGCCAGCAGCGGTTGGCGCGGCGCTCGCCAACCCGGACCGCAAGGTGATCTGCTTCTCCGGTGACGGCAGCCTGATGATGAATATTCAGGAGATGGCGACGGCGGCCGAAAACCAGTTAGACGTCAAAATCATTCTGATGAACAACGAGGCGCTGGGTCTGGTGCACCAGCAGCAGAGCCTGTTCTACAAGCAGGGCGTGTTTGCGGCGACCTATCCGGGGATGATCAACTTTATGCAGATTGCCGCTGGTTTTGGCCTGCACACCTGCGATCTGAACGCCGAAGAAGATGCCCACGCGGCGTTGCAGGATGCGATTTCTCGCCCTGGCCCGGCGCTGATCCACGTGCGTATCGACCCTGAACAAAAAGTGTATCCGATGGTGCCGCCGGGTGCGGCCAATACTGAGATGGTGGGGGAATAAGCCATGCAGAAACAATGTGATAACGTCATTCTGGAACTCACCGTCCGCAACCACCCAGGCGTCATGACCCACGTCTGTGGGCTATTCGCTCGCCGCGCGTTTAACGTGGAAGGCATTCTGTGCCTGCCGATTCAGGGCAGCGAGCACAGCCGCATCTGGCTACTGGTCAATGACGATCAGCGTCTGGAGCAGATGATGGCGCAGATCGACAAGCTGGAGGACGTCACCAAAGTGGCACGCAACCAGTCCGATCCCACCATGTTTAACAAAATTGCGGTGTTTTTTGAGTAAATCCCTTAAGGTAAGAGGCTTTTGCCGGATGGCGCTGCGCTTATCCGGCCTACAAGGACGTTACACGTAGGCCGGATAAGGCGTTTGCGCCGCCATCCGGCGCGTTCACGCATCAGGATCAAACCATGACCACCATCGCCCTTATCGACGACCACCTTATCGTTCGCTCCGGCTTTGCCCAGCTTTTAAACCTCGAACCGGATTTTCAGGTCGTGGCCGAGTTTGGCTCAGGACGCGAGGCGCTGGCGGGCCTGCCGGGACGCGGGGTACAGGTCTGTATCTGCGATATCTCTATGCCGGACCTCTCTGGGCTGGAGCTGTTAAGCCAGCTGCCGAAAGGAATGGCGACGATCATGCTCTCGGTCCACGACAGCCCGGCGCTGGTCGAGCAGGCGCTCAACGCGGGGGCGCGCGGGTTTCTCTCTAAACGCTGTAGCCCGGACGAGCTGATTGCCGCCGTGCGTACCGTCTCCACCGGCGGCTGCTACCTGACGCCGGATATTGCCATCAAGCTGGCGGCGGGACGGCAGGATCCGCTCACCAGACGCGAGCGCCAGGTGGCAGAGAAACTTGCCCAGGGCATGTCGGTGAAAGAGATTGCCGTAGAGCTGGGGCTGTCGCCAAAGACCGTTCACGTTCATCGCGCCAACCTGATGGAAAAACTCAACGTCAGTAACGATGTCGAGCTGGCGCGCCGTATGTTTGACTGCTGGCAATGAACTCCCTGTTTTCGCGGCTGATCGCCGTTGTTGCCAGCTTTTTCATCTTCTCCGCCGCGTGGTTCTGTCTGTGGAGTATCAGCCTGCATCTTGTCGAGCGCCCGGAGCTGGCGGTGCTGCTGTTCCCCTTTGGCCTGCGGCTGGGGCTAATGCTGCAATGCCCGCGCGGCTACTGGCCGGTGCTGCTGGGCGCAGAGTGGCTGATGCTGATCTGGCTGGCGCAGGAAGTGGCGTTGGCGCATCTGCCTTTATTGATGACCGGAAGCCTGCTCACGCTTATCCCGGTCGCCCTGATTTCCCGCTACCGTCACCAGCGCGACTGGCGCACGCTGCTGCGTCAGGGTGCGGCGCTGATTGCAGCCGCGCTGTTGCAGTCCCTGCCGTGGGTGGGTGAAAAGGAGGGGCTCAACGCCCTGCTGCTGACCCTCACCGGCGGCCTGACGCTGGCCCCGACCTGCCTGGTTTTCTGGCATTACCTTACCAGCACCGTCTGGCAGCCGCTCGGCCCGGCGCTGGTCTCCCAGCCGGTGAACTGGCGCGCCCGGCACCTCATCTGGTATCTGCTGCTGTTTGTGGTGAGCCTGTGGTTGCAGCTTGGTCTGCCCGCTGAATTATCACGCTTCACGCCGTTTTGTCTGGCGCTGCCGATCATCGCCCTGGCCTGGCATTACGGTTGGCAGGGCGCATTGATCGCCACGCTGATGAACGCCATCGCGCTGATTGCCAGCCAGACCTGGCACGATCACCCGGTAGATCTGCTGCTCTCGCTGCTGGCTCAGAGCCTGACCGGGCTGCTGCTCGGCGCGGGCATACAGCGCCTGCGCGAGCTGAATCAGTCCCTGCAAGCCGAGCTGGCGCGCAACCGCCGTCTGGCGGAGCGTCTGCTGGAGACGGAAGAGAGCGTGCGGCAGGAGGTCGCCCGCGAGCTGCACGATGATATCGGCCAGACGATCACCGCCATCCGCACCCAGGCGGGCATTGTCCAGCGCCTGGCGGCAGAAAATGCGGGCGTGCAGCAGGGCGGGGCGCATATCGAACAGCTTTCGCTGGGCGTCTATGATTCCGTTCGTCGCCTGTTAGGGCGGCTGCGCCCGCGCCAGCTTGACGATCTCTCGCTCGAGCAGGCAATACGCTCTCTGATGCGCGAGATGGAGCTGGAGAGCCGCGGGATTGTCAGCCATCTCGACTGGCGCATCAATGAAGCTACCCTGAGCGAAGGCCAGCGCGTGACACTTTTCCGCGTCTGCCAGGAAGGGCTGAACAACATCGTCAAACACGCCAGCGCCAGCGCGGTAACGATCCAGGGCTGGCAGCAGGACGAGCGCCTGATGCTGGTGATTGAAGACGACGGCTGCGGCCTGCCGCCGGGCTCCGGCCAGCAGGGGTTTGGCCTGGCGGGCATGCGCGAGCGCGTAAAGGCGCTGGGCGGCACGCTGACGATCTCCTGCACCCACGGGACGCGCGTCAGCGTCAGTTTGCCGTTAAGGACGCACCATGTTTAAAACCCCCGCCAGCGCCGCCCCGCTAAGCAACAAAGCGGAAATCGATGCCCGCTACCGCTACTGGCGTCGCCATATCCTGATTACCATCTGGCTCGGCTACGCGCTGTTCTATTTCACCCGCAAAAGCTTCAACGCCGCCGCACCGGAAATCCTCGCCAGCGGCGTGATGACGCGCACCGATATCGGCCTGCTGGCGACGCTGTTTTACATCACCTACGGCCTGTCGAAGTTCTTCTCCGGCATCGTCAGCGACCGCTCGAACGCGCGTTATTTTATGGGCGTCGGGCTGATCGCCACCGGGGTGGTGAACATCCTGTTTGGCTTCTCGACGTCGCTATGGGCCTTTGCCCTGCTGTGGGCGCTGAACGCCTTTTTCCAGGGCTGGGGCGCGCCGGTCTGCGCCCGCCTGCTCACCGCCTGGTACTCACGCAACGAGCGCGGCGGCTGGTGGGCGATATGGAACACCGCGCATAACGTCGGCGGGGCGCTGATCCCGATGGTGGTCGGCGCGGCGGCGCTGCACTACGGCTGGCGCGCGGGGATGATGATTGCCGGTGGCCTCGCGATTGTCGCCGGGCTGTTCCTCTGCTGGCGCCTGCGCGACAGGCCGCAAACCGTCGGCCTGCCAGCGGTGGGCGACTGGCGGCACGACGAGATGGAGATCGCCCAGCAGCAGGAAGGCGCCGGGCTGTCCCGCCAGGAGATCCTCACCAAATACGTGCTGAAAAACCCGTACATCTGGCTGCTGTCGCTCTGCTACGTGCTGGTCTACGTGGTGCGTGCGGCCATCAACGACTGGGGCAATCTGTACATGTCCGAGACGCTCGGCGTGGATCTGGTGACCGCCAACTCGGCGGTGACCATGTTTGAACTGGGCGGGTTTATCGGCGCGCTGGTGGCGGGCTGGGGCTCGGACAAGCTGTTCAACGGCAACCGCGGTCCGATGAACCTGATTTTTGCCGCCGGGATTTTGCTCTCCGTCGGGTCGCTGTGGTTGATGCCGTTCGCCAGCTACGTGATGCAGGCGGCGTGCTTCTTCACCATCGGCTTCTTCGTCTTTGGCCCGCAGATGCTGATCGGCATGGCGGCGGCGGAGTGTTCCCACAAAGAGGCGGCAGGCGCGGCGACGGGCTTTGTCGGGCTGTTTGCCTACCTTGGCGCATCGCTCTCCGGCTGGCCGCTGGCGCGGGTGATCGACGTCTGGCACTGGAGCGGGTTCTTCGCGGTGATCGCCATCGCGGCGGGCATCTCCGCCCTGCTGTTGCTGCCGTTTTTGCACGCGCAGGCACCGCGCGAAGCGTGACGCGCCTCACCTTTTGCTGCCGAGACGCGCAAAACTAAGAAATTTTCCCGGTTTCACCTGGACGCTGTCTCAGGCATCTCTCCTGGCTGGTTTTTACAATGCTGCAAAAATCAGCTCAGGAGTAACTCAGTCATGCTGGCCTTCTTAAATCAGGTGCGCAAGCCGACCCTGGATCTGCCGCTCGACGTGCGGCGCAAGATGTGGTTCAAACCGTTCATGCAGTCCTATCTGGTGGTCTTCATCGGCTACCTGACCATGTACCTGATCCGCAAAAACTTTAACATCGCGCAGAACGACATGATCTCAACCTACGGGCTGAGCATGACGCAGCTGGGGATGATTGGCCTGGGCTTCTCCATCACCTACGGCGTGGGGAAAACGGTTGTGTCCTACTACGCGGACGGCAAAAATACCAAGCAGTTCCTGCCGTTTATGCTGATCCTCTCCGCCATCTGTATGCTCGGCTTTAGCGCCAGCATGGGCGCGGGCTCCGTCAGCCTGTTCCTGATGATCGCCTTCTACGCCCTGAGCGGTTTCTTCCAGAGCACCGGCGGGTCGTGCAGCTACTCCACCATCACCAAATGGACGCCGCGCCGCAAGCGGGGTTCGTACCTCGGCATGTGGAACATCTCCCACAACCTCGGCGGAGCGGGCGCGGCCGGCGTGGCGCTGTTCGGTGCGAACTACCTGTTCGACGGCCACGTGATTGGCATGTTTATCTTCCCGTCGATTATCGCCCTGATTGTCGGCTTTATCGGCCTGCGCTACGGCAGCGATTCCCCGGAATCCTACGGCCTCGGCAAAGCTGAAGAGCTGTTCGGGGAGGAGATCAGCGAGGAGGACAAAGAGACCGAAGAAAACGAGATGTCCAAATGGCAGATCTTTGTTGAGTACGTGCTGAAAAACAAAGTGATCTGGCTGCTCTGCTTCTCGAACATCTTCCTGTACGTGGTGCGTATCGGTATCGACCAGTGGTCCACCGTGTATGCCTTCCAGGAGCTGAAGCTCTCGAAAGAGGTGGCGATTCAGGGCTTCACCCTGTTCGAAGTAGGCGCGCTGGTCGGTACCCTGCTGTGGGGCTGGCTCTCGGACCTCGCCAATGGCCGTCGCGCGCTGGTGGCCTGCGTCGCGCTGGCGCTGATTATCGCCACGCTCGGCGTTTACCAGCACGCCAGCAACCAGTACGTTTACCTGGCGTCGCTGTTTGCGCTCGGCTTCCTGGTGTTCGGTCCGCAACTGCTGATCGGCGTGGCGGCGGTTGGCTTTGTGCCGAAAAAAGCGATCGGCGCAGCCGATGGGATTAAGGGCACCTTCGCTTACCTGATCGGCGACAGCTTCGCCAAGCTCGGTCTGGGCATGATCGCCGACGGCACGCCAATTTTCGGCCTCACCGGCTGGGCGGGCACCTTTGCCGCGCTGGATGCGGCAGCGATTGGCTGTATCGTCCTGATGGCGATGGTTGCGGTGCTGGAAGAGCGTAAGATCCGCCGCGAGAATCGTGCGCAGAAATTAAAAGTAGCCTGAGTGTGCAGGTAACTTCTTTGCCCGGTGTGTGATGCCGGGCTTTTTTATTTTTCACGGCCTGCCTTTTACCTTTACCCCGCTTTACACACCCGCCCCTCTCCATGCTCTACAGTTTTTTTGCTGCCGCCTTTCGTGCAGCCTTAGCCCTTTTTGCTAACGGAGAGCTTGCATGTTGACCCGACGATTGTCCTGCCTGGCGCTGCTGATGGCGCTGGCCTCCCCCGCAATGGCCGCGGATGCCCCCACCTACGGTGAGAAGCTGGGAGGTTTTGACTACGGCTGGCCGGTAAAACACTTTACCTTTACCTCGCAGAACCAGCCTCTGGATACGGCTTACCTGGACGTGAAGCCGGAAAAACCCAACGGCCGCACCGTGGTGCTGATGCACGGCAAAAACTTCTGCGCTGGCACCTGGGACGGCACGATCCGCGCGCTTTCAGCCAGCGGGTATCGCGTGATCGCACCCGACCAGATCGGCTTCTGCAAATCCACCAAGCCGGAGCATTATCAGTACACCTTCCAGCAGCTGGCGGATAACACCCACGCGCTGCTGAAAACGCTGGGCGTCGATCGCGTGACGGTCATCGGCCATTCGACCGGCGGCATGCTGGCGACCCGCTACGCGCTGATGTGGCCGCAGCAGGTGGAGCAGCTGGTGATGGTGAACCCAATAGGGCTTGAAGACTGGAAAGCGCGCGGCGTGCCGCATATTACGGTCGACCAGTGGTACCAGCGCGAGTTGAAAGTCAGCGCCGACGGCATTCGTCAGTACGAGAAAAACACCTACTACGCCGGGGAGTGGAAGCCGGAGTACGAGCGCTGGGTCACCATGCTCGCCGGGCTGAACAACGGGCCGGGCAAAGCGCGCGTGGCGTGGAACTCGGCGCTGCTCTACGACATGATTTATACCCAGCCGGTCGTCTATGAATTTAACGAGCTGAAGATGCCGGTATTATTGATGATCGGCACGAAGGACAACACCGCCATCGGGAAAGATCTCGCCCCACCGGAGATCCGCAAGACGCTCGGCAATTACGCGGTGCTGGGTAAAGAGACGGCGAAGCGCATTCCGCACGCGACGCTGGTTGAATTTAACGACATGGGCCACGCGCCGCAGATGCAGGATCCTGCCCGCTTCCACGAGGCGCTGCTGAAAGGGCTTCAGGCGCGCTGACTGGTCTCCAGCAACAGCCCGCGCAGCCACGCCTGCGCGAGGTTGCGGTGCGTTCTGCCGTGCCAGGCCATGCTTTTGGTAAAACCGGGCACGGGAACCGGCGTCTCGCAGACGAACATCCCCGTCTGCTTTTCCGCTATGCGTGATGGCACAACGGCAATCATATCGCTGAGGGCCAGCACGTCCGGCAGGACTAAAAAGTTACTCACCGATAAGCCAACATGCCGCGTTCGGCCAGTTTTCTCCAGCGCGCCATCCGTTACGCCGCGAAAACCGTCGCCCTCGTAAGAGACCAGCACATGCTCCAGGGCGCAAAACCGGTCTAACGTCATGGGCTGTCCGGCATCCGGATGGTCGGCACGCATCATGCAAACGTACCGTTCATCATAAAGCGCCCGGCTGTGAAGCTCATCTGGCGTGGTGTGCGGGGTGATCAGCGCCACGTCGACAGAGCCTTGTTCGAGCTGGCTGACCAGACGGTCGGATTCCACAGGTACCACGCGCACGCGAATCCCCGGCGCCTGCACCTTAAGCGCAGCGATAAACGGCACGACGACCGCGCGCAGGGCGTAGTCGGTCGCGGCAAGCGTGAAGGTGAACGTTGCGGTGAGCGGATCAAAGGCGATCGGCTGAAGCAGCTCGTCGATATCTGCCAGAATGCGTTTGACGGGAGCCGCCATCGCTTCCGCCCGGGTGGTAGGCACGATGCCGTGCGGCGCGCGGATAAACAGCGGGTCTTCAAAGTAATCCCGCAGGCGGTTAAGCATGCCGCTTACCGCTGGTTGGGTCAGGGCAAGACGCGCCGCCGCGCGGGTGACGCTGCGTTCGTCCAGCAGGGCATCCAGCGTTTTCAGCAGGTTAAGATCCAGCGTGCGCAGATCCGCTTTCATGACGTTTTTCCACCTCTTTTCCGTTTACTATTATGGCGCTGCCCGCTGTTGACGCACTGCGTTTCCCGCTATGATGGGCGGCTAGTCTAAGGAGAACGCATGGTCTGGATAATGCTGGCAACGCTTGCCGTGGTGTTTGTGGTTGGATTTCGTGTCCTGACCTCAGACTCCCGCCGCGCCATCAAACGTTTAAGCGAGCGGCTGGGGATCACCCCGATGCCGGTCGAGTCGATGATTGACCAGTTCGGTAAAACGCCGGGCAATGAGTTTATCCGCTATATTGAACGCCCCGACGAGGCGCATCTGCTAAATGCCGCTCAGGTGCTGCTTATCTGGCAGGTCTGCATCGTCGACGCCAGCGAAGAGAATCTGCATACCTGGCACCGCATGCTGCGTAAAGCCCGTCTGGCCGCGCCGATCACCGACGCGCAAATCCGCCTCGCGCTCGGCTTTATGCGCGAGATAGAGCCAGACCCGCAGGAGTTCAACGCCTTCCAGCTGCGCTACAACCAGCTTTTCCTGCCGGAAGAGGGCGTGTTTTACCTGCACTGATATCACAAAACGTGATGAAGAGTATAAAGCATCGTCATTAGATTTATATCACCCGCAGGCGCACCATCACCTTATCAACTAACCGATGAGGTGAACCATGAAACAATCCGCCATTATCTGGCCGAACGACTACCTGCCCGGCACCACCGATAACTTTGCCTCCAACGAAATCATCGTCGCCGGGCTGAGCGCAAAAGAGATTTGGGCGCAGCTCAACGACACCACCCTGTGGCCGAACTACTACAGCAACGCCGAAGATATCCGTTTTCACGACGGCAGCGGCCCGGCGCTGAGCGCCAACGCCCGCTTCCGCTTCACCACCTTCGGCTTCCCGGTTGAAGCGCAGGTGACGGAGTATGTTCCGCCCGTGGAGGGCGAAGCCGCGCGTATCGCGTGGCACGGCTGGGTAGAAGGGGATGCGAATTCGCGTCTGGACGTGATCCACGCCTGGCTGTTTGAAGACCTGCCGGGAAACCGCGTGCGCATTCTGACTCAGGAGTCGCAGAAAGGCGTGCCGGCGCAGGAATTAGCGCGCACGGTGCCGAACCCAATGATTAACGGGCATCAGGAGTGGATTGTCGGGTTGGCGAATGCCGCTCTTAAGGCTCGCGGGTAATTTTGCCCGGTGGCGCTTTGCTTACCGGGCCTAAAAGCCCGTAGGCCCGGTAAGCAAAGCGCCGCCCGGCATTAAAAAACGACAAAAGTTGTCGAAACGTTAAATTCGTCACACTTTTGATGATAAACTGCGCGACTTTTCCGCACGTTTTTATCTTCAGGTGATGCCATGACAGAACATACCCAGCCCACGACTACACCGCAGGCCAAAGAGGTTTCACGCCCCAACTGGTCGGCGGTTTTCTCCGTGGCGTTTTGCGTCGCCTGCCTGATCACCGTCGAGTTCCTGCCGGTGAGCCTGCTGACGCCGATGGCGCAGGATCTGGGCATTTCCGAGGGCGTGGCGGGGCAGTCGGTGACCGTCACCGCGTTTGTGGCGATGTTCGCCAGCCTGTTTATCACCCAGGCGATCGGCACCATCGACCGCCGCAAGGTGGTCATTCTGTTCAGCGTGCTGCTGACGCTCTCCTGCCTGCTGGTCTCTTTCGCTGAAAGCTTCACCCTGCTGCTGCTCGGCCGTGCCTGCCTGGGGCTGGGATTAGGCGGCTTCTGGGCGATGTCCGCCTCGCTGACCATGCGCCTGGTGCCCGCGCGTACGGTGCCAAAAGCCTTGTCCGTTATCTTCGGTGCGGTCTCGATCGCGCTGGTGATCGCCGCGCCGCTGGGCAGTTTCCTCGGTGGAATTATCGGCTGGCGCAACGTCTTTAACGCGGCGGCGGTGATGGGCGTGCTGTGCATAATCTGGGTGTGGAAGGCGCTGCCGTCCCTTCCGGGGGAAGCGGCGCACCACAAACAGAACATGTTCGCGCTGCTGAAGCGCCCCGGCGTGCTGGCGGGGATGACCGCCATCTTCATGGCCTTTGCCGGGCAGTTTGCTTTCTTCACCTATATCCGCCCGGTGTATATGACCATGGCGGGCTTTGACGTGGACGGCCTGACGCTGGTGCTCCTGAGCTTCGGGATCGCCAGTTTTGTCGGCACCTCGCTGTCGTCCCAGTTCCTGAAGCGCTCCCTGAAGGTCGCGCTGGCGGGTGCCCCGCTGGTGCTGGCGATCAGCGCCGCAGTGCTGGTGCTGTGGGGCAGCGATAAGTGGGTGGCTTCGGCGATCGCGATTATCTGGGGCTTTGCCTTTGCGCTGGTGCCGGTGGGCTGGTCGACGTGGATCACCCGCTCGCTTGCCGATCAGGCGGAAAAAGCCGGGTCGATTCAGGTGGCGGTGATCCAGCTGGCGAATACCTGCGGCGCGGCGGTGGGCGGCGTAGCGCTCGACCATCTGGGGCTGACCTCGCCGCTGGTAATTTCCGGCACGCTGATGCTGCTGACCGCGCTGCTGGTGGCGGGGAAGGTTAAGGCGAAGTAGTGCTTTTCTCCCTCTCCCGTGGGAGAGGGTTGGGGTGAGGGCATCAGGCTACGCCGATGCCTTAACCCTTCTACGCGAATCCATCGAAATCAACACCACCGACGACACAATCAGCAGCGTCCCCAGCCAGTCCGGCAGGGTGAATGCCACCCCCAGCAACACCACCGACAGCAGCGCGCTGCTCAGCGGCTCGGCGCAGCTCAGAATGCTCGCCTTCGGCCCGCCGATCATCTGTGCGCCTTTCAGATACAGGCTGAACGTCAGCGCGGTGCCAATCACCACCAGGTAGAAAAACGCCAGCAGCAGGCCGCCGTCGATCACGAAGGTGGTGCCGCGTCCGGCGTAGAACGGCGTCAGCATTAGTCCCGCAATCAACATACTCCAGCCGACAATCGGCAGCGTGCCGTAGCGGGCGATAAGCGTCGACGGGTACGTCGTATAAAACGCCGCGGCAAACGCCGAGGCGATACCGAAGAACAGCGCGGCCGGCGAGATGGAGAGCGACGTCGGGTCGCCGTGGGTTACCAGCAGGAAGGTACCCACAAGCGACGTGAAAATCGCGGATAAGACAAATATGCCGGGACGCGTTTTCCGCGCCAGCGCAAACCATGCCACGATAATGGTCGGCGACAGAAACTGGAGCACGGTGGCCGTCGCGGCGTTGGATTTTTCAATTGTCAGCAGGAAGGTGAGCTGCACGGTAAGCGCGCCAGCCAGCGAGAAAAACAGCAGGCTGAGGGCGTCTTTACGGTTTTTGACGACCGAGAAAATCTTGTCGCCGTGAATGAAGGAGAGCGTCAGCAGGATCACGCCGGTAAACAGCAGACGAACCATGGTCAGGTAAGGCGAAGAGATGTGGCTTTTCTCCATGATGTACTGCGCGCAAACCCCGGAACTGCCCCATAAAACGGCGGCGATCAGGACGTTGAGCATCCCTTTGCGTGTGGAACCCATGTTCTCCCCTGTTATGTTGGTTTTTTTGTAGCATAACATGGGATCTTGCCGGGTGGCGCTACGCTTACCCGGCCTACAAAACCTTGTAGGCCCGTGCAAGCGCAGCGCCGCCGGGCGAAACAAACGACGCTCTACTAGAACCACGCCTCCCACATCGCGCCGACGTTGAAGTCGTCCAGCGTTTCATCTTTGGTGTTGTTCACGCGCGCGGTACGTTCGTTATCCACCTTGCCGCCGGTCACGTAGAAGCGCAGCATCGGACGGAACTCCGGCCCCATGGCGATAGACATGTTCTGCGACAGGGTCAGCTTCCAGCCCTTGTTGTCGCCGCCGTTGTCGTAATCCACGTGCTGCCAGCCCGCTTCCAGCCAGGTGGAGTGAACGTCGTTCCACCAGTGCATCGGGCGCACGATGGCGTTGTAGTTCTTGCGGTTGTCGGTCTTATCGCGGCTGTTGTCGTAGTCGTGGAAGGCGAGGAGGTACTCCACCTGCGTCGCCTGGGTGAATTTGTACAGCCCTTCGAAGCTGGCGTAGACTGTGGTCAGATCCTCGGTTTTGTTGAACACGCTGTTGTCCGCGTTATCGGAGTAGCGGGCAATCACCTTGTTCACGCCGCTGTCGTTGGTGTGGCTCAGCACCATGCCGCCCTGCCAGGCGTTCAGACGTTCGTCGCTCTCCACCGCTTTCGAGTCAAAGCCGTAGTTGGCGTACAGCTCCAGATCCAGCGGACCGAGCTTCATACCGTGGATTTTAGACGTCGCGGCGTAGTTGCCTTTGTCGCCCGTGCCGGACCCGCCGGTACAGGTGATGCGCGACGGGTTCGCTTCGTCTTCCATCACTTCCGGGCTACAGGATTCCACTGCCGCCACGGTGGCCACGTCAAACTGCACGCCGCCGATGTCGAAGTTCTTCACCCCGGCGCCCTGACCGTCGTGGTTCATCCAGAAGTAATCGTTGATGCCCTGCTGCGGGCGCTGGTGGAAGTCGCGACCCGCCCAGAAGTAGGCGTTCGGGTTGGAGGCCATAATGTTGGTCACGCCGGCGTAGGCTTTCTTGAGGTTAACTTCGTCGCCCCAGTGGTCGATCATCACGTTGATGTCCCAGATGGCGCCGTTTTCGCCCTTGAAGGCTTTAGAGAGCTGGAACTCGCCGCCGTTGCCTTCGTTACCCAGACGACCAATAGCGGACGCGCCGTTGTAGGAGCCGTCCACCGCCACGTATTTCTGATCGGCAGCCTGGAAGTGCGCGCCGTAGCGGGCGTAGCCGGTAAATTTAACCCCGAACGGGATCGCCATATCCGGAGATTGCGCCGCGCTCTGCGGCTCGGTCACCACGTCCGCTTTTTTCGCGACCGCCGCGTCCATTTTGGCCTGACGTTCTGCCAGGGCTTTATCCACCGCTTTTGCCACAATGGCGTCGATTTGCTCCTGCGTAAATTCCTGTGCGAGCACGGAAATTGGGCAAAGCGCGGCGATAACCGCCATGGTTAATGGAAGTTTTTTAATCGTATTCATGGTTATCTCAATATAGTTTAATTTTATTCAGACAATAACCATCCCGCTCCGATCTGACAGAGTATGTCGCTATCATCAGAACAAGTGGATCTCTATTTATGGTACAGAGGTATTACAGTAATTATTTCGCCATAGATTATCTCTGATATAAATGAATAATTTCTTCGGATAACTCGCGCGCTAATAAGGAATTCATTAAATGATCCTGGGCGTGCACCATAATTAAGGTCATCGGCTGGCGGGCTTCGCCCGCATCCTGCTCGATCAGTTTGGTCTGCATCTTGTGCGCCTGGCGTGCGTAGCCGTCGGCTTCGCGCAGCAGGCTTTTGGCCTCGTCAAGGTTGCCCTGACGCGCCGCGTGCAGGGCTTCAAAGCACAGGCTGCGGGACTGGCCGGCGTTGACGATAATTTCCATTACGGCTTCTTCTAGTGCGATCATCATCATTACTCTTTATCAAAACTATTATTTAAGGCGGTGGCGGCAAACCACTCTCCGCTTTTTTTAATGGTGCGCTGCTGCGTCTCTACATCGAGCTGAATAAAACCGTAGCGATTTTTATACGCGTTACACCACGACCAGTTATCAATAAACGTCCACATATGATAGCCAAGGCAATTGCAGCCTTCGCTAATACCTTTGTGCAGCCACGATAAATGCTCATAAATAAAATCGATGCGGTATTGATCGTTAATCTGGCCATTTTCAATAAAGCGCTGCTCGTTTTCGACGCCCATGCCGTTTTCCGAAATAAAGCAGCGAGGGTTGCCGTAATTATCGCGCAGGTTAACCAGAATATCGTAAATACCCGGCGCGTAGATTTCCCAGCCGCGGTACGGGTTCATCTTACGGCCCGGCATCTCGTAATTATCAAAGAACCACTCCGGCATAAACGGCGCCTGCGGGTTCACCGCGCTGTCGCGACACTTCACGCGACGCGGCTGATAGTAGTTAACGCCGAGCAGGTCGATTTTCCCTTCCGCAATCAGGAAACCGTCTTCCGGCTTGCAGGCGGGCAGCTGATCGTAAGATTTCAGCAATGCCACCAGGTCCGCCGGATACTCCCCGCGCAGCACCGGGTCGAGGAAGCTGCGGTTAAACATCAGATCCGCTATGTGCGCCGCCTTCACGTCCGCCGGGTTCCGGGAGCGCGGGTACGACGGCGTCAGGTTGAGCACGATGCCGATCTCACCCGCGTAGTGTCCGGCGCGGTAAGCCTGAACGGCCTTCGCGTGGGCCAGCACGGTGTGATACGCCACGGTGGCTGCCCGACGAAAATCCACCACGTTCGGGTAGTGGAAGTCGTACAGATAACCGCCTTCCACCGGAACAATCGGCTCGTTGAAGGTAAACCAGTGCAGCACGCGGTCGCCGAACAGCTCGAAGCAAATCTGCGCATAGCGGGCGTACGCGTCCACCACGTCACGGTTTTCCCAGCCGCCAATCTCCTGCATCGCCATCGGCATGTCGAAATGGAACAGGGTGATAAACGGCGTGATACCCTGCTCGTTTAGCTCATCAATGACCTGATTGTAAAAATCGACCGCGTCCGGGCTCACTTCACCGATACCGTCGGGGATCAGGCGCGCCCAGCTAATCGAGGTGCGAAAGCTGTTGTGGTTCAGCTGCTTTAACAGCTGAATGTCCGTTTTCCAGTGCTGATAAAACGTGGAGGTGTGCTGCGGCCCCACGCCGTTGTGAAAACGGTTCGGCTCGCGGGCAAACCAGTAATCCCACGTGGTTTCGCCCTCTCTTGCCCCTTCCGTCTGGAGAGCGGAGCTTGCGCTGCCCCACCAGAAGTTATCGGGAAATGCGTATTTCATGACCCTTCCTCTTTGACTTAATTGCTGACTGTTTCAGCGGTGCCGACGGTTGCCTGGGCTTTCTGCTCTTCATTTTTGATGAGCGTACGCTCATAGGCGCGCAGGAACGGCAGGTACATCAGGGCGGACATCACCATGCAGACCAGGCACATCACCACCGGGCTCAGCGCCCAGTTCGCCGCCCACGAGGCGCCAATCGGCGCGGGCGTGGTCCACGGGGTTAACGAAACCACCTGAGCCAGCCAGCCGAGTTTGGTTGCGCCGTACGCCAGGCAGGCGTTGACCAGCGGAACAAACACGAACGGGATAAACAGCATCGGGTTCATGATGATCGGTGCGCCGAACAGAATCGGTTCGTTGATGTTAAAGAAGCTTGGCACCACGCCCATTTTGCCGATGGTGCGCAGGTGGGTAACGCGGCTACGCAGCAGCAGGAACGCCAGCGGCAGGGTGGAGCCTACGCCGCCAATCAGCAGGTAGTGATCCCAGAAACCTTGCAGATAAACGTGCGGCAGCGCCGCGCCCGCCGCCAGCGCCGCCTGGTTTGCAGAGAGGTTCGCCATCCAGAACGGGTTCATGATGCCGGTGACAATCAGCGACCCGTGGATACCAGCGAACCAGAAGATCTGGCACAGCAGCACGGAGAGCAGAATGGCGGGCAGCGAGTCAGACGCCGACACCAGCGGCTCCAGCAGGTGCATAATCGCCTGCGGGATGATCATCCCGGTCTGCGCTTCAATGAACAGGTTCAGCGGGTGCAGCGTTCCGATCACCACCATCACCGGGATCAGGATCTCAAACGAACGCGCCACGCCGGTCGGCACTTCCTTCGGCAGGCGGATGGTGACGTTGTTCTGTTTCAGCCACGCATAGACGCGAGTGGAGTAGATCGCGGTGATAAGCGCAGTGAAGATCCCCTGACCGGAGAGATACTGGGTCGAAATTTTGCCATCGGCATAGGGCGCGGCGACCAGCAGGAAGGCCATAAAGGCCAGCAGGCCGGACATCACCGGATCGAGGTTAAACTGACGCCCCAGGCTTGCCCCAATCCCCACCGAGATGAAGAAGGTCATCACGCCCATGCTGAGGTTAAACGGCAGCATCAGCTGTTCGCGGTAGGTCTCGGAGAAATCCAGCCAGCCGCGGGCGAAGCTGTTGGTGGTATCCGCCGAAAACGGCGGGAAGATAAACACCAGCATAAACGAGCCGATGATCATAAACGGCAGCGCAGCGGTAAAGCCGTCGCGGATGGCAATCACATACTTTTGCTGACCGAGCTTCGCGGCCAGCGGCGTAATTGACTGCTCAATCACCGCGACCATGGATTGATATAACGAACTCATGTGAACACCTTTTAGTGTGCCGCTTCGATGAGCGACAGAGCATAGTCCAGTACTTTATCGCCACGCTGCATGCCGTAATCCATCATGTCGATGGGCTGCACCGGAATGCCTTGCGTCGCTGCCTTGTCTGAGAGCGTCTTTAACATGTATTTCACTTGCGGTCCGAGAAGCACCACCTGATAGTGCGGAAACTGCGTATCAAATTCGGATACGCCATACGCATCTATCTTCACGGGCAAGCCCCGTTCTTTTGCAACATCGATCATTTTGCTGACCAGCAGGCTGGTGGACATCCCGGCAGAGCAGCACAGCATAATCTTGAACATCGACAACCATCCTCAAAATGTAAAAAGTTATTGCGAGGATGATTGGACATGATACGGAAACCGGTTTCCATTTATAAAAGACAGAAGTGTGATAACCATCAAGATCCAATACTTATGAGGCTAATTAACCGGATGTGGGTCACATAATTTGGCTGTTTTGGCATCAAATTGAGTGGAAACGGAAAATCGGTTTCCATGGAAAACGGAAACGGATATACTCCGTTCTGGCTATAATGTGAGCCGTAGCGGTGATGGAAATTACAGACGCCAGTTGCGTCTGACAGGGGAGAGAGATGTCTACAATCAACGATGTATCGCGTCTGGCCGGGGTGTCCAAAGCCACGGTATCACGGGTGTTGAGCGGGTCGCGTGGCGTTAAAGAAGCCAGCCGCCAGGCTGTTCTGAAAGCGGTGGATGAGCTGAACTATCGTCCCAACGTGATCGCCCAGTCGCTGCTCAGCCAGTCGACGGGCTGCATTGGGGTGATTTGTGCGCAGGAAAACATTAACCAGACCACCGGTTACCTGTACGCGCTGGAAAAACACCTCAGCCAGCATCAAAAACATCTGCTGCTGCGTTTTGCACACACAAAAACAGAAGTGATGAACGCCCTTGAAGAACTCTCCTGCGGCTTATGTGATGACATTCTGGTGATTGGCGCGCGTTTCCCGCTGGACGTGGACATGGACAACGTGATTCTGGTCGACTGTATGGAAGCCGATAACGCCAACAGCATTCAGTTCGATCACGCGTTCGCGGCTGAAACGGCCTGTAACTATCTCACCAGCCAGGGGCGTCGCCAGATAGCGCTGATCCACCCGCACGGCAGCGGTTTTGCCGATCAGGTGCTGCTGGGCTACAAACACGCGCTGGAGAAAAACTTCCTGCCCTTTAATCGCAACCTCGTGTTTATGGACGCGACTTCATCGTCCGTTGCGCTTCAGGAATTACTCAACAACGCGTCCACGCTGAACTTCAACGCGCTGCTGGTGGCGGATGAGCAGGAAGCCCAGCGGGTGATCCCGCAGTTACAGGCGTTTAATAAATCGGTACCGGAAGACATCATGGTTTTCAGCCTCGGCGGTTCGCTGCATCTGCCGGGTATTCCGGTGATCCCGGCCATTGAGTATTCCATGGACGCCATGGCGGCGCGCATCGTGAGCTGGCTGACAGAGAAAACGCAGATGCTCGGGTCCTACGTTCTGCGCGGGGATTTGATTATTCCGGATGTGCGGAAGCGTTAAACGTGTGATGTAGGCCGGGTAAGCGCAGCGCCACCCGGCGCTCAACCCTCAGTAATCTTCCATACAATCCACCTGACTTACTGCATCCCAGTAGGCGTCCAGGTTGTCACGCTTCACGGCGGTGATGGCGTTTTTGATCAGCAGCTGATTGGCCTCAGACGACAAAATCATCGCCTGCCAGGCCTTATCGCTCTGCTTTTTCTGCGGGGTACAGGTTTTCTTCACATCTTTCAGGACCTGCTGTTTTATCTGGGCCTCTTTCTCCGGAGCGCTCTTCTCCTGCGCGTGAACAAACGCAGCGAAAATCAGGCAAACGAGCAGGCAAACCAGGTGTGCAGATTTCATCGAAACCTCCTTTGAAAGTCACATGCTTCCCCTGAAATATATCGTTACATTCATCAACGCGATTCAAGCCAAAAGTATGAATTTACGCATTCTGCGTGCGAGATCCGATCGCCAGTGCAATGCCATAGCTTACTAACACCGCGAGACTCATTTTCAGCATCGTTTCTCCGCCGATACCGGCGAGAGGCGCTGCGATCCCGCCGAATAAAAACATCAGCATGCCCAGAATGGCTGACGCTGTGCCGGACTCCTTCGCGTCGACTGCGCTCATCGCTTCTGAACCCGCAATGGTGCTGATCCCGCTGTTAAATGCGACGGTGAAAAAGAGTGCAATCAGTGCCGGAACGGAAAGCTGCATCCACGCAAAGAGCAACGTCAGCCCCGCGCAGGTTACGGCCAACACCAGACCTATTTGCATTAACCCTTCCGCCGGGTGTCGGCGTGCCAGACGGGAGAAAATCAGCGCTGAGACGATCAGGCCGATACCGTTTACACCGAACAGCAGGCTGAACTGCATGGCGCTCAGGCCATACTCGTTTTGCATCACAAAGGAGGATGCCCCGATATAGGCGAACAGCCCCGCCAGCATGAAGGCCTGGATCAGGCAGTAGCGCATAAAGCGACGATTTTTAAGTACCGTCCTGGCGGTTTGCGTCAGCGATCCCCCGCCCTGTTTCTCTGTGAGGGACTCGCGGATAAAAAGCTGGCTGGCGATCAGCAGCGCCAGACCCGCCCCTGCCATTACCCAGAACAGCATCCGCCAGTCGAAATGCGACGCGATATAGCCACCGAGTACCGGGGACACCACGGGCGCGATGCCGTTGACCGTCATCAGTAGGGCAAAAAACTGCGTTAGCATCGTGCCATGATAGTTATCACGGGCGATGGAGCGGGCAAGTACGGAGCCGCCCGCCCCGGCAACGCCCTGCACAAATCGCCAGCCGATTAGGGCGTAAATATTCTGCGTGCTGGCACAAAGCACTGAAGCCAGTACAAACAGCAAAAGTGAGAACAGCAGCGGCGTTTTACGTCCGATGCGATCGCTTAGCGGGCCGAAAAAGAGTTGTCCCAGCCCCAGGCCAATCAGCGCCGAGGTAAGAGAAAGCTGCGTCAGCGTTGTGGAGGTGTTGAGCTGGGTGGCGATCTCCGGCAGCGCCGGAAGATAAAAATCGGAACACAGCGGCCCGATCGCCGTCAGCAGGCCAAGGATGGCCGCGAAAGAAAAAGAGAGTTTTGCCATAGGTATTTACTCTGATGGCCGGGCAGCGTTGCGCCGCCCGGCAGTGATGTTACTGAATCCCGCCGCCCAGCGACTGCCACAGCGTGATGCGGTTTTCCAGGTCGGTTTGCTGCAAGGCAATCAGTGATTCCTGCGCCGACCACAGCGACCGCTGCGCGGTGAGCACCGTCAGATAATCGCCCGCGCCAGCCTTGTAACTGCGCGTCGCCACATCCAGCGTTTTTTGCTCCGCCGCCACGTATTCACGCTGGGCATCAAGCTGTTCACTCAACGTTTCGCGCCGGGCCAGCGCGTCGGCCACGTCCTTGAACGCGCTCTGGATGGTTTTCTCATAGGTCGCAATTAACCCTTTTTTCTCGGCTTCCGCATAGCGCAGCTGCGCCATATTGTTGCCGCCGCTGAACAGCGGCAGGGTGATGGAAGGTGCAAACGACCAGACCTTCATCCCGTGGCTGAACAGGGACGACAGCGAATCGCTGCCGACGCCCGCGCTGGCGGTGAGCGAGATGGTCGGGAAGAAGTTGGCGCGCGCCGCGCCGATGTTGGCGTTGGCGCTCAGCAGGTTATGTTCCGCCTCCTGAATGTCCGGACGACGCAGCAGCGCGCTGGAGCTGACGCCCGCCGGGATCAGCGTGATGGCGTTGTCGCTCAGGCTCTCCAGCGTGCCGGGTAGCAGGTTATCGGGCACCGTATCGCCCGCCAGCAGGTTGAGAGCGTTTTTGTCCTGCATCACCAGCGTCTGGTAGCTCGCCACGCTGGCGCGCGCCTGCTGGTAAACCGCCATCGCTTCACTGACGTCCGTTGCCGCTGCCACGCCCACTTCCTGCCGGCGCTTCACAATCTTGAGCGAGTTTGCGGCGCTCTCCAGGGTGGACTTCGCCAGCGCCAGATTGCTGTTATCCGCCGCCAGCGTCACCCACGCCGTGGTCAGCTCGCTGACCATCGTCAGGCGCGTGTTCTGCGCGGTGAATTCGCTGGCAAGCCAGGTTTCACGCGCGGCACGCGACAGGCTCTGGTTGCGGCCAAACAGATCCAGTTCGAAGCTGGAGACCGCGCCGTTGGCTTCGTCACTTGTCGCGACGCCGCTCGCCAGCGTGCGGCTGCGGGTGTGGCTCAATTCCGCGTCCACCGTCGGGAACAGGGACGAGCGCGTTTCGCCATACTGGGCACGGGCGGCGTCGATATCCGCAATCGCTTTTTGCACGTCGCGGTTGCTGTTGAGCGCCATCGTCACCACGCTTTTCAACCGCGCATCATTCATCACCTGCTGCCACTGGCTCACCACGGCGTTGGCTTCGCCATGGGCGCCCGGCAACGTCGCCGGGACGGGGGCGTCCGGGCGCTGATACGTGGGATCTAATGACACACAGCCCGCGCTCAGCAGCGCTAACGTTAATACGGTTACACGAAACATTATGACCTCCGGTTTGCGTGCTTACCGGAGAACAGACGTTTCACCAGTACAAAGAATAAAGGAACAAAGAAGATGGCCAGCAGCGTCGCGGCCAGCGTCCCGCCGATAATACCGGTACCGATCGCCACGCGGCTGTTGGCCCCGGCGCCGGTGGCAATCGCCAGCGGCGTCACGCCTGCGATAAACGCCAGCGAGGTCATGATGATCGGACGCAGACGCGTCTGGGCGGCCCGCAGGGCGGCGCGCGTCAGGGAGTAGCCTTCGGCCACTTTGGCTTCGGCAAACTCGACAATCAGAATGGCGTTCTTCGACGACAGACCGATGGTGGTCAGCAGCGCCACCTGGAAATAGACGTCGTTGTTCAGGCCGCGCAGGGAGGCGGCAACCGCTGCGCCAAGCACCCCAAGCGGGATCACGAGGATCACCGAAATGGGCACCGACCAGCTCTCATACAGCGCCGCCAGGCACAGGAACACCACCAGGATCGAGAGGGCATAGAGGCTCATTGCCTGACCGCTCGCCAGTTTTTCCTGCAACGACAAACCGCTCCATGCCCAGGTGCTGCCGGACGGCAGGTTATTCGCCAGCTGCTCCATTTTGCTCATCGCCGTACCGGAGCTGGCGCCGCTGGCGTTTTCGCCCTGAATCTCATACGCCGCCGAGCCGTTGTAGCGCACCAGGCTTTCCGGGCCATACTCCCAGCGGGTGGTGGCGAAGGCGGAGAACGGGGTCATGGTGCTGTCGCTGCCGCGCACATACCATTTGTTAAGATCCGACGGCACCGCGCGATAGTCACTGTCGCCCTGGATGTAGACCTTTTTCACACGGCCACGGTCAATGAAGTCGTTCACGTAGGTGCCGCCCCAGGCGCTGGAGAGGGTGTCGGTAACATCGCTCAGGGAGAGCCCCAGCGACACGGCTTTGTTGTTATCGATATCCACCTGAAGCTGCGGCATCTGCGGCAGATCGTTGGCGCGCACGGCGTGCAGCGAGTTGTCCTGGTTGGCTTCGCCAATCAGCTGGTTACGCAGTTTCAGCAGCGCGTCGCGGTCGGTGCCGCCGCTGGCCATCAGCTCAAAGGTAAAGCCGTTGCTCTGGCCTAAACCATCCACCGCCGGGGGCGTCATGGCGAAAATTGTGGCATCCCGAATGGTGCTCAGCTCCTGCGTGGCGCGCAGGGCAATGGCCTGGGCGGTGTTTTCCTCGCCTTTGCGCTCTGACCAGTTTTTCAGGGAGACGAACGCCATCCCGGCGTTCTGGCCGCTGCCACTGAAGCTGAAGCCTTCAACGGTAAAGATCACGTCGGTATTGGCTTTCTCTTTGGTGAGGAACCACTCGCGTACCTGGCGGCTTACCTCGGCGGTACGCACCGCGGTTGCGCCGGCAGGCAGGGTGTACTGCACCATGATTTCACCCTGGTCTTCGGTTGGCAGGAAGCTGCCCGGCAGTTTTAGCATGGCGAACCCCATCGCGCCGCAGAGCAGGGCGTAGATCACCAGCATGCCACCGGAACGGCGCAGGGCGCGCAGCACCTTGTTCTGATAGCCGTGCTCGGTCTTACTGTAGAAGCGGTTAAACGCGCCGAAGAAACCTTTTTTGTGCGGAGCGGTGTGATTCAGGATCGAGCCGCACAGCGCGGGCGTCAGGGTCAGCGCCACCACCACGGAGAGGAACATCGCCGAAATAATGGTGACCGAGAACTGACGGTAAATCACCCCGGTAGAGCCGCCGAAGAAGGCCATCGGCAGGAATACCGCAGAGAGCACCAGCGCAATGGCGATCAGCGCGCCGGAAATTTCGCCCATCGATTTTTCGGTCGCTTCCCGGGCGGGCAGCCCTTCGTCGCGCATAATACGCTCGACGTTTTCCACCACCACGATGGCGTCATCCACCAGAAGCCCTATCGCCAGCACCATCGCAAACAGCGTCAGGGTGTTGATGGAGTAACCGAACAGCGCCAGCACGCCGAAGGTGCCCAGCAGCACCACCGGCACCGCCAGCGCCGGGATCAGCGTCGCGCGGATGTTTTGCAGGAACAGGTACATCACCACCACCACGAGGATAATGGCTTCGAACAGCGTCTGAATCACGTCCTCAACGGAGATCTTGATGAACTCGGTGCTGTCTTTCGGGTAGGCCACATCGTAGCCTTCCGGCATCGACTTTTTGAACTCGGCGATCTTATCTTTTACCGCCGTGGCGGTGTTAAGCGCGTTGGCGCCCGGTGAGAGCATCACCGCCATACCCGCCGCCGGGTGGCCGTTCAGCTTCGCGGTGGCGGTGTAATCTTCGCTGCCCATCTCCACGCGCGCGACGTCGCTGATGCGCACCACCGCACCGTTGGACTGGCTCTTGACGATGATCTTTTTGAACTCATCGACCGTTTGCAGACGCGACTGAGCGCGGACGGTGGCGGTCAGCTGTTGGGCGTTCGACGAGGGCAGTGCGCCGATTTTACCGGCGGAAACCTGCACGTTCTGCGCTTCAATCGCGCTCTGCACGTCGGAGGGCATCAGCGAGTACGACGCCAGCTTCGCCGGGTCGAGCCAGATGCGCATCGCGTATTCTGCACCGAACACCTGTAGGCTACCGACGCCATCCACGCGCGCCAGCGGATCCTGCATATTACTCACCAGCCAGTCGGCGATATCCGAGCTGCTGGCGGTGTCGGTTTTGTCATATACGCCCATGATCAGCAGGAAGTTGCTCTGGGATTTTTCGACGGTGATCCCGGACTGCTGCACCTCGGTCGGCAGGCGCGATTCCGCCTGCTGGACTTTGTTCTGCACCTGTACCTGAGCGGTGTCCGGATCGGTTCCCTGTTCAAACGTGACGTTAATACTCACCGACCCGTCCGAGCTGCTGGTGGAGGTGAAGTAGAGCAGGTTATCCAGCCCGGTGAGCTGCTGCTCGATCACCTGCGTCACGCTGTTTTCCAGCGTCTGTGCGGAGGCACCGGTATAGGTGGCGGAGATTTTGATCGACGGCGGAGCCACGTCCGGGTACTGCGCAACGGGCAGCGTGCGGATCGCCAGCATTCCGGCGAGCATGATGAGAATGGCGATAACCCAGGCAAAGACCGGGCGACGCACGAAGAAACGGGAAAACATCAGGCGTTTCCTCCGTTGGTTTTCATCTCTTCAGCTTTCACTTCCTGCCCGGCGGTGACTTTATCGGTGCCTTCCACAATCAGCTTATCGCCCGCCTTCAGGCCGCTCAGCACCAGCCATTTGTCGCCGTAGGTGTCGCCCGTCTCCAGCTGACGCTGTTCGACCTTGTTGCTGGCGTTCACCACCAGCGCGGTGGCGGTGCCTTTGGCGTCGCGGGTGATGCCCTGCTGCGGGGCGAGGATCGCGTCATTCATGATGCCTTCATCCACTCTGGCGCGGACGAACATGCCCGGCAGAAGCTGATGCTGCGGGTTCGGGAAGACGGCGCGCAGGGTGACTGAGCCGGTAGACTCATCCACCGCCACTTCGGTCAGCGCCAGGCGGCCTTTTTCGCTGTAGCTGCTGCCGTCTTCGAGAATCAACGACACGTTCAGCGTATCGCTGTTGCTGGCGAGGGTTTGCTTGCGTAAACGCAGCAGATCGGCGCTGGAACGGGTTAAATCGACGTACATACTGTCCAGCCCGCGAATGGTGGCCAGCGCGGTATCCTGCTGGGCGGTCACCAGCGCGCCGGGGGTCACAGAGGAGATGCCGATACGTCCGGCAATCGGCGCGGTGACGGTGGTCCAGTTGAGGTTAATGCGGGCGCTTTCCAGCGCGGCTTTCTTTGACTCGACGCTGGCCTTGTCCTGCGCGCAGGTGGACTTCGCGTCTTCCGCATCCTGACGTGATACGCCGTCGTCCTTCACCAGCTGCGCATAACGCCGGGCTTTCTGGCAGTCGGCCTGCACCAGCGCCTGCGCCTGTTTCAGTGCGGCGGCGGCTTCATCATACGCGGCGCGGTAGCTGGAAGGATCGATCTGATACAGCGCTTGCCCGGCCTTGACCGTATCGCCTTCGGTGAACAGGCGCTTCTGGATAATGCCACCTACCTGGGGGCGCACTTCGGCGCTCATTGCGGCGGCGGTGCGGCCGGTCAGCTCGCTGACGACGGACACCGGCTGGCTCATGAGGGTGACAATCCCCACTTCCGGAAGAGGACGTTGAGGAGCAGATGTTTGCGCATTATCGCACCCTGTCAGGAGGAGTAATGCCGCGATGGAGGTTGTTATGGTTTTCATAATCTTTTTCCAGGGTGAACGAAGCCTGCCCTGTTAATCGCTTAACAGGGAGGAGGGCTAATTAAAAGCACAGCGATCCCGCATCTCTGGCTGAGCCAGAAATGAAAAAAGGGAAATTACTTATTTCCGCTAATTATTCACATGCGATTACTTCGCAGAGAAAATCATATTTAAAATATTCTGGTATATAGGCTCTAATTGTTCTGATGGTACTTTTAAAGGCGTGAGTCGACGGTAAATCGTGCCTTCGATCATCACGGCGGTAATCTCCACGCAGCAGCGAATATGCTCATCGCTCAGGTGAGGAAACTGCTTTTTCAGATGCGCGCAGGCGTTGGCGAACATGCGGGCTTCGGCTTCGATCAGCATGTTTGCCACCAGCGGATTGCGCGTGGCCTCTGCGGACATTTCGAGCATCAGCGCGTCATCGTCTTCGTTAAGCGTCTGGCGCCAGGCAAGCGCCTGCGGCATCCCTTCAACCAGGGTTTTGCCCTGCATCTCTTCAATACGTGAGTCGATAATGCGCCGGATCATCTCTTCAATAATCGCGTCTTTGTTACTGAAATAGCGATAGATTTGTCCGACGCTGAGCCTGGCTTCGCTGGCGATCTGCGACATGCTGGCAGCGTGAAATCCACTGGCGCGAAAGCAGCGGCGCGCGGCGGTAATGATTTCGTCCTGCCGCAGTTTTTGTCGTTCTTCCAGCTTTGTACTCATTGTCGGCTACCGTAAAAAGTGAGAATGATCGTTCTCATTATACGTTTTCGGAGACTATTGGAAAGGCTTTTTTTATTTACATATTGAATGAATATTTCCAGGTATAAACAATGGAGAAAATAAGGAGTTTTTATGAAGGTTAAGCTGTGAGATATTCAGATTGCGCTGAAAATAAGGAGAGAATTATGCATCTGAGCATTACAGATAATGTCACAGCCGAAGAAAAAGAAGAATTATTAACGGGGCTAAGAGCCTATAACGCGCAGTTTTTAGATCTGTCGACATTTGGCGGCGATATTGGCGTATATATGCGAGACGACAATGGCGTCATGCTGGGCGGGTTAATCGGCGTACGGAAAGGCGACTGGCTGAACATCGACTATCTGTGGGTCAGCGACAGCGTGCGGGGAACGGGCGTGGGAAGCCAGCTTATCAAAACGGCTGAAGAGGAGGCCCGTCGCAAAGGCTGTCGTCACGCGCTGGTGGATACGGTCAGCTTCCAGGCGCGCCCGTTCTATGAAAAGCAGGGTTATCAGGTGCAGATGTCCTTGCAGGATTACCCTTATCAGGGAATGCAGAGACACTATCTGTCCAAAAATCTTTAACCGCCGATCCCGGTGCCTATCACGGCTAACACGTGGCGCACCACTATCTCCGGCGAGAGGGCGCTAAGCCTCTCGTCATTGCGCATGCGGGAGAACGGCACCAGCACCAGGCTCAGCAGCGTAGTGAACAGCAGTTCGGGGGCCAGCGCCGGATTCAGCTTTCCTTCCTGCTGCCAGCTTTTGATGGTTGCCAGCGTGGTGTGATATTTCTCATCGCCAAAGCGTGCCTGCAAATGGGTGCGCAGTACCGGCATCTCGCCAATCACCTCCTGCATCCACAGCGGGGCAAACCAGCGATACTTTTCCGCCAGTTCGGCCAGCACCCTGACCATTTCCGTCAGGGCATCCACCGGCGAATCCCGGTTGTCGGCGAAAATCGCCCCGATCCGCTCGCGTAACGGCAGGAAGCGCTCCTCAATCATCGCATCCAGTAACTGTTCTCTGGAGTTGAAGTAGTAGTGCAGCATGGCGGGCGTCACGCCTGCTTCGCGGGCGATGGCGTTCAACGACGTATTGGCGATCCCCTGGCGGGAAAAGAGGTTCAGGGCGATGTCCAGCAGCTGTTCACGGCTGGCGGTAACGCGCTTGCCGCCGCGTGGCCGACCGGGGCGGCGGGGTTCAGAATTGTCCTTTTGTGCTGGCATGGTCACCGTATCTCTTGATCTTATTCATCACTTCCACAAATATTAATTATACGATTAATTAATTTCAAGTGATGTCTTATGGAGTCCGACGTAATGACTCAACCTGCGAAAAAGGCGCCGTCGATTAAGCTGCTGTTCAGCGCACTCCTGCTGGTGATGCTGCTCTCGGCGCTGGATCAGACCATTGTCTCCACCGCGCTGCCGACCATCGTCGGTGAGCTGGGCGGGCTGGATAAGCTCTCGTGGGTGGTAACGGCCTATATCCTCAGTTCGACCATCGTGGTGCCGCTGTACGGCAAATTCGGCGATCTGTTTGGCCGAAAAATCGTTCTGCAAATCGCGATTGTGCTGTTTCTTGTAGGGTCCGCGCTGTGCGGTCTGGCGCAGAACATGACCCAGCTGGTGCTGATGCGCGCCCTGCAAGGTCTGGGGGGCGGCGGTCTGATGGTGATCAGCATGGCTGCCGTGGCGGACGTGATCCCGCCTGCCGATCGGGGTCGCTATCAGGGGTTGTTTGGCGGCGTGTTTGGCCTGGCGACGGTGATAGGGCCGCTGATCGGCGGGTTTATCGTTCAGCACGCATCCTGGCGCTGGATTTTCTACATCAACCTGCCGCTGGGGCTGTTTGCCCTGCTGGTGATTGGCGCGGTTTTCCACGGCAGCGCGCGGCGCAGCAAGCATGAGATTGACTACCTGGGGGCGATTTACCTCAGCATGGCGTTGCTGTGCATCATTCTGTTTACCACCGAGGGCGGGACGATCCGCCAATGGAGCGACCCGCAGCTGTGGTGTATTCTGGCCTTCGGCCTGACGGGGATCGCCGGGTTTATCTACGAAGAGCGGCTGGCGTGGGAGCCGATTATCCCGCTGTCGCTCTTCCGCGACCGCAGCTTCCTGCTCTGTAGCCTGATCGGTTTTATTATCGGCATGTCGCTGTTTGGCTCCGTCACTTTCCTGCCGCTCTATTTACAGGTGGTAAAAGACGCCACGCCGACGCAGGCCGGTTTGCAGCTGATCCCCCTGATGGGGGGGCTGTTGCTCACCTCCATCATCAGCGGGCGCATCATCAGCCGTACCGGGAAATATCGTCTGTTCCCGATCCTCGGCACGCTGCTCGGTGTGGTGGGGATGGTGTTACTGACGCGCATTTCAATCACCTCCCCAACCTGGCAGCTGTACCTGTTTACCGGCGTGCTGGGCATGGGGCTGGGACTGGTGATGCAGGTGCTGGTGCTGGCGGTGCAGAACAGCGTGTCAGCCGATCAATACGGCGTCGCGACGTCTGGGGTGACGCTGTTCCGTTCCATTGGCGGGGCGATTGGCGTTGCGCTGTTTGGCGCGGTGTTCACCCATATTCTGCAATCAGGCCTGATCGACAGGCTGCCGGAAGGGGCGGAACTGCCGCGCGAACTTAATCCCGTTGCCATACACCATCTGCCTGATGCCCTGCGTCTGGACTATCTGGATGCGTTCGGCTCGGCGATCCATGCGGTATTCATGCTGGCGGCGGGGATTATGGTGCTGGCGTTTGTGCTGTCGTGGTTTTTGCGCGAAGCGCCGCTGCGTCGGCAGGCGTGAGGGAAGCGGTTCTGCTTGCGCCTGGACTACCGTAGCCTGATGCCCATCGCCCGGTGGCGCTACGCTTACCGGGCCTACACTTCCCCCGTCACGTAGGCCGGGTAAGCGCAGCGCCACCCGGCAACAGGCCGCATATAACTTAACCGTCTTACTGATTCCTTTTCGTTTTTTAGCCTGCCGTCTCGTTGTCGATATAGTCTTCAAAACGTCTATCAAAAGGAACTGTCTCGTGAAACTTCGATTGGGTGCGCTTCTCCTGACTGGCCTGCTGCTCGCGGGCTGTGATCAGGGCGGCAATGATGCCAGACACATTAAAGTCGGCGTGATCAATGGCGCTGAGCAGGACGTGGCGGAAGTCGCCAAAAAGGTGGCAAAGGAGAAATACGGTCTGGATGTTGAGCTGGTGGGCTTTAGCGGCTCGCTGCTACCCAACGATGCCACCAACCAGGGCGAACTGGACGCCAACGTCTTCCAGCATCGCCCGTTCCTCGCAGAAGATAACAAGGCGCACAATTACAAGCTGGTCGCCGTGGCCAATACCTTCGTCTTCCCGATGGCGGGTTACTCCCGAAAGATTAAATCGGTCTCTGAGCTGAAGGACGGCGCAACCATTGCGATTCCAAACGATCCCACCAACCTTGGCCGCGCGCTGTTGCTGCTGCAAAAAGAGAAGCTGATTACCCTTAAACCGGATGTTGGCCTGCTGCCAACGGCGCTGGATATTACCGCGAACCCGAAAAACTTACAGATTATGGAGCTGGAAGGGGCGCAGCTGCCGCGCGTGCTGGACGATCCGAAAGTGGATGTGGCCATCATCAGTACCACCTATCTCCAGCAAACGGGGCTTTCTCCGGTACACGACAGCGTCTTTATCGAAGACAAAAACTCACCCTACGTGAATATTGTGGTCACGCGTGAAGAGAACAAAGACGCCGAAAACGTGAAGGAATTTATCCAGTCCTATCAGTCGCCGGAAGTGGCGAAAGCGGCGGAGACCATTTTTAACGGTGGCGCGGTGCCGGGCTGGTAAGCCCCGGTAAAAAGGCCAGCGCTCCGCTGGCCATCAAAGCGTTACGCGGGCATCGGTTCGGCTTTCGGGCCACAGAAAACCCTGACCAGACTGTGCGCCGGACGCGCGCGCGCGCGCCAGATCCCGCGAGTTTTCGATGCCTTCTATAAGAATTGATTGCGCGATACCTGCCCTGACCTCCTGTACAAACGGGGCAAGCGGCGCGCGCTCGCGCAGCGCTGAGCGGTCAATTTTCACCCCATCCAGCGGCAGCGCAAGTCGCGCGAACGCCTCCGCCAACTCCCGGGTTAAATCGTCCAGCCAGATTTGCCATCCCGCCTCTTTTAACCGAACAAGCGTGGCATGAAGACGACGTTGCTCATCCTCGCCCAGCCGTGTGATGGTGAGGGGATCCTGAATTTCAATCGTTAACCGCTGCTGATGGCGTAACGCCAGCAACAACCGGATAGCGCGTTCGTTGAGAAGGTGTTCTGCCGGAAGGTTTAGCCAGTAAGCGTCCCGGGCGGGTATCTGTAACAGGGTGTTGGCCTGCCAGAAGAAGATTTGCAGCGCGCTGCGCGAGGGCAGCGAGGCAAACAGCACCTCAAGATTGACGTTATGGATCTCCACGAGAACTTCATGCGCGAACACCTGGCCCGAATGAAGATCGACAAGCGGCTGGAATCGCAGCCCTGAGATACGTTGCAACAAGGGAGAGGGAAGAACGGTATACATGGAACAGCCTTCAGGAAATGAAAAAAGGTTCCCGCGGACACGGGAACAAAAGGCAAACGACACACGGTCAAATTCTTAATTCAGGATCCAGCGAATGCTCTGGTAAAACGAGGGGCCACGCACGGCCTTAAGCTTGTTCATGGCGTTGTTCTTATAAAAGTAAACCAGCCTGACGTTACACCCCAGCTGACGGGCGATTTGCTTGGTTTTCAGATTACAGGAATAGCCGCGCAAGACGCTGGCCTCCTCGCTGGACAACCTCGCCGGGGTGCGTAAGCGGGTCGTCATGCCTACGTTGTAACGGCCAGACTCTTGCGGCGTCTGGCTCATCAGTATTTGCCACAGCGCTTTGATATCCCCCAGGGAGACTCTTTTGCTGATGACTCCATCAACATGTTTGAATTTCAAATAGCCGGCGGATAACGAATAGATATAGATCTTCGCTGTCACTTGTTTCTGTTTAATACAGAGAATGTCGTCATTCGTCGTCACCCGGAAATGACGCGTATTCAACGGATCATAAATGATGATATCAAAGAGTTGTTCACTCATAGCAAGTTCTTCGATATGGGTAAATCCATGGAAAATAACGTCGTGTTTTTCATCAGGCTCACGCTTTCCAAGCGATTGCAGGCCAATCATCGTGAATTCGCAGCTGTCAACAACGGCAACGTGAATTGTTTTTTTATTTTGCATTGGCATTCTCCTTTCGCTGAGTAAACAGTCCATATAAGAGAAAATGGCGGTTCGCACTCTCTTATTAAAAGAATAGCGAGCACTTTTTTAAATAACGCGATGCGATGGCATCAATGTAAGCCAATACAAACCGTCGAGTAAAGCTGAAGCCAATTATTAGCGGAAGATAAAATTGAAAAATGGTTTTAATGGTATATGCAATTGTTTTAACCTTCTAATAATATTCATGCCAGATTTTTATTCTGTAAATGAGCGGATAATAAGCATCAGAAGGTTGATTAATGGGGTTAATCCACCGCCTTTTCAGTGATTTACTGCTGTTTCTGTAAGAAAAATTGTGATCGTGGCAGGGTTATCGACAGGGCTTTATCTGCGAGGGGAAACGGCGTGCAGAATAAAATAGAATTTTTTCTATGAATTTAATGTCCTTGTTCAGATTTTTAAGCCTGAGAAGGATAAAATCCTGGCGCGAAGAGGTTGTGAGTGGTGAGTACATAAACTATTATCATTTTCCTCCGGTCACGAGAATTTAGAAAAGACATGAATAATACTGAACGTATCGTAAGGGTAATGGTGTTTTACAAAATAAATATATTTAAAGAGATAATATTCCGGGCGCTCCAGGATCTTTTACCCGATTACGTACTGAACATTACTCAGGTCGATTCCACAGAACAGGCGCTGGCGGCGGTGGCGGATAATAACGTGGATGTTTTCTTCACTGAATTTAATTATCTGCTTAATCATAAAGAGTGGAGTGCGGAGGTCAGCAGCCGTTTTACATCTTTATGTAAAACCCATCACGTCAGGCGTGTTCTGTTGGTGCCCGAGCTGCCTTACGGGCTGTTAAAAAAAGTTCTGGAGAT
Organism: Enterobacter cloacae complex sp. SHL018; assembly: GCF_049237905.1. Taxonomy (NCBI): domain Bacteria; kingdom Pseudomonadati; phylum Pseudomonadota; class Gammaproteobacteria; order Enterobacterales; family Enterobacteriaceae; genus Enterobacter; species Enterobacter cloacae complex sp. SHL018. The sequence continues at coordinate 115,884 of NZ_JBMKJE010000005.1, forward strand.
GAAATTTGAATTAACCATCAGTCAGCAGGATGAATTGACTGAACTGAAAAAGGAATTACCCGCGTTGCTCATGGCGGACGGGCAAAAACCGTCGATCTCTTCGTGGCTCAGGCGGGTAATGCGGTCCGGCTCCCGGGCGCGTTCCATCCTCTCGGCCAGAGAGTGGGAGGTGCTTCATCTTATCGTGGAAGGATTTTCAACGACGGAGATTGCCCGTCATCGAAACCGTTCGGTCAGTACCATTGCGACACAGAAACACAATGCAATGAAAAAGCTGAATCTTTCCAACCACAGCGAACTGATTAAGTATGTGCAAGCGGTTGGAAAGATGGAGGAATAGTTCACATCAGGGATAGATAATATTCAGCGTAGCCGATGTATTGATCTTACCCTGGCTCACCTGGGCGGGCGCCCACACGTAATAGTACGCCGCCATCGGAAGGGTGAAATGTTCGTCCAGCGCCGCGCCAGCCGCCACGCTGAAAATCATCGTGGCGTTGCCACGGCTGGTGGTTGAGGTAGAGAAGGTCACCGGCGTTTGCGGGGCGTCACGTTTTATCAGGCGTAGCCCCACGCCCTGCGCCGCGCTACTGCTGCTGTCGATCAGCACCGAGCTGTCGGTTGAGAGCAGCTGCGTGCTGGACAGAAACATCTCAATTGCCCGATCGGAATTGCCATTAACCCCGACGTTCTGACAGCTCATGTTCAGTGAAAAAGGCGTCAGCCCCGGCTGTGAGGATGCACTGAGCTGGGGAATGCCGAGCGTCGGCAGCGCCACGGTCAGCCCCGCATTATCAAAGGAACAGGTAGTCAGTTTCGGCGCGTATTTGATGATCATCGGTTGACCAAACATATCTCGGTTGTCGTAAGGCCACTTGAACCCGCTGAATAACCACTGCGCTATCTTGATGATCTGATTGATTGGCCAGGTGATGATTTCCCAGATGGATAACCCGCTCATATCGCTGACGAACAGAACGTCGCTCATGTTCGCCGTATCCCCCGTCAGGGTGGTACCGCTCTGGTTAACGAGGGTGAAGCGAACCGTAAACGGTGTGTTCAGCTCAGACGCCGTATGGCTACCGCTGGCAGACAGGGTTTTATTGGCCGGGGGATTGGTGATCTCCGCCCGCACCATATACTTGTTATTGCTGAACCCGAGGATGGTCGCGTATTTGCTGTCGGTCGAGAGGATCGGCGTGTAAGAAAATTCACTGTTACCCGTCGTACAGTTGAACGAGCCGCTGTACTGGGTGCTGAAGCTGCCGGTCCATGTGGGCGTGGCCGGGCTCAGCTTATCCGATAAATCAATGGTAATCGGTGTGCCATAAACGATGCTGCTGCCGGAGCAGGTGGCATAGCTCATCCCGCTAATGCTGGTGAGGAGCAGGAACATGAATGATCGTAACATTTTGATAATCCGTAATTAATGGCAAACCGATGAGGAGCTGTTCAGCCCCCAGACCGGGGAGGAGATTTCGCACTTTCCGCCGCGGAGATGCACGTTGAGCGCGCGTGGCGGCTGTTCAGCACGGATATACAGTACGCTGGCCTGGCCGACATACCCGACAGATCCACCGTGTTCATCCAGCACTTCAGTGCCAAAGGGCAGCGGTTTACCGTCGGCGCGCGTCGCATGAAGTACCCATGACTGGCGCTTATCGGTTTCGAAGCGGATATAACTCACCGCCCCGTCGTAAGGAGCCACGTTAGCCATATTGCCGATCACCTCCGCGCCAGCGCTATTTTCCGTTTCGGTTAACGTAATGGCGTTTTTGCGATACGGGGTGGCGTAAGGCACCAGCGCCACGCCATCGCGGTTCGTCATAATGCTTTCATCGCCGTTCACCATCAGTCCCTCCGCCTTTGGCGCATCGACGATAGTCATGGTTGTGCCGGTTTCGTTTGAGGCGAGAACGTGCCACGGGTAGGCCACCAGGCTTCCGCGCCCGCTGAGCCCGGTCTGGCGGTAGTCGGAGGATTCGCTGTAAGAGCCACCGAGTGTCGCGAAGTTCGAACGGTACGCGGCGTTAACGCTTGCCGCATTTTTACCCCCACGCGCATTACTGCCGGAGAGGGTATAGCTCAGGCGGTTCGACGCCAGCGCGTTCCCGCTCATGCTGATATTGCTCTGCTCGTAATGCGAATCGCTGGCCGTCAGGCTGGAGGTGATCCACGCATTATTATCAAACAGCGAGAACGGCAGGCTGAGGGAGAGGTAAAGGCGCGTCTCTTCTTCGCTGTCCCTGTTCCGTACCCGGCTGGCCGACAGGGTATAGCTGGCGCGGCCGATGGCGTTGGAATAGCCCATCTGATATTCGCGCGTGGTTTGCTGTGAGTTCCAGTAATCGCGCTGTGTGCCGGAGACAAACACCGTGCCCCAGTTATTGAGCAGGCGCTGATTAAGGTTAAGCGTAAAGGTATTTTTGGGCTGCGCCGCGCGCAGGGCGTCCCAGGTGCTTAGCGACATGTCGGGCGCAACGCCAAACCGATCTTCATAGTCGTCGTACTGCGCTCTCAGGCGCTGATACCCTTCGCGCGAATAGAGCGCGTCGCTGAAGCTGTAATAGCCTTTAGTGGAATAGCGATAGGCCGCCAGGGTGAAGTTGGTGGCGGTGGTATCGATAAATTTGCTGTACGACACGCGATAACTCTGACCGCTGCTGGTGCGATCCTGTAGGGTGGTTTTGGCGTGGGTGACATCAAACGAGACCGCGCCAAAGGGAAGGTTCCACCCGGTACCGACAAGCCCGGCCTTGTAGTTATCGCTAATAATCGTCCCGGTATACCCGGTGATGAGGTTATTAAACCCGTAGCGCAGCGTGGCCTGCATGAATGCGGGTTCGGCATCGAGCGTGTTCTGGTGCACTTTACCCGCCACCACGCTGTACTGACTCACCCCTTCTTTTAGCATCCCGGGCACTGCGGAAAACGGCACCGTGAAGGACTGCTGTGAACCGTCCGCCTCACGCACCACCACCAGCAAATCGCCCGCGGAGCCGGTAGGCTGAATGCTGTCGAGGGTAAACTGTCCCGGCGGCACGTTCTCCTGATAGATCACGTTGCCATTCTGGATAACTTTCACCAGGGCGTTCGTCCGTGCCACGCCGTGAACCACCGGTGAAAAACCCTGCTGCGAATTTGGGCGCATCTTCATGTCCGACGCCAGCGACACGCCGCGCACGCGCAGGGAATCAAACAGATCGCCAGGAATATAAAAGTCACCCAGCGTCAGGTTGGATGTCAGCGAGGCCAGGGGACGGCGCAGGTAGCGGGTATTATTCTGCCAGCTACTCTCTCCGCTGGCGGTTTTCCGCCAGACGCTGCTGTCGCGAAACTGCCAGCCGAACAGGTTGGCGCCGGAATCCAGCCCGGCATAAAAATCATCATTTGTGTCTTTCGCAGTGCCTTTCGCGCGGGTGTTGTACCAGGTCGTGTTCCACGAGAGCATCAGCGCCGGGATCCCCTCGTCCCAGAACTGGGGGGCAATGTAACCTTCTTCAGTACGCTGCACGGCCGCCTGCGGAACGGTAAGCGCCAGACTCAGGGTGCTGGTATCGGTTTTGACTTCACCGCCCTGAACCAGATCGCGCAGCTGGACCTGCCCGTGCGCAATGGCGGGCGCAGGCACGGACGTGGTGTTGATGCCCAGCGACCGGGCATCTTTCCAGGCAAGGCGGATGTCGTCACGCTGCTCGCCGTAGATGACGGTATAACGTCCCTTCCAGCTGCCGTTTACGTAGATATCCATCTCCTGACTGCCGGCAGGCATGGCGTTGTTTTCGGAAAAGCGAGACAGATCGGACTCACCGGATGCGCCAGCAAGCAGGGAGGGATCAAACGAGACGGCCCCTGATTTATGCGAAAGCAGAAGCGTGCAGACTGCCAGCAGACAGAGTCTGTTTTGTTTCATTTTCATGGTGAGTCTTTCCGATCACTGACTGGTGAAAGTCCGGGTTTTATACGCGCCAAGATCGTCCACATACATCAGCTGGAAGGTCTGTCCGCGCTTAACCGTATTTTTGGCGGCGACCGTCAGCTGCCCAAACGGGGAAACCATCGGGGACTCCTGGAGCAATTTCGTTTTACCCAGCGAAATATTGGCGACCGTAATATGGAACGGACTGTTATTTGTAATGCGAAAGCGATCGCCGTCGGCGGCGAGCGTCAGTTTCGCCACCGCGTCATCCAGCGTGCCTTTCAGCGCAGCGGGCCGATAAAAAAGTTTGATACGGGATTTAATCGCCAGCTGAACGGTATTCTGGTTTTGCAGATTTTCAGGTCTGGGCGGAATGTCGAGGACATTCAGGAAAAAGACGGATTCGCGATCCGCAGGCAAGCTGGACGGCAGCTTTTTAATACGAAGCTGTTGACCATTATGTTCGTTAACCTTTATCACCGGCGGCGACAACAGAAACGGCACATTGGCTGTTTCCGGCGTGGAATTAATATCACCGTCATCTATCCAGGATTGTACCAGAGCCGGCGCATCGCCCGTATTCATTAACTGGACGATCACCTCTTTGTTATTTTCAGGATAAAGGACACGGGTGCCATTAATGACAATATTGGCCCATGAGTGACCCGTGCTTAGCAGTAAGCCTGCCAGCAAAATTGCCTTGCGCATGATTGCAACCTTAAATACAGGCTCTGCGAAAACAGAGCCTGAATAATCACTATTACAGGTAGGAAATGGTATACGTTACGTTGGAGCTTAACTCGCCCACGGTGGCGGCAGCGGCGTTTGTTTTATAGTAATAAACGTCCAGCGTCAGCGTTTCGGAATCTGGCGCGGTCGCTGTACCCATAATATTTGTCGTGTAAGGCTGGTTCAGGGTAATAGGCGTAGACGAACCTGGCTCCACTAACGCAAAGCCGACATTACGTGCCACGCTGGCATCGCTTTCGTTCACGCTGTTATTCAGCAGGTATTTACCGTCAGTGGAAATATTATCCGCGCTGGAGAAATAAACTTTCAGCGGGGTACCGGTCGTTCCGGCTGCTGGTGAGCAACCAGAGAATGTCAGCGCAATAGATTTTTTATTTCGGGTGATCAGGCCAACCGTTGTGCCCGCATCTTTTACCGAAATAGGGGAAAGCGCAACGGTAAAGTCCGCGCTTTTACCGCCGTTAATGGTACAGGTTGTATCGGTAATAGCGCCGGTAAAGTTAATGATACCACCCGCCGAATTGTCTGCGGCCACTGCGCTGGTAGAGGCAATAGCGGCGGCCAGCAGTGATACGGTCATGATCGATTTGAACATGATAAACTCCATGAAGATTTGTGTTATTTAAAATGAATGTTAATCGGCTACACATGTCCCTGATGTACCGGCTAGACGCATGGCGACTCGGGAGAATGCTTTGACGATATTATGTTGCACTAAAAAAGTACATAACAAAACATTATTCCAACAACTTCTAAAGTTTAAGATTATAATCTTGTCAGTATGTTTTTTTTAATGTTTTAACCTAAATGCGTTGGTTCGAAGATTTTTATTAATGCTTTAATAATCGTTAATTAATGAAGCTTTATGAATTCATCTCTCAATTAATATCACGCGACTTGACCACACAAACTTTAGACTTATTATTGCCTGGCAAATGCACAAAAATTTAACAATGGCGTAATAATAATATGAAGTATCTCATTGATCTTACAATGCTTTATGAAGTCGACACCGGTATGATCATGATTAATGGAGAGGAAGAGTCATCCATTAAGTTATCTAACCAGGCGGGTCGTCTGCTTTATGAACTTATCATCAATAATGGTAAAACACTCGACAGAGACGACCTGATAAAGAAGGTCTGGGAGGATCATGGTTTCTCTGGTTCTTCGGTGAGTCTGAATGTTGCCATAAGTGAAATCAGAAAAGCATTTCGTACATTAGGCTGCGACCCTTTACTGATAAAAACGATACGTGGCAAGGGATTTAGCCTTGCCGCGCATATTGAACACCACACGGTCAGGCCGCCGGTTATTTCAACGCTTAGCGAAGAATCTGCCTCTGAAGCATTCGATACGCTAGCGCATAAGAAAGATGCCGATCCGCCTAAACAAATAATATCGCTGCACAGACTCTTTATTTCTCTCTGCACGTTATTACTAATTATTGTTACCGGCACCGCTGTTTTACTATTGCACCAGCGGGATTCCTATGCCGAGAGCCTGAAAGATTCTGATATGCATCTGCTCGGTAAAGTGGACAGGTGTACGATATACCTGATCGATAAGAATATGTATCAGCCGCGACAGCACTACTTTAATCACGTAAAAGAGGTCATCGCCAGTCAACATATCGACTGTCAACATCAGGTTGCAGATGCTTACTATTCCAGGTTTAAAAAGTCGCAGATAGAAAATTATTTCCTGGCCATCTGTTATCAGCAGGACAGTATCGACGATTATAAGAACTGCATTTCTTACAGAAGCCTGACCGGGAGTTAAAATATGTCACGGACTAAAATGAGTGTACTGTTCAGTATCGTACTGGCGCTGTCTGTCATCGCGTTGTTATGGGTCTATTTTACCAGAACGCAGGATGAGGGGTTTGGCTGCCAGTCAGATACCATTTCCTGGAAAACCTATTCCACGGGTGAGTCAACCGATATGTCGCTAACCACGCTTTTCCTGTTTAACAACAAAGATGTTGTGACGGTTATTCATAAAGGCGTACTCAAGAAAGAGGGCAAAAGCTACCTGATTGACAGAAATTACACGCTCAGCGTGGAAAAGGTCGACGGCAGCAATATCTTTTATATTAAGGATAAAAAGCTGAATAAATCTGAAGATGATGCGGCGCCGGATGGAGTTGTAAATGAAATGTTACTTGATAATATCAACTTCTTCTATATTACCAGCGTAAAAAAACATGCGTGGTTAATTAAGGGGCTGGTGTTGCCTGTAATGATGTGTGTAGCTGTCCCGACGTCCTGATATTTCTCTTTATTGAAAAATCGATATTTATCTATTACTCGGGAAATTGAGTAATTTACTCAATACGTAACAATAAGATACGAGAAATTTATTTATATTTTTATTGTTGCTATCCGTCGAGTGAATTTTTCTGTATTGCCTCGTTATTTTGCGGCTGTCTATACTCCGCCTCGAAAAAGGGGCTCCCCTTTTTATACACGTGGATTCTTTTTTGAAGGACTAAATAAATGAACAAACTGAACGCTATCGTTCTGGGCTCCCTGCTGTCTGTTTCTGCCCTGAGCGCAGTTAATGCAGCTGAAACGACGGCTTCTGCCACCTGGCAGGCAACCGCGACCAAAGACAGCGAATCCGATCTGGTTGTTACGCCAACGCGTGCTTTGAACTTCGTTTACAGCGCCAATACCAAATCTTTCAACACCGATACCGGTCTGTTTGATGTGGCTATCCGTGGCGATCACTCTACGGCGACCAGCTTCAAACTCGAAGCTATCCTCGACGATTCAAACAACACGCTGTTCAGCGTGGGTGGTGAAGCGACCAAGCTGAAAGTGGGTGCGCGTTGGGGCGGTAACGACCTGGGCTCTATCGGTGGCACCGTGGGGGCGAAATCGACCGCATGGACCACGCTGGTTGATTCTTCTTCTAACACCGGCGTCTCTTCTGGCCTGTGGAACCTGACCACCAGCGCAGGCGCGGCGGCAGATACCGAAATTACCGGCCAGGACAAATTCGTCTTCTACGTTGACTCCGCTCAGGACAACGCGGGTACTGCGAAAGAGTTCAAAGACCTGACCAACAGCCTGTGGGAAGGGACCGTGTCTGTTGCGTTCCGCGCAACCTGGGGCTAAGGCCTGATCGATCCAGGGGCGCAAGCCCCTGTTTAGGGAAATAGCATGTTTAACCTCAAATCCACCTTCTTATTTTTATTATTTATCTCTTCCTCCGCGCTGGCCATTAATGTGGGAAAAGTCACCACCATTATTTCTGCGGATGCTGACTCCACCGCCAAGGAAATAAAAAACGAAGCAGACAGCGTGCGTATTGTTTCTGTTCGCGCACAGCGGATCAGCAGCCCAATGGATGAAGGGATCGTCATTAATCCGGAGAAAGTGGACGAACTGTTGCTGACGCCCACGCGCATGGTAATGCCCGCCGGTACCAGCAATATCGTCAAATTTTACTATCACGGGAACGCCGATAACAAAGAGCGTTACTACCGCATTACCTTCACGGATGAAGGGGTAAGCGAAGAGGTGGACAGCGGTTCGCCAAAAAACGGCACCGGGATGACGCGTGCGGTGGTGAGCACCATTCTGGTGGTTCAGCCCCGGGATAAGAAGATTGATTTCGTCTATGTGGCGGGAAAAATAACCAATAAAGGGAACACCTCGTTTCGCGTCAATGCGACCGGGACCTGCCTGAAGCCGAATCCGGAATCCCCCGGCACGCCGTGTAGCAAAAACTTCTACCTGATGCCAGAGACCTCGCGCGCTATCGAGGATATCAACGTTACGGATAACCATTTTCATCTCGGAATATGGGACCTGAAACAGTTCATTCCTGTTAAGTAAGGATGCATGGTGAAAAATAAATTAGTGTTGCCGGTGATGATGGCTTGCGCATCCGGCACGCTGCCCGCGCTTGCGCATGCAGCCTCAAGCTCCGTGGTTATCGCTAATTACCGTTTTCCCGACTCGCTTTATGCACTGCTGGAGCAGGGGATCAAAATTCCCGTCTATCTGGTAAATACGCGTCCACACTCAGCACAACAAGGGAACCACGAAGGCACGGCGAACGAATATGTTCGTATCGGTGACGTGACGCTCTTTGCAAAAGATCTGAAGCTGGGGCTGAGGGATGTTCAGGTCCAGGAGTCTGATAACGGCATTCGTCTGTCAAAAGAGATGCGAACGTTATTGCAGAGCATTAACGACAAGCAGTTCGATGACCAGATGCGCATTCCCGTAAGTGCGGGTTCGGCGTTCGAACTGGATCAGAAAAAAATGCGCCTGTTGCTGAATCTGTCGCAGAGCGACTACGGGGTGAATATTCGCCCGCGTGAGGTGGACATTGATGCGCCGGAGTCTGACGACCTGAGCGGCACGTTCTCCTACAACCTCGGAGCGTATCACACCGAGAGCGGCTACGGTGACAGCTGGTCGTCGGGCTATCTGAACGCGAGAAACTGGATCTCAATGGGCGTAGATCATGTGCTGATCGACGGCTCTGGCTACGTCAACGAGAACAGCAGCGATACCCAGATGAACGCGGTTATGTGGGAGCGCGACTATCAGGGGATGCGCTACGCCGCGGGCATGCTGAACGGCTGGGCGATGCAGTCTCTGGCGAGCGTCAGCGGGATTTCCGGCGGTGAAGTCTACGGCGTTTCCATGGGCAACCAGGCCAACTCCCGCAAGCGCGATAACACGCTCTCTCTGACGCCGGTGGTGGTCTATTTTCCCACGGCGGGCGAGGCCCGTATTCGTCGTGACGGGCAGCTTATCGGCATTCAGCGCTTTGACGTCGGCAACCATGAAATTGACACCAGCAGCCTGCCCTACGGGATCTACAGCGTCGAAGTTGAAGTGGTGAGCGGAAGCCGCACCGTGTCGCGAAGCATGTACACCGTGAATAAGCCGTTCTCCAGCAACGTGTCGGAAACGCTGCGCTGGCAGATGTGGGGCGGGATGTATAGCCGCGATAAATCCGTCGTCAATTATAAAAAATACGCGAAACGCAAAAACGAGCAGGATAACACCTACTACTACGATTACGACACCAAACATAAAGACACCATGTCGCTGGTGGGAGCCTCGTTCAGCAAGCGCAGCGGGATGGTCGACTGGAACGCCTCTACCTACATGATGCGGGAACACATCGTCAGCGAGCTGTGGGCCTCCCTGAACCTGACGGGCTATTTCTCGGTGAATACCCAGACCATGGCCGCCTCCGACGGAACGTATCGCGCCAACTATGGGGCGAATCTCAGCCTGCCGTGGCAGATCGGCTCGGTGTGGTACTCCCATGAACAGCTCTCCAGCGGCAAGTTCCTGGATATCTATGAGAGCAAGGGCAACACCTGGGGCGCTTCCTTTAGCCTGCCGTCATTCGGCCTGCCCTCGGCAGGCAACCTGAGCCTGATGCGTCAGGAAGACGACCTCTATCGCTATAAACGCTATCAGCTGGACTACTCCCAGGGGTTATACGCCGGTCGCTACGGTACGGCGCGCCTGCGGGTGGGGATGTCGCGCAACAAATACGACGGGTATTACGAAGAGAAAGATCGTTACGTAATGCTCGATTTCGCCATACCGCTCGGCAATACCGTGTCGGTTGGCGTTTCCCACAATCGCGATACCGGCACGGCGTTGAACGTCAGTGCCAGCCGCCAGTTTGAGGGCGATTACCTGAAATCGGCTACCGCCAACGTCTCGAAAGCCTTTAACAGCCGCCAGGATCGCAGCGTAAGCGGCGGCGGCAGCGTGAACTTCGACACGCCGTGGAACAGCAACATCCTCAGCGTCCAGAGCGGCATGAGTAAAGGCTGGAACTCCACGCTGACCAGTGACGGCAGCGTGGGCTGGTCCAAAGAGGCCATCGCCGCCGGGAAAGGTACCGAAAGCGCAGGGGTGATTGTCAGTACCGGTCTCAAATCTGATGAAGCCCTGACCCTGAAGCTTAACGGCCGGGCGGAACGCATCAAAGGGGATAAGACCTGGCTGTCGCTGCCGGCATACCAGGCTTATGACCTGGAAGTGATGAACAGTGAAACCGGTACGGAAAGCTATGAGATTGGCGCGAATGCGCGTCGCCATATCACGGTTTATCCGGGCAATACCGTGGTGATGAAGCCGCAGGTGAAGAAAATCGTCACCCTGTTTGGTCGTCTTGTGGATGCAAACGGGGCCCCGGTTGGCGCCATGCAGATCAAAAACCACGTCGGGCTGACCCGGACGGAAAACGACGGACGCTTCGTGATCGACGTTGATAAGAACAACTCTGTCCTGAGTATCGCCACGCCGGATGACAGCGTCTGCGAAGTGCGCCTGGACATTGAGTCTAACCGCGGTGCGCTGTGGCTCGGGGACATCTCCTGCGACAAAGGCGATTTCGTCTGGCAGGAAGCAAAAGGAACGCAGGAACGTGACGATGAAAAAGATATTCGCTCTTAATTTGCTGCTGATGAGCGCGGCGGCCCAGGCGCAGGAGCTGCCCTATTTCGCCATTAATAACCCGGACAATAACGGGACGGGAAACAGCGCGGGGCTGTTTAGTCTGAACAGCACGTCGACCGCGTTTTTGCACGGTTCGCGCGAGTGGCCGACCCTGAGTGCGAAAACGAATAACGGTATCGCCACTTACATCCCGGACAACAGCTACAGCGGTCCGGCAGGCAGCGCGCTGACCATCGACTTTTCGGTGACCGGTTCCAGCGCCTCTCCGTTCTTCAAAGGGACGGCGTGTTCCTCGTCCTGCGGCAACACGGGGTACACCCCGACGACCAGCTATACCGACACGTCGATGGTGGTTAAGCCGCCGGTGATGGAGCCCGGCACGTCATACGGGCGCTGGGTCCTGGGCGATCCGTTCTTTAACTATCTGCTCAACGCCGCGCCAGGGGATGAAGTGACCATCACCTCCACGCCGCAAATCAGCTCCATCAACAAAGTGACCACCACCAATACGCTTCACAAGGTGGGCACGCTGACCATGACCAACGCCAGGGCGCTTAACCTGGGGATTGACCCGATCAGCGGTGAGGTGACGATTGTCGATGGATCAACGGGGGCCACCTGCACCAAATACACCCGCAACACGGTCTCTGGCGTCCTGTGCGACCTGCTCGAATACACGTTTGTTGGGGAGGATATCTCCGGTTACAACGGGGGGCTGGCGCTTACCTCTTCCCGCGTCAACAGCGTGCTGCAATCGCACATGAGCGGCGGCACCGGGCTTGCCGCCGAGCTGACCTTCGATGAAAACACCTGGTACAGTATCTCCGGCGGTATCCTGAGCGATACGCGTGTCCTGGCGAACACCTTCCTTGCAGCGCCGCAGAAAAACGGCGGCAAAGCGTCCCTTAAAATCTTTTTGCCGAAAGCGTTAATTCTGAGCGTGGCGCAGGCGGGGGACGGCAGCAACATTGGCAATATCGTCAGCCTGTGTCTGACGCCCGGCAACAGCTCGCTGGCGGCGGATTTCTGCTTCCAGCCGGGGGGCGGCCTGGTGATTAACCCTATCGAGCCCGGGCTGGAGATTGTGCCAGACAACCCGGATTACACCCTCGATCCTGACGGTCTGGGCGGCTCCGGGAAAGGCATTATCGGCGAAGCGCCCATTGAGATCCCTTACACCATCACCTACAGCGGGGCGCAAAAAGATGCGGCGATTGCGGTCACGGTAAAAGTCACCGGGCCTACCCAAAGCCTGAATGGGGTGGACTACTGTGCCTTTAGCGGCAACGGCTTTACGGTTCCCATTCCGGGCAATGTGCTGGTGGGGAAAAGCCAGACGCTGATGGCGCACAACTGTAAGGGCGAAGTACTGTCGATCCCGGCGCCGGCAACCCATGCGGAAGAGTGGGACAAAATGAGTTCCGGCGTGACCGATATGTGGCTCTGGAAAACACCGCTGATCCTCCAGTTCGTTATGGATAATCCGGTATCGAAAACCACCTATGATGGAAATAGCTGGTTTGGCGAAGTGACCGCGCAGGGAAGAATAGATGTTAGCGCATCCTGGAATTAATCAACCATGACTGGAAAATTCCTGGCTATTTTTGCAATAAATTGCTTCATTTCCACAGGGGCAAATGCTTTAATTATCGAAAGTCTGAATATTGATTTTCTTCCCGAAAGAGAAATTGTTTTTCAGCCGATAAAAAACGATACCAGCGAGCGTCAGAATTATACCGTTTCGCTTATTCAGGTAGACGTTCCCAAAGAGAAGGGAAAAGAAACCGAAATAAAAGACGGCGAAGTCATGTATTCGCCTAAGCAATTAACGCTGGGGAGCGGTGAACGCGCGGGTTTTAAATTTTATTATACCGGCCCGCATGACAACAAAGAGCGATACTACCGCGTAAAATTCACCGAGACGCCGCTCCAGGCAAAGGTTATCACGCGCAAAGGCCAGCGCATCCAGTCGGATGTGGTGGTCTCGCTTGAGGCTATTTTGATTGTCCGTCCATGGACACGACATTTTGATTATGCGTTTAGCAACGGGGTGGTGAGTAATACCGGGAATACCTATTTTAAATATGTTTCCTCGGTCGGGTGCAGTACGCAATACAACAATTCAAAATATATTCCGCCGGGGCAACGGCTGGAAATAGATAATGCCGGGCAGGCTGCAAGGCGGATGATTATTTATGGCAATAAAATCATTCCGCTTACCACCTGCCCGTAGCAACCGCTTTCCTTCATAAAAGGAAATTAGCCTTTAGCATCATGCTAAAGATCCATCACTACAGGAGATAAAAATGAAAGCGATTTCATTCGTAGAAGCGAAAGACATTATCGGTGGCGCGTTAAACCCGTTCGCTGGTCTGGTTAAAGGTGCACAGCTGGGTTACGACACCGGCGCAAGCATCATGGGCATGGTTGGCGGTGTGGTTGGCGGAATTCTGGGTGGCGCAATGGGCTTCCTGGGTGCGCTGGTTGGTAGCTACAACTAATTCACGTTAACAGGAAAAGACTCATGCAAGTTATTGATTTCAAAAAAGCACAGGCCATCATCGGTGGTTGGGATCCGTTTGCTGCCGCTATTCAGGGCGCAAGCGCGGGCTATAACGCGGGCAGCCAGATGTTAGGCGCGCTGGGCGGCACCATCGGCGGCGTGTTCGGCCTGGTGGGCGGCTTCATCGGCGGTTTCTTCAGCGCCTAAGCGAGAAGCACGTTGTACGCATGGCCCGCATTGCCGGGCCATTTTTTTATTTCAGCCACGGATCATTATGTTTTCGCTCTTTCAGTATAAAAAACAGGGTAAGACCCCTGTTATTCGCCAGCATGAATTTACCGAATGTGGACTGGCCTGCCTGGCGATGGTGTTGGGGCACTACGACCACCATGTCTCCGTCAGCCAGCTACGCCGGGAGATTTCCGTTTCCGCCGATGCGGGAACCTCAATGGCGGAATTGATGACCCTTGCCAGCGATAAAAATATGTCTGGCCGGGTGCTTAAAGGCGAAATCACTGAAATAGAAACGTCTGAGCTGCCGCTCATCGCCTTCTGGCGCGGCAACCATTTCGTGGTCATCGTGAAGATCGACAGCCGCAGCGTGACCGTTCACGACCCGGCCAGCGGCGTGCGTCGTTACCGTCTGAAAGAGGCGGAAAAACTCTTTTCCGGCTATGTTCTTGAGCTTAAGCCCACGCCGTGCTTCGAAAAGAAATCCCCGGATGAAAAGCTCACGCTTGGCCGGTTAGCCAATAAATCCCCGAGCCTGTTCCAGCGCCAGCTGCTGCTGTTTGTGCTCTGTATTTTTACCCTCATCACCATGCTGGCAAGCCCCACCTACGTGCAGCTGATTATGGATGAGGCCATTTCCCGCAGCGACAGCGATCTGGTGATCCTGCTCACCGCGATCTTCGCTATTGTCTTTATCTTTGAAGTCATCGGTAAATTCCTCAAGCAGCTGCTTGAGATCCTGATGCGTAACATTGCCTATGACGATTTAAGCCAGTCCGTGCGCCACTACATGCTGCGCACCCAGACCAGCTGGTTCCGCTCGCGCCCGCCGGGCATCGTGCTGGCCATTGAAAAATCGCTCCACGCCTGCGCGGAGTTCATCAGCAATGGTTACGTGCAAATTCTCTTTTCCAGCCTGATCGCCGTCACCAGCCTGCTGTTTATGCTGCTGTATAACGTCAAAATTGCGCTGCTGACGATGCTGCTGATGGGCGTGTTTTTCCTGATCCGCTTTTCGCTGATCGGCCCCTATCAACGCGCGGTGGATGACTCCATCGAGCGCACCGCCCAGTATGAATCCCTGCTGGTGGAGACGCAGAAAGGGATCATTACGCTCAAAGCGAACAATATGGAGCAGGCCCGGGATGCGGTGATGGATAAATCCCAGCGCGAACACATCGCCGGGCTGATGCGTAAAGAGCGGCTGCTGGCCCGCTTTGACGTGGCTTCGCTGCTGGTGATCAATGCCGAGCAGCTGCTGGTGGTCTGCTTTGGCGCGTGGTTGATCCTGGAAGGGCAGATGAGCATCGGGATGCTTTACGCCTATATCAGCTATAAGCGCTATTTTTCCGATGCCATGGTGCAGGTGGCGCAGAAGCTGCTGGACAAAAATGCCCTCAAGGGGCCGCTGGATCGCGTGGGCGACCTGCTGTTTGCCCCCTCTGAAACCAGCCAGTTTGGGAAGCGGATTGTCACCTCGCCGGTCTGTCTGCAATTTGAGGATGTCTCATTTGCCTATCCTGGCCGGGAGGCCACGCTACAGCATATCAATATGACCCTGAAGCAGGGCGAAGAAGCGGTGATTGTGGGCCAGAGCGGGTCGGGAAAAACCACGCTGCTGCGTCTGATCTCCGGCATGCTGCTGGCATCGTCTGGCACGCTGCGGATCAATAAGATCCCCATTGAGGAGTGCGATCTTTCCTCGCTGCGTCAGCACATCCGCATCGTCCATGCGGACGATATTCTCTTTACCGGCTCGATTCTGGACAACATCGCCTGCTTTGACAGTGCACCGGATAAAGAGCAGGTCATTGCCGCGTGTCGGCTGGCGGAGGTGGACCACGTCGTCGCCAGGCTGCCGCACGGCTACGAAACGGAGATGCTGCCGGGGAACACCTTTTTCTCTGCCGGGGAGATGCAGCGTCTGGTTCTGGCGCGCGCCCTGTACAGCCAGCCTAAGCTTCTGCTCTGTGACGAAGTGACGGCGAACCTGGATAAAACGACCGCGCAGAAAGTGCTGGCGAACCTGCGTAGCCTGGGAATTGGCCTGGTGTTTGTTACCCACTCGCCGGACGTGGTGGGCTGCCAGGGGCGTCTCTATACCATGGAAAACGGCACCCTGCGGGAGAGTGAGCAATGATGTTTCTGCCGCGTCTCTATGCGCGACTCTGCGCGCGCCAGGCCGGGCGCACGCTGCTGGCAAACCGGATCACGCAAAACTACAGCCAGTTTATGCGCTGCCCGGAGACCGATGTCCCGGCTGATTTTCTGCATCAGAACGCCCATGAGCTGAGCGGGTTTAACTTCGTGGAGCAGATCTTCCCGCCCGCGCTTTGGGCGCGCAACGTCCGCTTCGATCTGCACGCGTACGTGGCGCAGTGGACGCAGGAGCAGGCGTTTTACAGTTCATCTCGCACCCTGCTTCTGGGAATGCGCTGGGCGGGCTTTGGTCTGATCGTGGATGCGCTGCTTGCCACCGCGCCAGCCGATGTGCGCTTTCAGTTTATTACCCGTCACCCTGCGCTGCATAAGCTGATGGCCGCGCACGAAGGCCGACGCGCCAGCTCGTTTTTTGCCCCTCACCGCCTGGTGACGGTGCTGCTGATGGACGAACGCCTGCCGGATGCGCCGCTGTTCTCCACCCAGGCAGGGGATCAAAAGGCGTGGTTAACGGATGTCTCAACGCGGTTTTTATCGCGCTATGGCTACAGCGTCCGAACGCTGCTGCCGATCTGTTCGCTGCACGCGGCAGAGTTTGGGCTGGAGAGTCAGGCGTATGCGCCAGAGGATTACCGTCAGGCCGCCGCCGACACGCTGAACGCGCTGCGTAAAACCCCCACGCTCTGGAGTGCATGGGACGATCTTTCAGTGATTTATCATGGATGACATATCGTGAAATTAAAAAACCGAAGCCGACAGCGGCGGGCGCTGATCCCGCATCATTTCTCAAAAAGCTATCACATCAACGCGCCACGGCTGAAAGCCGTGCTGACCTTGTTCATCACCTTTTTTCTCTGCCTGCTGGTCTTTGCGATTGTCTTTAACTTTTCGGAAACCACGCTGGCACGCGGGGTGCTGATCCCGGCGCAGGGCGATGTCGAAGTGCGCGCCCGGGAGTCCGGTACGCTTGTGGATTTTGCCGTACGGCCGGGCCAGTACGTGAAGGAAAACGATCCGCTGTTCACCGTGTCGCAGGACTATGGCGGCAAGCAGGGCTCGGTGGTGCAGTTTGACCGCCAGCAGATGGAAGCGGAGAAGAAGCGCAGCGAGCAGCGCATCCAGGCCATTGAGGACTCGATTGCGTCGTATCGCAAAAATCTGGCGCAGCAGCTGGCTCTCACCGACAAGCAGATCGCCGTTTCCCGCGATAAGGTGAAGAAGCTGCGCGCGCTGTTAAAAAACAGCACCGACACCTACGAGGCGTGGAAATCCGTCTCCGGGAAGGGCTATGTCTCCAAAGTGGATCTCGATAAAAGCCACAACGATGTGCTCAATGCGCAGCTCAACCTGACGCTGGAGGAGAGCACTATTCTTGAGCTTGAGGCACGAAAAACCAGCCTGACCGACAGCACCCAGTCGCAAATTGACTCTCTGAGCGAAGAGCAGCTGTATGTGAAAAACCGCATCAGCGAAATTGACCGCAACCTGTCCAGCCGGGGAAGTTCCACCATGGCGATGCTGGCCCCTTCCGACGGTTACGTGGTGGCGATTAACTTCCCGCCTGGCCGGGCCATTACGCAAAATAGCGAGGTGGTAGTGATGATCCGTAAAAATACCGCGGCGACGATGGAGGGGTACCTGTATGTTCCGGCAACGGGGGTGGGGCGCGTGGCGAAAGGCGATAAGGTCAAGCTGCGCTTCGACTCCTGGCCCGTAGACAAATACGGTTCCGTGGAGGCAACGCTGTCCGATTTCTATGAGGTAAACATTGATGCCCATTCGGCGCTGATCCCGCTCCAGGAGGGGCAGAACTACTACCTGGCTAAAGTGCGCGTCCCCTCCTGGTTTACCGACCCGGACAAGAAAAAGCGCATGCTGATGGGCGGAATGACGGTGAACGCCGATATCGTTATCGATCGTAAGCCGCTTATCAATCTGCTGATTGCGCCGCTGGAAAGGGTACGCAAGCGGTTTATCGATTGACCCGATTTCATCGATCATCGCCCTTTAGCCCACATTCTTAACGGCACCCTGGGGCTATTCTCCTTCTCATACCAACCGGAGGATAGCCCATGAACATTACGCAAATTCGCAATGCCACCCAGCTGATCACTTACGCGGGAAAACGCTTTTTAATCGACCCAATGCTGGCGCCAAAAGGCACTTATCCGGGTTTTCCCGGCACGGCGCGGGCTGATATTCGCAACCCGATGGTCGATCTTCCCGTTGACGTTCAAACGCTTCTGGATGCTGACGCGGTGATCGTCACCCATACCCATGCCGATCACTGGGATCAGTACGCCGTTGAGCTGATCGCCAAAGGCAAGCCGATCTACGTGCAAAATGATAGTGATGCCGCGCTGCTGCGCAGCCAGGGATTTACCAACCTGACGATCATGACCGGGGAAACAACGTACGGCGATATCCGGATAGTGAAAACCCACGGCGGCCAGCACGGTACTGACCGCGCTTACGCCGTGCCGGAGCTGGCAGAGTTTCTGGGGGAAGCCTGCGGCGTGGTGTTCCGTCATCCCGATGAGAAGACGCTTTATATCGCAGGGGATACCATCTGGCGCGATGCGGTGGCGGCCGATCTGCAAAAGCACCAGCCGGATATCGTAGTGCTCAACGCCGGTTACGCTCATGTCATTGGGTTTGGGCCGATTATCATGGGGGAAGAAGATCTGCTTAACGTGCATTTCCTGCTGCCGCAGGCGAAAATCGTGGCGACCCATATGGAAGCTCTCAACCACTGCCTGCTGACCCGCCGCGCGCTGCGCGAGTATGTTGATGCCAACGAGGCAGGTGACGCGGTGAGCATTCCCCAGGACGGCGAAACCGTTATATTCTGACTGTTAAAGGGGACAGGAGAGACAGATGCCGCTTATTAACGTTGCCATTGTCGCGGTGGACGGGTTTAGCCCGTTCCACTACTCCGTCCCCTGCATCCTGTTTGGCGACACGGTATCCGGGGAAAAGCGCTTTAACGTCACGATCTGCGCTGAAAAACCGGGATTCCTGAACTCGAAAGACGGTTTTGCCCTGCATGCGACGCAGGATTTTTCCGCGATCGCATCGGCTGAAATTGTGGTTGTACCCTACTGGCAGCACGTTCTGGAGCGCCCGCCTCAGACGCTGCTCGACAGCCTGGTTCAGGCCAGAGACAACGGGGCGGAAATTGTTGGGCTGTGTCTGGGATCGTTTGTGCTGGGCTATGCGGGCATACTCAGCGGCAAACGGGCCGCCACTCACTGGGAGTTTGAACGCCAGTTCCAGTCGCTATTTCCGGACGTCCGACTGGATATCAACGCCCTCTACGTGGATGACGGCAATATGATTACCTCGGCGGGTACCGCCGCCGCGCTCGACTGCTGTTTGTACATCATCCGCCAGCGCTTTGGCAGCGTCGTCGCCAATCAGATTGCCCGCCGGATGATCGTCCCGCCGCACCGAGAGGGCGGGCAGGCGCAGTTTATTGCGCAACCTGTGCCGAAAGATACCCGTGATGGGCGGATTAACTGTCTGATTGACTACCTTCAGCAGCATATTTCCGAACCGCATAACCTGGACTCTCTTGCGGAAGTGGTGTCGATGAGCCGGCGCACGCTGACCCGCCATTTTATCAAAGCGACGGGCATGAGCGTTGCCGACTGGCTTACCGCCGAGCGCCTGCGGCGCAGCCAGATCCTGCTGGAGTCCGGCAACCTGCCAATCGAAAACGTCGCCGGGCAGGTGGGGTTTTTATCAGCGGTGACGTATCGGCAGCAGTTTAAGGCGCGCTTTGGCGTCAGCCCGGCGGAGTGGCGCAAGACGTTTCGTACTCGCCAGTAGGCCAGGTAAGCGTAGCGCCACCTGGCAATTACCCCAGCCTCTCCATCCTCGTCTCCCCCTCCGCCATCGACAGCTGATACAGCGAAAACGATCGGTGCTTCTCAATCAAATGCGCCAGCTCCGGCGAATGGCTGGTGAGCCAGATCTGCGAATAGCGGCTGGCCTCGGCAATGAGGCTTGCCAGGGCGGGCAGCATCTGCGGATGCAGGCTGTTTTCCGGTTCGTTGAGGGCGATGAATGCGGGAGGGCGCGGGCTTAACAGCGCCACCGCCAGGCACAAAAAACGCAGCGTGCCGTCGGAGAACTCTGCCGGTTCCAGCGGTCTGCTCAGCCCCTCGCGCTGCATCATCATGCGGAAGCGCCCGCCGGTGTTGTCGCTGTAAAACACGCAGCCGGGGAAGGCCTGGTCGAGAATGCGCATCAGCAGCAGCTCGTCGCCAATTTCGACAATGGTCTGAAACGCGGCGGCCAGGTTCGCGCCGTCGCTGGCCAGCACCGGGGAACGAAAGCCCACCTGCGGGGCACGGATCGCCGAGCCGGATGAGACGGAAAACTCGTGATAAAATCGCCAGTTACGCAGGGACTCGCGCATCTGCGACACTTCGGGGTAGAGGTGCGGTTCACCGAGCTGACCGAACACCGACTCGTTCTCATACAGCGTACCGCTGTGGGTCACTTTTTCGTGATGCACGTTGTTCAGGAATACCGCCTGATTCTTACGCTTCATCAGCTGTGACGACGGGCGACGGTGCTGTCCGCCGAGCCAGATAGATTCCTCTTTGATCACCGGATCGAGCTGAAACTGTGAGGGGTAGGGCAGCTTTTCCACGAACCCGACCTGAAGCTCATATTCATAGGTTTCCGTTTCCACCGCCAGGTTCATGCGTCGCAGCTGGTCGCTGCGGGTTTTGCCCGCCCAGAACACTTTCAAAATTCCCCCCTCGTTCGCCAGCGCCTGGGAGAATTGCCCCTGCGCCGCGCTGTGCATCAGATAAATCGCTTTATAAATATTGGATTTTCCGGTGCCGTTGGGGCCGAACACGATATTGAGCTGTTCCAGCTCAAGCGACATATCGCGAATTGAGCGGTAGTTCTGAATATGCAAATTTTTGATCATCGGGGTACTCCGCTGCGCACGCTTAACCTGTACGGAATTACAGTATTCTACGCTGAGCGCAAAAAAAAGACGACAGTGAGGGTGTCGTCTAAACGGGGTACTGCTTTGGGCCTCTGTGGGTCAACAGGGCCTTCGCTTCTTTCTTATCAGGTAACGGCCAGACGCAGACCCAAATCATCAGGATAGGGATCAAAGTAGTTTTGCGTCATCAGATACCGGTCAGGGTATTCAGCCAGATAATGCTTCAGCAGCGTCAGCGGCGCGAGGATCGGCAGCAGCCCGTCCCGGTAATGCAGGATCACATCACGCAGTTCTCCACGCTGGCGGCTGTTCAGCTGGTTACGGAAATAGCCCTGAATGTGCATCAGCACGTTAGTGTGATTCTTCCGCGAAGCGGGTTTTTTCAGAATGGTCATCAGCTTGTCGCGATAGGCCACGAAAAACGCGTCCAGATCGTCCCACTCGTGCAGTGATGCCACGAACGGGCCAATTTCACGGTAGCCTGCCTGATGGTGCGCCAGAAGCTGAAGCTTATAGCGGCTGTGAAAGTCCAGCAGGGCACGGCGCGTCAGGCCATTTTTACGCATTACGTTCAGTTCGTGGAGAGCGAAAACGCGCTCAACAAAGTTTTCCCGCAGTACCGGATCGTGCAGGCGACCGTCTTCTTCGACGGGCAGCCAGGGGAAAGTTTCAAGGAGGGCGGCGGTGAACAGCCCGACACCCTCCTTGCGGCCCCGGTTGCCGTTTTCGTCGTACAGCCGCACGCGCTCCATGCCGCAGCTGGGGGATTTTGCACAGACGATAAAACCCGCCAGATCGCCGATTTTCGGCAGATAATCTGCCGTAAATGCGGCCATCTTCTGCGTGACGTCATCGTGCGGCGCTTTGCTGAACCGCATTTCTGTCTCGCCGCCGGTGGTCATCACCAGACGCAGCGCCGGACGAGGCGTGGGCAGGCCGATAGCCATTTCAGGGCATACCGGACGGAAAGCGACCCACTGCGCCAGCTCATCCATCACAAAGCCCATACGCTTATGCCCGCCGTCAAAGCGAACGGCGGAACCGGTCAAACATCCGCTAATACCCAGCTCAGGTTTTGTTGTCATGGTGTGCACCTCCCGATCTCATACCTAAAAGTTACACAACAATGCGTATTTGTCCAAGTATTGGCGGGATTATTTTTAAATCGTCTTTAAAATCAAGAGCAATCAGCTGCCCTTGTAGGTTGAGTAACCGTACTGGCTGAGCAGAAGCGGGATGTGCAGTTTTTCATTGGTGCGGGTGACGGTGAACAGCACCGGCACTTCCGGGAAGAAGGAGTCCAGCTTTTTACCGTGGAAGTAATCGGCGGTTTTGAAGGTCACTTTATACACGCCAGGCGCCATATCCTGATCCTGCGGATAGAGCGATTTGATGCGCCCGTCGTGGTCGGTTTTAGCGCTGGCAATCGGGGTCCACTTGTCCTGCTCCTGCTTCTCCAGCGTGACGGCCACATCCGCTGGCGGCATACCGGTTTGCTGGTCCAGAACGTGAACGCTCAGGGTGCCTGCCGGGGCGCTGAACGCGGCAGGCGCGAAAGCCATTGTAGCCAGCATCATCAGAGGGAGTGTCTTTTTCATCGTGTTTTCCTGTTGTGTTGTCGGTGACAGGAAAACGTTAGCACTCGCTGTGCGAAAAAATATTCAACTTTTCGTGAAGATTGCCTCAGCAGAAAATAATCAGAGGATAATCACCTCAAGGGAAACCTGCTGCTGCCACTGCGCAACCTGCTTTTTCCGCACGGCGGTAAGTTTACCGCTGGTGACCAGCAGCCATTTGCGGTCCGGGAAAATTTCCGGGGCCAGCGCGGCAGGGGGAACCGGCAGTATGTCGATGCGGTGGCCCTGGCCGGTGCGCGTCAGAGCTTCTAGCCAGATCTCACAGGGGTCGTTCAGATGCCAGCCGCTGATGAGGATGTTATCGCCCGGCGCTTTTTTATCGCCCTCAAGGCAAAACGAGGTATAGGCGATGAGGATGCCGTCGAGGATCTCACGCAGCGTCATGGCGGCGGCGACGTTGGCCGATATCTGGCTGCGCAACGGACGCAGCACGTTAGTGACCAGCTCTGGCCTTGGGTATTCGCGTCCGGCGTCGTAAATTATCTGACGCAGGGACTCAATTTTCCCCTCCTGCAACTTTTGCAGCATGGCCTGTTGCAGGGTTTGCCAGTTATTGGCGCGGCGCGGCGCAGGGCGTTCCAGCAGTGATTTTACCTGACCGATGGGTACGCCTTTTTTTACCCAGTCGAGGATTTTCAGCGCCTGCTGAACGTCCTCATCGCTGTACAGGCGGTGACCGCCGTCCGTACGCTCGGGTTTGAGCAAGCCATAGCGTCGCTGCCACGCCCGCAGCGTGGTGGCGGTGATGCCGCTGAGTCTGGCGAATTCGCCGATGGAGTAAGCCATGTCTGCATCCGAAGAGAAGGAGTTGTCTCAATATACTACGAATATTCCCCGACGGGATGAAGCGCCGCACGGGTGCGCTACACTTAACGTCCAACCGCGTAAATGAAAGGAGTTCTCATGAGGCTATGGCCTGTCGTTACCGGTGTCGCCATTGCGCTGACGCTGGTTGCCTGTAAATCTCCCACGCCGCCGAAAGGCGTGCAGCCCATTACCGGCTTTGATGCCAGCCACTATCTCGGCAAATGGTATGAAGTCGCCCGACTGGAAAATCGCTTCGAGCGCGGTCTGGAACAGGTCACCGCGACGTACGGCAAGCGTAGCGATGGCGGTATCAGCGTACTGAACCGCGGCTACGATCCGGTGAAGAAAAAATGGAATGAGAGCGAAGGAAAGGCGTACTTTACCGGCGAACCGACCACGGCTGCGCTGAAGGTATCGTTCTTCGGCCCGTTCTACGGCGGCTATAACGTGATCAAGCTGGATGATAAGTACCAGTACGCGCTGGTCAGCGGCCCGAACCGCGACTATCTGTGGATTTTATCGCGCACCCCGACCATTCCGGATGCGGTAAAACAGGACTACCTGAACACCGCACGCGAGCTGGGCTTCCGGGTCGATCAGCTGGTGTGGGTGAAGCACTAACCTACTGATACGAAAAGGTGATGCTTGCCAGGGCGTTGGCCGAGCCGGGGACCAGTTCACCGGTTCGGATGTACTGCGCCTGGAACGGCAGGGACAGCGTTTGTGCCGAGCTGGTGGTCTGGATGAAAAACTGTCCCGTCGTACCTGCGGACGAGCTGTCCGGCCCCATCATAAGCGGCCCGGTACCGTTATAGAAAAACTGTACGCCAATGCCGGAGGCCGTGGAGTCCCCGGTCAGCGTCACGACCGACGAGGTATTTGACGGTGTGGTCTGATCGGTCATCACTGCGTTAACCGCCACGTTCTCATCGCAGGTCAGGCTGACGTTAAACTCCCCCGACGGCGAGGTGCTGCCTACGCTGGGCAGCGTGTGAATATCAATGGTGCCCAGGTCGACGTTGGCGCTTTTCGTGCCTACCGTGCAGCCGCTTGCCGTCACCGTGATGGTGGTGGGGTTGATGATCACCTGCGCGGTTTTCACTTCGTTGTTATAGGCCGTCAGGATCGCCGCGTTAATGGTCGGGGTCTGGTATACGCCGGATTTCAGCGGAACGCCGGTCTTGATAAACGTCACTTTTGCCGACCAGCCCAGTGCGGTGGCGTAACCGTTAGTCCCATCGGCCGGATAGCTCTGCGTAATGCCCGTCTGCATCGGGACATAGGTGGTGCCGTTATAATCTTTAAGCCCAAGAATGAAGCCGATGCCGGGCACGCCCGTTTCAAATACCATGTAATTTGCGCCATCAAGAATAACCGTGATGCCGGTGGCGGTTATACTGCTGCTCGGCTCCAGCGTCCCTTTGGAGCAGGTAAATACCAGGCCGCACCAGAACACTTCCGAGACGCTCGCAGAGGCGCTCCATTCAGAGCCGATCGTCTTTCCAGGCACGATGGAGTCTGCCGGGCCGGACCACGACATGGGCGTTGGCGAAAGGGTGATATCCGATGTCCAGGAGAGGGCAAGTGCCTGAGAGGACATGAAAAACAGGGCTAAAAACAGTAAACGCATTATTGATACTCCGTCGTCCAGGTCGCCACTGCCGAAACGTCTCCGGCATTGACCGGCGCACCCGTGGCGGCCAGTCGCGCATAGAAGGTCATTTTTACGCTGTCATCCCCCGCCGCGCCGTAAGCAGCGGTTTGGGTGTCCAGCGGGATAAGTACGCTGTCTTTATCCAGAATCTGCACCGCCACGCCGGTCGCGCCGCCGTCAGCGACTTTCAGAAGCTGCGGGTTCTCGTCATCCGGCGTACCGCTGAAGCGGATTTTCACGCCAGCAAAGGTGGGGCCGCATGCTTCAAGGGTGAGCGTGAAGGGCGTTTTGATATTGCTGACCGCGCCCGCCTCGCAAAATTGCTTCACGCCGAGGGTGCCCAGCGGCACGTTTTGCTCCTTCGAATCTTCCGAGACAATGCAGGTATTGCCGATCACGTTGCCGGTCACGGAAACCAGCACGTCATAGCCGCGCGCGGGAACGGTGATGAACATCAGCAGGATCAGGGGGAGGAACCGGATGGTTACTGACATATGACCTCCTGGGAATAAAGCCCGGTGCGGGCGTGATAATTCTGCGGGTTCAACGCATAGCGGATCGTGCAGCGCTGGGCGCTGTTGCGCCCCCATACGGCATGCAAGGTTCCCTCCGCTGACAGGCCGGTCAGATACACGCTGCCGCCGTCGCCGACGATACCGCTGGCTTTGTCATCCTCTGACGAGACCAGCGTGCCGAAGGGGAGCACGTCTTTAGCGTGACGTACGATAAACATCGCTTTTGCCCCCTGACGCGTGGTGAGGGTGGCGCGAACCAGTGCCCCGTCGGTGGGGATTTTATTGGCGATGGCGTTCTCAAGTTCCACGTCATTGCCCACGGTGGTGACATCCAGCGCAACCTGATTAACGCGATACGGCGTGGCGTACGGGATCACCGCATAGCCCCGGCTGTCGGTTTTGATGCCCTTGTGGTTGAGCACGGCGACATGGCTGGCGCCCGGGGCTTTCACCAGAATATTGGTGTTCCCGAGCGGCTGGCTCAGCGTCAGACCATCCTCATGCAGCACCGCACCGCCGCTCATCCCGTAACTGAGGTTGCGGGAGTCACCGGCGTAGCTGTAGCCCAGGTTATAGTCTCCCCACGCGCCCTCGTATTGCAGCGCGGCATCGCCGCCGTAGTGCTGCTGCGCGCTGTAGCGCTGGTTGACGCTATAGAAAAGATTCTCCTGCCCCGGCAGATAACCACTGACACCGGTACTGGCGGTGGTGCCAGCGGGATCCGCATGGGTAGCGGTAAAACGGAGACGGGTCGACAGCGCCGGGTTACCCAGCGGCACCGACAGGGACAACGCGAGGATATTGTCTTTCTTGTTGTCGTACAGGCCAGAGCTACGCTGGGCGCTGATGCCAAGCGACAGGTTACGAAACGTCGCGTTCCACGCGAACTGCAAACTTTGCGTGGTTTTTGACGTATTCCAGTAGGTTTGTTGATCCCAGGACAGCGACAGCGCGCCGTATTCGCCCATCGGCTGCGACAACAGAAGCTGATTTTTTGCCTTACGCGACATATGCAGGTTGTAAACCGTGTCGTAGTGAGTGGTGACGGTGCCATCGTCTTCCACGGTCTGTTTTGGCGCTCCGCCCGCCATGCCTTTGTAAGTGGTATCGCTGAGGGTATAAAACCCTGCCGTTGAGTAACGCAGCGAGAAGAAATTGACTCGCGTACCGATATCGTTCAGCAGCTTGCTGTACCGCAGGCGCACCGAATCACCGGTGTAGTGCTGATTATCAGCCAGCTGGCTGCGGGCATGGGTGAGGTCGAGGGAGTAGGCGCCAAAGCGGCCGAGATTCTGCCCGATACCGAAGGCCAGGCCGTTGTAGCGATCGGAAAACTGCGCCCCGCCATAAAACGTGAGGCCGTATCGCCAGCCCAGGAACAGCTCGCCCTGCGCGAAGGAGGGCGAGATCTGATTGCCCGCAGGGCGGTATTTCCCCGCACCCAGAGCATATTTGACCTGACCGTTACGCACCAGATTCGGCACGCTGGCAAAGGGCAGGGTGTATTGCGTCTGGCTACCGTCGCTCTCCTGAATGGTGACCGCGAGATCGCCGCCGGAAGAGGTCGGATAGAGATCTTTCAGCACAAACGCCCCCGGCGGAACGGAGGTTTGATAGATGACGTTACCGTTCTGGCGAACCGTCACCGTGGCATTGCCGCGCGCGATGCCACGCACTTCGGGCGCGTAACCGCTCAGGCTGGCGGGCAACATATTGTCATCGGTCTTCAGGGCAACCCCACGCAGGCCAACGGCGTCAAACACCTGCGATGAGGTGAACGTTTCACCGGCATAAACCTGGGCACGCAGGGCGCGGATATCCCGCTGTAGCCAGGTCTGGACGTGGGTGAGCTCGTTACTCTCTTTGGTCCACGTGGTGAAATCACGCAGCCGCCATGCGCCCAGGTTGGCGCCGCTGTTGAGGCTCACAAACAGCTGTTGTTCCCGCGTGCGCGTCTCGCCCCGGTAGTCATTATTCGCGCCATTGACCACATAGTTCAGCCACGCGGCAGGGATGCCGGACTCCCAGCTCTCCGGGCTGACGTACCCGCGCGGCAGAGCGCGCATCGCGCTTTGCGGTACGGTGAAGTTGAGGGTAAGCGTCCTCTGATCAAAATCAAACCGGGTATCGGCGAATGACTGGGTTAAAAAAATGCAGCGCTGCGCAGGCGGCAGCTCACCCCCTTTAGCCTGACGGCTGTCGATGCCAAGTGCGGCGAATTGCGCAGGCGTAAGGCACGGCAGGGCTTCACCGGCGGTGTTTTCAGCGACGCGAAACGTGACGTTACCTGTGAACGCGAACTGGGTGTTGATATACACGTTAAGATTGTACTCGCCCGGCGGCAACGCGCTCCCGGCGTTGACCCAGGCGAGATCGGCGCTGTTGGCGCGCTCGCCGTTGAGAAACGCAGGATTAAATTGCAGCTCGCTTTCGGCAGCCACGGCTTGCCGAATCACCAGGGCGATCGCCGTGGCGCACAGGATTTTAATTTTCATGTGGTCACGCCTTACTGTTTTTATTATTGGGACAATGACGTGCGGGTAACGGGCGTCCAGGCGCCATAATCGTTAATCGTCTGGTAGCTTAAGCTGCTCGCATGGCTGAAGGTGTCTGCCAGCGTCACGCTGGATTTCGGCGGCACCATGACGGGCGACACCGGCCTGCCATCAATTTTCACGTTAATGGTGGTGAGGTAATACGGCGTTGGGTTGGTCAGCGTGACCTTGCCCGCGCGGTAGGCGCCGGCAAGGTTTTTCCATGCCTCCCCTGCGCCCTCCCTGAGCTGCTCCGGGCGATAAAAGACCTTGATGCGGTTGGCAGAGGCGAATTGCAGCGAATTGCCGGAACCGTTTTTAACCTGCTGTGGGATAGCTTTGACCGTCATCCAGTACAGCGTCTCGCGATCGGCTGGCAGGGCGTCGCCGCTGAACATGATTTTCACCGCGCTTTCGCTGGCGGGCTTCATGACGTACAGCGGCGGCGTGATGACGAAGTCGTTGGTACGGCTCCCTTTCTCGTCTTCCATCCAGGACTGGATCAGAAACGTGGCATCAGGGTGGGTATTTCTTACCTGCATCATCGTCTGCGTAGCCGCGCCGGTGTAGATCAGCCGCGTTGCGCCTAACCCCACGCCGCCTGCGTACACGGCGGATGAACATAACGTGCCAGCCAGACAAATCCATGTGTTTACGCGCATAGTGCGTCTCCTGAAAGCTGAGTCAGACCCGGCCAGCAGACCGGGCCTGAAGATTACGAATAGGTCACGGTGTAGGTGGCGACCGCGCTGGCATCACCCGACGTGGCGTTGCCCAGTGGGGAGTAATATTTCGCGCTGAAGTTCAGGATGTTCGCCCCCGCACGCAGGGGGATCGCTGCTGCCGGCTCACCCAGCCTGACGACGTTGCCCTGTTCGTCATAAAGACGGATAGCGACATGCTGCGCCGAGCCCGCGCCGCCGTTTACTCCCGCGGCCAGGCTATTCACATCGGTACTGTCCGGTGTACCGGTGAAGGTGATAGCCACGGTCGTTGCGGCAATAGGGTTATCTTCCGTGGACGCCGAGGTATCGGCGATTTCGCAATCTTCCAGGGTGATGGAGAAGGCTTTTGCGGTACTGGCTTCACTGCCTGCGGCAGCCAGCGTGGCGGTACGCACTTCACCCATGTCGACGTCGATATTGGCGCTACCGGCGCTGATGGCACAGGCGGAGGTCACCACTTTACCGCTGAAGTTAACCGTGCCGCCGCTGGTGGTGGCGGCCAGTGCTGAGCCCGCTGGCAGCAGGGCGGCAATGCTTAATGCCAGCAGAGAATGGCAAGTAAGGCGTGCTTTCATTTCATAGTTCCTTGATTTTTTTATTACGAGATTTGCTCTGAAAGCGGCAGGTCTAACTGGTTAAAAAGACCAGCAAATCTGTCTTATTCCTGAGCCCGAGTTTCCTTATCGCTGAGCTTTTTAAGGCGCTCACGCGGCGATAAGAAAGTTTCTCCAGTTCTGCGATGTAACGTATATCCAGTCCGTTCCTGAGTTCCTTTAATACCCTCCTTTCTCCAGGCGTCAGCGATAACGCCGCTGGCTGCTTTTGGGGCCGATAATGGCTATCGACCATTTTTGCTAGCTTTATCCGCCACTGATAAACCGTGTTCTGTAGCGAGATATAGGCATCAATATCTTCCCGGACCCATAACAGGGAATGGGCAGAGGTTGAGTACAGGCAGATAATCACTTCAGGCTGCGTGACTTTGATTTTTTTTAAATATTTCAGTGAGTCATACCCTGTATGGTATTTCTCTGCGCCGGATATAAATAAGATATCGATACGAATCGACGACAGCGCCTTATCCAGTTCCTGATAACCTCCTTCGATGATAATGATGTGAAGGTCGTCGCGGATGCTGCTTAATAACGTTTTAATGCCGTTTCTTGCATAATGATCGCCGCCCATCAGTGCAACAGTTATATGCTGTGTTATTTGGCTATTGTTCGTCATGTTATTCCTCGATTTATAATAGTAATCAGGCGAATTATTTATAAGGTTATCGCCAGTATTCTCGAAGCAATGACGTATTGCATACTGTAGGCCTACTATACGTCGGCCAATAAAGAGGTAATCTGAATTAATCTAAAATTGTATTAATTACTAAGATCGAGACCGGTTACGACGCTTCCCTCTGATTGGTCTTATTCCGCTTCGCTTTCTGTAAATTATGATAGCCGCTATTTTTAATGAAAATTTAGCTTTGATAAATGTTTTGTAAGGAGTTTGTCGTCTGGTGTCAGTGCGGGTGTGAAGTTGCTGACGGGGAATAACAATTTACGAATGTTATCATCGATAAAAACTGATAGAAAGGTGGCTTAAAAGCATACAAAAACCATGTAAGTTATTGATACTGATCAGGTTGAGAAAACTTAAGGCTTAAGGGTGCTGAATATTTCAGACACGCATGTCCGTGGCGTACAATGTTTTTTTATGTAGATATTTGTCAATGTCAAGAGGCGAGGAGTGCGCCAAAAGATGAGGCACTGATAAATGAGATGCTGCCGGTAGTCAGATACTTCTGTGGAGCGGAAATTCACTTCACAAAAGATCATAATGAGGATGATCGCGGATGAAGCGGCTCTGCAAGCCGCATTCTACAAGGGTTGAGCTCTTATGCAGGTTCAGTGAAGCTTAAGGGATGAAATATAAATTAAGATTTTTCGCCAATGGCGAAGATATACAGCATGACGTTAATCAGTCACATTAATCCCGACGTGAATGTCATCCCATACATGCGGTGACCCAGGTTCAACATCTGTTAACCGGAGAATTCATACTGCCCCTATGCATAAGCATTACATTATAAATAATATCGTCGAATTTCATCCTGCGGCCAGCACGTTACGTGATATCAACAATCCTGACCGTGTGGTTGTCTTAAATTCGCCAGCAGGCCGATGCCTGTTGTTATTAATCGACAGAGCGGGGTCGATTGTCACTCAGCAAGAGTTCCTTGATATTGTCTGGCAAAGCCGCGGCATGCTTGTCTCCTCCAATACCTATTACCAGAACATCTCCATCCTGCGCAAAGGGCTCAAAAAGATTGGTTTTGAAACTGACCCTATCGTTACCATTCCGCGGATTGGGTTGACGCTGGCAAGCGACACGCAAATAACCGTCAGAGAGTCTTCACCTGTCGCGCCTCAACCCGCAGAGGAACAATGTGTGGAGGCGCCAGCGATCGAGGAGGTCTCTGCATCCTCCGAGCCAGCAACGCCCGTTGCCAGGAAGCCCACGCGCTGGCTGGCTGTTGTCATGGGTCTATTGATCGTCCTGGCCGGGGCAGGCGTGACGGGATATATGAACGCCACAGAAAACCGTTTTGTTGAGGATTACCGTTTTGCGGCATCCGTCGGAGCCTGTCGCGTTTATCTTGCGAACGACATTCAGACTCACGCTGAACGCGCTTCAGCGCTGACCTATGTGGAAAAATTCAAGGCTGAATGCGCGCAATATCCCTGGGTTTACATCAGCTGGTACGCTCTGCTTCCTCGTGCGTCGGTTATTCGCTGCGACCGGCCAATGAAAGAGCCGAACCGCTGTATATCTGATTATTTCCTGAAGGATAGCTAGCATGACTCGTTTTCGGCAGATGCTGTATATCATCGTGGCGGGCCTCATCACCGCAGGCGTGCTGACGGGCTATTACCTGTGGCACCGAACTTACGTTCAGCCTTTTTCATGCCAGGCTAATCTGGTACAGCACCATCCGGATGAGACGCTGACGGTCTGGCTGAATTACACCTTCGACGGGAAATTCGGCACCCTGAGCATGAATGGCCGGGCAAAGAGCGATCCGGGTAAAACCATTGACAGGAAAATTTCCTTTCGGGTGGAGAGACAAGATCATCTCTATTTGCTGACGTCAGAAAAAAATATGACGTTCCCGGACGATAATGTCGACGACAGCTGGCTGGAAAAATATGAACCGCAATTCTTTGTCTATCCGGGCAAGAGTATTTATATGCGGATCAATGAACAACATAATGGTAACTATATCTTTACCTTAGGAACATTACCGACATATGTGTGTCGTGGCTCAAAAAAAGAATGATATAAACGAGAAAAACATTATATTTTCCTCCCGTCTCATTTATGCTTGATTTAAAATATCAGGATTACCTTAGAAATAAAAAGTGCGACAGATCATGTTGCGATAATGTAATTAATTTTAAATTTGGCAAGTAAATGAAAAGTGTATTTGACTCCTCCGATGGGGGGAAATCAGTACCGGAAAAGTGTCTGCATATTGGGTTGATATTATGGCCCCGTTATTCACTCCTGGCCGTCTCCGGGTTGCTGGAGGCGCTGCGTTATGCAGCGAAAGCTCAGGATAAATTAGCATTTAAAATCAGCCTGATAAGTGAATTTCCTGATATCCCGATTATCAGCAATGCGGGGATTATCATGAGACCAGATTCTCCCCATGCGCCGCCGGACAGTTTTAACTATCTTGCTGTTATCGGCGGTGAATTGCAGTATCTGGACTTAGGGTATCAGGGGGATAAAGCGTATCTGGCACATGCCCACCATGCCGGGGTTCCGCTCATTGGCATTGGCACCGGCAGTTTTGTCCTCGCA
Source organism: Enterobacter cloacae complex sp. SHL018 (assembly GCF_049237905.1). Lineage (NCBI taxonomy): Bacteria > Pseudomonadati > Pseudomonadota > Gammaproteobacteria > Enterobacterales > Enterobacteriaceae > Enterobacter > Enterobacter cloacae complex sp. SHL018. The sequence goes on from NZ_JBMKJE010000005.1 coordinate 148,598, forward strand.
CAGGAAGGATTGCTGAATGAACGACGAGCGTCCATCCATCCTTTCCACCTTGATGCATTTCGGCAGGCTTTCCCGCTGGTTTATGCTGAGCAAGGGTATGATTTCATCGACGATGGCGATGTGCTGACCTGCCCGGGCGGTATTTCCACCCTGACGCTGGCAACTGAGCTTATCCGCGCCCATGCCGGGGATGATATCGCCAGCACCACCTGTCAGCGTTTGTCGCTCGTTCCGCATGAAATTGCCACCCCGCGTCCGGCCAATCTTGCGCTTATCCCTGACTCGCGACTGCGCCGCGCCGTCATGCTGATAGAACAGTTCCTGACCCGGCCGCTCACCACCGCCGGGCTTGCGCGAGAAGTGGCATTGAGTGAACGCCAGCTCAACCGACTGTTCCACGCAGAATTCGGCAAAACGGCTCGCGAATTTATCCGCAGCGCCAGACTGCGCTATGCTTGCTGGCTGCTGAAGAACTCACAGCAGAGCGTGACGGATATTGCACAGCGGATGGGGTTCAGCGACTGCGCGCACTTTATTCGTCATTTTCAGACGGAGTACGGTTGTACGCCTGGCGTGTGGCGCACGTCGCAGAGCTGAATATCATTACATTGCTGCCCTGAAAGTTTACTCAACCGGAATATCATCATGAAAATAGAAGCCGCACACCCTTCACAATTTGAACGCCTCGTCGCAGTCTGGGAGTCGTCCGTTCGCGCCACGCACCGCTTTTTGCAGGAAAGCGATATCGCGGCGCTGCGTCCGTTATTGCTCAACGCATATTTGCCTAATCTCAGGGTTGTGATTGCCCGGGATGACGTGGGTATTATTCACGGCTTTTTGGGCGTGGATAAAAATCGCATTGAAATGCTGTTTGTGGATGATGCGAGCCGGGGGAAGGGTATCGGGAAAATGCTGCTGCAATATGCCATTTCAGAATTCGGCGTAAATGAAGTGGATGTGAACGAGCAGAATCCGCAGGGGGTGGCGTTTTATCGCCATATGGGGTTTGAGCAGGTCGGGCGTTCAGAACTGGATGGGCAGGGGAATCCGTTTCCGCTGTTGCATATGAAGCTGAGCAGAAATACCGGGATTAGCGCTTAGCCCGCTTATCCCATTTTAATAAGCCGACAATATCTTTCTCACCTTCGGCCTCTTTCAGCAGGCGCTGCTTTTTTTCATATTCGATGTATTCTGAGCACGCCTTTTCATCAGCCGCTTTCTTGCTGATTTTTCCTGTGCCTTCTAAAACGTCCCGGTCGTTGAATTGCAGAAACTGATCGAGCTTGGTTTGCCAGTCTCGTAAAAATACCTGCTTGCGGCGTTTGGCCTGATCTTCGGCAAAATCGAGCCACATATTAACGACGCGATTAAGCTCGCTCACCTCATCCTGAGACAGATAATTTTTTGCGGTGGTGACATCGCTTTTACGGACTTCTTCGCCTTTATAGCTGGTCAGCCCCATATGCGGTTGAGTGGCGTCCGCGCGCTGGTGAATCAACTCAGCAGCGGTGTGGCCTGTGCAGGCAAAATGCAGTTTATTCTGGATGGTCTGAAAGAATTGCGTGGTTTCTTTGAGCGACGGCTGATAGTCAGCGGCTAATGCGAAAATCTCCCTCACGCGAAGATAGACCCGGCGTTCGCTGGCCCGTATATCGCGAATGCGTTCCAGCATTTCATCGAAATAGTCAGGGACGGCGGAAGAGCCCACAGGCGGATTTTTCAGGCGCTCGTCGTCCATAACGAAGCCTTTTACCAGGTATTCCTGGAGCGTTTGGGTGGCCCACTGCCGGAACTGTGTACCTCGCGTGGATCGGACGCGATAGCCGATGGCGAGAATGACGGGCAGGCTATAGTGAAGTGTGTTGCGATTGACCTTGCGCTGACCTTCTTGCTGAACTTGTAAGTAAGCCTTACAAGTTGCTTTTTGTTCAAGCTCACCTTCTTCGTAAATGGCTTTAATATGCTGAGTAATAGCTTGAGGAGTGACCTGATAAAGAGACGCAATGGCTGCTTGCGACAGCCAGAGTGTTTCATGTTCAAAGCGACATGTGATGCGAACCGTTCCATCATCACTGGCAAACATAACAAATTCGCCTGCCGGGGATTGGATTACATCTTTATCTGCCATGTCGCCTCCACATCTAATACACCAGGCAGGTAGTATGCCAGAAACAGCTGCTAAGCCAGATGGTTTGTATTTGATTTTGCGAGGCGCTTTCCAGCATGTGGAATTTGGATCGCTGCAAGCGCGTCCTCTATCTCAATAAGCTTTGCCTTCGTCCGTTTATAATCATCCTGCAAACGCTGCTCCTGCTCGTTATACGCCACCAGAACGATGCACCCTTTCATGACCTTTACCGTGACTTGCTGTCCAGTATCAAACCCCGCCGCGCGCAGCCACTTGCCGGAAAGGATGATTTTCGGCGTGGATTTGTCGTAAACATTCGGGCGGTATCCCACAATTAACGAACGCTCGGTTCCGGATTGGTCGGTGTCTGGGGTAGAATGCGAATCAGCCATAATCAACTCCTTGATAGTTGGTGAGGTTAGACGCCCTTTAGTGCTCCAACACTGCGGGGCGTTGTCAAAATTCCGAATCCATGTGGTAGGTACCACATGCGGATAAATTAACCGAAGTGGTACCTACCATGCAAGAGAAAAAGAAACCAAATTTTGACCGTACAAAGAGCACGATGAAGAACATCCGGTTCGAGGATGAGCTTTTAGAACAGATTGAGAAGGCCGCGGGGAAAGGGAATTTTAGTAAGTGGGTGAAGGAAGCTTGTAAATTAAGGCTCAATAAGCAATAGAGTATACATCTATAACTGTTATGAATAAGTCTTTTAGGTGAAGTGCTGTTTATTTAAACAGCATTGTTACTTACCTCTAATCGTTGTAAATTAATCAAATCAAAAATTAATTCTTTCTTTCAGAATCATATTTTTTTTCAGTTAGACAGTTATTCATTATTTTAAAGAATAAGGACTGAATTATATGAATAATAAAAATATTATTAGAACACAAGATGATGTTGATTGGGGGTGCTACCATGATGAATTAACCAGCGCTGAAGTAATGGTGAAAATATGTGTAATAAGAATAAAAACTATAAATAAAATTGCAGAAGAATTAACAAAAATAGTTTTGGATAAATCATGGATGATGGATTTAGATGCTCGTACACAAAGATGTTATAGGTATACTGTAGAGGAAACTTCGAAATTATTAGCTGATATATTCAACAAAATAAAAGCTCAATCTTCATCTGAAAAGGATATTGGCGTTGAATTTGGTGAGATAATGGTTTCAATGGGAGCATCAAGGGCATTAAATAAACTTTTCAATCATGTTTCTCTTCCAATTGCAGAGCTTTGGAAACCTCAAAAAAAACAGAATGAAGGATTTGATTTTCATACAGTTTGTCCTAAAAAAATGGTCAATTTTGGTGAGGCAAAGTATTCAGGTATTTCTAATCCTCATGGTGATGCTTTAACACAAATTATTGATTTTATAAATGTAGAAAAGCATCTAAGAGATGCACTTCATTTGGAAAATTTAGCTGGGGAAGAAGCTTGTGACAACCTAGATAACGAGTCTTTCGGTGTGGTTGCTGCATTTTCAATAAACTCTGAAAACTATGATCTTATTATTAAAAATGCTTTAGAAAGTGTGAAGCAAAAAAATCTCTTAAGTAAGTGCAGTATAGTATATCTTGTGGGGGTGATTTGTAAATGAAAACAGCTATTCTGAAGATAAAAGAAGATGTAAATCCCAGCGAAAGTATTGAATCTTTGCTTCTACAGTTACATACAAAAGGTCCAATAGACAACAAATTATTAGAAAAATTAACCTATTATAAATTATTCCATCAAAAAGATTTTTCTTTCTATGAAGATAGGATAGTTTTGGAGTTAGGGTTGTTTTATAAAAATACTAAACCAGATGATTTGTTTTCATTTATTTTGTCAGGGATTGGAAGAACAAACCATAGACTTTTTAAGGAATACTTAACGCCTGTCCAAGCTAGTATAAGGTTAGCGATTCAAGAAGAAAAATATGTTTCTATTTCCGCGCCAACAAGTGCAGGAAAGTCATTCTCTGTAAAAGACTACATTGAAGAATTAAAAGGGGATGTTGTTATAATTGTCCCTTCGAGGGCTTTAATTGCTGAATATATAAATAATCTCAGAGATAAATTTGGAAAATCAAAAAATATAATGATATCCTCTTTTGCTGACATAATATTCAACAACAGAATAGGTTTGCGACACATTTTTATTTTAACACCTGAAAGAGCAAGAGATTTATTCCCAATCCGTGATAAGTTAAAAATAGACTTATTTTTCTTTGATGAAGCACAAGTCTGTGAAGAAAAGGAAAGAGGAGTTACATTTGATGCTCTGGTAAGAAGAATAAAGTCAAATTTTGAAAATGCGAAATTGGTTTTTGCCCATCCATTTGTTGAAAATCCTAATGCACAAATGCAAAAACATGGATTGGATATCAGCAAGTCTTACTCACACGCTTATCCGCATAATACTGTTGGGAAAGTTTTTGTTTTTAAACATTCGAATGAGAAAGATTATTACTTCTCTCCATATATAAAAAAAGGACATTTACTTACTAAAGCTGTTCCTTTCGATGGTTCATTCGAAGATTTTGCCTTTGATGGTTCAAAATCAGTATTAGTATATGTTTCGAAAGCTTCATTATACAATGGTCATTTCAAAAAAGATTTTGAAAAATTTATAAATCGCTTTAATGTCATCTCTAATAAAAAAGCTCTAAATATTATTTCTAAAGTTGAAGAGTTATTGGGCGCTAATAACCACGGTCATAAATCAACTTTAGTAGATCTGCTTAAGATTGGTGTCGTGATTCATCATGGTTCAGTTCCATTGGAAGTAAGATTTCTTATTGAGGATTTTATCAGGAGCGGTTATGCAAAAATCTGTTTTGCTACAAGCACATTGGCTCAAGGTATAAATATGCCGTTTGATATTATTTGGCTAGTGAACATGCGAATCCAGGCAGATAATGATAAAGAGCGAGGATTAGCATTTAAAAATCTAATAGGACGAAGCGGCAGGCTAACAAAAGAAAACATATTTGACTATGGTTATGTGTATACAAAAAGCCCAGAGTTGCTTGCTCAGAGAATAACTTCAACATACAAAATGAGTGAGAATTCAATTTTGGGAAATGTTTTAGATGATCCCAATCATGACATGAATGAGTTTGTTTCTTCAATTTTTGATGGTTCATTTGATGAAAATTATAATCTTCCAGTTTCAAGGATAAATAGAATATCTGGAATGGACGTTATTTTCTGCATTAAAGAGGCATTAGATATCATATTTGAAAATGCTGATGGTAGTTCTCTCAAAGGTGAGCGCAATAAAATAAAAAGAGATACAGTTCGTTCAAATCTAAAGTTTGTTTTTGAGTCTTATATCGGCAGAGATTTATTGAAAGGAGAGAGTAACGTCTTTGATAATGCAATAACAATACTCTTTTACCTTATCCAAGGTAAATCTTTTAAGGAAATCGTTGGGATGAGATATAGCTATGCTTCTAATCGTGATGAAAATAGAAATGGTGATGCTCCATTTATACAACCAGCGAGTAAAATACCCGATATTAATTTAGAAAATGCATATTCAATGTTCAACAATATTAAAGCTAAGAATGTAAGTTATGATAGAATTGTATTCGACACGTATGACTATTTAGATACTGTAATCTCTTTTTCACTCACGGATGCGTTTATGGGAGCATTCCGTGTTTATTATGAAAGGACTAAAGATAATAACGCCATGAAAATGATGGGGTTGCTTAAATATGGAACATTAAATCCTATTCATACTTTATTGCTTAGATATGGATTTTCTCCTGAAGATATTGATTTAGTTCAAGAACATATTAAATATATCAGTGAGGATGATATTATTTTTAACAAATTAGAAAATATCCCTATTGACATACAAGATAAGATTTCGTGGTATCTACCTGAATAACAAGGCGAAGTTTATGATATAAAGTTTGTGAATAAAGGATAAAATAATCTGAGTAGAAATTTTTGGCGGAAGATCACAGGAGTCGCATTTGGTGGTTAATCATGTTGAATTTATTGATTATTTTCCGATGTGCTTTACTGACATGCCCCCGATTATGCCCCCACATGTTTTTCCTTAATGATCAGTTGGCTGATTTATGAGCGTTTCAAGCCAAGGTTGAACTGTGCCCGATGAACATCCAAAGATGTTATCCAAGGTTCTTGATCCTGCCAGGAGAAACCCTTCTGGTCAATGCGCACAAGCTCGAATCGTTCCACAAGGAAATTAACAGCATCAGTAAGATTCACTCCAGCCTCTATATGTTCCTGAATCGTCGTATCGTTACTGAACGGTGTATCGTTGATCGTGAGGCCGTAATGATGCTCTAAAATATACGTTAATAGTTTTTGCCAAACTTGGACAGGAGACAGGCGTGACGAAACCGTCACCGTTGCCGGTACAGTTGAAATATGCATGAGTTGAGTCTCTGATAAAAGAAGAGGAAGGTGTTATCTGGTTAGAGCTGACTGGGGATATATGGCAATGTAAACGTAACCATGAGAGCCGAGAGTGTCAGCTTCACAAGTAAGTCCGTTGTGATGCCGTGTGACGCAGTGCTGGCTGCGAGGATCAAGCTCGCCAGCCGTCAGCATCCGCTCAAGCTGTTTCATCATCAGTGGAAATGCCTGGTCCAGACGCAAAGCTTCATCGTCAGTGAATGAGCCATTAAATCCTGCCCGGTCAGCCAGAAAGTATAGGCGGTTGCCTTCCTGTACCAGGCGAGCGCCAAAGCATGGCGTGATATTACGTTTTAAACCCCACTGAAGGCAGGATGCGTTCTCCGCCGATGTGCCGGATAAGGTGGTCGACTGCATTAGTATATTCCTTAATGACTGAGTGGGTTGATTAGTTCACTGTCACGCTGCGCAGAATGGCGTACGGGCCTGCCCGGCCCTGACGACGTTCAACAAAAACAGCGAGAACGCCGCTGATATCCTGAACTTCACGTCCGTAGTAATGGCAGACACTGCCATGCCACTGGTAGTGACCTGTACAGAAGGCAGATAACTTGGATTCGGGATGCTGACGATAAATATGCATCGCCTGGCGCTTACTGATGATTTTCATTCTGCACCTCATAACAAGCCACATTCAGCAAAAGACACCACTTCGTTCCCGACCACAAGATGATCCAGCACACGCACTTCCACCAGAGCCAAGGCTTTAGCAATTCGCTGAGTGACATGTTTATCCTGCTGGCTGATTTCTGTCGTGCCGGACGGGTGGTTATGCGCCAAAATGACCGCAGCAGCGTTATGTTTCAGGGCTGATTTAACCACTTCGCGGGGATGCACTTCGGTATGGCTGAGCGTGCCGGTAAACAGTGTTTCTCGCTCCAGCAAGCAATGCTGATTGTCGAGATACATTACGATGAAGACTTCCCGCTCCAAGTGAGCCATCTGCAGTTGCAGCCAGGTTTTTGTAAGGCTGGCAGAGGTAAATGACTCACTCGGTTGACGCTGGTATTTCTCCAGCAGACGTAATGCTCGCTGGATGACTCGCTGTTCGTTCGCAGGAAATACCGGGGATAAATTGATCGTAGACATGGTTGCTCCTTAGAAAGAAAAGCCCTTCCGAATCTTCGGAAAGGCGTTAAGGGAAAATAGTGGAAGAGATCATGAAGCAAGCTGCAGCATATTCTCAGCCATCACCCAGAGGGCCCGGTTGAGCTTCACATCACCGTCAATACCTTTCACTGCTCGGGTATGGGCGCGCTTTCCTTTGGTTGTTCTCCCCGATAGCCCGCCTTTAATCAGGTTTTCCTGAATGCGCTGATAAGTGGTCCACAGGTCGTTACTCTCATCCTGCCAGCGGCGTGGGGAAAGTATCTGCGTCTCTGTCACCGGTTGGTGCTCCTCGCCGAAGCGATATGTCAGCGCCGCTTTCGCCATAGCCTGCTGAGCGGGCGGCGGCAACAAAAGCGACTGCATGGCATCGCGTTTCTCATCTACGCGGTCAAATATTCTCAGTACTTCGTAGGCCCCTTCGATGACTTTCTCTACTACGTTGCCTTTATGCGGCACGCGTACTTCGCCAAAACTCTCACCGCAAATCAGCCCATTTTGGCAAACTGCTCTGAATAACCCCGGTAGCATCTGATATGAGCTGGAGCCGTCGTGGCTGTTCAGCAGAATAATTTCGGGAACCTGTTTGCCAGTAATCTGGCCTTCACGACGCAGGCGCAGCATGTGCTTCGTATGCTCTCGTTTGCTCTGGTCGCGGACTCTGGTTTGACACGCGAAGAATGGCTGGAAGCCTTCGCGTTGCAAGTTATCGAGAAGGGTAATTGTCGGGATGTAGGTATAGCGATCACTACGGGATTCATGCTTTTCTTCGCTGAAGACACTGGGCACATAATGAGCCAGTTCGTCGCGAGTTAACGGGCGGTCACGACGAACCAGGTTGACTGCACCAAAGCGACTGACTAAACGGGTCATAGTTGGTTCCTTTTAAAACGGGCATAAAAGCCACTCCAGTAGAGTGGCATTGGATGGAAGATAAAATGTTCAGGGAGAGGCTGGTGGCTGACTCTGCTGTGGCGAGAGTTCTCTGTCAGGTAATGCCGGTGAAATTAGCTTTTCGGCCTGGTGATGTTGTAATCGCTGCAGAATAAAGGGTTTACTGTATTGGAAGTATCGAAGACACCATTTGTATTTAACGACTCGCCTTATGTTCAGAGGTAAGCATTCATACGCTTTGCTGCACACCGATAAAACAAAGGCATCATCATTGATTCTGTCCTCTACTATTGCAGCCAGCCCTTTGATAAAGGAACGCTTCAGCTTTTGTCGAGAGCTAGCTTCCAGGTGGGTTTCGAAAGGTGATAGTACGTCTGGTACAGGTGTTAGAACACAAACCGTTTTGCCTGATTGGGACTTTTCAGGCAAGCGTGGCGAGTTTTTTTATGAGTCTTATCAGGCTATAGGTCATCAGGCTGGCTCCCATTGTCTGGCATATGACCGACTTACTTCTCAGCAGAGTGAGGCCTGTGACGCTGAAAACAACGGGCCAGGTCAGCCCAAATGATTCTGCATCTGGCGTTGTATCGTCCGGGGATTTTTTAGTTTTCATAGGTTGATCCAAAAGGCGTCCGGTATCGCAGGAAGCTAATACCGGACTGGAAGAGTAATTAGGGGAGATCGACTGAGGCTATTTCCTCAGAAGCGTTTGTAGGACCACTGTAAACGCCGACATATTCATTTTGAGGGAAGATAATTACTGCATTTTTCTTCGGATCAAAAGAGCAACCACTTAATCCTGCAATTGCAGCGGTTTTCCCAGTGCTTGTGTTTTTGACAATCAGTTTGTTGTCTGCACAGTTGCTGGCTTTAACAAAACTCACCACATAACCGTCCTGCTCTGCGACGGTTTCAGCGGTCGTTGATTTTGGCTCAGAGTTAAGTTCTTTCTGCCCGCTTGCCCGATCGCTGCTATAAGGAATATATTGCGCAGCATCATTCCGCATGGTCGGTGGATCATTGTTCAGACCAAGATATACAGGACAACTGGAGGCACCCACCTCGCAGCTCTTTTCGACGATAGCACGTGACGGCCAGCCTTTTGTGCCGATGTAGGCAGCACCGGTTTCATCAAGGCAGTAGGTTTCCTCCCATGAGTAATTTTTATTCTGACTCGGCATAGTGCGGGCCGTTACGAGACAAGTCAGAGCCTTAACTGGTTTACTGTCGTAGCGGATAAAGTTCTGTTCAAGGGGTGATGATGCGTACAGCAAAGGAGATATGTTCGCAACAGCAGCCTTGCTCTGTGCCTCAGCGCTAAAACCAACTTTATTGTTGAGTTTTACGCTGACTGCCGCATCGTTCATTTCGCGAAGCATTTCACCGCCTCTATCTGTTAGAAAGAATGTGTATCGCTCTGGGTGGATATTACCGGGAATTGTGATGGCAAAACTTAGGGCCGGAAATGAAAGCACTGAGATAATAAATAAGCGAGAAATAAATTCTGTCATGATGACACCCTGAGGACGTTTGTCATTGGCTCTGCTGGACGTATCTGAACTCCAGCAACGAGTAGCTAAAACAGCAAACTGTGCTGTTTTGAGAAATAGGCGAAGAAGGTGCTTAACGGCTGATGCAGTCCTGCCAGGTTACCTCTTTCAGCGCTTCCTGAAGACCTTCGGTTTTGAACGGTTTGGACAATAGTTTCTTGGCTTCAGTGATTTCCAGCACTCCTTCATCACTGGTGTTTTTGAGCGCCATAAATGCAGCTTCGCCTAATTGATAGTGGGTTGAGTTGATGATCAACCCTGGCTTTTTCAGACCTGCCCCAGAAGAAATGGAATAGTTCTTTGCTGGGACGCTGTAGGTGATGCCCAGGTGGCCTCCGATGCAAGTGAAGGTAATGCGCTCACCAACATCATTGTCGGCATTAATACCAAATTCCATTCCGCTGGTATTACCAAACCAGTTACCCCACTGCTGTTCCTGAATGGTCGCGTGCGCAGCGGTGGTGAACAAAGTTGCACTGAGAAAGTGTGCAGAAGTGACCTTAAACATAGAGATTCCTTACTGTTGTTTTACAAACGAAAAATGGCCCTTTGCTGTACAAAAGGCCACCTGATCGTATGCATTTGAGAGAGAATGGGATAATCGTTACTACAGATCAGTTCCCTGGAATCGATCGTTATATTCTATTGATAAAGCGATCAATCATTCTCTATTAATAGCTAAAAGCTATCACTGCTTGAGTATCGATCGGTGCAATAGATCAATGTGAAGAAGCCGTGCCAGTAATACATACTGGCACGGCTTCATGTGGGTAATATAGATGTGAAATGATCTGGAATACTTTCAAGGAACTTTTATTGGGTAATTTATACAAAGTTATAAGTTCACCAGTTGCCCACAGACTAATTCATCTCCTGTAATTTATTTCTGATTATTTTTATTTTTTTTCTTTTACGGGTAAGGTATGTATCCCTGGCACGCTTAAACTGGTTATATAGTTCGGGTTCCAAGAAAGTTCCTCCAACATAGAAAATCCAGACTGCATGGATAGCTAAATATGTTTCTCTTGGCGTCGATGGCTGAATGATCTCAAATGCATCATGCCAGCCAATTCTGTTAATACTGGATAGAGAACTGCCGTTTTCCGGAGAAAGGTCTATGGTTTTGTAACTCACCTTTTTTATGCCACTTTCATGCTCTGAACTCTTGTCATTATCGGCGTCATTGTTAGCTGATTTATTGTAATCCTCCTGTGCCGTACTTTCTGACATATTCTTATTGCAGATGCCATCTTTGTCATCAGCAGAACATATTGAGAGTGAATAATCTTCACCAGATAATTTAATGCCCCCCTCTGGCGCTTCTGTGCCTTGAATGTAAACGCGCTTCCTCATGGATGGTTTATTTTTCATATAGTCCCAGGCCCACTGGCATAGACCTGTATTTTCCACGGGGATATTTAACTTACGTTTTGCTTTAAACTTAACATCCCATTGAGACCTTATGTTTTTTATAAATGACAATTTATCAATGAAGTATGATGGAACTAGATCCATGAAATACAGGATAGAGTTATAACGTTCTTTGTGTGATGCGGGATGTACATGCAGCGAGTTTATTTCTGAAAGAAAAGGTTCTGATGCAATTGCATGCTGAATATTTTGGCTAAAATTATCAAGACCTGATAGGCCAACCAGAGAATGGACATTACTAAATTTTTGTGGCGCAACCTCCTGTTGAATATTGAGCATTTCAGAAGATAGTTGAGGGTAGTGTTTTTTTATACTTAGCCAAACAAAATAACAAGCATGCTCATTTTTCCTGAACCATTCAAACTCTGATTCTGGAAGAAGTGAGTCAAGAAAAATTTCTATTTTTCCTTCATAATGAAGTATAGCGTCAAGGACACCTGAATAATAGTCGCTGACAACTTCAGATAATAGTAAAGAGGCATCCCGTATATTCATTCGGTAAATTGAATTTATTCTTTTCATGTTTTTTAGAGGTGAGGAACGGTAGCGATCGATCATAGATTTATTTTCCATTACAAACCAATAAAAAACGGATAGTTCTCTTTTCGTTTTTATTTTTAATCTGTAATCCTCATTCTTTCCTTTGCTTAAACTCATCTTTTACCTCTTTGAATGCCGGACTCAATTTACAGCATATCCATTATTTTTATACTGATACTAGATGTAGTGTATCACGTAGTCAATGAGTAGATTTTTCGTAGTTTTTTTGTAGTGTTTTTTTTGATGAAAGGTCCAGTATTACTGACAAATTACATTGAAAGTGGCTTTTTTTAGACAGAGATGTAAGGAGAGTTTCCTTATCGCAATAGTGAAAGGCCGTAACCTGTCCCTGCATGCTTTCAGTAATGACTCTTCAACCACTATGGAGACTCTCCATAGAAATGTAAATCCATACATACCTGACCTATCCATTTGAAAGGATGCCGCCCGGCGTCCTCATGTTAAATTCTTTTGGAGAAGTCATGAAAGAGATTGATATTTATAAAGACCGGTTCGTTGATATGGTTTTCATTACCGAACTGACCAATCTGTCTGATAAGTGGTTTTATAAAATGGCACAGCAAGGGAAATTTCCAAAACCTGTAAAGTTTGGCCGCAGTTCCCGCTGGATTGAACGTGAAGTAAAAGAATGGTTAGAAGCCCGCATTAATGACTCGAGAGTATAAAGAAAATTAAAGATAGTGATAAAAAGGTCACTAACTTTACACCATGCTTTTATACTTCCGTACCTTGTTGCGCATGGGTTTTATGTGATTTATAAAGGCGGTTTATTTATTATTGTATTTAATTCATTATGAATTATTCATTAATGTACTCAATCATCAAACAATATCACTCCATTTAAACACTTTATACCCATCTCATTGAGGTGTTATACACTTATACTTTGTTATCACACAGACACTACCTCTGATATAACTATTCATACTGAATATTAGATAAAGACACTCATCCAATAACCACACTAATACATTGCCGGTCAGTAATGGCTGACCGGTCTCAGAGAAATACATTATGGCCTTACCAGAATCATTCCTGTTATCTCATGCTGAATATCACATTGAGAATAACACTCCCTATGTCACCATATCCGATGACAATGAATTCAGATTCAGATTAGAACAACTGGACAGTTGTCTTAAAACTATCAGCAGAGGACGTAAGTTACCTTTCGCTATTCTGTATAACCGTTCAGGATACAAAGAGAGTGCTGAGTCAGTCACCATTCTTGATGCTATCCGTTATCTCAATATGTTGCCACAAGATGCAATGAAAGTACGAATAGCTAATCCACGTATAGCTACCTTCCAGCGTTTATTTACTAGCACCGATTTATATTCGCGTGTCCATAACGGGAAAATAGCAGGGGCAGACACTGTTACCACAGCAGAAATGCTGAATAAGCTGATACAGGATTACCGGTTTACTGTGAGCCAGGCAGGATTTAAAAAAGCATGCAGAAAGTACCAGAGGGCTTCGGTTAAAAATCTGAAGGGAGTGATGAATTACATCAGACATCTGCAGGAGCGTCATTCCCGGCTGCTGGTCTTGCGGGTTGATTTATCATGGGCAAATGAGCACAAAGCTGATATCACTGCTGATGATGCCCGTAAGCACCGTCAGCAGCTGTTTCGCAATATGCAAAAGAATCCAATCTTTCGCCATGTCCTCGGGACGGTATGGAAACTGGAATATGGCCCACAACGTAAATTTCATTACCACATGCTATTTATCTTAAATGGTAATAAGGCACAACAGGATGGCGTGATTGCTCATGCTTTCGGGAGATATTGGAATGAAACTATTACTAAAGGTAAAGGCATGTTCTACAACTGCAACGCTTACAAAGAGCGTTATGAGGACTGCTGCCTCGGCAAACTGAAACGCGGTGACAATAGTAAGGACAAGGGGTTACTTAAGGCGCTAAGTTACATCACCAAAATCGATGCCTGTGCACGTCTGGTTCTTCCGGGTAATGCCAGAACCTTTGGTCGCGGAGAAGTACGTTCATTGAAAAAAAGGAAGAGAGCATAAACAGGCCGGTAAACCTAACCTGCTGAAACAGTTGGTAATGCTTCCTTCCCCCTTCTATCTACAAAGCCAGCTAACCATGTTGGCTTTTTTCATTTGTTACGGAGTTCATGATGAATTACTTCGTCTTAGCCACTCACGCCGTCACCGTAGATGGTGAATGGGTTACACCAGAATCTGTTCAACAGGTTGATTTTGATTCATTGCTTTGTATTTACTGCAAACTGCAGATCGGTGTTCAGTTTGATCCTCTGACATCTACAAGAACGTTTGTGCACATACTGAGGCATATCAACAATGTTGCTCGGCTTAAAACATGTCGATTTAACAAGCTCCAAACAGTACCAGAACAAACCTCGCCAAAAACTATCCCACCTCCAGAAATGCGCCTTCTACCTACTAACACGACGATACGGCAATGGCGATGCTGCTGGTGCGATACTCACTGGCATGGGGACAAGGTTTGTCCGAAATGTCGCGACTTGATTTATGTGTTAGACGTTTAAGAGACAGTTTCGGTCGTTAGAGTTCGTAGGTTAAATCTGAGCGTGCCGACATCTACCATTGCCCCTCTTTTACCAGGAAAGGAAATTAGATATATTTCTACAATTCCGGAAATATAGAAACGAGATGCAAATGGAACTTTCAAAAGCAGCAGACACCCTGAAAGAGCTGGGACATCCTACACGACTGAGCGTGTACAGAGAGCTGGTTAAAGCCGGACATGAAGGTTTACCGGTTGGCGAACTGCAGAAACGGCTCGACATCCCTGCCTCTACGCTGAGCCATCATCTCTCATCGCTGATATCAGTTTCTCTGGTACGCCAGGAACGTCAGGGCAGAACGCTTTTTTGCCATGCTCGATATGAAAATCTTGACGCTCTGATTGCCTTCCTGACGGAAGAATGCTGCTCAGGAACTGACGACTGCCTCACCATGCCCCAGAAGACGGAGAAGTAAAATGACAGGTGATCTTAAGAATGTTGATTCGGGTTTGTTCGACACCTCAATCACAGAGGCAAGATTCGGCGTTCCTGCCGTTCCCCATCCTCCACGTATCCTCATGTTGTACGGCTCTGTACGCGAACGTTCCTACAGCCGACTGGCAACTGAGGAAGCTGCAAGGCTGCTGACCGCCATGGGTGCAGAAGTGCGGATCTTCAATCCTTCTGGCTTGCCTCTTCCTGATGATGCGCCTGACTCGCATCCTAAAGTCATGGAACTGCGCGAGCTGGTTCGTTGGTCCGAAGGGATGGTGTGGTGTTCCCCTGAACGCCATGGTGCGATGACCGGCATCATGAAGGCCCAGATTGATTGGATACCGTTATCAGAAGGTGCAGTTCGCCCTTCACAGGGTAAGACACTGGCCGTTATGCAGGTCTGCGGTGGCTCTCAGTCTTTCAATGCCGTAAACCAGATGCGCATTCTTGGCCGCTGGATGCGGATGATCACCATCCCGAATCAGTCCTCTGTCGCAAAAGCCTGGCAGGAGTTTGATGAAGATGGACGCATGAAGCCGTCGTCTTATTACGACCGGATCGTGGATGTGATGGAAGAACTGGTGAAATTTACTCTGCTGACCAGAGGTAGCTCAGCCTATCTCGTTGATCGCTACAGCGAACGAAAAGAGTCTGCAGAAGAACTTTCCCGGCGGGTTAATCAGAGCAAAATTTGAGGGCTGGTATGAGTGATGTAACAGCATTCAACAACTGCATGAGCGTGTTCTGGCGGCAACATGAAGCCGAACTCTCTCGCTTTCTGACATCAAAGACTGGCGATAGCGAAAAAGCAGCAGACCTTCTGCAAGAGCTATTCCTGCGTGCCCGCGCTCATTCAGACAGTTTCTGCGAGATGGATAATCCGCGAGCCTGGCTGTACCGGGCGTCGAGGAATCTGCTGATTGATGAGTACCGCACCACCAGGGAGTTTGTTGATCTGGAAGAAGATGCCCCATTAACAGACGCATCCCCTGATGCAATCTCAACGCTGGATATCTGCCTGCCTGAAACATTACAGGCTTTAAATGACGTTACAGAGCAACATGCAAAGCGTATTGCATTAACACCACTGCAGAACGAAGAACCAGTGGGTGCAGCTCTGCTGGCAAAAATGGCAGACTAATAGATGGGGCTGCGGCCCCATCTTCTGTAGCCAAACTTTTGCTTATACAGATTATAAGTTTAAGTGCTTAACCTGCTGTCGCGAATTCCGGTAGTTTGTAAAACACCATTACTGGAGCAATTCCATGCACATTATCAAAGCTGAAGAACAGCACATTACCGCGATACGCAATATCTATGCTCACCATGTTCTGCATGGTACAGGTAGCTTCGAAACCGAACCTCCGGATACGCAGGAAATGCTTAACCGACTGAGGAACATTCAGTCTCGAGGATTCCCATGGTATGTCGCCCTGCAGGGCGATAAGGTCATCGGCTACTGTTATATTTCCCGTTACCGCGAACGCCATGCTTATCGGTTCACGGTTGAAAATTCGATATATATTGATCCGGCTTATCAGCGACAGGGCGTCGGAAAAGCACTGCTCGATCATGCATTAAAATGGGCCGAATCTCAGGGATATCGTCAGATGATTGCTGTTGTGGGTGACAGCGCTAACGTCGCTTCTGTTGCGCTGCATATCCGCGCAGGATTTACTGAAATAGGCACGTTAAAGGACATTGGTTTCAAACATGGCCGCTGGCTTGACACGGTTTTGCTGCAAATGAAACTGGGTGAAGGGAATAGTACTCTGCCAGAAGATTCAGATCTTATGCTCTGAGGCAGGAATAAGGGGGCGTCTGCCCCCTTTATGTTTATTTCAATCGCTTACCTGTTTCATCAACGACTTTCTCGCCGTCTTCCTTAGCAAATGCGCCTTTTTGCGCATCCGGAAGAATATCCAGTACCACTTCGGAAGGGCGGCAAAGGCGCGTTCCCAACGGTGTCACCACAATCGGGCGGTTAATCAGGATCGGATGCTGAAGCATAAAATCGATTAACTGATCGTCAGTAAACTTGTCTTCGGCAAGCCCCAGTTCTTCATAAGGCTCGACATTTTTACGCAGCAGCGCCCGTACTGTAATCCCCATATCTGCGATAAGTTTGACCAACTCATCGCGTGACGGTGGATTTTCAAGGTAATGAATGACTGTCGGTTCATTACCGCTGTTGCGGATCATCTCCAGCGTATTACGCGACGTGCCGCAGGCTGGGTTGTGATAAATGGTGATGTTGCTCATATCGGTATCTCATTACAAAGTGAAAGAGAGACGTAGCGCCAGCGCGGCTAGCGTTACAAACAGCACAGGCAGAGTCATGACGATCCCGGTGCGGAAATAGTATCCCCAGGTGATGGTCATATTCTTCTGTGAAAGGACATGCAGCCAGAGCAGCGTTGCCAGGCTACCAATAGGTGTAATTTTCGGGCCCAGATCGCAGCCAATCACGTTGGCGTAGATCATCGCTTCTTTGATAACGCCTGTTGCGGTGCTTCCATCGATAGAAAGAGCGCCAACCAGTACGGTAGGCATGTTGTTCATGATGGAAGACAGGAAAGCCGTCAGGAAGCCAGTACCCAGCGTCGCAGCCCAGAGTCCTTTATCCGCCAGTACGTTCAGCACACCGGAAAGGTATTCGGTTAGCCCGGCGTTGCGCAGACCGTAGACCACCAGGTACATCCCCAATGAGAAGATGACGATCTGCCATGGCGCACCGCGCAGCACTTTGCCGGTGTTAATGGCATGGCCTCGTTTAGCTACTGCAAACAGGATCACAGCTCCAACAGCCGCAATTGCACTAACGGGAATACCGAGCGGCTCGAGGACAAAGAACCCAACCAGCAGAAGAATTAAAACTATCCAGCCGGTTCTGAAGGTTGCCAGATCTTTAATCGCCTTTGCCGGTGCTTTCAGGAGAGCCAGGTCGTAAGTCGGTGGAATATCTTTGCGGAAGAACAGATGCAGCATCACCAGCGTGGCGATAATAGCGGCAATATCCACCGGCACCATTACCGACGCATACTCAGTGAAGCCCAGTCCAAAGAAGTCCGCCGAGACGATATTCACCAGGTTCGACACGATAAGCGGCAGGCTGGCCGTATCGGCAATAAAACCGGCAGCCATGACGAATGCCAGCGTGGTGCCTTTGCTGAACCCTAATGCAAGCAGCATGGCGATGACTATCGGCGTCAGAATAAGTGCCGCACCATCGTTGGCAAACAGTGCCGCCACCGCCGCACCGAGCAGAACGATATACGTAAAGAGCAAACGTCCACGACCGTTACCCCAGCGGGAAACGTGCAGCGCTGCCCATTCGAAAAAACCGGACTCATCAAGCAGCAGGCTGATAATAATTACGGCAATAAAGGTCGCCGTCGCGTTCCAGACGATATTCCACACCACCGGAATATCGCCCACATGCACAACGCCTGATATCAGAGCCAGTCCCGCGCCCAGCATTGCACTCCAGCCGATCCCTAATCCCTTCGGTTGCCAGATAACCAAAACAATGGTCAGGACAAAAATAGCGCCTGCCAGTAACATAAAACCTCCTGACAGGGCGACTTTGCCGCCCTGTATATGCCAAAAAATTAACTCATCAACTCTCTGAGCTTTTCAATACCGGCGGGCTCTGACGCCAGCACCGGAACAAGCGCTATACGCTCAGCGTGCTGATTCTTAACAGCCTCAATCTGAGGCCGTTCCTGCCGGGCGCGCTGGCAAAGCAACGGAGAACGCGTATCCGCAATGGAAAGGCTGTTATTGATAATCCAGCCCCACGGATGAATCCCCGCTCTTTCAAGGTCAGCCCGCAGGTTTGCCGCTTCCAGAACCGGTGTGGTTTCAGGAAGCGTAACAAGCAGAACTTTGGTTCTATCCGGATCCTGAAGCTGCATCATTGGGGTAGTAAAATGACCTTTACTCCCCATTTTTTTGGCAATCTCTCGGTGGTAAGCCCCGGTCGCATCCAGCAGCAACAGCGTGTGTCCGGTAGGGGCGGTATCCATGACAACAAACCGTTTACCCGCTTCACGAATCACCCTGGAAAAGGCCTGAAACACGGCAATTTCTTCAGTACAGGGAGAGCGCAAATCCTCCTCCAGTAGCCGTTTCCCTGCTTCGTCCAGATCTCTTCCCTTCGTCTCAAGAACATGCTGGCGATAGCGTTCGGTTTCATCGTGAGGGTTGATGCGGCTGACCTGAAGGTTTTTGAGGCTGCCGTTCAGCGTTTTACTCAGGTGCGCAGCAGGATCAGAGGTCGTGAGATGCACGTCAAATCCCATGTCTGCCAGCCTGACGGCGATAGCCGCTGCCATCGTGGTTTTACCTACGCCACCTTTGCCCATCAACATAATCAGGCCGTGCTCACTGCGAGCAATATCATCGACCAGGCCAGAGAGCGATAAGTTTTCAGGCGTGTACTGGATGTTCGTTACCGGGAGCGGTAATGCCTCAGAACCGGTATCCAGCAGTCCCTTCAAGGCTGAAACACCAACCATATTGACTGGCTGTAGTAATAGGGTATCTGTCGGTAGCTCAGATAAACCGGCAGGAAGATTTGCCAGTGCCTCCTGCTCACGTTGCCATATCGCAGCGGCCAGGGCGTCATGTTCAGCTTCGGCTTTAGGCAGCACACCATTAATCACCAGGTATTGGTTTTTCAGGCCAATTGCGGCGAGTTCTTCATGGGTGCGGGCGACTTCCTGCAGCGTAGATTTTTGCAGTCGCGCAACCAGAACCAGGCGGGTACGTTCAGGATCGGATAACGCCTCTACCGCATGAGCATACTGCTCACGCTGCTTTTCCAGCCCGGCCATTGGGCCAAGACAGGAAGCACCATCTGGATTACTTTCAATGAAGCTACTCCAGGCTCCGGGAAGCTGGAGAAGGCGAATCGTGTGGCCCGTCGGCGCTGTATCAAAAATGATATGATCGAAGCGGGTCAGCAGGGAAGCGTCTGTCAATAAGCCGGTGAACTCATCAAACGCCGCAATCTCAGTGGTACAGGCTCCTGAAAGCTGCTCGCTGATACTGTTAACAACGTCATCAGGCAAAAGACCTTTGATAGGATCAACGATTCTGGAGCGGTATTGTTTGGCGGCTTCCTGCGGGTCGATTTCCAGAGCGGAAAGTCCATGAACTGCTGCCACAGGGCGAATGGTGTTACCGATAGCCTGATCGAATACCTGGCCTACATTGGAGGCTGGATCGGTACTGACCAGCAAAACCCGCTTACCCTGTTCAGCAAGGCGGATTGCCGTCGCGCAGGAAATAGAAGTTTTTCCTACACCTCCCTTACCGGTAAAAAACAGGTAAGGCGGGATATTCTGTAAGAATTTCATATGTCCTCCTGACATACTCAGCAACAGGAAGTATTACCACCACAGCAACTGGTGGGAGCTAACCCTACCTTCTCCAGAGGAATACCGAACCAGCGAGCCAGCTCTGCACGTTTTGGGTATCGCCCTGCCATCACAGTTTCACCGTCCAACAGCAGTAGCGGAAGCCCTTCTGCTCCAGATGCTTCGAGGAATGCTTTCGCTTTCTCATTCTCAACAAAGCTCATGGGCTGCTGCGCCAGGTTGTAACGTTCAACCTGTACGCCACGTCCTTTCAGCCACTGCACATCAGCAGAAAAATCAACCAGAACCTGATCGACATCTGAGCCACATACGCCGGTACTGCAGCACATTGCCGGGTCAAACACCGTTAACGTCTTCATTCTAAATACCTCACATTCGTAAAATCATATATGTTCAGGCAAATTTTTTTAGATGCAAACAGCCTTACCGCTACCTGAGCAGTTTGCCGATGCCAGCTTACGGGCGATGGCCTGTACGTCGTCCTGTTGGCTTAACCAGGCCTGCTCAATCACCTGAGCGGCCCAGGAAGGAATATGCGGGGATAAGCGGTAGTGAACCCACTTGCCCTGTTTACGGTCCAGCAATAGACCACTTTCCCTGAGCATTGCAAGATGACGGGAGATCTTGGGCTGCGACTGCTCCAGCGCCGCGCAAAGATCGCACACGCACAGCTCTCCCATCTCCCTGAGCAGCAGCACGATGCCCAAGCGGGTTTCATCGGAGAGATTTTTGAAGAGTTGTAAGGATGTTAGTAGCATCTGTCCTCCGGTTAGTTTAATAACAGGATACTCTGTAGGTCTAAAATCGCAACAATACATTCGAAAAATCATATATAACTTTTGTTGTGGGATTTTTTTATCATGATATCAGTAAGTTGCTTAACTTATTGATATTCATATTTTTATAAAATTCCCTAAAGGATGTAACCCCCATTCTGATATGCAAACAAAATCTTCAGGGATTCAAGAAATGTTGATAGAACGAACTTCTTATGGCGTTACGCCGATGCTAAACTGAACTAAAGGTTTTATTTGTATGGGTATGCTCAGGGGAAAAAGATGGCTAACGGTAAGGTTCTCAGACAGCTTATAAAAGCTGGAGCGACAGGTGATGTCGCGGCCTTCCGTCGTGTTTCGGAAGTGATCATTGAAGAAGAACGACAAAAACAACATCATCTTCTTGCCAATGACCTTGAACATATTCTTTATGGTGATCATGCGATACAAACCTCTCGAGTGCCCGCTGCACCGCCAGTGCCAGTGGACAAAGAGCGAGGCTTGCCCTTGCTAGATATTAGACAGCCAAGTCGTTCTTTAGATGAAATCGTACTACCTGAATCAAGTTCAGATGCTGTCGAAGAGATACTTGAAGAAAATCGTAGGGCTGATGTGTTACGCACTTACGGAATGAAAGCTATCAGTAAAGTTATTTTTTTTGGTCCTCCTGGGTGCGGTAAAACTCTTGCTGCAGAAGTAGTGGCTTGTGAATTGGATATGCCGTTGGCCATCGTCAGGCTTGATACTCTGGTTTCTTCATATCTTGGTGAAACTGCTGCTAACCTACGCCAAATATTTGATTTTATCTCTCAATACCCAATGGTTGTACTCTTCGATGAGTTTGATGCTATAGGTAAAGAACGTGGGGATAGTGGGGATCATGGTGAGTTAAGACGAGTTGTAAATGCTGTTTTACAAATGATGGATGCATACCAAGGAAAAAGCTTAATTCTTGCAGCAACAAACCATGAACATATCCTGGATAGTGCTATTTGGAGGCGTTTTGACGATGCTATCGAGTTTCCACTACCCGATAAACATCAGTTGTCAGAATTGATGAAACTCAAACTTCGTGGTATTCGCCGCCAGTTTGAGCTTGAAGACGATGAGGTTCTCTCACTATTCCTTGGAAAAAGTGGTGCTGATTTAGAACGGATTGTAAGACGTGCAATCAAGAGAATGATTTTACGTAGCCAAGAGTTTTTGACTCTCAAAGATCTTAAGAATGCACTTTTACGGGAAAATATAAACAAAACTCGTCAGGGATAATAAATGACGGAACAATATCAACATCTTAGTATTGCTAAAGAATCTCTTCAGAACCCTAGACGCACACGCCAGTTCAAAATTCCGAGAACACAGCGTGCTGACTTGCGCTTACATGGACGCATTTTGTCTGAGCAATTACGAAGTATTACACAATTAGCTAATCCACAAATTCCAGGAAGGGATAATGATGGTCGGTATATGCTGAAATTACAGTATACCGGGATGTTAGATATTGCTCATATGGATAGGCATGGAATAGAGTTCGTCAGTCAAGAAGATAAAACAATATGTATTGCCTTTGCTGATGAACGAGGAATCGCTCTTTTTGAGGAACACCTTTCACAGCTTGGTCACGCTCATATAACCTACCAGCAAATTTTAACCGCATTGGATAGCGTTGATGTTTGGACTAATGAGGATCGCAAAAGCTGGTCAGTGAAACAGTATGGGTTTCCTGATTCAGATTCCTTCGGTCTAGATGTTGAGCTGTGGCCGGTAGAAACGACACAACATCCTTCTCGAGCTCGGATCTGCGGAGAATTTGAAAACTGGCTCCGTGAAAATATGATTCATCGCTTGGATAGAATTAATCTTGATAGTTTGCTGATGTACCGAGTACGAGTAAATTTAGAGCAAGCTGAAAAACTGCTTGAGCACCGTGATGTTCGAATGGTGGATCGTCTTCCTGTCAGTGGAATCTCTTATGAGAAACTGAACAAAGATATCAATTTTATCCCCGAATATATCCCATCTCCATTACCTAATGCCGTAAAAGTTTGCATCCTTGATAGTGGAATTAATACCGCACATCCATTATTGCGTAGTGCAATAGCCGAGAGTGCCTGCTTCGTGGATAATGAAGATGAATCTGACCATTTTGGACATGGTACTGCTGTTGCAGGTATTGCCCTATATGGTGATGTTGAGGCTTGCGATGCTAGCAATTTCTGGCAACCGTCAATGTGGTTATATAACGGCAAAATTCTTAATGCCCAAGGGGAATTTGATACTGCTACGATTGAAACAACTTTGACCGAAGCAGTTGAATATTTCGTTGGTCTAGGATGTCGTATTTTTAACTTATCACTTGGCAATGCAAATGCGCCTTACGATGGAAAGCACATCCGAGGTATTGCTTATGTGCTTGATGTGCTGGCGAGGCGTCACAATATTCTTTTCGTAGTTTCCGCAGGTAATTTTAATGGTAGCAGTGACCCTGATGTTCCAGTAGAAAGTTGGCGGGCAGAGTATCCCAGCTATTTAATCCACGATAGCTCAGTTATTATTGATCCAGCTCCTGCTCTCAATGTTCTAACGGCAGGAAGTTATGCAAGGCATAATGCAACATTTGACGCTCAACGTCGTGCTGATGAAATTAGCCATTTAAGCCCTGCAGGTGAATATCAACCTTCACCATTCACACGGCATGGACCTTCTGTGAAAGGTGCATTTAAACCAGAAATAGTTGCGCACGGTGGAAACTTTGCGGCACCTATGCGTAATGCTGGAGGTCAATGGCGACAACATGCCAGAGGACTTGGTGTGCTAAGCTGCCACCATCAATTCCAAGGAAGTACACTTTTCTCAGAACAAAGTGGAACTAGTTTTTCTGCACCTTATATCACGCACCTCGCTGCACGTTTACTCAATGAATATCCAGATATGTCTGCCAATATGTTGCGAGCGATGCTTGTCAATCACGCTGCGCTGACACCGCAGATGGAGAATACATTCTCAGAAGAGGTTACAGAACATTATAAATCTGCACCTTCAACCCGAAATCGTAGTGTTATTCGAGATGTCGTTGGATATGGAATTGTTGAGGAAGATGGTTTATATCGCTCGTCCGAGGAAGTAGTTGTTATGATGTGTGAAGAGCAAATCTCTGATGATACTCATCAATTCTTTGAGCTTCCATTACCTACATCTTTTTTAAGAACTCAGCGAGCAGTAAGAGAACTGCACATTACTTTAGCGTATTCACCAGCAGTCAGGACAACGCGATTAGATTATACAGCAACGCAAATATCTTACAGGCTTGTTAAAGGTTCTTCGTTGCAAGATGTTCAGCAATACTTTAATCATGATATACAAGATGGTACTGATTCTAGGAATGACGATGCGGTAAGCAATCGTTCTATTACTGCACAACAACGTGATCATGGTACAGTACAATCCTCTAGTTGGACTTTTAAGCAACGGTCTCCAGATGAAAAGTGGTTTGTGGTTGTAACTAGAAATGATCGTGAGTGGGGCACCCCACTTAATAGCCAACATGAACCTTATGCATTAGTTGTTACTGCAACGGACAGAGAAAACGCTGAAGCTAATCTTTATGCCGAAATTGAGGCACGAATTCGTGAGCAGGAGCGTTCCAGGGCTCGGGTAAGTTAAATATAAAGTATTTAGCTTTTGAGCTAGAGGGAAAAAAAGATTCTCAATCTCTATTATAAGAATGCTAATAGGGGTTGAGAATCTTTATACTGCTGAATTTTCACACACCTCGAGAGACTAAACTTTCTACGTAATCTGCATACTTCTGCATCATTTCTCTCCGCCCCTCCAAATACTGCGCATGGTTGTAAGTCCCACGTATCGCGTTCTTATCCACATGTGCTAGCTGCGTTTCTATCCAAGCTGAGTTAAAACCTTCTTCATGGAGGATGGTACTCATCGTGTGGCGGAAACCATGCCCTGTCAGCCTTCCTTTATATCCCAATAACTCAATAACCTGATTAACGCTTTCCTTTGAGATCGGCTTCGTTCGATCGTTACGTCCGACGAATACCAGTGGGTATAGCCCGGTAATAGGTTTAAGTGACTCAAAGAGCTCGACAACCTGATCCGACATCGGAACGATGTGTGGTCGTTTCATCTTCATCACTTCAGCAGGGATCTCCCAAAGCCGCTTTTCAAAATTGATATCCTCCCAGCGGGCAAAACGTAATTCCTGAGTTCGTACCCCTGTAAGCATGATGATTTGAGTCGCAGTCTTGGTAATAACGCTACCGGTGTAACCGGCAAGATCCCTAAGAAAGTGAGGGAGTTCTTCGGCTGTCAGGAATGGAAAATGTGTTTTCTTTGGTGTTGCGAGGGCTGTGGCGAGATCGGGTGCTGGATTGTATTCAGCGCGTCCGGTCACAATCGCATGACGGAATACTTCACCGCAGCGCTGTCTGACTTTGCGCATCTTTTCTAATGCACCACGCTTTTCCATACGACGAAGGGTTTCCAGCAATTCCATGGGCTTAATTTCAGCTATAGGGCGCTTACCGATGTAGGGGAAAATATCCTTTTCAAAGGTATCAATAATTTCATCGCGATAGCGTAATGACCAACGATCCGCTCTCAACTGATGCCATTCACGGGCAATAGCTTCGAAGGTATTTTCATAGTTAAGCTTTTGGGCAATTTTCTCTGCTTTCTTTACTTCACCGGGATCGCTTCCAGCAGACAGCAGCTTTTTCGCAGCATCACGCTTTTCGCGTGCTTGAGCGAGAGAAACCTCGGGATAAACGCCGAAAGCAAGACGCTTTTCTTTACCTGCGTAGCGATACTTTAAACGCCAGTAACGTGAGCCGTTGGTAGTTACTTCAAGGTAGAGGCCTCCACCATCAGATAGCTTATACGGCTTCTCTTTAGGCTTGGCTGTGTCGATTTGTCTAACTGTGAGCTTCATTGGGGGCATCTCAAAATGGGACTATAAATCATGCCCCCCATTATGCCCCCAGAATGCACTTGATTCTGGTAGAGACAGTAGACCTCGGGAGAACATAATCAGCTTTAATTGCGGGTATTATAGGGGATTTACTTGAGACAGTGGAGTTCTGTAGAGGCTAATTGGCGGAAGATCACAGGAGTCGAACCTGCCCGGGAACGCTGGCGCCCCCAACTGGATTTGAAGTCCAGCCACCTCACCGGAGATGACGATCTTCCGCGCCTGCATTGCTACATGGAGGCGGGGCGCATTATAGCTACTTTCAGGCATTTACCACATACCCCACACCACTTTTTTCACCTCTCTTTTGACCTGAATCCCCCTGTTTCAGTTAATTCTTAAGAAAATCCTCAGGTTAGCATTTCGTGCTCACCAACTTTTATCCCGATCACAAAAAACAAGAAACGTAATCTCTTAACCAGAAAACGCAATACCCGCTCCTGAAACAATGGTTTAAAAAACGGTAACCGGTCTCAGCGCCCCCTACAGCGTGAAGGATAAAAAAGATGAGCGAAGTCCTGTCAGTAAAAGAGAAGATTGGCTACGGCATGGGAGACGCCGCCAGCCATATCATTTTTGATAACGTCATGCTTTATATGATGTTTTTCTACACCGATATTTTTGGTATTCCCGCCGGGTTTGTCGGCACCATGTTCCTGCTGGCCCGCGCGCTGGATGCGATCTCCGACCCGTGCATGGGGCTGATTGCCGACCGCACCCGCAGCCGCTGGGGCAAGTTCCGCCCGTGGATTTTATTCGGCGCGATCCCGTTCGGCATCGTCTGCGTGCTGGCCTATACCACGCCGGACCTCAGCCTTAACGGAAAAATGGTTTACGCCGCCATCACCTACACGCTGCTGACCCTGCTCTATACCGTGGTCAACATCCCTTACTGCGCGCTGGGCGGCGTGATCACCAACGACCCGACGCAGCGTATTTCCCTCCAGTCCTGGCGCTTTGTGCTGGCGACGGCGGGCGGCATGCTCTCCACGGTGCTGATGATGCCGCTGGTAAACCTGATTGGCGGTGATGACAAAGCATTCGGCTTTCAGGGCGGGATCGCCGTGCTGTCGGTGGTCGCGTTCCTGATGCTGGCGTTCTGCTTCTTCACCACCAAAGAGCGCATCCAGGTGCCGCCGAGCACCACCTCCATGCGTGAAGATCTGCGTGATATCTGGCAAAACGACCAGTGGCGCATCGTCGGCGTGCTCACCATCCTCAACATTCTCGCCGTCTGCGTGCGCGGGGGCGCGATGATGTACTACTGCACCTGGATCATGGGTTCGCCGGAAGTGTTCGTCGCGTTCCTCACCACCTACTGCGTCGGCAACCTGATCGGCTCCGCGCTGGCGAAACCGCTCACCGACTGGAAGTGCAAGGTCAGCATCTTCTGGTGGACCAACGCCGCGCTGGCGGTGGTCAGCGTGGCGATGTTCTTCGTGCCGATGCATGCCACCGTCCTGATGTTCGGCTTCATCTTCGTTATCGGCGTGCTGCACCAGCTGGTGACGCCGATTCAGTGGGTAATGATGTCCGATACCGTCGACTACGGCGAATGGACCAACGGCAAACGTCTGACCGGCATCAGCTTTGCGGGCACGCTGTTCGTGCTGAAACTCGGCCTGGCGCTGGGCGGGGCGATGATAGGCTGGATGCTGGCAGGCGGCGGCTACGACGCGGCAGCCAAAACCCAGAACAGCGCGACCATCAGCATCATCATCGGCCTGTTTACCCTGGCACCGGCGATCTGTTACGTGCTGAGCGCCATCATCGCCAAACGCTACTACACGCTGAAAACCCCCTTCCTGACCAAAATTCTGCGCGAGCTGGCGCAGGGCGCGCGCCGCAATCAGCAGGAGTTTGAAAACCTGCCGGTCAGCAAAGAATTGCAGAACTAAGAGGACGTAAGCATGAAAATCAGTGATGGAAACTGGCTTATTCAACCGGGCCTGAATGTGACCTATCCGGTGCAGGTGTTCGACGTGGAGCAGCAGGGCAATGACCTGGTGGTGTATGTGGCGCCGCGTGACGTGCGCGAACGCACCTGGCAGCTCGACACGTTGATGTTCACGGTGCGCCTGTTTGCCCCGCAGGAAGGGATTGTCGGGGTGCGCATTGAGCACTTCCAGGGTGCGCTGAATAACGGTCCGCACTATCCGCTGAACGTTCTGAAGGATGTAAAAGTTGAGATTGAAAACAACGCCAAATTTGCCGAGCTGAAAAGCGGCAGCGTCAGCGTGCGCGTCACCAAAGGCGAGTTCTGGGCGCTGGATTTCCTGCGTAACGGCCAGCGCATTACCGGCAGCCAGCTGAAAAACAACGGCTACGTGCAGGACAGCAATACCGACCGCAATTACGTGTTCGAACGTCTGGATCTGGGCGTGGGCGAAACGGTCTACGGTCTGGGCGAGCGCTTTACCGCGCTGGTGCGCAACGGCCAGACGGTCGAAACCTGGAACCGCGACGGTGGCACCAGCACCGAGCAATCCTACAAAAACATCCCGTTCTACCTGACCAACCGCGGCTACGGCGTGCTGGTGAATCACCCCGAGAACGTCTCGTTTGAAGTCGGCTCCGAAAAAGTCTCCAAAGTGCAGTTCAGCGTGGAAGGGGAGTATCTGGAGTACTTCGTGATCGACGGCCCGACGCCGAAAGAAGTGCTGAACCGCTATACCCGCTTCACCGGCCGTCCGGCGCTGCCGCCTGCGTGGTCGTTCGGCCTGTGGCTGACCACCTCGTTCACCACCAACTACGACGAAGCGACGGTTAACAGCTTTATCGACGGCATGGCCGAGCGCGACCTGCCGCTGCACGTGTTCCACTTCGACTGCTTCTGGATGAAGGCCTTCCAGTGGTGCGACTTCGAGTGGGACCCGGTGACCTTCCCCGATCCGGAAGGCATGATCCGCCGCCTGAAAGAGAAAGGGCTGAAGGTCTGCGTGTGGATCAACCCGTACATCGGCCAGAAATCGCCGATCTTCCGGGAGTTGAAAGAGAAGGGCTACCTGCTCAAGCGCCCGGACGGCTCCCTGTGGCAGTGGGACAAATGGCAGCCGGGGCTGGCGATCTACGACTTCACCAACCCGGACGCGTGCCGGTGGTATGCCGACAAGCTGAAAGGCCTGGTGGAGATCGGCGTCGACTGCTTCAAGACCGACTTCGGCGAGCGTATCCCGACGGAGATCCAGTGGTTTGACGGTTCCGATCCGCAGAAGATGCATAACCATTACGCCTACATCTACAACGAACTGGTGTGGAACGTGCTGAAAGAGACGGTGGGAGAAGAAGAGGCGGTGCTGTTTGCCCGTTCTGCCTCCGTGGGTGCGCAACAGTTCCCGGTACACTGGGGTGGCGACTGCTACGCCAACTATGAGTCGATGGCCGAAAGCCTGCGCGGCGGGCTGTCGATTGGGCTGTCCGGCTTCGGGTTCTGGAGCCACGATATCGGCGGGTTCGAAAACACCGCTCCGGCGCACGTCTACAAACGCTGGTGCGCGTTCGGGCTGTTCTCCAGCCACAGCCGCCTGCACGGCAGCAAATCCTACCGCGTGCCGTGGGCGTACGATGACGAGTCCTGCGACGTAGTGCGTCACTTCACCCAGCTGAAATGCCAGCTGATGCCGTACCTGTATCGTCAGGCGGCGCTGGCGCGCGAGTTCGGCACGCCGATGCTGCGGGCGATGATGCTGGAGTTCCCGGACGATCCGGCGTGCGATTACCTCGATCGCCAGTACATGTTGGGGGATTCAATGATGGTGGCGCCGGTGTTCTCCGAGGCGGGGGACGTGCAGTTCTACCTGCCGGAAGGGCGCTGGACGCACCTGTGGCACAACGACGAAATTCAGGGTAGCCGCTGGCATAAGCAGCAGCATGATTTCCTGAGCCTGCCGGTCTATGTGCGCGACAACACGCTGCTGGCGCTGGGTAACAATAACCAGAAGCCAGACTATGCGTGGCACGAGGGGACGGCCTTCCAGCTCTTCAACCTGAGCGATGGCGCAACGGCGGTAAGTGAAGTGCCTGCGGCGGACGGTTCTGTGGTGTTTACGCTGAAGGCGTCACGTCAGGGCGACGTCGTGACCTTTACCGGCGCGGGAGATGCGCAAAACTGGTCGGTGTGCTTGCGCAACGTGCAGAAGGTCGGCGGCGTAAAAGGCGGTTCACATGCGGGCAGCGAGTGGGGTGTGGTGGTGAAAGCCGAGGGGGATGAGGTGGTGGTTCACCTCTGAGCTGGAAAAATGCCCGGTGGCGCTTCGCTTACCGGGCCTACGGTAATTATGCGGTCTGATGCCCTCACCCACGGTAGAAGGAACCAAAACCTCGTAGGCCGGGTAAGGCGAAGCCGCCACCCGGCTTTTTACTGTGCCGGAGCCACCGTCGACACCACACCACCCGTCATGGTCTGTTGCACCTGCTGTTTATCCATATTCACCGCGCTCAGCTTCCCGTTCACCGTCGGCTTCAGCGGCGCATTCGCCTGCACGCTGCCGCTGGCGGTGAGCTGAATATTGCCGTCGCCCGCAATCGGCAGCGCTGGCCAGCCCCACTGCTGCAAAACGTTGAGCGGTACACCGCGCCCGTTCAGGCTCACGGTGGTTTGTCGCTGTGGCAGCTGTGACACGGTGGCGGTCGCTTCCAGGATCCCTTTCTCGGTAAAGGCGCTCAGATCGGTAATATTTACCGTTGCGGCGTTGGCATTCAGCGCCAGCGACGGGCGACGCACGTCGACGCGGTTAAAGGTTGCTGCCGCCCCGTTGAGGGTTGCGTTACCGCCCCACACGCCCCACTTGTGATCCTGCGCCAGCCGCAGATTAGCGCCATAACCGTCGAGGGAGGTGATCTGCCACGGGAACGCCGGATCGATGTCGATCACCAGGTTGCGGCTCAGGCCAAATTTTTTCAGCGTCACGCTGTTCAGCCATGACGGGAGCGGGTCCATCCACAGCGTTTTCCAGTTTTCCGGAAGCGTATATTCCAGCCCGGCAATGGCAACGTCGTCCAGCACCAGCGCCTGACCCTCGCGCAGCCAGTTGCCGGAGGTGCGCACCATGCCTCCTTCCCAGCGGGAGGTGAACTGACGCAGCGCAATGCCCTGCGGGGAGAATTCCGCATTCAGGATAGGGTCAAACAGATGCAGCGAGCCGTAGATAAATTCGCTGGCGTTCATGGATAACCGTCCCTCCTGGCTTTGCCAGTCACCTTTACTCAGGGTGAGGTTACGCAGGCTGAGATCGAGGTCGGTTACCGCCCAGTCTGGCCCCTGTAGACGGGCATCGGTCACTTCCAGCCGCCCAATCTGTAACGAAGGCAGGGTGGAGAGAGGGGCGAAGAAATCCAGCAGCGATTTGTCGCTTTGCAGGCGGATCTCATTCAGACGCAGGGTGTTGATAACCCAGCCACCGTCGGCATTACGCAGAGCCGAGCCCGTCAGCGAGCCGCGCGCCATATCGGCACCGATGGTATTCAGCACCACCTCTTTGCCGTTGAGTTGTCCCTGAATCAGCACGTTGTTGGCCGGTATGCCGTTGAGCGTGAGCGACCCGGCGCTCATCTGGATTTGCGCATTTTTTCCCAGTACGTTCCCCGCCTCGGGCTGCCACGGGCTGACGCCGCCGGTCACCTTTTGCGCACTGAGATCCCACTCCGTATTCGGGCTGTTAAAGGCCATGTTATTCAGTTGCAGACGGTCGGCCTGGAACGGCAGCGGCGCCGTCTGCGGCGATAAATTCAGCGTGCCATCGAACAGGGTGATGGCATCCATATGCAGCGGGTCGGTGATCTGGCGGCTGCTTAAGCCAATATCCACTTTTTTAGCGACCAGCGTGGCCGGTTTGCCATCTCGTCCGAAGGTAACGTTTTCCAGAAGGATGTGAGAAGGGGATGAAAAGCGGTGATCCATCAGGTCAAAGTTGAGCTCGTAATCGGTATTCACCGTGATCCAGCTGCTGACCTGCGATGCGCCCCAGCGGGTCTGGAGCAGAAAATAAAAGGCGAGCACTACAATGAGCAGGGCTACCAGAAGATAGATAAGCAGCTTTCCAATAAATTTCATGGTCTTCCTTCCCGCGAAACGCACATAAGGGTGTTATGCACGATTTATGCGCAATGCTCAAGGCGGGAATGGTGTAAAGAGATGTCACGGCAGGCATTGACAGCCTGCCGTGTGGGGATCAGTTCTTTTCAGGCGGGAAAATGAGATTCAGCACAATAGCGGTAATACCGCCCGCGGCGATGCCGGAAGAGAGCAGGTTTTTCACCCAGTCCGGGGCAAACTGCAAAATCATCGGCTGCTGGGAGACGCCAAGCCCTACGGCGAGAGACAGCGCAATAATCATGATTGCGCGGCGGTTCAGCGGCTCGCGGGAGACGATACGCACGCCAGAGGCCGCGATGGTACCGAACATGACCAGCGTCGCGCCGCCCAGCACCGGCTCAGGGATGTGCTGCACAAACCCGCTCACCGCCGGGAACAGGCCGAGGACCACCAGCATCAGCGCTACCACGAAGCCCACGTAGCGGCTGGCCACGCCGGTCAGCTGGATCACGCCGTTGTTCTGGCCAAAGCAGGAGTTCGGGAAGGTGTTGAACACCGCCGAGACAAACGAGTTCAGTCCGTTCGCCAGCACGCCGCCTTTGAGACGTTTCATGTACAGTGGGCCGGAGACCGGCTGCTCGGACACGTCGGAAGTGGCGGTGATATCGCCGATGGTTTCCAGCGAAGTGATCATAAAGACCAGCATCAGCGGCAGGAGCAGACTCCAGTCAATGCCCAGGCCGTAGTAGAGCGGCGTTGGCACGGTAATCAACGCGCTGTTGGTTGGGGTGGTGTTTTCCGGCAGCATGCCCAGCGCCCACGCCAGCAGGTAACCGGCCGCCATGGCGATCACCAGCGATGCCACGCGCAGGTACGGGTTACGCTGGCGGTTAAGCAGAATAATGATCGCCAGCACCACGCCTGCCAGCAGCAGGTTTTTCGGCGCGCCGAAGGTATGGTCGCTCATTGCCGCGTAGCCGCCCCCGATGGAGGTCAGACCCACCTGGATCAGTGACAGGCCGATAATCATCACCACCACGCCGGAGACCAGCGGGGTGATCACCCGGCGCGCCAGGTGCAGAACGCGGGAAATGATCATCTCTGTGCAGCTTGCCAGCATCAGGGTGCCGAAAAGCGCCGCCATCATCGTCGGGACATCTGCGCCGCCGGTTTTCAGTGCCGTACCGCCCATGATCAGCGGCGCCACAAAGTTAAAGCTGGTGCCCTGAATCGACAGCAAACCCGAGCCCACCGGACCCCAGGCTTTAATTTGAATGATGGAGGCCACGCCGGAAGCGAACAGAGACATACTGATGATGTGTTGCGTATCCTGCGCCGGTAACCCCAGCGCCTGGCAAATCAGCAGAGCCGGCGTGATGACCGCAACGAACATCGCCAGCAGGTGCTGGCAGGCGGCAAACAGGGTTTGAGGCAGCGGGGGACGATCTTCAAGGCGGTAAATCAGTTCGCTGTTTTGCTTCTGCGCAATCGGTTGCGCATCAGCAGACTCCAGAGTGTTAACAGACATCGGCGGCAATCCCACGGTGGAAAAGCGGGCATTTTAGCTGACCACCTGGTAAAAGCAAACGATTGCCAGCAAAAAAAAGAGAGAAAATCTGCCGGTGTGAGCAGGTTTTCTACAACGAACAGGAAAAAAAAATTACACTTTTCGCGCCGGCGGCTCATGACGAGCATCACCCGGCCCAGGATAACGCCGCGTGTGTATGGAACACGCGCATAACAGGAGCCTTTTATGATTCATCTCGATACGTTGTCGACCCTTGTTGCCGCAACGCTGGTTCTTCTGCTTGGTCGCAAGCTGGTACACAGTGTTTCCTTTCTGAAAAAGTACACCATTCCTGAACCTGTCGCCGGTGGATTGCTGGTGGCGCTGGCCCTGCTGGTACTGAAAAAAAGCATGGGCTGGGAAATCGATTTTGATATGTCCCTGAAAGATCCGTTGATGCTGGCCTTCTTTGCTACTATCGGCCTGAACGCTAACCTCGCAAGCCTGCGTTCGGGCGGCAAGGTGCTGGGCGTGTTTCTGATTGTTGTGGTGGGCCTGCTGCTGATGCAAAACGCCATCGGCATCGGTATGGCGTCGCTGCTGGGGCTGGATCCGCTGATGGGTCTGCTGGCGGGGTCGATTACCCTGTCAGGTGGCCACGGAACGGGCGCGGCGTGGAGCAAGCTGTTCATCGAACGCTATGGCTTTGAAAACGCAACGGAAGTGGCAATGGCCTGCGCGACCTTTGGCCTGGTGCTTGGCGGGCTGATTGGCGGCCCGGTGGCGCGCTATCTGGTGAAACACTCCACCACGCCGGAAGGCAGGCCAGACGATGAAATGGTGCCGACCGCATTTGAAAAACCGGACGTTGGCCGTAGTATCACCTCGCTGGTAATGATTGAAACCATCGCCATGATTGCCATCTGCCTTACCGTGGGCAAAATCGTTGCGCAATGGCTGGCGGGAACGGCTTTCGAACTGCCAACCTTTGTCTGCGTGCTGTTTATCGGGGTGATCCTGAGCAACGGTCTGGCGCAGATGGGCTTCTACCGCGTCTTTGAGCGCGCAGTGTCCGTGCTGGGGAACGTCAGCCTGTCGCTGTTCCTGGCGATGGCGCTGATGAGCCTCAAGCTGTGGGAACTGGCCTCGCTGGCGCTGCCGATGGTGGCGATCCTGGCGGTGCAGGCCGTGTTCATGGCGCTGTATGCCATCTTTGTTACCTGGCGCATGATGGGCAAAAACTATGATGCGGCGGTACTGGCTGCGGGTCACTGTGGATTTGGTCTGGGAGCGACGCCAACGG
Source organism: Enterobacter cloacae complex sp. SHL018 (assembly GCF_049237905.1). Lineage (NCBI taxonomy): Bacteria > Pseudomonadati > Pseudomonadota > Gammaproteobacteria > Enterobacterales > Enterobacteriaceae > Enterobacter > Enterobacter cloacae complex sp. SHL018. The sequence continues at coordinate 183,717 of NZ_JBMKJE010000005.1, forward strand.
CCATCGCGAATATGCAGGCGATCACCGAACGGTTCGGCCCGTCGCACATGGCGTTTCTGGTGGTGCCGATGGTGGGCGCATTCTTCATTGATATCGTCAACGCGCTGGTCATTAAGCTCTACCTGATGCTGCCGATGTTTGGCTGACCGTCAGGCGTTGGAATACCGCTCGGTTTCCGGCATCCAGCGTTCAATTAACGCTGCCGCCTGTTCGGGGTAGCGTTCATGAATATGACGCGCAAGGCGTTGTACTTCGGGGATCATGGCCTGATCGCGCAACAAATCCGCCACTTTAAATTCGGCGTTACCCGTCTGACGCGTGCCCAGCAGTTCGCCCGGGCCGCGGATCTCCAGATCTTTTTGCGCAATGACGAAGCCGTCATTGCTGTCGCGTAATACCTGCAAACGCATCTGCGCGGTTTTCGACAGCGGGGCTTTGTAGAGCAGCACGCAGTGAGAGGCGATCGCGCCACGGCCCACGCGGCCTCGTAGCTGGTGGAGCTGCGCCAGGCCCAGGCGCTCCGGGTTCTCAATAATCATCAGGCTGGAGTTCGGCACGTCCACGCCCACTTCGATGACCGTGGTCGCGACCAGCAAATGCAGCTCGCCCTGTTTGAACGACTGCATCACCGCCTGCTTCTCGGCAGGCTTCATGCGCCCGTGAACCAGACCTACGTTCAGCTCCGGCAGGGCGAGCTTTAACTCTTCCCACGTGGCTTCGGCAGCCTGCGCTTCCAGCAGCTCAGACTCTTCAATCAGGGTACAGACCCAGTAAGCCTGACGTCCTTCGTGGGTGCAGGCGTTGCGCACGCGGTCAATGATGTCGCTGCGGCGCGTGTCCGGAATGGCGACCGTTGTCACCGGCGTACGACCCGGGGGGAGTTCGTCGATGGTGGAGGTATCCAGATCGGCATAGGCCGTCATCGCCAGGGTGCGCGGAATCGGCGTGGCGGTCATGATCAGCTGATGCGGGTGGAAGCCCTGTTGCAGACCTTTCTCCCACAGCGCCAGACGCTGATGAACACCAAAGCGGTGCTGTTCGTCGATAATGACCAGCGCCAGGCCGTTAAACTGCACCTGTTCCTGGAAAATGGCGTGCGTGCCGACAATCATCTGCACCTGCCCGCTGGCAATGGCTTCCTGCTGCGCAAGGCGCGCTTTGCCCTTCTGCTTCCCGGCCAGCCAGCCCACTTCAATTCCCTGCGGGGCAAACCAGTTCCGGAAATTGTTGGCGTGCTGCTCGGCCAGCAGTTCCGTCGGCGCCATCAGCGCCACCTGCTTACCGTGGGCGATGGCGCGCAAAGCGGCCAGCGCGGCGACCAGCGTTTTACCGGAACCCACGTCGCCCTGCACCAGGCGCATCATCGGCACATCCAGCGCCATATCGCGTTCGATCTCGGCAGTCACCCGCGCCTGGGCGCCGGTGGGTTTAAACGGCAGTGAGGCCAGCAGCTTATCTTTGAGCTCATCACGCTGGCTTAATGGCTGCGCGTGGAAGCGCTGCGCTCCTGCGCGCAGAGCCAGCATGCTCAGGTTGTGAGCCAGTAATTCCTCAAGGATAAGACGCCGTTGGGCGGGGTGTTTCCCGCTCTCTAAATCAACAAGCTGAAGCGTTGGCGGTGGACGGTGCAGGGTGCGCAACGCCTCCGGCAGGCTCATCATGCCCTGCGCCAGCTCCGGCGGCAGCAGCTCGTTAATGGCGCAGGTATCAAGCAGCTCCAGCGCCTGGTCGGTGAGCTTGCGCAGCGTAGCCTGCTTAATGCCTTCAGTGGTTGGATAGACCGGCGTGAGCGTCTCCTGTAGCTCAGGTGAGCTGAGATCGCCCTGCACGCGGTATTCCGGGTGGATCATCTCCGCGCCGTATTTGCCCCGTTTGGCTTCACCGTACGCAAGTACGCGTCGTCCAGTGGCAAGGCTGTTTTTCATTGCCGCATTGAAGTTGAAAAAGCGCATGGTGAGAATGCCGGTGCCGTCGCTGATCTGGCAGGTCATCATCCTGCGTCCGCCAAAGGTGATGTTGCAGTTCAGCACTTCCCCTTCAACGGTGGCGTAAATAGCGGGCAGCAGATCGCCAATCTTATAAAGCTGAGTACGGTCTTCGTAGCGCAGGGGGAGGTGGAGCAGGAGATCCTGCACGGTGTGCAGGCCTATCTTCGCCAGTTTACTGCTTTGTGCCGCGCCCACGCCCGTCAGGCTGTTGAGCGGTATGGCGTCCAGCAGGCGGCCTTTCATGATTTACCCCGCGTACTGCATGGTGGACCACCACTCGGCATCGGCTTCAATTTCGCCCTGCGCGTTGACGTGGGGGTAAGGCAATTTCTTCTGCTTCGCAACGCGAGCCAGCACCGGATAGCCACCTTCAAACAGCAGGCGCTGCTGCTCCTCTTCCGGCAGCATGCTGTTGCTGCGCTCGTACATTCCGGCATTCTGACGCTGGCGCTGCGCTTCATACAGGATCAGCGCTGAGGCGACCGACACGTTGAGTGACTGGACCATGCCGATCATTGGAATGATGATGTCCCGATCGGCCAAATCCAGTGCTTCCTGCGTGATCCCCGTTTTCTCCTGGCCCATTAAAATGCAGGTCGGACGGGTGTAGTCGATCTCACGGAAATCCACGGCTTTAGCAGAGAGGTTGGTTGCCAGAACCTGCATGCCACGCCCTTTCAGGTGCGAGACCGCTTCACCAATAGTCTGGTGAGTTTTCACGGATACCCAGCTGTTGCTGCCTGCGGCGGTGGAGGCCATGGTACGCATACGTGCGCCAGGCCAGACGGCGTGGACTTCATGCACGCCGACGGCATCTGCGGTGCGGACGATAGCAGAGACGTTATGAGGTTTATGGACCTGCTCCATGCAGACCGTCAGATCAGGCTGACGCCTGGCGAGCATTTCGCAGATTCGCTCGTAACGTTTTGAATTCATAATGCTAGTTTCGGTTACGGGTGACTTTAATGACATCCGGCATCACGCGGATCTTGCGCATAATATTGGCCAGATGCACACGGTCACGGGCGGTCAGGCGAATAAAGGCGCTATAAACGCGGCCATCTTTTTCTTCCGTATTCAGGCTTTGAATGTTGGATGAGGCGGTGTTGATCGCTGCCGTCAGGTTCGCCAGGGCACCCTGGTGGTTGAACATATCCACCTTGATTTCAGTGATAAATTCCTGGGCCGTCTCTTTATCCCACTCGACCGCCATGAACTTCTCAGGCTCTTTCTGATAGCCACGGATGTTACGGCAGGATTCATGGTGGATCACCAGCCCTTTACCCGGGCTGACATGCGCAATAATCGGGTCGCCCGGGATAGGACGGCAGCATTTGGCGAAGGTGATGAGCACCCCGTCAGCGCCTTTGATCGGCAGGTGACCATGATTTTGCGTGGTGGCAGGAACGGCTGTCGTTTCGCCTTGTTGCAGATTCTTCGCCACGACCACGCTCATGGCGTTGCCGAGACCAATCTCTGCCAGCAGGTCATCCAGCGAGGCGAGCTTCATACGCTCCAGCTCATGCTGAATGTTTTCTGGTGGGATCTCTGCCAGTTTGCGGCTGCCACCCAGCGCGTGATTGAGCAGACGACGCCCCAGGCTAACGGAGTCGTCGCGCTTGAGGTTTTTCAGCAGCTGGCGGATTTTTGCGCGCGCTTTTGAGCTCACGACAAAGTTCAGCCAGGCGGCGTTAGGACGTGCCCCCGGCGCGGTAATGATCTCCACCGTCTGTCCGCTGAAAAGCGGCTGCGACAGCGGATACGGCTGCCTGTCGACGCGGGCACCTACGCAGGCATGGCCGATATCGGTATGCACGGCGTAAGCGAAGTCGACCGGTGTCGCGCCCGCAGGCAGTTCGACAATGCGCCCTTCCGGCGTGAAAACGTAAATCTCATCCGGGAAGAGATCGGATTTAACGCTCTCGATAAATTCAAACGAGCTACCTGCGCTCTGTTGCAGCTCCAGCAGGCTCTGCATCCAGCGCTGGGCGCGGATTTGCGCGGTGGTGCTGCTTTCGCCGCCGTGCTCTTTATAAGCCCAGTGCGCCGCGACACCCATCTCCGCCATCTGATCCATATCTTCGGTACGAATCTGCACCTCAACAGGGACACCGTGCGGGCCAATCATGGAGGTGTGCAAAGACTGGTATCCGTTCGCTTTTGGAATGGCGATGTAATCTTTGACGCGCCCCGGACGCGGCTTGTACAGGCTGTGCATCTGCCCCAGCACGCGATAACAGGTGTCTGAATCGTGGACGATGACGCGGAACGCGTAGATATCCATGATCGAGTGAAAACGCTGCTCTTTGAGCACCATTTTGCAGTAGATAGAGTACAAATGCTTTTCGCGACCGCTCACGCGGCACGGAATGCCCGCTTCCTGCAAACGCCCTTCGATTTCAGAGAGGATCTTTTGAATCATCTCTTTACGGTTACCGCGAGCGGCTTTCACCACCTCTTTAATCACGCGATAGCGGTTCGGGTACAACGCCTCAAAACCCAGCTCTTCCAGCTCGGTTTTAATGTGATGAATACCTAAACGGTGCGCCAGCGGACTGTAAATTTCGAGGGTTTCACGGGCGATGCGGCGACGTTTATCCGGGCGAAGTGAGCCCAGCGTGCGCATATTGTGGGTGCGGTCAGCCAGTTTGATGAGAATGACGCGGATATCCTGCACCATCGCCATGATCATCTTGCGGAAGTTTTCGGCCTGCGCCTCTTTCTTGTCGCGGAATTTCAGCTTATCAAGCTTAGAGACCCCTTCCACCAGCTCGGCAACGCTTTTGCCAAACAGCTGTTCCATGTCCTGGTAGGTGGCAGGGGTATCTTCGATCACGTCGTGCAGCAGGGCGGCCATCAGCGTTTCGTAGTCGAGTTTCATCTCGGCCAGAATACAGGCCACCGCTACCGGGTGCGTGATATAGGGTTCACCGCTTGAACGTGTCTGGCCCTCGTGAGCGTCACGTGCAACGAGATACGCCTGCTGAAGACGCTTAATCTGGTCTTCAGGCAGGTAGGTTTGAATCAGTTGATTCAGGCTTTCAAACAGATACAAGGGCGACCCGCAGGTTTAATTAACGACGACCTTCAGCAATAGCGGTAACAGCTTGTAATTCAGCGGCTTCCTGCTCTTGCTGCTCCTGGCGCTCACGCACGTCGAGGATCTGGTTGTTGATCAGACCTTCTTCGATTTCGCGAAGTGCAATAACGGTGGTTTTATCGTTTTCTTCCGGTACCAGCGGATCTTTACCGCCTACCTGCATCTGACGAGCGCGACGCGCGGCGACCAGCACCAGGTCAAAACGGTTACCAATTTTCTCTACAGCGTCCTGAACAGTTACGCGTGCCATACTTAAAATGCTCCACAGGTGAAGAAATGACTGGGCATGATACTGAAAGTGGGTTCAGTCTGCCAACAGTTTGGTGATTAATGCGTCATGTCGCTGCTTCTGGCGGCTCATACGCAGACGTTCTGCGCGAAGGATAGTTTTGAGATCGCTCAGCGCGGCATCAAAATCATCATTCACAATAAGGTAATCATATTCCGCGTAATGGCTCATTTCTGCAACTGCCTGCGCCATACGCTTCGCGATAACTTCTTCGCTGTCCTGGCCGCGACCACGCAGGCGGCGATCCAGTTCATCTTTCGATGGCGGTAAAATAAAGATACTGCGCGAATCAGGCATTTTCTTACGAATTTGCTGTGCGCCCTGCCAGTCGATATCCAGGAACACGTTAACGCCGGTCGCCAGTACCTGCTCAATGGTTTCACGCGAAGTACCGTAGTAGTTACCGAAAACTTCTGCGTGTTCAAGAAACGCGTCTCTGCCAATCATCGCTCTGAATTCGTCGTGATTCACAAAGAAATAGTGTTCACCGTGCACTTCACCCGGACGCGGTGCTCGCGTGGTGTGAGAAACAGAAACCTGCGTATCGTACAACGGTTGGGTTTTTAACAGTGCCTGAATAAGGCTGGATTTACCCGCGCCACTAGGGGCAGAAACAATATAAAGCGTGCCTTGAGCCATGAGAGTCTTTTGTATGTGTTAACGAAGAAGTCCTACATACGGGCTTATTATACACGTCGCCGCTGTGTGACGTAGCCTTTGTCACACTTTTTCCCCTGGATGATTAAATTTTGCGTGCCGTTTTCAGCTTTTACCTTCTTTTTGCTGCAATAAAAACAATGCGCTGAAGCGCGCTCGTAAAATGCAATTTTGCAGCTGGTCTGCGGCTCCCGGGCAGGGTATACCCTTCGCAAAACAGGGAGGGGTAATAATGGTGAAATGGATAAGCATACTGATGATCTTCTTAAGCAGCGGGGCGATGGCTATCTGCCCGGTCTGGTCACCGGCTAAAGCCGGGCAGGAGATCGCGGCCCTGAAGGCGCAGCTGACCCGCTGGAATGATGATTACTGGAAGCAGGGCAGCAGCGAGGTGAGCGACGACGTTTACGACAGGCTTAACGCCCGCTTAAAACAGTGGCAGCGCTGTTTTCACGATGAACCGCTGCACGACGATCTTCCAGCTGCCAGTGGGACGGTGAAACATCCCTTCGCCCATACCGGCGTGCATAAGGTAGAAAGCAAGCAGGCGCTTAGCCGCTGGATGGCGACGAAGCAGGATCTCTGGGTACAGCCAAAGGTGGATGGTGTTGCGGTCACCCTGGTCTACAAAAACGGCAAGCTGGTGCAGGCGATTAGCCGGGGCGACGGCTTACAGGGGGAAGAGTGGACGGCACAGGCGCGAATGATCCCCGCTATTCCGCAAACGCTGGCCGGGCCGCTTGCCAACAGCGTGTTGCAGGGTGAACTTTTTCTGCTGCGCGAGGGGCATATCCAGCAGCGGATGGGAGGGATGAACGCGCGTGCGAAGGTAGCGGGAGCGATGATGCGCGCGACCGATCGCGCAGCGCTGAAGCAGACAGGCATTTTTATCTGGGCCTGGCCGAACGGCCCAAAAGCGATGAAAGCACGCCTTTCCACGCTGGCGGAGGCAGGTTTTACCCTGACGGCCCGCTATACCGTGCCGGTTAAAAACGCGGCTGATGTGGAGGCGCAGCGGACGGTTTGGTTTAAGGCTTCGTTGCCCTTCGCCACGGATGGTATTGTGGTTCGCGCCTCGGCAGAGCCGCCGGGCGAGCGATGGCTGCCGGGGGAAGGGAGTTGGGTCGTCGCATGGAAATACCTTCCTGTGGCCCAGGTGACGGAAGTCAAAGCGATTCACTTTACCGTTGGCCGTACCGGGCGGATCACCGCGATTGCGCAGCTTGAGCCGCTGATGCTCGACGATAAACGCGTACAGCGCGTCAGCTTAGGGTCGGTTAACCGCTGGCAGAGGCTGGATATTGCCCCCGGCGATCAGGTGCTGGTAAGCCTGGCGGGACAAGGTATTCCCCGGCTGGATAACGTGGTGTGGCGCAATGTGGATCGCCGTAAACCGCAGCCGCCCTCATCGCGCTATAACGGCTTAACCTGTTTCTATGCCTCCCCGGAGTGCATGGAGCAATTTTTTGCCCGGCTGACGTGGCTAAGTTCCAGGCAGGCGTTAGATATCGAAGGAATGGGCGAATCAGGATGGCGGACCCTCTATCAGGCGCATCGGTTTGAGCACCTCTTCTCCTGGCTACAGCTCACGCAGGCGCAGCTCACCGCGACGGCGGGGATATCGGCATCGCATGGCGCTGCGCTGTGGCATCAGTTTAACCTGGCGCGGGAGCGACCTTTTATCCGCTGGATCACCGCGATGGGAATACCGCTGGCCCGGTCGACGCTCAAGGCGGCAGGGGATCGCACCTGGCAGGCGCTGATTCAGCGAAGCGAAGCGGAGTGGCGGATGCTGCCGGGTGTCGGGCAGGAGAAGGCCCGCCAGATCGTAAACTGGCTGCATCAGCCTCAGATTGATGCCCTGGCAAAATGGCTGGCCGCAGAGCACATCGGTGGATTTTAATCTGCGTGCGCTCCTGAACAGACTGGCGAGGGGGCACACTTCCGCTGCCGTGAATAGCGTATTTATGAGACGCGGTTTATATACGCAATAATTATGAATATAAATGAATTATTCATGGTAAATATATTTTGAGGAAATATTATTCCCGATCCCGATCCCGATTTCAGGATTTGCTCTGCTTGCGTTTTTATTTTCTTTGAGAGATCGGCATAATTGATCTCAATCACTATTAATCGAGAGCAATAGCCGGGAATGAAGGGGTTATAGGTGATGTAGCCTGTATGCTGAATGAGGTGTTACTTTTAATTTCAATCACTTAACTGTTTTATTAATAATGTGTTGAGTTTTTCTTGGTTAACAATTGGTCATATTTATTCTGCCGGAAATCATTGCGTCAAATTATTATAAGAATTATCTTATCCAAAATTTTTAAGGTAGTTACCGCTGGGGTGCATTTCGCATCACTTCTGCGTTTTCCTTTCTTTTTGCACCCCGTGAGGGAGTTAACTATCTGAACTCCAATTGAAGCAATTAAGGGTACCGAAATATATCCTGGCGGTTTATATGCGCTGGTGTTCAGAGCCCAGGGCTTTTACATGGATGATTTTCCGTCCCTGTCGGGCCGGAATTCAGCCCCGGGCTTTATGCCCGTTAACCGGGACCTGGTTTCCAGGTGCTCATATTTTCCTTCATTTGAATGAGGACCAAAAATGAAAAGGACGCTTTGTACAGTGCTGACGGCACTCACGCTGGCGACTGCCCTGCCTGCTATAGGCGCTACCACCGAAGCAGGTAGCACCAGCGCAGCAACAACCGGTACAACAACCGGAGCAACGGTGGGAACTACCGCTGGCACTACGGGAGGACTGGCGGCAGGCGCGATTGGGACAACCGCTGTTGTCACCACCGCTGCGATTGCCGGCGTAGCGACGTTAGCCGTTGTCGCGGCAAGCGACAGTGGCGATGACTCAGGCAATGGTACTTCCACGACGACAGTTACCCGCTAAGGCTGGCGCGCAAGGCGATATAGCTTTGCGCTGAACAGCGCAACGACTTGACCCGGCGGAAATATCAAAGCCGGGTATTTAATTGATTTCAATGTTATTTAATCAAGGATTTCTGGTGAGACTGTTTATTCTGCTCATCATGACTCTGCTGATCCAGGGATGTACGCCGAGCCAGCAGAGCATTATTGAGACCTTTAACGCCAGCCTGGACGGGCGCCAGGATGTGACGGTAACGGACGGGCAGATTCAGGCGCTCCCATACTCAACCATGTACCTGCGTCTGGATAATGGCCCGAGGATCCTGGTGGTTCTCGGATACATCGAACAGGGAAACAGTAAGTGGTTATCGCAGGATAATGCGATGATCGTTACGCATAACGGTCGCCTTATCCACACGCTCAAGCTCCCTTATAACCTGCTTGAGGTAACCAATCTTGAGCACGATCCGCTGCGCCACACGCCGCAGCTCCGCGACGGCAGCCAGTGGTCGCGTGATGTGCGCTGGCAGGAAGAGGGGCGGTATCGCTCCGCACACCTGACCTCGCGCTTCTCCCTGAGCGGGATGGAAAACCTGACCCTTGCCGGAAATACGCTACGTTGTCAGGTCTGGCAGGAGACGGTGCAGGCCGACGGCCTCGATCGTCGCTGGCATAACACCTTCTGGATTGATTCCGCCACCGGCCAGGTACGCCAGAGCGAACAGATGCTCGGCGCGGGCGTATTCCCTGTCGCCATGACGATGTTGAAGCCCGCCCCATGAACAGACTCAGAAAATGGTTACCTGGTGTAGGGCTATCTCTCTTCAGCCTGCCCGCCTTATGCGCAAGCGTCGTTACCGTGCATCAGCCGGGCAAAACGTGGTCTGCTGAACCGGCTGATACGCTCTCCCGGCTGGTCACCCAGCCGCAGCTGAACAACGTCTGGTGGCAGGGCGCTGTCATCGCAACCCCTTCCGCCACGCGGCGCGCGCAACAGACGCAACAGCAGGTGCTGGCGTCGCTTTCAGCCTGGCAGAATCGCGCCGATGACGAGCGGATCGCGACCATTCGCGCTGTCGCTGCACAGATCCGCTCCCTGCGGATCGTCGGGCGGCAGTTTGTCAGCCTCGATCCAGACGCCGTGCGTACCGACGCCCGCGGCGATCGTTCCCTTGAGGGCCGTTACGATCTGTGGCTCTCGCCTGCGCCCCGCACCGTCACGCTGATGGGGGCGGTCGCCACACCGGGGAAACTGGCCTGGCGACCGGGCGCAAGCATCAGGGATTACTTACAGGGGCAGCTGCGGCTGGCTGGCGCCGACAGGAATAACGTGACCGTTATCGATCCTGACGGCAGTAGGGTTGTTGCGCCGGTGGCGTACTGGAACGCACGCCATATTGAAGCAGAGCCGGGCGCTGTTCTGTGGGTGGGGTTTGATCCCCGGGCGGTGCCGGACGATTTTACCGGTCTGAATGAGCAAATCGTTGCGCTCCTGACGCGGCGGATACCTGACTGATGAACAAACTTTTTTTACTGAGCGGCCTTGCTCTGGCGATCTCTTCTGCCTGCCACGCGGAGCTGCGTACCTGGCCCGATCCGACCGGACCTTCACAGTCCGACTTTGGCGGCACCGGCCTGATGCAAATGCCCGACGCGCGCTTTGGTCGGGAAGGGGAATTCAGCGTCAACTACCGCGATAACGACCAGTATCGTTTTTACTCCTCTTCGGTCGTGCTCTTTCCGTGGCTGGAAGGGACGATTCGTTATACCGACGTCCGCACCCGCAAATACAGCAGCGACGAGGATTTCAGCGGCGATCAAAGCTACAAGGATAAGTCGTTCGATTTTAAGGTTCGTCTGTGGGAAGAGGACTATAGCCTGCCGCAGGTGGCGCTCGGCAAGCGCGATATTGCGGGCACCGGCCTGTTCGACGGTCAATATCTGGTTGCCAATAAAATGGCCGGACCGGTCGATTTTACCTTTGGAATAGCCTGGGGATATCCCGGTAATAGCGACAACGTGGGTAACCCGCTGTGCCACGACAACAATAAGTATTGCACCCGCGGCGAATCACATGATGCCGGGGATATCAGCTTTAGCGATATGTTTCGTGGTCCGGCGTCGCTGTTTGGCGGCCTCCAGTATCAGACGCCCTGGCAGCCCCTGCGCCTGAAGCTCGAGTATGACGGCAACAATTATGCCGATGATTTTGCCGGCTCCATTAAGCAGTCGAGCCATATCAACGTGGGGGCAGTCTATCGCGTTGCCGACTGGGCCGATCTCAACCTCAGCTACGAGCGCGGCAATACGCTGATGTTTGGCTTCACCCTGCGGACCAACTTTAACGATCTGCGCCCCGCGCTGCGTGATAACCCGAAACCGGCCTGGCAACCGGCACCGGCAGGCGAGACGCTGGACTATACCTCGGCGGCAAACCAGCTCACCGCGCTTAAGTACAACGCAGGCTTCGATGCGCCGGAGATCCTTCAGCACGGCAATACCTTATACATGACCGGCGAACAGTATCGCTATCGCGATCCGCGCGAAGCGGTGGATCGCGCCAACCGTATTCTGATCAATAACCTGCCCGACGGGGTCGACACGATCGCTATCACCCAGCAGCGTGACCATCTGCCGCTGGTCACGACGCAAACCGATGTCGCCAGCCTGCGCAAACAGCTGGCGGGACAGCCGCTCGGCCAGGAGGAGGCGCTCAGGCAGCAGCGCGTCGAGCCTGTGGATACCACAGCGTTCGGGCGCGGCTACCGTATTCGCGCCGATCGCTTCAGCTACAGCGTCAAACCGACGCTGGCGCAGTCGCTGGGCGGCCCGGAAGATTTCTATATGTTTCAGGTGGGGGTGATGGCCAGCGCCAGCTACTGGCTGACCGATCGTCTGCTGCTCGACGGCGGCGTGTTCGCCAACCTCTATAACAACTACGACAAGTTCAAATCCTCGCTACTTCCCGCCGACTCCAGCCTGCCGCGCGTCAGAACCCATATTCGCGATTATGTCAGCAATGACGTCTATATCAACAACTTACAGGCCAACTATGTCGATGCGCTGGGGCACGGCTTCTATGCCCAGATTTATGGCGGCTACCTCGAAACCATGTACGGCGGCGTGGGAGCAGAGGCGCTCTGGCGCCCGCTGGATAGCGACTGGGCGCTGGGCGTGGATGCGAACTACGTCAAGCAGCGCGACTGGGACGACATGATGCGCTTCACCGACTACAGCGCGCCAACCGGATTTATCACCGCCTACTGGAACCCGGCGAAGCTCAACAGCGTGCTGATGAAGCTGAGCGTCGGGCAGTACCTGGCGAAGGATAAAGGCGCCACCCTCGACGTCGCGAAGCGATTCGACAGCGGCGTGACGGTAGGCGTCTGGGCGGCGCTGACCAACGTCTCGAAAGAGGATTATGGCGAAGGTGGCTTTAGCAAAGGCTTCTACATCTCGATCCCGCTTGATCTGATGACGATCGGCCCAAATCGCAACCGGGCGGTGGTCTCGTGGACGCCTCTCACCCGTGATGGCGGCCAGATGTTAGGCCGTAAATATCAGCTCTATGACATGACGTCAGAACGCGAAACCCCGGTAGGGCAGTAGTACCGGATGAAACAGGCATTACTTAACCAGATGATTTTCCTGAATGAAAAACGTTAAATTTTCCGTGCTTGCGTTGGCTATGATGGCGTTAAGCGGTTGTACTATCGTACCGGGCCAGGGACTTCGCACCCAGGGCAAAGATATTATCGATCTGCCTGACAGCAATTACGATCTGAATAAGATGGTCAACGTCTATCCGCTCACGCCGGGGCTGGTGGAGCAGTTGCTGCCTGGCAAAGTCGACTCCTGCGCGAATCCTGAACTGGATCGCCAGCTTCAGAACTACCAATATCGCATCGGCGTCGGCGACGTGCTGATGGTTACCGTCTGGGACCACCCGGAGCTGACCACCCCCGCAGGTCAGTACCGTAGCGCCAGCGATACGGGCAACTGGGTGAATGCCGATGGCACGATCTTCTACCCCTATATCGGCAAAATCCGCGTCGTCGGCAAAACGCTGGCCCAGGTGCGCGATGAGATCGCCGCCCGGCTGGACTCGGTGATTGAGAGCCCGCAGGTGGATGTCAGCGTCGCGGCGTTCCGCTCGCAAAAAGCCTACGTGACGGGCGAAGTGGCTAAGTCGGGCCAGCAGCCCATCACTAACATTCCGCTGACCATAATGGATGCGATCAATGCGGCAGGCGGCCTGACGTCGGAGGCGGACTGGCGCCACGTGGTGCTGACCCATAACGGCCAGGACACGCACATTTCTCTCTACGCGCTGATGCAGCGCGGCGATCTCACCCAGAACAAACTCCTCTATCCGGGCGATATTCTCTTCATTCCCCGTAATGACGACCTGAAAGTGTTTGTCATGGGCGAGGTGGGTAAACAGAGCACCCTGAAGATGGACCGTAGCGGCATGACGCTGGCGGAAGCGCTGGGTAATGCGCAAGGCGTAAATCAGGATATGGCCGACGCCACGGGGATCTTTGTGATTCGTCCGTTGCAGGGCAAGCAGAACGGCAAAATCGCCAACATCTACCAGCTTAACGCCCGGGATGCCACCGCGATGGTGTTGAGCACCGAATTTCAGCTTGAGCCTTACGACATCGTCTATGTCACCACCGCGCCGCTGGTGCGCTGGAACCGCGTGATCTCTCAGCTTGTGCCGACCATTACCGGCGTACATGACCTGACTGAAACAGGGAGATATATCAGAACATGGCCAAACTAACGTTTAACGCCATCCTGGTGATCTGTACCGGCAATATCTGCCGCTCTCCCATTGGGGAACGGCTGCTGCGTCGGTTGCTTCCCGCCGCCCGGGTCGATTCAGCGGGAATTTGTGGCCTGGAAGGGCGCACCGCCGATTCACAGGCGACAGAGATCGCCGCCGAACGCGGCACCCTGCTTGAGGGCCACGTGGCGCGCAGGCTCACCCCCGCCATGGTGCGCGATTACGATCTGATTCTGGCGATGGAGCTGGAACATATCGAGCAGGTCACGGCTATCGCACCGGAGGCGCGCGGCAAAATGATGCTCTTTGGTCACTGGACGGGCAGAAAAGAGATCCCGGACCCCTACCGTAAAAACCGGGACGCATTTGAATATGTTTATGGGCTGCTGGAGCAGGCCAGTCTGGAATGGGCGAAACGGCTCAGTTAATCACACGGGATAGTTACGTTTTATGTCAACAAATAACCTTCACGCCCATGATGCGTCTGCCGCGAATAACGAGATCGATCTGGTGCGCCTGTTGGGTGAGTTGCTCGACCACCGAAAATTTATTCTCATCCTTACCGCGCTGTTCACGCTGGCGGCACTGCTTTATGCGCTCTTTGCCACACCAGTTTATCAGGCCGATGCGCTGATACAGGTGGAACAGAAGCAGGGCAACGCGCTACTCAGTAACCTTAGCGAGTTCATCCCTGACTCCTCGCCTGAGTCGGCGCCGGAGCTTCAGCTTCTCCAGTCGCGCATGATCCTCGGTAAAACGATTGATGACCTGAACCTGCACACGCAGGTAAGTGAAAACTATTTTCCCCTTGTCGGACGCGGCTGGGCGCGGCTCACCGGCCAACAGCCTGGCATCGTCGATATCCGTATGCTCAATCTTCCCCCTGTCGCGGGCCGGGCGCAAAAGCTGACGCTGACCGTCGGCGAGAAGGGCCACTATCAGCTGGAAGGCGATAACGTGACGTTACAGGGCGTCGTGGGACAGCCGCTGAGCGCGGCGAATATCGCCATTACCATTGCCGCTATCCAGGCGAAGCCGGGTACGCAATTTACGATTACACAGCTGAGCGAGCTGGAGGCCATTGACGCGCTACAGCTGCGTTTTTCCGTGAGCGAGCGCAGCAAGGACAGTGGGATGCTTGGCCTGACCATCACGGGGGAAGATCCCGATGAGATGGCGCGCGTGCTTAACTGCATCGCCGATAACTATTTACAACAGAACGTGGCTCGCCAGGCGGCGCAGGATGCGAAAAGCCTGCAATTTTTGAAGCAGCAGCTTCCGCAGGTGCGCAGCGAGCTGGACCAGGCCGAGGAGAAGCTCAACCGCTATCGCCAGCAAAATGACTCCGTTGACCTGAACCTGGAGGCAAAAGCGGTGCTGGAGCAGATTGTAAATGCGGACAATCAGCTCAATGAACTGACCTTCCGGGAAGCGGAAATTTCGCAGCTCTACAAAAAAGATCACCCCACCTACCGGGCGCTGATTGAGAAACGCCAGACGCTGGAGCAGGAAAAAAACCGCCTGAATAAACGGGTATCGTCCATGCCGTCGACCCAGCAGGAGGTGTTGCGCCTGAGCCGTGATGTGGAGTCGGGACGCGTTATCTACCAGCAGCTGCTTAACCGCGAACAGGAGCTGAGCATCGCCCGGTCGAGCGCAATTGGTAACGTCCGCATTATCGATCCGGCCGTGACCCGGCCGCAGCCAGTCAAGCCGAAAAAAGCGCTGGTCGTCGTTCTGGGGGTTCTCCTGGGTCTGTTCGTCTCTGTGGGCTGGATCCTGGCGCGCAGTATGCTGCGTATGGGCATTGAAACGCCGGAGCAGCTGGAGGAGCATGGGATTAACGTCTATGCCACCGTACCGCTGTCGGAATGGCTGGCTAAAAAGATGCGTTTGCGCAAAAAAGACTTTATGTCCTCAGGGCTGCGCCATAAGACCAAACATATCCCCTTCCTGGCGGCGGATAACCCGGTCGATCTCTCCGTGGAGGCGATTCGCGGCCTGCGCACCAGTCTGCATTTTGCGATGATGGAGTCAGCGAACAATATACTGATGATCTCTGGCGCCACGCCTGACAGCGGTAAAACCTTTGTCAGCAGTACCCTGGCGGCCGTCGTGGCGCAGGCGGGCCAGAAAGTGCTCTATATTGATGCGGATATGCGTCGCGGGTATGCCCATGATCTGTTTAAGCTCGACAAGACCTGCGGCTTGTCGGAGATGTTGTCCGGTAAGGCGGAGTTTACCCAGGGCGTACAGACCTTCGATAAAGGCGGGTTCGATACCATCGTGCGCGGGCAAATCCCCCCTAATCCGGCGGAGCTTCTGATGCATACGCGTTTCCAGCAGCTGCTGGACTGGGCGAATGAACGCTATGATCTGGTGATTATCGATACGCCACCGATCCTGGCGGTCACCGACGCGGCGGTTGTCGGCCGTCGCGCAGGCACCACGCTGCTGGTCGCCCGCTTCGGGATGAACAGCGTGAAGGAGATGCTGGTCTGTGTACAGCGTCTGGAGCAGAGTGGCGTCAATACTAAAGGGGTGATTCTCAACGGCGTCGTTAAGCGGGCAAGCAACGCTTACGGCTACGGCTATCATCATTACGGTTACAACTATTCGAGTAACTGATTATCCGGCGCCTGCCCGCTCTGACATTAATGCGCATTGTGTTTGTAATGAAAAACGGGCAGGCCCAGCTTAAGGCGCAATGCCAGCATACGCGCGGTGAAGCCAAACAGCAGGGTGGAGATAACCACCACATCGTGGCTGGTGACATAGTGCTGCAAGGCGACATAAAGCACTGCCGCGGCAAAGGAGATGCCGGCATACAGTTCCTTCTGGAAAACCAGCGGGATACGTTTGCAGAACATATCCCGCAGCACCCCGCCAAACACGCCCGTGATCACGGCAGCAATGGTGGCGATAACCGGGCCTTCACCCATATCGAGAGCGATTTGTGCGCCAATGATGGAAAAAACAATCAGCCCAAGCGCATCCAGCACCAGGAACACGCGGCGCAGATGAGGCATCACCGGGGCCACAATCGTGGTTAGCACGGCTGCCGTTGCCACGATAATGACGTACTCAGGGTTTTTTACCCAGCCGAGCGGATAATGGCCAAGCAGGATATCGCGCACGGACCCGCCGCCGAGCGCGGTGGCCGTGGCAATAATAATCACGCCGAAGGTGTCCATACGGCGACGTCCGGCAGCGAGCGCGCCGGTCATGGCTTCTGCGGTAATGCCAATAAGATAGAGAATGTGAAGCAGCATAAACCCTCCGGAATGAAGAGGAGGAGATTAGCGATTTGTGCGGAAGATCACGATTGAGATTTTCTAAGGCGAGGGGGTTTGCCCTACAGAAATTTATCAACGCATGCCTGGCGGGCTTGTGATAAGGCGGGAGGAAAAGAAAGTAAGGCTAAATAAGGATTAGAAAAAGTAATGGGTGATGGGCGAGGCAACACCACCCTGAAAGGAATTACTCGATATTCTGGATCTGCTCGCGCATCTGCTCAATCAGGACCTTCAGCTCAATCGCTGAATTGGTTACCTCTGCATTGATAGACTTAGACGCCAGCGTGTTCGACTCGCGGTTGAACTCCTGCATCATAAAGTCGAGACGGCGGCCTACCGCTTCTTTCTTCTTCAGAATGTTGTAGGTCTCTTTAACGTGCGCTTCCAGACGATCCAGCTCTTCAGCCACGTCCACACGCTGCGCCATCAGCACCAGCTCTTGTTCCAGACGGTTGTTTTCCAGCTGAACTTCCGCCTCTTCCAGTTTGGCGACAAGACGCTCACGCTGCCATTGCAGCACTTCTGGCATATGAGCGCGCACTTTAGCGACTTCGGCGCTCACGCCTTCAAGGCGTTGCTCAATCATCGCTTTCAGCGCCTGGCCTTCGGTTTCGCGGGCAACGATAAAGTCGTCCAGCGTGCCGTCGAGTGCAGCCAGGATTTCAGCGGTAATCGCGTCCAGATCCTGCTCTCCGGCGGCCATCACGCCAGGCCAGCGCAGAATATCAACCGGGTTGATCTCGCCTTCATCGCTTTGCATTTTGACCCAGTTCGCCGCATTAACCAGCTGTTTTGCCAGCTTTTCGTTCAGGATCAGTTCGCCCTGTGCGCTGGCATCGGGC
Source organism: Enterobacter cloacae complex sp. SHL018 (assembly GCF_049237905.1). Lineage (NCBI taxonomy): Bacteria > Pseudomonadati > Pseudomonadota > Gammaproteobacteria > Enterobacterales > Enterobacteriaceae > Enterobacter > Enterobacter cloacae complex sp. SHL018. The sequence goes on from NZ_JBMKJE010000005.1 coordinate 201,566, forward strand.
TCAAAACGCAAATTACATTCCACTTTCCCGCGGGTCAGACGCGTACGGATACGCTCACGCACCACAGGCTCCAGGCTGCGGAACTGTTCCGGCATACGGAAATACGTTTCCAGATAGCGCTGGTTTACCGAGCGCATTTCCCAGGTAGCGCTACCCCAGCTACCCTTGATTTCACGCCGGGCGTAGGCGGTCATACTGCGGATCATAGACATTCCCGTTTTTAAAGGAGAGATGGGGGGATTATAGCTTTCAGGGGCTTCCCAGGATAGGAATAAGCGTCCTTTATCCGTATAATGCGCAGCCACATTCGTTTCAAGCCGGAGAATCCATCATGCGTCCAGCAGGTCGTAGCGCCAACCAGGTGCGTCCCGTCACCCTGACCCGTAACTATACAAAACACGCTGAAGGCTCCGTGCTGGTTGAGTTTGGTGACACCAAGGTGCTTTGCACCGCGTCCATTGAAGAGGGCGTGCCTCGCTTCCTGAAAGGTCAGGGCCAGGGGTGGATCACCGCCGAATACGGTATGTTGCCGCGCGCAACCCATACCCGTAATGCCCGTGAAGCGGCAAAAGGTAAGCAGGGCGGCCGTACTATGGAGATCCAGCGCCTGATCGCGCGTGCGCTCCGCGCCGCGGTTGACCTGAAAACGCTGGGTGAGTTCACCATCACGCTGGACTGCGACGTGATCCAGGCCGATGGTGGCACGCGTACGGCCTCTATTACCGGTGCCTGTGTGGCGCTGGCAGATGCCCTGAACAAACTGGTTGCCGCCGGTAAGCTGAAAACCAACCCAATGAAAGGGATGGTTGCTGCTGTCTCCGTTGGTATCGTTAACGGCGAGGCGCTTTGCGATCTGGAATACGTTGAAGATTCTGCCGCAGAAACCGACATGAACGTGGTGATGACCGAAGATGGTCGCATCATTGAAGTGCAGGGTACGGCAGAAGGCGAGCCATTCACCCACGAAGAACTGCTCACCTTGCTGGCGTTGGCCCGAGGGGGAATCGAATCTATTGTAGCGACGCAGAAAGCGGCGTTAGAAAATTGATTTTAAGGCGACCAATGAGTCGCCTTTTTTTTGCCTGTAAGACTGAAAAGACAAAGGAGCAAATCCATGAAATCGTATCAGCGCCAGTTTATTGAGTTTGCGCTTAACAAGCAGGTACTTAAGTTTGGCGAGTTCACGCTGAAATCCGGGCGTAAAAGCCCGTATTTCTTCAACGCCGGGCTGTTTAATACCGGGCGCGACCTGGCACTGTTAGGCCGCTTCTATGCCGAAGCGCTGGTGGATTCCGGGATTGATTTTGACCTGCTGTTTGGCCCCGCGTACAAAGGCATTCCAATTGCAACCACCACGGCGGTAGCGCTGGCGGAGCACCATGACCGCGACGTACCGTACTGCTTTAACCGTAAAGAGGCCAAAACCCACGGTGAAGGCGGCAATCTGGTAGGCAGTGCGTTGCAGGGGCGTGTGATGCTGGTGGATGACGTGATCACCGCAGGTACCGCGATCCGTGAATCGATGGAGATTATCCAGGCTAACGGCGCAACGCTTGCGGGTGTGCTGATTTCGCTCGATCGTCAGGAGCGCGGGCGCGGCGACATCTCTGCTATTCAGGAAGTGGAGCGCGATTATGGCTGCAAGGTCACGTCGATTATCACGCTGAAAGACCTGATTGCGTATCTGGAAGAGAAGCCTGAGATGGCTGATCATCTGGCGGCGGTGCGTCAATACCGCGAAGAGTTTGGCGTATAATTCAATTGCCCGGTGGCGCTACGCTTACCGGGCCTACCCGTTCGTAGGCCGGATAAGGCGAAGCCGCCATCCGGCGATGGCGTTACTGTAACTGAGCAGCCACTAACGGCCAGCGGGCGTCAAAATCGTCCGTTGGTCGATATTTAAACTCGCTGCGCACAAACCGGGAGAGCATCCCTTCGCAAAATGCCAGGATCTGGCTTGCCAGCAGGGTCTCATCCGTATTATATCCCTCGCCTTCCCGCATTTTCTTCTCGCGCAGAACCTGACGCAGCTGGGCTTCGATACGCTCAAAAAGCTGGTTTATACGGCCTTGCAGACGATCCTGTTCAAACATCAGCGCGTGGCCGGTCAGAATACGGGTCAGACCCGGGTTACGTTCACCAAAGCCCAGAATCAGCAGCACAATCAGACGCAGACGCGTGCTGGTGTCTTTTTCATCCTTCAGAATCAGGTTGATGCGCGTGATCAGGCTGTCTTCGATAAACTCGATCAGGCTGTCAAACATCCGGGTTTTGCTCGGGAAATGACGGTACAGCGCCGCCTCTGACACGCCCACAGAGGCCGCCAGTTTTGCGGTGGTGATGCGTTGACTGCCGTCGCTGGATTCAAGCATCAGAGCCAGAGATTGAAGTATTTCTTCGCGACGATTCCTTTTCGCGGTTTGTTTTTCTGCCATGTTACAAAATACCCCTGAAAATAAGCACTTGTCAGGCTGGCAACCACACAGCGACCCGCAAACTGACGTTTGCGGTTTGTTATTGCATTATGGCGCTGTGAGATGCGTGTTTGTCGGGCAGTTATTTGCGCCCGGAATGGCCGAAGCCGCCTTCGCCACGGTCGGTAGCGTCGAAGTCTGCCACCAGGTTAAATTCTGCCTGCACCACCGGTACAAACACCATCTGCGCGATACGCTCGCCCGGCTCAATGGTGAAGCTGTCCTGGCCACGGTTCCAGACGGATACCATCAGCTGACCCTGATAGTCAGAGTCGATCAGGCCGACCAGGTTACCCAGCACGACGCCATGCTTGTGGCCCAGGCCAGAGCGCGGCAGGATCACCGCTGCCAGTGACGGGTCAGCAATGTGAATCGCCAGCCCGGTCGGGATCAGGGTCGTTGCACCCGGCGCCAGTTCTACGGCGTCATCAAGACAGGCGCGCAGGTCAAGACCGGCAGAGCCGGAGGTGGCATACGTTGGCAGCGGAAATTGCTCGCCAACGCGCGGGTCCAGAATCTTAACGTCGATTTTTTTCATCATAACGGGTAACGATCTCGTCCAATAAGTGTTGGCCCAGGAGTTCTTTGCGCTCAAGCGGTAAGACTTTATCTCCATCCTGCCAGAAAAGGTGCAATGCGTTGCTGTCGCTGTTAAATCCTTGCGTGGACAGCGATACGTCGTTCGCGCAAATCAAATCGAGGTTTTTGCGGGTACGTTTTTGCCGGGCATATTCTTCCACATTATTCGTTTCTGCGGCAAACCCAACAACGTAAGGTCGATGAGTTTTCAATGCGGCGACACCGGCAACGATATCCGGGTTCTTCACCATTTTTATTGTTAATTCATCACCTTGCTTTTTAATTTTGGCGTCGGCAATGGTTTCGGCGCGGTAATCAGCGACGGCCGCACAGCCGATAAAAATATGCTGCTGTTGAGCATGTGCCTGTACGGCGGCTTCCATTTCCAGCGCGGTCGTTACATCAATACGCTGCACAAACGCAGGGGTGGTAAGCGACACCGGGCCGCTCACCAGCGTGACGTTCGCGCCGCGTTTGGCTGCCGCGGCAGCAATCGCAAAGCCCATTTTGCCTGAGCTGTGGTTGGTGATGTAACGCACCGGATCCAGCGGCTCGCGCGTGGGGCCCGCGGTAATCATGATGTTGAGATGTTGCAGATCGTTGACAGGCGAGAAATGGGCGGCGGCCATATCAACAATCGTCAATGGGTCGAGCATACGCCCTGGCCCAACGTCGCCGCAGGCCTGGCTGCCACTGTCCGGTCCCCAAATCAGCAGGCCGCGCGAGGCCAGCGTGTCCAGATTATGCTGGGTAGCGGCGTTGCGGTACATCTGCTGGTTCATTGCGGGCACAACCGCGACGGGCGCAGGCGTGGCGAGGCAAATGGTCGTTACCAGATCGTTCGCCATACCGGCTGCCACGCGGGCAATTAAATCTGCCGTGGCGGGGGCAAGGATAACCAGATCGGCCCATTTCCCCAGCTCAATGTGGCCCATTGCGGCTTCGGCCGCCGGGTCGAGCAGGCTGTCGGATACCGGGTATCCCGAGACGGCTTGCAGGCTCAGCGGGGTGATAAAGGCTTTGCCGCCTTCGGTGATCGCGACCCGTACGTCGGCCCCGCGCTCGCGCAAACGGCGCACCAGGTCTGGCGTTTTATAGGCAGCAATACCGCCGCTGACGCCAAGAACGATTTTTTTACCGGCCAGGCTCATCATGATTCTTTCCTGTTGGGTTTCACCAGAGAGCGGGCATTTTATCACAATCCCTAAAACGGGGTGATGATGTCCTTAATTCACTTTGCGAGGCGTTACGCAAGAACGAAATGCCAGCGTCGAACCCCGAATTTGCCTGTGGCAGCATAATGGCAAACAGAAGGAGGCCGGGCATGGAAGATACTGAACTGCTGCTACCGCGTGAAAAAATGCTGCGTCATGGCGTCACGTTGTTAAAGGACGACGAGCTGCTGGCGCTCTTTTTACGCACAGGCACGCCGGGGAAAACGGTATTTACGCTGGCGAAAGAACTGATAGACCATTTCGGTTCACTGTATGGATTGCTGACCGCTGAGCTGGAGGCGTTTACGCACGTTGAGGGCATTGGCGTGGCGAAATATGCCCAGTTACGGGGCATTGCCGAGCTGGCCCGGCGATTTTACAACGTGCGTATGGAGGAAGAAGACCCGATCCTCACCCCCGACATGACCCGCGAATTTCTGCAAAGCCAGCTCTCCGATCTGGAGCGGGAGATCTTTATGGTGATCTTTCTCGACAACAAAAACCGGGTACTGAAACATACCCGCCTTTTTTCGGGAACATTGAGTCACGTTGAGGTGCATCCGCGTGAAATTGTGCGGGAAGCGATAAAAGTGAATGCAGCCGGCGTGATCCTCGCGCATAATCACCCCTCTGGCTGTGCAGAACCAAGCAGAGCTGACAAAGCAATTACCGAACGTATTATCAAATGCTGTCAATTCATGGACATTCGTGTGCTGGACCATCTGATAATTGGCCGCGGAGAGTACATTTCTTTTGCCGAACGTGGCTGGATTTAGGCCTTTTCTCGCGATCCATCGGGATCTTTGTCTGTTCGGGACTTGAGCACACCGCCGAGTCAGCGTATACTACGCCACCTTTGAGAATCTCGGGTTTGGCATTTGGGCCTGGCAATCGAGAGTTCAATAGAACTATGCGATGACCGGGCTGTAAAGCCTGACGAGGCGCCGATACCCCATACGAAGCTCGAGCTAATTTGATTTTTGGAGAATAGACATGTCCCGAGTCTGCCAAGTTACTGGCAAGCGTCCGGTGACCGGTAACAACCGTTCCCACGCACTGAACGCGACTAAACGCCGTTTCCTGCCGAACCTGCACTCTCACCGTTTCTGGGTTGAGAGCGAGAAGCGTTTTGTCACCCTGCGCGTATCTGCTAAAGGTATGCGTGTAATCGATAAGAAAGGCATCGATACAGTTCTGTCCGAACTGCGTGCCCGTGGCGAAAAGTACTAAGTACTTAAAGAGGAAATAAATCATGGCTAAAGGTATTCGCGAGAAAATCAAGCTGGTTTCTTCTGCTGGTACAGGTCACTTCTACACCACCACGAAGAACAAACGTACTAAGCCGGAAAAACTGGAACTGAAAAAATTCGATCCAGTTGTACGCCAGCACGTACTGTACAAAGAAGCTAAAATCAAATAATTTTAGTCTCCTTGTATTGAAAAACCCCGCAACTGCGGGGTTTTTTGCATTCTGCATCTCAACGGAGGAACCATGCCTGAATTACCTGAGGTAGAGACCAGCCGCCGCGGCATTGAGCCCCATCTGGTTGGCGCGACTATTCTTCATGCTGTCGTTCGCAACGGGCGTCTGCGCTGGCCGGTGTCCGATGAGATCCACGCGTTAAGCGACAAACCCGTCCTGAGCGTGCAGCGCCGCGCGAAATACCTGCTGCTGGAGCTGCCTGACGGCTGGATCATTATCCATCTGGGCATGTCGGGAAGCTTGCGCATCCTCACCGAAGAGTTGCCTGCGGAAAAGCACGACCACGTTGATCTGGTGATGAGTAACGGCAAAGTGCTGCGTTACACCGACCCGCGTCGCTTTGGCGCATGGCTGTGGACCAAAGAGCTGGAAGGACACAACGTGCTGGCGCATCTCGGACCTGAGCCGCTGTCAGAGGCGTTTAACGCGGATTATCTCAAAGAGAAGTGCGCGAAAAAGAAAACCCCGATTAAACCCTGGCTGATGGATAACAAGCTGGTGGTGGGCGTGGGAAATATCTATGCCAGCGAATCGTTGTTTGCCGCCGGGATCCATCCCGATCGGCTGGCCTCCTCGCTGTCGGCGCAGGAGTGCGAGCTGCTGGTCAGAGTAATTAAAGCGGTACTGCTGCGCTCAATTGAGCAGGGCGGGACGACTCTGAAGGATTTCCTGCAAAGCGACGGGAAGCCGGGCTATTTTGCGCAGGAGTTGCAGGTTTATGGCCGTAAGGGTGAGCCGTGCAGAGCCTGCGGGACGCCGATTATTGCCACGAAGCACGCTCAGCGCGCCACGTTTTACTGCCGTCAGTGCCAGAAGTAGGGTTACTTTAGCTTTTCCATCAACGCCTGGTGGACGTTAACCGGCAGGAAGTGGGTAACGTCCCCGTGATGGCGCGCCACCTCTTTCACCAGTGAGGAAGAGATGAAGGACCACTCTTTGGAGGGCATCAGGAATACGCTCTCCAGCTCCGGCATCAGATGGCGGTTCATGTGTGCCAGCTGCATCTCATATTCGAAGTCTGCTACCGCGCGAAGACCGCGGATCAGGATATTGGCCTGCCGGTCACGGGCAAAGTTTGCCATCAAGTCGCTGAATCCGACGACCTCAACATTCGACAGATGCGAAATCGCATCGGTGGCAAGCTGCACGCGTTCGTTCAGGTCGAACATCGGCTTTTTGCTCGGGCTGGCGGCAATGGCCAGAATCACCTTGTCGAACATACACGCCGCACGGGTGATGATATCAAGATGACCGTTAGTGATCGGATCGAAGGTACCCGGATAAATCGCTTTTGTGCTCATGGCTCACGTTTTCTCTGAGTAGCCGCGGTTCAGCGCCCACAGCTCGGTGTATTTGTTGAAAGTATACTGGGCATTCACTACGGCCAGTAACCAGCCCTGTTTGCCGTCCAGCACGCCGCCACGCAGCAGCAGCGTTTTCAGAAACGCGCCCAGCGTGTGGGTGAAGATGCCGGTCAGCGTGGCCTTCTTGCCGCGCGCATGCCGCTCCTGTGCCCAAGCGGTGGCATAGTTCAGCTGTTTGCGCTGGAAGCTGGCGAAATCGCGGCAGGTCAGATGAAGCAGATCGCCCGTCAGGGGGATGACCTGAGCATTATCGCAGGCCAGAGACTCATGGACCAGGTTGTCGTTGTACTGATAACGCTCGCGCGCATAGAGGCGCATCACGCGGTCGGGGTACCAGCCGCTGTGGCGCATAAAGCGGCCCAGGAAATAGTTACGACGCGCGATACTGTAGACCGCGCCGGGCTGTGGCGCGGCAAGCACCGTTTGAATGGCCTGTCGGAGTTCCGGGGTGACGCGCTCATCGGTATCGATCATCAACACGTAATCGCCCGTGGCGTAACCCTGCGCACGCTGGCGCTGAATACCGTAGCCCTGCCAGTCGGTGTCGGTAAAGACTTTTGCCCCGGCTGCACGGGCAACGTCCGCCGTGTTGTCCGTACTTCCGGAGTCGAGAATGACGATTTCGTCAGCCCAGGCAACAGAGGCCAGGCAATCCGGAAGCAGGTCGGCGGCGTTTTTGGCGATCATCACGACCGACAGACGCGTTGACATTAGTGGCTCCGCTGCGGCAGGTAAGGTTGCAGAAGTTGCAGCAGACGGGTCAGTGCGCCCTGGTTCTGATGCAGGACTTCAACGGCGTGACGACCGTACCACAGGCGGTAATCTTCGTCAGTCAGAAGGGTAGAGACCTCTTTGACCACCGAATCCGCGTCGGTCACGGTGATTAAGCCATCGGCTTGCTGCAATTTCGCGCAGATATCTTTGAAGTTAAACGTGTGTGGCCCCATCAGTACGGGGATGGCGTGGGCTGCTGGCTCCAGCGGGTTATGACCACCGCGCTCCACCAGGCTTCCGCCAACGAAAGCAAGATCGGCGATCCCGTACAGCAGCATCAGTTCGCCCATCGTATCGCCAATCACCACCTGCGTGCTGCCAGAGGGGATTTCGCCGCTGCTGCGCAGGGTGAAGCTGAAACCGCCTTTTTGCACCATCTCGCGGGCATCTTTAAAACGCTCAGGATGGCGAGGAACCAGAATCAGAAGTAAATCAGGGAATTTTTCCAGCAGCTGGCGGTGAGCCTGAAGAATAATGGCTTCTTCGCCGTCATGGGTGCTGGTGGCAATCCAGACCTGGCGACGCGGCGCCCACTGACGACGCAGTGTTACCGCACGGGCGGCGAGTTCAGGGGTGACGGAAATATCGAACTTCAGGCTACCCGTGACCGCAAGCTGGTTGCGCTTCAGGCCGAGGGCGATAAAGCGCGCGGCATCTTCTTCGTTCTGCGCGGCGATCAGCGTGATTTTGCTGAGCAGGCGACGCATAAATTTACCCAGCTTGCCGTACCCTTTCGCCGAGCGTTCCGACAGACGCGCGTTGGCGATAACCAAAGGAATTTTACGGGCATGCAGGGCGGAAATCATATTCGGCCACAGTTCGGTTTCCATGACGATCACCAGTTTAGGGCGCACGGTATTCAGGAAACGGTTCATGGCGCAGGGGAGATCGTACGGCAGGTAGACGTGATGCACGTCTTTACCGAAGGCAGACATCACGCGCTCTGAGCCGGTTGGCGTCATCGTGGTGACGGTGATGGGCAGTGACGGATAACGGTGGCGCAGGGCACGCACCAGTGGAATGGCGGCCAGCGTTTCCCCGACTGACACGGAATGCAGCAGAATACCGTCCGGCGCCACTTTATTGCGGCAGTAGCCATAACGTTCGGCCCAGCGTTTACGGTACGCAGGCGCTTTACGGCTACGAAGCAACAGTCGCAGCCACACCAGTGGCTGAATGATGTAGAGCAGGGCGGTATACAACAATTCCAAGCGATTATCCGTTTTTTTAGTTTCGGCCGGGAAATTCTAAGCATTTAAGCGTGCTAAAGCTATCTCTTATGCCAGATACCGTTTTAAACGGAAGTAGCGCCGGCCCAGGCGCCAGCGCAAACGCGGGCTTTTGGCACTTTTCCAGATGAGCTTCCAGATCCCGGTGTCGAAGAACTCTTTGATTATCATTGATTTCTTCGCCTCATCCTTCATGTTGTCGAAGGTATGAATAATTCCCAGACCCTCTTTAGCGATTTGCCAGTAACAGGCCGGGATATTTTTCACTTTATCCGGGTAGCGCTGGTTAATGGCATCAAGCATCTTCAGGATCTTCATATAATGGCGCGCAGAGCGAATCAGCGTGTCGTCATTATCCGGGGTGTGCGATACCGAGGCGGAGTGAATGTAGTAGTCGTAAAAGCGTTCGCTGGTGTACTGAACGCGTTCCGCGGCAAGCAGCACCTCAGTCGTCCACGGGATATCCTGATGGCGCAGGCCTGGCTCGAAACGGAAGCCGTGCTGACGAATAAAATCGTGACGATAGATATTCAGCCAGGTCACATGCAGGAACTTACGTGAATCCAGCGCCTTTTTTAACCATGCCGCGCCATTCATGACGCCCGTTGAGGCGAGCTTATCTTCAGGGAAGATAGGGCGAGACGGTTTTTTGTTATTTTCCCAGACGTAGTTGCCATTGCAGGTGGCGACATCCAGATTCTGCGTGACGGCCATATCCAGCAGACGCTGGTACATGCCGGGTTTGAAGACATCATCAATATCCGGGAAAGAGAGATACTGCCCGGTCGCAACGGCCAGGCCAGTATTACGCGCGATGGACACGCCCTGATTAGGTTGTTCAATAACCTGCATCTGTGGCAGCTTTTCGCGCCATTTTTCGACAATCTGCATCGAGCGGTCAGTGGAACCGTCATTCACGATGATGACTTCCATACTGTCGATGTGTTGATTTACAAGGCAGGTAAAGAACTGATCGAGAAAAGCTTCACCGTTATAAACGGCCACCACCACGCTTAATAAAGGCGCTGAATTTTGCATATGAAACCTGATTATTTTTGGTTGTCGACCAAAGCAATGTATTGCTGGCAAATGGCGTTGATACCGAACGATGCGATCGTTTCGCGATCAACAACCGGCGGAGAGGCATACAGTTCTGCCAGTGTTTTCGCCAGTGATTCGTCGGTTAACGCTGTCAGACCAAGCGCCAGGGGGCCAGTAAGGATCTCAGCAGGGCCGCCAGGGCAGTTTGTACTCACCGGTGGGGTCTGACAGATAATGGACTCTACCAGTACATTACCAAAACCTTCGCAGTCGGAACTTAACACTAAAAGGCGTGCCCCTTTGATCCACGGGTAGGGGTTGGTTTCGAACGGGCGGAAGACGATCTTGTTTTCAATTCCCAGCTTAGCGGCAAGCTGTTTGAGCTGATTTATTTTCGCGTCAGAACCTTTGCCCATCAACACCAGCGATGCGTCGATCTTGCTCAGCGCAAACGCCCGCAGCAGCCTGTCGTGACGTTTGTGTTCATGAAAACGGCCAACGTGGATAATGTAATCCTGCCCCTGCATCTCAAAGGGCGCTTCCGCCAGACGCTGAATTTCAGGGATATCAAAGGGGTTATGGATAACCGCTTTGCGCCGCAGGGGGATCGCGAGTACTTCAGACAGATCGTGCAGCACGGCGCCGGATACCGCCACCACGTTGCGGTTTTCATAGGTATGACGGATTTTATAATGCTTAAACCAGCGAGAAAGCCCGCTGCGATGGCGCAAATAGGAGAAGGAGAACATCCCGTGTACGCAGAACCAGACCTTATCCCGATCCAGCACGCGGCTGTGCGCCACGATACGGTCGGTTTTATGCAGATGTGAGAACACGACGTCAAATTTACCGCTGCGTTCTGCCTGCTCGATGGCGCGATCCAGCAAACGGGCGCGACGCGGGATCTCGGTCAGCTTCCGCCAGGGTTTTTTACAGGTATCCTGCACAACCTGAAAATCGATGCCTTCCGGAATGGCGTAGTCGCACACCTTCCGTAAGGAGAAAAGGGTGACCTGATGCCCCAGTTCTGTCAGTCCGCTGGAGAGGGTGAGAACCGTTTTTTCGGCTCCTCCACCGGGTAAACCATCAATAATCATTAGGATGCGCATTATTAATCCAGTAATTTTTGATAAAGCGAAATAAGCTGACTTGATAGTTTTTCAGGGGTTGCTTCTCTGACGCGTTCACGCGCCGCAAGCCCCATATTGTTATTTTTTTCCAGTGAAGGGATGGACATGACGGCCTCCTTCAATGTGTGGATATCAAGTGCATCACAGTAAAACCCGTTCTGGCCTTGCTCAATAAATTCTGAACCACCGCAACTCTCTGACGTAATGACGGGCAATCCACAGGCCATTGCTTCAAGTATGACGTTCGGGAAAGGATCATACAGCGTCGGCAGCAGTAAACCATCAGAAAGCTGATAAAATGGCAGCGTCTCTTTTTGCATCCCCAGGAAACGGATTTGCCCCTCACAGCCTAATGAACGGGCGAGGTCGCGATAACGGCTTTCCGCTTTATCCTGACCGACCACAACCAGCCACGCCGAGGTTCCTGCTATAGCCCGAATAGCGCTTGCCAGCCCCTTGCGTTCAAACCCTGAACCCACGAAGCAGAAAATGACGGCATCAGCGGGTAAGCCAAATTGCTGACGCAGTACAGCGCGTTGTCTCTCTTCTGCCGGAACGAAGCGGCTGGAATCTATTGAATTATAAATCACATGTATCTTTTTTGCGTCAATATCAAAGTCTTCGACGATTTCGCGCTTGATCATCTCCGCATTACAGATAACGGCTTTCAACTCGGGAGCCTGGTACATTTCACGTTCTGCGTGCATCACGTAGCGGTGATAGCGATCGTGCATAAGCAGCTTCGCGCGCCAGGCGGGGAGAATACGCGTACGCTGTAGCAGCCAGCGTCGATGTACACCATCCCCGGCGCGGTAAATATCGCAGCCCGGAATACGTTCGTGGCTCTGGACAATATCAAACTGCTGTTGCTGCCACAGCGTGCGCGCGGCGTGTGCAAAGCCGCGCTCACGGCTGATGCGGCCCCACTTTCGTGGATCGCAAATATGAATATGCCAGTCGTCCTGCTTTTCGCCCTGCCACTCGCGGGTGATGACGTTGAGCTCAAGATTTTGATTGCTCAGCGCGGTAAGTGCCCTGGAGACAAAACGTTCTGCTCCCCCATCCGGACGATATTTTTGGCGCACAATGGCCAGACGATGAAGCTTCATTGCAGGTATCTCCTTGCGGCGGAGACGACAGCATCAACGGGGATGGCGTCGAGATAACGTTCCGTCGTTTTTGTATCAATGGCGTCAGGGTTGGGAAGCGGGCCGTAGTTACCTGCCCAGATGACCTCTCCGTTAACCTGCCATGGCGACCAGAACGTCAATTTTGACGGGCCAAACAGCGCCACGCAGGGCGTCTGAAGAGCGGCGGCCATGTGCATGGGTACGGAGTCAACGCCAATGAACAGGATCGCGTGATCGATTAGCGAGGCCAGTTGGCGCAGGGTTAACTGCCCTGCCAGCGATACAACACCCGTCTGCGGGGAGGCGGCAAGAATGCGGTCAATCATCGCCAGCTCTTTCTTGTCCGGTCCCGCCGTGAGGACGATAGTGTGGCCGTCCTGCTGCAACGCGGCGATAGTTTGCGCCATTTTGCCTTCGTCCCAGCACTTAAAGAACCAGCGTGAAGTGGGTTGAATAACGATGTAGCGGTCTCCCACGCCCTTTTGCGACAGCTTTTGGTGAGCATGGCGCCAGTCATCCGCGCTGTAAGCCATGGTCACGGTAGGGTTGGCCATTACCGGCAGCGCTGACAGTATGGAGAGATTTTGTTCAACGGTGTGCAACGACTGATGGCTGGCGACCGAGACCAGTTCACTGTGACAAAAACGCCAGAAGGCATTATTGCGCTTGTTAAAAGCGAACCCGAGCCGAACCGGTGCACCGGTGAAGCGGGTAACAATCGCGCTGCGCCACTGATCGGCAAGATTGATCACCAGATGATAATGCTGAGCACGTAAAGCACGAAGCAACTGCCACTCTTTTTGCAGGTGCTTCAGCGTCCCCAGCTGCTTCCATTTACGATCGATACCATAGATCGTCCCGATTGCCGGGTGCGCGGCGAGCATGTCTCGCGTCTCTTCATAGAGAAGCACGTCGATTTGGGCGTCAGGCCATTTCTGGCGTAATGAATTGATGACGGGGGTGGTGAGTAACATGTCACCATGATGGCGAAGTTTGATCAGTAAAATGCGCAAATCAGGCGTGTCAGGTAAGTTATTCATCATCATCTTATCGGCGTTGTACTATTGGCAATTCTAATAGACCTGGTAACGACTTGCACTCTTTCTCCATAATGTCAGGAATTTCCCTGGAAGGGTTTACTCCTGCTTTCGGGCGTGCGTAACATAGCGCTAACTATTTTGTCTTGCGGGCTCATTATGAAAAAACCAGCGTTTATCATCACGATCGATACCGAAGGGGATAATCTCTGGCAGAACCACCGGGTGATCAAAACGGAAAACGCGCGCTACCTGGCGCGGTTTCAGGCGCTTTGTGAACGCTTCGGCTTTAAGCCCGTCTGGCTGACCAACTACGAGATGGCCGTCGAACCGGTATTCATTGAGTTCGCGAAAGAGGTCATAGCCCGCGGCCAGGGTGAGGTGGGAATGCATCTCCATGCCTGGAATAGCCCTCCGGAGCACGATCTGACCGGTGATGACTGGCGCTGGCAGCCTTATCTGATTGAGTTTTCAGACGAGGTCATGCGTGAGAAAGTGCTCTTCATGACCCGCTTACTGGAAGAGACTTTCCAGACAAAAATGCTCAGCCATCGCGCCGGGCGCTGGGCATTCGACAGCCGTTACGCCCAGTTGCTGATTGAGCTGGGGTATCAGGTAGATTGTTCCGTTACGCCGCGCGTGAACTGGCGCAACGCGAAAGGTGTCCCGCAGGGTAATGGCGGAACGAATTACCAGCATTTTCCCGATAGTGCCTACTTTTTGGACGTAGACGACATTTCCCGGCCGGGAAACAGCCCTCTCCTCGAAGTGCCGATGAGCATCCAGTATAAACACCCGGCATGGCTGAATTCCCTGAAGCAGGGTTATGATCGTCTGCGCGGTAAATACCGTTCTCCGTCAGTTAACTGGTTACGTCCGTCCGGAGGAAATGCGGCGGAGATGATTAAGGTTGCGCAGCAGTGCCTGGCTCAGGGGAATGACTACGTGGAATTCATGCTGCATTCGTCGGAATTTATGCCTGGCGGGAGCCCTACTTTTAAAGACGAGGCCGCGATTGAGGGGCTGTATCAGGATCTGGAGCAGCTCTTTACCTGGTTATCAGATAAGACCGTGGGGATGACGCTGGCGGAGTTTTACCAGTACAAAAAATAGTTATGCCCGCCAGGCGGGCATATTTGTTATTGCTGTTTTGTTTGTGAGAAAGGTGTACTTAGCGCAAACAAAATCATAAAGAAGATTAAGGCTTCTGAACTGAGCAGTATGACATCCGTCAGTCCATACAAAAGCAAAAGAAGCATCGACGTCAGCAGCAGTGCGTTTCTGTTTCGTAGGGCATACACAATCATCGAAACGAAGAAAAAGAGCATTACCGCTACGCCGGGGATCCCCTGCAAAGAGTATTTCTCAATAAATTCATTATGCAGGTGGACTTTGATGTATTCGAGTGCACTGCCAAGGTGAGGATGGCCGTCTTTAATGTAGTGTCGGGTCCACGCTTCACGCTCTTCCAGCGATTGCCCTAACGGATGGGCAAGACCATTCTCGATCCCGATAGTCCACATCGAAAAACGTGCGCCGAGTGAGGTGCGGTCAAAACCTTGTTGATAACGTTCAACCTCACGTTGGGTTTGTTGTATTTTTGGCGAAATCAATGGCTTGTAGCTAACGATTACAACGCCTGCAACAATGCATAAAAAGATGAGGGCTGATTTAAGATGAATCTTTCTGAAATGATAAAGCGTGAGCACAATCGCCAGAAGCAGATATAAACCCATCGCAGCGCGGGTCCCCGTCAACAGTATGACGAAGTAAGAGATTAATATAGTGAAGCCCGCAACAACATACAGCTTCACGTTCTGTTGAAGGTAAAGACTGTATACGAAAGCCAGTGACAGGACAGAATAAACATAGGCTGAAACGGTGGCACGGTTAATTGCCATCTCAACGCGAGTCATACCTTGCGAGGCCTGCCACAAGCCATACCCTGTGGCGAGCACAAACCCCAGGGCCGTTGCGAAGAAGAAGAATTTCCTGAAGGTATCCTTATCGATATAAAACTTAAAGCGGTCGATATAGAAAATCAGGACACTCGCTAAAATTAACTTTTTGCTGGCACCGAGGTAGTCGCTGTAAAGGTTGAGGCCCTCGTTATGATACTCATAGAGTAAGTACCAGCCGAGGTTAAGTAACCCAATCAGCAGAATGGGCAGTGCTATAGTAAAAGGTCGCAGAGTGATTTTTTTATATTCGAAAGCCAGGCCAATAATACTGACGTAAATAGCGATATAGAAAAATTCTCTTTGCTTCCCAGAACTGACTAAAGCCAGTATCAAGGAGATGAGGCTTAAAGCGATCGTCAGTTGATATAGCCGTGGTTTTATTTTTTCCATAACGCCTCAATAACCCTTTTTTTGTAGCTAAAACGAACATCGGTGGACATGAAAAAAGACAATGTATACATGGTCTTTACGCGTTGTTTCACGAGCTGCAATTGTTGGTCTGTCAGACAGGAGCGATGGTTGCTGTAAATATCAAACCAGTGGCAATTGACGAGATGTTTGTAGCGTGACGGAAATGTTCTTTCCATCTGTAACGTGCATTCGACAAGCGTTGAAATTTTGCTGGCGTCCAGACTGCTCGACAAACTGTCGCGACGCTTGATGTAATAATAATGCCCCTGGCGTTGATAGGCTATTTTGCTCGATTGCATCAACATTCCCGGGAAGACAGCGAAATCCTCATAACATAACATCGGAGGTATGGGATTTTTCTCGTAAAGACTACGATGAATAAACTGGCCAATGAGATGTGCCTGAAAGTCTTTATGACGTAAGAAACGAGCAATTGCTTCATGTTGTGACAATGGCACAGGATTAAATCCCTGCCAGTCTGAAGTCATTCTCCGGGGATCGCGAATCTCAAGCAAACGTGTCAGTAACATATCCGGACGTTGCGCTTTCAGGTAGGCCATTGCGTCCCTGAGGCTGCCCGGCTTTAAGCAATCATCACTGTCGAGCATCGTAATATACTCACCCGATGCCAGCGCGACAGCGCTGTTTCTTACCCGGCCTACGTTACGAAAGTTCACGGTGCGCGTTATGATCTGAGGAAATTTCGGCGACCACTCTTCAATTATTGCCTGCGTGGCATCCTCAGAACTGTCATTGAAAATAATAATTTCAGTGTCCTGATCGGTTGCTGCCAGCAGGCTTGAAAGCGTGGCGTGCAGCGTAGCTTCAGCGTTATGCGCAGCAATAATGACGCTTAAAAAAGCCATAAAAATTAGTTTCCTTGAGCGTCGGTAGCGCTAGCCAGTGAGCGGGCTTTTGGTAATGTACGGATAAACTGCTGAAGATCGTGTAACGCGGAGTCAGTGACAGAGAATAGTGCTTCCCGTTCTTGCGGGAAGTAATAGCGCGTTTCAAACACATAAGAACAAATGTTATCGTCATTCCCGATCAGCATCACATTGCCAAGCGGACGCTGTTCATAGTGACAACACGGTCCAAACAGCAGGACCACCGGCACGCCGACGGCGTCTGCGATGTAGACATTCCCCGAGTCAGACGCGATATAGCAGTCCATCTTAGAAATGGCCCAGGGAAGCTCTTCCAGCGAAATTTTGCCAATAAGATTGATAAAATTGGGGATTTCACCGTAAAGACGGGTGATATCGTCCATCCACGACTGTTCGTTTGGCGCGCCGAAGACATAAAACTCGCAGGGTAAATCAGCGAGTTGATCAACAATCCGCTTCCAGATAACCGGAGGGACGGTTTTGGCTTTATTGCCCGCCGCAATACTGATGCCGATGCGGATAACGCCAGGTTTATCAAGAATGGCCGGCCAGGTCGTCGGCTTGAAGAGTGGCTTTGTGGCGTGCTTGGGAGAGTCTTGCCACGTGAGCGAGCGGTCGGCCAGTTTCAGGTAATTCGTCACCGAAAGCGTTTTTTTGCCATGCTCAACGGTGCCGTCGGCTGCGAGATAGAAAATCCCGTGATACCACCTGCGCGTGTAAATGCTTAAAAATTGTTTGTTTTTGGCATTGCAGACGGCGGCAAAAAAGAGGTTCACGCTGTTGGGCTGTAGCAGGTAGACGTTGTCGTATCGGTTCATGATCCTGCACGCGAAGCACAGTTTACGCCACAGGTTGCGCTTATGCTGCTCAATAAAATAGATCTGCTCAATAGTCTCATCATGCTTCGCCAGCGCGCCAACGCTGCGACTGATCAACACATCGCTTTTTTGCAGATATGCCAGAAGAGGCGTCGCATTAATAAAGTCACCGATTTTGGCTGTCTGAATGACAAGGTTCTTGCCCGTGTCTTTTCGAAACAGCTTCCGGATGAGTTTCACCGGAAAGAGTAAAATCAGCAGAAATACATAACTCATGGGTTAAATATCCCTGTTGGAAAGCCGATGGCTGCCCTGTAAAAATGAAAAAATAGCATCTGCGCTAATATCCTTCGTTTGTTGCGTAGGGCTAACCATCTGATGCTGGTTTTTACCGTAACCCCCGATCAACCCCGGATCGGTCGGGCCGAAAATCGTGATATTAGGACGATCCAGTGCGGCGGTTAAATGGCTTAACCCTGTATCCACAGAAACGACGGCGTTAGCGCCCGCCAGCTGTGCGGCAACCTGCGCCAGCGTGAGTTTGGGTAACACCTCGACGTGGGAAAAACCTGCTGCCAGACGTTCCGCTCGCTGCCGCTCATGTTCAGCGCCCCACGGGAGTTTAATATGGATACCGCTAGGTTGCATTAGTTCAATCAGCCTTCTCCAGTGCGTTTCCGGCCAGTGCTTATCGTCGCGCGTTGTGGCATGCAGGAAAACCAGATAGGGCGCGATATCCTTGTCCGTTTCGCGCAGAAAATGCTGTGCGATGGCGTAGTCACCCTGGAGGTCGGGTTTTGCATAGCCGAGACTCTTAGCGAACAGCTCGCGGGTACGTTCCACGGCGTGCTGCTGCTTCGCAATATGGTGGCGACGGTTATAGAACAGGCTCGCCAGCGGTTCGCGGGCGGTTTGCCAGTCCATGCCGTGCTTTACGCCGTGCGCCAGACGCGTGACCAGCGCGGCGCTTTTCACCAGCCCCTGGGCGTCGACGATCGCGTCGTAACGCCGGGCCTGCACCGCTTCGCGGAAGGCTTTGCGTTCGGCTTTAATCTGTGCGGAGAACCATGCTTTGCGCCAGCGGCGAATGGCCACCGGGATCACGCGATCAACCGCTTCATGCCAGGTGGGGATCTGCGCGAAGCCTTCTTCCACCACCCAGTCAAAACGGATGCCGGGAATGGCCCGCATGGCGTCCGTCAGCGACGGCAGCGTATGCAGAACATCACCCATTGAGGAGGTTTTAACGATCAATACCCGCATCCGTTATCCTTCTTCGCTCAACAGCAGTGCGTTGAGTTCTTCGAGAACACGCTGCGGGGTAATGTCGATCAGGCTCTGATGGTAACCTTCTGCGGCATCGCCTTTGCGCACCTTGTGGTAGCCGGTGATCAAACGGATCACGCGCGCCTTGTGCGACAGCGGCGGCGTGAAGTCCGGGCTGCTTGGACCATACAGCGCGACCAGCGGGCAATCCAGCGCGGCGGCGACGTGCATCAGGCCAGAGTCGTTACTGACCACGGCCTTACAGGCGGCAATCAGGATAACCGCCTGCTCGAGCTGCGTTTCCCCGGCCAGGTTTCGGCACCATGCCTGTTGCTCGGTGCTCAGCGTGGCGAGAATTTCATTGCCCGCCTCATGATCTTTCGCCGAGCCAAACAGCACAATCTGATAGCCTTCATCGATAAGCTGTTTCGCCAGCTCTGCATAGTGATAGTGCGGCCAGCGTTTTGCCGGACCGAATTCTGCGCCAGGGCAGAACCCAATCATCGGGCGTTCGGACGAAATGCCAAATGCGTTGCAGGTGTGGGATTTCTCCCCATCGCTTACCTGGAGCTGCGGCCACAGCAGCGGCTGCGGCAGATCTTTCGCGCTGCGCATCACGCCTTTGTCGTAGGCCAGCGCCACGTAGCGCTCCACCATCAGCGGCCAGGCCTCTTTATCCAGCACCCGGGCGTCGTTCAGCAGGCCGTAGCGCATTTCACCGCGCCAGCCGGTACGGTGCGGGATGCCCGCAAAGAAGGGCACAAGGGCGGATTTGAAGGAGTTAGGCAGCACGTACGCGCGGTCATAGCGTTTCTCGCGCAGGCTGTGGCCGAGTTTGCGGCGTTCACCGATTTCCAGCGCGCCGTGTCCGAGCGGCATCGGGATCGCCTCGTTCACTTCCGGCATACGCGATAACAGCGGACGGCACCATGCGGGTGCCATCACGTCGATTATCGCCTGGGGATAACGCGCCTTGAGCGTGCGATAGAGACTTTGCGACATCATCATGTCGCCCACCCATGACGGGCCGATCACCAGAATTTTCATGCTTATGCGTCGCGGTTCAGCCAGGCCATATATTCCGTTACGCCTTCGGCAACGGTCTTGAACGGCTTGTCGTAGCCTGCGGCGCGCAGGTTAGTCAGGTCCGCCTGGGTGAATGCCTGGTAGCGGCCTTTCAGCTTATCCGGGAACGGAATGTACTCGATGCTGCCTTTCTTATGGTACGCCAGCGTCGCGTCTGCCACCGCCTGGAAGGATTCCGCGCGGCCAGTGCCCAGGTTGAAAATGCCGGACACGCCATTTTCCAGGAACCACAGGTTTACTGCCGCCACATCGCCCACGTAGACGAAGTCACGCTTGAAGCCGTCGCTGCCTTCGAACAGTTTCGGGCTTTCGCCGTTATTTAACTGGGTGTTCAGGTGGAACGCCACGCTCGCCATGCTGCCTTTGTGACCTTCGCGCGGCCCGTAGACGTTGAAGTAGCGGAAGCCGACAATCTGCGAGTTCGCTTCTGGCAGGATCTGACGCACGTACTCGTCAAACAGGAATTTGGAGTAACCGTAAACGTTCAGCGGCTGCTCATATTCGCGGGATTCGATGAAATCTGAAGTGCGCCCACCGTAGGTTGCCGCGGAAGAGGCGTACAGGAACGGAATTTCACGCTCCAGGCAGTAGTGCAGGAGCTCTTTGGAGTACTGATAGTTGTTATCCATCATGTACTTGCCGTCCCACTCGGTGGTGGAGGAGCAAGCACCTTCGTGGAAGATGGCTTCGATCTCGCCGAACTCTTCACCCGCCATAATCTGGATAAGGAAGTCTTCTTTATCCATGTAGTCAGCGATGTTCAGATCCACCAGGTTAACGAACTTGGTGCCGTCTTTCAGGTTATCCACCACCAGAATGTCGGTGATGCCTTTGTCATTGAGGGCCTTAACAATATTGCTGCCGATAAAGCCCGCGCCGCCAGTAACGATGATCATAACTGTAACCTTTGAAGTATGAGTCGGGGAATATCCCGAACGCTAATCTCTTTATCATATCATCACAATGCTCAGGCTTCAGCCATTCACCGATATGCAGCAGGGGTACGCGTGATTTATGCTGCAAAAACGAGAAGAGATACTGCGTCATCTCGTCATGAACTATTGGTTTGGGTAATATGTGCCAAAATTTGCCGAGTCTGGAGAATTGCAATGCGTGGTGATTTTTACAAACAGTTAAACAGCGACCTCGACACCGCACGTGCGGAAGGGTTGTTCAAAGAAGAGCGTATTATCACGTCTGCCCAGCAGGCGGACATCACCGTTGCCGACGGCAGCCATGTGATCAACTTTTGCGCGAACAACTATTTAGGTCTTGCGAATCACCCTGAGCTAATTGCCGCGGCGAAAAACGGCATGGACACCCACGGTTTCGGTATGGCCTCCGTTCGCTTTATCTGCGGTACGCAGGACAGCCACAAGCAGCTTGAGCAAAAGCTGGCGAACTTCCTCGGAATGGAAGACGCGATTCTGTACTCCTCCTGCTTCGACGCCAACGGCGGTCTGTTTGAGACCTTGCTCGGCGCAGAAGACGCGATTATCTCCGACGCCCTGAACCACGCCTCCATCATCGACGGCGTACGCCTGTGCAAAGCGAAGCGTTTCCGCTACGCCAACAACGACATGGTGGAGCTGGAAGCGCGCCTGAAAGAGGCCCGTGAAGCGGGGGCTCGCCACGTCCTGATCGCCACCGACGGCGTGTTCTCCATGGACGGTGTGATCGCCAACCTGAAGGGCGTGTGCGATCTGGCGGATAAATACGACGCGCTGGTGATGGTGGATGACTCTCACGCGGTCGGTTTTGTCGGCGAAAACGGTCGTGGCTCCCACGAATACTGCGACGTAATGGGCCGCGTGGATATCATCACCGGTACGCTGGGCAAAGCGCTCGGCGGCGCGTCTGGCGGCTACACCGCCGCGCGTAAAGAGGTGGTCGAGTGGCTGCGCCAGCGCTCCCGCCCGTATCTGTTCTCCAACTCCCTGGCGCCGGCGATTGTGGCTGCCTCCATTAAAGTGCTGGAGATGGTGGAATCCGGGGCTGAGCTGCGCGACCGCCTGTGGGCTAACGCCCGCCTGTTCCGTGAAAAAATGAGTGCCGCAGGATTCACCCTGGCCGGTGCCGATCACGCGATCATTCCGGTGATGTTGGGCGACGCGGTTGTCGCGCAGAAATTTGCTCGTGAGCTTCAGAAAGAAGGGATTTACGTGACCGGGTTCTTTTTCCCGGTGGTACCAAAAGGTCAGGCGCGTATCCGCACCCAGATGTCTGCGGCGCACTCGCCTGAACAAATTGAACGTGCGGTGGAAGCCTTTACCCGCATCGGCAAACAGCTGGGCGTCATTGCCTGAGGACGTATGATGAAAGCGTTATCCAAACTGAAAGCGGAAGAAGGGATTTGGATGATCGACGTGCCGGAGCCGGAAGTCGGTCATAACGATCTGCTGATCAAAATTCGTAAAACCGCCATCTGCGGTACTGACGTTCACATCTACAACTGGGACCAGTGGTCGCAGAAAACCATTCCGGTACCGATGGTTGTCGGTCACGAATATGTCGGCGAAGTGGTGGGTATCGGCCAGGAAGTAAAAGGCTTCAACATTGGCGATCGCGTCTCCGGTGAAGGCCACATTACCTGCGGTCACTGCCGTAACTGTCGCGGTGGGCGTACCCACCTGTGCCGCAACACCGTCGGCGTGGGCGTGAACCGTCCGGGCTGTTTCGCGGAATATCTGGTGATCCCGGCGTTTAACGCCTTCAAAATCCCGGACAATATCTCTGACGATCTGGCCTCCATTTTCGACCCGTTCGGCAACGCGGTACACACGGCGCTCTCCTTCGACCTGGTGGGTGAAGACGTGCTGGTTTCCGGCGCGGGCCCCATCGGCATTATGGCGGCAGCCGTGGCGAAGCATGTGGGTGCGCGCAACGTGGTGATCACCGACGTGAACGAATACCGCCTGTCGCTGGCGCGCAAAATGGGCGTCACCCGCGCGGTGGATGTCTCGAAAGAGAGCCTGACCGATGTGATGGAAGAGCTGGGCATGACCGAAGGCTTTGACGTGGGTCTGGAGATGTCCGGCGCGCCACCGGCGTTCCGCACCATGCTCGACACCATGAACCACGGTGGCCGTATCGCGATGCTGGGTATTCCGCCGTCAGATATGTCCATTGACTGGAACAAAGTCATCTTCAAGGGGCTGTTCATTAAGGGCATCTATGGCCGTGAGATGTTCGAAACCTGGTACAAGATGGCCGCGCTGATCCAGTCCGGTCTGGATCTGTCCCCGATTATCACTCACCGTTTCTCCATCGATGAGTTCCAGCAGGGCTTTGACGCAATGCGGTCCGGCCAGTCAGGGAAAGTGATCCTGAGCTGGGATAAGTAATTAAAAAGGGGCCAGCGGCCCCTTTTTTACTGATTCTTTTTCTCTTCGTCCGTCAGGTAGCGCACCTTGCGGGTGTAATCCTGGCCTTTGAACAGCAGTTTGTTATCCGGCGATTCCAGATACTTCTGCCATTCGGAAAGCGGGAAACCACCGTGCGCGCCAATCACCTCTTTCGGCACAACGGCTTCCTGACCGCCGATCTTCTTGGAGACCGGCCAGTTCATCCAGTCACCGAGGTTAACCGTTTTTACATCCAGCATGTCCAGCAGCGCAGCGAGCGGCAGCTGATCGGTCGGCGGCTGCGTATCGTCCATCAGCTCCCAGGTATCCTGGAACAGCGTCAGCCACAGCGGGCAGATACGGCGCCAGGTCTTTTTGGTGGCGGCAAGAAACGCGCCGTTAACGTGATCGACCAGATACGGACGCACCGTTTCTTTGTAATATGCCGGCACTTTCTCCGCTGGCGCGCCGTCCAGCTTGGCAATCATTTTGCCCTGACGGAAGCTGGAGTAGATGTGCATATCCGCCATGTTGATCTCTGGCATTTTAAGCAGGTTGAGATCGGAGTCGATCATCAGCACACCTTCACCGCGCGCCTGCAACGGAGCGTTAAGCTTCACCAGACGACTGAGGTAGATCTGCTTATAGCGGTAACCTTCTTCACGTTTTGGAAGCGTGAGGGTAACAACGCGGGTTTTTGGCGGCAGCTCGCCGAAAGCGGATTCAGGCTGATCGCTGACGATAACAATCTCGCTGACGTCGGTGGCATAACGCTCTGCAAAGGTCGCTGACAATAACGCCTCTTCGACGAAATCCGCGCCCGTACACGGGATCACAATGGAATCCACCGCAACGAGATCGCGCGTGACCGGAAGGGAAGCGTAAGGAATGTTATGACGCCCGGTAATGTGGCGGTAGCGAGCATTCAGGAATTTAAACATGTTCTTCTCGTTTGGTTATTGCGCGCCAAGAACGGCCTCGACACCGTTAACATAGCTTTCAATGGCATACATGTTGCAGACATTCTGGTGTGCGGCAGCGGCGAGCCGGGCGCGCAGAGCAGGATCCTGCCAGATATTATCCAGATGTTGAGCAAGTTGCGACACGTCGCTCCAGGGAAACAGCAGGCCGGTCGACTCATGATCGATCAATTCTGCCGTGCCGGTCACCTTTGAACCAATCACGGGAATATTCAGCAGCATCGCCTCCAGCACGACGCGCGGCAGGCCTTCGCTCTTCGAGGCCAGAATAAATGCGTCAAAGGTGGCGAGATAGTCAAAAGGCGTGTTCTGGAAACCGGTAAAAATGACGTGCTCAGCAATACCCAGCGCGTCAGCCTGTGCCGCCAGTGCGCCGCGCTCCGCCCCTTCACCGACCAACACCATCTTCCATTTTGCCTGCGGGTGCCTCTGGCTGAACTGTGCCAGCGCCTCCAGCGTATGGTGGTTGGCTTTGCGAGGGATTAGCGAGCCAATGCTGCCGAACACAAACGTGTCGTCATCAATGTTCAGGCGCTGGCGCATCGCGCGTCGGTCGGGCAAAGGCTGGTGGATGTCGATAGCATTGTTGACCGTGGTACACAGCGCTGGCCGGACGCCATGCTGAAGCAACACGCGTTCAACGCCGTGCGAGACGGCGATGATTTTTGTGGCATGGGCATTGACCAGCTTCACCAGCGGCGGGGTCAGCACCGGTTCAATCCGGCAGTGCTGGATTATCCGCGCATGCAGGTTTGCGCCCGCCAGATACCCTTCTTCGTTAGAGCCTGGCTGGTTGTTCATATACAGCGTATCGAATCCACCTTCCCTGAAAATGGTCTCGATCTTGCTGACGTTGGGGCGAATGCGCCACAGGGTATCGATATGCCGCGTAAAAGCTTTGCGCGCTGAACGCGAGAAAAACAGCAGACCACGTCCCGCTTCTTTCAGTAGTTTTGCCCATGCCGGTTGCTTACGTTGAGGGATAACGAGTAGCGGGATCCCAATGCTATTGAGCACCTGGCCAATCGTTTGACCTTCAGCACGACTATAATCCCTGTAAAAACAACAGGTAATGTCGAATTTGTCGCGGTTGATTCGCTTCAGAAGCTCAAGCATACTGTTGGTACCTCCCCCCCATTCTTTGCCCGTGTCCAGGAGGAGGATTTTACGTTTTTGCGGCATGTCTGAATCCGTATACTACCCTTCATCTGACCGCATTATAAAGAATTTACTGAAATAAAATAGATTTTTTGTATTCATTTGCCTTTTTATAAGCAAAGGTTTTAAACACGCTTATTTTAAAAGTGCGATTTAAGACTTTAATCGCCTCTTCTCAATTCGATAGTATGAGTGCAAAAATTTTATGTCGTTATTGAGAGAGTGAAAATATGTTTAAAATAACGGTCTGCTTATTAACGTTTAACTCCGAAAGAACGTTGCACGATGTTATTCCTCCTCTTTTAAAAATAGCAGATGAATTCGTTATAGTGGATTCCGGAAGTACAGACTCGACGATATATATTTGCCAGAGTTATGGATTGTCGCCCATATTCAAAAAATATAGCTGGCACGGCGAGCAGATGAACCATGCCGTATCCCATGTGCACAACGACTGGGTGCTGTGCATGGACAGTGACGAAATACTCGATCAAGAAACCGTTGATGCTATTTTAAAATTAAAAATGGGCGATGAACCCGAACCGGATATGGCGTGGCGGATATGTCGTCACTGGTTTGTTTTGGGAGAAAATGTCCGAACGATTTATCCCGTCTCATCACCGGATTATCCGGTGCGTCTTTTTAACCGTACGCAGTCGCGATTTAATAACCGGCCAGTAGACGATCAGGTTGAAGGTTTTCTCCGTTCTGAACGTATTCCAGGTTATGTCAGACATGATACGTTTTATTCGCTGCATGAACTTTTTAATAAATTAAACGGATATACCACTCGCCTGGTTCAATATCAGACGATACGTCCCTCTCTTGGTCGCGGCGCGATCAGCGCTATTGGCGCATTTTTCAAATGGTATCTGTTTAGCGGTGCGTGGCGTCAGGGCAAAGTAGGTGTGGTGACAGGGTTTTATGCCACGGCGTACAGTTTTTTGAAGTATTTCAAGGCCTGGTATCAGGATCGGGAAAAGAGAGAGTCCGTTGCAAAAGAGCAGTCGGACTCTTATCTGGCAGAATAGGCGTTAGCCGATCAGGCTTTTTTTCCCCAACCCTGCCACTGTTGCTGGACGTATTTAACCAGTGTACTGCTGCTGATGCTTTCGCCAATCACCGAGAAGAAGCGGGTTGCATAGACCGGTTCAGGCGGCTGTTTCAGCGTGCAGTTCTTCACGCCGCGGAATGGATTACGCGGCTGCGTTGCGGGTGGTTGCGCGCTACCCGGACGAGAAGTATCCACCTGAGGTTCATTGAGCAGATCGCTCGGACGCACCAGCGTAATATCGGCGGGTAAGCCCGACAACATTTGCTGCAAAACGCGAACGGTAGACGGATGCGGATGCCCAATGGCAATCGCCGAACCGTTACGGCGCGCCAGCTGTACCGCGCGGTTAAACTGCACGCGGATATCCGCTTCGTTCTGGGAGTCGTCCAGGAATACTTTGCGCTTGATCACTTTTACACCTGTCCCCTGAGCGGCACGCATCGCCTGGCTGTTGCCGATGGTCATGCTGTCGAGGAAATAGAGATTGTAACGCTCCAGCGCCTGCATCACTTTCAGCATACCGTACAGGCTGGAGGTCATCGCGCTGCCCATATGGTTATTCAGACCCACGGCATACGGCACTTTATTGTACGCATCGCGGATGATGCGATCGATCTCGTCGCTGCTCATGTCCGGGCGCAGGGTATCTTTTTCCAGCGGCTGCTTGCTGAGGGGGGCCATCGGCAGATGGATGAGGACCTGATGGCCGCCATTGTGCGCTTTAGTCGCCATTTCATGCGCATGAGGCGCATTAGGCAGGACGGCGACAGAGATGGCTGACGGCATCGCCAGCACCTGATTTTCATAGTGTGGTCGATAACCGAAGTCATCAATCACAATCGCGAGTTTGCCTGCATAAACCGGTGCAGCCAGCGCCAGTGCGCTGACTACGGAAACAACAATTCGACGAAATTGAAGCAAAACCTATCTTCCCAACCACGGCTGTGGATTGACCGCCTGACCCTGACGACGAATTTCGAAATAGAGTGACGGGCGGCCCTGACCGCCACTGCTGCCCACAAGGGCAATGGGTTGACCCGCGCGCACCTGGGTGCCAACGCTGACCAGCGCGCTCTGGTTGTAGCCGTAAAGACTCATATCGCCTTTACCGTGTTCAACCACCACCACGAGCCCATAACCCTGTAGCCAGTCGGCCAGGATCACGCGGCCATCGGCGATGGCTTTCACTTCGCTACCTTCAGACGCACCGATAACGATCCCCTTCCAACGTAGCTCACCCTGCAACTGTTCGCCATAGCGATGCAGGATCGTACCGCGAACGGGCCAGTAAGCCTGACCACGCGGGGAGCCGAGGCCGCCGGTACGCGACATCAGGGAACGTTCATTTTCAGTCGGTTTGTAGGTGGTGCCTTTCCGGGAGGCTTCCTGCTGCTTATTACGCACCGCCTGCGCTTCGCGCGCTTCTTTTTCGGCGCGCGCTTTGGCCGCGGCTTCTGCCCGGGCAATGCTGTTACGCAGTCTGGATTCGTTGGCGCGCATTTCGCTCAGCTGGCTTTGTCCTGCCTGGATAGAGGACTCCAGCCCGGCGAGCGTCTTCTTACGCTCATTGCGCGCCTGCTCAAGCTTCTCCTGCTGCGCCTGCTGATCGTAGAGCAGCGTTTGCTGCTGGCTCTGCTTCTCTTCCAGCTCGGCTTTTTGCGTGGTGACTTCTTCGCGCGTCTGTTTCAGCTGCGCAATGGTCTCCTGACGCGCCTGGTTTAGATAGCCGAAATAGGCCTGTAAACGCTGACCACGCTGGCTCTCTTCACCGCTGAGGATCAGCTGAAGGCCTGTGTGCTCACCCTGACGGAAAGCAGCATCAAGCTGTGCAGCAAGGTTCCGCTCCTGGGCATCGCGCTGACGCTCCAGTCTCGCAATCGACGCGTTCATTTCATCGATTTGCTTATTGAGCTGGGCAAGGGTGTTTTGTGTTTCACGCAGCTTACGCGCGGCGGCGGAAATGGCCTCTTCCTGCTTTTTAAGCTGGGCGAGCAGGGTGGCGCGCTGCTGTTGCTGCTGACGTACCGCACGCTCTTTGGCGGCGATATCGGCCTGAATGGATTTAAGCTGATCGCGGTCATCCGCGTGGGCGGATGCGGCGCACAGCAATACGCCAGCGCTGAGTGCGCTGGCGCAAAGCAGAGGTCTGACTGATAACCGAAGCGGCTTCACGACCCATGTGATTGAAAAAATCGCCTTTCCCCTCATGGGGAGCGATTATTCCACGATGAACAGCGGCTTGCCAGTCATCTCTTCAGGGATTTCCATACCCATCAGCGACAACATGGTTGGCGCGATGTCGGAAAGCTTGCCGCCTTCCACAGCTTTCACTGATTTATCACCTACATAAATCAGTGGAACAGGCAGGTTGGTATGGGCGGTATGCGCCTGACCGGTTGCCGGATCACGCATCTGTTCTGCGTTACCGTGGTCAGCAGTGATCAGCAGCTGGCCGCCCACGGATTCAACCGCTTTCGCGACCTGCTCAACGCAGTGGTCCAGCGCTTCAACCGCTTTAACGGCTGCTTCCATCACGCCGGTGTGGCCCACCATGTCGCCATTCGGATAGTTACAGATGATGGTGTCGTATTTACCGCTTTCGATCGCGGCCACCAGTTTTTCGGTCAGCTCCGCAGAGCTCATTTCTGGCTGGAGATCGTAAGTGGCGACTTTCGGCGAGTTAATCAGGATGCGGTCTTCGCCTTTAAACGGCTCTTCTACGCCACCGTTAAAGAAGAAGGTCACGTGCGCATACTTCTCAGTTTCGGAGATGCGCAGCTGCGTTTTATCGTTTTTCGCCATCCACTCGCCGAAGGTATTTTCCAGGGAAGCGGGTGGATACGCGCATGGGGCTTTGATATCCGCTGCATACTCGGTCAACTGGATGAAATCGATCTTCGCCACTTTCTTACGGGCGAAACCGTCGAAATCGCTGTTGACGAAGGCGCGGGTGATTTCGCGCGCGCGGTCAGCACGGAAGTTCATGAAGATCAGCGCATCGGCATCTTCCATGGCGGCATCGGCCTGGCCTTCAGCGCGGATCACGGTTGCCTTCACAAATTCGTCGTTTTCATCACGCGCGTAAGCCGCTTCCAGGCCTTCAACGGCGGTCGGGAACTGGAACTCGCCTTTTGCCAGGGTCAGCAGATCATAGGCTTGCTCAACGCGGTCCCAGCGGTTGTCGCGGTCCATGGCATAGTAACGGCCAATGATGGACGCCACGCGGCCTTTGCCCAGTGCGGCAAATTTATCTTCAAACGCTTCAAGAGAACCTTTTGCGCTGCGTGGCGGCGTATCGCGACCATCCAGGAAGGCGTGCAGATAGATTTTTTCCGCACCGCGCTCAGCGGCCAGTTCTACCATCGCCATGATGTGATCTTCGTGGCTGTGAACGCCGCCCGCAGAGAGCAGACCCATAATGTGAACGGCCTTACCTGCGGCAACGGCTTTATCAACCGCTCCGGTGAGCGTTGGGTTGGCAAAGAATGTACGTTCTTTGATTTCAACGTCCAGGCGCGTCAGGTCCTGATAAACGATACGGCCCGCACCCAGGTTAACGTGACCCACTTCTGAGTTGCCCATCTGACGATCCGGCAGACCCACTTCCAGGCCAGACGCATCAATCAGGGTGTGGGGACGTTTTGCCCATAGCGCATCCATCACCGGGGTTTTGGCGTTGAAAATGGCGTTATCCTGTTGATCTTCACGGTAGCCATAGCCATCCAGAATCACCAGTACCATAGGTTTTTTAGAAACCGACATTGCGACAACCTCATGCTCAAGAGACAAAAAATTTGCGTAATTTTACTACAGCTGAATCGATAAAATAGCCGCAGAAGATCAAAGAAAGCGCGGGGGCAAGGCTGTTCTCAGGCCATTTTGAGGCTTTTTTTACGTGGCATGCCGCAGAAAATAGATTAGCTTTATGTCGCTGGCTGTATTTGCCACAGCGCACAGGTATACTCCTGTCCTGGTTTTTTTAATCACTTAGTCGGGAGTTGTTACCCCCCATGCAAGAAATTATGCAATTCGTTAGCCGCCACCCGGTTCTGAGCATCGCGTGGATTGGCCTGCTGGTCGCTGTACTGTTCACCACATTTAAGGGACTGACGTCTAAAATTAAGGTGATCACCCGCGGTGAAGCGACACGTCTGATCAACAAAGAGGACGCCGTGGTTGTCGATCTGCGTCAGCGCGACGATTTCCGCAAGGGTCACATCGCAGGTGCTATCAACCTGCTGCCCGCGGAAATTAAAGCGAACAACATTGGTGAGCTGGAGAAGCATAAAGCCCAGCCGATTATTGTTGTTGACGGCACTGGCATGCAGGCGCAGGAATCTGCCAGCGCACTGCATAAAGCAGGCTTTGAAAACGTAACGGTGCTGAAAGAAGGCATCTCCGGCTGGAGCGGGGAGAATCTTCCTTTAGTGCGCGGTAAATAAGGAGTTAAGTGATGGCCAATATTGAGATCTACACCAAAGCAACGTGCCCGTTCTGCCACCGAGCGAAAGCGCTGCTGTCCAGCAAAGGCGTAACGTTCAAGGAACTGCCGATCGATGGTGACGCGATTAAACGCGAAGAGATGATCCAACGCAGTGGTCGCACAACGGTTCCACAGATTTTTATTGATGCGCAGCACATTGGCGGCTGTGATGACTTGTATGCGCTCGACGCTCGTGGCGGACTCGATCCGCTGCTGAGCTAGAGACTTTAGGACAATTAAAAAGGGTTTTTCCATGTCAGAACAAAACAACACCGAGATGACTTTCCAGATCCAGCGCATCTACACCAAGGATGTCTCTTTCGAAGCGCCAAATGCGCCGCACGTTTTCCAGAAAGACTGGCAGCCAGAGGTTAAACTTGATCTGGATACCGCATCCACCCAGCTGGCGGATGATGTGTATGAAGTCGTACTGCGTGTCACCGTGACCGCCTCTCTGGGCGAAGAAACCGCATTCCTGTGCGAAGTTCAGCAGGGCGGTATCTTCTCCATCGGCGGCATCGAAGGCAACCAGATGGCGCATTGCCTGGGTGCATACTGCCCGAACATCCTGTTCCCGTATGCCCGTGAATGCATCACCAGCCTGGTTTCTCGCGGTACATTCCCGCAACTGAACCTTGCGCCAGTAAACTTTGATGCGCTGTTCATGAACTATCTACAGCAGCAGGCTGGCGAAGGTACCGAACAACATCAGGATGCCTGATGAGCACTGTTAATGCGTCAATGACTGTGATCGGTGCCGGCTCTTACGGCACCGCTCTTGCCATCACCCTGGCAAGAAATGGTCACGACGTGGTCCTGTGGGGCCACGATCCAAAACATATCGCGACGTTGCAACACGACCGCTGCAATGTGGCGTTTCTCCCGGACGTTCCGTTCCCTGACTCCCTGTATCTGGAAAGCGACCTCGCGACCGCGCTGGCGGCCAGCCGCAATATTTTGATTGTGGTGCCAAGCCATGTGTTTGGCGAAGTCCTGCGTCAGATTAAGCCGCTGATGCGTGCGGATGCGCGTATTGTGTGGGCGACGAAGGGGCTGGAAGCGGAAACCGGACGTCTGTTGCAGGACGTTGCCCGCGAAGCGCTGGGAACAGCGATCCCGCTGGCGGTGATCTCCGGGCCGACGTTTGCCAAAGAGCTGGCTGCGGGCTTGCCGACGGCGATTTCGCTGGCGTCCACCGACCAGGCATTTTCCGACGATCTTCAGCAACTGCTGCACTGCGGCAAAAGCTTCCGCGTGTACAGCAACCCCGATTTTATCGGCGTGCAGCTGGGCGGCGCGGTGAAGAACGTCATTGCCATCGGGGCCGGGATGTCTGACGGCATCGGTTTCGGCGCGAATGCGCGTACTGCGCTGATCACCCGTGGCCTGACCGAAATGTCCCGCCTGGGCGAAGCGCTGGGTGCCGATCCGGCCACCTTTATGGGAATGGCAGGGCTGGGCGACCTGGTGCTGACCTGCACCGATAACCAGTCGCGTAACCGCCGCTTTGGCATGATGCTCGGACAGGGCAGCGATGTAAAAAGCGCGCAGGAGAAGATTGGTCAGGTGGTTGAAGGCTATCGCAATACCAAAGAAGTTCGCGAACTGGCGCACCGTTTCGGTGTTGAAATGCCAATAACCGAGGAAATTTATCAGGTATTGTATTGCGGAAAAAATGCGCGCGAGGCAGCATTGACCTTATTAGGTCGTGCGCGCAAGGACGAGCGCAGCAGCAATTAGCCGGGAAGTATCGTCACCTGAATGACCCAGCCAGCGCAGAACTGGCTGGTCATTAACTATCGTCTGGAGCAAGCAATGCCGTGTGAAGAACTGGATATCGTCTGGAATAATATTAAAGCCGAAGCCCGAGCGTTGGCCGACTGTGAGCCCATGCTGGCCAGTTTCTATCACGCGACGCTACTTAAGCACGAAAATCTCGGCAGCGCCCTGAGCTATATGCTCGCCAATAAACTGGCTTCCCCTATCATGCCTGCTATTGCGATTCGCGAGGTGGTGGAAGAGGCCTACGCCGCAGATCCGGAGATGATTGCTTCTGCCGCCTGCGACATCCAGGCTGTGCGCACGCGAGACCCGGCGGTGGATAAATATTCCACGCCGCTGCTGTATCTCAAAGGCTTCCATGCCTTACAGGCGTACCGCATCGGCCACTGGTTATGGAATGAGGGACGCCGCGCGCTGGCCATCTTCCTGCAAAACCAGGTTTCCGTGACCTTCCAGGTCGATATTCACCCGGCGGCGAAAATTGGCCGCGGGATCATGCTCGATCACGCCACCGGCATTGTTGTTGGTGAAACGGCGGTGATCGAAGATGACGTGTCGATCCTGCAATCCGTTACGCTGGGCGGTACCGGTAAAACCAGCGGCGATCGCCATCCGAAAATTCGTGAAGGGGTGATGATTGGCGCGGGCGCTAAAATCCTCGGCAATATTGAAGTCGGACGCGGCGCGAAGATTGGCGCGGGGTCGGTTGTGCTCCAGCCTGTACCGCCGCACACCACCGCCGCTGGCGTCCCGGCGCGCATCGTCGGTAAGCCAGACAGCGATAAGCCGTCAATGGATATGGATCAGCACTTCAACGGTATTCACCACACCTTCGAATACGGCGACGGCATTTAAACGCGGGTACAGCCAGATAAAAAAGCCCGGTGAGTCAATGCACCGGGCTTTTGATTAGTTGCGGTATAACACTTTGATAATGTGATAGCCGAATTGTGTGTGCAGTGGGCCAGTTGGCTCCAGCACCGGGCAGGAGAAGACCACTTTATCAAACGCCGGGACCATCTGGCCCTGGCGGAACTCGCCTAAGTCACCACCGCGTTTGCCTGACGGGCAAATCGAGTGTTTCTTCGCCAGTTTGCCGAAGTCGGCGCCGTTTTTAATCTGTTCGAGGAGATCCTGTGCCAGTTTCTCTTCTTTAACAAGGATATGCAGTGCTGCTGCTGTTTTTGCCATGATCGTGCCTTGAGTCGACTAGTTTACGATCGGTATACTACCACGCGTTTTTCCTCCTCTCCCGACTTTCATTGAGTGATCATTTATGCGTTTAAACCCCGGACAACAACAAGCTGTCGAATTCGTCACCGGACCCTGCCTGGTGCTGGCGGGAGCGGGATCCGGTAAAACACGCGTGATCACCAACAAAATCGCCCACTTAATTCGGGGTTGTGGATACCAGGCGCGCCATATCGCGGCGGTCACCTTTACCAACAAAGCGGCGCGTGAGATGAAAGAGCGCGTCGGCCAGACGCTGGGCCGTAAAGAGGCGCGCGGGCTGATGATCTCCACCTTCCACACGCTGGGTCTGGATATTATCAAGCGCGAATACGCGGCGCTGGGCATGAAGTCCAACTTTTCTCTCTTCGATGACACCGACCAGGTGGCGCTGCTTAAAGAGCTGACGGAAGGGCTGATCGAAGATGACAAAGTGCTGTTGCAACAGCTGATCTCGACGATCTCGAACTGGAAAAACGATCTGATGACGCCGGCCCAGGCAGCGGCAAGCGCCAAAGGCGAGCGCGACCGCATCTTTGCCCACTGCTACGGACTGTACGACGCGCATATGAAAGCCTGCAACGTCCTGGATTTCGACGATCTGATCCTGCTGCCGACGCTGCTGCTTCAGCGGAATGAAGAGGTACGCGAGCGCTGGCAGAACAAAATTCGTTACCTGCTGGTGGATGAATACCAGGATACCAACACCAGCCAGTACGAGCTGGTGAAGCTGCTGGTAGGGCAGCGTGCGCGCTTTACCGTCGTAGGCGATGACGATCAGTCGATTTACTCATGGCGTGGCGCGCGTCCGCAAAACCTGGTGCTACTGAGCAAAGACTTCCCGGCGTTGCAGGTGATTAAACTGGAGCAGAACTACCGTTCTTCCGGGCGTATCCTGAAGGCGGCGAACATCCTGATTGCCAATAACCCGCACGTCTTTGAGAAGCGCCTGTTCTCCGAACTGGGTTACGGCACCGAGCTGAAAGTGCTCAGCGCCAACAACGAGGAGCACGAAGCGGAGCGCGTAACGGGCGAGCTGATTGCCCATCACTTCGTCAACAAAACTGAATACAAGGATTACGCGATCCTCTATCGCGGAAACCACCAGTCGCGCGTCTTTGAAAAGATGCTGATGCAGAACCGCATCCCCTACAAAATCTCCGGCGGTACGTCGTTCTTTTCGCGTCCCGAAATCAAGGATCTGCTGGCCTATCTGCGCGTGCTGACCAACCCGGATGACGACAGCGCTTTCCTGCGCATCGTGAACACGCCGAAACGCGAGATTGGCTCTGCGACGCTGCAAAAACTGGGTGAATGGGCGATGACCCGCAACAAAAGCCTGTTCACCGCCAGCTTCGATATGGGGCTGAGCCAGACCCTGACCGGGCGCGGCTATGACGCCTTAACCCGCTTTACCCACTGGCTGGGTGAGGTGCAGCGTCTGGCAGAGCGCGAGCCTGTGGCGGCAGTACGCGATCTGATCCACGGCATTGATTACGAATCCTGGTTGTATGAAACCTCTGCCAGCCCGAAAGCAGCCGAGATGCGGATGAAAAACGTGAACCAGCTCTTCAGCTGGATGACCGAAATGCTTGAAGGATCTGAGATTGACGAGCCCATGAACCTGACGCAGGTGGTCACCCGCTTCACGCTGCGCGATATGATGGAGCGCGGCGAAAGCGAAGAAGAGGCCGATCAGGTTCAGCTGATGACGTTACATGCCTCGAAAGGGCTGGAGTTCCCCTATGTCTATCTGGTGGGGATGGAAGAGGGCTTATTGCCGCACCAGAGCAGCATTGATGAAGATAACGTCGACGAAGAGCGCCGTCTGGCCTACGTGGGGATCACACGTGCGCAGAAAGAGCTGACGTTTACGCTGTGCAAAGAGCGCCGCCAGTATGGTGAGCTGGTGCGCCCGGAGCCGAGCCGTTTTCTGCTGGAGTTGCCTCAGGACGATCTTATCTGGGAGCAGGAGCGTAAAGTCATAACCGCTGAAGAGCGTATGCACAAAGGGCAGGCAAACGTGGCAAACATTCGCGCGATGCTGGCAAAAGCCAAAGAGAAGGGATAACTATTTGCAGGCCGGGTAAGGCGAAGCCGCCACCCGGCACGCTTCAAAGGGTCACTTCACATCAAGCGCCCAGTGCACATAGCTCTGCCACTGGTACTCCTGCTCAATCAGTTCCGCCCCAAGCGGATGATCCTCAAGCCAGTTTTCCGGTAGCGTCAGCGTCAGTTTCTCATCGTCTGCCGCCAGCGTAATGGCTGGCAGCAAATCATCACGACGCCGGCTGGCAAACAGGATCGCCAGGCGAAGCAGACGACACAGATGCTCCGCCACGCGCGGCGGTACAGCGTTCTGCTGGTGAAGGGAAGAGAGATCGACGGCGTTAGTCTGATTTAGCAGCAGGGTGGCCAGCAGCTTCTTCTGGGCGGGCGTATAGCCCGGCAAATCGAGATTACGCACCAGCCAGGCCGCGTGCAGCGGTGCCTGCTTGTACTCCACGCTGAGACCAATTTCATGTAGCGCACAGGCGCTTAGCAGCAGATCGCGGCTTAACGGTTCAATATCCCAGCTTTTTTTCACCTGATCGGCAAACAGTGACGCCAGTTGACTCACTCTGTGTGCCTGGTCGATATCAACAATAAAGCGGCGCTGAACGTTACGCAGCGTACGGCTACGGATGTCCTGATCGACCGACTGGTGCAGCATTCCGTAGACCAGACCTTCGCGCAGCGCACCGCCTGCCAGGGTCATACACTGGATATTCAGTTCAGTAAAAATGGCGATCAGAATGGCGAGCCCACTGGGGAAAACCAGCGCGCGTTCGAGCGTCAGCCCTTCTATTTCAAGCTCTTCCAGACGACCACACTGGATAGCGCGCTGTTTAAGCTGCTGGAGTTTGGCAAGCGTGATCCGCTCGTCCATTCCCTGTGCCATCATGATTTCCTGCAACGCCTGAACGGTTCCGGACGCGCCGACACACACTTTCCAGCCGTGATAGCGCAGTTCGTCCATAACCGGGCGCAAGACCGCACGCGCCGCGTTTTCCGCCTCGTCAAAATTCTCTTTGGCAAGGTTTCGATCGGTAAAGTAACGTTCCAGCCAGGTCACACAGCCCATCGACAGGCTGAACAGTGACGTCGCCTGCGCGCCTGTGCCCGTGACCAGTTCGGTACTGGCGCCACCGATATCGACCACCAGACGACGATCGTCGCCGCCGGTCGTGTGCGCCACACCCTGATAAATCAGACGCGCTTCTTCTTCACCGCTGATGACCTGCACCGGGCAGCCCAGAATTTCCTGTGCTCTGGCAATGAAATCGCCAGCGTTAACCGCCAGACGAAGGGTCGCCGTGGCAACAACGCGAATTTGACTGAGCGGGATATCCTGCAAACGTTCTGCAAACAGACGCAGACACTGCCAGCCACGTTCCATGGCTTCCGGGGAGAGGTGATTATCGCTGCTCAGGCCCGCCGCGAGGCGGACCTTGCGCTTAATGCGCGTCAGCGTTTGTATGCTTCCCGCCACCTCGCGCACAACCAGCATATGAAAACTATTCGAACCGAGATCAATTGCCGCATAAAGCGAGGTGGAGCTGAGCATATTTTTTAACCTGAACGACGACGATTACGCGGTGCACCGCCGGAACGACGCGGACCATTGCCGGAGCGTGGACGGGTAAGGCGCTTAGGTGGCGGCAGCTCGCTCAACAGCGCGTCCGGATTGTATTTGCTCTGTGGAATAGAGTGACCGATGTAGGTCTCAATGGCCGGAAGATTCAGCGCATACTCTTCACACGCAAGGCTGATGGAGTGACCGCTTGCGCCGGCACGACCGGTACGACCGATACGGTGTACGTAGTCTTCACAGTCATCTGGCAGGTCATAGTTAAAGACGTGCGTCACGGCTGGAATGTGCAGGCCACGGGCCGCCACGTCGGTCGCGACCAGAATATCAAGGTCGCCACGAGTAAATTCGTCGAGAATGCGCAGGCGTTTTTTCTGCGCCACGTCGCCGGTCAGCAGGCCCACACGGTGACCATCTGCCGCCAGGTGACCCCAGATATCTTCACAGCGGTGTTTGGTGTTCGCGAAGATAATCGCGCGATCCGGCCACTCTTCTTCGATCAGGGTTTGCAGCAGGCGCATTTTCTCTTCATTAGAAGGATAGAAAAGCTCTTCTTTAATGCGGTGCCCGGTTTTCTGCTCCGGTTCTACTTCCACATATTCCGCATTGTTCATCTGCTCGAATGCGAGTTCACGTACGCGGTATGACAGGGTTGCGGAGAACAGCATGTTCAGACGCTGGTTTGCCGCAGGCATACGGCGGAACAGCCAGCGGATGTCTTTAATGAAGCCCAGATCGTACATACGGTCTGCTTCATCCAGCACCACGACCTGGATTGCGCCGAGGTTGATATGGTTCTGTTTGGCGTAGTCGATAAGACGGCCGGTGGTCCCAATCAGGATATCGACGCCGCTTTCCAGCACTTTCAGCTGTTTATCGTAGCCGTCGCCGCCATAGGCCAGGCCAAGTTTCAGGCCGGTGGCTTGCGCCAGGGGCTCAGCGTCTGCGTGGATCTGTACCGCCAGTTCTCGCGTCGGGGCCATAATTAGCGCGCGCGGCTGGTTAACTTTGCGGTCTGCAATCGCCGGGTGAGAAAGTAAATAATGAAACGTTGACGTTAAAAACGCCATCGTTTTGCCAGTACCGGTTTGCGCCTGCCCTGCAACGTCGCGACCGGCCAGCGTCAGCGGCAGGGCGAGAGCCTGAATGGGCGTGCAGTTATGAAACCCTTTAGTTTCAAGGGCTTCGATCACCTTTGGGTGCAGGGCGAAGTCGGAAAACTTCTGTTCTGTTAAATGTGTTTTGCTCATAGTGTGGTAGAATATCAGCTTACTATTGCTTTACGAAAGCGTATCCGGTGAAATAAAGTCAACCTTTAGTTGGTTAATGCGACATCAACACGTCGTTGGTGGAGACAAAACCAACGTACCAGGCTTATTCCTGTGGAGTTATATATGAGCGATAAAATTATTCACCTGACTGACGACAGTTTTGACACGGACGTACTTAAAGCTGACGGGCTGATCCTCGTTGATTTCTGGGCTGAATGGTGTGGTCCTTGCAAAATGATCGCTCCGATTCTGGATGAAATCGCTGACGAATATCAGGGCAAACTGACCGTTGCCAAGCTGAACATCGACCAGAACCCGGGCACCGCGCCAAAATACGGTATCCGTGGCATCCCGACCCTGCTGCTGTTCAAGAACGGTGACGTGGCGGCGACCAAAGTGGGCGCACTGTCCAAAGGTCAACTGAAAGAGTTCCTGGACGCTAACCTGGCGTAAGGTTTCTCAGCCGAGCGTCCAGAACGCCTAATTAACGGCGAGCTCTGGACGCCCGGCTTTAGTCGTGCTAAGTTAGCTATGACTACGTTTTAAACATATCTTGTTGTTTGAATCTTGTTTTACCCGATACTTCCCGTTGTTAACTTAAACAGTGCGTGAAGTTGCTAGATTCCGGGCTTGTCACTCAATCCGTCTTGTCGTTTCAGTTCTGCGTTCTTTCCCTGTGACCAGACAGCGAACAGACATGAGGTGATGGCCGCTAAACAGGCATGGATGACCCTGCCATACCATTCACAACATTAAGTTCGAGAATCACCCCGAGTTTAAGAACCCACACCATTATGAATCTTACCGAATTAAAGAATACGCCGGTTTCTGAGCTGATCACTCTCGGCGAAAATATGGGACTGGAAAACCAGGCTCGTATGCGCAAGCAGGACATCATTTTCGCCATCCTGAAGCAGCACGCTAAGAGTGGCGAAGATATCTTTGGCGACGGTGTGCTGGAGATACTGCAAGACGGATTTGGTTTCCTCCGCTCCGCAGACAGCTCCTACCTCGCCGGCCCTGACGACATCTACGTATCCCCTAGCCAAATCCGCCGTTTCAACCTCCGCACTGGTGACACCATTTCAGGTAAGATTCGTCCTCCAAAAGAGGGTGAACGCTACTTTGCGCTGTTGAAGGTTAACGAAGTTAACTACGACAAACCGGAAAACTCCCGCAATAAGATCCTGTTCGAGAACTTAACGCCGCTGCACGCTAACTCTCGTCTGCGCATGGAGCGTGGTAACGGGTCTACTGAAGACTTAACCGCTCGTGTGCTGGATCTGGCATCGCCGATTGGTCGTGGCCAGCGTGGTCTGATTGTGGCGCCGCCAAAAGCCGGTAAAACCATGCTGCTGCAAAACATCGCGCAGAGCATTGCTTACAACCATCCAGACTGTGTGCTGATGGTGCTGCTGATTGACGAACGTCCGGAAGAAGTGACCGAGATGCAGCGTCTCGTGAAAGGGGAAGTGGTTGCGTCTACCTTCGACGAGCCTGCTTCTCGCCACGTTCAGGTTGCGGAAATGGTTATCGAGAAGGCGAAACGCCTGGTTGAGCACAAGAAAGACGTGATCATCCTGCTCGACTCCATTACCCGTCTGGCGCGTGCCTACAACACCGTGGTGCCGGCTTCCGGTAAAGTACTGACCGGTGGTGTGGATGCTAACGCCCTGCATCGTCCGAAGCGTTTCTTCGGTGCGGCGCGTAACGTGGAAGAGGGCGGTAGCCTGACCATTATCGCGACGGCGCTGATCGATACCGGCTCCAAAATGGACGAGGTTATCTACGAAGAGTTCAAAGGTACAGGCAACATGGAACTGCACCTTTCTCGTAAAATCGCAGAAAAACGCGTCTTCCCGGCGATCGACTACAACCGTTCCGGTACCCGTAAAGAAGAGCTGCTTACCACTCAGGAAGAGCTTCAGAAAATGTGGATCCTGCGTAAAATCATCCATCCAATGGGCGAAATCGACGCAATGGAATTCCTCATTAACAAACTGGCGATGACCAAAACGAACGACGATTTCTTCGACATGATGAAACGCTCGTAACGCAAATAATCCCAGTAAACGCCACGTTTTTACGTGGCGTTTTTTATTTATGGACTATACGCTATTACCACACACTCCCAATTTAGACCTGTCGGTGCGACAATAAGAAGGTTTGCACAGTCAAAGAAATAATTGATTGAAAAACATACAAAGGGAGTTGTGATGAGCCATCTTTAATCCTTCTGAGGCAGAGGCTTCATGGTTATACTTCCGGGACTAACATTTGTTGAGAGCAATCCATTGTGAATCTACTCACTGCTGTAACTGAGCTGATCAGTATTTTTTTATTCACAACCTGTTTTTTGTTCATTGCGCGCAAGGTAGCAAAAAGAATTGGGTTAGTGGACAAACCGAACTTCCGTAAACGTCATCAGGGGCTTATTCCGCTGGTGGGCGGCATTTCGGTATACGCAGGCATCTGTTTCACATTCGGGATCGCGGATTACTATATCCCCCATGCCGCACTCTACCTGGCATGTGCCGGTGTGCTGGTACTGGTCGGCGCCCTTGATGATCGTTTTGATATCAGCGTGAAGTTCCGCGCGACGGTACAGGCGGCCATTGGCATCATTATGATGGTGGTAGGCGGCCTCTATCTCAGAAGCCTGGGCTACGTGTTTGGTCCCTGGGAGCTGGTGCTTGGGCCATTCGGCTTCTTCCTGACGCTGTTTGCCGTGTGGGCGGCTATCAACGCCTTTAACATGGTTGACGGTATAGACGGTCTGCTCGGTGGGCTGTCCTCTGTTTCGTTTGGCGCTATCGGCATCATCTTATGGTTTGACGGCCAGTACAGCCTGTCAATGTGGTGCTTTGCCATGATTGCCGCCATTCTGCCTTACATCTGCCTGAATCTGGGTGTGTTAGGGCGTCGCTATAAAGTCTTTATGGGCGATGCGGGCAGTACCCTGATTGGCTTTACGGTTATCTGGGTCCTGCTGGAAACCACGCAGGGTAAAACGCACCCTATCAGCCCGGTAACGGCTCTCTGGATTATCGCCATCCCGCTGATGGACATGGTCGCTATAATGTACCGCCGTCTGCGTAAAGGGATGAGCCCGTTTTCTCCCGATCGGCAGCATATTCATCACCTGATTATGCGCGCCGGCTTCACGTCTCGTCAGGCATTTGTGTTGATTACGCTTGCGGCTGCTATTCTGGCTGCGATTGGCGTAGCCGCGGAATACGCACATTTCATTCCTGAATGGGTAATGTTGGTATTATTCTTGCTTGCATTTTTCATGTACGGTTACTGCATCAAGCGTGCATGGAAAGTCGCGCGTTTTATTAAACGTTTAAAACGCAGGATGCGTCGGAACAGTGGCAAAAACACAACATTAACTAAGTAAAACCGGGACTATGATGACTCAACCGTTGGCGGGAGCGAAATCAGTGGGCACTGAGAACGAGCTGGATATTCGTGGTTTGTTTCGCGTGTTATGGCAGGGCAAACTGTGGATTGTGGGGATTGCCCTGGGGTTCGCGCTGTTAGCGCTTGCCTACACCTTCTTTGCAAAACAAGAGTGGAGCGCCACGGCGATCACAGACCGACCAACGGTGAATATGCTTGGAGGCTACTACTCCCAGCAGCAATTCCTGCGTAATCTTGATATCAAGGCCAATCTGGCGACCCCGGATCAGGCTTCGGTGATGGATGAATCCTACAAAGAGTTTGTGATGCAGCTGGCGTCGTGGGATACACGTCGCGATTTCTGGTCCCAGACGGACTACTACAAGCAGCGTATGGTCGGTAACAGCAAAGCGGATGCCGCGCTGCTGGATGACCTGATTAATAACATTCAGTTTATGCCTGGCGATGTACTCCGTAACGTTAGCGACAGCGTGAAGCTGATTGCGGAAACGGCGCCGGACGCCAATAACCTGTTGCGTCAGTACGTTGCTTTTGCCAGCCAGCGCGCGGCCAGTCATCTGAATGACGAGCTGAAAGGCGCCTGGGCTGCGCGTACTATTCAGATGAAAGCGCAGGTCAAACGTCAGGAAGAGGTCGCTAAGGCTATCTTCGCCCGTCGCGTACATAATATTGAGCAGGCGCTGAAGATTGCGGAACAGCACAATATTTCCCGTAGCGAAACGGATGTTCCGGCTGACGAACTCCCGGATTCAGAAATGTTCCTTCTTGGTCGCCCAATGCTTCAGGCACGTCTGGAAAATATCCAGGCCGTTGGCCCTGACTTTGACCTTGATTA
Organism: Enterobacter cloacae complex sp. SHL018; assembly: GCF_049237905.1. Classification (NCBI taxonomy): domain Bacteria; kingdom Pseudomonadati; phylum Pseudomonadota; class Gammaproteobacteria; order Enterobacterales; family Enterobacteriaceae; genus Enterobacter; species Enterobacter cloacae complex sp. SHL018. The sequence goes on from NZ_JBMKJE010000005.1 coordinate 244,641, forward strand.
CGACCAAAACCGCGCCATGCTCAATACGCTCAACGTCGGTCCAACGCTGGACCCGCGTTTTCAGACCTATCGTTATTTAAGAACGCCTGAAGAGCCTGTAAAACGCGATAGTCCGCGTCGCGCATTCCTGATGATCATGTGGGGGATTGTGGGCGCACTGACTGGCGCTGGCGTAGCGTTATTGCGTCGCCGCACAAACTAAGAACGCCGTCTACGATGAAGGCTGCGGCCTTCATCGTCTAATCGAAGAGAATCGATGTGAAAGTACTAACCGTATTTGGCACCAGGCCGGAGGCCATCAAGATGGCGCCTCTGGTTCATGCGCTGGCCAGAGATCCTGATATTGAAGCGAAAGTGTGCGTGACTGCCCAGCACCGTGAGATGCTCGATCAGGTCTTAACCCTCTTTTCTATCGTCCCGGATTACGATCTCAATATAATGAAACCGGGACAGGGACTGACGGAAATCACCTGCCGTATTCTGCAAGAATTAAAGCCTATTCTGGAGTCGTTCAAGCCGGATGTGGTGCTGGTGCACGGCGACACCACCACCACCGTGGCGACCAGCCTGGCCGCGTTCTATCAGCGTATCCCCGTTGGTCATATAGAAGCGGGTCTGCGTACCGGCAATCTCTATTCCCCGTGGCCGGAAGAGGCCAACCGTACGCTCACCGGTCACCTGGCGATGTACCATTTTGCGCCAACCGAGAACTCACGTCAGAACCTGCTGCGCGAAAATATCAGCGACAGCAAGATCTTCGTCACCGGCAATACGGTCATTGATGCGCTGATTTGGGTGCGTGACCGCGTGCTGGCTAACAGCGAGCTTCAGGCAGAACTTGCTGCGCGCTATCCGTTCCTGAACAACGGCAAGAAAACGATTCTGGTGACGGGCCACCGCCGCGAAAGCTTTGGCCGTGGCTTTGAGCAAATTTGCCACGCGCTGGCTGAAATCGCCGCGCAGAACGAGGATGTGCAGATTGTCTATCCGGTGCACCTCAACCCGAACGTCAGCGAACCGGTCAACCGTATCCTGGGCCACGTGGAAAACGTGCTCCTGATCGAGCCGCAGGACTATTTGCCATTTGTCTGGCTGATGAACCACGCCTGGCTGATCCTGACCGATTCTGGCGGCATTCAGGAAGAGGCGCCCTCCCTCGGTAAGCCGGTACTGGTGATGCGTGAAACCACCGAGCGCCCGGAAGCGGTTACTGCCGGTACCGTGCGTCTGGTGGGAACGGATCCGCGTCGTATTGTCGAAGAGGTCACGCGCTTACTGCATGACGATGAAGAGTATCAGGCGATGAGCCGGGCCCACAATCCGTACGGTGACGGGCAGGCTTGTGGTCGTATTTTGCACGCACTTAAACACAATCGGGTAACGCTATGAGTTTTTCTACCATCTCTGTTGTTGGTCTTGGCTATATCGGGCTGCCTACTGCGGCGGCCTTTGCCTCTCGTCAAAAGCAGGTCGTTGGCGTAGATATCAACGCGCACGCGGTGGAAACCATCAACCGTGGCGAAATTCATATCGTGGAGCCCGATCTCGATCGTGTGGTGAAAAAGGCGGTGGACGGTGGCTTCCTGCGCGCCAGCACCACGCCGGTAGAAGCCGATGCGTACCTGATTGCGGTTCCAACGCCCTTTAAAGGCGATCATGAGCCTGACATGGTTTACGTCGAGGCGGCGGCAAAATCCATTGCGCCTGTGCTGAAGAAAGGGGCGCTGGTTATTCTTGAGTCCACTTCACCTGTTGGGGCTACCGAGCAGATGGCGCAGTGGCTGGCCGAGGCGCGTCCCGATCTTAGCTTCCCGCAGCAGGCGGGCGACCAGGCCGATATCAATATCGCCTACTGCCCTGAGCGCGTACTGCCCGGCCAGGTGATGGTGGAACTGATTAAAAATGACCGCGTGATTGGCGGCATGACCCCAGTCTGCTCCGCGCGCGCCAGCGAGCTGTATAAAATTTTCCTTGAAGGCGAATGTGTGGTGACCAACTCCCGCACCGCCGAGATGTGCAAACTGACCGAAAATAGCTTCCGTGACGTTAACATCGCGTTTGCGAATGAACTGTCGTTGATTTGCGCCGATCAGGGGATTAACGTCTGGGAACTTATTCGCCTTGCCAACCGTCACCCCCGCGTGAACATCCTTCAGCCGGGGCCGGGCGTGGGTGGGCACTGCATCGCGGTCGATCCGTGGTTTATCGTGGCGCAGAACCCGGAACAGGCACGCCTGATTCGCACCGCACGCGAGGTAAACGACCACAAACCGCACTGGGTCATCAACCAGGTCAAAGCCACGGTCGCGGATTGCCTGGCCGACAGCGGCAAACGCGCCAGTGAGCTGAAAATTGCCTGCTTTGGTCTGGCATTCAAACCGAATATTGACGATCTGCGCGAAAGCCCGGCGATGGAAATTGCCGAAATGATCGCTGCCTGGCACAGCGGTGAAACGCTGGTGGTTGAGCCGAATATTCATGCGCTGCCGGCAAAACTTGCCGGTCACTGCACCCTTACCGCCCTGGATGACGCGCTGGCGACGGCGGATGTGCTGGTGCTGCTGGTGGATCACAATGCGTTCAAAGCGGTTTCCGGTGATGCCGTACGTCAGCAGTATGTTGTTGATACCAAAGGCGTGTGGCGTTGAGTATCCTCAACGGCGTGCTGGAGTCCCTTGAGTGGGAAAGCGCATTCTTTGCGCGTCCCTCAGCGATAGTGCGTCTGCGCGACAATGCCCCTACGTTGCAGGAAGCAGACTTCAGCGCCTGGCAGCGCGTACAGGCTAAGATCCCGGCGGACCGCGCCGATCTGCTGGACGCCCTCCAGCAGCACGGATTCCGGCTGGTCGAGGGTGAGGTTGATCTCTCTGTTACCGTGGCTCTCCACACCTCACCGGGCGCGGAAATTGCAACGGAGCAGGATATCCCCGCGCTGCGCGAGATGGCGGCGCTGGCCTTCGCTCAGAGCCGTTTCCGGGCGCCCTGGTATGCGCCCGATGACTGCGGCCGCTTTTATGCCCAGTGGATAGAGAATGCGGTCAAAGGCACGTTTGACCACGTCTGTCTGGTGTTCCGTACTGCCGGGGGGCAGATTCAGGGTTTTGTTTCGCTTCGCAGGCTCAACGAGCACGAGGCGCGCATCGGATTGTTAGCCGGGCGCGGCATGGGCGAGAAACTCATGCAGGCGGCGCTGCACTGGGCGGAGCAACAACAGGTATCGACGCTGCGGGTCGCAACCCAGATGGGCAACACCGCTGCGCTTAAACGTTATATTGCGAGTGGTGCCAGCATCGACGCCACCGCCTACTGGTTATACAGGTGATAAGATGATTCCATTTAACGCGCCTCCCGTTGTGGGCACTGAACTTGATTACATGCAGTCTGCTATGGGCAGCGGCAAGCTCTGTGGCGACGGCGGTTTTACCCGCCGCTGCCAGCAGTGGATGGAGCAACGTTTTCACAGTGCCAAGGTACTGCTGACGCCGTCCTGTACCGCATCGCTTGAGATGGCGGCGCTGTTGCTGGATATCCAGCCCGGCGATGAAGTGATCATGCCGAGCTACACCTTCGTCTCCACGGCGAACGCGTTTGTCCTGCGCGGGGCGAAAATCGTGTTTGTGGATATCCGTCCGGATACTATGAACATCGACGAAACGCTGATTGAAGCGGCGGTCACCGATAAAACGCGGGCGATTGTGCCGGTGCATTACGCGGGCGTGGCCTGTGAGATGGACACCATCATGGCCATCGCTAAAAAGCACAACCTGTTTGTGGTGGAAGACGCCGCGCAGGGCGTGATGTCCACCTACAAAGGGCGCGCGCTGGGCACCATTGGTCATATCGGCTGCTTTAGCTTCCACGAAACCAAAAACTACACCGCAGGCGGCGAAGGCGGCGCGACGCTGATTAACGATCGTGCCCTGGTAGAGCGTGCGGAAGTGATCCGTGAAAAAGGGACCAACCGCAGCCAGTTCTTCCGCGGTCAGGTGGATAAGTACACCTGGCGCGATATCGGCTCAAGCTACCTGATGGCGGATTTGCAGGCCGCGTATCTCTGGGCGCAGCTGGAAGCGGCAGAGCGAATCAATCTGCAACGCCTCTCCCTGTGGCAAACCTACTACGACGCGCTGGAGCCGCTGGCAAAAGCCGGACGTATTGAACTGCCGACTATTCCGGCAGACTGCATCCACAACGCTCACATGTTCTACATCAAGCTGCGCGATAACGACGATCGCAGCAAGCTGATTGCCTGGCTGAAAGAGGCGGAAATTATGGCGGTATTCCACTATATTCCGCTGCACTCCAGCCCGGCGGGCGAAGCCTTCGGGATGTTTGCCGGTGAAGACCGCTACACCACCAAAGAGAGCGAACGTCTGCTCCGCCTGCCCCTGTTCTACAACCTCGCGCCGGTGAACCAGCGTACGGTGATCAATTCGCTTCTGAGTTATTTCGCCTGATATGTCTCTGGCAAAAGCGTCGGTGTGGACGGCAGCGTCCACGCTTGTAAAAATTGGCGCCGGGTTACTGGTCGTCAAGCTGCTGGCCGTCTCATTTGGTCCGTCAGGCGTTGGGCTGGCAGGGAACTTCCGCCAGCTGGTCACGGTGCTTGGCGTGCTGGCGGGAGCCGGGATATTCAATGGCGTCACCAAATACGTCGCGCAGCATCATGACGATGCCGAAAAGCTCCGCACGGTGGTGGGCACCTCCTCTGCTATGGTGCTGGGCTTCTCTACGTTGCTGGCCGTCGTCTTTTTGCTGGCGGCGGCACCCATCAGCCAGGGACTGTTCGGACACACACACTATCAGGGGCTGGTGCGCCTGGTGGCGCTCGTTCAGATGGGGATCGCCTGGGCAAACCTGCTGCTGGCGCTGATGAAAGGCTTCCGTGATGCCGCTGGGAATGCGCTGGCGCTGATCCTCGGCAGCAGCATCGGCGTTATCGCCTACTACTTTTGCTATCGGCTGGGCGGCTATGAAGGCGCGCTGCTGGGGCTGGCGCTGGTGCCTGCGCTCGTTGTCATTCCGGCAGCGTTTATGCTGATGCGCAGAGGCAATGTCCCGCTGAATTACCTGAAACCGCAGTGGGACAAGATGCTGGCGGGGCAGCTAGGAAAGTTTACCCTGATGGCGCTCATCACTTCGGTAACGCTTCCCGTTGCCTACGTGATGATGCGAAACCTGCTGGCAGCGCATTACAGCTGGGATGAAGTGGGGATCTGGCAGGGCGTGAGCAGCATTTCAGATGCTTACCTCCAATTTATTACGGCTTCCTTTAGCGTCTATTTACTGCCAACCTTATCGCGCCTGACTTCCAGGCAGGATATTACCCGCGAGATTTTTCGCTCCCTGCGTTTTGTATTGCCGGCGGTTGCGATCGCCAGCTTTACCGTCTGGTTACTGCGTGATTTCGCCATCTGGCTGCTGTTTTCGGCGAAGTTTACCGCCATGCGCGATCTGTTTGCCTGGCAACTGGTCGGCGATGTGCTGAAAGTGGGGGCATACGTTTTCGGCTATCTGGTGATTGCGAAGGCTTCGCTGCGGTTGTATATCCTGGCAGAGATCGGCCAGTTTGCGCTGCTGACGGCATTTTCTCACTGGCTGATCCCCACCCACGGTGCGCTGGGGGCGGCTCAGGCCTATATGGCAACTTATATCGTTTATTTCGCTGCCTGTTGCGGCGTATTTTTACTTTGGCGTAAACGCGCATGACTGCACTGATACACATACTGGGATCGGATATCCCGCATCATAACCAGACCGTTCTGCGGTTCTTCAACGATGAACTGGCATCCGGCACGCCCGATGCGCGCGAGTTTATGGTCGTTGGACGCGATAACGGCCTGAGCGCGGCGTGTCCGGCATTGCACATCACCATCTGGCCAGACAAAGCGGCCCTGACCAAAGCCGTTGTCGCGAAAGCCAAAGCGGACCGAAGCCAGCGTTTCTTCTTCCACGGACAATTCAATACCGGGCTGTGGCTGGCGCTGTTAAGCGGCGGGATAAAACCTTCCCAGTTCAGCTGGCATATCTGGGGAGCGGATCTCTACGAAGTCTCCCACGGCTGGAAGTTCCGTCTTTTCTATCCGCTGCGTCGTCTGGCGCAGGCGCGCGTGGGCTGCGTTTTTGCTACCCGTGGCGACCTCAACTATTTTGCTAAACAGCACCCGAAGGTTCGCGGGGAACTGCTCTATTTTCCGACCCGTATGGATCCGGCACTGAATACCATGGCGAATGACGCGGTTCGTGAAGGCAAACTGACCATCCTGGTGGGAAATTCCGGCGATCGCAGTAACGAGCATGTCGCGGCGCTGCGGGCGGTGCATCAACAGTTTGGCGATACGGTGAACGTGGTGGTGCCGATGGGCTATCCCGCCAATAACGACGCCTACATCGATGACGTTCGCCAGCAGGGGCTTGGGCTGTTTAGCGCGGAAAATCTGCACATTCTCAGCGATAAGCTGGAATTTGATGACTATCTCGCGCTGCTGCGAAAATGCGATCTGGGCTATTTCATCTTTGCCCGTCAGCAGGGGATTGGTACGCTGTGTCTGCTGATTCAGGCGGGCGTACCGTGCGTGCTCAACCGCGAAAACCCGTTCTGGCAGGACATGGCCGAACAGCATATTCCGGTGCTGTTTACCTCTGACACGCTTAATGTCGAGGTGGTACGGGAAGCGCAGCGTCAGCTCACGCTGGTGGATAAAAATAGCATCGACTTTTTCAGCCCGAACTATCTCACGCCGTGGCACCGCGCGCTGCGTATTGCTTCAGGAGACAACGCATGAGCCAGTTGCAATTTAGCGGCTTGCTGGTGGTCTGGCTGCTGAGTACGCTGTTTATCGCCACGCTCACCTGGTTTGAGTTCCGGCGCGTACGTTTTAACTTCAACGTATTCTTCTCGCTGCTGTTTTTGCTGACCTTTTTCTTTGGCTTCCCGCTGACCAGCATCCTCGTGTTCCGCTTTGATGTTGGCGTCGCTCCGCCGGAAATCTTGTTGCAGGCGCTGCTCTCTGCGACCTGCTTCTACGCGGTGTATTACGTCACCTATAAAACGCGCCTGCGCGCGGCGAAAGACACCACACCCCGTCGTCCGCTGTTTACCATGAACCGGGTAGAAACCCATCTGACGTGGGTTATGCTGATGACCATCGCCCTCGTCAGCGTGGCGATTTTCTTCATGCATAACGGCTTTTTACTGTTTAAGTTGCAGTCCTATAGCCAGATTTTCTCCGCCGAAGTCTCCGGCGTCGCGCTCAAGCGTTTCTTCTATTTCTTCATTCCGGCGATGCTGGTGGTCTTTTTCCTGCGTCAGGACAGCAAAGCCTGGCTGTTCTTCCTGGTCAGCACCGTCGCATTTGGCATTCTGACCTACATGATCGTCGGCGGCACCCGCGCCAACATCATTATCGCCTTCGCGATTTTCCTGTTTATCGGCATTATTCGCGGTTGGATCTCGCTGTGGATGCTGGCGGCGGCAGGCGTCTTTGGCATTGTGGGGATGTTCTGGCTGGCGCTGAAGCGCTACGGACTGAACGTGGCGGGCGACGAAGCGTTTTATACCTTCCTGTATCTGACGCGCGACACCTTCTCGCCCTGGGAAAACCTGGCATTGCTGCTGCAAAACTACGACAAAATCGAATTCCAGGGGCTGGCGCCGATTGTTCGCGATTTCTATGTCTTTATACCGACGTGGCTGTGGCCTGACCGTCCCGGTATTGTCCTGAACACGGCGAACTACTTTACCTGGGAAGTGCTGAACAACCATTCGGGCCTGGCGATTTCCCCAACCCTGATTGGCTCGCTGGTAGTGATGGGCGGAACGTGGTTTATCCTGCCGGGCGCGATCGCGGTCGGGCTGATAATAAAATGGTTCGACTGGCTATATACGCTGGGTAATCAAGAGACCAACCGCTACAAAGCCGCTGTTTTGCACAGTTTCTGTTTCGGTGCCATTTTCAATATGATCGTTCTGGCGCGCGAGGGACTGGATTCGTTCGTCTCACGCGTGGTGTTTTTTATGGTCGTTTTCGGTCTCTGTCTGCTGCTGGCAAAACTGCTGTACTGGTTGTTTGACAGTGTAGGGCTTGTGCACAGACGTGAGCCACAGGGCAGCACAACGCTGTCGCAAGTCTGAGTAGGGATTATCATGACGGATACAACTTCAGCCCCGCGTTATGCGCTGCGTGGGCTACAGCTTATTGGCTGGCGTGACATGCAACACGCGCTGGATTTCCTGTTCGCGGACGGGCAGATGAAATCGGGCACGCTGGTGGCCATCAACGCAGAAAAAATGCTGGCGGTTGAAGATAATGCGGAAGTGAAAAGCCTGATTGAAGCCGCGGAGTTTAAATATGCCGACGGTATTAGCGTGGTGCGTTCAATTCGTAAAAAGTTTCCTGACGCTAATGTGTCTCGCGTGGCGGGTGCTGACCTTTGGGAGCGACTTATGGAACGCGCAGGCGCTGAAGGCACGCCGGTATTTTTGATTGGCGGCAAACCAGAGGTGCTGGCGCAGACCGAACAAAAGCTGCGTAGCCAGTGGAATGTTAACATCGTGGGCAGCCAGGATGGCTATTTCAGGCCGGAAGAACGCCAGGCGTTATATGAGCGCGTGCGCGACAGCGGGGCGAAAATTGTCACTGTCGCCATGGGGTCGCCGCGGCAGGAAATTCTGATGCGCGATTGCCGTCTGGTCAGCCCGGATGCGCTCTATATGGGCGTTGGCGGCACCTACGACGTCTTTACCGGCCACGTTAAGCGGGCGCCCAAAGTCTGGCAAAACCTGGGGCTGGAGTGGCTCTACCGCCTGCTCTCTCAACCGACGCGTATCAAACGACAGATTCGTCTGCTGCGCTACCTCGCCTGGCACTACACCGGGAAAATGTAATCAATATGCAGCGCGATCTGCTGTTCGCGCTGCAGCCCCCCCTGTAAAACTGCTGGATTTCTGTACAATGCATTCATTTTTTTAATGCATTGTTTGCCATTTGCCAGAATTTAAGAAACCATTCGCTCCGTATTTCAGTACCCCTCAAAACAATACCCGGCAATAAGTCGGGAAACAGCAAACACAACCGAGGATTTATGGCAGAGAAAAAACCGGAGCTTCAGCGTGGGCTGGAAGCTCGACATATTGAATTGATCGCGCTGGGCGGGACTATCGGCGTTGGCCTGTTTATGGGCTCGGCAAGCACGCTGAAATGGGCGGGGCCTTCCGTCCTGCTGGCGTATATTATTGCCGGGCTGTTCGTCTTCTTCATCATGCGCTCAATGGGCGAAATGTTGTTTCTGGAGCCGGTAACGGGCTCTTTCGCCGTTTACGCCCACCGTTATATGAGCCCGTTCTTTGGCTATCTCACGGCCTGGTCGTACTGGTTTATGTGGATGGCCGTCGGGATTTCGGAGATCACCGCCATCGGGGTCTACGTGCAGTTCTGGTTCCCGGAGATGGCCCAGTGGATACCCGCGCTCATCGCCGTAGGGCTTGTGGCGCTGGCGAACCTTGCCGCCGTTCGCCTTTACGGTGAAATCGAGTTCTGGTTTGCGATGATCAAAGTCACCACCATTATCGTGATGATTGTTGTGGGTCTGGGTGTCATCTTCTTTGGTTTCGGTAACGGCGGGCACGCGATTGGTTTCGGTAACCTGACCGGACACGGCGGCTTCTTTGCCGGCGGCTGGAAAGGCTTCCTGACCGCACTCTGTATCGTTGTCGCCTCTTATCAGGGCGTTGAGCTGATCGGCATTACCGCAGGTGAGGCGAAAAACCCGCAGGTCACGCTGCGTAGCGCGGTAGGCAAGGTGCTGTGGCGTATCCTGATTTTCTATGTGGGCGCGATCTTCGTTATCGTGACCATTTTCCCATGGAACGAGATCGGCACCACCGGCAGCCCGTTTGTCTTAACCTTCGCTAAGATTGGCATCACGGCGGCGGCCGCCATTATCAACTTTGTGGTACTGACGGCGGCGCTCTCCGGCTGTAACAGCGGGATGTACAGCTGCGGGCGTATGCTTTACGCGCTCTCGCAAAACAAACAGCTGCCGGCGGTGATGGGTAAAGTCTCCCGCGTGGGTGTACCGGTGGCGGGCGTAGCGGTGTCGATTGTGATTCTGCTGATTGGCTCTTGCCTGAACTACATCATCCCGAATCCGCAGCGCGTGTTTGTTTACGTCTATAGCGCCAGCGTGCTGCCGGGAATGGTACCGTGGTTTGTCATTTTGATTAGCCAGCTGCGTTTCCGACAGGCGCACAAAAAAGCGATCGCCAGCCATCCGTTCCGCTCCATTCTGTTCCCGTATGCGAACTATTTGACGATGGCGTTCCTGATTTGCGTATTAATTGGAATGTACTTTAATGAAGATACCCGCATGTCGCTGTTTGTCGGGATGATCTTCCTGGCTGCCGTCACAGCTGCATATAAACTTTTTGGCCTGGGCCGCCGTGGCTCCGCCCATAAAGTGGAGGAATAAGCGGCAAAATGTGCAAACCATAACCAAACGCGCATTTTTTTCAAAAAAGCACTAGACAGCGGGGACGGAGGTACGTAATATCCAGCCCCGCAACGGCGCTAAGCGCCCGTAGCTCAGCTGGATAGAGCGCTGCCCTCCGGAGGCAGAGGTCTCAGGTTCGAATCCTGTCGGGCGCGCCATTTTAGTCCCGGCGCTAGAGCTGCGGTGGTCTGAGAAGTAGTCAGAACCGCGTGAAAGAATACAGTGGTGGCTATAGCTCAGTTGGTAGAGCCCTGGATTGTGATTCCAGTTGTCGTGGGTTCGAATCCCATTAGCCACCCCATTATTGAAAGAGTTGTGAATTGCGAAGGTGGCGGAATTGGTAGACGCGCTAGCTTCAGGTGTTAGTGTTCTTACGGACGTGGGGGTTCAAGTCCCCCCCCTCGCACCACGACTTTTAATGAGTTGAACTAAAAATTCAAAAAAGCAGTACATCGGCGAGTAGCGCAGCTTGGTAGCGCAACTGGTTTGGGACCAGTGGGTCGGAGGTTCGAATCCTCTCTCGCCGACCAATTTTGAACCCCGCTTCGGCGGGGTTTTTTGTTTTCTGCGTTTTTTATCCTGTAGCCTTTCCCCGACAACACGCTATATCCTTGTCGCGATTCAGCGACATATAACCCGTTAATATTTAAGAATTTATTATTTTACCTCTTAACCTGTCTCCTGGTGACGACATATCGCCGCCTTCAGCGCGATGTTGTATGGCTTCAGGCGGTTCTTAACAGCATAATTTCCTTTTATCTTAAAATGTTGCGCGATGTAAAAGTTCTGCGTGTAAACCTGGCACATTACATGCAATAATATGCGTGTAGATGCTCATTCCATCTCTTATGTTCGCCTTAAGGCCTCATAAACTCAGGAATGACGCAGAGCCGTTTACGGTGCTTATCGTCCACTGACAGATGTCGCTTCGGCCTCATCAGACACCATGGACACAACGTTGAGTGAAGCACCAAATATGTTGTCTTACAGACCTGTTTTAACGCCTGCTTTTATAGCAGGCGTTTTTTTATGGGCGTAAAAAAGGAGGCCATCTGGCCTCCTGTTAATTACTGCTGCGTTCCGTTATTTTGCAACGTCAATAACAGCCCATCACGGCGCATAGCTGCGGCCTCTTCCGGCTTATGCTGCTTGTCCAGCGAATCAGCAAGCCAGGCGTAATCAAATGCGTCCGGACGTTGCTTCAGCGCGGCGCGGAAGGCGAGACTCGCCTCCTGCCACTCGCCGTGTTTCATCAGAGACTGGCCCAGCGTACTCCACAGCAGCGGACGATCGCCCACGGTTTTGATCTGCTGGCGCAGTGCTTTTTCAATTTGTTCCGGATTGTTGGTTTTCAGACGCGGGATGACCATCACCAGGCGGTCATCATACTGTCGCTTGAGACCGTCGAGGAGGATCTCCTGCGCGGTGTCATGGTCGTCACACTCAATCAGATGTTCTGCCATCGCCACCTGAAGAGGAACCTGCTGGCGCGTTTTGCGGCTCTGGTTTTTCCACCAGGTTTTCAGGCCGTCGCTGCCGAGATCGGCGCGCGCCTGATCCATCAGGCCAATCCAGGCCAGACGCTGAAGTTCATCACGATGTTCATCATCGCCCACGTCGGCTTTCGCCATGGAAGGGATAATGTCCAGCAGCGAGCCCCAGGCACCGGTCCGAATATATGCCTGCTCAGCCAGACGCAGCACTTCCGGGTGACGAGGGGTAATTTCCAGCAGACGGTCAACGCCGTGACGGGCGGCATGGTTTTCATTGCGCGCCAGTTGCAGACGAACGCGGGTGATCTCAACCGGAATCGGATCTTTAGTAGAGAGCTCAGACGCGCGTTCAAGATGCTGATTGGCGCGGGCCTCATCGCCTCGCTGTTGCGCCGCCTCAGCGGCCAGCAGATAGTTAACAACCGGCTGTTCTGCATGGTCGGCATTTTTCGACATCAGCTTTTCAACCTGCTGATAGTCGCCTTCGGCCAGCTTCAGCAACGCTTGCTCGGTCTGCTTGCGGGCGCGACGGCGCTTACGGCCAACGAACCAGCCGCGCGTATGTACGCCGGTACGGAAAATACGACGCAGGAGCCACTCCACTGCCAGCAGAACGACCACACCCAGGATCAGAATAATTACCAGCCCTGTTACGCTGGTTTCGATATTGTAGTTATCGGTCTGGATCAATACATAACCCTGGTGACCCGCGAGCATCGGCCCCAGTACAATCCCGGCGATCAGCAGGATGAAGAGTAAGAAGACTTTTAGCATCATTACTCTCCTTGCGGCGCGCTTTCAGGCGCTGGCGCGGCGGCAGGTGCTTCAGCCGGACGCTCTGCCGGAACGCCCGGCTGGGCCAGCAGGTTACGCACGCGCGTCTGCATGAGCTTCTCCAGAATCGGCTGGCTTTCCAGCTTGTCCGGCACGTTCATGGTGATGTTTTGCTGGCTCAGCTTGTCGATATCCTCAAGGAACGCGGTCGTGGTTGCGTCATTGGTATCGTAGTAAGCACGTACCCAGGTTGAAACGTTATCCAGCGCCTGTTTGTAGGTCTCTTCCTGGTGACGCGGTACGGCCTGGGCAGCCACCAGCAGGCGGGAGCGGATGTTTTCACGCAGATAGACGTCCTGGTTCGGCGCCAGCAGCGGCACGGCAGTTTCATCACGGCGGCGAATGGTAATAAAGCTGTCCATAAAGTTCTGCCAGCTCTTTTGCAGGTTGATACGCCATTCGCTCAGGGAGCTGGACAGCTCGGTGCCGTCAGAATCCATCGGGGAGTCATCGTCGTTGTTATCGGCCAACTGAAGGTTATCAATCTGGTTGGAGAGCTGATTTACCTTAAGGATGATACCATCGTAATCGACCTGAGAAACCGCGGACAGGCTGGCGATATCTTCCGTAATAGCGCGGCGAGCGTTGATGAGGCTCGGATCGTTCATGTCCGCCAGGCTTGCGTCGGCGCTTTTCAGCAGCGCGGCGGCGGTGGTGACATCCTGATCGCTCCAGAGCTTGCGCCCGGCCAGTTTCACCAGAAAATCGGCCTGTGAAAGTAGCCAGGTTTTGGCATCGGTTCCCGAAATTGTGGCGACTTTTTCCTGCACTTCGCTCAGCTGTTTGGTCAACTCTTCACGTTTGCTGTTCGCGTCGGCGAGGGCGGCAGCCTGCTGTTTGATCACGCCTTCCAGCTCAGCTTTTTGCGTCTCCTGCGCTTTCTGTAGGGCAGTGATTTGGTTAACCAGCGCGTCGCTGGTGGCCGTCTGGTTGGTGCCTTGTTTCTTCACCAGTCCGTAGAGTCCCACGCCTGCGGCCAGCGCAATCGCGATGGCAATCACGCTCAGCGTGAGGCTGGTTTTGTTGCTGCCGTTTTTCTTCTCAACGGTTGTGTCTGTCGTCTCTGGCTGTGACGTGGTGTCCACAGTCTCCCTGGTCTCTTCAACCACGGCGGAGGATTTTTCGTGTTCCGTCATTATGGCTTCCCATTTGAGAGTTATTGTAATGCGCGCAGCAGCGCATCGTTGTCGGCGTTTTCAGCGATCCGAATATCCTGCCAGCCCAGTTCCCGGGCGTGGTTCGCCAGACGCTCACTGACGACCAGAAGCCGACAGCGGAGTAACCAGTTTTCGCGATACCAAAGCGGAATCAGCGACCAAAGCTGTTGTAACATTTCACCGCTGGTGACCACCAGCGTATTAATACCGCGGGCGTGCCAGCGCATTGCTTCTTCCGCGCCATCATAGTGTTTCGCACAGCGCTGATAGCACTCCACAAACGTCACGTCTGCGCCGCGTTCGCGCAGCGTTTCGCCCAGCAGTTCGCGGCCACCGTTGCCGCGCAAAATGAGCGCGCGCTTTCCGGCAATGGTTTGTAATTCAGGTAATTGTAGCAAGACTTCGCTGATTTCCCGATCTAACGGGTAACGAACATCGATTCCGCTCGCGGTATGTAAGGCCAGCGCCGTGGTGCGCCCGATGGCGAAATAGCGGGGGGCGTGAGGCCAGCTAACGGCATGCTGTTGCAGCTGCGCATGGGCAAACTCCACGGCATGCTGCGACAGCGCAAAGAGCAGATCGCCTTCCTGCAAGAGACGCATCTGGTCAGCGAGCTCAGGCAGCTCGCGACCGGGGGAGAATTCAATCAGCGGAAAACTCCAGGCCACCTGCCCCAGTGCGCGCAGACGGCTCACTAACTGCTCTCCTGCGGGAGAAGGGCGGGTGACAAGTATGCTCATGCAGGGGGCTCTCCGTTATAGACCTCAGCCAGAATTTCACGCGCGCCGTTATTCAGCAGCTCTTCCGCCAGCGATACGCCAAGTGCCTCGGCATCTTGCGGCTTGCCGCGACGTTCACCGCGAACCATCTGTGAGCCGTCCGGCGCGCCAACCAGCGCACGCAGCCACAGCTCACCGTCAGTTAATTCAGCATAGCTGCCAATTGGCACCTGACAGCCTCCTTCGAGGCGAGTATTCATCGCGCGCTCGGCTTTTACGCGAACGGCGGTATCGTCATGATTCAGCGGCGCGAGCAGTGCCTGAGTGCGCGCATCATCCAGACGACACTCAATGCCAACGGCACCCTGGCCGACGGCGGGCAGCGACAGCTCCGGCGGCAACGCGACGCGAATGCGTTCTTCCAGCCCCAGGCGTTTCAGGCCCGCAACCGCAAGAATAATGGCATCGTAGTCGCCGTTATCCAGCTTGCCAAGGCGTGTGCCGACGTTCCCGCGCAGCGAACGGATCACCAGATCCGGGCGACGTTCAGCCAGCTGACACTGGCGGCGTAAACTTGACGTGCCGACCACGCTGCCTGCTGGCAACGCATCGAGCGAGTCATAGCGATTAGAGACAAACGCATCGCGCGGATCCTCGCGCTCGCAGATGGTCACCAGCCCCAGCCCTTCCGGGAACTCAACGGGCACATCCTTCATCGAATGCACGGCGATATCGGCGCGGTTCTCAAGCAATGCCAGCTCCAGCTCTTTGACAAACAGACCTTTTCCGCCCACTTTGGCCAGCGGCGTATCCAGAATGACATCGCCACGTGTGACCATTGGCACCAGCTCAACGCGTAACCCGGTGTGGCAGGCTTCAAGGCGCTGCTTAACATAATGTGCCTGCCAGAGTGCAAGAGGACTTTGGCGTGTGGCAATTCTCAAAACATTGTCTAACATGCTTGTTACCGTCATTATCAATCGCTAACCATCCTAACATTGTTGACACTCGGATGGCAGTTTTACGGTTGATGAAGAGTGAGAGGGACAGGGCGGCGTACTCGTCAGCCATCGCCGTATTCAGGAATTTACACGTCAAGAACGGTGCTACACTTGTATGTAGCGCATCTTTCTTTACGGTCAACCGGCAAGGTGTTAAATTGATCACGTTTTAGACCATTTTTTCGTCTGTACCACCAGAAAAGCAAAAGGCGAAAAAAGGGTAACGGTTATTTTTTGAAATACTGCGGGTCCGCTGCTTTTTGTGTTCTGACTGGCGTGCGACACCCGGAAACATCAGGCGATACGTCTTGTACCTCTATATTGAGACTCTGAAACAGAGACTGGATGCCATCAATCAATTGCGTGTGGATCGCGCGCTTGCTGCCATGGGCCCTGCTTTCCAGCAGGTATACAGTCTACTGCCAACATTGTTGCACTATCACCATCCGCTGATGCCGGGTTACCTTGATGGTAACGTTCCCCAGGGCATTTGCCTCTTCACGCCTGATGAAACCCAACAGCATTACCTGACTGAACTTGAACTCTACCGTGGTATGCCGCCGCAGGATTCGCCGAAAGGCGAGCTGCCGATTACCGGGGTTTACTCCATGGGCAGCACGTCATCGGTTGGGCAAAGCTGCTCTTCTGACCTGGATATCTGGGTCTGCCATCAGTCCTGGCTCGACAATGAAGAGCGCCAGCTGTTGCAGCGTAAATGCAGCCTGCTGGAGAGCTGGGCGGCGTCGCTCGGCGTGGAAGTGAGCTTCTTCCTGATTGATGAAAACCGTTTCCGCCATAACGAAAGCGGCAGTCTGGGTGGTGAAGACTGCGGCTCGACTCAGCACATCCTGTTGCTGGATGAGTTTTACCGTACTGCCGTTCGCCTGGCCGGGAAACGTATTCTGTGGAATATGGTGCCGTGCGATGAAGAAGAGAATTATGACGACTACGTCATGTCGCTTTACTCGCAGGGCGTTCTGACGCCAAACGAGTGGCTGGATCTGGGCGGCCTGAGCTCCCTGTCCGCCGAAGAGTACTTTGGCGCAAGCCTCTGGCAGCTTTATAAGAGCATTGATTCACCGTACAAAGCGGTGCTGAAAACCCTGCTGCTGGAAGCCTACTCCTGGGAATACCCCACGCCGCGCCTGCTGGCGAAAGATATTAAACAGCGTCTGCACGACGGGGAGATCGTCTCCTACGGGCTTGATGCCTACTGCATGATGCTGGAGCGCGTCACCGAATACCTGACAGCCATTGAGGACGCCACGCGTCTTGACCTGGTGCGTCGATGTTTCTATCTCAAAGTCTGTGAAAAACTGAGCCGCGAACGCGCCTGCGTGGGCTGGCGTCGTGAAGTCGTCAGCCAGTTAGTCAAAGAGTGGGGATGGGACGAAGAGCGTCTCGCCATGCTCGACAACCGCGCCAACTGGAAGATCGATCAGGTGCGTGAGGCGCACAACGAACTGCTTGATGCGATGATGCAGAGCTACCGCAACCTGATCCGCTTTGCCCGCCGTAACAACCTTAGTGTTTCTGCCAGCCCACAGGATATCGGGGTGCTGACCCGCAAACTGTACGCCGCGTTTGAAGCGTTGCCGGGCAAGGTAACGCTGGTTAACCCACAGATTTCGCCTGACCTGTCTGAACCGAATCTGACCTTTATCTACGTACCGCCGGGCCGCGCGAACCGCACCGGGTGGTATCTGTACAACCGTGCGCCAAGCATGGATTCGATCATCAGCCATCAGCCGCTGGAGTATAACCGCTACCTGAACAAGCTGGTGGCCTGGGCCTGGTTTAACGGCCTTCTCACCTCACGCACCCGGTTGTTTATCAAAGGCAACGAGGTGGTCGATTTAGCCAAGTTGCAGGAGATGGTGGCGGATGTCTCGCACCACTTCCCGCTGCGTCTGCCTGCGCCGACGCCAAAAGCGCTCTACAGCCCGTGTGAGATTCGCCATCTGGCGATCATCGTCAACCTGGAATACGACCCGACGGCGGCCTTCCGCAATCAGGTGGTTCACTTTGACTTCCGCAAGCTGGACGTCTTTAGCTTTGGCGAGCAGCAAAACTGCCTGGTGGGCAGCGTGGATCTGCTGTACCGCAACTCGTGGAACGAAGTGCGTACCCTGCACTTTAACGGCGAGCAGGCGATGATCGAGGCGCTGAAAACGATCCTCGGCAAGATGCACCAGGACGCCGCGCCGCCGGACAGCGTGGAGGTGTTCTGCTACAGCCAGCACCTGCGCGGCCTGATTCGTACCCGCGTTCAGCAACTGGTGTCTGAGTGCATAGAACTGCGTCTCTCCAGCACCCGACAGGAAACCGGGCGCTTTAAAGCGCTGCGCGTCTCCGGCCAGACCTGGGGGCTGTTCTTTGAGCGCCTGAACGTGTCGGTGCAGAAGCTGGAGAACGCCATTGAATTCTACGGCGCGATTTCACACAACAAACTGCATGGCCTGTCGGTTCAGGTGGAAACCAACCACGTTAAGCTGCCGCAGGTGGTGGATGGCTTTGCGAGTGAAGGGATTATTCAGTTCTTCTTCGAAGAGTCGGGCGATAACGCCGGGTTTAACATCTACATTCTGGATGAAACCAACCGTGCCGAGGTGTATCACCACTGTGAAGGCAGCAAAGAGGAGCTGGTGCGCGACGTCAGCCGCTTCTATTCGTCCTCGCACGATCGCTTTACCTACGGCTCAAGCTTTATCAACTTCAACCTGCCGCAGTTCTACCAGATTGTGAATGTGGATGGGCGAGCGCAGGTGATCCCGTTCCGTACGCAGGCGATTACCCCTGCGGCGCCCGCTAACCAGGAAACTGCGCCGCTGTTGCAGCAGTATTTTTCCTGAGGCTTTTCGCCGGGTGGCGCTATCGCTTACCCGGCCTACGTTTGAGCCGCTGTTGCCGGGTGGCGCTATCGCTTACCCGGCCTACGGTTTGAGCCGCTGTTGCCGGGTGGCGCTGACGCTTACCCGGCCTACGGTTCGAGCCGTTGTAGGCCCGGTAAGGCGTAGCCGCCACCGGGCAACGCAACTACCTGAAACTCACTGCCTCGCCTGCCTGCGCCGTCGCCGCCTGCTCCAGCAGATCCCAGAACGTTTCGCCGCTGCGATCGCAGACCCACTCGTCACCTTTCAGATCAAAGTGATAGCCGCCCTGTTTCGCCGCCAGCCACACCTGGTGAAGCGGCTCCTGACGGTTAATAATAATCTTGCTGCCGTTTTCGAAGCTTAAGGTCAGGATCCCGCCGTTGATTTCACAATCGATATCGCTGTCGCCGTCCCAGTCGTCGATACGCTCTTCGATGGTCATCCACAGGGTATCGGCAAGGCGATGAAATTCACTGTCGTTCATGGTTTTATTCCTGTTTTTCGTGATGGCGGCAGTATAACGCTAAATAATTCCCGTTGCAGGAAAGCGGCAAACTCTTGCTTTTGTGTCTTCTCCTGCGATGATAGAAACAGATTTGAACTTACGGGCAACCTCTACATGAAAAACGTCTTCCGAACGCTTGTCGTTCTTGTCACTCTGTTTAGCCTGACCGGCTGTGGACTGAAGGGACCACTGTACTTCCCGCCAGAGGATAAAAACGCACCACCGCCGACAAAACCGGTGCAAAGTGGTATCGAGTCATCTACGCCGGATACCAACGATCGCGGCAATAACGGCGGCCCGACTCAGGTCAATCTCTGACAATTACGTTCTGTACCCGCGCAATGGAGCAAATGATGCAGTTCTCTAAAATGCATGGCCTTGGCAACGACTTTATGGTCGTCGACGCGGTAACGCAGAATGTCTTTTTCTCCCCGGAATTGATCCGTCGCCTGGCGGATCGACACGTGGGCGTGGGGTTTGACCAGCTGCTGGTGGTGGAGCCGCCTTACGATCCTGACCTGGATTTTCACTACCGCATTTTTAACGCCGACGGCAGCGAAGTTTCCCAGTGCGGCAACGGCGCGCGCTGTTTTGCCCGCTTTGTTCGGCTGAAAGGGCTGACCAACAAGCGCGATATACGCGTCAGCACCGCCAACGGCCGGATGGTGCTCAGCGTCACCGACGACGAACTGGTGCGCGTGAACATGGGCGAGCCGAACTTCGACCCCTCTGCCGTGCCGTTTCGCGCCAACAAAGCGGAAAAGACCTATATTATGCGTGCCGCCGAGCAGACAGTATTGTGCGGCGTCGTCTCAATGGGTAACCCGCACTGCGTGATTCAGGTGGATGATGTGCAAACCGCGGCGGTTGAAACGCTCGGCCCGGTGCTGGAAAGCCACGAGCGCTTCCCGGAGCGGGCGAACATCGGTTTCATGCAGGTGGTGAAGCGTGAACACATTCGCCTGCGGGTTTACGAGCGCGGCGCGGGCGAAACCCAGGCCTGCGGAAGCGGTGCCTGTGCGGCGGTGGCCGTCGGTATCTCACAGGGGTTACTGGCAGAAGAGGTTCGCGTGGAATTACCGGGCGGACGTCTTGATATCGCCTGGAAAGGAGCGGGTCATCCACTGTACATGACTGGCCCGGCGACACATGTTTATGACGGGTTTATCCATCTATGAAGCAACCAGGGGAAGAACTGCGGGAACCTGTAACGGAGCTGGACGACAGCGCTGTTGTGGATTACCTGCTGCACAATCCTGAGTTTTTTATCCGCAATGCACGCGTCGTCGAACGGATGCGCGTGCCGCATCCGGTTCGCGAGACCGTGTCGCTGGTTGAATGGCACATGGCGCGCTCGCGCAACCACATCAATCAGCTCGAAGAGAACATGACGCTGCTGATGGAGCAGGCCAGCAATAACGAAAGCCTGTTCTACCGTCTACTGCACCTTCAGGCGCGTCTGGCTTCCGCGCACAGTCTCGAAGTGTTCCTCAACCGCTTCCACCGCTGGGCGCGCGAGCTGGGGCTGGCAGGCGCGACGATCCGTCTCTTCCCTGACCGCTGGCGCATTGGCGCGCCGTCCGGGTTTACCCATCTGGCGCTGAGCCGTCAGGCGTTTGAGCCGCTGCGCATTCAGCGTCTGGGCCATGAGCACCACTATCTGGGGCCGCTTAACGGGCCAGAACTGCTGGTGGTGCTGCCGGAAGCCAAAGCTATCGGCTCGGTGGCGATGTCGCTGATGGGGCGCGATGGTGACCTGGGCGTGATGTTATTTACCAGCCGCGACGCGCATCATTATGAACAGGGGCAGGGCACGCAACTGTTGCAGGAGATCGCCCTGATGCTGCCTGAGCTGCTGGAGCGCTGGATTGAGCGCGTATGACGCACGGATTGCTCGCCACTGACGTCAACCGCTTTCTGCGCTATCTGGGCGTAGAACGCCAGCTCAGCCCTATTACGCTGCTCAACTATCAGCGTCAGCTTGATGCCATCATGCAGCTTGCCGATGAAATCGGCCTGAAAAGCTGGCAACAATGTGACGCCGCCACGGTACGCGGGTTCGTCGTGCGTAGCCGTAAAAAAAATCTCAGCCCGGCGAGCCTGGCGCTCCGGCTCTCTGCCCTGCGCAGTTTCTTCGACTGGCTGGTCAGTCAGGGCGGTCTGAAAGCCAACCCGGCAAAAGGGATCGCCAAGCCGAAAGCCCCGCGTCATCTGCCGAAAAATATCGACGTCGACGACGTAAACCGCCTGCTGGATATCGATCTTAACGATCCGCTGGCCGTGCGCGACCGCGCGATGCTGGAGGTGATGTACGGCGCGGGCCTGCGTCTCTCTGAGCTGGTGAACCTCGACTTAAAGCACCTCGATCTGGAGTCCGGCGAGGTGTGGGTAATGGGCAAGGGCAGCAAAGAGCGCCGCCTGCCGATCGGCCGCAATGCGGTCTCCTGGATTGAGCACTGGCTGGACCTTCGCGGGCTGTTTGGCGCCGACGAAGATGCGCTGTTCCTGTCGAAACTCGGCAAGCGGATCTCGGCGCGTAACGTGCAGAAGCGCTTTGCGGAGTGGGGCATTAAGCAGGGGCTGAACAGCCACGTTCACCCCCACAAGCTGCGCCACTCCTTTGCGACGCACATGCTGGAATCAAGCGGCGACCTGCGCGGCGTACAGGAGCTGCTTGGTCACGCGAATCTGTCGACCACCCAAATCTATACCCACTTAGACTTCCAACACCTTGCCTCGGTGTATGACGCGGCGCATCCACGCGCCAAACGGGGGAAATAATGCGTTTTTACCGCCCACTCGGTCAGATATCAGCCCTGACGTTTGACCTTGATGACACTCTTTACGATAACCGCCCGGTGATCCTGCGTACCGAGCAGGAGTCGCTGGCGTTTGTGCAGAACTACCATCCTGCGCTGAAAGCGATGCAGAACAAAGACTTCCAGCAGCTGCGTCAGTCCCTGCGGGAAACCGAACCGGAGATTTACCACGACGTGACCGAATGGCGCCGCCGTGCGGTTGAGCAGGCGATGCTCAACGCCGGCCTGAGCGCGCAGGATGCGGCCACGGGGGCCGAAGCGGCCATGGAAAACTTCGCCAAATGGCGCAGTCGGATCGACGTGCCGCAGGAGACCCACGACACGCTGGCGAAGCTCGCCGAAAAGTGGCCGCTGGTGGCCATCACCAACGGCAACGCTCAGCCTGAACTGTTTGGTCTGGGGAACTATTTTCAGTTCGTGCTGCGCGCGGGCCCGCACGGACGCTCGAAGCCGTTCAACGATATGTATCATCTGGCAGCGGAAAAACTGGATTTGCCGCTCGGTGAGATCCTGCACGTGGGCGACGACCTGACCACGGACGTCGCCGGGGCGATCCGCTGCGGCATGCAGGCCTGCTGGATCAAGCCGGAAAATGCCGATCTGATGACTACCCCGGATAGCCGTCTTCTGCCGCACGTGGAAATTTCACGGTTGGCATCCCTCACGACGCTGATATAATCATCAATTGTTCTGTATAAATTAACAGGGTTTTGGCGAATGGAAACATTTGCCTGCCCGACATGACGTGACGGTGCCAATGGACGTTTCTTACCTGCTCGACAGCCTTAATGATAAACAGCGTGACGCGGTTGCCGCCTCGCGTACAAACCTGCTGGTACTGGCTGGAGCGGGCAGTGGTAAGACGCGCGTGCTGGTTCACCGTATCGCCTGGCTACAGAGCGTGGAGAACTGCTCGCCGTACTCGATTATGGCCGTGACGTTCACCAACAAGGCGGCGGCGGAGATGCGCCACCGTATCGCGCAGCTGATGGGCACCAGCCAGGGCGGCATGTGGGTTGGCACCTTCCACGGCCTGGCGCACCGTCTGCTGCGCGCGCACCATATGGACGCTAACCTGCCGCAGGATTTCCAGATCCTCGACAGCGAAGATCAGCTGCGCTTGCTGAAACGCCTGATCAAGGCGATGAACCTCGATGAGAAGCAGTGGCCGCCGCGTCAGGCGATGTGGTACATCAACGGTCAGAAAGACGAAGGGCTGCGTCCGCATCATATTCAGAGCTTCGGTAACCCGGTCGAGCAGACCTGGCAGAACGTCTACAAGGCCTATCAGGAAGCGTGCGATCGCGCCGGTCTGGTGGATTTCGCCGAGCTGCTGCTGCGCGCCCACGAGCTGTGGCTGAACAAACCGCATATCCTGCAACACTACCGTGAACGCTTTACCAACATCCTGGTGGACGAATTCCAGGATACCAACAACATCCAGTACGCCTGGATCCGCCTGCTGGCCGGGGATACCGGCAAGGTGATGATCGTAGGCGATGACGATCAGTCTATCTACGGCTGGCGCGGCGCGCAGGTGGAGAACATCCAGCGCTTCCTCAACGATTTCCCCGGCGCGCAAACCATCCGTCTGGAGCAGAACTACCGTTCTACCAGCAACATTCTGAGCGCGGCCAACGCCCTGATTGAGAACAACAACGGGCGCCTGGGTAAAAAGCTGTGGACCGATGGCGTCGACGGCGAACCGATTTCGATTTACTGCGCCTTCAACGAGCTCGACGAAGCCCGCTTCGTGGTGAACCGCATTAAAACCTGGCAGGAGAACGGCGGCGCGCTGGAGCAGTGTGCCATTCTCTATCGCAGCAACGCCCAGTCGCGCGTGCTGGAAGAGGCGCTGTTGCAGGTGAGCATGCCGTACCGCATTTATGGCGGTATGCGCTTCTTCGAACGTCAGGAGATCAAAGATGCGCTCTCGTATTTGCGTCTGATTGCCAACCGTAACGACGATGCGGCGTTTGAGCGCGTGGTGAACACGCCGACGCGCGGCATCGGCGATCGTACGCTGGACGTGGTGCGTCAGGCCTCGCGCGATCGTCAGCTCACGTTGTGGCAGGCGTGCCGCGAGCTGTTACAGGAAAAAGCCCTTGCCGGGCGCGCCGCCAGCGCATTGCAGCGCTTCCTGGAGTTAATCGACGCGCTGGCGCAGGAAACGGCCGACATGCCGCTGCACGTCCAGACCGACCGGGTGATCAAAGATTCCGGCTTGCGCACCATGTACGAGCAGGAAAAAGGCGAGAAGGGCCAGACCCGTATTGAGAACTTAGAGGAACTGGTGACGGCAACGCGCCAGTTCAGCTACAACGAAGAAGACGAAGACCTGATGCCGTTGCAGGCATTCCTCTCTCACGCCGCGCTGGAGGCGGGTGAAGGGCAGGCCGATACCTGGCAGGATGCGGTTCAGCTGATGACCCTGCACTCCGCAAAAGGTCTGGAGTTCCCGCAGGTGTTCATCGTCGGGATGGAAGAGGGGATGTTCCCGAGCCAGATGTCGCTGGATGAAGGCGGGCGTCTGGAAGAGGAGCGTCGTCTGGCCTACGTGGGCGTGACCCGTGCGATGCAGAAACTGACCCTGACCTACGCGGAAACCCGCCGCCTGTACGGGAAAGAGGTGTATCACCGTCCGTCGCGCTTTATCGGCGAACTGCCGGAAGAGTGTGTGGAAGAGGTGCGCCTGCGCGCCAGCATCAGCCGTCCGGTCAGCCATCAGCGTATGGGCTCGCCGATCTCTGAAACCGACACCGGTTACAAGCTGGGCCAGCGCGTGCGCCACTCGAAGTTTGGCGAAGGCACCATCGTCAACCTGGAAGGCAGCGGCGAGCACAGCCGTTTGCAGGTAGCGTTCCAGGGGCAGGGGATCAAATGGCTGGTGGCAGCCTATGCCAAGCTGGAAAGTGTGTAACTTTCAGAAAAATATCACTATTTTGTAATAATCTGCTAGCCTTATACGTTGAAGGTCAATTAATGCCCTTCAGCGTTCCGTTGCGTGTTGACGCCACAGTTATTGCTGGCGTAACATGCGCGCACGATTACGCTAAGAGGACATTCGCCTTGGACACACCCAGTAGATACTGGCTCAATTCCCTGTCATCCAGGAACAACTCCTAAGGCTATCTCCTCTTGCTGATGGCCTTAGTGGTTGTCAGCGACTGCATCATTCCCGTCGCGCTGAGTCAGGCTGTTTAATGGTCTGAAACCCAATTTGTTTCTGTGTGCCCACCGAACTGTCCGATATTTTTTGCATTGGGAGTCCCGGTCATGTTGAGCGCATTTCAACTCGAAAATAACCGACTGACTCGGCTTGAAGCCGAAGAGTCACAGCCCCTCATTGATGCCGTATGGGTGGATCTGGTCGAGCCGGACGACGATGAGCGCCTTCGCGTACAATCTGAACTGGGGCAAAGCCTGGCGACACGCCCGGAACTGGAAGACATCGAAGCATCCGCCCGTTTTTTTGAAGACGAAGACGGCCTGCACATTCACTCCTTCTTCTTTTTCGAAGATGCCGAAGACCACGCGGGGAACTCCACCGTGGCGTTTACCATCCGCGATGGCCGCCTGTTCACCCTGCGCGAGCGCGAACTGCCTGCGTTTCGTCTCTACCGTATGCGTGCCCGCAGCCAGGCGATGATGGACGGCAACGCTTATGAGCTGCTGCTGGATCTGTTCGAAACCAAAATCGAACAGCTGGCGGATGAAATCGAAAACATCTACAGCGACCTGGAAAAGCTGAGCCGCGTGATCATGGAAGGCCATCAGGGCGATGAGTACGACGAAGCGTTGTCCACGCTGGCTGAGCTGGAAGATATCGGCTGGAAGGTGCGTTTGTGTCTGATGGATACCCAGCGCGCGCTGAACTTCCTGGTGCGCAAGGCGCGTCTGCCGGGCGGTCAGTTGGAGCAGGCGCGTGAGATCTTACGCGATATCGAATCCCTGCTGCCGCACAACGAATCCCTGTTCCAGAAGGTCAACTTCCTGATGCAGGCGGCGATGGGCTTTATCAACATCGAGCAGAACCGCATCATCAAGATCTTCTCGGTGGTGTCCGTGGTGTTCCTGCCGCCGACGCTGGTGGCGTCCAGCTACGGGATGAACTTCGAGTTTATGCCGGAGCTGAAGTGGAGCTTTGGCTACCCGGGGGCGATTATCTTTATGATCCTCGCCGGGCTGGCGCCGTATCTGTACTTCAAGCGGAAGAACTGGCTGTAAAAATCTGGCGGGTGGCGCTGCGCTTACCCGCCCTACGATCGAATTCCCTCTCCCTGTGGGAGAGGGTTCCCCACAAAATAATGCCTGCACAGACGGCCCCCTCTCCCTTGAGGGAGAGGGCTGGGGTGAGGGGGAACATACGGCTCTGGTGGTCATTCCGTTCACTTTATGTTCCTTGCTACTCTGTCACGACATGACCGGTGAACGTGCCAGGGTGGCTCAGTCGCCACCACCCTGGCGACCCGGGCTTCCGGCGGAAAATCGCCGCTTCGCGGTGCCTTCGGCTTATTCCTTCCGGCTTATCGGGGACGGGCGGAGGTAACATCCCTGTAAAGCCCTCAGTTATTCTGAGGCAACGTTATCGCTTTTGCTTTCAAATTACTGGGGAACCCTCTCCCCTGTGGGAGAGGGTTAGGGTGAGGGCAACATCACAGCCCTTTGCGCACCCTGCGCTGGGTATAAATCGCATCCGCAACAAAGATGGCCAGCGCCACCCAGATAAAGGCGAACGTCACCATCTTATCCGCACCCGGCACCTCGCCGTAAAACACCACCGCCAGCAGGAACATCAGCGTGGGGCCAATGTACTGGAAGAAGCCCAGCGTGGAGAGGCGCAGACGCGTTGCCGCGCCGGTAAAGCACAGCAGGGGGATCGTTGTGACCACGCCTGCGGCCATCAGCATCAGGTTCAGCGACCATGGGTTGCTGCCCATGTGGCTGGTGGCGCTGTCGGCAATACCGAACAGGTAGATCGCGGCGACAGGCAGCAGCCACAGGGTTTCAAATAGCATTCCCGTCTGCGCTTCCACGGCAATTTTTTTACGCACCAGGCCGTAGAAGGCAAAGCTGAACGCCAGCCCCAGGGCGATAACCGGCAGTGAGCCGAAGGTCCACAGCTGTACCAGCACGCCGCAGAAGGCCAGAATCACCGCCACCCACTGCATCCGGCGAAAGCGCTCACCAAGGAAAATCATCCCCAGCAAAATATTGACCAGCGGGTTAATAAAGTAGCCCAGGCTGGCTTCGAGCATGTGATGGTTATTCACCGCCCAGATAAACAGCAGCCAGTTTCCGCCAATCAGCACCGCAGAGAGAGCGAGCAGGAAGACCTTCTTCGGGGTTTTCAGCAGCGTTTTGACGCCTGACCACTGACGGCTGATACTCATCAGCGCAATCATGAAGAAAAAGGACCAGATGACGCGGTGAGTGAGGATCTCGTCCGCCGGGACATAGGCGATAAGTTTGAAGTACGCCGGTGCGATACCCCAAATAAAATAAGCGGCAAGGGCGAGTAAAACGCCCTGCCGCGTCTGTTTAGCATCCATCGGGAAAATCCGTTACAAAAAAGTGAAGTAATTTTACCCGAATTTGCCGTCTCAACCCACCATATAAGTGGCGGTTGCGCTGGCGATATAAACCTGCTCCTCGTTATGCAGCTCAACGCGGGCGACGGCAACTTTATTCCCGGCGCGCAGCAGGCTGCTGGTGCAGGTGAAGCGGTTTCCGCGTCCCGGACGCAGATAGTCGACGCGTAAATCGATGGTGCCCATGCGCGACAGGCGCTGGCGTAACTCATCTTCGTTGATGGTGTCATGGCGCGTCAGCGTGCTGCCCACGCACACCAGACCGGCCGCCACGTCCAGCGCGGAGGCAATCACCCCGCCGTGCAAAATGCTTTGCGCCCAGTTACCGACCATCATTGGCTGATTATTGAAACTCAGCTGAGCGAAGTCTTTTTCGTATCGCTCCAGCTCAAGACCCAGTGCACGGTTGAACGGCATGTGGTACACAAAAATCTCGCCCACGAGCTTTAAGGTTTCTTCGGCAGTGAGTGTGGCTGACATCTGACGTGGCATCCTTGTTGTTAACAAAATGTTGATTTTATGCTTCAGGATAAAGGAATGCCACTTTAAGAAACGAGGAAGCGGAAGTTATCGCAGAAGTCTGTAGAATGCCCGGACAAAACTATTCATTAAATGTCACCATTTCAGGAGAACACCACCGATGCGGACGTATCTGGGTTGGTTACTGGCGGCGGTTGCGCTGCCCCTCACAGCATATGCGCAGGAAGCGACGATCAAAGAGGTGCATGATAAACCTGCCGTTAAGGGCAGCATCATCGCCAATATGCTTCAGGAGCATGACAATCCGTTCACGCTGTACCCGTATGACACAAACTACGTGATCTACACCCAGACCAGCGATCTCAACAAAGAGGCGATAAGCTCCTATAACTGGTCTGATAATGCGCGTAAAGATGAGGTGAAGTTCCAGCTCAGCCTCGCCTTCCCGTTCTGGCGCGGCATCCTGGGGCCGAACTCGGTACTTGGCGCGTCTTACACGCAGAAGTCATGGTGGCAGCTCTCCAACAGCGGGGAATCTTCACCGTTCCGCGAAACCAACTATGAACCGCAGCTGTTCCTCGGTTTCGCCACCGATTATGAGTTTGCAGGCTGGACGCTGCGAGACGTGGAGGTGGGCTATAACCACGATTCCAACGGTCGTTCCGACCCAACCTCACGCAGCTGGAACCGCATCTATACGCGTCTGATGGCGCAGAACGGCAATTTCATGGTGGAAGTGAAGCCGTGGTACGTGGTGGGCAGCATCGATGATAATCCAGATATCACCAAATATATGGGCTACTATCAGCTTAAAGTGGGCTATCAGCTGGGTGACGCGGTGCTGAGCGCCAAAGGCCAGTACAACTGGAATACTGGCTACGGCGGTGCAGAGCTGGGCCTGAGCTACCCGGTAACGAAACACGTTCGTCTCTATACTCAGGTGTATAGCGGGTATGGTGAATCGCTGATCGACTACAACTTCAACCAGACCCGCGTCGGTGTGGGCGTGATGCTGAACGATATTTTCTAAGCTGCTCGAATGTTTTTGCGTTAAACGTTGAAGTTTCTCTCTCAGGCGCTGAAAATAGCGCCTGTTTCATTTCTGGCATATGGGGTTAACGTGGCGCAGGCGGAAGTATTGAATCAGGAATCGCTGGCTAAACAGGTTTTGCAGGAAACCTTTGGCTACCAGCAGTTCCGCCCTGGCCAGGAAACCATCATTGAAACCGTGCTGGAAGGCCGCGATTGCCTGGTGGTCATGCCGACCGGCGGCGGAAAATCGCTCTGCTATCAGGTGCCCGCGCTGGTGCTTAATGGCCTGACGGTCGTGGTATCGCCCCTTATTTCCCTGATGAAAGACCAGGTCGACCAGCTGCTTGCCAACGGCGTGGCGGCGGCCTGCCTGAACTCGACGCAGACCCGCGAGCAACAGCAAGAGGTAATGACCGGGTGCCGCACCGGGCAGATCCGCCTGCTGTATATCGCGCCAGAACGCCTGATGCTGGACAACTTCCTCGATCATCTGGCGCACTGGAATCCGGTGCTGCTGGCGGTGGATGAAGCGCACTGTATCTCCCAGTGGGGGCACGATTTCCGCCCGGAATACGCCGCTCTTGGCCAGCTTCGTCAGCGCTTCCCCGAGCTGCCGTTTATGGCGCTTACCGCCACGGCGGACGACACCACGCGTCAGGACATCGTTCGCCTGCTGGGGCTAAACGACCCGTATATTCAGGTCAGCAGCTTCGACCGCCCGAACATCCGCTATATGCTGATGGAGAAGTTCAAGCCGCTGGATCAGCTCTTACGCTACGTGCAGGAGCAGCGCGGAAAGTCCGGCATCATCTACTGCAACAGCCGGGCGAAGGTGGAAGACACCGCCGCGCGTCTGCAAAACCGTGGCTTTAGCGCCGCGGCCTATCACGCCGGGCTGGAGAACCATATCCGCGCCGACGTGCAGGAGAAATTCCAGCGCGACGACCTGCAAATCGTGGTCGCAACGGTGGCGTTCGGGATGGGGATCAACAAGCCCAACGTGCGCTTTGTGGTGCATTTCGACATTCCGCGCAATATCGAATCCTACTATCAGGAAACCGGCCGCGCCGGGCGTGACGGCCTGCCTGCGGAAGCGATGCTGTTTTACGATCCGGCGGATATGGCGTGGCTGCGCCGCTGTCTCGAGGAGAAACCGCAGGGGCAGTTGCAGGATATCGAACGCCACAAGCTTAACGCGATGGGGGCCTTCGCCGAAGCGCAAACCTGCCGCCGTCTGGTGCTGCTCAACTACTTTGGTGAAGGGCGTCAGGCACCGTGCGGCAACTGCGATATCTGCCTCGACCCGCCGAAGCAGTACGATGGCCTGATGGACGCGCGCAAAGCGCTCTCGACTATCGGACGCGTGAACCAGCGCTTCGGGATGGGCTACGTCGTTGAAGTGCTGCGCGGGGCTAACAACCAGCGTATCCGCGATATGGGTCACGACAAGCTGCCGGTTTATGGCATCGGGAAAGACCAGAGCCACGAGCACTGGGTGAGTATCATCCGCCAGCTGATCCATCTCGGCTTTGCCACGCAGAACATTGCCCAGCATTCTGCGCTTCAGCTGACCGAAGCGGCGCGACCGGTCCTGCGTGGCGAGGTTGAACTGAAGCTCGCCGTTCCTCGCGTTGTCGCCCTGAAGCCGCGCGTGATGCAGAAATCCTACGGCGGTAACTACGATCGCAAGCTGTTCGCCAAGCTGCGTAAGCTGCGTAAAGCCATTGCGGATGAAGAGAACATCCCGCCATACGTGGTGTTCAACGACGCGACGCTTATCGAGATGGCCGAGCAAATGCCGCTCAGCGCCAGCGAGATGCTCAGCGTCAACGGCGTTGGCACGCGTAAGCTGGAGCGCTTTGGTAAAGAGTTTATGGCGCTCATCCGTTCCCACGCTGATGGTGATGATGAGGAGTAGTCAGCCGGGCGAAAAAGTGCCAGGATGGTGACTCACTGTATTATTTCCCCGCGAGCTAATTATGTTAATGCTATTTCTCACCGTGGCGTTAGTGCACATCGTTGCGCTGATGAGCCCTGGCCCTGACTTTTTCTTCGTGTCACAAACGGCCGTCAGCCGCTCCCGCAAAGAGGCAATGATGGGTGTGCTCGGTATTACCATGGGCGTCATGGTCTGGGCGGCGGTTGCGCTGCTCGGTCTGAACCTGATCCTGGCGAAAATGGCGTGGCTGCATAACATCATCATGGTCGGCGGCGGTCTGTACCTGTGCTGGATGGGCTACCAGATGCTGCGCGGGGCGCTGAAGAAAGAAGAGAAAAAGCCGGAAGAGCCAAAGGTTGAGCTGGCAACGGGCGGCCGTAGCTTTGTGAAAGGGCTGCTGACCAACCTGGCGAACCCGAAAGCGATTATCTACTTCGGCTCTGTGTTCTCGCTGTTTGTAGGGGATAACGTCGGCGCGGGCGCGCGCTGGGGGATCTTCCTGCTGATCGTTGTTGAGACGTTCGCCTGGTTTACCGTTGTGGCAAGCCTGTTTGCCTTACCGGCGATGCGTCGCGGCTACCAGCGCATCGCGAAGTGGATCGACGGCTTTGCCGGCGCGCTGTTCGCCGGCTTCGGCATTCATCTCATCATTTCTCGCTAAGCATGACGCGCTGACGCAAGCAGCGCGCCAACCAGCATAAACAGCGAACCAAAGACTTTGTTCAGGGCCTTCATCTGTTTAGGCCCTTTGATCCACGCCGCAATTCGCTGCGCCAGCGTCGCGTAACCAATCATCACAATGATATCGACAATAATGGTGGTCGCGCCCAGCACCACGTACTGCATCACCTGTGGCTGATGCGGCACGATAAACTGCGGGAACAGGGCGGCGAGGAACACGATGCTTTTCGGGTTGGTCAGGTTAACGAACACCGCGCGTTTAAACAGGTGGCCGCGTGTTTGCGTCCGGGAGAGCGTATGCAGATCAATCGAGCCTGCGGCGCGCCACTGCTGAATACCCAGCCAGATAAGATACGCTGCGCCAGCCCATTTCAGCACCTCGAAGGCCAGCACCGAACGGGAGAACAGCGTGCCCAGACCAATCCCCACCAGCACAATATGAATGCCAAGCCCGGTCTGTAAACCGGCGATTGACGCCGCCGCGCCGCGATAGCCGTGATTAATGGAGGTGGTCATGGTGTTGATTGCGCCCGAGCCAGGTGAAAGGCTGAGGATGATGGATGTCAGCAGGTAGGCGAACCACCATTCGAAGGTCATTTGAAACTCCCGGATCGTCTGTTTTTATGCCACAATACGCTATTGTTGAGTCATTTTGTGACCGGTGACGA
This sequence comes from Enterobacter cloacae complex sp. SHL018, assembly GCF_049237905.1. Lineage (NCBI taxonomy): Bacteria > Pseudomonadati > Pseudomonadota > Gammaproteobacteria > Enterobacterales > Enterobacteriaceae > Enterobacter > Enterobacter cloacae complex sp. SHL018. Next base: position 276,924 of record NZ_JBMKJE010000005.1, read on the forward strand.
AAAAAACGATATTCCCTGAATTACGGGGGGTGGAAACCCAATGTTTCAGCAGAAAAAGGACTGGGAAACACGAGAAAACGCATTTGCTGCTTTCTCCATGGGGCCGCTGACCGATTTCTGGCGCCAGCGTGAGGAAGATGAGTTTATGGGCGTCGGGGAAATCCCGGTGCGCTTCGTTCGTTTCCGTGATGAAAAAAATGACCGGGTGATTGTGGTCTGCCCCGGGCGCATCGAAAGCTATATCAAATATGCCGAGCTGGCGTATGACCTGTTCCATCTGGGCTTTGATGTGTTAATTATCGACCATCGCGGGCAGGGGCTTTCCGGCCGGATGTTGCCGGATACCCATCGCGGCCACGTGGATAACTTCAGCGATTACGTCGACGATCTGGCCGCGTTCTGGCAGCAGGAAGTGCAGCCCGGACCGTGGCGCAAGCGTTATATTCTTGCCCACTCCATGGGGGGGGCGATCTCGACGTTGTTTTTGCAGCGCCATAAGCACCAGTGTGACGCCATTGCGCTGACCGCGCCGATGTACGGCATTGTGATACGTTTTCCTGACTGGATGGTGCGCCATCTTCTCGACTGGGCTGAGGGCCATCAGCGCATTCGAGAAGGCTATGCCATCGGAACAGGACGCTGGCGGGCATTGCCATTTGCCATCAACGTGTTAACCCACAGCCGGCAGCGTTATCGCCGCAACCTGCGTTTTTATGCCGATGAACCGCGTCTGCGGGTCGGCGGCCCCACCTGGCACTGGGTGCGGGAAGGTATTCATGCCGGTGAGCAGGTGCTGGCGGGCGTAGGCGATGATGACACGCCGACGCTCCTGATCCAGGCGGAAGAAGAGCGTGTGGTGGATAACCGCATGCATGACCGCTATTGTGAACTTCGCGCCGCTGCGGGCCATCCCTGTGAAGGGGGTAAACCGCTGGTCATCAACGGTGCGTACCATGAGATCCTTTTTGAAAAGGACGCTATGCGCTCAGTCGCGCTCAACGCCATTGTTGAATTTTTCAACAGGCATAACTGATTATTGTTTTCCACCAGAGGTTGAAATCCCTATGTACCAGGTTGTTGCATCTGATTTAGATGGCACGCTGCTTTCTCCCGACCACACCCTGTCGCCTTATGCGAAAGAGACCCTAAAACTCCTGACTGCCCGTGGCGTGAACTTTGTGTTCGCCACCGGTCGCCACCACGTGGACGTGGGACAGATCCGCGATAACCTGGAGATCAAGTCGTACATGATCACCTCTAACGGTGCGCGCGTACATGACACGGACGGCAACCTGATTTTTACCCATAATCTCGATCGTGACATCGCCACCGATTTGTTCGGCATTGTGCATAACAACCCGGATATCGTGACTAACGTTTACCGCGACGACGAGTGGTTTATGAACCGCCATCGCCCGGAAGAGATGCGCTTCTTCAAGGAAGCCGTATTCCAGTACTCACTGTACGAGCCGGGTCTGCTGGAGCCGGAAGGGATCAGCAAGGTATTCTTCACCTGTGTAAATCATGAGGAGTTACTGCCGCTGGAGCAGGCGATCAACGCCCGCTGGGGCGACCGCGTGAACGTGAGCTTCTCCACGCTGACCTGTCTGGAAGTGATGGCGGGCGGGGTGTCCAAAGGTCACGCGCTGGAAGCGGTAGCGAAACGGCTGGGCTTTGATCTGAAAGACTGTATCGCCTTTGGCGATGGCATGAACGATGCCGAGATGCTCTCCATGGCGGGCAAAGGCTGCATCATGCAGAACGCGCACCAGCGCCTGAAAGATCTGCACCCGGAGCTGGAAGTGATCGGCACCAACGGCGATAACGCCGTGCCTAAGTATCTGCGCAAACTGTTCCTTGAATAATCTTCAATTGATTGTTTATTGTTCAGATGTCAACTAAAGAGTTCGCTACAATGCCTCTCCTTCTTTCTGAGAGACAAGCATTGTGGCGCTACTCATTATCACCACTATTCTGTGGGCCTTCTCCTTTAGTCTGATTGGCGAATACCTTGCCGGATCGGTCGACAGCTACTTCTCGGTACTGATGCGCGTGGGGCTGGCGGCGCTGGTGTTCCTGCCGTTCCTGCGTACCCGCGGGCAGTCGCTAAAAACGATACTGCTGTACATGCTGGTAGGCGCGATGCAGCTCGGCATCATGTACCTGTTCAGCTTCCGGGCCTACGTTTACCTGTCCGTCTCGGAATTTCTGCTCTTCACCGTGCTGACGCCGCTCTACATCACGCTGATTTATGACTTGCTCAGCAGGCGCCGTTTGCGCTGGGGATATCTGCTGAGCGCTGCGCTGGCAGTCATTGGCGCGGCGATTATTCGCTATGACAAGGTAAGCGATCACTTCTGGACCGGGCTGATGTTCGTCCAGCTCGCTAATATCAGCTTTGCCATCGGGATGGTGGGTTACAAACGTCTGATGGAGACCCGCCCGATGCCGCAGCATAACGCGTTTGCGTGGTTCTATATGGGCGCGGCGATTGTCGCGGTAGCGGCGTGGTTTCTGCTCGGCAATCCGCAAAAGCTGCCGACTACCTCCGTGCAGTGGAGCGTTCTGGTCTGGCTGGGCGTGGTGGCGTCGGGGCTGGGCTATTTTATGTGGAACTACGGCGCTACGCAGGTAGACGCCGGAACGCTGGGGATCATGAACAACGTGCACGTGCCGGCGGGGCTACTGGTGAACCTCGCCATCTGGCAGGAGCAGCCGCACTGGCCGAGTTTCCTTATTGGGGGAACGGTGATCCTGGCTTCGCTGTGGGTACATCGCCGCTGGGTCGCTCCGCGCTCCGCACAAACGGAAGATGGTCGCACGCGTGGTTCCGCGCTGAGCGAATAAACGCTTCCGTAATCGGCTGACGCTGCTCGCCGTCACGCACGGCGGCGTACAGCCGGCTCCACAGTCCTTCACCCAGAGTTTTGGTGACCACCAGACCCTGGCGTTCAACCGTCTCGACCACCCAGTGCGGCAGCGCCGCAATCCCCATTCTGGCCGCCACCATCTGAATTAACAGCAGCGTGTTATCCACGCTTTTCAGCTGTGGGCTGATGCCCGCGGGTTGCAGGAAATGGCGCCAGATATCCAGACGACTGCGCTGTACCGGGTAAATCAGCAGCGTCTCCGTTGCCAGATCTTCCGGCGTGATACGCGTTTTAGCGGCCAGCGGATGGTCCGGGGCCAGCACCAGACGCACCTCAAAATCAAACATTGGCGAATAGTGCAGACCGCTGCGCGGCAGAATATCTGAGGTCATCACCAGATCCAGCTCACCCTGCTGAAGCGACGGCTGTGGATCAAACGTGACGCCGGATTTGAAGTCCATCTCCACCTGCGGCCACTTCTGGCGGAAGTTCTCAAGCGCGGGGGTCAGCCACTGAATACAGCTGTGACACTCAATGGCGATGCGCAGGGTGGTCTGCTGCGGCTCGTTGCAGGACTGCAACGCGCTGGCAATCTGCGGCAACACCTGGTTCGCCAGCTGAAGCAAAATTTCGCCCTGCGGCGTAAAGCGCAAAGGCTGGCTCTTACGCACAAAAAGACGAAAGCCGAGGCGTTGTTCCAGATCGCTGAACTGGTGAGAAAGGGCAGACTGAGTCTGGTGCAGCGTGGCCGCTGCCGCCGCAAGAGAACCGCAGTTCCGCAACGCTTGTAGCGTTTTCAGGTGTTTTATCTCGATCATGAAAGTCCTTCACTTCGCCATGAACATTTTGCGCTTGAGGAATATACAGTACCTGCCAATTATAGAAGTGTAAACATCTGGACGTCTAAATAACGAATTTCTACAAGGGGTATGCCATGACAATCCGCACTCACACTCTCGGTTTCCCTCGCGTTGGTCTGCGTCGCGAGCTGAAAAAAGCGCAAGAAAGCTACTGGGCGGGTAACGCCACCCGCGAAGAACTGCTGGCGGTGGGGCGCGAGCTGCGCGCGCGTCACTGGGATCAGCAAAAACAGGCGGGCGTAGACCTGCTGCCGGTGGGCGATTTCGCCTGGTACGACCATGTTCTGACCACCAGCCTGCTGCTTGGCAACGTGCCGGCTCGTCATCAGAACAACGATGGATCGGTGGATATCGATACCCTGTTCCGCATCGGCCGTGGCCGCGCGCCAACGGGTGAGCCAGCGGCAGCGGCGGAAATGACCAAGTGGTTTAACACTAACTATCACTATATGGTGCCGGAGTTCGTTAAGGGCCAGCAGTTCAAACTGACCTGGACCCAGCTTCTGGATGAAGTGGACGAAGCGCTGGCGCTGGGTCACCAGGTGAAACCCGTGCTGCTGGGGCCGGTCACCTACCTGTGGCTGGGCAAAGTGAAAGGCGAGCAGTTCGACCGCCTCAGCCTGCTGAACGATATTCTGCCGGTTTATAAGCAGGTGCTGATTGAGCTGGGCAAACGCGGTATTCAGTGGGTGCAAATCGATGAACCGGCGCTGGTGCTTGAGCTGCCACAGGCGTGGCTGGATGCCTTCAAACCGGCGTATGACGCGCTCACGGGCCAGGTGAAGCTGCTGCTGACCACCTATTTCGAGGGCGTAACGCCGAACCTCGACACCATTACCGCGCTGCCGGTTCAGGGTCTGCACGTTGATCTCGTTCACGGCAAAGACGATGTGGCAGAGTTGCACAAGCGTCTGCCTGTGGAGTGGCTGCTCTCTGCCGGTCTGGTGAATGGTCGTAACGTCTGGCGTGCCGATCTCACCGGGAAATATGCACAAATCAAGGACATTGTCGGTAAACGTGAATTGTGGGTAGCCTCTTCCTGTTCCCTGCTGCACAGCCCGATCGACCTGAGCGTGGAGACCCGACTCGACCCTGAGGTGAAAAGCTGGTTTGCCTTTGCCCTGCAAAAGTGTGAGGAGCTGGCTCTGCTGCGCGACGCGTTGAACAGCGGCGACACGGCAGCGATTACCGACTGGAGCGCCCCGATCCAGGCGCGCCGTCACTCGACGCGCGTGCATAACCCGGCGGTGGAAAAACGTCTGGCAGCCATCACTGCCCGGGACAGCCAGCGCCAGAGCCCGTATGAAGTGCGCGCCGAAGCCCAGCGTGCACGCTTTAACCTGCCCGCGTGGCCGACCACAACCATCGGCTCCTTCCCGCAGACTACCGAGATCCGCGGCCTGCGCCTGGACTTCAAAAAAGGCAATCTGGATGCGAATCACTACCGCACCGGCATTGCGGAGCACATCAAACAGGCGATCGTCGAGCAGGAACGTCTGGGTCTGGACGTGCTGGTGCACGGCGAGGCCGAGCGTAACGATATGGTGGAATACTTCGGTGAACACCTGGACGGCTTTGTCTTTACCCAGAACGGCTGGGTGCAAAGCTACGGCTCCCGCTGCGTGAAGCCGCCGGTGGTGATCGGTGACGTCAGCCGCCCGGAAGCGATCACCGTGGAGTGGGCGAAGTATGCGCAGTCTCTGACCGACAAACCGGTAAAAGGCATGCTGACGGGGCCGGTGACCATTCTCTGCTGGTCGTTCCCGCGTGAAGATGTATCCCGGGAAACCATCGCCAAACAGATCGCCCTGGCGCTGCGTGATGAAGTGGCGGATCTGGAAGCGGCGGGGATTGGCATCATTCAGATCGACGAACCGGCGCTGCGTGAAGGCTTGCCGCTGCGTCGCAGCGACTGGGATGCTTATCTGACGTGGGGCGTGGAGGCGTTCCGCCTCAACGCGGCCGTCGCGAAGGACGACACGCAGATCCACACCCACATGTGTTACTGCGAATTTAACGACATCATGGACTCCATTGCCGCGCTCGACGCCGATGTGATCACCATCGAGACCTCGCGTTCAGACATGGAGCTGCTGGAGTCGTTCGAAGAGTTCGACTACCCGAACGAAATCGGGCCGGGCGTGTATGACATTCACTCCCCTAACGTGCCGAGCGTGGAGTGGATTGAATCGCTGCTGCAAAAAGCCGCTCGGCGCATTCCGGCGGAACGCCTGTGGGTAAACCCGGACTGCGGCCTGAAAACTCGCGGCTGGCCTGAAACCCGCGCGGCGCTGGCGAACATGGTGCAGGCGGCGCAGAATTTTCGTCAGGCGTAGTGGGGCTGGATTGCCCGGTTGGCGCAGCCGCCACCGGGCTTTTTGTATTACGCTTTCTTCCCGCCGTACTGGCTGAACCACGCCAGCATTCTCTGCCAGCCATCTTTCGCCGATTCTGCGTGATAGCTCGGACGATAATCGGCATTAAACGCGTGTCCCGCATCCGGGTACACCACGATTTCGGCCTTCGCGTTTGCCGCCCGCAGCGCGTGGCGCATGGTCTCGACGGTATCAAGCGGAATGCCGGTATCCTGGCCGCCATACAGCCCTAGCACCGGGGCATTTAAATCGGTGGCGATATCAACTGGATGTTTCGGCGAGTTCAGGGTCTTTTCACCCACCAGTTTACCGTACCAGGCCACAGCGGCTTTCAGCTGCGGATTGTGCGCGGCATACAGCCAGCTAATGCGTCCGCCCCAGCAGAAGCCGGTCACCATCAGACGGTGCGGGTCGCCACCGTTGCGCGCCGCCCAGCTGGCAACGTGGTCGAGATCGGCCAGCACCTGCGCGTCCGGCACTTTGCTGACCAGGTTGCTGAACAGCGTCGGGATGTCGCTGTAATCATTCGGATCGCCCTGACGGAAGTAGAGTTCCGGCGCAACGGCCAGGTAACCTTCCAGCGCCAGACGGCGGCAGAGGTCGCGAATATGTTCATGAACGCCAAATATTTCCTGCACCACGATCACGATGGGCAGCGGGCCATCGGCAGATTTTGGCCGCGCGTGGTACGCTGGCATGTTCTCCCCCTGGGAGGGAATGGAGGTCTCGCCTGCGGTAATGGCCTCTTCAGGGGTTGAGACGATGGTTGAAGCATGCGGGGCCGCAGCAGGTGCAAAACCGGTTTTTTCAGTCATGGCATTCTCCGTACCAATGAATGGATTAGCGCAAAGATAAATATAGACACCAGGTTAACAATCCACAGTGCCTTATAGCGTCTATCTTTTGTGCAGCACCCGGCGATATAACTTGTTAATGTGATGTGAATCACTATTTTATGGAAATTAACTGCAATCATTTTCATTCATGGTGAGGTGTGTCACGAAATAATGCACATTGCTTCTGTAAAGTACCGTTTTACTTCTTCTGACAAACCGACCCACAGAGGAGTCACCTATGTCTAAGTCTGATGTTTTTCATCTCGGCCTCACTAAAAACGATTTACAAGGGGCTACGCTTGCTATCGTCCCTGGCGATCCTGAGCGTGTGGAAAAGATCGCCGCGCTGATGGATAAGCCGGTTAAGCTGGCAGCGCATCGCGAATTCACCACCTGGCGCGCAGAGCTGGACGGTAAAGCGGTGATCGTGTGCTCTACCGGTATTGGTGGCCCGTCTACCTCTATCGCCGTTGAAGAGCTGGCGCAGCTGGGCATTCGTACTTTCCTGCGCATCGGCACCACAGGCGCCATTCAGCCGCACATCAACGTGGGCGACGTGCTGGTTACCACCGCATCCGTGCGTCTGGACGGGGCAAGCCTGCACTTTGCACCGATGGAATTCCCGGCAGTGGCCGATTTCGAATGCACCACCGCGCTGGTTGAAGCCGCGAAGTCCGTGGGCGCAACCACCCACGTGGGCGTAACTGCCTCTTCCGATACCTTCTACCCGGGCCAGGAGCGTTACGACACCTTCTCTGGTCGCGTGGTGAGCCGTTTCAAAGGCTCCATGGAAGAGTGGCAGTCGATGGGCGTCATGAACTACGAAATGGAATCTGCGACGCTGCTGACCATGTGCGCAAGCCAGGGTCTGCGTGCCGGTATGGTGGCGGGCGTTATCGTCAACCGTACTCAGCAGGAGATCCCGAACGCTGAAACCATGAAGCAGACTGAAAGCCATGCGGTGAAAATCGTGGTTGAAGCGGCGCGCCGCCTGATCTAATTCTCTCTTCAGTGCTGAAAGGCCGACATGCTCGGCCTTTTCTTTTTGCGTAACGCCTCGCAGGAAAACCCTTTCAAACTGGACGTTCATACAGCACAATTCTATTTTGTGCGGTAATACGTTGATGCAGGGGGCATTGTGGATATCTCAATCCTGATTTATGCAGTGATTGCGCTGGTGAGCGTGGGAATTGGCTGGCTCATTTCCGGCTACCAGCATGCGCAGCAGAAAGCCGAACAGCTGGCAGAGCGCGAGGAGATCGTCGCTGAACTTAGCGCGACGAAACAACAGCTTGCGCTGAGTGACCACTGGCGCGACGAATGCGAACTGCTCAATAACGAACTGCGCAATCTGCGTGATATCAATACCTCGCTGGAGGCCGATCTCCGTGAAGTGACCACCCGTCTTGAGTCCACCCAACTGCACGCCGAAGACAAAATCCGTCAGATGATCAACAGCGAGCAGCGTCTTAGCGAGCAGTTTGAGAACCTCGCGAACCGCATTTTTGAGCACAGCAATCGCCGTGTGGATGAGCAGAACCGCCAGAGCCTGAACAGCCTGCTGACGCCGCTGCGTGAACAGCTGGACGGCTTTCGCCGTCAGGTACAGGACAGCTTTGGTCAGGAGGCCCGCGAACGCCACACGCTGGCGCATGAAATTCGTAATCTCCAGCAGCTGAATGCGCAGATGGCGCAGGAGGCGGTTAACCTGACGCGCGCACTGAAAGGTGATAACAAAGCGCAGGGAAACTGGGGCGAAGTGGTCATGACGCGTGTGCTGGAGGCCTCTGGCCTGCGCGAAGGATACGAATACGAAACGCAGGTCAGCATTGAGAACGATGCGCGCTCGCGGATGCAGCCGGATGTCATTGTTCGTCTGCCACAGGGCAAAGATGTGGTTATCGACGCCAAAATGACGCTGGTGGCCTATGAGCGCTACTTCAACGCGGAAGATGACTACACCCGCGAAACAGCGTTGCAGGAGCACATCGCCTCCGTGCGTAACCATATCCGTCTGCTGGGCAGAAAAGATTATCAGCAGTTGCCGGGGCTGCGATCGCTGGATTATGTGCTGATGTTCATTCCGGTCGAGCCTGCGTTCCTGCTGGCGCTCGACAGACAGCCCGAACTGATCACCGAAGCGCTGAAAAATAACATTATGCTGGTCAGCCCCACCACGCTACTGGTGGCGTTACGTACCATTGCCAACCTGTGGCGCTATGAGCACCAAAGCCGTAACGCGCAGCAGATTGCCGATCGCGCCAGCAAGCTGTACGACAAAATGCGGCTGTTTGTGGACGATATGTCCTCGGTGGGGCAAAGCCTGGATCGCGCGCAGGATAACTACCGCCAGGCGATGAAAAAACTCTCCTCCGGGCGTGGCAATTTGCTGGCGCAGGCGGAGGCGTTTCGCAGCCTGGGGGTGGAAGTTAAACGCGAGATTAATCCGGAACTGGTGGAGCAGGCTACCGCTCAGGACGAAGAGTTTCGTCTGCGTGAAGGCGACGGTAAGCAAAATAGCCGCAATGAAGACAACGATTTAGCGGCGAGTTTATCCCCCGAAGCGCAGCCGGCGCGTTTCTTTCACGGTGGTTGAAACGTAGGGCAAATGCGCCCAATCTGTTACACTTCACGAACATTTGACTGATTAGCAGGCTCTGAGATGGTTGACGATTCACAAGACACAACGCACTTTGGCTTTCAGACTGTCGCCAAAGCGCAGAAAGCTGACATGGTGGCCCACGTATTTCATTCCGTGGCGGCGAAGTACGATGTGATGAATGATTTGATGTCATTTGGCATTCATCGCTTGTGGAAGCGCTTCACTATTGATTGCAGCGGCGTGCGCCGTGGACAAACGGTGCTGGATTTAGCCGGAGGCACAGGGGATCTGACCGCTAAATTCTCCCGTCTGGTTGGCGAAACCGGCCGCGTGGTGCTGGCGGATATCAACGACTCAATGCTGAAAATGGGACGCGAAAAGCTGCGTAATATCGGCGTGGTAGGCAACGTTGAATATGTTCAGGCCAATGCCGAAGCGCTGCCGTTCCCGGATAATACGTTCGACTGCATCACCATCTCTTTCGGTCTGCGTAACGTGACCGATAAAGATAAAGCGCTGCGCTCCATGTACCGCGTGCTTAAGCCGGGCGGTCGACTGCTGGTACTCGAGTTTTCTAAACCGATTATCGACCCGCTGAGCAAAGCTTACGATGCTTATTCCTTCCACGTTCTGCCGCGCATCGGCGAGCTGGTGGCAAACGATGCAGAAAGTTACCGTTATCTGGCCGAGTCCATCCGAATGCACCCGGATCAGGACACGCTGAAAGCGATGATGCAGGATGCGGAGTTTGAAAACGTGGAATACTTCAATATGACGGCGGGTGTCGTCGCGCTGCATCGTGGTTACAAGTTCTGAGTGGAGGTTTCCCGTGCCCATTAAACCCTTAGTCACCGCTGGCATCGAGAATGTGCTGAATGCTTTTCTGTATCGCGCTCCGGCGCTGAAAACCGCACGTCAGCGGCTTAACGGAAAGGTGCTGCGCATCGTTTTAAAGGAGTTCTCGACGCCGCTTGTGCTGGTCTTCAGCGAACGCCAGCTTGACGTTCTGGGGGAGTGGGAAGGCGAGGGTGACTGCTCGGTGATTACGCACATGAGCGTATTGCCAAAACTGCGTGACCGTCAGCAGATGACGGCGCTTATTCGCAGCGGTGAGCTGGAGGTCGAAGGCGATATTCAGGTGGTACAGAACTTCGTTGCACTTAGCGATCAGGCTGAATTCGACCCGGCGGAACTGCTGGCGCCCTATATCGGCGACATCGCGGCTGAAGGTATAAGCAAAACGCTGCGCACGGGTTCCGCTTTCCTGCGTAAAGGTCTGCTCCGTCAACAGCGCTACGCTGCCGAGGTGCTGACCGAAGAGTGGCGTATGGCGCCGGGGCCTTTAGAAGTCGCCTGGTTTGCAGAAGAGACCGCGGCAGTTGAGCGCGCAGTTGATGCGTTAACCAAACGGCTGGAAAAACTGGAGGGCAAATGACGCCTGGTGAAATTCGGCGCCTCTATTTTATCGTTCGCACCTTTTTGAGCTACGGGCTCGACGAGCTTATCCCCAGAATGCGTATCACCCTGCCGCTTCGGCTTTGGCGTCGCACGCTGTTCTGGATGCCGAATCGCCATAAGGATCAGGAGCTGGGCGCACGCCTGCGTCTTGCGTTACAGGAGCTGGGCCCGGTCTGGATCAAGTTTGGGCAGATGCTCTCAACACGTCGCGACCTTTTCCCACCGCAGATTGCCGATCAGCTCGCGCTATTGCAGGACCGCGTTGCTCCGTTTGACGGAGAGAGAGCGAAGAAACAAATCGAAGAAGCGATGGGCAATATCCCCATCGAGACCTGGTTTGATGATTTCGATATTCAGCCCCTGGCCTCTGCCTCTATTGCGCAGGTTCACACCGCGCGCCTGAAGGAAAATGGCAAAGAGGTGGTCATCAAAGTGATTCGTCCGGATATCCTGCCGGTTATCAAAGCAGACATGAAGCTGATTTATCGCCTGGCTCGCTGGGTGCCGCGTCTGTTGCCGGATGGTCGCCGTCTGCGTCCGCTGGAAGTGGTTCGGGAATACGAAAAAACGCTGATTGACGAGCTTAACCTGCTGCGTGAATCGGCGAACGCCATTCAGCTGCGTCGAAACTTTGAAGACAGCCCGATGCTGTATGTTCCTGAAGTCTATTCTGACTATTGCAGTCAGAACATGATGGTGATGGAACGTATCTACGGTATTCCGGTCTCGGACGTGGCGGCGCTGGAAAAACAGGGCACCAACATGAAGCTGCTGGCCGAGCGTGGCGTGCAGGTCTTCTTTACTCAGGTTTTTCGCGACAGCTTCTTCCATGCAGACATGCATCCGGGCAACATCTTCGTCAGCTATGAGCACCCGGAAGATCCGAAATACATCGGCATCGACTGCGGTATTGTCGGCTCGCTGAATAAAGAGGATAAGCGCTACCTCGCAGAGAACTTTATCGCTTTCTTCAATCGCGACTACCGTAAGGTGGCCGAGCTGCACGTGGATTCAGGCTGGGTTCCGCCAGATACCAACGTGGAAGAGTTTGAATTTGCGATCCGCACCGTCTGTGAGCCGATTTTTGAAAAGCCGCTCTCGGAGATCTCTTTCGGACACGTCCTGCTCAACCTGTTCAACACCGCACGCCGTTTCAATATGGAAGTGCAGCCACAATTAGTTTTACTTCAGAAAACATTACTTTACGTTGAGGGCGTAGGCCGCCAGCTCTATCCTCAGTTAGACTTGTGGAAAACCGCGAAACCGTTCCTCGAATCCTGGATTAAGGATCAGGTCGGTATTCCAGCCCTGGTTCGCTCGCTTAAAGAGAAAGGCCCGTTCTGGATTGAAAAAATGCCTGAAATTCCTGAACTGGTTTACGACAGTTTGCGTCAGAGCAAGAACCTTCAGCACAGCATGGATAAAATCGCGCACGAGCTTCAATCCAGTCGCGTGCGTCAGGGGCAGTCCCGCTATCTCTTCGGAATTGGCGCGACGCTGCTGATAAGCGGCACGTTGCTGTTGATCAATCGTCCGGACTGGGAAATGATGCCAGCCTGGATTATGGCTGCCGGTGTGGTTGTCTGGCTTGCTGGCTGGCGAAAAACGCGCTGAATTAGCGTCGCTATCGAGAGATTGCATACGTATAATGCGATCTGACTAATTAATCATCTATCACTGGGGAACACGCATGGGTGGTATCAGTATCTGGCAGTTAGTGATCATTGCCGTCATCGTTGTGCTGCTGTTTGGCACGAAAAAACTCGGATCGATTGGTTCCGACCTGGGCGCGTCAATCAAAGGCTTCAAGAAAGCCATGAGCGATGATGAGAATAAGCAGGAAAAAACCAGTCAGGATGCTGATTTTACCGCTAAATCCATCGCCGATAAGCAGGACGAAGCCAAAAAGGAAGAGGCTAAACGTCACGATAAAGAGCAGGTGTAATTCGTGTTCGACATTGGTTTTGGTGAGTTACTGCTGGTCTTTGTGATTGGTCTGATTGTGTTGGGGCCGCAGCGTTTACCCGTTGCGGTGAAAACCGTCGTGGGCTGGGTGCGGGCGCTTCGCTCGCTGGCAACTACCGTGCAGAACGAGCTGGCGCAGGAGCTGAAGCTTCAGGAATTTCAGGACAGCCTGAAAAAGGTTGAAAAGGCGAGCATGGACAACCTGACGCCGGAGCTGAAAGCATCAATGGATGAGTTGCGCGAAGCGGCGGAATCCATGAAGCGTTCTTACAGCATTAACGATCCTGAGAAGGCGAGCGATGAAGCAAACACCATCCACAATCCGGTGGTGAAGGGTAGCGAAGAGCAGCGCGAGGGTGTAACGCCTTCCAGCGCGGAGCATCAGGCTGCTTCGCCAGAGCAATCGCCGCAGGAGCCCGAAGTGAAAAAGCAGGTGCCGCCGGAAGAGCCCGTGGTCAAAACGGCTGAGGTAAAACCCGCCGCGCCCGTTTCCGAATCATCCCCCTCGTCGAGTGATAAAGCGTAAACATGGCAGTAGATGATACTCAACCGCTTATTACGCACCTCATTGAGCTGCGTAAGCGCCTGTTAAACTGCATTATTGCGGTTTTCCTCATTTTTTTATGTCTGGTCTATTTTGCCAACGATATCTATCAGGTGGTTTCCGCGCCGCTGATTAAACAGATGCCTCTGGGCGCGACGATGATTGCAACAGACGTTGCTTCACCGTTCTTTACCCCGATCAAACTGACCTTCTGGGTGTCGTTGATTGCCTCTGCGCCGGTCATTCTGTATCAGGTCTGGGCATTTGTGGCGCCCGCGCTGTACAAGCATGAACGCAAGCTGGTTATTCCGCTGCTGGTGTCCAGTTCGCTGCTGTTTTATATCGGCATGGCGTTCGCCTACTTCGTTGTCTTCCCGCTGGCCTTCGGCTTCCTGACGCATACCGCACCGGAAGGGGTACAGGTGTCGACGGACATCGCCAGCTACCTCAGCTTCGTGATGGCGCTGTTTATGGCCTTTGGTGTCGCCTTCGAGGTGCCCGTAGCAATTGTCCTGCTCTGCTGGGTGGGGGTGACCACGCCTGATGATCTGCGTAAGAAGCGCCCGTACATCCTGGTGGGGGCATTTGTCGTAGGTATGCTGTTAACGCCACCGGACGTCTTCTCGCAAACCTTACTGGCGATACCTATGTACTGCCTGTTTGAAGTCGGCGTGTTCTTCGCTCGTTTCTACGTCGGAAAGGGGCGTACCCGGGACGAAGAAGACGAGCCGTCTGAAGAGACTACTAAAGAATAAAACCAACCGCCCGTCAGGGCGGTTGTCATATGGGGATACGTATGTTTGATATCGGGCTTAACCTCACCAGCGCCCAGTTTGCGAAAGACCACGATGAGGTGGTGGCGCGCGCCTTTGCCGCCGGCGTGGGTGGGCTGCTACTGACGGGAACGAATCTGCATGAGAGTGAGCAGGCACGGCAGCTGGCGCAACGCTATCAACACTGCTGGTCCACCGCAGGCGTGCATCCTCATGACAGCAGCCAGTGGACGCATGAAAGCGCTGAGGCGCTTCATCGTCTGGCACAAACGCCAGAAGTGGTTGCCATTGGCGAATGCGGGCTTGATTTCAACCGTAACTTCTCGACGCCTGAAGAGCAGGAGAAGGCATTTACCGCCCAGCTCGCGCTGGCAGCAGAGCTGGAGATGCCGGTGTTTATGCACTGTCGCGATGCGCATGAACGTTTTATGGCGCTACTGGAACCCTGGCTGGAGAAACTGCCGGGCGCGGTGTTGCACTGCTTTACGGGCTCCCGTCAGGAAGCGCTGGACTGCCTGAACCGCGGGCTGTATTTGGGTATCACTGGCTGGGTCTGCGATGAGCGTCGTGGGCTGGAACTGCGTGAGCTGTTACCCGTTATCCCGGCCGATCGTTTGCTGCTGGAAACGGATGCGCCGTATCTGTTGCCCCGGGATATGCAGCCCAAACCGCCATCACGACGTAATGAACCGGCCTACCTGCGGCATATTGCTGAGCGAGTGGCGCACTGGCGCGGAGAAGATGCCCAGTGGCTGGCAGCACAAACCGATGATAACGTGCGTCGTCTGTTCGGCGTGCAGTTCTAAACTTTGCGGAAATCGGTGTTTTTAACGCTCTGCAACACCTCTTTGTTCAGCAGGTTGAGCAGCAGCATGGAGCGCGCTTCACCGTCCGGCTCAGCGAAGATGGCCTGTAACCCTTCAAAGGCGCCTTCGGTGATCACCACGCTGTCGCCGGCATAAGGGGTTTCCGGATCGGTAATATCTTCAGGCTGCTGGTAGACAGAAAGCTGATGAATAACCGATGACGGTACTCTTGCCGGATGAGCGCCAAAACGCACAAAATGGCTGACGCCGCGCGTGGCGCTGATCGTCGTGGTGTGGATCACTTCGGGGTCGAACTCGACGAACAGATAGTTCGGGAACAGAGGCTCACTGACGGTCGTGCGTCTTCCACGCTGCATTTTTTCAAGCGTGATCACGGGTGTCAGGCAGTTAACAGACTGACGTTCAAGATGTTCCTGCGCGCGCTGAAGTTGCCCGCGTTTGCAATACAGTAAATACCAGGCCTGCATAATCACTCTTCCCATTGTTCGGGGCGCAAGCATACCAAAACCCTGGCGGGATCGCTAAGGTGATTATAATGGCGAAAAAGAGAGTAAGTCGTGGAAGTTCACGCTAATTTAACAAAATTACAGCATCACGCGGTCTTACGCCGTATAATGAAGCGCTTACAGAGAGGCCATGATTAACTGCATGAAATACCACGATCTACGCGACTTCCTGGCGCTGCTGGAAAAGCAGGGCGAACTCAAACGCATTACGCTTCCTGTTGATCCGTATCTGGAAATGACAGAAATCGCTGACCGCACCCTGCGCGCGGGCGGCCCGGCGTTGCTGTTTGAAAACCCAAAAGGCTACGCCATGCCGGTGCTGTGCAACCTGTTTGGCACACCTCGCCGCGTGGCGCTGGGGATGGGACAGGAAGATGTCACGGCGTTACGTGAAGTGGGTAAACTGCTGGCCTTTCTTAAAGAGCCGGAGCCGCCAAAAGGGTTCCGCGACCTGTTCGACAAGCTGCCGCAGTTTAAGCAGGTGCTGAACATGCCCACCAAACGCCTGCGCGGTGCGCCGTGCCAGCAAAAAGTGCTGGAAGGCGATGCGGTGGATCTGACCAAAATTCCCATCATGCAGTGCTGGCCTGACGATGCCGCACCGCTGATCACCTGGGGCCTCACCGTGACGCGTGGGCCGCATAAAGAGCGTCAAAACCTCGGCATTTACCGCCAGCAGCTGATTGGCAAAAACAAGCTCATCATGCGCTGGTTGTCCCATCGCGGTGGGGCGCTGGATTTCCAGGAGTGGTGCGCGGCCCATCCGGGCGAACGCTTCCCGGTTTCCGTCGCGCTGGGTGCCGATCCGGCAACCATTCTGGGCGCGGTGACGCCTGTTCCTGATACGCTGTCTGAATATGCCTTTGCAGGGCTGCTGCGCGGCACCAAAACCGAAGTGGTGAAGTGCATCTCTAATGACCTGGAAGTACCGGCCAGCGCAGAGATCGTGCTGGAAGGTTACATTGAACAGGGCGAGCTGGCACCCGAAGGGCCGTACGGCGACCACACCGGCTATTACAACGAAGTGGATAACTTCCCGGTGTTCACCGTCACCCACATTACCCAGCGTGAAGATGCCATCTATCACTCCACCTATACCGGCCGTCCACCGGATGAACCGGCGGTGCTTGGCGTGGCGCTGAACGAAGTGTTTGTGCCGATCCTGCAAAAGCAGTTCCCGGAAATTGTTGATTTTTATCTGCCGCCGGAAGGGTGTTCGTATCGCCTGGCGGTGGTGACGATGAAGAAGCAGTATGCCGGTCACGCTAAGCGCGTGATGATGGGCGTATGGTCTTTCCTGCGCCAGTTTATGTATACCAAGTTTGTGATTGTCTGCGATGATGACGTCAATGCCCGCGACTGGAATGACGTCATCTGGGCCATCACCACGCGTATGGATCCGGCGCGTGATACGGTGTTAGTGGAAAACACGCCGATTGATTATCTGGACTTTGCCTCGCCGGTTTCCGGACTTGGCTCAAAAATGGGACTGGATGCCACGAATAAATGGCCTGGCGAAACCGACCGTGAATGGGGTCGCCCGATCGAAAAAGATCCTGCCGTGACCGCGCGAATTGACGCGATCTGGGACGAGCTGGCCATAATGAATAACGGTAAGGCAGAATAAGACCGTTTAGCCCTATAGACTTCCCGACAGAGAGAGCGAATGACAACCTTAAGCTGTAAAGTGACGTCGGTAGATGCTATTACCGACACCGTATATCGCGTCCGTTTGGTTCCTGAAGCGGCCTTCTCATTCCGTGCCGGTCAGTACCTGATGGTCGTGATGGACGAGCGTGATAAGCGTCCTTTCTCTATGGCCTCAACGCCAGCAGAGAAGGAATTTATTGAGCTGCATATTGGTGCGTCTGAGCTTAACCTGTACGCGATGGCCGTGATGGACCGCATCCTGAAAGAGCGTGAAATCGTGGTCGATATTCCTCATGGCGAGGCCTGGCTGCGTGAAGACGAAGACCGTCCGCTGATCCTGATTGCCGGTGGCACGGGCTTCTCTTATGTCCGCTCTATTCTGCTGACCGCGCTGGCGCGCAACCCGAATCGCGATATCACCATCTACTGGGGCGGTCGTGAAGAGAAGCATCTTTACGATCTGTCTGAGCTGGAAGCGCTGAGCGTAAATCATCCAAACCTGCGCATCGAGCCGGTTGTCGAGCAGCCGGAAGAGGGCTGGCGCGGGCGCAGCGGTACGGTGCTGACTGCGGTATTGCAGGATCACGGGACGCTGGCCGGGCACGATATCTATATTGCCGGTCGCTTTGAAATGGCAAAAATTGCCCGCGACCTGTTCTGCAACGAGCGTGACGCGCGGGAAGATCGTCTGTTTGGCGATGCGTTTGCGTTTATCTGATTGAGAGACCCGCTTCGGCGGGTTTTTTACGCTCGGGCATTAGCCTGGCGAAAATTTAACCTTGAAATGGGCGGCGCATTGCCGTTATTCTTGTTCCCGTTAAATTTCGCCCTCAGGAGCGCCCCCCAAAAATGAACAAACACGACTGATGAATTTCGATCCTTGCTCAACGCACCGCGTCGGCAGGGGATGTTTTGATTTCATTCAGGAGTGCTTATGGCTCATTTTGCGCAGTCCCCCTCTTTTATTTTGCATCAGGTCACCTGTCAGTTTGCGACGGGCGATATCCTTTTTGGTCCGCTGAATCTTTCTCTGGATGCGTCAGTGTGCGCGCTGGTTGGCCGCAACGGCAGCGGTAAAACACGTCTTCTGCGGCTGCTGGCAGGGGTTGATGAACCCGCCAGCGGTCATATTGAGCGCTTTGATACACACGTCTATGTGGCGCAGCAGCAGGATATTTCTGCGGATACGACTCTTGCCGGACTGCTTGGTTACGACGCGATCTTTGCGGCGCGCACGCGCATCGACAGCGGTCATTATGAACCCGACGATCTCGATACGCTCGACGGTTACTGGGATCTGGCTGAACGGCTGAGCCAGGCTTTTATCGCTGCAAAACTTCCCCCTTTTGACCCGAATAAACGCGCGGCAGAGCTGAGCGGCGGCGAGCGCATTCGTGCCTTGCTGTGCGGCGCATTCGCCGCAGATGCTGATTACCTGCTGCTGGACGAACCGACCAACCACCTCGACAGGCAAGGCCGCGTATGGTTCTACGAGCAGCTTTCCCGGTATCAGGGCGGGGTGCTGGTGGCCTCTCACGACCGTGAGTTGCTGGCCCAGGTACCGCGTATCCTTGAACTGAGCGCGTTGGGCTTGCGCAGCTACGGGGGGAATTATGCTGACTATCGAACCCAGCGTGATGCTGAGCAGCTGGCTGCCCGCGCCGCGCTGGAGCATGCTGCCACCGAACGCAAGCGTACCCGCGCCCGTATGCATAAAGAGCATGACGACAGCCTGCGGCGTTCAGCCAAAACGCTTCGCACGGTCGACAGCCTTAACATCGCCTCGTTTGAACGGGTCAAATACAAAGGGGCGGCGAAAGAGCGTATTGGTTCCTGGAAAAAACAGCATAGCGATCAAAATCATGCTCTGAACGCTGCGGTCAACCAGGCACGCGAGCGGGTTGAAGAGGATAACGCGGTGATGTTTACCCTGCCGGGCAGTGAAATCCCGGAAGGAAAACAGGTGCTGGCGCTGGAAGAACTGGTGCTTCCGCACGTGCCTGTCTCCCCGATAAACTGGCGAATGGATGGCCCGATGCGCGTGGCGCTACGCGGGCCGAACGGCTGTGGAAAATCCACGCTGTTGAAAGTGATGTTGGGCGAAACAGCCCCTGTCACGGGAATCTGTAAGGTCTCTGTCAGGTGTGCGTATCTCGATCAGCATCTTTCCCGGCTAGATCTGTCGCAGTCGGTGATGACACACCTTAGCCTGGGCAATACGCCGCTCGAAGAAGGGGCGCTGCGTACCCGTTTAGCGCAGCTTCAGCTGGGCGCAGAGAAAGTGACACTACCACTGGCCGAACTGAGTGGCGGCGAGCGCCTGAAGGCCGCGCTGGCCTGCGTATTGTGGCGTGAAGCGGCAACGCAGCTGTTGCTTCTGGATGAGCCAACCAACCATCTTGATCTGGCCTCTGTTCAGGCTATAGAAGCGGCCTTAGCCGATTACCCCGGCGCGCTGCTGGTGGTGTCGCATGATGAAGCCTTTCTGGCAGGGCTGAAGTTGACGCATGAACTGGTGTGGGAAGAGACGGGATGGCGATGTGAAAGCCTGTAAACACAAGCCCCCGCAAGGGCGGGGGCAAACAAACTTTATCAGGCTAACTGCTTGCGAAGGTCAGGGTTTGCCTGGATCAGGCGCATCAGCTTTAGCTCGGCTGGGGTAGGTTTTTCACGTTTTGACTCCCACTCCAGCACCATCGCTACGCTGACACCCATCGCTCTTGCGAATTCATCTGTTTTCAGGCCCGATCCTTTGCGTAAACGCTCAAATTCACTAAAAGGATTGGACTTTTGATTCAGGGTAACCGTCGGCGGTACATCTTTAAAAATAATCTGTTCCAGGCTGCTCAGCAGCTCAAACTCAGGATCTTTTAATTCCATTGAGAACTCCTCATAAATCACACATCGGGATCATGAACATCAGAGAGCCTGTTAAGAATAGTCCCTAAACCAGACACAGGATCGTCACGGCTGTGATTAATTGTGCGATAACGATCGCTTTACGCGTTTCAGCTATATGGATAGTTATGCTAATTACCTGATTAGTCATATGTAGGGATGCACAGGTATTTTTTTGTAAATAGTCAGTACAAAAACGGGAATACCCGTTTTGCATGAAAACTCTATCTTGCAAGGCTGACCTGGACTATCCTTGTCAGCGTTGGGCACGCGTGTGCCGGTGTGCGCTTTTTGGGTGAAAGGAGTAATAAAATGGCGACAGGAAAGTCCTGCTCTCGCTGGTTTGCGCCTATTGCGGCGTTGTTGATGGTTGTTAGCCTGAGTGGGTGTTTCGATAAAGAAGGCGATCAGCGCAAAGCGTTTATCGATTTTCTACAGAATACAGTGATGCGTAGCGGCGAGCGTTTACCAACGCTGACTGCGGATCAGAAAAAACAGTTTGGTCCATTCGTGTCGGATTACGCCATTCTGTATGGCTATTCACAGCAGGTAAGCCAGGCGATGGATTCCGGTATTCGCCCGGTAGTGGATAGCGTGAATGCCATCCGCGTTCCACAGGATTATATGACCCAGCGCGAACCGCTGCGCCAGTCAAATGGCGCGCTTGGGGTACTGAGCCAGCAGCTGCAAAATGCCAAAATGCAGGCTGATGCGTCGCGTTCCGCGTTGAAGCAGGGCGAGGATCTCAAACCGGTCTATGACCAGGTGTATGAGAAAGTCGTGACCAAGCCGTCAAACGCCTTGCAACCGCTGATCCCGGCGGCGCAGGTCTTTACTCAGCAGCTGGTTCAGGTGGGTGACTTTATTAGTGAACAAGGTACGCAGGTGAGCTTCGTCTCTAACGGTATCCAGTTCCCGACCTCCCAGCAGGCGAGCCAGTATAACGCGCTGATCGGGCCGCTCGCGTCCCAGCATCAGGCCTTTAGCCAGGCATGGAGCGCAGCGGTCGCTGCTACGGAATAAGAAAAACCCCCGCTTCGGCGGGGTTTTTTTTATGCTTGATGAAAATAACGCTTGTCATTCATCTACCACATCGGTATAACTATGTTCGTCGGTTTGTTACACAGACCTAAAGCAGTTTAGTAAAGCAGTCCAGATTGTTATCCATAGATACCCTTCGTAGTGACCCTTCCTTCATCGCTTAAAAATCTGTAACGCAATCCATCAAGCCGGAAGGCACAATATATTTGTTAATAAGGTAATTTCTATGTCTGCTAAAATGACTGGTCTGGTAAAATGGTTCAACGCTGATAAAGGTTTCGGCTTCATCACTCCTGACGATGGCTCTAAAGACGTGTTCGTACACTTCTCTGCTATCCAGAACGATGGCTACAAATCTCTGGATGAAGGTCAGAAAGTTTCCTTCACCATCGAAAGCGGCGCTAAAGGCCCAGCAGCTGGTAACGTTGTAAGCCTGTAAGCTTCCAGCCCAGTAGCACAAAATTCAAAAACCCGCCTTCTGGCGGGTTTTTTCGTATCTACTGTTGTATCTGCGGGTTAACGCAGTTTTTATCCACTTTACCGCCGAGCGCGGCAATCAGGTTATCCACGGCGGTCGCCGCCATATTGTAGCGTGTTTCATGAGTGGCAGAGCCGATGTGAGGCAGGGCGACGACGTTCGGCATGGTCAGTAGCGGAGAATCCACCGGCAGCGGCTCCTGTTCAAACACGTCCAGACCAGCGGCGTGGATCTCACCGTTTTGCAGTGCCTCAATCAGCGCATTCTCATCGACCACCGGACCACGACCCGCGTTGATGAAAATGGCCGATTTCTTCATCTTTTCAAACGCCGCTTTGCCGATGAGATGACGCGTTTCATCCGTCAGCGGCAGGATCAGGCAGACAAAGTCGGCTTCCCGCAACAGCGTATCAAGCTCGCAGTAGCGGGCATTGAAACGTTCTTCGGCTTCAGTGTGGTGACGGCGTGCGTTATACAGAATGGGCATGCTGAAGCCGAAATGCGCGCGCTGTGCCAGCGCCAGACCGATGCGGCCCATCCCAACAATCCCCAGCGTTTTGCCATGAACGTCCACGCCGAACCAGTCCGGGCCAATGCTTTTCGTCCATTCGCCCGCTTTCACGCGCTCGGCCACTTCCACCACGCGACGCGCGGTACTGAGCACCAGCGCCATCAGCGTGTCGGCGACGGTCTCCGTCAGGGCATGCGGCGTGTGCATCAGCAGGATGTTGCGCGCGTTTAGCGCATCCACGTCGAAATTGTCGTATCCCACCGAAACGGTTGAGGTAGCACGAAGCTTCGGCATTTTCTCCAGCAGCGCTGCATCCACCTTTTCGCTCGAACCCAGCAGGCCCTCGGCGCTGGCAAACGCGTCGGCGTGCTGTGCCACGGTTTCCGGGCTGAGGTTCTTGACCCGGGTAACGGTAAAGTGTTCCTCCAGGCGTTTTTGCAGGTCTTCAGGCAGTGCTTTGTACAAAATGACGGACGGCTTCATGCTAATCTCCGTTGATTTTAAAAAGATTCAGGCGTGGCGTGCGCCGACGGGTAGCTGTTGATTATTAGCAGGCTTAACAATCAGAGTAAGCCATACCGAGGCAAAAAGCGCCACCCCCATAAAGATGTAAGAGGCCGACGGGCTGCCGGTGGCGCCGTTCAGATAGCCCACAAACCACGAGCCAAAGAACGAACCCAGCGCGCCCATACTGTTGATCAACGCCATCGCGCCCCCTGCGACGTTACGCGGCAGCATTTCCGGGATGATGGCAAAGAACGGACCATACGGGGCATACATGGCCGCACCCGCAATCACCAGCAGAGTGTACGAGACCCAGAAGTGGTTTGCGCCTACGGCCCAGGAGCCAATGAAGGCAAAAGCAGCGATCAGCAGCAGCGGCCAGACGAACAGCTTACGGTTTTGCAGCTTGTCCGATGCCCAGGAGACGATAACCATCGCGATGGTCGCAGCCAGGTAAGGCACCGATGACAGCCAGCCCACTTCCACCATGCCAAGGTTTTCACCGCCGCTGCGGATAATCGACGGTAGCCACAGCACAAAGCCGTACACGCCAATACTCCAGGTAAAATACTGTGCGCACAGCAGAATAACGTTCCGGGAGCGGAAGGCTTCACCGTAGTTACGCACCGCTTTCAGCCCCTGCTGCTCTTTATCCAGCTGCGCCTGGAGTGCGGCTTTTTCGTCCTCAGAAAGCCATTTTGCCTGGGCTGGCTTATCTTTCACCAGCACCCACCAGCAGAAGGCCCAGATAATCGCGGGAACCCCTTCGATGATGAACATCTCGCGCCAGCCGAAGGACTGGATCAGGTAGCCGGAAACCACCGACATCCACAGCACGGTGACCGGGTTACCGAGTATCAGGAACGTATTGGCACGTGAACGCTCAGATTTTGTGAACCAGTTGCTGATATAAATCAGCATTGCTGGCATGACGGCCGCCTCAACCACGCCGAGAATAAAGCGAATAGCCGCCAGAGCAGGAATGTTATTCACCACGCCAGTAAGCGACGCACAGGCACCCCATAAGATCAGGCAGATGAAAATGAGCTTTCGCACGCTGCGGCGTTCAGCGTAAATCGCGCCGGGGATCTGGAAGAAGAAATAACCCAGGAAGAAGAGGGCACCCAGCAGGGAGGAGACCCCTTTGGTGATCCCGAGGTCTTCGTTGATCCCGGCGGCGGATGCGAAACTGAAGTTGGCACGATCCAGGTACGCCAGGCTGTACGTGATAAACACGATTGGCATGATGTACCACCAGCGTTTTACTGCATTGGTCGAACTGTTCATAGGCTTGCCTCTGTTGTTGAGGTTGTTGCCGCCGTTGTCTGTAGGGTACACGGTGGCTTAATTATCTGGTGCGGATTGCTGCCCTCACCCTGGCCCTCTCCCACAGGGAGAGGGAATTTAGACGCCGAGCTCTGCTCGTGTTGGTAATCCTTCGCTGTCGCCCTGCACCTGAATCGCCAGCGAACCAATTTTGTTGCCTCGCGCCACGGCCTGCGACAGCGGTTTGCCCTCCAGCAGAGCGCTGATGACTCCGACGGCAAACCCATCGCCCGCGCCCACGGTATCGACCACGTTGTCGACTTTTACCGCAGCGACGGCACCTTGCTCGCCGTCGGCAGTTTTAAACCATGCGCCGTCGGCACCGGTTTTCAGCACCACGGCTTTTACCCCTTTGTTGAGGTAAAAATCGGCAATGCCTTCGGGCGTGCTTTCGCCAGTAAGGATCATTCCCTCTTTTATGCCAGGCAGAACCCAGTCCGCCTGAAACGCCAGTCGGTTGAGTTTCTCAGCCATCTCCGCTTCGCTTTTCCACAGCACCGGGCGCAGGTTAGGATCGAAAGAGATCGTTTTGCCCTGTGCTTTCATTGCCGAAGCCGCGTGATCCAGTAAATCGTACGAGCTGGCCGAGAGCGCCGCCGCCACGCCGCTCAGGTGCAGGTGGCGCGCGGAGGAGAAATACGCGGCGTGATAATCATCCACGGAGAGATGGCTTGCCGCTGAGCCTTTGCGGAAATACTCCACGATGGGATCGGTTCCATTTTCAACTTTAGATTTCAGCTGAAAGCCCGTCGCAAAGCGTCCGTCGAGGGTCACGCCTGCGGCATCAATGCCCTCTTTTTTCAGCGAGTCGAGAACAAAATGGCCAAAGCTGTCATTTCCCACGCGGCTTACCCAGCCGACATTCAGCCCCAGCCGCGCAAGTCCGGTAGCAACATTCAGCTCGGCACCTGCCACGCGTTTAATGAAGTGCTCCACTGCGCTCAGCTCGCCCGTTTCGGTGGCGACAAACATCGCCATGGCCTCGCCAATGGTGATGACATCCAGCGTCTTGTGCATGGTTTACTCCTCGCGCAGCAGGTTGACGTAATGGCGGGTGACGGCGGTGAGATCCGTCC
The DNA here is from genome assembly GCF_049237905.1 of Enterobacter cloacae complex sp. SHL018. Taxonomy (NCBI): domain Bacteria; kingdom Pseudomonadati; phylum Pseudomonadota; class Gammaproteobacteria; order Enterobacterales; family Enterobacteriaceae; genus Enterobacter; species Enterobacter cloacae complex sp. SHL018. The sequence continues at coordinate 302,024 of NZ_JBMKJE010000005.1, forward strand.
CTTCCAGCGGAAATTCGATACCGCGTGGCGCATCGGCAGGGAGTTGATTAAGCAGATCCCGCCAGCGAGAATCGGTCTGATCCGGTGCGACGGCGCGGAACTGCGCCTTATGCGGGACTGCGGCCTTCACATGAATATAGCTCACGGCGGGAGCCAGCTGACGTGCAGCCTCTTCCGGGGAGTCGCCAACCCACAGCCAGTTGCCCATATCGAACGTCAGCGTGACCGGCAGCGCCATTACCCGGCAGGCGGCTTTGAAGCGCTGCATCGGCGCGAGCTGCCCGCAGTCGGTCTGGTCGTTTTCCACCACCAGCGTCATGCCGCTTTCATCCAGCAATGCGCGCAGGGCTTCAAGGGGTTGTTTGTCGCTGAAATGACCCAGCGAGACTTTAAGCCACAGCGCGTTCAGGGCGCTGGCTTCGCTAAGGTAGCGCGGGAGATCCGGGTTGAGGGTGCCATCGGGCATAAACAGGGGGGCCGGGGCGGAGTAGCACGCCAGTAAACCCAGCAGTTCAATGGACTCGCCGAGCGCAGGCAGGGCCATTAACTCGTCGTTGTTGAAGAGCTCGCGGCGGATTTCAACGCCATCAGCCCCTGCGCCGGCAATAACGGGAAGCATCGCCCGTTGACCGCCTGCCTGTCGCACCTGGTCCGCGCCATACGCGGCGGTGACCACCATAATTTTCCTGCTCATTTCCTGACTCCAGAGCGTAATCGATAGTATTACGCTAGATGGAACCGGTTCCAAAGAAAAGTTCGGGATGCTGAATTTATGATCGCTGTCACGAAGGGGAAATTAACGGGCAGTAGAGCCGCGAACGATCAGCTCGCCGGAAAAAACCTGCTCGCGTACGGCGTCGCGGGTGCCTTCAATGCGGCGAACCACTTGTTCAACCGCGGCATAGCCGATCTGCCAGGTGGGTTGTTTGAGGGTGGTGATGCCTACGCCAGCCAGTTCTGCCCACTCCAGTTCATCAAAGCCAAGTAAGCCGATGTCGCTGCCCCAGTGCAGGCCAATGCGTTTAAGCGAGCGGGCAACCTGAAGCGTCAGCGCCCCGTTCGCGGAGATCACCGCTTTACGCATACCCCGATGACGGGTATGGAACTGGCGCAGGGTATTATCCAGCTGCCCGGCTTCATGCAGGGGGATTTCGGCATTTTCGGCGATCACGCCGGGATAACGCGCCAGCGTGGCACGAAATGCCGCCAGGCGGTCGCGGCGGGTGTTAACCATGCCCAGCGGTTCGCTCAGGAACAGAATGGCTTCGAAACCCTGTTCAATCAGGTGCTCGGTGGCAGTGGTGGCCGCCTGGGTGTTATCCAGTCCGACCACATCGCAGGCAAATTCCGGGATTTTGCGGTCAATAAGCACCATCGGCAGAGACGATTGTTGCAGACGATTTAGCCCCTCTTCTCGCATCCCGACGGCATTCACCACAATCCCTTCCACCTGATAGCTGCGCAGCAGATCGAGGTAATGCAGCTCCTGATCAACCTCGTTATTGGTGTTACAGACCAGCGGGGTAAAGCCTTTTTCACGGCACGCCGCTTCGATGCCGCTGAGGACGTTTACGGAGTAGGGGTTGGTGATATCGGCGATGATGAGGCCAATCAGACGGGTGCGGCCCCGCTTGAGGCCGCGCGCCATCAGGCTAGGACGGTAGTCGAGATCGGCAATGGCCTGTTCGATTCGTGCCAGCAGCGCATCGGAAAGCAGGTGTTTCTCGCCGTTGAGGTAGCGTGAAATGCTGGTTTTACCGGTTTTGGCGGCTTTCGCCACGTCGCTGATGGTGGCCCGGGTTGGTTTGATCATCGCTGATTTCCCTGAATTTAGTGAGAATACCTTAGCGGGAAAATCTGGCGAATCAAGCTATTTGCCGGGTGGCGCTGCGCTTACCGGAGGTTGCGGTCTGATGCCCTCACCCCAACCCTCTTCCACGGGAGAGGGCGCAAACACTAAAAACGGCAACGGGGTTGCCGTTTTGCTTTTACCTACTGTACCGGGCTTAACGTAATCTCAACGCGGCGGTTCTGCGCTTTGCCTTCCGCCGTGCTGTTGCTGGCGATCGGGTTAGCCGGACCCATGCCGCTGGTGCGGATGCGGTTCGCTTCTACGCCCTGGGCGATCAGCGAACTGGCCACGGAATCGGCGCGCTGTTGGGACAGACGCATGTTCAGATCCTGGCTGCCGGTGCTGTCGGTGTAACCAATCACGTTCACGGCAGTTTTATTGTACTCTTTCAGCACTGCGGCCACGCCGGTCAGGGTGTTCGCGCCTGCGGGTTTCAGCGTCGCGCTGCTGCTGTCAAAGGTCACGTTGTTTGGCATGTTCAGGATGATGTTGTCACCGCTGCGCGTCACGCTCACGCCCGTACCTTTCATTTTGTCACGCAGTTTTGCTTCCTGCACGTCCATGTAATAACCCACGCCGCCGCCCAGGGCTGCGCCTGCCGCTGCGCCAATCAGCGCACCTTTGCCGCGATCTTTCTTGGAGGAGGAGAGTACGCCAACGCCAGCGCCCACCAGGGAACCAATACCCGCGCCAATGCCGGATTTGCCCGCTTCGCGTTCACCGGTGTAAGGGTTGGTTGTGCAGCCAGAAACAGCCAGTGCGCCGCTCACCAGAGCGGCAATAACGAGTACGCGTTTTTTCATCTTATTTCCTTAATCCTTTTTATTCTTTGCCACGATGGACGTGGCAGTGGATTATGACGTCCGGATACGGAGAAAATTCAGTGTATAACTCTGAAATTTGTCACAAACGATAAACTGCCTCAATGAAAGGCCGAAACACCTGCACGCAACCAGGAGCGCACGCTTTGAGCACCTCAACAAAAACCATTCTGACCGCCGCCCACTGGGGGCCGATGCTGGTCGAAACCGATGGCGACACTGTGCTGTCGTCTCGCGGGGCTTTGCCTTCGCGCCATCTCAACTCTTTACAGACCGTCGTTCGCGATCAGGTACACAGTAAAACCCGCGTCCGCTGGCCGATGGTGCGTAAAGGCTTTCTGGCGTCACCGGATAAGCCGCAGGGTATTCGTGGGCAGGATGAGTTCGTACGCGTGAGCTGGGACGACGCGCTGGCGCTGATCCATACCCAGCATAAACGCATTCGCGACAGCTATGGCCCGTCGTCCATTTTTGCCGGCTCCTATGGCTGGCGCTCGAACGGCGTGCTACATAAGGCCGCAACCCTGCTGCAACGCTATATGAGCCTGGCCGGAGGATACACCGGCCATCTGGGCGATTACTCGACCGGCGCGGCGCAGGCAATCATGCCGTATGTCGTGGGCGGGAATGAGGTTTATCAGCAGCAGACCAGCTGGCCGCTGGTGCTGGAGCATGCGGAGGTGGTGGTGCTCTGGAGCGCCAACCCGCTCAATACCCTGAAAATTGCCTGGAATGCGTCCGACGAGCAGGGCGTTTCCTACTTTGATGCGCTGCGCAAAAGCGGCAAGCGCATCATCTGTATCGATCCGATGCGTTCTGAAACGCTGGATTTCTTCGGCGACAGCGCCGAGTGGATCGCGCCGCATATGGGCACCGACGTGGCGATGATGCTGGGCATCGCCCACACCCTGGTGGAGAACGGCTGGCACGATACGGAATTTCTAGCGCGCTGCACCACGGGCTTCGATAAATTTGCCGACTACCTGACGGGACAAACCGACGGTATCGCCAAAACCGCAGAGTGGGCTGCGGCGATTTGCGGCGTTGATGCCGTTAAAATCCGCGAACTGGCGACGTTATTCCATAGCCGTGTCACGATGCTCATGTCCGGCTGGGGGATGCAGCGCCAGCAGTTTGGCGAGCAGAAGCACTGGATGCTGGTTACGCTCGCCGCGATGCTCGGGCAGATTGGCACACCCGGCGGCGGTTTTGGGCTTTCCTATCACTTTGCTAACGGCGGCAACCCGACGCGAAAAGCGGCGGTGCTGGCCTCCATGCAGGGCTCGGTGCAGGGTGGCGTGGACGCGGTAGATAAAATTCCGGTGGCACGCATTGTTGAAGCCCTGGAGAACCCTGGCGGGTTTTATCAGCACAACGGCCAGGATCGGCATTTCCCGGATATTAAGTTTGTCTGGTGGGCGGGTGGGGCCAACTTCACCCATCACCAGGATACTAACCGCCTGATCCGCGCCTGGCAGAAACCGGAGCTGGTGGTGATCTCGGAGTGCTTCTGGACCGCGTCAGCGAAACATGCTGATATCGTTTTGCCCGCCACGACCTCGTTCGAGCGTAACGATCTCACCATGACGGGGGATTACAGTAATCAGCATATGGTGCCGATGAAGCGCGTCGTGGCTCCCCGGGATGAAGCGCGGGATGATTTTGATGTCTTTGCCGACCTGAGTGAAATGTGGGAAGCGGGCGGTCGGGAGCGTTTCACCGAGGGCAAAACCGATCTGCAATGGCTGGAAACGTTTTACCAGATTGCCAGCCAGCGTGGGGCTGCGCAGGGCGTGACGCTGCCGCCATTCGCTGAGTTCTGGGAGGCGAATCAACTCTTCGAAATGCCGGAAAGCGAGCAGAATGCGCGGTTTGTGCGCTTTGCTGACTTCCGTCGCGATCCGGAGAATCATCCGTTAAAAACCGAAAGCGGGAAGATTGTGATCTACAGCGAACGCATCGCCAGCTTTGGCTACGCGGACTGTCCGCCGCATCCGGCGTGGCTGGAGCCGGACGAATGGCATGGCAATGCGCAGCCGGGGCAGCTTCAGCTGCTGTCTGCCCATCCCGCCCATCGTCTGCACAGCCAGCTCAACTATTCGGCTTTGCGCGAGCAGTATGCGGTGGCGGGTCGTGAGCCGATTGCGCTGAACAGCGATGACGCAAAGGCGCGGGGGATTAACCACGGCGACCTCGTTCGGGTCTGGAACGCGCGCGGGCAGGTGCTGGCAGGCGCCGTGGTGAGTGACGGGATCCGCCCTGGCGTTTTCTGCATTCATCAGGGCGCATGGCCGGATCTGGCGCTGGACGAGGGCGGTATTTGTAAGAACGGCGCCGTAAACGTGCTGACCAAAGATCTCCCCAGCTCGAAGCTGGGGAATGGCTGCGCGGGGAATACGGCGCTGGCATGGGTGGAGAAATATGAGGGGCCGGCGCTTACCCTTACGGCGTTTGATCCGCCTGCCAGCTCATGATCCACGTCGGGTGTTGGGTATCATCCTGCCAGGCGCTGTCTTCGATGCGAAAACCCTGAGCATGATAGAAATTCACCGCCCGCACGTTTTTCTGATACACCTCCAGAGTTAAATACGGATAGTGCTGCTGAACGTGGTTCAGCAGCGCACGCCCGATCCCCTTTCCGATGAACGCCGGGGCGATAAACAACGCCCCCACGAACTGGAACTGCATGACGCTGATAAAACCGCACAGGGTACCGTTTTCTTCCCAGACCCAGGTCTCGGCGGCGGGAAGGTATTCATCCCGCACTACCGCTTCATTCGCTTGCCAGTAACTTGCGTCGATAAACGGATGCGCCTCGGTGGTGCTCTCCAGCCACAGACTCAAAAGCGGAGCGGTGTCCTCACTTTGCCATTTGCGGATCATGGTGGCCCTCCGGATGGCAGAAGCAGCCCGTAATGTGGTCATTGACCAGCCCGCAGGCCTGCATAAAGGAGTAACAGATGGTGGTGCCCACAAACTTAAAGCCGCGTTTTTTCAGCGCTTTCGACAGGGCATCTGAGGCGGGGGTCGACGTTGGGATCTCTGCAAGCGTGGCGGCCTGCGTCACCTTCGGCTCGTTATCCACAAACGACCAGACGAATGCTGAGAAGGGTTCGCCGTTTTGCTCCATCGCCAGATAAGCACGCGCGTTACCAATAATGGCCTGAATTTTACCGCGATGGCGGATGATACCGGTATCCAGAACCAGCCTTTCCACGTCGTCGTCGGTCATGGCGGCAACCGCAGCCGGATCGAACTGGTGGAAGGCTTTGCGATAGTTCTCACGCTTTTTCAGAACGGTGATCCACGACAGTCCGGCCTGCTGGCCTTCAAGGCAAATCATTTCAAACAGTTTTTTACCGTCGGTTTCCGGTACGCCCCATTCCTTGTCGTGATAATCGATATAAAGCTGATCCTGGCTTACCCAGCCGCAACGTTGCATAGGTCATCTCCCTTCCTGATACGGTAAACGCAAAAATTTCAATCTGCCCGGCTTGACGTGTCTGCTAAAGAGACAATAGTTAATACAGGGCTATACGCCCTAATACCTCTTCGAACAATGACATATATCGCCGAACTCGGCTCTTTCTGGAGTCGCTTTGATGATGATAAAAAAAATCAGTGGTCGCCATGCTGCTTCTGGCCTGGTGGGTGTTTCAGTCTGCCTGCTTTTTTGTAACACCGCTTTTGCGTGGCAACAGGAATATATCGTTTCAGATGCTCAAAGTAATACGATGGAACGCTATACATGGGACGCCGATCACCAACCTCGTTATGAAGATATTCTCGCGGAGCGTATTAACCGCACGCAGAATGCTGCGGGGTTTACCCTGAACGATCCCTCCGGTTCGGATGCGGAAACCGTTCTGAGCGTTGGCTGGAATTTTCCCGTGGCGGGACATTTCACCACCGGGCCCGTAATGGCGTGGCGCACTGATGGCGCTCCCTCCGCACCAGTGAATGCGTTTGAGGATACAACCACCACGCAGTCGCTTACCGATCCACTCTGGCATGCCAGCGTGAACTCATTGGGGTGGCGTGTCGATACGCAGTATGGTGATTTACACCCCTGGGCGAAGATCAGCTATAACCAGCAAACTGAAGAAGAATATTTATATACGCTGGGATTGAGCGCCAAATTTTAAAGGGTTGTCACTTTTTTAAACGCTGCGGTAACATATTTAATACAATAACGGCGAGGACTGTAGCGATAGTGATCGCTCACCTTTGACCTTTTTCTTCTCCGGCAAGGTCATTCATTCCCGCTTCCAGGCATTTCATTCCGTTTCTCCTGCATTTCATGCCGTTTTACCCCTGGCGTTATGGGGTTTTGTTTATCGTGTCCTCAGCGAATTTCCTTAATTTATCTTGCAGGACACTGCCATGAACACATCAACTTATAACCGCACGCGTTGGCTGACGCTATTCGGCACCATCGTTACCCAGTTCGCACTGGGATCGGTCTATACCTGGAGCCTGTTTAACAGCGCCCTGTCTGATAAGATCGGCGCGCCGATAAGCCAGGTGGCGTTCTCCTTCGGCTTGCTGAGTCTTGGGTTAGCAATTTCCTCTTCCGTGGCGGGCAAACTTCAGGAGCGCTTCGGCGTGAAGCGTGTAACCATGGCCTCCGGGATCTTGCTGGGCGTGGGCTTCTTCCTGACGGCATATTCCGACAACCTGATGATGCTGTGGCTGAGCGCCGGGGTGCTGGTGGGGCTGGCGGACGGGGCAGGTTACCTGCTGACGCTGTCTAACTGCGTGAAGTGGTTCCCGGAGCGTAAAGGGCTTATCTCCGCGTTTGCCATTGGTTCATATGGCCTGGGCAGCCTTGGCTTCAAATTCATCGATGCGCATCTGCTGGCCTCGGTGGGGCTTGAGAAAACCTTTATGATCTGGGGCGTGATTGTGCTGGTGATGATCCTCTTCGGCGCAACGCTGATGAAAGACGCGCCGCAGCAGGAAGTGAAAACCGTTAACGGTGTGGTGGAGAATGATTTCACCCTTGCACAGTCCATGCGTAAACCGCAGTACTGGATGCTGGCGGTGATGTTCCTGACGGCCTGCATGAGCGGTCTGTATGTCATCGGCGTGGCGAAAGATATCGCGCAGGGAATGGTGAAACTGGACGCGGCGACGGCGGCGAACGCGGTAACGGTCATCTCCATTGCTAACCTCTCGGGTCGTCTGGTGCTCGGTATCCTGTCTGACAAAATCGCCCGCATCCGCGTGATTACGCTGGGGCAGGTCATCTCTCTGGTGGGCATGGCGGCGCTGCTGTTTGCACCGCTGAACGAAGCGACATTCTTTGCGGCGATAGCCTGCGTAGCCTTTAACTTTGGCGGTACCATTACCGTCTTCCCGTCGCTGGTGAGCGAGTTCTTCGGCCTGAACAATCTGGCGAAAAACTACGGTGTGATTTATCTCGGCTTCGGTATCGGCAGTATTTGCGGGTCGCTGATTGCCTCGCTGTTTGGTGGCTTCTACGTGACATTCTGCGTGATATTTGCCTTGTTGATTATTTCACTGGCGCTGTCCACCACGATTCGTCAGCCGCAACGCGAGGTCTATAAAGAAGCGCATGCATGATTCGATAAAAAGGGGCCGCAGGGCCTCTTTTTTTATCGCAATATCACTTCCGGACTTGTTATTTTGTAAAAATTTTCATCGATTCACATTCTCTGCTGCCACTTTTCTTCCTCGCTGTGGTCTACTTATCGCGCTTGTAGACGTTTCTGATAACGGTTTATCTCGCACCTACTTACTCTGTCTGCTTTCTCAATGAGATTCGGCGGGTCTTTATACCCCTTCCCCCAGGGTTGTTTGCATGAAATATATCAGGTCTCTTACCCAGCAAAGATTGTGTCTGATGCTGGCTGTCTATATCGGTTTGTTTCTGAATGGCGCGGTGCTGTTCAGAAGAGTGGAAGGTTATTTTGAACACCTCACCGTAAGAAACGGGATTTTCGCCGCGATTGAAGTGTTTGGCTCAATTCTGGCAACCTTCTTCCTGCTACGTCTGCTCTCGCTTTTTGGCAGACGTACATGGCAGGTTCTGGCCTCGCTGGTGGTGATTATCTCTGCCGCCGCAAGCTATTACATGACATTCATGAATGTGGTCATTGGCTACGGTATTGTGGCCTCGGTGATGACCACGGACATCGACCTCTCGAAAGAGGTGGTGGGGCAAGGGTTCATCATGTGGACGATTTTGACCTGCCTGATCCCGCTCTTCTTTATCTGGAGTAATACCTGTCGCTATACCCTGTTACGCCAGCTGCGTACCCGTGGGCAACGCATCCGCAACGTCGCCGTCGTTCTTCTGGCGGGTCTGCTGGTATGGGCGCCTATTCGCCTGATGGAAAAACAGCAAAAGCGGATCGAAAAAGCGACAGGCGTAGATATGCCAAGCTACGGCGGCGTGGTGGCTAACTCGTATCTGCCGTCTAACTGGCTGTCGGCGCTAGGTCTCTATGCCTGGGCTCAGGCGGACGAATCCAGCGATGTGAAATCGCTGATTAACCCGACCAAAAAGTTCACCTACCAGGCTCCGGCTGACGGACTGGATGATACTTACGTGGTCTTCGTTATCGGCGAAACGACGCGCTGGGATCATATGGGTATTCTCGGTTATGACCGCGATACCACCCCGAAACTGGCGCAGGAAAAGAACCTGGTGGCATACCGCGGCTACTCCTGCGATACCGCCACGAAGCTCTCGTTGCGCTGTATGTTTGTTCGTGAGGGCGGTGCGAGTGATAATCCTCAGCGCACTCTCAAAGAGCAAAACGTGTTTGCTGTTCTGAAGCAGCTTGGATTTAGCTCCGATCTGTTCGCCATGCAAAGTGAGATGTGGTTCTACACCAACACCATGGCGGATAACATCGCCTACCGCGAGCAGATTGGCGCCGAGCCGCGTAACCGCGGAAAGAACGTTGATGACATGCTGCTGCTCTCTGAGATGGAACAGTCGCTGAAAAACCATCCGCAGGGTAAGCACCTTATTGTTCTGCATACCAAAGGGTCACATTACAGCTACTATCAGCGTTACACGCGCGATTTCGCTAAATGGACGCCTGAGTGCGTCGGCATTAACAAGAACTGTAGCAAGCAGGAGCTGATCAATGCCTATGATAACTCGATTCTGTATGTGGATACCTTCCTCAGCCGGGTGATCGACCAGCTTCGCGATAAGAAAGCGATTGTGATTTACGCGGCCGACCACGGCGAGTCCATCAACGAGAAAGAGCATTTACACGGCACGCCGCGTAAGCTGGCCCCGCCTGAGCAGTTCCGCGTGCCGATGATCATGTGGATGTCGGATAAGTACCTGGAAAACCCGGACAAAGCCAAAATGTTTGCCCATCTGAAACAGCAGGCAGAGATCAAGGTACCGCGCCGTCACGTTGAGCTGTACGACACCATTATGGGTTGTCTCGGCTATACCTCACCGAACGGTGGGATTAACGAAAACAACAACTGGTGTAAACTCCCTGATAACACCACAAAAGCCGCGCAGTAGCTGGTCTGGCGAGAATATCGCCAGTTGAATGGCTTTTTGAAAATAAGGGATTGACGGGGGCGCACCTCAGCAGTAAGATGCGCTCCGCATTCGGCGAGTAGCGCAGCTTGGTAGCGCAACTGGTTTGGGACCAGTGGGTCGGAGGTTCGAATCCTCTCTCGCCGACCACATTCTAAAAAGGGCTAACCGCAAGGTTAGCCCTTTTTGCATTAACGCGTTACCCCGCACGAGTCCTCAAAATACCCCTTAGCCCTGCTTCCCCCTGCCTGCTTGCGGTTTTGTGACATAATCCATTGTATTTTTTTATATATAGTTTGATCTTTTTTCGCGTTGCTTATGGATAACCTCAGCATTTTTCGCTGTGCGTTTTAACGTTCGCGGTATTTAGTGCTCAGATAATCACCATTCTGTAAGAAAATTTACCCATTCTGAATAAAACTTAATCACTGAGTGTTGCGAAATATGAAGATAATTGTGCTGCATCATGGCGAGTAGCATAAATTTCTCTGCTGAAAACTCACGGTCAGGGTTTTTTTAATCTTTGTTTGCGGTTTCTCACACTCCACGTAAATCCCCGCCACCTGTATTGACGTTTTCACATTCTGTTGACAGATTGTAGGGCACGAGGGGCATTTCAGGGAGGATCTGCGCTGCAACTCAAACGCTCTTCTGAAAGGATTCTCTATCCCTTTTAACGCCTTCGGGCATCACCGACCGGACCGGGTAAAAAATAAATAAAGGTCAGGCGGCGTAACACAACAAAGCAAAACATCACATTGGAGCACAATAATGAGTATTTCCTTGAAGAAGTCAGGGATGCTGAAGCTTGGTCTGAGCCTGGTGGCCATGACCGTTGCAGCAAGCGTACAGGCAAAAACCCTGGTTTACTGTTCTGAAGGCTCTCCGGAAGGCTTTAACCCACAGCTCTTTACCTCTGGTACGACTTACGACGCAAGCTCTGTACCGATCTATAACCGTCTGGTTGAATTTAAAACCGGCACCACGGAAGTAATTCCTGGCCTGGCTGAAAAGTGGGATGTCAGCGAAGACGGTAAAACCTATACCTTCCACCTGCGCCAGGGCGTGAAGTGGCAGGACAGCAAAGAATTTAAACCTACGCGCGACTTTAACGCCGACGACGTTGTGTTCTCCTTCGACCGTCAGAAAAATGCCCAGAACCCGTACCATAAAGTGTCTGGCGGCAGCTATGAATACTTCGAAGGGATGGGTCTGCCAGACCTGATCGCTGAAGTGAAAAAAGTGGACGATAAAACCGTTCAGTTTGTGCTGACGCGTCCGGAAGCGCCATTCCTGGCTGACCTGGCGATGGACTTCGCCTCGATTCTCTCTAAAGAGTACGCGGACAACATGCTGAAAGCCGGCACGCCGGAAAAAGTGGACCTGAACCCAATCGGTACCGGCCCGTTCCAGCTGCTTCAGTACCAGAAAGATTCCCGTATTCTGTATAAAGCCTTCCCGGGCTACTGGGGCACCAAGCCGCAGATCGACCGTCTGGTCTTCTCCATCACGCCTGACGCATCCGTGCGTTACGCAAAATTGCAGAAAAACGAATGTCAGGTGATGCCGTATCCAAACCCGGCTGACATCGCGCGCATGAAGCAGGACAAAAATATCAACCTGCTGGAGCAGGCGGGCCTGAACGTGGGTTATCTCTCCTTCAACACCGAGAAGAAACCGTTCGATGACGTGAAAGTGCGCCAGGCGCTGACTTACGCGGTGAACAAAGAAGCGATCATCAAAGCCGTTTACCAGGGCGCGGGCGTTGCGGCCAAGAACCTGATCCCACCAACCATGTGGGGCTATAACGACGACATTAAGGACTACACCTACGATCCTGAGAAAGCGAAAGCGCTGCTGAAAGAAGCGGGCCAGGACAAAGGCTTCACCGTCGAGCTGTGGGCGATGCCGGTACAGCGTCCTTACAACCCGAACGCACGTCGTATGGCGGAAATGGTTCAGGCTGACTGGGCGAAGATTGGCGTACAGGCCAAGATTGTGACCTACGAGTGGGGCGAGTACCTGAAGCGCGCCAAAGCGGGCGAACACCAGGCGGTCATGATGGGCTGGACCGGCGACAACGGGGATCCGGACAACTTCTTCGCGACCCTGTTCAGCTGTGCGGCAGCGAAAGACGGTTCTAACTACTCTCGCTGGTGCTACAAGCCGTTTGAAGACCTGATCCAGCCGGCGCGTGCGACCGACGATCACAACAAACGTATTGAACTGTACAAGCAAGCGCAGGTTGTTATGCACGATCAGGCCCCGGCGCTGATTGTTGCTCACTCCACCGTGTACGAGCCAGTGCGTAAAGAAGTGAAGGGCTACGTGGTTGATCCACTGGGCAAACACCACTTCGAAAACGTATCTGTTGAATAATAAGTAGGGTGTTCTCCCTCTCCCTGTGGGAGAGGGCAGGGGTGAGGGGCGTGCATGCATCCCCTCATCCTAACCCTCTCCCACAGGGAGAGGGAATTTACATTTGTGAGCAATACAGACGTCACGCCACTGGGCGTGCGTCATCAGAGAGAATCCGGGTTATGTTGCAGTTCATCCTCCGACGTCTGGGACTGGTTATCCCGACGTTTATCGGTATCACCCTTCTCACTTTTGCCTTCGTCCATATGATCCCGGGTGACCCGGTAATGATTATGGCGGGCGAGCGTGGTATCTCCCCTGAACGTCATGCGCAACTGCTGGCTGAACTCGGCCTTGATAAGCCGATGTGGCAGCAGTATCTCCACTATATCTGGGGTGTGTTGCACGGCGATTTAGGGATTTCACTGAAAAGCCGTCTTCCGGTGTGGGACGAGTTCGTACCGCGCTTTAAAGCGACGCTGGAACTCGGTATCTGCGCCATGATCTTCGCGACCGCGGTAGGGATCCCCGTTGGCGTACTGGCTGCCGTTAAGCGTGGCTCTATTTTCGACCACACCGCTGTTGGCCTGGCACTGACCGGCTACTCCATGCCTATCTTCTGGTGGGGCATGATGCTGATCATGCTGGTCTCGGTGCAGTGGAACCTGACGCCGGTCTCCGGACGCGTCAGCGACATGGTTTTCCTTGACGACACCAACCCGTTAACCGGCTTTATGCTGATTGATACGGCGATCTGGGGCGAAGAGGGCAACTTCATTGATGCGGTTGCGCACATGATCCTGCCTGCAATGGTGCTGGGCACCATCCCTCTGGCGGTGATCGTGCGTATGACCCGTTCCTCCATGCTGGAAGTGCTGGGCGAGGATTATATTCGTACTGCCCGCGCTAAAGGCCTGACCCGTATGCGCGTCATCATCATTCATGCCCTGCGTAACGCTATGCTGCCGGTGGTAACCGTTATCGGTTTGCAGGTCGGTACGCTGCTGGCGGGGGCGATCCTGACCGAAACCATCTTCTCCTGGCCGGGTCTTGGACGCTGGCTGATTGATGCGCTGCAACGCCGTGACTATCCGGTTGTGCAGGGCGGTGTACTGCTGGTCGCGACGATGATTATCCTCGTCAACCTGCTGGTCGATTTGCTGTACGGCGTGGTGAACCCGCGTATTCGTCATAAGAAGTAAGGGGCCATCATGTCACAAGTTACTCAAAATAAAGTGGTCACCGCACCGGTGCCAATGACGCCGATGCAGGAGTTCTGGCACTACTTCAAGCGCAACAAAGGCGCGGTCGTCGGGCTGGTGTATGTTTCCATCATGATCCTGATTGCGGTGTTTGCGAACTTCCTTGCGCCGTATAACCCGGCTGATCAGTTCCGCGATGCGCTGCTGGCACCTCCTGCATGGCAGGACGGCGGAAGCCTGACGCACCTGCTGGGCACCGACGACGTGGGCCGCGATGTGCTGTCGCGCCTGATGTACGGCGCACGCCTGTCGCTGCTGGTTGGCTGCCTCGTTGTCGTACTGTCGCTGATCATGGGGATCGTACTCGGCCTGGTGGCAGGCTACTTCGGCGGCATTGTTGATAACATCATCATGCGCGTCGTCGACATTATGCTGGCATTGCCAAGCCTGCTGCTGGCGCTGGTGCTGGTGGCGATCTTTGGTCCGTCGATTGGTAACGCCGCGCTTGCGCTGACGTTTGTTGCGCTACCGCATTACGTGCGTCTGACCCGTGCGGCGGTGCTGGTGGAAGTGAACCGGGACTACGTTACCGCCTCTCGCGTGGCGGGTGCCGGTGCTATGCGTCAGATGTTTATCAATATCTTCCCAAACTGCCTTGCGCCGCTGATTGTTCAGGCGTCGCTCGGTTTCTCTAACGCCATTCTTGATATGGCCGCTCTTGGCTTCCTTGGCATGGGTGCGCAGCCGCCAACACCGGAGTGGGGCACCATGCTCTCCGACGTGTTGCAGTTCGCGCAAAGCGCCTGGTGGGTCGTCACCTTCCCGGGTCTGGCGATTCTGCTGACGGTGCTGGCATTTAACCTGATGGGTGACGGTCTGCGTGATGCACTTGATCCCAAACTGAAGCAGTAAGAGGCACGAGATGGCGTTATTAAATGTAGATAAATTATCCGTGCACTTTGGCGACGAAGGCACACCGTTTCGCGCCGTGGACCGCATCAGCTACAGCGTTAATCAGGGCGAAGTGGTCGGGATTGTAGGAGAGTCGGGCTCCGGTAAGTCAGTGAGTTCGCTGGCGATTATGGGGCTGATTGACTACCCCGGTCGCGTGATGGCGGAAAATCTGGAGTTCAACGGTCAGGATCTGAAGCGCATTTCCGAAAAACAGCGCCGCCAGCTGGTGGGCGCGGAAGTGGCGATGATCTTCCAGGACCCCATGACCAGCCTGAACCCATGCTACACCGTCGGTTTCCAGATTATGGAAGCCATTAAGGTGCATCAGGGCGGGAATAAGAAAACCCGTCGCCAGCGTGCTATCGATCTGCTGAACCTGGTGGGGATACCTGACCCAGCATCGCGTCTGGACGTTTACCCGCATCAGCTTTCCGGCGGCATGAGCCAGCGCGTGATGATCGCCATGGCGATTGCCTGTCGACCAAAACTGCTGATTGCGGATGAACCAACTACCGCGCTGGACGTAACCATCCAGGCGCAAATCATCGAGCTGCTGCTGGAGTTGCAGCAGAAAGAGAATATGGCGCTGGTGCTGATTACGCACGACCTGGCGCTGGTGGCGGAAGCGGCACACAAAATCATCGTGATGTATGCGGGTCAGGTAGTGGAGACCGGAAGTTCGCACGATATCTTCCGCGCGCCGCGTCACCCGTATACGCAGGCGTTACTGCGCGCGCTGCCGGAGTTTGCCCAGGACAAAGCGCGTCTGGCGTCACTGCCGGGTGTGGTTCCGGGTAAATATGACCGTCCGCAGGGCTGCCTGCTGAATCCGCGCTGCCCGTATGCGACGGATAAATGCCGCGCCGAGGAGCCAGAGCTGAATCTGCTGGCCGATGGTCGGCAGTCAAAATGCCACTACCCACTCGATGATGCCGGGAGGCCAACACTATGAGTACGCACGAGGCCACCACGCAACAGCCGCTGTTGCAGGCTATCGACCTGAAAAAACATTACCCGGTGAAGAAGGGGATTTTTGCCCCCGAGCGCCTGGTAAAAGCGCTGGACGGCGTCTCCTTCAGCCTTGAACGCGGTAAAACGCTGGCGGTCGTCGGGGAGTCGGGCTGTGGAAAATCCACGCTGGGCCGTCTGCTGACGATGATCGAAACGCCAACCGGCGGCGAGCTTTACTATCAGGGCCAGGATCTGCTCAAGCACGATCCGCAGGCGCAGAAGCTGCGTCGTCAAAAAATCCAGATTGTGTTCCAGAACCCGTACGGTTCTTTAAACCCGCGTAAAAAAGTGGGGCAGATTCTGGAAGAGCCGCTGCTGATTAACAGCAATCTGAGCAAAGAGCAGCGTCGTGAAAAAGCGCTGGCGATGATGGCGAAGGTGGGGCTTAAAACCGAGCATTACGATCGCTACCCGCATATGTTCTCTGGCGGTCAGCGTCAGCGTATTGCCATCGCCCGTGGGCTGATGCTTGACCCGGACGTGGTGATTGCCGATGAGCCGGTCTCAGCGCTTGACGTGTCCGTACGTGCGCAGGTGCTTAACCTGATGATGGATTTACAGCAGGATCTGGGACTGTCGTACGTCTTCATCTCCCATGACCTGTCCGTGGTTGAGCACATTGCCGATGAGGTGATGGTGATGTATCTGGGACGCTGCGTGGAGAAGGGGACGAAAGATCAGATCTTTACTAACCCGCGTCATCCGTATACGCAGGCGCTGCTGTCTGCAACGCCGCGGCTGAACCCGGATGACCGCCGGGAGCGCATTAAGCTGACCGGCGAGTTGCCAAGCCCACTTAACCCGCCGCCGGGATGTGCGTTCAACGCCCGTTGCCGTCGCCGCTTCGGCCCGTGCACGCAGTTGCAGCCACAGCTGAAGGATTATGGCGGACAGCTGGTGGCCTGCTTCGCGGTCGATCAGGATGAAAACGGCGAAAAGCCGCAGGCATAAATAAAAAAACCGGCGTTAAGCCGGTTTTTTTTACGTCTGAGGTCTACTTCCGTAAACGAATCTGGTCGACGGCGTGTTTCTCACTCTTGGTGAGGATCAGGCTTGCGCGTTCGCGCGTCGGCAGGATGTTCTCTTTGAGGTTGACGTAGTTGATCTCATTCCACAGCCCGGTCGCCACGCTGATAGCCTCTTCTTCAGAGAGCTGGGCGTAGTTGTGGAAGTAGGAATCCGGGTCGGTGAACGCGCCTTCGCGGAACTTCAGGAAGCGGTTGATATACCAGCGTTGCAGCAAATCTTCCGGCGCATCGACATAAATTGAGAAATCGACAAAGTCAGAGACAAACACATGATGCGGATCGTGAGGATAATCCATCCCGCTTTGCAGGACGTTTAAGCCTTCCAGAATCAGGATGTCGGGCTGCACAACCGTTTTGTCGCCATCCGGGATGCGGTCGTAGATCAGATGCGAGTAAACCGGCGCGGTAACGTGAGGTACGCCCGATTTTAGATCTGAAACAAACTTTACCAGGCGGTGCATATCATAAGAGAGCGGGAAGCCCTTCTTTTTCATCAGGCCGCGTTCTTTCAACACCTCGTTGGGATGCAGGAAGCCGTCGGTGGTGATCAGCTCCACGCTGCGGTGTTCCGGCCAGCGGCTCAGCAGCGCCTGTAGCACGCGCGCGGTGGTACTTTTACCCACTGCCACGCTGCCCGCAATACTGATGATATAAGGAATACGTTGACCGTTCGTGCCGAGGAACTGTTCCAGTACGGCCTGACGGCGCAAATTGGAGCTGATATAGAAGTTAAGCAAGCGAGAAAGGGGGAGATAGATTTCTGCCACCTCTTCCAGGGAGAGATCTTCGTTTATCCCTTTTAGCCGTGCGATTTCACCTTCCGTCAGTGTCATAGGGACGGAGTCACGCAGGGCTGCCCACTGGCTACGGTTAAACTGAAGATAGGGCGTCATTAACGTTTGCTCTTTTTTGCTCATAAGCATGCTTCTGTGAACCATCACGAAACGGCGGGTGCGGGCTCATCACATAGTTAATTTTGGACAATGGGCAGGAGGTTAACACCAGATGAGAGGAATAATAAGAAAAAATATGGGAAAGCGATGCTTAACCGGGCAGGCATCACCTGGGGCTATAGCGTGCCGAAATCAGGCGTTCATGTTGAATTTTTAACCGTGAGCGGATGAATTTACAGCGGTTAGCCCTGGTTTCGAATAAAATGTGAGCGAAAGAACGTTTTATGCAATTTTTTAGTTGCATGACTGCGCAGGTCTCCATAGAATGCGCGCTACTTGATGCCGACTTAGCTCAGTAGGTAGAGCAACTGACTTGTAATCAGTAGGTCACCAGTTCGATTCCGGTAGTCGGCACCATCAAGTCCGGTGGGGTTCCCGAGCGGCCAAAGGGAGCAGACTGTAAATCTGCCGTCACAGACTTCGAAGGTTCGAATCCTTCCCCCACCACCACTTTCTGGCAGCGTCAACGCCGCCGGAGCTGGTTGGAAAAATTGACCAGCTCGAACAGAAAAGAGAGAAATCTCTTTTTTTGTTACAGAAAGAACTGGGTAGCCGAGTTTCAGGATGCGGGCATCGTATAATGGCTATTACCTCAGCCTTCCAAGCTGATGATGCGGGTTCGATTCCCGCTGCCCGCTCCAATACGTGCTGATATGGCTCAGTTGGTAGAGCGCACCCTTGGTAAGGGTGAGGTCCCCAGTTCGACTCTGGGTATCAGCACCACTTCACTTCTCCCTCCCTTTCTCTCTGTTTCAATGTAAATGTATTCAACAGTTCAGGCATTTTCGCCTGGTTGATGTGGTGATATCACCGATTTATCCGTGTCTTAGAGGGACAATCGATGTCTAAAGAAAAGTTTGAACGTACAAAACCGCACGTTAACGTCGGTACTATCGGCCACGTTGACCATGGTAAAACAACGCTGACCGCTGCAATCACTACCGTACTGGCTAAAACCTACGGCGGTGCTGCTCGTGCTTTCGACCAGATCGATAACGCACCAGAAGAAAAAGCTCGTGGTATCACCATCAACACCTCTCACGTTGAGTATGACACCCCGACTCGCCACTACGCACACGTAGACTGCCCAGGCCACGCCGACTATGTTAAAAACATGATCACCGGTGCTGCGCAGATGGACGGCGCGATCCTGGTTGTTGCTGCGACTGACGGCCCTATGCCTCAGACTCGTGAGCACATCCTGCTGGGTCGTCAGGTAGGCGTTCCTTACATCATCGTGTTCCTGAACAAATGCGACATGGTTGATGACGAAGAGCTGCTGGAACTGGTAGAGATGGAAGTTCGTGAACTGCTGTCTCAGTACGATTTCCCAGGCGACGACACTCCAATCGTTCGTGGTTCCGCGCTGAAAGCGCTGGAAGGCGACGCAGAGTGGGAAGCGAAAATCATCGAACTGGCTGGCTACCTGGATTCTTACATCCCAGAACCAGAGCGTGCGATTGACAAGCCATTCCTGCTGCCAATCGAAGACGTATTCTCCATCTCCGGTCGTGGTACCGTTGTTACCGGTCGTGTAGAGCGCGGTATCATCAAAGTGGGTGAAGAAGTTGAAATCGTTGGTATCAAAGAGACTGCGAAGTCTACCTGTACTGGCGTTGAAATGTTCCGCAAACTGCTGGACGAAGGCCGTGCTGGTGAGAACGTTGGTGTTCTGCTGCGTGGTATCAAACGTGAAGAAATCGAACGTGGTCAGGTTCTGGCGAAGCCAGGCTCAATCAAGCCACACACCAAATTCGAATCTGAAGTGTACATTCTGTCCAAAGACGAAGGCGGCCGTCATACTCCGTTCTTCAAAGGCTACCGTCCACAGTTCTACTTCCGTACAACTGACGTGACCGGTACCATCGAACTGCCAGAAGGCGTAGAGATGGTAATGCCAGGCGACAACATCAAGATGGTTGTGACGCTGATCCACCCAATCGCGATGGACGACGGTCTGCGTTTCGCAATCCGTGAAGGCGGCCGTACCGTTGGCGCGGGCGTTGTTGCTAAAGTTCTCGGCTAATCGCTGATAACATTTGACGCAATGCGCAATAAAAGGGCATCATTTGATGCCCTTTTTGCACGCTTTCACATCAGAACCTGGCTCATCAGTGATTAATTTTGTCATAATCATTGCTGAGACAGGCTCTGCGGAGAGCGTATAATACGAAAAGCGAATAGCATTTCGATTGGTTTGCCTCGCACTCGCGGGGTGAAAATGTTTGTAGAATACTTCTGACAGGTTGGTTTATGAGTGCGAATACCGAAGCTCAAGGGAGCGGGCGCGGCCTGGAAGCGATGAAATGGGTAGTTGTAGCCGTGCTGCTGATTATGGCGATTGTCGGCAACTATCTTTATCGTGACATGATGCTGCCGCTACGCGCGCTTGCAGTGGTAATTCTGATTGCTGCGGCGGGTGGTGTCGCGCTGTTGACGACGAAAGGCAAAGCGACCGTTGCGTTTGCCCGCGAAGCGCGTACCGAAGTCCGCAAGGTCATTTGGCCGACTCGCCAGGAAACATTGCACACCACGCTGATTGTAGCGGCGGTAACCGCTGTAATGTCACTGATCCTGTGGGGACTGGATGGTATTCTGGTTCGCCTGGTATCCTTTATCACTGGCCTGAGGTTCTGAGATGTCTGAAGCCCCTAAAAAGCGCTGGTACGTCGTTCAGGCGTTTTCCGGTTTTGAAGGCCGCGTAGCTACGTCGCTGCGTGAGCATATCAAATTACACAATATGGAAGAGTTATTTGGCGAAGTTATGGTTCCGACCGAAGAAGTGGTTGAGATCCGTGGCGGCCAACGTCGCAAAAGCGAGCGTAAATTCTTCCCGGGTTACGTGCTGGTTCAGATGGTGATGAACGACGCGAGCTGGCACCTGGTGCGCAGCGTACCACGCGTGATGGGCTTTATCGGCGGCACATCTGACCGTCCGGCGCCAATCAGCGACAAAGAAGTTGATGCGATTATGAACCGCCTCCAGCAGGTTGGTGATAAACCGCGTCCGAAAACGCTGTTTGAACCGGGTGAGATGGTTCGTGTTAACGACGGTCCGTTTGCTGACTTCAATGGCGTCGTCGAAGAAGTGGACTACGAGAAGTCCCGCCTGAAAGTTTCCGTTTCTATCTTTGGTCGTGCGACCCCGGTAGAGCTGGACTTTGCTCAGGTAGAAAAAGCCTAAGCAGCGATCAAAAAAGCGACGATTTAATCGTTGCACAGGGCGCGAGATTGGAATACAATTTCGCGCCTTTTGTTTTTATGGGTCCCGACCCGTAAAACGAATTTTATTCACGGGGAGCCTCTCCGAGGCGTTATTACCCAATCAGAGGATTTTAGAATGGCTAAGAAAGTACAAGCCTACGTCAAGCTGCAGGTTGCAGCAGGTATGGCGAACCCAAGTCCACCAGTTGGTCCAGCTCTGGGTCAGCAGGGTGTGAACATCATGGAATTCTGTAAAGCGTTCAACGCCAAAACTGAATCCATGGAAAAAGGTCTGCCAATCCCAGTTGTAATCACTGTTTACGCTGACCGTTCTTTCACTTTCGTTACCAAAACCCCTCCAGCAGCAGTTCTGCTGAAGAAAGCAGCGGGCATCAAGTCTGGTTCCGGTAAGCCGAACAAAGACAAAGTGGGTAAAATTTCCCGCGCTCAGTTGCAGGAAATCGCGCAGACCAAAGCTGCCGACATGACTGGTTCCGACATTGAAGCGATGACTCGCTCCATCGAAGGTACTGCACGTTCCATGGGCCTGGTAGTGGAGGACTAAGAAATGGCTAAACTGACCAAGCGCATGTCCGTGATCCGTGACAAAGTTGATGCGACCAAACAGTACGACATCAACGAAGCTATCGCTCTGCTGAAAGAACTGGCAACTGCTAAGTTCGTTGAAAGCGTTGACGTTGCCGTTAACTTGGGCATCGACGCTCGTAAATCCGATCAGAACGTTCGTGGCGCAACTGTACTGCCACACGGTACTGGCCGTTCCGTACGCGTAGCTGTATTTGCTCAGGGTGCAAACGCTGAAGCTGCTAAAGCTGCCGGCGCTGAACTGGTAGGTATGGAAGATCTGGCTGATCAGATCAAGAAAGGCGAAATGAACTTTGACGTTGTTATTGCTTCTCCAGATGCAATGCGCGTTGTTGGCCAGCTGGGCCAGGTTCTGGGTCCACGCGGCCTGATGCCAAACCCGAAAGTGGGTACTGTAACGCCTAACGTTGCTGAAGCGGTTAAGAACGCTAAAGCAGGTCAGGTTCGTTACCGTAACGACAAAAACGGCATCATCCACACCACCATCGGTAAAGTGGACTTTGACGCTGACAAACTGAAAGAAAACCTGGAAGCTCTGCTGGTTGCGCTGAAAAAAGCAAAACCAACTCAGGCGAAAGGCGTGTACATCAAGAAAGTTAGCATCTCCACCACCATGGGTGCAGGTGTTGCAGTTGACCAGGCTGGCCTGAGCGCTGCTGCAAACTAATGCCTTTACGTGGGCGGTGATTTTGTCTACAATCTTACCCCCACGTTTGCTAACAAAAGTTAGCGGCTAAAAGAATTGTTCGTTGGAGCCTGGCCTATCCAGGCCTCCGTCGAAGACCGCAGGTGTTTCGCAAGAAACTTAATCCCCTGCGTAGACGGTGACAGAACGCTAAGATTATTTTAAATACTCTGGCTTGTTTCTGCTCACCGTATTAAGACGCTCTTCCCGTTGGGTCGAGTGAAGTGAGTTCCGGAACATGAGTTCCGGCAAACATCCAGGAGCAAAGCTAATGGCTTTAAATCTTCAAGACAAACAAGCGATTGTTGCTGAAGTCAGCGAAGTAGCCAAAGGCGCGCTGTCTGCAGTAGTTGCGGATTCCCGTGGCGTTACTGTAGACAAAATGACTGAACTGCGTAAAGCAGGTCGTGAAGCTGGCGTATACATGCGTGTTGTTCGTAACACCCTGCTGCGTCGCGTAGTTGAAGGTACTCAGTTCGAGTGCCTGAAAGACACGTTTGTTGGTCCGACCCTGATTGCATACTCTATGGAACACCCGGGCGCTGCTGCTCGTCTGTTCAAAGAGTTCGCGAAAGCGAATGCAAAATTTGAGGTCAAAGCTGCAGCCTTTGAAGGTGAGTTGATCCCGGCATCGCAAATCGATCGCCTGGCAACCCTGCCGACCTACGAAGAAGCAATTGCACGCCTGATGGCAACCATGAAAGAAGCTGCGGCTGGCAAACTGGTTCGCACTCTGGCTGCTGTACGCGATGCGAAAGAAGCTGCTTAATCGCAGTTATCTTTATAAAGCATTTGCTTACGTATAAACTTATTCTGATTTTCAGGAACAATTTAAATGTCTATCACTAAAGATCAAATCATTGAAGCAGTAGCAGCTATGTCCGTAATGGACGTTGTAGAGCTGGTTTCTGCAATGGAAGAAAAATTCGGTGTTTCTGCTGCTGCTGCTGTAGCTGTAGCTGCGGGCCCGGCTGAAGCTGCTGAAGAAAAAACTGAATTCGACGTAATTCTGAAAGCTGCTGGCGCGAACAAAGTTGCTGTAATCAAAGCAGTACGTGGCGCAACTGGCCTGGGTCTGAAAGAAGCTAAAGACCTGGTAGAATCTGCTCCAGCTGCGCTGAAAGAAGGCGTGAGCAAAGACGACGCAGAAGCACTGAAAAAATCTCTGGAAGAAGCTGGCGCTGAAGTTGAAGTTAAATAAGCCAACTTTTCTGGTTGCAGCCTAAGCAATTAGGCTGATGGCTGGTGACTTTTTAGTCACCAGCCTTTTTGCGCTGTAAGCATCAGCAGCATTTCACACTGTTTGACTGCTGGTTGTCCTGACAATGCTTGTTTCTATCGACGACTTAATATACTGCGACAGGGTGCGCGCTCTGTGTAAATCGCAATGAAATGGTTTAAGCGTGATAGCAACAGGTATTGCGGAAAGTATTCAATTTTCCGGTCCACAAAATGGTGTTGCACAAACTGTCCCTTCGTCGGACAGATGGGTCGACTTGTCAGCGAGCTGAGGAACCCTATGGTTTACTCCTATACCGAGAAAAAACGTATTCGTAAGGATTTTGGTAAACGTCCACAAGTTCTGGACATTCCATATCTCCTTTCTATCCAGCTTGACTCGTTCCAGAAGTTTATCGAGCAAGATCCTGAAGGGCAGTACGGCCTGGAAGCAGCCTTCCGTTCCGTGTTCCCGATTCAGAGCTACAGCGGTAATTCCGAGCTGCAGTACGTCAGCTACCGCCTTGGCGAACCGGTGTTTGACGTTCAGGAATGTCAGATCCGTGGCGTGACCTATTCCGCACCGCTGCGCGTAAAACTGCGTCTGGTGATCTACGAGCGCGAAGCGCCGGAAGGCACCGTAAAAGACATTAAAGAACAAGAAGTCTACATGGGTGAAATTCCACTCATGACGGACAACGGTACTTTCGTTATCAACGGTACTGAGCGTGTTATCGTTTCCCAGCTGCACCGTAGCCCGGGCGTCTTCTTCGACAGCGATAAAGGTAAAACGCACTCTTCCGGTAAAGTACTGTATAACGCACGCATCATTCCTTACCGTGGTTCATGGCTGGACTTCGAATTCGATCCAAAAGACAACCTGTTTGTCCGTATCGACCGTCGTCGTAAGCTGCCTGCAACCATCATTCTGCGTGCACTGAACTATACCACTGAGCAGATCCTGGACCTGTTCTTTGAGAAAGTGATCTTTGAAATCCGCGACAACAAGTTGCAGATGGAGTTGGTGCCGGAACGTCTGCGTGGTGAGACCGCGTCGTTCGACATCGAAGCCGACGGCAAAGTGTATGTGGAAAAAGGTCGCCGTATCACCGCGCGCCACATCCGCCAGCTGGAAAAAGATGATATCAAACACATCGAAGTTCCGGTTGAATACATTGCAGGAAAAGTAGCCGCGAAAGATTACGTTGATGAATCAACTGGCGAGCTGATCTGCCCGGCGAACATGGAGCTGAGCCTGGATCTGCTGGCTAAGCTGAGCCAGTCTGGCCACAAACGTATCGAAACGCTGTTCACCAACGATCTGGACCACGGTCCGTACATCTCTGAGACTGTACGCGTCGACCCAACCAACGATCGTCTGAGCGCGCTGGTCGAAATCTACCGCATGATGCGTCCTGGTGAGCCACCAACTCGCGAAGCGGCTGAAAGCCTGTTCGAGAACCTGTTCTTCTCCGAAGACCGCTACGATCTGTCCGCGGTTGGTCGTATGAAGTTCAACCGTTCTCTGCTGCGCGACGAGATCGAAGGTTCCGGTATCCTGAGCAAAGACGACATCATTGAAGTGATGAAGAAGCTCATCGATATCCGTAACGGTAAAGGCGAAGTGGACGATATCGACCACCTCGGCAACCGTCGTATCCGTTCCGTAGGCGAAATGGCGGAAAACCAGTTCCGCGTTGGCCTGGTACGTGTAGAGCGTGCGGTGAAAGAGCGTCTGTCTCTGGGCGATCTGGATACCCTGATGCCTCAGGATATGATTAACGCGAAGCCGATTTCTGCGGCAGTGAAAGAGTTCTTCGGTTCCAGCCAGCTGTCTCAGTTCATGGACCAGAACAACCCGCTGTCTGAGATCACGCACAAACGTCGTATCTCCGCACTCGGCCCAGGCGGTCTGACCCGTGAACGCGCAGGCTTTGAAGTTCGAGACGTACACCCGACTCACTACGGTCGCGTATGTCCAATCGAAACGCCTGAAGGTCCAAACATCGGTCTGATCAACTCCCTGTCCGTGTACGCACAGACGAACGAATACGGTTTCCTCGAGACCCCGTATCGTAAAGTGACCGACGGTGTTGTTACTGACGAAATTCATTACCTGTCTGCTATTGAAGAAGGCAACTACGTTATCGCTCAGGCGAACTCCAATCTGGATGACGAAGGCCACTTTGTAGAAGATCTGGTTACCTGCCGTAGCAAAGGCGAATCCAGCTTGTTCAGCCGCGACCAGGTTGACTACATGGACGTATCCACCCAGCAGGTGGTATCCGTCGGTGCGTCCCTGATCCCGTTCCTGGAACACGATGACGCCAACCGTGCATTGATGGGTGCGAACATGCAACGTCAGGCCGTTCCAACTCTGCGTGCTGATAAGCCGCTGGTTGGTACCGGTATGGAACGTGCTGTTGCCGTTGACTCTGGTGTTACAGCAGTTGCTAAGCGTGGCGGTACCGTTCAGTACGTTGACGCATCCCGTATCGTTATCAAAGTTAACGAAGACGAGATGTATCCGGGCGAAGCGGGTATCGACATCTACAACCTGACCAAATACACCCGTTCTAACCAGAACACCTGTATCAACCAGATGCCATGTGTGTCTCTGGGTGAGCCAGTTGAGCGCGGCGACGTGCTGGCAGACGGTCCGTCCACCGACCTCGGTGAACTGGCGCTCGGTCAGAACATGCGCGTAGCGTTCATGCCGTGGAACGGTTACAACTTCGAAGACTCCATCCTCGTCTCCGAGCGTGTGGTTCAGGAAGATCGTTTCACCACCATCCACATTCAGGAACTGGCATGTGTGTCCCGTGACACCAAGCTGGGGCCAGAAGAGATCACCGCTGACATCCCGAACGTGGGTGAAGCTGCGCTCTCTAAACTGGATGAATCCGGTATTGTTTACATCGGCGCGGAAGTGACCGGCGGTGACATTCTGGTTGGTAAGGTCACGCCGAAAGGCGAAACCCAGCTGACGCCAGAAGAGAAACTGCTGCGTGCTATCTTCGGTGAGAAAGCGTCTGACGTTAAAGACTCTTCTCTGCGCGTACCAAACGGTGTTTCCGGTACGGTTATCGATGTTCAGGTCTTCACCCGTGACGGCGTTGAGAAAGATAAGCGTGCGCTGGAAATCGAAGAGATGCAGCTCAAACAGGCTAAGAAAGACCTGTCTGAAGAACTGCAAATCCTCGAAGCAGGTCTGTTCAGCCGTATCTATGCGGTGCTGGTTGCCGGAGGCGTTGAAGCTGAGAAGCTCGACAAACTGCCACGCGATCGCTGGCTGGAACTGGGCCTGACCGACGAAGAGAAACAGAATCAGCTGGAACAGCTGGCTGAGCAGTATGACGAACTGAAACACGAGTTCGAGAAAAAACTCGAAGCGAAACGCCGCAAAATCACTCAGGGCGACGATCTGGCACCAGGCGTGCTGAAGATTGTTAAGGTGTATCTGGCTGTTAAACGTCAGATCCAGCCTGGTGATAAGATGGCAGGTCGTCACGGTAACAAGGGTGTTATCTCTAAGATCAACCCGATCGAAGATATGCCGCACGATGCTAACGGTACGCCGGTAGATATCGTACTGAACCCACTGGGCGTACCGTCTCGTATGAACATCGGTCAGATTCTGGAAACCCACCTGGGTATGGCTGCGAAAGGTATCGGCGATAAGATCAACGCCATGCTGAAACAGCAGCAGGAAGTCGCGAAACTGCGCGAGTTCATCCAGCGTGCCTACGATCTGGGTACCGACGTTCGTCAGAAAGTCGACCTGAACACCTTCAGCGATGAAGAAGTGCTGCGTCTGGCAGAGAACCTGCGCAAAGGTATGCCAATTGCAACGCCGGTATTCGACGGTGCAAAAGAAGCTGAAATTAAAGAGCTGCTGCAACTGGGTGGTCTGCCAACGTCTGGTCAGATTACGCTGTTTGACGGCCGTACCGGTGAACAGTTCGAGCGTCCGGTAACCGTAGGTTACATGTACATGCTGAAACTGAACCACCTGGTCGACGACAAGATGCACGCTCGTTCTACCGGTTCTTACAGCCTGGTTACTCAGCAGCCGCTGGGTGGTAAGGCTCAGTTCGGTGGTCAGCGCTTCGGGGAGATGGAAGTGTGGGCGCTGGAAGCATACGGCGCAGCATACACCTTGCAGGAAATGCTCACCGTTAAGTCTGATGACGTGAACGGTCGTACTAAGATGTATAAGAACATCGTAGACGGCAACCATCAGATGGAACCGGGCATGCCAGAATCCTTCAACGTACTGTTGAAAGAGATTCGTTCGCTGGGTATCAACATCGAACTGGAAGACGAGTAATTCTCGCTCAAACAGGTCACTGCTGTCGGGTTAACGCCCGACAGCAGAGTGTGCTAACTCCGACGGGAGCAAATCCGTGAAAGACTTATTAAAGTTTCTGAAAGCGCAAACTAAAACCGAAGAGTTTGATGCGATCAAAATTGCTCTGGCTTCGCCAGACATGATCCGTTCATGGTCTTTCGGTGAAGTTAAAAAGCCGGAAACCATTAACTACCGTACGTTCAAACCTGAGCGTGACGGCCTTTTCTGTGCGCGTATTTTCGGGCCAGTAAAAGATTACGAGTGCCTGTGCGGTAAGTACAAGCGCCTGAAACACCGTGGTGTGATCTGTGAGAAGTGCGGCGTTGAAGTGACCCAGACCAAAGTACGCCGTGAGCGTATGGGCCACATCGAGCTGGCGTCTCCGACCGCTCACATCTGGTTCCTGAAATCTCTGCCGTCCCGTATCGGTCTGCTGCTGGATATGCCGCTGCGCGATATCGAACGTGTTCTGTACTTCGAATCTTATGTGGTTATCGAAGGCGGGATGACCAATCTGGAACGTAACCAGATCCTGACCGAAGAACAGTATCTGGACGCGCTGGAAGAGTTCGGTGACGAATTTGACGCGAAGATGGGTGCGGAAGCTATCCAGGCCCTGCTGAAGAGCATGGATCTGGAGCAAGAGTGTGAAACTCTGCGCGAAGAGCTGAATGAAACCAACTCCGAAACCAAGCGTAAAAAGCTGACCAAGCGTATCAAACTGCTGGAAGCGTTCGTTCAGTCTGGTAACAAACCAGAGTGGATGATCCTGACCGTTCTGCCGGTTCTGCCGCCAGATCTGCGTCCGCTGGTTCCGCTGGATGGTGGTCGTTTCGCAACGTCGGATCTGAACGATCTGTACCGTCGCGTGATCAACCGTAACAACCGTCTGAAACGTCTGCTGGATCTGGCTGCGCCGGACATCATCGTACGCAACGAAAAACGTATGCTTCAGGAAGCAGTCGATGCCCTGTTGGATAACGGTCGTCGTGGTCGTGCGATCACCGGTTCTAACAAACGTCCTCTGAAATCTTTGGCCGACATGATCAAAGGTAAGCAGGGTCGTTTCCGTCAGAACCTGCTCGGTAAGCGTGTTGACTACTCCGGTCGTTCTGTAATCACCGTAGGTCCATACCTGCGTCTGCATCAGTGCGGTCTGCCGAAGAAAATGGCACTGGAGCTGTTCAAACCGTTCATCTACGGCAAGCTGGAACTGCGTGGCCTCGCCACCACCATCAAAGCCGCGAAGAAAATGGTTGAGCGTGAAGAAGCTGTCGTTTGGGATATCCTGGACGAAGTGATCCGCGAACACCCGGTACTGCTGAACCGTGCACCAACTCTGCACCGTCTGGGTATCCAGGCCTTTGAGCCAGTCCTGATCGAAGGTAAAGCGATCCAGCTGCACCCGCTGGTTTGTGCGGCCTATAACGCCGACTTCGATGGTGACCAGATGGCTGTTCACGTACCGCTGACGCTGGAAGCCCAGCTCGAAGCGCGTGCGCTGATGATGTCTACCAACAACATCCTGTCTCCAGCGAACGGTGAACCTATCATCGTTCCTTCTCAGGACGTTGTACTGGGTCTGTACTACATGACCCGTGACTGTGTTAACGCCAAAGGCGAAGGCATGGTGCTGACTGGCCCGAAAGAAGCTGAGCGTATTTATCGCGCTGGCCTGGCCTCTCTGCATGCGCGCGTTAAAGTGCGTATCACCGAATACGAAAAAGATGAAAACGGCGAGTTCGTTGCGCACACCAGCCTGAAAGACACGACCGTTGGCCGTGCCATTCTGTGGATGATCGTACCGAAAGGTCTGCCTTTCTCCATCGTCAACCAGGCGCTGGGCAAGAAAGCGATCTCCAAAATGCTGAACACCTGTTACCGCATTCTGGGTCTGAAGCCGACCGTTATCTTCGCTGACCAGACAATGTACACCGGCTTTGCTTATGCAGCGCGTTCAGGTGCATCTGTTGGTATCGATGACATGGTCATCCCAGAGAAGAAACACGAGATCATCTCTGAAGCGGAAGCTGAAGTTGCTGAGATCCAGGAGCAGTTCCAGTCTGGTCTGGTAACCGCAGGCGAACGTTACAACAAAGTTATCGATATCTGGGCTGCGGCGAACGATCGTGTATCTAAAGCGATGATGGATAACCTGCAAACCGAAACCGTGATTAACCGTGACGGCGTAGAAGAGCAGCAGGTCTCCTTCAACAGCATCTACATGATGGCCGACTCCGGTGCGCGTGGTTCTGCGGCACAGATTCGTCAGCTGGCAGGTATGCGTGGTCTGATGGCGAAGCCAGATGGCTCCATCATCGAAACGCCAATCACTGCGAACTTCCGTGAAGGTCTGAACGTACTCCAGTACTTCATCTCCACGCACGGTGCGCGTAAAGGTCTGGCGGATACCGCACTGAAAACGGCGAACTCCGGTTATCTGACGCGTCGTCTGGTTGACGTTGCGCAGGATCTGGTCGTCACCGAAGACGATTGTGGCACCCTCGAAGGTATCACCATGACCCCGGTTATCGAGGGTGGTGATGTTAAAGAGCCGCTGCGCGATCGCGTACTGGGTCGTGTGACCGCGGAAGACATTCTGAAGCCGGGCACCGCAGACATTCTGGTTCCACGCAACACCCTGCTGCACGAACAGTGGTGTGACCTGCTGGAAGCGAACTCTGTTGACTCCGTGAAAGTGCGTTCCGTTGTATCCTGTGACACCGACTTTGGTGTGTGTGCGCACTGCTACGGTCGTGACCTGGCGCGTGGCCACATCATCAACAAAGGTGAAGCTATCGGCGTTATCGCGGCACAGTCCATCGGTGAGCCGGGTACACAGCTGACGATGCGTACGTTCCACATCGGTGGTGCGGCATCTCGTGCGGCTGCTGAATCCAGCATCCAGGTGAAAAACAAAGGTAGCATCAAGCTCAGCAACGCGAAGTCGGTTGTGAACTCCAGCGGTAAACTGGTTATCACTTCCCGTAACACCGAGCTGAAGCTGATCGACGAATTCGGTCGTACCAAAGAGAGCTATAAAGTGCCTTACGGTGCGGTTATGGCGAAAGGTGATGGCGAGCAGGTTGCTGGCGGTGAAACCGTTGCAAACTGGGATCCACACACCATGCCGGTTATCACCGAAGTAAGTGGTTTCATCCGCTTCACTGACATGATCGACGGCCAGACCATTACTCGTCAGACCGACGAGCTGACCGGTCTGTCTTCTCTGGTGGTTCTGGATTCTGCTGAACGTACTACCGGCGGTAAAGATCTGCGTCCTGCACTGAAAATCGTTGATGCTCAGGGTAACGACGTTCTGATCCCTGGTACCGATATGCCTGCGCAGTACTTCCTGCCGGGTAAAGCGATTGTACAGCTGGAAGATGGCGTACAGATCAGCTCTGGTGACACCCTGGCGCGTATTCCTCAGGAATCCGGCGGTACCAAGGACATCACCGGTGGTCTGCCACGCGTTGCGGACCTGTTCGAAGCACGTCGTCCGAAAGAGCCTGCGATCCTGGCTGAAATCAGCGGTATCATCTCCTTCGGTAAAGAGACCAAAGGTAAGCGCCGCCTGGTTATTACGCCAGTAGATGGCAGCGAGCCGTACGAAGAGATGATTCCTAAGTGGCGTCAGCTCAACGTGTTCGAAGGTGAACGCGTAGAACGTGGTGACGTGGTTTCCGATGGTCCAGAAGCGCCGCACGACATCCTGCGTCTGCGTGGTGTGCATGCTGTTACCCGTTACATTGTTAACGAAGTACAGGACGTATACCGTCTGCAAGGCGTTAAGATTAACGATAAACACATTGAAGTTATCGTTCGTCAGATGCTGCGTAAAGCAACCATCGAAAACGCGGGCAGCTCCGACTTCCTGGAAGGCGAGCAGGTTGAATACTCACGCGTTAAGATCGCTAACCGCGATCTGGAAGCGAACGGCAAAATCGGTGCGACCTTCGCACGCGATCTGCTGGGTATCACCAAAGCGTCTCTGGCAACCGAGTCCTTCATCTCTGCTGCATCGTTCCAGGAAACCACTCGTGTCCTGACCGAAGCGGCTGTTGCAGGTAAACGTGATGAACTGCGCGGTCTGAAAGAGAACGTTATCGTGGGTCGTCTGATCCCGGCCGGTACCGGTTATGCGTACCACCAGGATCGTATGCGTCGTCGCGCAGCGGGCGAACTGCCAGCTGCACCGCAGGTGACTGCCGAAGATGCATCCGCGAGCCTTGCAGAACTGCTGAACGCAGGTCTGGGCGGTTCCGACAACGAGTAATCGTTGATGCCGTAAATAAAAAACCCGCCGAGGCGGGTTTTTTTACATCTGTATGTCTTCAGTTCACTAACGGGATACGTCGATAAAGCTCAATCATATCGCCCGCCAGATCCTGAATAACCATCGCGTTCATCAGGTGATCCTGAGAGTGAACGGTGATCAGGTTAACCGGAAGTTTCCCGGTCCCTTCATCAAGACCGATAAGCTGCGTCTGGATCGTATGCGCATGTTTCACATATTCACGCGATTCTTCCATCGCTTTCTCGGCTTCATCAAAGTCGCCTTTTCGCGCCATCTGCAACGCCGTCAGGGCCGCGCTGCGCGCTGCGCCTGCGTTGACAAGCAGTTCCATAATCGTGGTTTCTAAGTCTTCCATTATGACTCCAGAAGTTTGAGCGCTTTTTCCAGTACGGCATCACCTTTCATCATGCCGTAATCCATCATGTCGATGACCGCAACCTTTTTTCCGAGCGGATCGGCCTGCGCCTGGAGTTTTGCCTGTTCGTATTTAACCTGTGGCCCCAGTAATACGATATCAGCCGTCGCGATGTTATCTTTAAACTCCGCGACCGGAACGGCTTTAATGGTTACTTCGACTCCTTTTTTCTGCGCGGCATCTTTCATACGTTGAACCAGCATGCTGGTTGACATTCCCGCTGCACAGCATAAAACGATGTTCTTCATAGTCAGCCTCGATCTACATGTGTTTATTGATAATTATCCCGTGCAGACCGCTTCAACAACCGCTTTACCGTGATTGTGTGTCAGGCATCACAAAGAAATCGGCATTTTCCTGAAACCGGTTACAATTTTACAGCGGAGAGCATTCTGCCCGTCAGATCGGGCAGAATTTGAGGAAGGGTATTATCGGCTGGCCGTGCTTACGATGCGGTTTTTACCCTGTTGTTTAGCGGTATACAGCGCTTCATCTACGCTACCGATAAATTGTTCCAGCGGTTCGAAGTGCCACTCCCCCATCCCGGCGCTGAAGGTCACTCGCAGATTCTCTTCCCGCCAGGTCCGCTTTTCAACGGCGGTGCGCCAGGCTTCCAGTAGCGCGTGCGCGGAGTTCATCAGCTCGGCCGGGAATATCACGCCGAACTCTTCTCCACCGTAGCGGTAAACGGAAACGTGGTGCGGCTGCATGATCTGAATACCTTCCCGCGCCACGTTGCGCAGCACAATATCCCCGCTCAGGTGGCCCCAGGTGTCGTTAATGGATTTGAAGTTATCGATGTCGATCAGCGCCAGAACGAAGGGTTGATGAGCGGTCAGCAGCTCATCCACATCGTTATCGAACGCACGGCGATTTTTGCAACCTGTCAGCGCATCATGGGTGGCCTGACGGACATAGGCCAGCTCGCGTTCTTTATTGGTTCGAATGGTATGGCTGAGCATCGCCTCAAGGCGTGGTGCCTGGTTGACGTCGCCGGTTTTGATGGCGTTGATAATGTTCATCAGCACAGAACGCGAGGCATGACGAAGGTAAAGCCCGAACAAAATGATGATGATTGCCGCCAGCGCAAATCCCCAGCCGACGACGGTGGTTTCATGCCGGGTGATGACGTTAAGCGTGGCATCGGAGACCCGATAAATCACAAACCAGTCCGGATTGGTGAAAGAGTAGTAGTAATACCAGGTTTTACTTTTGGGGTCGAAAAGATGGCCTTCGCCGCTGGTCATTTTGTCCATCAGCGCTTCGCTTACGTACTGCTTAAAGAGCGCCCCCGTGTCCGGATGCAGCACAACGGCGCCGTCACGCTCCACGACAAAAAACTCACCCTGAACAGGCGCCACCATCTGGCGCAGGGTATACCCCATGGACGTTAAATCAAGATGGAAAGCGAGCGTGCCCTTCAGACGGCCTTCCGGTGAAATGACCGGCTTATAGAGGGTGACAGTAGGATGTTGGGTGAAATAGTCCAGATAGGGGCGGGTGTAGTGAGGAAAGTTGCTGGCTTCCGCTTGCCCGACAAACCATGGGCGGGTTCTGGCGTCGAACGACTTACTTTTCTCCGTTGGCAGCACTTCCGGCGCGCGCAGATGGCGCCCTTCTGTGTCCGCCAGAGAGATAGACGACACCGTCGGCATCAGGTTCTGCAAATGCATCAACATCTGCAAACCGTGTGTCGGATCGATATTTATTGTCTGATTTACTCTGTCGTTACGGGCGAAGTACATCGCAGCGCGACCAAGAATATAGTCATTTTCTCGCAGGATGGATTCGGTATAGTTCACCGCCAGATTATGGGTGAAATTACCATTAATTTTATGATAATCCTCAAGAAAATCCTTTCTCTGTGAAAGGATGACCAGGACGGCGATCAGCGCGAAACTGAACAGGATCCCCGCGAAGCTGACCATAATTGGCCGGGTAAAAGAGAGCTTTTTACTGTGGAGTGCCATGAGTTGTACATCAATCCAGATGGTAGACGCGTTGCGTCTGTCGATACCCTCAGCATAGTCGCTGTCCGGTTGCTGGTAGTAAATTATACAGAAGGCGATTACCGACGAGATGATTTATCTTAAGCGTAGATAAGAAACGACGTATTTATTGTATCAATTGAATTTTGTTTAAGAGGCGGAGGGCAGGGCGAAACGAGGAAGAAGCATTTTCACCCTGGTCAGCGTCCGTTGCTGACGTGGTTAAGCATAAGAAAACCGGGCAGATCGCCTCAATCGCCCGGTTATGATCTTACGAGCCGCCTCGTAACCTTTTCGCATTTTTGCAGACAGTTTCAGCGCTAATGCGAGGCTCTTCCCAGCCAGCTATCCCAGTCTTTCCACACCGGCTGTAGCCCCTGCGCAGTCAGGGCTTCCGCCACCGCTTCGGGCCGTCGGCCGTCGTGCGGTGCAAACTGTTCCAGTTCCGGGTGATCGTCCGCGTAACCGCCCGGCTGCGTTTTGGAAAAGGCGCTGACGTTATTGATCGCCAGCGGGATCGCGCGGTCGCGAAACGCGGGGGATTCACGCGTGGAGAGCGACAATTCCACTTCCGGCGCGAACAGGCGAAATGCACACAGGGTTTGCACCAGCTGGCGCTCATCCATCAGCGAGGCGGGTTCAACGCCTCCCGTACAGGGACGCAGTCGCGGGAAAGAGATGGAATAGCGGCTTTGCCAGTACTGCTGCTGTAGCCACAGCAGATGCTCCGCCACCATATAGCAGTCCACCCGCCAGCTGTCGGACAGACCGATAAGCGCGCCCAGCCCAATTTTATCGATACCGGCGCGCCCCAGCCTGTCCGGCGTTTCCAGCCGGAAGATGAAATCCTGCTTCTTCCCTTTCAGGTGATGCCGGGCATAGGTCGCCTCATGGTAGGTTTCCTGATAAACCATTACGCCGTCCAGCCCGAGGGTTTTCAGCTCCGCATATTCCTCCTGCGACAGAGGCTGCACTTCCATTTGCAACGAGGCAAATTCGCGGCGGATGGCCGGAAGATGCTGGCGAAAATAGTCCATCCCCACTTTGCCCTGATGTTCACCCGTCACCAGCAGGAGATGTTCAAAACCCATCTCACGAATAGCCGCACACTCGCGGGCGATCTCATGCTCATCCAGCGTTTTACGCTTAATACGGTTGCTCATGGAGAAACCACAGTAGGTGCAGTCATTGGCGCACAGGTTAGAAAGATAGAGCGGCACGTAAAAGCTCACCGTGTTGCCAAAACGCTGGCGGGTGAGGCGTTGCGCGCGCTGGGCCATCGGTTCAAGGTACGCGCTGGCTGCCGGAGAAAGCAGGGCCATCAAATCCTCGCGCGTCAAATGGTTGGCTGTTAATGCCCGCTCTACGTCCGCAGAGGTTTTACTGTTGATGCGTAAGGCAATATCGTCCCAGTTAAGCTGACGCCAGCGATCGGTAAAGGTAGCCATCAGAGCGCCTCCAGAAAATCGGTCAGCGGGCTGGTGGCCTGCGCCTGAACACTGCGCGAGCCGGGGCCGGACTGCCGAGCCAGCAGACCGGACTCCACGGCAAGGCGGAACGCACGCGCCATCATCACCGGGTCGTCGGCCACCGCAATCGCGGTATTGACCAGCACCGCATCGGCCCCTATCTCCAGCGCCTGCGCGGCGTGACTGGGTACGCCGATGCCCGCATCCACCACCACGGGCACGGTCGCCTGCTCAATAATGATTTCCAGCATCGCGCGGGTCTCCAGCCCCTGGTTGGAGCCAATGGGGGCGCCCAGCGGCATTACGGCCGCGCAGCCGACCTCTTCCAGACGCTTACAGAGCACGGGGTCGGCACCACAGTAGGGCAGAACGGTGAATCCCTGCTGCACCAGCTTCTCTGCCGCTTTCAGGGTTTCGATCGGATCGGGCAACAGCCAGCGGGCGTCCGGGTGAATTTCCAGCTTCAGCCAGCGGGTGCCGAGCGCTTCCCGCGCCAGTTGCGCAGCGAAAATTGCTTCCTCGGCCGTTTTTGCACCGGAGGTATTCGGTAAGAGCGTCACGCCTGCCTCCAGTAACGGCGCAAGTATGGCATCGTTGTGCTGACGCAAATCCACGCGCTTCATCGCCAGCGTCACCAGCTGGCTGCCGCTTTCACGAATGGCATCCACCATCAGTTGCGGGGAGGCGAATTTTCCGGTTCCGGTAAACAGATGTGAATCAAAGACTTTGTCGGCAATACGTAACATCTCAGCCCCCTGCGATAACCTGAAACAGCAGGATCTGGTCGCCCTCATTGACCTGCTGATGTTCCCACCGCTCGCGCGGCAGGATCTGTTGATTGAGCGCCAGCGCCGTTCCCGGCTTCAGCTGGCGCAGCATGTCGAGCAGGGCGGCAACGGTGAGATCGTCGTCGCACGTCATCGGCTCATCGTTAAACAGAATGCGCATTGCGGCCTCCGCATACCGGGCAGTGGCTGGCACGGTTTAACGCCAGATGACGCCAGCCGCTGGAGCGGGCGTCGAACAGCCGCAGCGTGTTGCGTTCTGTCTCCATGCCGCTGAGCAACTTGATGGCCTCCAGCGCCTGAAGAGTACCCATCACGCCCACCACCGGGCCCAGAATGCCTGCCGTGCGGCAGTTACGCTCCGGTTCAGCCTCGTCCGGCCACAGGCAGCGGTAGCAGCCCTGTGCCCACGGCGGCGTAAGCACCATTATTTGCCCACCGAAACCGACCGCGCTGGCGGTGATCAGCGGCGTGTTCTGCGCAACACAGGCCGCGTTGATGGCCTGACGTGTCGCCATATTGTCCGTACAGTCCAGCACCACGTCGGCAAGGGCCACTTCGCGTTGCAGATCTTCCCCGCTCAGCCGCGTCTGGAGTGCGACCAGTTCGATATCGGGGTTAAGCTGGTTCAGCCGCTGGCGCGTAACGTGCGCTTTAGGCTGGTTGATATCTTCTGTCGTAAAGAGAATTTGCCGTTGCAGATTGCTGAGATGTACCTCGTCGTCATCGGCCAGCACCAGCGTGCCCACGCCCGCGCCGGCCAGATACAGCGCGGCGGGGGTGCCTAATCCGCCCAGACCGACAATCAGTACCCGGCTGGCGAGCAGCTTTTGCTGCCCCTCGATGGCGATATCCTCCAGCAGGATCTGGCGGCTGTAACGCATAAAATCACGATCTTTCATCACCTGCTCCTGCCAGTTGTAAAAGCTGCGCGGTGGCGGCCTGCCAGTCTGCCGCCTGGGTGATAGCGCTGACGACGGCGATACTGCCGACGCCGGTCTCCAGCACCGCGGGCGCACGTTCAAGGCTGATCCCGCCGATGGCGACGGTGGGGTAATCGGCAAGGCGCTTAACGTGGGCCGCCAGCTGCGTCAAACCCTGTGGAGCGGACGGCATCTGTTTGGTTTGCGTCGGGAAAACGTGCCCGAGCGCGATATAAGAGGGGCGGGCCGCCAGCGCCACGTCGATCTCCATATCGTCGTGGGTGGAGACGCCCAGCCGCAGACCGGCGTCACGGATCGCGTTGAGATCGGTCGTTTCCAGATCTTCCTGTCCCAGATGCACGCCGTACGCCTGGTGTTTAACCGCCAGCCGCCAGTAGTCGTTGATAAACAGGCGGGCGTGGTAGCGACGTCCCAGCGCGATAGCGGCGACCACGTCGGCCTCCACCTCTTCATCGCGTTTATCCTTGATGCGTAGCTGGAGGGTGCGAACGCCAGCTTCCAGCAGGCGGGCGATCCACGCCACGCTGTCCACCACCGGGTAAAGCCCTAAGCGGAAGGGGACAGGGGGGAAATCAGGCTGGTACATTATGCCTCCTCTTTTTTGAGGTAGATTTCGCCGCCTTTCGCGCGGAAGGTTTCCGACATGTCCGCCATGCCGACTTCAATGGTCTGCGCGGCGGCATAATCACGTACTTCCTGGCTGATTTTCATCGAGCAGAATTTAGGTCCGCACATGGAGCAGAAGTGCGCCACTTTGCCCGATTCCTGCGGCAGGGTTTCGTCGTGATAGGCGCGGGCGGTGAACGGATCGAGGGCCAGGTTAAACTGGTCTTCCCAGCGGAATTCAAAGCGCGCTTTGGACATGGCGTTGTCGCGGATTTGCGCGCCCGGATGGCCTTTCGCCAGATCCGCCGCGTGGGCGGCAATCTTGTAGGTGATCAGCCCCTGCTTCACGTCCTCTTTGTTTGGCAGCCCGAGGTGCTCTTTCGGCGTCACGTAGCAGAGCATGGCGCAGCCGAACCAGCCGATCATCGCCGCGCCAATGCCTGACGTGAAGTGGTCGTAGCCCGGCGCAATATCGGTGGTCAACGGCCCCAGGGTGTAGAACGGTGCTTCGTGGCAGTGCTCCAGCTCCTCGGTCATGTTGCGACGGATCATCTGCATCGGCACATGGCCCGGGCCTTCAATCATCACCTGCACATCGTACTCCCAGGCGATTTTGGTCAGCTCGCCCAGCGTGTGCAGCTCGGCAAACTGCGCCTCGTCGTTAGCATCGCGGATGGAGCCAGGACGCAGGCCGTCGCCCAGCGACAGGGAGACGTCGTACGCGGCGCAAATTTCGCAGATTTCGCGGAAGTGTTCGTAGAGGAAGTTTTCCTGATGATGGGAAAGGCACCATTTCGCCATAATCGAACCGCCGCGTGAGACGATACCGGTCAGACGTTTCGCCGTCATCGGCACGTAGCGCAGCAGCACGCCCGCGTGGATGGTGAAGTAGTCCACGCCCTGCTCGGCCTGCTCCAGCAGCGTGTCGCGGAACGCTTCCCAGGTGAGGTTTTCGGCGATGCCGTTGACCTTCTCCAGCGCCTGATAAATCGGGACGGTGCCAATCGGCACCGGGCTGTTACGCAGGATCCACTCGCGGGTCTCATGAATATAGCGGCCAGTGGAAAGGTCCATCACCGTGTCCGCGCCCCAGCGCGTCGACCAGACCAGCTTTTCCACCTCTTCTTCGATGGATGACGTCACCGCTGAGTTGCCGATGTTGGCGTTGACCTTCACCAGGAAGTTGCGGCCGATAATCATCGGCTCGGATTCCGGATGGTTGATATTGGCGGGGATAATGGCGCGCCCGGCGGCCACTTCGTCACGCACAAATTCCGGCGTGATGTTTTCCGGCAGGCGAGCGCCAAACCCTTCACCAGGATGCTGGTGGCGCAGCACTTCGCTGCGGATGCGCTCGCGGCCCATGTTTTCGCGGATGGCGATGAACTCCATCTCCGGCGTGACGATACCCTGGCGCGCGTAGTGCAGCTGGGTGACGCATTTGCCCGCTTTAGCGCGTTTTGGCGTCAGAAGGCCGGTAAAGCGCAGCGCGTCCAGACCGTCGTCGGCCAGGCGCGCGTTGGTGTACGCCGAGCTGCGCACGCTCAGCTCTTCGCAGTCGTTACGGGCGTCAATCCACGGCTGGCGCAGTTTTGCCAGACCCTGCTGTACGTTGATAGCAACAGAAGGATCGCCGTACGGGCCGGAGGTGTCGTATACCGGCACGGCTTCGTTGTCTTCAAACTGCGGGTTCTCTTTGCTGCCGCCGATAAGCGTCGGGCTGAGCTGGATTTCGCGCATCGGGACGCGGATATCAGCCTGTGAGCCGGAAATGTAGATGCGTTTCGAGTTCGGGAAAGCGGTGCCTTCCAGGGTGTCGATGAAGCGTTGTGCGTGTTCGCGCTGTTCGCGGCGGGTCAGTTTTGCAGTAGACATAGCTCATTCCAGATGTGAAGGACATGGCTTGTCAGACGACGGATGAAGCAAGAGAAGATCGCCGGGGGGCGATACAACAGCAGTGTGACTCTTGTTCCCTTCGCAGGTATTAACCTGATCAGGTTCCGCGGATCCCGAATTAACGGTCTCAGCCCGTGCTTTCACACTGGGCACTCCGACAAGAAAAATCCCCCTCGTGAGAGGGGCGAATGGTTGTAAATTACTCGTTAACGATTAAGAACTCAAGCAGGGCGCGCAACGTTATCGCTGGTGCTGATATTCAGGTTGTTGTCCAGCACGAGGGCGATGAGCTTGTCTTCCAGCGTGAATCGCTCTTCCAGCGCTTCGCCAAGGTCGGAAAGCGCCTGCTGAAACTCAAGATAGTTATCGTGATCGATAGCGTTCTCTAGCGTGGAATCGTAGTAGTCCATGATCTGCTGGGTGTTGGCTTCCAGCAGCGGACAGAGTTTGCTGGCCGCTAAATACGGCGTTGTCCCTTCCATTTCGCGGATAATGCGTTCATAAAGGTTGAAATGGCCGTCGGAAAGGTAGTCGACCAGGCTCTGACAGAAGTCGTCCAGCGCTTTTTCATTCAGCCGCATAAAGGATTCTTTGCCAGGCTTAAGACCAACCAGATTGTAATACGCCACGAGTAGATGCTTGCGCACATGTAGCCAGCGATCCACCAGGGTGTTACTTCCTCCAACGCGCTCAGTCAGGCTTTCCAGCTGGTTTAACATGGTCGACTCCATAAGGTTTAGAATGGGATCTGCTTATCCAAAATGTAACCATAATGCTAACAACATGTCAGTGAAGCGAAGGTAGTGCAATAGATATGGATCGTATTATTGAAAAATCAGATCTGGGTTGGTGGATCGTCAGTCACGAACAAAAATTATGGCTGCCCGGTGGGGAGATACCCTACGGTGCGGCAGACATCTTCGATCTCGTCGGCCAACCGGCGCTGCGGATCGGCGAGTGGCAGGGCGATCCGGTATGGTTGATCCAACAGGCTCGTCGTCAGGATATGGGATCCGTTCGTCAGGTGTTGGATCGGGATGTCGGCCTGTTCCAGCT
This sequence comes from Enterobacter cloacae complex sp. SHL018, assembly GCF_049237905.1. Classification (NCBI taxonomy): domain Bacteria; kingdom Pseudomonadati; phylum Pseudomonadota; class Gammaproteobacteria; order Enterobacterales; family Enterobacteriaceae; genus Enterobacter; species Enterobacter cloacae complex sp. SHL018. The sequence continues at coordinate 343,263 of NZ_JBMKJE010000005.1, forward strand.
GGCGGGGCGCGGCGTGCAGCTGGCGGAGTTTTACCGCTCGCACAAATACTGCGGCTACTGCGGCCACACCATGCACCCGAGCAAAACCGAGTGGGCAATGCTTTGCGGCCACTGCCGTGAACGCTATTACCCGCAAATCGCACCGTGCATCATTGTCGCCATCCGCCGTGATGATTCCATCCTGCTGGCGCAGCATACCCGCCATCGCAACGGCATTCACACCGTCCTCGCCGGGTTCGTGGAAGTCGGCGAAACGCTGGAACAGGCGGTGGCGCGCGAGGTGATGGAGGAGAGCGGCATTAAGGTGAAAAACCTGCGCTATGTGACATCGCAGCCGTGGCCGTTCCCGATGTCCCTGATGACCGCGTTTATGGCGGAATACGACAGCGGCGAGATTGTTATCGATCAGAAAGAGCTGCTGGAGGCGAACTGGTATCGCTACGACGATTTACCGCTGCTGCCCCCACCGGGAACGGTGGCGCGTCGCCTGATAGAAGATACCGTGGCAATGTGTCGGGCCGAGTATGAGTAGTGTTACACTGACGGACTGACGCAATAAGGAACTGCAAAATGACCGAACTGAAGAACGATCGTTATCTGCGTGCGCTGCTGCGCCAGCCCGTTGATGTCACCCCGGTGTGGATGATGCGCCAGGCGGGACGCTATCTGCCAGAGTACAAAGCCACGCGCGCGCAGGCAGGCGATTTTATGTCGCTGTGCAAAAACGCCGAGCTGGCCTGTGAAGTGACGCTCCAGCCGCTGCGCCGCTTCCCGCTCGATGCCGCCATTCTTTTTTCGGACATTCTCACCATTCCGGATGCGATGGGCCTTGGGCTCTATTTCGAAACCGGAGAAGGCCCGCGTTTTACCTCTCCGATCAAAAGCAAAGCCGACGTTGATAAGCTGCCGATCCCCGATCCTGAAGGCGAGCTGGGCTATGTGATGAACGCCGTGCGCACCATTCGCCGCGAACTGAAAGGCGACGTGCCGCTGATTGGCTTCTCCGGTAGTCCGTGGACGCTGGCCACCTACATGGTGGAAGGCGGCAGCAGCAAAGCCTTTACCGTCATCAAAAAGATGATGTACGCCGAGCCGCTGGCCCTGCATGCCCTGCTCGACAAGCTGGCGAAGAGCGTCACGCTCTATCTCAACGCGCAGATTAAAGCGGGCGCGCAGTCGGTGATGATTTTCGACACCTGGGGCGGCGTGCTGACCGGACGTGATTATCAGCAGTTCTCCCTGTACTACATGCACAAAATTGTCGATGGCCTGCTGCGTGAAAACGAAGGCCGTCGCGTGCCGGTGACGCTGTTTACCAAAGGCGGCGGTCAGTGGCTGGAAGCGATGGCGGCCACCGGCTGCGACGCGCTGGGCCTCGACTGGACCACCGATATTGCCGATGCGCGCCGTCGCGTGGGGGACAAAGTGGCGCTCCAGGGCAACATGGATCCGTCCATGCTCTATGCGCAGCCTGCCCGTATCGAAGAAGAAGTGTCGACTATACTGTCTGGTTTCGGCCAGGGCGAAGGCCACGTCTTCAACCTCGGTCACGGTATTCATCAGGATGTACCGCCAGAACACGCTGGCGTATTTGTGGAGGCGGTGCATCGGCTTTCTGCCCAGTATCATAAGTAAGGAGTGGTTATGGATCTCGCGTCGCTACGCGCTCAGCAAATCGAACTGGCTTCATCAGTGATCCGCGAGGATCGTCTGGATACGGACCCTCCGCGGTACATTGGCGGGGCGGACGTCGGATTTGAGCAGGGCGGTGAAGTGACGCGAGCGGCGATGGTGGTGCTGAAATACCCTTCGCTAGAGCTGGTGGAGTACAAGGTGGCGCGTATCGCCACTACCATGCCCTATATCCCCGGCTTTCTCTCCTTCCGCGAATATCCCGCGCTGCTGGCCGCGTGGGAGCAACTCTCGCGAAAACCCGATCTGCTGTTTGTTGATGGGCATGGTATCTCCCATCCGCGTCGCTTAGGCGTCGCCAGCCACTTTGGTCTGCTGGTGGACGTGCCGACCATCGGCGTGGCGAAAAAACGCCTGTGCGGCGCGTTTGAGCCGCTCTCTGCCGAACCGGGCGCGCTGGCGCCGCTTATCCATAAAGGCGAGCAGCTGGCGTGGGTCTGGCGCAGTAAAGCGCGCTGCAACCCGTTGTTTATCGCCACCGGGCATCGGGTCAGCATGGATAGCGCACTGGCGTGGGTGCAACGCTGTATGAAGGGCTACCGTTTACCGGAGCCAACCCGCTGGGCTGACGCCGTGGCCTCTTCACGTCCGGCATTCATTCGTTGGCAGGAAATTCAGCCGTGATTCAGGTAAACTGCGGCTAATTTTCGATTCGAGACATCATCATGTTACAAAACCCGATTCATCTGCGCCTTGAGAAGCTGGAAAGCTGGCAGCACGTGACGTTTATGGCTTGCCTGTGCGAGCGCATGTATCCCAACTATGCCGCGTTCTGCAAGCAGACGGCGTTTGGCGAAGGCCAGATTTATCGTCGTATCCTGGATTTAATCTGGGAGACGCTGACGGTCAAAGATGCGAAGGTAAATTTTGACTCTCAGCTCGAAAAGCTGGAAGAGGCTATTCCGGCTGCGGATGATTTCGACCTGTATGGCGTCTACCCGGCCATTGATGCCTGTGTGGCGTTGAGCGAGCTGATCCACTCCCGTCTGAGCGGTGAAACCCTGGAACACGCCATTGAAGTCAGTAAGGCATCCATTACCACCGTTGCGATGCTGGAAATGACCCAGGAAGGCCGTGAAATGACCGACGAGGAGCTGCGTGCTAACCCGGCGGTTGAACAGGAATGGGATATTCAGTGGGAAATTTTCCGTCTGCTGGCGGAGTGTGAAGAACGTGATATTGAGCTGATCAAAGGGCTTCGCGCGGACCTTCGCGAGGCCGGTGAGAGCAATATTGGTATAATTTTTAACCAATGAGACAACAAAACGTGATTTAACGCCTGTTTTGTCACTCCTCGACTCTTCCCTTTCGCCCCCCGTCTGGTCTACATTTGGGGGGCGAAAAAAAGTGGCTATCGGTGCGTGTATGCAGGAGAGTGCTTTTTTGGCATTTTCGTCGCACTCGATGCTTAGCAAGCGATAAACACATTGAAAGGATAACTTATGAACAAGACTCAACTGATTGATGTAATTGCGGACAAGGCTGATCTGTCTAAAGTGCAGGCTAAAGCTGCTCTGGAATCTACCCTGGCTGCTATTACTGAGTCTCTGAAAGAAGGCGATGCTGTACAACTGGTTGGTTTCGGTACCTTCAAAGTGAACCACCGCGCTGAGCGTACTGGCCGCAACCCGCAGACCGGTAAAGAAATCAAAATCGCCGCAGCTAACGTGCCGGCATTTGTTTCTGGTAAAGCACTGAAAGACGCAGTTAAGTAAGACGCGTGGCAGTGAACAGTTTTAACGAAGGGGCGGCAACGCCCCTTTTGTCATTCTGGCGTGGAACGCTCGCGCTGGCAGGCGTACTGTTGCTGTCTGCCTGTAGCCATGATTCCTCACTCCCCCCGTTTACCGCCAGCGGCTATGCTGACAACCAGGGTGCGGTCAGGATCTGGCGCAAAGATTCCAGCGATGAAGTCCATATGCTCACCGCATTCAGCCCGTGGCATAACGGCAACACCTCGACCGCAGAATACCGCTGGCAGGGCGATGCGCTGTCGCTCATTGAACTGAATATCTACAGTAAGACTCCCGAACACGTGAAGGTGCGTTTCGACGACCACGGCGAGCTGAGCTTTATGCAGCATGAGGTCAGTGGACTGAAACAGCAGCTTTCCAGCGATCAGGTCGCTCTCTACCGCTACCGTGCTGAACAACTCCGCCAGACCAGCGATGCGCTGCGTCAGGGCCGCGTGGTGCTGCGCCAGGGGCGCTGGCATGCCGACGGCACGGTGACCACCTGCGAAGGGCAGACGGTGAAGCCTGAGCTTGAATCCTGGGCAACCGAACACATTCAGCGTCGTCAGCGGCATTCATCTGTGGAGGTGAGTGTGGCATGGCTGGAAGCGCCGGAAGGCTCTCAGCTGTTGCTGGTGGCGAATGAAGATTTCTGCACCTGGCAGCCGACAGAGAAGAGTTTCTGACGTAAATCCCCTCTCCCTGTGGGAGAGGGTTAGGGTGAGGGTGTGAAATTACTCTCCCTGCTCCCGCGCAATGGCACGATAGCCGATATCCTGGCGGCTGAAGCTGCCATTCCAGTGAATATCCGCCATCAGCGCATAGGCGCGCTTCTGCGCCTCTGCCACGGTCTGGCCCAGCGCGGTCGCACACAACACGCGACCGCCGTTGGTGAGCACGCGGTCGTCGTCAGAGAGCTTGGTACCGGCGTGGAATACCTTCGCACCGTCAATCTCTTCCAGCGGCAGGCCGTGGATCTCATCTCCGGTGTTGTAGCTACCCGGATAGCCACCCGCAGCAATCACCACACCTAAAGAGGCACGCTCGTCCCACTCGGAAGTTTTCTCGTCCAGCTTGCCTTCGCACGCCGCCAGACACAGATCAACCAGATCGGACTTCATGCGCAGCATGATCGGCTGGGTTTCCGGATCGCCGAAGCGGCAGTTGAATTCAATCACCTTCGGGTTACCCTGCTTGTCGATCATCAGGCCTGCGTAAAGGAAACCGGTGTAGGTATTGCCTTCCGCAGCCATCCCCTTCACGGTTGGCCAGATGATGCGGTCCATGGTGCGCTGGTGTACTTCGTCAGTGACCACCGGAGCAGGGGAGTAAGCCCCCATCCCGCCGGTGTTTGGCCCCGTGTCGGCATTGCCTACGCGCTTGTGATCCTGGCTGGTCGCCATCGGCAGAACGTGCTCGCCGTCAACCATCACGATAAAGCTCGCTTCTTCGCCGTCGAGGAACTCTTCAATCACGATGCGGTGGCCCGCGTCGCCAAAGGCGTTACCCGCCAGCATATCCTGCACGGCGGCTTCCGCTTCTTCGAGGGTCATCGCCACGATAACGCCTTTCCCGGCAGCCAGGCCGTCGGCTTTGATCACAATCGGCGCGCCTTTTTCACGCAGGTAAGCCAGAGCAGGCTCTACCTCGGTGAAGTTCTGATATTCCGCCGTCGGGATGTTATGACGCGCGAGAAAATCTTTGGTGAAGGCTTTTGAGCCTTCCAGCTGCGCAGCCCCTTCCGTTGGGCCGAAAATTTTCAGGCCCGCGGCGCGGAAGGCATCTACAACGCCGATCACCAGCGGTGCTTCCGGGCCAACAATCGTCAGATCGATATTCTCGTTTTGGGCAAAGCTCAGCAGCGCCGGGATGTCGGTTACACCGATGGCGACGTTCTGTAGTGCGGGCTCCAGCGCGGTCCCGGCGTTACCCGGTGCCACAAAGACGGTTTCAACCTGCGGAGACTGCGCTGCTTTCCACGCCAGGGCGTGCTCGCGCCCGCCGTTACCAATCACTAATACTTTCATTTTCTGCTCCGGGAATTAATGGCGGAAGTGGCGCATGTCGGTGAAGATCATTGCGATGCCATGCTCGTCGGCAGCGGCAATCACTTCGTCATCACGGATTGAACCGCCAGGCTGGATCACACAGGTGATGCCCACAGCAGCGGCCGCGTCGATACCGTCACGGAACGGGAAGAAGGCGTCAGAAGCCATGGCGGAACCTTTGACTTCCAGACCTTCGTCACCTGCTTTAATACCCGCGATTTTCGCAGAGTAAACGCGGCTCATCTGGCCTGCGCCTATTCCGATGGTCATGTTCTCTTTGGCGTAGACGATGGCGTTGGATTTCACAAACTTCGCCACTTTCCAGCAGAACAGCGCGTCACGCAGTTCCTGCTCGGTTGGCTGACGTTTGGTGACGACACGCAGATCGGCTTCGCCCACCATACCCAGATCGCGGTCCTGAACCAGCAGCCCGCCGTTCACGCGCTTGAAGTCCAGGCCCGGGACGCGTTCTGCCCACTGGCCGCAAACCAGTACGCGCACGTTCTGTTTCGCCGCGGTGATTTTCAGCGCCTCTTCGGATGCTGATGGCGCGATGATCACTTCGACAAACTGACGGGAGATGATGGCCTGCGCGGTTTCCGCATCCAGCTCGCGGTTGAAGGCGATAATGCCGCCGAACGCGGAGGTCGGGTCGGTTTTGTAGGCGCGATCGTAAGCTTCCAGAATAGACGCACTTACCGCAACGCCGCATGGGTTGGCGTGCTTGACGATAACGCAGGCTGGCTCGCTGAACTCTTTCACGCATTCCAGCGCGGCGTCGGTATCGGCAATGTTGTTATAGGAGAGGGCTTTGCCCTGTACCTGCTGGGCAGTCGCTACAGAGGCTTCTTTTACCTCTTCTTCTATATAGAAGGCAGCCTGCTGGTGGCTGTTCTCGCCGTAACGCATATCCTGCTTCTTAATGAAGTTCAGATTCAGGGTGCGCGGGAAGCGGCCAGAAGGATCTTTGCTTTCACCGTGGTAGGCAGGTACCAGGCTACCGAAGTAGTTGGCGATCATGCTGTCGTAGGCGGCGGTATGCTCGAAGGCTTTGATGGCGAGATCGAAACGCGTTTCAAGCGTCAGGGACCCTTCGTTGGCATCCATCTCATTAATAATGGCGTTGTAGTCACTACTCTTTACCACGATGGCCACATCTTTATGGTTCTTGGCTGCGGAGCGCACCATGGTCGGGCCGCCGATGTCGATATTCTCAACAGCGTCTTCCAGAGAACAGCCTTCGCGGGCAACGGTCTGGGCGAACGGGTAGAGGTTAACGACCACCATGTCGATGGGGGCAATATTGTGCTGCTCCATAATGCTGTCGTCCTGACCGCGACGGCCCAGAATACCGCCGTGCACTTTCGGATGCAGGGTTTTGACGCGTCCATCCATCATTTCCGGGAAACCGGTGTAATCGGACACTTCGGTTACCGGCAGACCTTTCTCTGCTAACAGGCGCGCGGTGCCACCTGTAGAAAGCAGCTCCACACCGCGTGCGGAAAGTGCCTGAGCGAATTCGACGATACCGGCTTTATCAGAAACACTGAGCAGAGCGCGGCGGACTGGACGACGTTGTTGCATGGTAAATCCCCTGGATTTCACGATTACAGAGAGCGTTAGATGAATTTTCCAGCGAAAAACTCATCTAACACACCTGACGAGGCCTCCTTGTTAAGCGCGAGCATTTTAACGAAAACGTTTGCGCAACGCTCGCATATTTTCACTTTTTCGCAGTGCTGTGGATAACTCTGTGTGTAAAAGGGTATAAGGCGGGGTTTTGCTGGGGAATGCAGCAGTCAGTCATTTTTCTGTCATTTAGCGGTTGCGGCCTGCGGAGAACTCCCTATAATGCGCCTCCATCGACACGGCGGATGTGAATCACTTCACAGACAACCCGGTCGGTTGAAGAGAAAAAATCCTGAAATAACGGGTTGACTCTGAAA
>NZ_JBMKJE010000006.1:0-231829 GCF_049237905.1 Enterobacter cloacae complex sp. SHL018
CTGATAAATTGTTAAAGAGCAGTTGCGACGCGCTTCAGCGCTCTGTCGCGAGGTGGCGTATATTACGCTTTCCTCTTTCAGAGTCAACCCGTTATTTCAGGATTTTTCTCTTCAACCGACCGGGTTATCTGTGAAGTGATTCACATCCGCCGTGTCGATGGAGGCGCATTATAGGGATCCCAGTTTTTAGCACAAGTATTTTTTAGATCTTTTTTTCCAACTGATGATTTTCCGTGCTTTTCGCTGAAAACCCACCCGATCCGCTTAAAAATTGACGCATTTTGCCTTGCCTCGATCCAGGAATACGATCAAAGTCTTCTTTAATAGCACTCATCTGTATCGAGGTAGATATGTTTGCAGTATTACGTCCTTATAAAGATCTGTTCCCCCAAAAAGGCGATCGCGTGATGATCGATGCCAGCAGCGTGGTCATTGGTGATGTTCGCATGGCCGATGATGTCAGCATCTGGCCACTCGTCGCGATCCGGGGCGATGTTAACTACGTTGCAATCGGTGCACGCACCAATATTCAGGACGGCAGCGTGCTGCATGTGACTCATAAGTCATCTTATAACCCTGAGGGCAATCCGCTCATCATTGGGGAAGATGTCACCGTCGGTCATAAAGTGATGCTCCACGGCTGCACAATCGGTAACAGGGTTCTCGTTGGGATGGGATCGATTTTGCTGGATGGCGTCATAGTAGAAGATGACGTAATGATTGGCGCAGGAAGCCTTGTTCCGCAAAACAAACGTCTGGAAAGTGGCTATCTCTATTTAGGCAGTCCGGTTAAACAGATCCGCCCCCTAAAAGAGGCGGAGATCGAAGGATTGAAATACTCAGCGAACAATTACGTTAAATGGAAGAATGACTATCTGGATCAGGATAACCAGACCCAACCCTGATCGTCTTCCTGCTGATCGCGGATCAAATCGCTGGCTTCCTCTTCCAGATCCCAGCGATTTTCGCAAAAGACCGCTAACGGATCTGAACCACCAAAGCGCTGATGCAACGTCTCCCCTTTAATCGCACAGGTGAGCTGCATTCCATGCACCAGCACCGGGAAACAAACCGCTTGCTTATTTTCATCCCAGATTTCTCTGTCGGGAAAATGAATCGCCTGATTCATGCCATCAGTTCCTGTTTCAGCTTTTCGATCACCGGTTCTACAGCAGGTAACACGCCATGCCAGAGTAGCACCGCATGAGCCGCCTGCCCCACCAGCATGCCCAGACCATCAGCCACGTGTTTTGCCCCCTGTTGTTCACACCAGGTCAGAAATGGCGTTTTCCCTTTTTGATAAAACATGTCATAGGCGTAGATGTGGGAATGAACCAGGGATGCAGGAATCGCCGGGATCTCTCCATTAATACCGCTTGAGGTGGCATTAATTACAAGATCAAATTCGTGACCCGCGAGATCGTCAAGTGCTACCGCAGTTACGCTGCCTGTGTGTGCGAACAACGCCGCCAGCTCTTCTGCTCTGGAGAAGGTACGGTTGGTGATTGTCACCGCACAATCCAGCGAAAGAAGAGGAAGCAATACGCCGCGCGACGCGCCACCCGCGCCGATCAGCAGGATCCGAAAGCCTGGTTTAATAAACGACAATCGCTCCAGATCGCTGAGTAAACCTATGCCATCGGTGTTATCGCCCAGAAGGCGACCATCTTCGAGCCGCTTAAGAGTATTGACGGCACCAGCGAGCGAGGCACGCTCGGTCAGCTCATCCGCGCGCCCGAAAGCCTCTTCTTTAAAAGGCACCGTGACGTTCGCACCTTTACCACCCGCATCAAAAAAGCTATTCAGCGTCGGTATAAATGCATCAACAGGCGCAAGAACCCGACCATACGGGTGATCTATCTGCAATTGCTCTGCAAACAGCTGATGGATCAGAGGCGACTTGCTGTGCGCGATCGGGTTACCAAAAACAGCATAGGTTTCCATAACATTATCCCTGGCGAAAACGTTCGCCGGTCAAGGCATCGCGAATTTCTGACGGGTTAAGACGACCCCCAGTTTCACCCACGGCTACAGGGAAATCATTCCCGAACTGCGCCAGAACTTCTTCTGTTGTCCGACAAGGGGGAAGCCCGGTCAGGTTGGCGCTGGTTGAAACCAGGGGTTTACCAAATGCCTGGCATAACTCCACCACCAAGGGATGGTCGGTAACGCGTACCGCGAGTGAATCGAAACGCCCGGTTAGCCAGCGCGGCGTTGTCGGTTGTGCAGGGAAAACAAACGTCACGGGACCAGGCCACGCAGAGAAAATGGTTTCCCGCTGTGCAGGTGTCAGCATGGAATCATCAATATAAGGCTTAAGCTGCTCGTAGTTCGCAGCGATCAAAATCAATCCTTTTTCGACTGGCCGCTGTTTTAGCGCCAGCAGACGGTTAACGGCGACTTCGCTGTCAGGATCGCACCCGACCCCGAAAACGGCTTCTGTTGGATAGGCGATGACTTCTTCTTTTTTCAGTATGTCCACCGCCTGCGCGATGGAGCCTGATGGCAGGTTATTATTCACTGATTTGATCCGCCGAAACCGGCTTTCCACATTGTTTATTGGCGCAAAAGCGTTTCAAGCCTTGCGCGGTTTTCTTTTCTATAAGTAACGGATAATCGCAATGAGGGCAGACGCCCGCTACTGGTTTGAAATTGATAACGAACTGGCATTCAGGATAGCGATCGCACGAATGGAAGGTCTTGCCATAACGAGAGCGGCGCTGCACCAATTGACCACGCTGGCACTGAGGGCAGGCAATTGCCGTTTCATCTGGTTTATCAATTTGTTCCGTATGTTCACATTCCGGATAGCGGCTGCATCCGATAAACATCCCGAACCGCCCCTGCCGCAGCGCCAGTTCGCCGCCACAGAGTGGACAAAGCTGTCCCTCCAGAATTTTGACGATATGTCCGTCCGCCTGGCTTTTCAGGGGACGGACATAATCACATTCCGGATAGTGTGAACAACCAAGAAACGGACCGTGTTTCCCGGACCGAATAACAAGTTCAGCCCCACACTGTGGGCAGGGCTCGTTTTTATGCACCGTGAAGAGTGCTGATTTGGCCATAACAACTCTTGTTGCTGCACATAGAATTAATGCAGCATACCTTCATTCACTTCAAAGAGTAATTCTTCCATTTGCTGATAGGCATTTTCACAGCCTGGGATGTTGAATAGAACCATCAGGATCACCCATTTGAGATCTTCCAGTTCAAATTCAGCAGTATCCAGCGCCATGACGCGCTCTATCACCATCTCTCTCGTTTCGAGGTTTAGCACCTGAATCTGCTCGAGGAATAAAATGAATCCCCGGCAGCTGGCATCCAGCCTTTCACACTCTTCAGCTGTATAGATGCGCACAGACAATGGGTCAGAAGCAAGCTGCATCGGTTCGGCGAGGCCGTCCTGATAATCAGCCAACTTATCCAGCCACATCAACGCATTATAAATATCTTCCCGCTCAAAACCTGCGTCGGTCAGATCCCGTGTTAATTTGTCCTGATCCACCTGCATTTCTGCTTCGTTGTGGATGTAAGTCTCAAACAAATACATCAGTACGTCGAACATGGCATGCCCTCCTTAATCGGACATAGCCGCCGGGTACAGCTGCGATCCACCCTGCTAACTCCAGTTCGAGTAGCTGTGCTACCGTTACTGGCACAGGTTGGCCGGCACGTTCAGCGACAACGTCAACAGGTGTTACCTCATCTCCTACGTTAGCCAGGAGCTTGGGAAATGGCAATGCTACTGCCTCCTGATCCGATGAAATATGTCGCTTTTGGAGATCATCCTGCAACCAATGCAATCCATATTGCAAATTTTCCAGGATATCCTCTTTACAGGTCACCAGCGTCGCCCCCTGTTTTATCAGCCAGTGAGGGCCTTCGCAGCCAGGGTTCCCCAACGGGCCGGGTAGCGCAAAAACTTCACGCCCCTGCTCCAGTGCGCACCTTGCGGTAACCAGCGATCCACTCCGAATCGCAGCTTCGACCACCAGCACGCCCTGGCTTAACCCACTGATGATCCGGTTACGCCGTGGAAAGTTACCCGGTCTGGGCGATGTCGAAAGTGAAAACTCAGATACTATCGCCCCCTCTGAAGCGATAAGTTGCTCAGCCAGAATGTGATGACGACGCGGATAGAGACTAAAAAGACCATTGCCAAGCACGGCGACACTTCGCCCTTTTGCTGACAACGCCGCATGATGTGCCACACCATCGATGCCGCAAGCCAGGCCACTGGTGATCGTAAAGCCACATTGGGATAGCTGTTCACTCAGCATTTTCCCCCACCGCTCGCCATACCACGAGGGCGCACGGCTGCCCACAACCGCAAGCTGCATGCTATTAAGCACGTCAACGCGGCCTCGCACAAATAGCGCCCCGGGAAAATCAGGTATAGAACGTAACAATGGCGGAAAGCGAGGATCATCCGCTGTGAGAAGGTGGTTGTCGGTGTGTTCCAGCCATTCCAGACTACGTTCAAGCTCACTCTCACTGAACGAAAAAAACTTTACGGCATGTTTGGGCAAAAGCCCTGACGCGTTGACAGCTTCAGCATCGACGGTTGCCTGGCGAAGCAGCCTCTGCGCAATCTCCAGCATCGCGTCACCGTATAACGACCCGATGTTTATAAGCCGTAACCATATCTCTGTGGACGTCATCCTTTTCCCTGCCATAAGCAGCCTCAGCAATCTTTGCGATTGGTCACTGATGCTGTCAATCGACCGGGGATTTGTCTAGAATAGAAGTAATATTCTTATCAACTCCTGAACACGACTCTGGAAATTTATGGCAGTTTTGCAAGTGTTACATATTCCTGACGAGCGCCTTCGCATCGTCGCGGAACCGGTTAAAGAAGTGAATGCAGAAATTCAGCGTATCGTCGATGATATGTTCGATACCATGTACGCTGAAGAAGGCATTGGCCTTGCCGCGACCCAGGTAGACATTCACAAACGTATTATTGTGATCGACGTTTCTGAAAATCGTGATGAGCGCCTGGTGCTGATCAACCCTGAGATGCTGGAAAAAAGCGGCGAAACAGGTATTGAGGAAGGCTGTCTGTCTATCCCTGAACAGCGCGCTTTGGTGCCACGTGCCGAAAAAGTTAAAATCCGCGCACTGGATCGTGACGGCAATCCGTTTGAGCTGGAAGCCGACGATCTGCTGGCGATTTGCATTCAGCATGAGATGGATCACCTGGTCGGTAAGCTGTTTATCGATTACCTCTCACCGCTGAAGCAACAGCGTATTCGTCAGAAAGTTGAGAAACTGGATCGTTTACGTTCTCGCGCTTAACGCCCCCCGGATACAAGGAATAACGTGTCTACATCACTACGTATAATCTTCGCGGGTACCCCTGATTTTGCGGCGCGTCATCTCGACGCGCTGCTATCGTCTGGTCATCAGATTGTTGGCGTATTTACTCAGCCTGATCGTCCGGCTGGCCGCGGTAAAAAATTGATGCCTGGCCCGGTTAAAGTGCTGGCAGAAACGCATGGTTTGCCGGTTTTCCAGCCTGCATCATTACGACCTCAGGAAAACCAGCAGTTAGTGGCAGACCTGAACGCTGACGTGATGGTAGTTGTGGCTTACGGCCTCATTCTGCCGAAAGCGGTACTCGATATGCCCCGCCTGGGCTGTGTTAACGTTCATGGTTCCTTGCTCCCACGCTGGCGTGGTGCAGCCCCTATTCAGCGCGCTCTGTGGGCAGGCGATGCTGAAACTGGCGTGACAATCATGAAGATGGACGTAGGTTTAGACACGGGCGACATGCTGTATAAACTGGCGTGTCCCATTACCGCAGAAGATACCAGCGCCACGCTGTATGACAAGCTGGCGGATCTCGGTCCGCAGGGGCTGATTGAGACGTTGCAACAGCTTGCTGACAATACAGCGACACCTGAAGTGCAGGATGAGGCACAGGTGACCTATGCTGAAAAACTGAGTAAAGAAGAAGCCCGGATCGACTGGTCCCTGTCAGCAGCTCAACTCGAACGCTGTATCCGCGCCTTTAATCCATGGCCGATGAGCTGGTTGATGATTGATGAGCAGCCAGTGAAAGTCTGGAAAGCTTCAGTTATTAACGGCAATACTTCGGCAGAGCCCGGTACGATTATCGACGCCAGCAAAAACGGTATCCAGGTTGCGACCGGAGAAGGGATCCTGAATCTTGAATCGCTGCAACCGGCCGGTAAAAAGGCAATGAGCGCGCAGGATCTATTAAATTCCCGTCGTGAATGGTTCATCCCTGGCAATCGCCTTGCCTGAACAAATTTACTCTTAAGGCCCGGTGTTTCCGGGCATTTTTATTTTTACGGTTATGAAAAGACAAAATCTACGCACTATGGCGGCTCAGGCCGTTGAGCAGGTTATTGAGCAGGGCCAGTCACTGAGTAATGTCCTGCCTGCACTGCAACAAAAGGTTTCCGATAAAGACAAAGCCCTGCTTCAGGAGCTGTGCTTTGGCGTGCTGCGCACCCTCTCTCAGCTTGAGTGGTTAATTAATAAGCTGATGTCACGCCCGATGAGCGGCAAGCAGCGTACCGTGCATTATTTGATCATGGTCGGTTTCTACCAGCTTCTTCATACCCGCATTCCACCTCATGCTGCGCTGGCTGAGACAGTGGAGGGGGCCGTTGCGATTAAACGTCCCCAGTTGAAAGGATTGATTAACGGCGTGCTGCGTCAGTTCCAGCGTCAGCAGGTCGAACTGCTGGCAGAATTTGCGCAAAGCGAAGCGCGCTTCCTGCACCCTGAATGGCTGCTGAATCGCCTTAAAAAAGCCTACCCACAGCAATGGCAAGACATTGCTGATGCCAATAACCAACGTCCGCCGATGTGGTTACGCGTTAATCGTAACCATCATACCCGCGACGCATGGCTGGCCCTGCTGGAAGAGGCCGGAATGAGCGGCTTCACACACGCTGCTTATCCTGATGCGGTTCGTTTAGCCTCCCCTGCACCGGTACATGCATTACCCGGTTTTGAAGAGGGCTGGGTAACGGTACAGGACGCATCCGCTCAGGGCTGCATGACCTGGCTTGAACCGAAAGACGGGGAGCAGATCCTTGATCTCTGTGCAGCGCCAGGGGGGAAAACAACGCACATTCTGGAAGTGGCGCCGCAGGCCAGCGTGATGGCCGTGGATGTTGATGAGCAGCGTCTTTCACGCGTCTATGACAACCTCAAGCGTCTGGGTATGAAAGCACAGGTTAAGCAAGGCGATGGACGTAAACCCGCAGACTGGTGTGGTGATACCCGGTTCGATCGTATTTTGCTGGACGCCCCCTGCTCTGCAACCGGCGTGATTCGTCGTCATCCCGATATCAAATGGTTGCGTCGCGATCGTGATATCAAGGAGCTTGCCCAGTTGCAATCCGAAATTCTGGATGCCATCTGGCCGCATCTCAAACCCGGCGGAACCCTGGTATATGCAACCTGCTCTGTTCTTCCGGAAGAGAACAGTCAGCAAATTGCGGCTTTCCTGAAACGCACCCCGGACGCGACGCTGCATGATACGGGGACGCCTGAGCACCCGGGTCTGCAAAACCTGCCGGGCGCAGAAGAGGGTGATGGTTTCTTTTACGCTAAGCTAATCAAAGAGTGATGTTGAGAACAGGTCACGAAAGATGAAAATTATCATTCTGGGCGCAGGGCAAGTTGGCGGAACGCTGGCGGAAAATCTCGTGGGCGAAAACAACGATATCACCATTGTGGATACCAATGGCGATCGCCTGCGCGTTTTGCAGGACAAGTTTGATCTTCGTGTTGTACAGGGGCACGGCTCTCACCCACGTGTGCTTCGGGAGGCGGGCGCAGACGATGCCGACATGCTGGTTGCAGTAACCAGTTCAGATGAAACCAACATGGTTGCATGTCAGGTGGCCTACTCGCTTTTCAACACACCGAACCGCATCGCCCGCATTCGCTCCCCGGACTATGTCCGGGATGCGGAAAAGCTGTTTAATTCCGAAGCAGTACCTATCGACCATCTTATTGCCCCTGAACAGCTGGTTATCGACAGTATTTATCGTCTGATTGAGTACCCGGGCGCGTTGCAGGTTGTGAACTTTGCGGAAGGAAAAGTAAGCCTGGCGGTTGTGAAGGCTTATTACGGCGGCCCGCTGATTGGTAATGCCCTGTCGACAATGCGCGAGCATATGCCACATATCGATACGCGTGTTGCGGCGATTTTCCGTCACGACAGACCTATTCGTCCGCAAGGGTCCACCATTGTCGAAGCCGGGGATGAAGTCTTCTTTATTGCGGCTTCTCAGCATATCCGTGCGGTGATGAGTGAACTTCAGCGTCTCGAAAAACCATATAAACGTATTATGCTGGTTGGCGGCGGTAATATTGGCGCAGGTCTGGCGAGACGGCTGGAAAAAGACTACAGCGTGAAGCTGATTGAACGAGATCAACAGCGCGCGTCGGAGCTGGCTGAAAAGCTTCAGAATACTATCGTGTTTTATGGCGATGCTTCGGATCAGGAATTGCTGGCCGAAGAGCATATCGATCAGGTTGATCTTTTTATTGCCGTCACCAACGACGACGAAGCGAATATTATGTCCGCCATGCTCGCTAAACGTATGGGGGCGAAAAAAGTAATGGTGCTTATCCAGCGTAAGGCTTATGTCGACCTGGTACAGGGTAGCGTAATTGATATTGCTATTTCGCCTCAGCAAGCCACCATTTCTGCCCTGCTAAGCCATGTACGTAAAGCGGATATTGTCGGCGTGTCGTCTCTTCGTCGTGGTGTTGCTGAAGCCATTGAAGCCGTCGCTCATGGGGATGAAACGACGTCGCGCGTTGTTGGTCGCGCGATCGACGAAATTAAACTTCCACCAGGCACCATTATCGGCGCCGTAGTGCGAGGTAACGATGTCATGATCGCCAATGATAATTTACGTATTGAGCAGGGTGACCACGTTATTATGTTCCTGACCGATAAAAAATTTATTACCGACGTCGAGCGTTTATTCCAGCCAAGCCCGTTCTTCCTGTAATGATTTGGGTGCTCAGACGAGAGCACCCAAATATTAACCTTCTAATTTTCATGCCTTTTATTTTTCATAACGATTATTTATCCCCAATGGCAATTAGCTAATCATTTGTTAAACTTATAGGCGTCAGCTGGCACAAGGAGAACATAATGAGTTTTATTAAAGAGTTTCGCGAATTTGCGATGCGCGGGAATGTGGTGGATTTGGCTGTGGGTGTCATTATTGGTGCGGCGTTCGGTAAGATCGTTTCATCATTAGTCGCCGACATTATTATGCCGCCGTTAGGACTGTTGATTGGAGGCATTGATTTCAAACAGTTCGCCTTCACCCTTCGGGAGGCTCAGGGCGATATCCCTGCGGTTGTAATGCACTATGGCGTATTCATTCAGAACGTATTTGATTTCGTGATCGTGGCATTTGCCATTTTCATGGCGATCAAACTTATCAACAGACTTAACCGTAAAAAAGAAGAACCGGCTGCTGCCCCGCCAGCACCAACTAAAGAAGAAGTCTTACTGACTGAAATTCGCGATCTGTTAAAAGAGCAGAACAACCGCGTTTAATCAGGCGACAGAAACAGAAAGGCCAGTGGTAAAAAAGCGATTAGCTTGCTTGCCACTGGCCTCCCAGTTACCCCGTTGTGCATGTTTACCTTTACGTAAATAACTCCCTTTTCCTTTCTTGTTCTTCTCAACACGCTGTCTGAAAAGCGGGTCGTGAAGCAATGCCTCAATGGCGTTATCCTTAATTTGTCCCTTCGTATGCTGATAGCGGCTCATCATTTCTCCTGAGCATAGTTAATGTCGGCGGGAGTCTAGTCCCTGGCTGATAAAAAATCAACAACCCTGAGTTTCACTACTGGCGCCCTGTTCAAGAGCTTCCAGTATTGAGCAATAAACACTGCTATGAGCGGTACCGCAGCACGCGTCATTTAACCTTTGCAGAGATCGCTGCATGGCTTGCAGCTCCTGAATGCGTCCTTCAACTTCATCCAGCCGGGCCTGAACGATGCTTTTAGATTCCTGACACGTATGATGTTCAGGATCGATACGGATCGACAGCAGTTCACGGATCGACTCCAGCGTGAAGCCGAGTTGCCGTGCATAGCGGATAAAACGAAGGCGTTGCAGGTCGTTATCCGTATAAAGGCGAAATCCACCTTCCGTTCTGACCTCATGATCGATCATCTGCTGCTTTTCGTAGTAGCGGATAGTATCCGGCGTTACGTTAGCAAGCTTCGCAAGTTCACCTATGCGGTACATGGCTACTCCTCGTTTATTTTTTGCATTAACCTTTCACTGTACTCACCATGCAAAAAGTCAGTATTCATTCCCGTCTGGCGCAGTTTTAGCTCGATGAGCGCCAACCGACGACTGATTTCGGAGTACCGCGGGTCATTCTTATGAATGCCTTTAAGCAGATCGGCAAGCTCGACGGCTTCATTGCGTTGCTGAAGTTCAGGCGGTAAACAACCTGCGTTTTTCAGTAAGCGATAACCGGCCCGTAATTCAGGGGGAATATGTGAATCATCGTCCAGAATCAGCGGCTCACCGCTACCGGGAAGATTTTCGAACTCGCCTTTGTTTTGGGCATCGCAAATATGGCGTTCAGCCCACTGATCGAGCAACCACATAATGAACTCCAGGGGGTGAGCAGAAAAGATACAGACATTGTAGATAAGTGGAGATTCTGCGGATATAAAAAAACCCGCCGAGGCGGGTTTTTTTACGTTACTACAGATTACTCTGCAGCAGCTTCTGCTTTCTCTGAACGATCAACCAGCTCGATGTAAGCCATCGGCGCGTTGTCGCCTGCACGGAAGCCACACTTCAGAATGCGAGTGTAACCACCGGCACGGCTCGCGAAACGCGGGCCCAGTTCGTTAAACAGTTTTGCCACGATCTCGTTATCACGAGTACGGGCGAATGCCAGACGACGATTAGCAACGCTGTCAGTCTTGGCAAGAGTAATCAGCGGCTCAACTACGCGACGCAGCTCTTTCGCTTTAGGCAGGGTCGTCTTGATGATTTCATGACGAACCAGTGAACCTGCCATGTTGCGGAACATAGCCTGGCGATGGCTGCTGTTGCGGTTCAGTTGACGACCACTCTTACGATGGCGCATGACCTTATCCTTCTCAGTAAAACCTTAACCTGTGATCCGGTTACTCGTCAGCAATGCTTGCCGGTGGCCAGTTTTCCAGGCGCATGCCCAGAGACAGACCACGTGAAGCCAGCACGTCTTTAATCTCGGTAAGAGATTTTTTACCCAGGTTCGGCGTTTTCAGCAACTCAACCTCGGTACGCTGTACCAGATCACCGATATAGTGGATAGCTTCTGCCTTGAGGCAGTTAGCAGAGCGGACAGTCAATTCCAGATCGTCAACAGGGCGCAGCAGGATCGGATCGAATTCTGGTTTCTCTTCTTTCACTTCCGGCTGACGTACATCACGTAAGTCAACGAAAGCTTCCAGTTGTTCTGCCAGGATGGTTGCCGCACGACGAATCGCCTCTTCAGGATCGATTGTGCCATTGGTTTCCATTTCGATGACCAGCTTGTCCAGGTCGGTACGCTGTTCTACACGCGCTGCTTCAACATTGTAGGCAATACGCTCTACAGGGCTGTAACATGCGTCGACCAGCAGACGGCCGATTGGGCGCTCATCTTCTTCCGAATGAATTCGGGCAGAAGCCGGCACATAACCACGACCGCGCTGAACTTTGATACGCATGCTAATAGCTGCGTTCTCATCGGTCAGGTGGCAGATCACGTGCTGCGGCTTGACGATTTCAACATCACCGTCGTGGGTGATGTCGGCTGCAGTCACAGGGCCAATGCCAGATTTATTCAGAGTAAGAATAACTTCATCTTTACCCTGAACTCTCACCGCCAGCCCTTTCAGGTTGAGCAGGATTTCAAGGATATCTTCCTGAACGCCTTCTTTGGTGCTGTACTCATGAAGTACACCATCAATCTCAACCTCGGTCACCGCGCAACCCGGCATCGATGAGAGCAGAATACGGCGCAGTGCGTTACCCAGAGTATGGCCAAAGCCACGCTCTAAAGGCTCAAGGGTCACCTTGGCGTGCGTCGAACTCACTTGCTCGATATCTACCAGGCGCGGTTTTAGAAACTCTGTCACAGAACCCTGCATTGTGTCCTCTCTTTGGTACTAAGCTTTACTTGGAGTAAAGCTCGACGATCAGGTGTTCGTTAATGTCCGCAGACAGATCAGAACGTTCTGGCTGACGCTTGAACGTACCTTCCATCTTGCCAGCATCAACTTCCAGCCAGGTTGGCTTTTCACGCTGCTCAGCCAGCTCCAGAGCGGCTTTCACGCGAGATTGCTTTTTCGCTTTCTCACGAATGCTAACAACGTCATTCGCTTTAACCTGATAAGAAGCGATGTTAACAACACGACCGTTTACCATGATTGCTTTATGGCTAACCAGCTGGCGTGATTCAGCACGAGTCGCGCCGAAGCCCATACGGTATACAACGTTGTCCAGACGACCTTCCAGCAGAGCCAGCAGGTTTTCACCTGTGTTGCCTTTCAGACGTGCTGCTTCTTTAT
Organism: Enterobacter cloacae complex sp. SHL018; assembly: GCF_049237905.1. Lineage (NCBI taxonomy): Bacteria > Pseudomonadati > Pseudomonadota > Gammaproteobacteria > Enterobacterales > Enterobacteriaceae > Enterobacter > Enterobacter cloacae complex sp. SHL018. The sequence goes on from NZ_JBMKJE010000006.1 coordinate 12,583, forward strand.
AGTAGTTACGGAACTGACGCTCCAGCACACCGTAGATACGGCGAACTTTTTGCTTTTCACGCAACTGCACACCATAGTCAGACAGACGCGGTTTACGCGCACCGTGCTGGCCAGGAGCTTGTTCAATTTTACACTTGGTATCGATCGCGCGAACGCCAGACTTAAGGAATAAGTCGGTGCCCTCACGACGGCTCAGCTTGAGCTTAGGACCCAAATATCTTGCCATTTTCTATCTCCAACTAACCTAAAAAACGAGCGTTATACGCGACGTTTTTTCGGCGGACGACAACCGTTATGAGGGATCGGAGTCACATCAGTAATATTCGTGATGCGGAAACCAGCGGCGTTCAGAGCGCGAACAGTAGATTCACGACCCGGACCCGGACCTTTAACCATAACTTCCAGATTCTTGATGCCGTATTCTTTTACGGCTTCAGCGCAACGCTCTGCTGCAACCTGAGCTGCGAACGGAGTGGATTTGCGAGAACCACGGAAACCGGAACCACCGGCTGTTGCCCAACCCAATGCGTTACCCTGACGATCAGTAATAGTAACGATGGTGTTGTTGAAAGAAGCATGGATATGAGCCACGCCGTCAGAGACTTGTTTTCTTACACGTTTACGTGCACGAACTGGTGCCTTTGCCATTATTCAATCACCCCGATTATTTCTTGATCGGTTTGCGCGGACCCTTACGGGTACGAGCGTTGGTCTTAGTACGCTGACCGCGCACTGGCAGACCACGACGATGACGCAAACCGCGATAGCAACCAAGATCCATCAGGCGCTTGATGCTCATGCTGATTTCACGGCGCAGATCACCTTCAACGACAAATTTGGCAACTTCGTCACGCAGCGTGTCGATTTGTTCTTCAGACAGCTCACTGATCTTAACATCTTCAGCGATACCCGCTGCAGCCAGAATGGCTTTAGAACGGGTCTTGCCGACGCCATAGATCGAAGTTAATGCGATCACAGCATGTTTCTGATCAGGAATGTTAATGCCTGCTATACGGGCCACTATGCACTCCTACTATTTAATATGTACGCACCATGCTGAAAAGCCCGTTTTCAGGATACTCAAATGGAAACGTACAGACATACAAAAGATTGGCTGGCTAATCTAGCCAGCTCAACCCAACTTTGCAAGAAAAATATGCGAAATAATCAGCCTTGGCGCTGTTTATGCTTCGGCTCGGCACTGCAAATCACACGGATGACACCATCACGCTTAACGATTTTGCAGTTACGGCATAATTTCTTGACGGAAGCACGAACTTTCATTTTTACTCTCCGTAACTTCTCAGGCGACCAGTTAGCGGCCGTAGCCTTTCAGGTTCGCCTTCTTCAATGCAGACTCATACTGACTGGACATCATCAGAGTTTGCACTTGAGCCATAAAGTCCATAATCACGACCACAACGATAAGCAGTGAGGTCCCACCGAAGTAGAACGGTACTTTCATTGCATCACGCATGAACTCCGGGATCAGGCAGATAAAAGTAATATAAAGCGCACCAACCAAAGTCAGGCGAGTCATTACTTTATCGATATACTTCGCCGTTTGCTCTCCCGGACGAATTCCTGGTACAAATGCACCGGACTTCTTCAGGTTATCTGCTGTTTCACGCGGGTTGAAGACCAACGCCGTGTAGAAGAAACAGAAGAAGATGATCGCAGACGCATAGAGTAACACATAAAGTGGTTGCCCAGGCTGCAAATACAGCGAAATTGTTGTCAGCCAGTTCCAACCAGTACCGCCCCCGAACCATGACGCGATGGTTGCCGGGAACAGAATAATACTGGAAGCGAAGATAGCCGGGATAACCCCCGCCATATTCACTTTCAGCGGTAAATGTGTGCTCTGTGCAGCATAGACACGACGACCCTGCTGACGTTTAGCGTAGTTCACCACAATGCGGCGTTGACCACGTTCAACGAAGACAACAAAGAACGTCACTGCAAATACTAATACTGCAACCAACAGCAACAGGAGGAAGTGCAGGTCGCCTTGACGCGCTTGCTCGATAGTATGGGCGATGGCCGGCGGGAGACCCGCAACGATACCGGCGAAGATAATGATTGAGATACCGTTACCGATACCTCGTTCAGTAATCTGTTCGCCGAGCCACATCAGGAACATGGTCCCTGTGACCAGACTTACAACAGCGGTGAAATAGAATGCAAAGCCTGGGTTTAATACCAGGCCCTGCATACCAGGCATATTCGGAAGACCGGTAGCAATACCGATCGACTGGAATATTGCCAGCACCAGAGTGCCGTAACGGGTGTACTGGCTAATCTTACGACGTCCAGACTCCCCTTCTTTCTTCAACTCTGCCAGGGCCGGATGAACGACCGTCAGCAGCTGGATAATAATCGATGCCGAAATGTACGGCATAATACCCAGTGCGAAAATAGAAGCACGGCTGAGAGCACCACCAGAGAACATGTTGAACATTTCAATGATGGTGCCTCGCTGTTGCTCAAGCAGTTTGGCAAGTACAGCGGCATCAATACCAGGGATCGGAATAAAAGAGCCAATACGGAACACAATCAGCGCGCCGATTACAAACAGCAGTCTGCGTTTCAGCTCGCCAAATCCACCTTTGGCACTTTGAAAATCTAATCCCGGTTGCTTAGCCATCTGCTACTTATTCCTCAATTTTACCGCCAGCAGCTTCGATAGCAGCACGAGCACCTTTAGTAACACGCAGGCCACGAACAGTTACCGGAGTAGAAACTTCACCAGCCAGGATCACTTTCGCGAACTCGATCTGGATACCGATAATGTTAGCCGCTTTCAGCGTGTTCAGGTCTACAACGCCGCCTTCAACTTTCGCCAGGTCAGACAGACGGATTTCCGCTGTGATCGCTGCTTTGCGAGAGGTGAAGCCGAACTTCGGCAGACGACGGTACAGTGGCATCTGGCCACCCTCGAAACCGCGACGTACGCCACCGCCAGAACGAGAGTTCTGACCTTTGTGACCACGACCACCGGTTTTGCCGAGGCCAGAACCGATACCACGACCCAGGCGTTTACCCGCCTTTTTAGAGCCTTCGGCCGGAGACAGAGTATTTAAACGCATCTCTTACTCCTCAACTTTAACCATGAAGTAAACCGCGTTGACCATACCACGAACAGCAGGAGTATCCTCGCGCTCAACGGTATGACCAATACGACGCAGACCCAGGCCAAGCAGCGTTGCCTTGTGTTTCGGCAGACGACCGATTGCACTGCGGGTTTGAGTGATTTTAATAGTCTTTGCCATGGTCAATTACCCCAGAATTTCTTCAACGGATTTACCACGCTTGGCAGCGACCATTTCTGGAGAATTCATATTTTCCAGGCCATCAATAGTTGCACGAACCACGTTGATCGGGTTGGTGGAACCATATGCTTTAGCCAGAACGTTATGAACTCCAGCAACTTCCAGAACGGCGCGCATTGCACCACCGGCGATGATACCGGTACCTTCGGAAGCTGGCTGCATGAATACACGAGAACCCGTGTGAACACCTTTAACTGGGTGTTGCAGGGTACCGTTGTTCAGCGCGACGTTAATCATATTGCGACGGGCTTTTTCCATCGCTTTCTGGATCGCTGCTGGAACTTCACGCGCTTTACCGTAACCAAAACCAACGCGACCGTTACCATCACCCACTACAGTCAGAGCTGTGAAGGAGAAAATACGACCACCTTTAACGGTTTTAGATACGCGGTTTACCGCGATCAGCTTTTCCTGCAGTTCGCCAGCCTGTTTTTCGATGTGAGCCATCTTACACCTCTACCTTAGAACTGAAGGCCAGCTTCACGGGCAGCATCTGCCAGTGCCTGGACACGACCATGATATTGGAACCCGGAACGGTCAAAGGAAACATTGCTGATGCCTTTTTCCAGAGCGCGTTCAGCGACAGCTTTACCTACAGCTGCTGCGGCGTCTTTGTTACCGGTATACTTCAATTGTTCTGAGATAGCTTTTTCTACAGTAGAAGCAGCTACCAGAACTTCAGAACCGTTCGGTGCAATTACCTGTGCGTAAATATGACGCGGGGTACGATGTACCACCAGGCGAGTTGCACCCAGCTCTTTGAGCTTGCGGCGTGCGCGGGTCGCACGACGGATACGAGCAGATTTCTTATCCATAGTGTTACCTTACTTCTTCTTAGCCTCTTTGGTACGCACGACTTCGTCGGCGTAACGAACACCCTTGCCTTTATAAGGCTCAGGACGACGGTAGGCGCGCAGATCTGCTGCAACCTGACCGATCAGCTGTTTATCAGCGCCTTTCAGCACGATTTCAGTCTGAGTCGGACATTCTGCAGTGATACCGGCCGGCAGCGGATGCTCAACAGGGTGTGAGAAGCCCAGAGACAGGCCTACTGCATTCCCTTTGATAGCTGCACGATAACCTACACCAACCAGCTGAAGCTTTTTAGTGAAGCCTTCGGTAACACCAACAACCATTGAGTTCAGCAGGGCACGCGCGGTACCAGCCTGAGCCCATCCATCCACGAAACCATCACGTGGACCGAAGGTCAGAGCGTTATCTGCATGTTTAACTTCAACAGCATTGTTGAGGGTACGAGTCAGCTCGCCGTTTTTACCTTTGATCGTAATAACCTGACCGTCGATTTTTACATCAACGCCGGCAGGAATAACGACCGGTGCTTTAGCAACACGAGACATTCTTTCCTCCGATTAGGCTACGTAGCAGATAATTTCGCCACCAAGACCAGCCTGGCGCGCTGCACGATCAGTCATAACACCTTTAGAGGTAGAAACAACTGCGATACCAAGACCAGCCATTACTTTTGGCAGCTCATCTTTTTTCTTATAGATGCGCAGGCCTGGGCGGCTGACACGCTGAATGCTTTCTACAACAGCTTTACCCTGGAAATACTTGAGAGTAAGTTCCAGTTCCGGCTTGGTGTCGCCTTCAACTTTAAAATCTTCGATAAAACCTTCTTCCTTCAGCACGTTGGCAATTGCCACTTTCAGCTTGGCGGAAGGCATGGTGACCGCAACTTTGTTCGCGGCCTGACCGTTACGGATACGGGTCAGCATATCCGCGATCGGATCTTGCATGCTCATCTGTCTTTACTCCCGTGATTCAATTGGTAATTACCAGCTAGCCTTTTTCAAGCCTGGCACTTCACCGCGCATGGCGGCTTCACGCAGTTTGATACGGCTCAACCCAAACTTGCCCACATAACCATGTGGACGACCTGTTTGACGACAGCGGTTACGCTGACGAGACGGGCTGGAATCACGCGGCAGAGACTGCAGCTTGAGAACCGCATTCCAACGATCTTCGTCGGAAGCGTTCACATCAGAAATGATCGCTTTCAGTTCAGCGCGTTTAGCGAAGAATTTATCAGCTAAAGCTACGCGCTTTACTTCGCGTGCTTTCATTGATTGCTTAGCCATTCAGTAACCCTACCTTACTTGCGGAACGGGAAGTCAAAGGCAGCCAGCAGAGCACGGCCTTCTTCATCAGATTTCGCAGTAGTGGTAATGGTAATATCCAAACCACGCACGCGGTCGACTTTATCGTAGTCGATTTCTGGGAAGATGATCTGCTCACGGACACCCATGCTGTAGTTACCACGACCGTCGAAAGACTTAGCGGACAGGCCACGGAAGTCACGGATACGTGGAACAGCAATAGTGATCAGGCGCTCAAGGAACTCCCACATGCGTTCGCCACGCAGAGTTACTTTACAGCCGATCGGATAGCCCTGACGGATTTTGAAGCCTGCAACAGATTTGCGTGCTTTGGTGATCAGCGGTTTTTGACCGGAGATTGCTGTCAGGTCAGCTGCTGCGTTATCCAGCAGTTTCTTGTCAGCGATCGCTTCACCAACACCCATGTTCAGGGTGATCTTCTCGACCCGAGGGACTTGCATGACAGAATTGTAGTTAAACTCAGTCATGAGTTTGTTAACTACTTCGTCTTTGTAGTAATCATGCAGTTTCGCCATCGTACTACTCCAAATTACTTGATAGTTTCGCTGTTAGATTTGAAGAAACGGACTTTTTTACCGTCTTCGAATCTAAAGCCTACACGGTCAGCCTTGCCGGTAGCCGCATTGAAGATTGCAACGTTAGAAACCTGAATAGCAGCTTCTTTTTCAACGATGCCGCCTGGTTGGTTCAGGGCCGGAACCGGCTTCTGATGTTTCTTAACCAGGTTGATACCTTCAACGACAAGTTTGCCGGAAGACAGAACATTTTTTACTTTACCGCGTTTACCTTTATCTTTACCGGTTAACACGATAACTTCGTCATCACGACGGATTTTCGCTGCCATGATTCGCTCCTTAGAGTACTTCTGGTGCCAGAGAGATAATTTTCATGAACTTCTCAGTACGAAGTTCACGAGTTACCGGCCCAAAGATACGCGTGCCGATAGGCTGCTCGCTGTTATTGTTTAAAATAACGCATGCATTACCATCGAAGCGAATGACAGAACCGTCAGGGCGACGAACACCCTTCTTGGTGCGCACCACTACCGCCTTCAGCACATCACCTTTTTTGACCTTACCACGTGGAATTGCTTCCTTGATGGTGATCTTGATGATGTCGCCTACGCCTGCGTAGCGACGGTGCGAGCCACCCAGAACCTTGATACACATTACGCGACGTGCACCGGAGTTGTCGGCGACGTTCAGCATAGTCTGTTCTTGGATCATTTTAGTGCTCCGCTAATGTCAACTACTACCTGAGACTCTAAAATCAGAGCCGTTAAAAAGCCCCATATCGAGGGCGCGGCATTATAACACCGCTTCTGCAATATGGGTAGAAAAAATAAACGGCTCATCGCTGAGCCGTTTATTCGTATTGAGAATGCGTACTCTATTACAGAACCGCTTTCTCTACAACGCGAACCAGCGTCCAGGACTTAGTCTTGGACAGTGGACGGCATTCACGGATTTCAACCTTGTCGCCGATACCACATTCGTTGTTCTCGTCATGTACGTGCAGTTTGGTCGTACGCTTGATGAATTTACCGTAGATCGGGTGTTTCACAAAACGTTCGATAGCTACAACAATGGATTTCTCCATTTTATCGCTAACAACACGACCTTGCAGAGTACGGATTTTATCGGTCATTACGCACCCGCCTTCTGAGTCAGTAAAGTCTTAACGCGCGCAACATTGCGACGCACTTGCTTCAGCAGGTGAGTCTGTTGCAGCTGGCCACTTGCAGCCTGCATACGCAGGTTGAACTGCTCACGCAGCAGGTTCAGCAGCTCAGCGTTCAGCTCTTCAACGCTTTTTTCACGCAGCTCTTTTGCTTTCATTACATCACCGTCTTAGTTACAAAGGTGGTTTTGATAGGCAGTTTCGCTGCTGCCAGGCCGAAGGCTTCACGGGCCAGCTCTTCCGGAACACCGTCCATTTCATAAAGGACTTTGCCCGGTTGGATCAAGGCAACCCAGTACTCCACGTTACCTTTACCTTTACCCATACGAACTTCCAGTGGCTTCTCGGTGATCGGTTTGTCCGGGAATACACGGATCCAGATCTTACCTTGACGCTTAACTGCACGGGTCATTGCACGACGTGCTGCTTCGATCTGACGTGCAGTCAGACGACCACGGCCAACAGCTTTCAGACCGAAAGTGCCGAAGCTAACATCCGTACCCTGCGCCAGACCACGGTTGCGGCCTTTGTGCACTTTACGGAATTTTGTACGCTTTGGTTGTAACATCAGCGACGCTCCTTATTTACGGCCTTTACGCTGCTGCTTTTTAGGTTGAGCAGCCGGTTTTTCCGGTTGTTCAACAGCAGCCATACCACCCAGGATCTCACCTTTGAAGATCCATACCTTAACGCCGATTACACCGTAAGTGGTGTGCGCTTCAGAGGTGTTGTAGTCGATGTCAGCACGCAGAGTGTGCAGCGGTACGCGACCTTCGCGGTACCATTCGGTACGTGCGATTTCCGCGCCGCCCAGACGGCCGCTAACTTCAACTTTGATACCTTTAGCGCCCAGACGCATTGCGTTCTGTACAGCACGCTTCATAGCACGACGGAACATAACACGACGTTCCAGCTGAGAAGTGATGCTGTCAGCAACCAATTTAGCGTCCAGTTCAGGCTTACGAACTTCAGCGATATTGATCTGTGCAGGAACGCCAGCGATATCCGCTACGACCTTGCGCAGTTTTTCTACGTCTTCGCCTTTCTTACCGATAACGATGCCAGGGCGAGCAGTGTGAATAGTCACACGGATGCTCTTAGCTGGACGCTCGATAACGATACGAGATACAGACGCTTTAGCCAGTTCCTTAGTCAGGTACTGACGTACTTTAAAATCGCTGTCCAGGTTGTCAGCGAATTCTTTGGTGTTCGCAAACCAGGTAGAGTTCCATGGTTTTACAATACCCAGGCGAATACCATTAGGATGTACTTTCTGACCCATTGCTAGTCTCCAGAGTCTCAGCGATCGGACACAACCACAGTAATGTGGCTGGTGCGCTTCAGGATGCGATCTGCACGACCTTTCGCACGCGGCATAATGCGCTTCATGCTTGGGCCTTCATCTACGAAAATTTTCGCGACTTTCAGATCGTCGATGTCAGCGCCATCGTTGTGTTCAGCGTTAGCAATGGCAGATTCCAGTACTTTCTTGACCAATACCGCAGCTTTCTTGTTGGTATAGGTCAGGATGTCCAGGGCCTGCGACACTTTCTTACCGCGAATCAGGTCAGCAACAAGGCGAACCTTCTGTGCAGAAGAACGAGCATGGCGATGTTGAGCTAAAGTTTCCATCTCTTCCTCCTACCTTATTTCTTCTTCGCTTTTTTATCAGCAGCGTGGCCGCGATAAGTACGAGTCGGTGCGAATTCACCCAGTTTGTGACCAACCATTTCGTCGGTAACAAAGACTGGAACGTGCTGACGACCATTATGGACAGCGATGGTCAAACCGATCATGTTAGGAAAGATCGTTGAACGACGGGACCAAGTGCGCAGGGGCTTCTTGTCTCCGCTTTCCACCGCTTTCTCTACCTTCTTCAGCAAGTGCAGGTCAATAAAAGGACCTTTCTTGAGAGAACGTGGCATGGCTTATCCTCTAAAATTATTTGCTACGGCGACGTACGATAAATTTATCAGTACGCTTGTTGCTGCGGGTCTTCTTACCTTTGGTCTGAACGCCCCACGGAGTTACCGGGTGCTTACCAAAGTTACGACCTTCACCACCACCATGTGGGTGGTCGACTGGGTTCATCGCAGTACCGCGAACGGTAGGACGAACACCACGCCAGCGTGCAGCACCAGCTTTACCCAGAACGCGCAGCATATGCTCAGCATTGCCAACTTCGCCCAGAGTAGCGCGGCAGTCTGCTTCGACTTTACGCATTTCACCAGAACGCAGACGCAGGGTGACATAAGCACCGTCACGCGCAACGATCTGAACGTAAGTACCCGCGGAACGCGCCAGCTGACCGCCTTTACCTGGTTTCATTTCTACGTTATGAACGGTAGAACCAACCGGGATATTGCGCATCGGCAGGGTGTTGCCTGCTTTGATTGCAGCATCAACGCCAGACTGAATCTGGTCGCCAGCTTTCAGGCCTTTAGGGGCCAGGATGTAACGGCGTTCGCCATCTTTGTACAGAACCAGCGCGATGTTCGCGGAACGGTTCGGATCGTACTCAAGACGCTCAACAACTGCTGGGATACCGTCTTTGTTGCGTTTGAAGTCAACAATACGATAAGCCTGCTTGTGGCCACCACCGATGTGACGAGTGGTGATACGGCCATTGTTGTTACGACCACCGGATTTGCTGTTTTTTTCCAGCAACGGAGCAAAAGGTTTGCCCTTGTGCAGCTCAGGGTTAACCACTTTAACTACGTGGCGACGACCCGGAGATGTCGGTTTACATTTAACAACTGCCATTGTATTACTCCTCCGACTTACTCAGCGCCGCCAACGAAGTCCAGGTTCTGGCCTTCTTTCAGGGTGACGTAAGCTTTTTTCCAGTCGCTACGACGACCGATACGCTGTCCGTGACGTTTAACTTTCCCTTTAACTACCAGGGTGTTAACGACTTCGACTTCGACTTCAAACAGTTTCTGCACAGCAGCTTTGATCTCTGCTTTGGTCGCGTCTTTAGCAACTTTGAGAACGATGGTGTTTGTTTTTTCCATCGCAGTAGACGCTTTTTCAGAAACGTGCGGTGCGCGCAGCACCTTCAGCAGACGTTCTTCACGAATCATGCCAGCATCTCCTCAACTTGCTTAACAGCATCAGCAGTCATTACGACTTTGTCGAAGGCGATCAGGCTAACCGGGTCGATACCAGTCGCATCGCGTACGTCAACCTTGTGCAGGTTACGCGCGGCCAGGAACAGGTTCTCGTCCAGCTCACCGGTGATGATCAGCACATCTTCCAGAGCCATGTCTTTCAGTTTCTGTGCCAGCAGCTTAGTTTTAGGCGCTTCAACAGAGAACTTCTCGACAACGATCAGACGATCCTGACGTACCAGTTCGGACAGAATGCTTTTCAGCGCGCCGCGGTACATCTTTTTGTTAACTTTTTGACTGTGGTCCTGTGGACGCGCAGCGAAGGTCACGCCACCTGAACGCCAGATCGGGCTCTTGATAGAACCTGAACGCGCACGGCCGGTACCTTTCTGGCGCCATGGCTTTTTGCCTGAACCAGTTACTTCAGCACGAGTCTTCTGAGCACGAGTACCCTGACGAGCACCAGCTGCATAAGCAACAACAACCTGGTGAACCAGCGCTTCGTTGAAATCACGACCGAAGGTAGTTTCGGAAACAGTCAGCGCGCTCTGCGCGTCTTTCAATACTAATTCCATTGCTATCCCCTTACGCCTTCACAGCTGGTTTAACGATCAGGTCGCTACCGGTTGCACCCGGGACCGCACCTTTAACCAGCAGCAGGTTGCGCTCAGCGTCAACACGTACTACGTCCAGGCTCTGAACGGTTACACGTTCGTTGCCCAGCTGACCTGCCATTTTCTTGCCTTTGAACACTTTGCCCGGAGTCTGGTTCTGACCGATAGAACCCGGAACGCGGTGAGACAAGGAGTTACCGTGAGTAGCGTCCTGGGTACGGAAGTTCCAGCGCTTAACGGTACCAGCAAAACCTTTACCTTTAGAGGTACCGGTTACGTCAACTTTTTTAACGTCAGCAAACAGCTCAACGCTAATGTCCTGACCTACGGTGAACTCTTCGCCTTCAGCAAGACGGAATTCCCACAGACCACGGCCAGCTTCAACGCCAGCTTTAGCGAAGTGACCCGCTTCTGGTTTGGTTACACGGTTAGCTTTTTTAGCACCAGTGGTAACCTGAATAGCGCGGTAGCCATCGTTAGCCAGATCTTTAACCTGAGTAACGCGGTTTGCTTCAACTTCGATTACGGTTACTGGGATAGAAACGCCATCTTCAGTGAAGATGCGGGTCATACCCACTTTTTTACCGACTAAACCAATCATTGTTTCAACCTCTCAATCGCTCGATGACCTGATTAACCCAGGCTGATCTGCACGTCTACACCGGCAGCCAGATCCAGACGCATCAGAGCATCAACGGTTTTCTCAGTTGGCTCAACGATGTCAACCAGACGCTTGTGAGTGCGGATTTCGTACTGATCACGCGCATCTTTGTTAACGTGCGGAGAGATCAGAACGGTAAAGCGCTCTTTGCGGGTCGGCAGCGGGATCGGACCACGGACTTGCGCACCAGTGCGCTTAGCAGTCTCGACGATTTCCGCGGTTGATTGATCGATCAGACGATGATCAAACGCTTTAAGGCGGATACGGATTCTTTGGTTCTGCATGAGACCAGAGCTCCAATTATTTTATAAACGAAAATGATTACTCCTCAAACCCATTACGATTGATGGGAGAGTGTAACCGTTCTTACGTAGCTCCCCAATTGGGAGCATTGTTGAGTAACAAAGTGAGCTACTCTGGTTCAGATTGAACCCGCCGTCAATTACGACAAGCCCGCGCATTATACGTAAATCAGAGAAAGACGCAAGTGCCGTTTAGAAATTAAGCGCCAAAGACGTACTATACGTAAGGCCGCGCAATTTTTTATGCAAAGTATCCCTTCTCTACTCTTTGTCTGAAGCCGCTACGCAATTGCTGTTTTTACACATTGCCGGGCATGCAGATTATTACGAGTATGCGCTCAAACCATTTTGAGGCTCTCGCTATGCTACTGTCCCTCCCCTTTCTGCTGATCTATTTTGCGTTATCGGCCTTGCTTGTTCGCACCGATATTCGCACGGGGCTTCTTCCCGATAAATTTCTTTGCCCGCTGCTATGGACGGGCCTGCTCTACCAGCTTTGTCTCCATCCTGATTTTTTGCCGAGCGCGGTAGTGGGTGCGATGACAGGATATGCCGGATTCGCCATTATCTATTGGGGATACCGGCTCATCTGCCGACGTGAAGGGATGGGATATGGCGACATAAAATATCTGGCGGCGCTGGGGGCATGGCATGGCTGGTGTGTACTACCAATACTGGCATTAGTGGCCGCGTTAATGGCTCTGCTGTATCTGGTTGCTTTCTCGTTGTTTACCCCTGATAAGCAGGCATTAAAAAACCCACTGCCTTTTGGGCCATTTCTGGCGGCAGCGGGTTTATGCGTTGGCTGGGAAAGCCTGATTAACTTTCCACTTTGATCTGAGACTGAAGGTAGTTCTGTAGGCCAATTTTGCTAATGAGATCTAGTTCGGTCTCAAGCCAGTCGATGTGCCCTTCTTCATCGGCCAGGATCTGGATCATCATATCGCGGCTGACGTAGTCATGTACGCTGTCCGCATAGGCAATGGCTTCACGCAGATCTTTTGCACCCTCCAGCTCCAGCCGGAGATCAGAACGCAGCATCTCTTCGACATCTTCTCCGATGCCCAGTTTTCCGAGATCCTGTAGGTTAGGAATGCCTTCGAGGAATAAAATACGCTCAATGTATTTATCGGCGTGTTTCATTTCATCAATGGACTCATGGTATTCAACATCGTTGAGGCGAGTCAGTCCCCAGTTTTTAAACATTCTTGCATGGAGAAAATACTGATTGATTGCGACAAGCTCATTTCCCAATAATTTATTGAGATAACTTATGATTTTAACATCACCTTTCATTATATAGTCCCTCCGCTTCCACTCATTGAAGCGTAGATCGGGCTACGGGGATGTCAAAAAAAAGATAGAGGCTTACGCGATCTCTTTGAATTCCGGGATCTGCATCAGTTCGTCCTGCATGATCTCACGCGCTGCGCGAACGCATTTACCGCATTGATTTCCCACCGGAACAAACTTGCGAAGCTGCTGGAAAGATTGTGGTTGAAACTGGCGAACGGCCTGACGAATTTTTTTGTCGCTTACACCATTACATAAACAAACGTACATAAAGACTCCCGTTCAAAATATGCGCAAAGTGTAAGTGAGAATGGTTATGATTACAATAGCGCGGGCGTCGGAATACGTGGCGGGAGAAAGCAAAAAATGCGAATTTTTATGACAATGCCCCAACGGCAGAAAACAAAAAAGGACGCCGGAGCGTCCTTTTTATTTCAGGGATAATTAATTAGCCCAGAACTTTAGCAACAACGCCCGCGCCAACGGTACGGCCGCCTTCACGGATTGCGAAACGCAGACCGTCGTCCATCGCGATTGGGTGGATCAGCGTCACAACCATCTTGATGTTGTCGCCTGGCATTACCATCTCTACGCCTTCTGGCAGTTCGATGGTACCGGTCACGTCAGTTGTACGGAAGTAGAACTGTGGACGGTAGCCTTTGAAGAACGGAGTATGACGGCCGCCTTCGTCTTTGGACAGAATGTACACTTCAGATTCGAACTTGGTGTGTGGCTTGATTGAGCCTGGCTTCGCCAGAACCTGACCACGTTCGATTTCTTCACGTTTGATACCACGCAGCAGAACACCAACGTTCTCACCAGCACGGCCTTCGTCCAGCAGTTTGCGGAACATTTCAACGCCAGTACAGGTAGACTTCGCAGTCTCTTTGATACCAACGATTTCAACTTCTTCACCAACTTTGATGATACCGCGCTCTACACGACCGGTAACAACGGTACCACGACCGGAGATGGAGAATACGTCTTCGATTGGCAGCAGGAATGGCTTGTCAATCGCACGCTCTGGTTCTGGGATGTAAGAATCCAGGTAGCCAGCCAGTTCGATGATTTTCTCTTCCCACTCTGCTTCGCCTTCCAGCGCTTTCAGCGCGGAACCACGAACGATTGGAGTGTCGTCGCCTGGGAAATCGTACTGAGACAGCAGTTCACGAACTTCCATCTCTACCAGTTCCAGCAGCTCTTCGTCATCAACCATGTCACATTTGTTCAGGAACACGATGATGAAAGGAACGCCTACCTGACGACCCAGCAGGATGTGCTCACGAGTCTGAGGCATAGGGCCGTCAGTCGCAGCAACAACCAGGATCGCGCCGTCCATCTGCGCAGCACCGGTGATCATGTTTTTAACATAGTCGGCGTGGCCTGGGCAGTCTACGTGTGCGTAGTGGCGAGTCGGGGTGTCATACTCAACGTGAGAGGTGTTGATGGTGATACCACGAGCTTTTTCTTCTGGTGCGTTATCGATCTGGTCGAAAGCACGAGCAGCACCGCCGTAGGTTTTAGCCAGTACGGTGGTGATTGCAGCAGTCAGGGTAGTTTTACCATGGTCAACGTGGCCGATAGTACCAACGTTGACGTGCGGTTTTGTACGTTCAAATTTTTCTTTAGACACGGCTATATTCCTTACTATAGTGCTCTCCCCTTCGGAGAGAGCACGGGACTTAGGTTTTAATCCTGTGGATTACTTACCACGGGCTTCGATAACGGCCTGAGCAACGTTGTTCGGCGCATCATCATACTTCAGGAATTCCATAGTGTATGATGCACGACCTTTGGTCAGAGAACGCAGCTGAGTTGCATATCCGAACATTTCAGACAGCGGAACTTCAGCGTGGATCTTAACGCCAGTTACTTCGGATTCCTGACCACGCAGCATACCGCGACGACGGCTCAAGTCACCGATAACGTCACCGGTGTTCTCTTCAGGAGTTTCTACTTCAACCTTCATGATCGGCTCAAGCAGAACTGGTTTTGCTTTCTTAAAGCCTTCTTTAAAGGCAATAGACGCAGCCAGTTTAAACGCCAGTTCAGAGGAGTCAACGTCGTGGTAAGAACCGAAGTGCAGACGAACACCCATGTCTACAACCGGGTAACCAGCCAGAGGACCAGCTTTCAGCTGCTCCTGGATGCCTTTATCAACGGCAGGGATGTATTCGCCAGGAATTACACCACCTTTGATGTCGTTGATGAACTCGTAACCTTTAGGGTTAGAGCCCGGCTCCAGTGGGTACATGTCGATCACAACGTGACCGTACTGACCGCGACCACCAGACTGCTTAGCGTGTTTACCTTCAACATCGGTAACTTTCGCGCGAATCGCTTCGCGGTAAGCAACCTGAGGTTTACCCACGTTCGCTTCAACGTTGAATTCACGCTTCATACGGTCAACGATGATGTCCAGGTGCAGTTCACCCATACCAGCGATGATGGTCTGGTTAGATTCTTCATCAGTCCATACGCGGAATGATGGGTCTTCTTTCGCCAGACGGCCCAGAGCCAGACCCATTTTTTCCTGGTCAGCTTTGGTTTTTGGTTCAACTGCGATGGAGATTACCGGCTCAGGGAATTCCATACGCTCCAGAATGATCGGGTGATCCGGGTCACACAGGGTGTCACCAGTGGTCACGTCTTTCAGACCGATAGCAGCAGCGATGTCGCCCGCACGAACTTCTTTGATCTCTTCACGTTTGTTAGCGTGCATCTGTACGATACGGCCAAAACGTTCACGCGCCGCTTTCACGGAGTTCAGGATGGTGTCACCGGAGTTAACCACACCAGAGTAAACGCGGAAGAAGGTCAGGTTACCCACGAATGGGTCGGTAGCAATTTTGAACGCCAGTGCAGAGAACGGCTCGTCATCACTTGCGTGACGCTCAGCCGGAGTATCTTTACCGTCGTCCAGGATGCCGTTGATCGCAGGAACGTCAACCGGGGATGGCAGGTAGTCAACTACCGCATCCAGCATCGCCTGAACACCTTTGTTCTTGAACGCAGAACCACAGGTTACCAGGATGATTTCGTTGTTCAGAACGCGCTGACGCAGAGCAGATTTGATCTCTTGCTCAGACAGTTCTTCACCACCCAGATATTTCTCCATCAGCTCTTCAGAAGCTTCTGCTGCGGATTCGATCAGGTTCTGGTGCCATTCGTCAGCCAGGTCCTGCATCTCTGCCGGGATATCTTCGTATTCGAAGGTAACGCCCGCATCTGCTTCGTTCCAGTTGATGGCTTTCATTTTCACCAGGTCGATAACGCCGGTGAAACCTTCTTCAGCACCAATTGCCAGCTGAAGCGGAACAGGGTTCGCGCCCAGACGGGTTTTGATCTGGCCAACAACTTTCAGGAAGTTAGCACCCATACGGTCCATTTTGTTAACGAACGCGATGCGTGGAACTTTATATTTGTTTGCCTGACGCCATACGGTTTCAGACTGTGGCTGAACACCACCAACTGCGCAATAAACCATTACCGCGCCGTCAAGAACACGCATGGAACGTTCTACTTCGATGGTGAAGTCAACGTGCCCTGGGGTGTCGATGATGTTTACGCGATGCGGTTCGTACTGCTTAGCCATACCTGACCAGAATGCAGTAGTCGCTGCGGAGGTGATAGTAATACCACGCTCCTGCTCCTGTTCCATCCAGTCCATGGTGGCTGCGCCGTCATGAACTTCACCGATTTTATGGTTTACACCGGTGTAGAACAGAATACGTTCGGTAGTAGTGGTTTTACCGGCGTCGATGTGCGCACTGATACCGATGTTACGGTAGCGTGCGATGGGTGTTGTACGAGCCATTTGATTCCTCGTTTATATCTTTAGGCGTTCAGTTAAGTTACCCAGAGCGGGCGGCTTCTCTGAAGCGCCCGCCTGGTGACTACGACTCCGAAGGGATTACCAACGGTAGTGTGCGAACGCCTTGTTGGCTTCTGCCATACGGTGAACGTCTTCACGTTTCTTAACTGCGGTACCTTTGTTTTCCGCAGCATCAGAAAGTTCGTTCGCCAGACGCAGAGCCATGGATTTATCACCGCGTTTACGAGCAGCTTCAACGATCCAACGCATTGCCAGAGCATTACGACGAACCGGACGAACTTCAACTGGAACCTGATAAGTAGAACCACCAACGCGGCGAGACTTAACTTCTACAGTCGGGCGCACGTTGTCGAGAGCGACTTCGAAGGCTTCCAGTTCATTTTTACCAGAACGCTGAGCCAGGGTCTCCAGCGCGCTGTATACGATTGCTTCTGCGGTAGATTTTTTACCATCTACCATCAGGATATTTACAAATTTTGCCAGCAGTTCTGATCCGAATTTCGGATCTGGAAGAATTTTACGCTGACCAATGACGCGACGACGTGGCATGGGATTACTCCGTTGTTAATTCAGGATTGTCCAAAACTCTACGAGTTTAGTTTGACATTAAGATAAATCAGTTTGGCCTTACTTAACGGAGAACCATTAAGCCTTAGGACGCTTCACGCCGTACTTGGAGCGAGCCTGCTTACGGTCTTTAACACCTGAGCAGTCCAGCGCACCACGAACGGTGTGGTAACGAACACCCGGAAGGTCTTTAACACGACCGCCACGGATCAGGATCACGGAGTGCTCCTGAAGGTTGTGACCTTCACCACCGATGTAGGAAGTCACTTCGAAACCGTTAGTCAAACGCACACGGCATACTTTACGCAGTGCGGAGTTTGGTTTTTTAGGAGTGGTGGTATATACACGAGTACATACGCCACGTTTCTGCGGGCAGGCTTCCAGCGCAGGCACGTTGCTTTTTGCAACTTTGCGTGCACGTGGTTTGCGTACCAGCTGGTTAACTGTTGCCATTAAATAGCTCCTGGTTTTAGCTTTTGCTTCGTAAACACGTAATAAAACGACCTCATACAATATGAGGACGCGAAATTTTAGGGCTACGTCGAAAAGGTGTCAAGAAATATACAGCGATCTCAAATCACCAGTTCATTTGACTGGCGTGCGTCACAGTAAGATTGACGAAATCAGTATAGCCAACCACGTCAATTTTGGCTGAAATTTGACCAGAAAGACCCCGCGCATCCAGATCCTCTTTCAGCGCAGAGACTGTTATGGGGGCATTAGCGAGGATTTCAACAAAACGGCTGCCTTCAAGCGCCGCAAGCACGCCATCCTGAATCAGCAGCAGATCATCACCTTCGCGCAGCATGCTCAGTAACGTGTCGATATCGCATTGCCACGGTGAACGGCTCAGGGTATGGAGCATGACAGCCTCAGAAAGTCAGAACGGTATCGTAGTGAGAGAGTTGTTCGCGCAGCGCAGCAGATGTCAGGATCGTCACGTCCAGCACGAACGGTGTTTTCTCGTTTAACCCACGCGCGGCCAGCGAGTCGGCGCACACATAGAAGGTTTCAATGTCATAGAGCGGCAGAACTTTGAAGGTCGCAATGTAGTCGCGCGCAAGAATGGCCTGCGGTTGTTGGCCTGCCAGAAGCTGGAATACGCCATCGCCTAAAAAGAAGACGCCGATATCTTCGGTTAAAGCCGATGTCGCGAGCAATGCATCCAGCCCTTCCCGGCCTGAAGCGCTGCCATGCGGCGCAGAAGTAAAAACAAACGCTACGCGCTTCATCAAAATTGCACCACTCTGTCGCAGGTCAACGCCGCCTGTGCCAGGGCACCTAGTCCGCTGAGCGAAAAGCCCGGTTGCAGGTTAGCCCCCGCCAGACCAAGGCGTTCGGCTTCGGTCGCATCCGTCACGCCGCGACGCAGTGCCGCCGCGACGCAGATATGCAGGTCAACGCCCTGCGTTTCGTTTAATTTTTGCCAGGCGCGCACGAGGTCAAACTCATCGCTCGCCGGAGACGTAAACTGGTTCGCGTTATATACGCCTTCGCGATAAAAGAAGACGCTTGCCAGTTCATGACCGGCATCAAGCAGCGCATGGGCAAACTGTAGCGCGCTGCTGGCCTGCTGGGTACCGTACGCCGGGCCCGTCACCATTAACGCAAAACGCATTACTTGTCTTGTCCCAGGAAGTCGCCGCTTTTGAACTGGCGAATATAGAGGTAAACCGTGTGTTTGGAGATATTCAGGCGATCGGCCACCTGGTTGATGGCATCTTTGATATCAAAAATCCCTTTCTCATAGAGGTTCAGGACGATCTGACGATTCTTGGCGTTGTTGGATACGTTGCGATCGGCATTCACCTCTTCAATGGTGAACTCCAGCGTCTGGGTCACGAGATCCTCAACCGAAGAAGCAAAGTTCACCGATGAGCCCACGTCCGGCGTTTCTGGCGGGATGAAGGTGCTCATGATTTGCGAGAATGGCACATCAAGGTTCATGTTGATGCACAGCAAACCGATTACCCGGTGTTCGCGATTTCGAATCGCGATCGTTTCTGATTTCATCAGCACGCCACTTTTGGCGCGGGTGAAATAGCATTTTGAGACGCTGCTGTCCGCGCCGGTCATGTCATGCAACATACGCAATGCAAGGTCGGTGATTGGCGAACCAATTTTACGGCCAGTGTGCTCACCATTCGCAATGCGGATAGCGGAACACTTAAGATCTTGCAGGGAATGCAATACGATTTCGCAGTGGGAACCAATGAGCATCGCTAACCCGTCCACTACCGCTTCGTAGGATTTCAGAATATCGAAGTCGGTCTGGTCAAATGGACGTTGATCCAGCAAATCAAGTTCACTGGTTTCGTTGGTTAAAAGCGACCTGGACATGAAAAAAACACTCCTTTTCAGGAGCCTGTCGTTAGGTTTTCAGGGCAGGCTCATTATCTACACGGACAACTAAATTAATACAGCGTGTATAACGCTTTCCAGTGTTAATTATATCTGCCCCACAATAAAAAAACCGCCGCCTGTAAAGGCGGCGGTTTTTTTCAGCATTACTTCTTAGCTGCTGCGGCTTTGTCGTCAGCCGGTGCGTCTGTTTTCGCATCCGCTTTCGGCGCCGGTTTGATGTCCAGCAGTTCTACATCAAATACCAGCGTGGAGTTAGCCGGGATACCCGGAACGCCGGTTTTGCCGTAAGCCAGATCCGGTGGGATGACCAGCTTGATTTTACCGCCTTTCTTGATGTTCTTCAGGCCTTCGGTCCAGCCCGGGATCACACCATCCAGACGGAAGGAGAGAGGCTCACCGCGGGTATAAGAGTTATCGAACTCTTTACCGTCGATCAGCGTACCTTTGTAGTTCACCACAACGGTGTCGCTGTCTTTAGGCGCGTCGCCGGTACCTTCTTTCTCAACTTTATAGATCAGGCCAGTAGAAGACGTTTTAACGCCTTTCTCTTTAGCGAACTTGTCGCGGTAGGCTTTGCCTTTCGCTTCGTTATCTTTAGCGTCTGCTTCCATCTTGGTCTGAGCGGCGCCTTTCACGCGCGCTTCAAACGCTTGCAGAGTCTGCTCGATTTCCTGGTCAGACAGTTTGCTCTTGTCTGCGAACGCATCCTGAACCCCTGCGATCAGCTGGTTTTTGTCCAGTTTGATGCCCAGTTTCTCTTGTTCTTTCAGAGAGTTTTCCATGTAACGACCCAGAGACGCGCCAAGTGCGTAGGCGGATTTCTGGTCGTCATTTTTGAATGCCGCTTTGCTGTCTGTAGTCGCAGCAGGCTTCGCAGCAGTATCAGCAGCGAAAGACAGCGGCGCATTGAGCGCTACAGCCATAGTGGTCGCCAGCAGCGTAACTTTAAACAGTGATTTCATCC
Source organism: Enterobacter cloacae complex sp. SHL018 (assembly GCF_049237905.1). NCBI lineage: Bacteria > Pseudomonadati > Pseudomonadota > Gammaproteobacteria > Enterobacterales > Enterobacteriaceae > Enterobacter > Enterobacter cloacae complex sp. SHL018. The sequence continues at coordinate 33,443 of NZ_JBMKJE010000006.1, forward strand.
ATATCTCCAGGACCTGAGGTCTCTCACCCCAGTGTTAAACGTAAATGAGTGACGTACTATAAAACGTTGTGGAAGAAATCTACAGACAGACTCCCCCGAATGTCGCTTCTTTTCAGACTATTTTTGTTTAAATAAGTTTCTTGTCAGGGAGATGGATACTGTACTTAAGGAAAAAGTCAGCTAAACTTCGCCGCCGCTGGTCCATTATGGCGAATGAGAGATAAACGAGGTGAATGATGAAGGATACAACGATCGAAGCGAGACTGGCTGAGCTGGAAAGCCGCCTGGCTTTTCAGGACATCACCATCGAAGAACTGAACCAGACCGTGACGGCCCATGAGCTTGAAATGGCAAAACTGCGCGATCACATGCGCCTGCTGACGGAAAAGCTGAAGGCCACGCAGCCGTCAAACATTGCCTCTCAGTCAGAAGAGACACCACCACCTCATTATTGAGGCGTAAAAAAAGCGGGATTATCCCGCTTTTTTATTTTCCGGAGTACGGAATCAGTGGCAACCGCAGCCGCCGTTACCGCAACCACCTTTACCGTGGCCGTGGTCATGACCATGGTCGTGGCCGTGACCACCGCAGCAGCCGTCGTGGCCGTGATCGTGGTCATGATCGTGACCGTGCGCACCGTGAACGTGGCCATGAGCCAGCTCTTCTTCGGTCGCTTCACGGATCGCAACAACTTCTACGTTGAACTTCAGGTTCTGACCCGCCAGCATGTGGTTGCCGTCAACCACAACGTGGTCGTCTTCCACTTCAGTGATTTCAACCGGAACCGGACCCTGGTCAGTTTCCGCCAGGAAGCGCATGCCAACCTGCAACTCGTCGACGCCCATGAATACGTCTTTAGGAACGCGCTGAACCAGGTTGTCGTCATACTGACCGTAAGCGTCGTTCGCGCCTACAGCAACGTCGAATTTGTCGCCAACTTCATGGCCTTCCAGCGCCGTTTCCAGGCCGGAAATCAGGGAACCGTGACCATGCAGGTAGTCCAGCGGCGCACTCACCGGAGACTCATCAACCAACACACCGTCTTCTGTACGTACCTGATAGGCCAGGCTGACCACCAGGTCTTTTGCTACTTTCATGATATCTCCTGAGCGTGGGAAAATTGCTGGCGCAGATTGTAGCGGAAATCTGCACCCGTGTACCCTTAAGCTTAAAAAAACTCAGAGCATATCGCTAGTCTGGATGAAAAATGCCGATCACTTGCTCTTCTTTGCGAACGTGATCGCGGGCTTCTTTATCGGCCTCACGCATCTGGTGACCGCACTTAACACATTCAACGATATCGATATTATTTTCACGCCACATGGCCAGTGTATCTTGCGCCTGGCAGGATGGGCATTTTGCGCCCGCGATAAAGCGTTTACGTACAGCCATCTTTCGTTACCCTTTATTCAAATTCATCCCAGCCGTCGAGCTGGCGTCGTTCCTGTTGCATCTCACGCTGGAAGATCTCCTCCAGTTCGCGACGCGCTTCCCGCACGCGGGAGATCTGCGCCGTGTCGCTGTGCACGGGCATCAGTTCACGCAGCATTCGCATATCCAGCCGGCGGAAATGCATCTGGGCGCGTTGCGCCTGGTGAGGATGCATACCCAGCGAAACCAGCGCCTTGCGTCCCAGCTCCAGCGCGCTGGAGAAGGTTTCGCGGGAGAAGTGTTTCACACCCGCCTGCAAAAGTTCGTGAGCCTCCACACGTCCACGCGCACGCGCCAGAATATGCAGATGCGGGAAATGCTGCTGGCACAGCTCCACCAGCTTCATCGTGTCTTCCGGATCGTTGCAGGTGATGACGATGGACTCCGCAGCCTCTGCCCCCGCCGAGCGCAACAGCTCAAGCTGCGTCGCATCGCCGTAGTACACCTTATAACCATATTTGCGCATCAGGTTGACGGCGCTGATATCGCGCTCCAGCACCGTAATGCGCATTTTATTCGCCATCAACAGGCGACCAATCACCTGTCCGAAGCGACCAAAGCCCACGACGATCACCTGCGGTTTATCATCTTCCACCCACGGCGCTTCGTCTTCATCGTCTGCGGGATTCAGGCGGCGCGACAGCAGTTTGTCCACCAGCTTCATCAGCAGCGGGGTGGTCATCATCGACAGCGTAACCGTCACCAGCAGCAGCGCCATCTGGTCATCTTTGAACAGCTTCTGAGACGACGCCGTGGAAAACAGCACAAACGCAAATTCTCCACCCTGGCTTAACACGCTGGAAAACTGCATTCTTTCCGAGCTGCGCAGCCCGTAAATCCTCGCGAGGAGATACAGCACCAGCGTTTTGACCGCCACCAGCACGGCGACACTCGCAATAACCCACAGCAGATGGGTATAGAGCACGCCAAGATTAAGCGCCATACCCACCGAGATAAAGAACAGCCCTAGCAGCAGCCCCTTAAACGGATCGATGGCGGTCTCCAGCTCGTGGCGGTACTCGCTTTCCGCAAGCAGCACCCCGGCGATAAACGTCCCAAGCGCCATCGACAGCCCCAGCGCATCCATAAACAGCGCTGAGCCAAGCACCAGCAGCAGCGTTGCGGCGGTGAATACCTCGCGCACGCCGGATGCGGCAATAAACCGGAACACCGGACGCAGTAAAAACCGTCCGCCGATCAGCATCCCCGCGAAGGCCAGCACCTTCATGGATATCTTCATCCAGTCGAAATGATCGTCTCCGGATCCCGCCAGCAGCGGCACCAGCGCCAGCGCCGGGATCACCGCTAAATCCTGGAACAGCAGCACCGAAAAACCCAGTTGCCCCGCCTCGTTGCGGTTCATCCCTTTGTCGCGCATCAGCTGAAGCGCCATCGCCGTCGACGACATCGCAAGACCGATCCCACCAATCACCGCGGCCTGCCAGGAAAACTGTGTCAACATCAGCAGTCCCGCGAGAATGGCCGCGCTGAGCAACACCTGCGCCGCCCCGACGCCAAAAATAGATTGCCGCAGTTGCCACAGCTTGGCGGGGTTCAGCTCCAGCCCGATGATAAACATCAGGAAGACCACGCCCAGCTCGGAGAAGTGGAGAATTTCATCCACATCGCTGATAAACCCAAGCCCCCAGGGGCCAATGGCGATCCCCGCCAGCAAATAGCCCAGCACCGCGCCAATGCCGAGACGCGCGGCAAGCGGGACCGCGACGACGGCGGCAAACAGAAACAGCACCCCGGCAAGGAGTAAATTCGAACCGTCCATTAGCGTCCTCCCGCCGGAATCGGTGACGCCAGCCATTCGCCATAGGCCCTGGCATGGCTCGCCAGTGCTTTCGGATCCTGTCGCCGTGCCCAGTAGATAATAATCGGGCTCATCCAGTGCATACGGCACATCGCCGCCGTCAGCTCAAACGGCCGCAGAATGTCGCTCATGGGGTAACGGTTCAGCCCGTCGTGACGGTAAGCGCTTTCCGGCTCACCGGTGGTAATGACACTCCGCCAGTACTTTCCCGCCAGCTGGTTGCCCCCCACCCCGCTGGAGAAGCCCCGGCTCAGCACGCGGTCCAGCCACTCTTTGAGCAGCGCCGGACAGCTGTAGGTATAAAGCGGATGCTGGAACACAATCACGTCGTGCTGACGCAGCAGTTCCTGCTCGTAAGGAATATCGATAAAAAAATCAGGATAGTGCGCGTAGAGATCGTGCACCGTTACGTTACTGAGCTGTGTGGCCGGCTTAAGCAGCACCCGGTTCGCCACCGAGTCCTGTGATTCCGGATGGGCATACAGCAGCAGCACTTTCGCTGTCTGAGACATCACTCCCCTCCCGGTTCTGTTTTTGTGTATTGTTGTCGTTTTGGGCTACCATGGCGGCCCGGTGGGGAAAATGGCCCACACCTTACATTATCATAATGACAAATTAACATAGTCGGAACATACGGCGCTTCTATGATTGTTTTCTCCTCGTTACAAATTCGTCGCGGCGTGCGCGTCCTGCTGGATAACGCGACTGCTACCATCAACCCGGGCCAGAAAGTGGGGCTGGTCGGCAAAAACGGCTGCGGTAAATCCACCCTGCTGGCGCTGCTGAAAAACGAGATAAGCGCGGATGGCGGTAACTTTACCTTCCCGGGCAACTGGCAGCTCGCCTGGGTGAACCAGGAGACGCCCGCGCTGAGCGAACCCGCGCTCGACTATGTTATCGACGGCGATCGTGAATACCGCAAGCTCGAAGCGGAGCTCAACGCCGCCAACGAACGTAACGACGGCCACGCCATCGCCACCGTCCACGGCAAGCTGGACGCCATCGATGCCTGGACCATTCGCTCCCGTGCCTCCAGCCTGCTGCACGGTCTGGGTTTCAGCAACGAACAGCTTGAACGCCCGGTGAGCGATTTCTCGGGCGGCTGGCGCATGCGCCTTAACCTGGCCCAGGCGCTGATCTGCCGCTCCGACCTTTTGCTGCTCGATGAACCAACCAACCACCTCGATCTTGATGCGGTTATTTGGCTGGAGAAGTGGCTCAAGAGCTATCAGGGCACTCTGATTCTGATCTCTCACGACCGCGACTTCCTCGATCCGGTAGTGGATAAAATCATTCATATCGAACAGCAAAGCATGTTCGAATACACCGGCAACTACAGCTCTTTCGAGCGCCAGCGCGCGACGCGCCTTGCCCAGCAGCAGGCGATGTATGAAAGCCAGCAGCAGCGCGTGGCGCACCTGCAAAGCTTTGTGGATCGCTTCAAGGCCAAGGCGTCAAAAGCCAAGCAGGCGCAGAGCCGCATCAAGATGCTGGAACGCATGGAGATGATCGCCCCGGCGCACGTGGATAACCCGTTCCACTTCAGCTTCCGCGAGCCGGAAAGCCTGCCGAACCCGCTGCTGAAAATGGAAAAAGTGAGCGCGGGCTATGGCGATCGCATTATCCTCGACTCTATCAAGCTCAACCTGGTGCCAGGTTCACGCATTGGTCTGCTGGGACGTAACGGCGCCGGTAAATCGACGCTGATCAAGCTGCTGGCGGGCGAGCTTAACCCGGTCAGCGGCGAAATCGGCCTGGCGAAAGGCATCAAGCTTGGCTACTTCGCCCAGCATCAGCTGGAATTTTTACGCGCGGATGAATCGCCGATCCAGCACCTGGCGCGCCTGGCGCCGCAGGAGATGGAGCAGAAACTGCGCGACTACCTCGGCGGCTTTGGCTTCCAGGGCGATAAGGTGACTGAAAACACCGAGCGCTTCTCCGGCGGTGAAAAAGCCCGTCTGGTGCTGGCGCTGATCGTCTGGCAGCGTCCAAACCTGCTGCTGCTTGATGAACCAACCAACCACCTCGATCTCGACATGCGTCAGGCGCTGACCGAAGCGCTGATCGAGTTCGAAGGAGCGCTGGTTGTCGTATCGCACGACCGCCACCTGATCCGCTCCACCACCGACGATCTCTATCTGGTGCACGGCGGCAAAGTGGAGCCGTTCGACGGCGATCTGGAAGATTACCAGCAGTGGCTGACGGAAGTGCAGAAGCAGGAAAACCAGCCGGAAGAGTCAGCGAAAGACAACGCCAACAGCGCCCAGGCGCGTAAAGACCAGAAGCGCCGTGAAGCGGAACTGCGCACCCAGACGCAGCCGCTGCGTAAAGAGATTGCCCGTCTCGAAAAAGAGATGGAAAAGCTCAACGCCACGCTTGCTGCCGTCGAAGAGAAGCTGGGCGACAGCGAACTGTACGATCAGAGCCGCAAAGCGGAGCTGACGGACTGTCTGCAAACTCAGGCGAAAACCAAATCCAGCCTCGAAGAGTGCGAAATGGCATGGCTGGACGCGCAGGAACAGCTGGAAGCGATGCTGCAAGCCGACTAACACGCCGGGAGGGTTATGGGCTTCGATACCACGAGCGAGATTACATTCCGTAAGCTCAGCATCTTCATGACGTTCATGGAGAAGGGCAATATCGCACGTACCGCCGAAACGCTCGGCCTGAGCGGTGTCAGCGTGCACCGCGCGCTGCATACCCTCGAAGAGAACGTCCGCTGCCCGCTCTTTGCTCACAAAGGGCGTAACCTGATTGCCCTCCCCTCCGCGTGGACGCTGCTGGAGTATTGTCAGGAGGTGATGCAGGTGATGGAGCGCGGGCTGGAAGAGTCGCGCAAGATCGCCGGTATCGGCCAGGGACGGTTGCGCGTCGGCACGCTCTACTCGCTGACGCTGGAAACCGTGCCGCGCCTGATAATGGGCATGAAGCTGCGCCGTCCGGATCTGGAGATGGATCTGACGATGGGCTCGAACGAAACCCTGCTCCATATGCTGGATGAGGGATCGCTGGATGCGATTTTAATCTCTATTTCCGAAAGCGATATCGACCGTAACAGCCTCGAAGTGCTTCCTCTGTTCCATGACGATATTTTCCTTGCCGCACCGGCCTCTGCCACGCTGAATACCCACGGGCCAGCGGATCTCCGCGATTACAAAGATCAGAAATTTGTCGCGCTTGCAGAAGGCTTTGCGACCTACGCCGGGTTCCAGGAAGCGTTCCATATCGCCGGGTTTGAACCAGAGATTGTTACCCGGGTGAACGACATTTTCTCAATGCTCAGCCTGGTGCAGGCGGGCGTCGGCTTTACGCTGATGCCGGGAAGGATGAAGAAGGTCTACGAGAATTCCGTGCAACTGTTGAAGCTGGCGGAGCCGTACCAGATGCAGCAGCTGATCGCGATTGTCTTTGCCCGCAACCGCGAGCAGGATCCGAGCCTGCGCGCGCTGGCCGCCGAAGGGCGGATGTATGCCAGAAGTTTGCAGGATAGTGCCTGATGTTATTGCCCGGTGGCGGCTGCGCCTTACCGGGCCTACTCCCGAATTGTAGGCCCGGTAAGCGTAGTGTATGACCGGATACATAGGTGACAGATCAGACCGGGAACATAGGTAACACTTTTCAGTCTATCCGGAGCACACTCTGGGTTTTTCGGTCGTAGTACGCAAGCGTTATTCCGTTAAAGATGATGGCCTCCAGGCCATCATCCTGTTCTTCCAGCATGATGTACTCATCAGTCAGCGCTTCACTCAGGAACACCGTCCCCTTTTTCCCCATATAGAGTGTCCCCCTTGATTTCACCCTGTAGACCGTACCTCCTTCCGGATAAGCATATTCAGGAACCCTGCCATCCCAGTGCCGGCCTGAGGGCTGCCATACCGTTCCGGGCGTTGCACCCGCCAGGGCTTCATGCGGCCTTTCGTAGTTAAATTCTTCCCGGTAGACACTGAACCACCGCTGTTGTTCTTCCATCGTCATAAAGGTGTTGCCCTATTTTACTGCACTTTTCAGCGAACGGTGCATTCGCTCATGACGGCCGTTTTCTTCCGGATGCCCCTTTCTGATACGTTCCGGTCTGATGCCCAGCTTTATCAGCCAGACTGCAAGGCGACTTAACCCGGCGATACCTGTTCCTGCGAAAGGCTGACCATTATCCGTTCTCAGAACTTCCGGCAGACCGTACTCCAGGAACGCATCCGTCAGGCACTGCCTGACGAAGGGCTCGCTCTCCCGGTCCGTTCCCCGGCAGCTCAGAAGATACCGGCTGTGATTGTCGGTCAGGGTGAAGGGATGACAGTATTCCCGGCTCAGCAGCCTGAACTTGCCTTTAAAATCAGCGCTCCAGACCTGATTGTTCTCACTGATGATGGTCAGGGGCTGGCGATTGCCCGGGGTTCTGCGTTTTCGCTTTTTATCCGGAACCAGGCCTTCACGCTTGAGGATATCGCCGATAGTGCTGGCAGCGGGGACGGTAAAATCGACGTGATGATTGAGCAGCCACATCCGCAGTTTTTTGGGGCCCCAGTCAGGGTGTTTTTGCCTCAGGGCCGTAAGCTGCCCGGCGATATCATCAGGAACTGTCCGGGAGTGGGAGTGCGGAGCACGCGACCGGTCAGAGAGAGATGACAGGTCAGAGGGGTCAAAACGCTGAAGCCATTTGTAACCGGTTTTTCGGCTGATGCCGAAGAGACGGCAGAGGGCTGAAAAAGAATCCGTACCTGCACGGCAGGCACGGATAAAATCAAGGCGTTGCATAGGTCGGGTCTCAGTCCAGGGCATAGCGAGTCTCCTCTTCTATGCCAGTTATAACTGTTACCCATGTATCCGGTCTAAAGTGTTACCCATGTTTCCGGTTCATACCGCAGCGCCACCGGGCTAAAAACTCATGCACGAAGCCGACCCGCCAGATGCACCGCCACGTCCACCCCGCTGCGCTCCAGCGAAATGGACTCCCCTTCCCACGCCGCCTGCCGCGTCAGACAGGTCAGAATCCCCCCTGGCGGCATCTCAATCGCCAGACGCGCTTCGCGCTCGTTAGCGGAAATCACCGCCTCCTGCCAGCGCACGGTTCGCGCCATATTCATCGCCAGATCGTCGGCAATTTTCTCCGGCTGCCAGAGCACGCGTCCGGTACTGCCGCTCAGGTACGCACAGCGCGGACGTGAAAGCGTGACCGAATTAAATGCTGCCACCAGCTTCTGCGCCGGTTCCGCCAGCAGTTCACAGTGCGACGGTACGCTCACCGCCAGCCGCTTAGCCTTGCTCGCGCCTTTTGCCAGGGCGCGCTCCGCCACCTGCGCCATGCCGTCATCGGTTCCGGCAATCACGATCTGCGTTTCGGCGTTCAGGTTAGCAATATAGGTTCCTGTCCCCTGAAGCAGGTTTTCCACCTGGGGCAGGGTCAACCCCATAATCGCCGTCAGGCCGTAGCCGTGCGGGTATGCCTGCTCCATCAGATCGCCGCGCAACGCCACCAGCTTCAGCGCGTCCGTAAAGTCCAGCGCGCCGGCGATAACCGCCGCAGGATAAGCGCCAATGGACAGCCCGCTGACGATATCCGGCGACACGCCGCGACGTTCCAGCTCGCGCGCCCACGCCACGCCGGCAATCAACAGCGAAAGCTGAACCGCACGGGTGTGGGTTAACGAGGATGCGCTGTCCAGGGTATCAACTTCCGCCCCCAGCACAGCACGGGCCTGCTCCAGCTCCGTTCCCGGCAGGTTTTGCAGCATACCTTCATGCTGTGTGCCCTGCCCCGGAAAGGTAAACAGTATTTTCATTACTCCTCCCTGTGCCATGGATCCGCCACCAGGCGCGGTCCACATTGCGTTTTTAGCAGCGTTTTGCCGTCGCGTAACCATTCCGCCAGCGCGAATCCGCCCTCGGGCGTGTCCACCTGCGTATCCGCCCGGCACAACGCACGGCTGAGCTGAGCCTGCCAGCCAGTAAACGCCTCAGGGGAAACGGCACGCGGGGCGCGGATGAGCAGATCGAGATCGCTGTCGGCGTGGATCACCGGAATGCCGGTCGCCAGCGCGTAACCCGTACTGCCGGTTATCCCCCACGTCCACGGCCACGACTGCTGCGCAAGCTGAAGCGCCACCTGAACCGGCGGCTGAGTGATAAACGGCGAACGCAGCAGGTCGGCGGCAACGCTCAAATCTTCGGGCGACACCACGCGCAACACGTTCTCAGGCTTCACCCATCCGCCCGCCCGCTGGTCGCGGCGCAATCCGCGCACGCCAACGGGAATACGGCCTTCATTATCAACATCACGCCGCACCACTACCGGTAGCCCGGTATGCCAGGCCGCGTCCACCCAGGATTCGGTAACCCCTTCCAGGGCGTCGCGCGCGGTAAGCCAGATGAGGTCGTGTGGGCGTAATGTTGTGGTCATGATTACATTCCTGAAGTCAGCGAGATAAACAGCGGCAGCGACAGGATACACAGTACGGAGCTCAACAGCAGCACGGCTTCAGCATCCGGCGACTGCACGCCAAAGCGGTTACCGAACACCACGCCAAAGAAGCCCGCGGACAGCGCAATCATCAGGATGGCGGTGATCGCCACGGAGCCGTGCAGACCGAAGATTAAAACGATACCCCAGGCGATCGCTGGCTGGATCAGCAGCTTGGCGATAGTGGAAGTGATCACCATGGTGTTGATCTGAAGTTTACGCGCGGAGAGGATCACCCCGGTCAGGAACAGCGCCGCAGCGGTCGCAGACAGTCCCAGCGGTTTAATCGCCGCCAGTACCAGCTCCGGCATTTTGATGCCGATAGCGGACAGGATCACACCCAGCAGCGGGCCCATCACGATCGGTTTTTTAATGGAACGCCACATCAGCACCGGCAGCATGGAAAGCGTTGAACCCGAGTTATTGCCTTCGGCGCGGGCTTTCTCACGCTCCAGAATCAGCAGGCAGAACGGGGTCATCAACACTGAACCACAGGCGATGGAGACCGCCACGGACAGTGAGGTTGAAGGGCCTTCGCCCAGCACGCTGCCCAGAATCGGCAGGCCAAGCGCCGCGTAGTTTGGCAGGGCGACGGTAAGCGTCAGCACGGCCGCATCCTGCGGGGATTTTTTAAACACTTTCGTCGCGAGGAAGTAGATGACCGCATAGGTGATCCACATCGCCAGGGTGAGCACCAGGATCAGCGGCGACTGCGCCACGATGCCGGTCCACGGGGTTTGCACGGTGGCGCTGAACAGCGCAGCCGGGAGTGCAAAATCCATCACGAAGATATTCAGCAGGGAAACATTTTTGTTATCGACCATCTTTGCCTTACCGGCCCAGAATCCCAGCAGCATGATGACGAAAATCGGTGCAAGAGCATGAACAATTACGTAAGTCATAAATCACCTGTAGTAAAAAAGTTTAAGCACTGGCGCGATGTTTATTATTTTCAGGATGCAGGTTCCCGCGTGGACGCAACGGGCGCGCCCACGGGGTGATGCATCTGGCAGGTCTCTTTTTACTTACCAGCTGGCTCGCATACGTTCACGTACGAGCGCCGAGCTGCGGCGGTTGTCAGCACCCAGACGGTTTTTCAACGTGGTGTCCTGACGAGCGTCGCTGATGGCCTGTTGCAGGGTGGTTTTCACCCGCGTCAGATCGCTTTCGGTAGGGGCATCCGGATTGCTGATATCCAGCAGGTCGGAAAGCAGCCCCAGCGTGGCGTAGTTGCTGATGTCATACGCCATTGGCGGAATGGTTGCAGCCAGTTTTTCCAGCGCCTCAACGGTACGCAGCGTAATGCGCGCCGCAGACTCTTTGCCCATGGCATGGATCAGCACGCCTTTATCGTTGAAGGCAATCAGACGGTTAGCCTGGTAGCCGTGCGCCAGAAACGCGCCGGACATGGCCTTACCGACGATAAGACCAATCACCGGATGACCCGCCAGCCGCGCATTAGCGTAGGCGGCAGCGGCGCCGGCCAGCGCCTGGTGGATACCAAACGCCTCTTCGCGACGGCCATAGGCCTGGCTTGGGACGTCGATTACCGCCACAATCGGGCGCTTCACGGCTTTATCTGCGTCGGCGGCGACGGTTTCGCTGACCACTTTTGCCAGCGTCCATCCTTCCAGCAGGCCGACTTCACCCTGCGCCGCGCGCGGGAAGTGGTTGTTGGCGTCCGGCACCACGGCGACAAAACGCACCGTTTCACCGTTTAGCTCGCCGTCTGCGGCCTTCACGGACGGGCATAACCCCTCCAGACGTTTCGCGTTCGGGGCCAGAGTTTCCAGCCAGAGTTCGCCACGGCTAATTGAGTTAGTCATCATTTCACCTCCCGGGCAAAAAGCGCTTTAATCTGTTCGGCATCGGCCTGTTTGCGGGTGTCGAAATTCGTCAGACGGTTCAGGTAATCGTCGTAGTTATCGGTGCGATGTTTCGCCGGTACGCCTTTGGCGATGGCTTCGTTCATCGCGGCTTTCACCGCGTTCACGCCGTCGCCCACCAGCGCGTCCACCAGCCCGCTTTCAAAGCGTACTTCGCCGCCGGTCATGCTCCAGATAAACGGACGGTCGCGGGAGTCATACTCTTCAATGCCCGCTTCCTGCTCGATAACCTGCGGACCGTTGAGGCCGAGCCGCGCTTCGCGGGTCACAATCAGGTAGCTGCACAGCGCCGCGGCGATAGACATCCCACCGAAGCAGCCCACGGTCCCGGCGACAATCCCGACGACCGGGGTATAGCGACGCAGGTCAACGATCGCGGCGTGGATATCGGCAATCGCCGCCAGGCCGAGGTTGGCTTCCTGCAAACGTACGCCGCCGGTTTCGAGGCACAGCACCGCCTGAGTCGGAATGCCGTTGCGGTTATCTTCCGCCGCCAGCTCCAGCGCTGCCGCCATTTTGGCGCCGGACACTTCGCCCATGCTGCCGCCCTGGAAGGTGCCTTCAATCGCCACCACCACCGCAGGCTGGCCGTTGATGGTCCCTTTCGCGACCACCATGCCGTCATCGGCCTGAGGAACAATCCCCTGTGGCCCAAGCCACGGAGAGATAATGCCTTCAAACGGATCCAGCAGTTCGCGGTAGCTGCCGTCGTCGAGCAGCGCCTGCGCACGCTGGCGCGCTTTTAATTCGATAAAGCTGCTGTCATCACGCATGGTTCACCCCTTCAAAAACCTGTTCGATACGAATGCGTGCCACGCCCGGCGTCGCGCCGAAGTCGTGGATGGTCAGCTTACCTGCGGGCAGGCTGCTAACGGTTTGCAGGCGGTTGAACAATGCCTCCCAGCGCCCGCGGCTGTTGTCGACGGAGGTGGTGATATCAATGGTTAAGGTCTGGCCCGGTTCGGCGGTGAAAAGCACCTCCATATCCCCGGAACCGACGACCCCTGCCAGCGCCCTGCCGCTTACTTCGCGGCTGGCGGGCACGGTCAATGTGATTTTTTCCATAACATCCTCTTAATGCTTTGAATAGGGCGTTTCGGCGCGGTCAAGAAACAGCGTGGCGGCAAGCAGGTCTGCGGCTCCGCCCGGCGAGGCGTTAAGCGCCAGCATCTGACGGTCTAACCGCGCCAGCGCCTGCTGCCCGGCGAGGGTTGCGCATCCTCCGGCGTTCAGCACCGCACGGGCGCCGTTCTGCATGGCGTCCAGCCCCTCCATGCCGGCGCGCGACAGCACGCAGGTGTCGGTGAGCGAGGTCATGATCGCCATCAGCGCGTCGAGTCTGGCCTGCGTTTCGCTGCTGCCGTTGAGACGGCTGAGGCGAAGCTGCGGCAGCGCGCGCTGCATGATGTGCGGAAACGCCTGCTGAGCCTCTTCACGCGCGCCCGGCACACGGTAGCGGTGCGTAACGCGTAACCCCTTGCTGAACACTTTCGGCGCCGCGTCATCCGGCAGCTTCGCCAGCTGAGCGGCGGTGTTCGCGACGGTTTGCGCCCGGGCATCGCCGCCCAGCATCGCCACCGCGCTCACCAGCAATCCCAGCGCCCAGATCGCGCCACGGTGCGTGTTCACGCCGTCGGTAGCGGCCATCATCTGCCGTTCACCTTCGCGACCCAGGCGGCCAACGGTTTGCCTGAGGGCAATATCCGCCGGACGCTGCCAGCTCTGCTGCGCCAGCGCCTGAAACGTGGGGGTCAGGCTGTGAGCGGAGCGCTCCATCAGCGCAAGCGATAAATCGTGGTGCGCGCCGTTCCCCCGGCTGTCCACCAGACCGGGCTTCGGGCTTAAACGTGCTTCGTCAATCAGACACTGCGTGGCGGTTCGCGCCAGCCATTCGGCACCGCCTTCAACCTGGATCTGGGGCAGAAGTTTCATTACCAGCTCCGGAATTTCGCAGGTGGGTTGTAAAGACCGCCGGACCATTCCACCAGGTCCGCGACGCTACCGGCCGCCAGCAGCGAACGGGTGGCATCGGTGCGGCGAATGCCCATATCTTCCGGATACACAACCTTGCCGCTCTGGCGCAGTTCCGCCACGCGTTTGGCGTCAACGCCCAGACCGATATCGGTGATACCCGCCACGGCGGCGACCATGGCGCGACGCTCTTCCAGATCTTTCGCCCGGTAGAGGTAAGCAATCCCCTCTTCCGTCAGCACGTGGGTGACGTCATCGCCGTAAATCATGACCGGCGCCAGCGGCATACCAGAGGCTTTCGCGACCTCAACGGCGTCGAGTTTTTCCACGAAGGTTGGCTTCACGCCCGCCTGGAAGGTTTCCACCATCTGCACAACCAGCTTTTTACCGCGCTGCATCGGGTCAGGCTCGGTGATCATGTTCAGCCAGGCCGGTGTGGCGTGGCGACGACCGTGCGGATCGTGGCCCATGTTTGGCGCGCCGCCGAAGCCGGAAAGACGGCCGCGAGTCACGGTTGAGGAGTTAGCGTAACCGTCGACCTGTAGCGTGGAGCCGATAAACATATCGACCGCGTACTGACCTGCCAGCTGACAGAAGGCGCGGTTAGAGCGCATGGAGCCGTCGGCACCGGTAAAGAACACGTCAGGACGGGCGCGGATGTACTCTTCCATTCCCAGCTCGCCGCCGAAGCAGTGGACGCTCTCCACCCAGCCGCTTTCGATGGCCGGGATCAGCGTTGGATGCGGGTTCAGGGTCCAGTGTTTACAGATTTTGCCTTTGAGTCCGAGCTGTTCGCCGTAGGTTGGCAGCAGCAGCTCGATCGCTGCGGTGTTAAAGCCAATCCCGTGGTTCAGGGACTGCACCTGGTGTTCAGCGTAGATGCCTTTAATCGCCATCATCGCCATCAGGATGTGTTCCTGTTTGATCAGGCGCGGGTCACGGGTGAAGAGCGGTTCGATAAAGAACGGCTTATCGGCAACCACCACAAAATCAATCCACGAGCCCGGAATATCCACACGCGGCAGGTCGCACTCGTCGTCCACCAGCTCGTTTACCTGCGCGATGACGATGCCGTCATGGAACGCGGCGGCTTCCACCAGCGCCGGAGTATCTTCGGTACTCGCCCCGGTATAGAGGTTGCCTTTGCGGTCCGCTTTAAAACCGGCAATCAGCGCCACGTTTGGCGATAGGTCGACGTATAAACGTGAGTAGAGTTCGATGTAGGTGTGAATCGCCCCGATTTCGAGCTGACCATCCTCCAGCAGTTGGGAGATTCGCAGGCTTTGCGTACCGGAGAAGGAGAAGTCCAGCTTGCGGGCGATGCCTTTCTCAAAGATGTCCAGATGTTCGCTGCGGCCCACGCTCGGCATGATCATATGCAGATCGTGCACGATTTTCGGGTTCACTTCCGCCAGTGAACGGGAAAGGAAATCCGCCTGCTTCTGGTTGTTGCCTTCCAG
Source organism: Enterobacter cloacae complex sp. SHL018 (assembly GCF_049237905.1). NCBI lineage: Bacteria > Pseudomonadati > Pseudomonadota > Gammaproteobacteria > Enterobacterales > Enterobacteriaceae > Enterobacter > Enterobacter cloacae complex sp. SHL018. The sequence goes on from NZ_JBMKJE010000006.1 coordinate 48,464, forward strand.
AACGACTTTGTCGCCTGGTGCGATCAGTTTTTCCAGCATGGCGACAAGATCGCCGGTTGGCAGTACCTTGCCCTGCACCGGTACGGACGCCAGACGACGCGCTTTCTCACTGCGTCGGGTGTTCCATTGCCGGGTGGGTGTTTGCCCAGATAACATTATTAACCTCCTGATTCAGCACATCATTCTGATTTGCTTAACGTTGAGTAAAGTGTGCGCTCTGGTGAGAAAGGCATCAATTAAGCGTAGAGCCAAATCATTAGCCTGAGAGTAATAATCAAGGTAAATATTTGTGATCGGGATCAGTTCATGTTTCGGAAAAACGGGCTAAACGGGGTACAATTCGGAAGGTATAGTTAATTTCTGACAAGAATCAGCATCGCCCTTATGACCCAAATCATTCCCTCAGACTTCGACATTGCAGCCGAAGAGAGCGCAGAGTTCGTGCCCATGCGCGGTGTGGCTAACCCTCACCTGCAAACCATGCTGCCGCGCCTGATCCGCCGCAAGGTACAGTTCACCCCGCACTGGCAACGGCTGGATTTGCCGGATGGCGATTTTTTGGATCTCGCCTGGAGCGAAGATCCGGATCGGGCCAGACATAAACCCCGTCTGGTGGTGTTTCACGGTCTGGAAGGCAGCCTGCACAGCCCTTACGCACACGGTCTCATTGAGGCGGCGAAAGCCCGCGGCTGGCTTGGGGTAGTGATGCATTTTCGCGGATGCAGCGGCGAGCCTAATCGTCAGAAACGTATTTATCACTCGGGTGAAACCGAGGACGGTACCTGGTTCCTGCGCTGGCTAAGAGACAATTTCGGCGAGGCGCCAACGGCAGCGGTGGGGTATTCGCTGGGCGGCAATATGCTGGCCTGCCTGCTGGCGAAGGAGAGCGACGCCGTACCGCTGGATGCGGCGGTGATCGTCTCTGCGCCCTTTATGCTGGAGCAGTGCAGCTATCATATGGAAAAGGGGTTTTCGCGAGTGTACCAGCGCTACCTGCTCAACCTGCTGAAAGCCAACGCCGCGCGCAAGCTGAAGGCCTATCCGGATACGCTGCCTGTGACGCTGCAACAGCTCAAACGCGTGAAGCGCCTGCGCGAGTTTGATGATTTGATCACCTCGAAAATTCACGGCTTTGCCGATGCGATTGACTATTACCGTCAGTGCAGCGCCATGCCTTTACTGAACCAAATCACGAAACCTACGCTGATTATCCACGCCAAAGATGATCCGTTTATGGATCATCACTCGATTCCGGCGCCCGATCATCTGCCGGCCAACGTGGAGTATCAGCTCACCCAATTCGGGGGACACGTCGGCTTTGTCGGCGGCACGCTGCGTCGGCCAAAAATGTGGCTTGAGACGCGTATTCCCGACTGGTTAACGGCTTATCTGGACGGTAAATAATGATTATTCCCTGGCAGGATCTCTCTCCCGACACGCTCGATAATCTGATTGAAAGCTTTGTCTTGCGCGAAGGCACCGATTATGGTGAACATGAACGTTCGCTTGAACAAAAGGTCAACGATGTTAAGCGCCAGCTTAAAAGCGGCGACGTGGTGCTGGTATGGTCCGAACTGCATGAGACGGTCAATATCATGCCACGCAACGCGTTTCACGGCTGATCTTTACACTTTTCCAGTCAGGGAGTTGCTATGTCTGCCAGACATCCGGTTATTGCCGTTACGGGTTCGAGTGGGGCGGGAACCACTACCACCAGCCTCGCCTTCCGCAAGATCTTCGCCCAGCTTAACTTACGGGCGGCAGAGGTAGAAGGCGACAGCTTTCACCGCTACACGCGCCCGGAGATGGATATGGCCATCCGCAAGGCGCGCGATCTGGGTAAACACATCAGCTACTTCGGCCCGGAGGCGAATGACTTCGGCCTGCTGGAGCAAACCTTCCGTGAATACGGGCAAAGCGGTACCGGGCAGTCCCGCAAGTATCTCCACACCTACGATGAAGCCGTGCCCTGGAACCAGGTCCCCGGCACGTTCACGCCCTGGCAGCCGCTGCCGGAACCGACTGACGTGCTGTTTTACGAAGGATTGCACGGCGGCGTGGTGACGCCTCAGCACGACGTGGCGCGCCACGTGGATTTGCTGGTGGGGGTGGTGCCGATTGTTAACCTTGAGTGGATCCAGAAGCTGACGCGTGACATGAGCGAGCGCGGCCATTCGCGAGAGGCGGTCATGGACTCGGTGGTGCGCTCCATGGAAGATTACATCAACTTCCTGACGCCGCAGTTCTCCCGAACCCACATTAACTTCCAGCGCGTCCCCACCGTGGACACCTCCAACCCGTTCGCTGCAAAAAGCATCCCTTCCCTGGACGAGAGCTTTGTGGTGATCCACTTCCGCAACCTGGAAGGCATTGATTACCCCTGGCTGCTGGCGATGCTACAGGGTTCGTTTATTTCGCACATGAATACGTTAGTGGTGCCCGGGGGAAAAATGGGGCTGGCAATGGAGCTGATCATGACACCGCTGGTGCAGCGGCTGATGGAAGGAAAGCAGATCGCGTGACGCCTGTTGCCGGATGGCGCTTCGCTTATCCGGCCTACGTTCGTGCAGTTGTAGCTTTGGTAGGGCGGGTCAGCGAAGCGCCACCCGCCAAAAATTAAGCCGCGATCACTTCATACGAATGGGTGATTTTTACCGCTTTCTCCAGCATTAACGCCACAGAGCAGTATTTTTCCGCAGACAGGTCAACCGCACGCGAGACCGCCGCATCCTTCAGTTCTTTGCCAGTGACGATAAAGTGCAAATTAATATGCGTGAACAGGCGGGGCGCCTCTTCACGACGTTCCGACGTCAGCTTCACTTCACAATCGGTCACGTCATGACGGCCTTTTTGCAGGATCGACACCACGTCGATCGCACTGCATCCGCCTGCCGCCATCAGCACCATTTCCATCGGGCTTGGCGCTTTATCGCCGGAGTTGCCATCCATCAAAACCTGGTGCCCGGAAGCAGACTCGCCCAGGAACGTTAACCCTTCAACCCATTTCACACGCGCTTGCATATTCACTCACTCCAACGTTGCATTTTTTATGACAGATTACGTGTACGTTACATTTCTCGCAACGGAAGGCGACCTGCGTCATGCTGAAGCGAGACACCAGGAGACACGCGGCGAAAGCTATGCTAAAACACTCTGGATGCTACAGTAATACATTGACGTTACACATGTATGCAGAGGACATCAAACTTTACTGGCTGCGAAACGTTACGACAGCCGACTTCCCAGGTATGGGTAAGAATTCGATTGCAACCCCAGAGTCCGGATGCATCTTATGACTCTGGTGACAGCTTATAACAGAGGATAACAGCGCATGGTGCTTGGCAAACCGCAAACAGACCCGACTCTCGAATGGTTCTTGTCTCATTGCCACATTCATAAGTACCCATCAAAGAGCACGCTGATTCACCAGGGTGAAAAAGCGGAAACGTTGTATTACATCGTTAAAGGCTCGGTGGCCGTGCTGATCAAAGATGAAGAAGGGAAAGAGATGATCCTTTCTTATCTGAACCAGGGCGATTTTATCGGTGAACTGGGCCTGTTTGAAGAAGGCCAGGAACGTAGCGCCTGGGTTCGTGCAAAAACAGCATGTGAAGTGGCTGAAATTTCTTACAAGAAATTCCGTCAGCTGATTCAGGTCAACCCTGACATCCTGATGCGTCTTTCTTCCCAGATGGCACGCCGTCTGCAAGTGACCTCTGAGAAGGTGGGTAACCTCGCCTTCCTGGACGTGACCGGTCGTATCGCGCAGACGCTGTTGAACCTGGCGAAACAGCCAGACGCCATGACCCACCCTGACGGTATGCAAATTAAAATTACCCGTCAGGAAATCGGTCAGATCGTCGGCTGCTCCCGTGAAACAGTGGGCCGTATCCTGAAGATGCTGGAAGACCAGAACCTGATCTCTGCCCACGGTAAAACTATCGTGGTCTACGGAACCCGTTAATTTCGGTCAAACGGCGTGCCGCCGCAGGGTGGCACGCCGTTTTTGTCTCTACTCCTCATGTGGCGCAGGCTGATCTATCACCCGGAAGTTAACTACGCACTACGACAAACGCTGGTGTTGTGTCTTCCCGTGGCCGTGGGCCTGATCCTCGGACATCTTCAGCAAGGCCTGCTGTTTTCCCTCGTGCCCGCCTGCTGCAACATTGCCGGTCTGGATACACCGCATAAACGCTTTTTTAAACGTCTGATTATTGGCGGCTGCCTGTTTGCCGGCTGTAGCCTTGCCGTACAACTCTTACTGGCCCGCGACATTCCTCTGCCGTTGATCCTGACCGTGCTGGCGATGACGCTCGGCGTCACCGCCGAAATCAGCTCGCTGCACGCCCGGCTGCTTCCCGCGTCGCTGATTGCCGCCATCTTCACCTTAAGCCTTGCGGGCAATATGCCGGTGTGGGAGCCATTGCTGATTTACGCCCTCGGCACGCTATGGTACGGGCTGTTTAACTGGTTCTGGTTCTGGCTGTGGCGGGAACAGCCGCTGCGCGAATCCCTGAGCCTGCTCTACGTGCAGCTTGCTGAATACTGCGAAGCAAAATACACCCTGCTCACTCAACATACCGACCCGGAAAAATCCCTGCCGCCGCTGCTGGCGCGCCAGCAAAAAGTGGTGGATCTGATCAGCCAGTGCTATCAGCAGTTGCACATGCTTGCCGCCAACAAAAATCATGAATACAAGCGGCTGCTGCGAACCTTCCAGGTCGGGCTGGATTTGCAGGAGCATATCTCCGTCAGCCTTCATAATCCGGAAGAGGTGCAAAAGCTGGTGGAGCGCAGCCATGCGGAAGCGGTGATCCGCTGGAACGCGCAGACCGTCGCGGCGCGCCTGCGGGTGCTGGCTGACGATATCCTCTATCACCGCTATCCGACGCGCTTTAACATGGACAAACAGCTCGGCGCGCTGGAAAAGATTGCGCGTCAGCACGCGGATAACCCGGTCGGGCAATTTGCTGCCTGGCATTTCAGCCGCATCGCCCGGGTGTTACGCACCCAGCGCCCGCTTTATGCCCGGGACCTGATGGCCGATAAGCAAAAACGGCTGCCGCTGCTGCCCGCGCTCAAAAGCTATCTATCACTGAAATCTTCCGCCCTGCGCAATGCCGCGCGGATCAGTGTGATGCTGAGCATCGCCAGCCTGATGGGAATGGCCCTGCACCTGCCGAAACCCTACTGGATCTTAATGACCGTGCTGTTTGTCACCCAGAACGGCTATGGCGCCACGCGGGTGCGCATTCTGCATCGGGCGGGCGGTACGATGGCGGGGCTGATTATCGCGGGTGTGACGCTGCACTTTCACGTGCCGGAAGGCTATACCCTGGCCGGTATGCTGGCGATCACGCTGGTGAGCTACCTGATCATCCGCAAAAACTACGGCTGGGCGATGGTGGGCTTTACGGTCACGGCGGTGTATACCCTGCAACTGCTCACGCTTAACGGGGAACAGTTTATTATTGCCCGGCTGGTCGATACGCTAATTGGCTGCCTGATCGCCTTTGGCGGCATGGTCTGGTTGTGGCCGCAGTGGCAAAGCGGGTTGCTGAGGCAGAACGCCCACGACGCGCTCGAAGCCGATCAGCAGGCCATTCGTCTTATTCTGAGCGATGACCCGCAGCCCTCTCCGCTGGCCTACGAGCGCATGAAGGTCAACCAGGCGCATAACGCCCTGTTCAACTCCCTTAACCAGGCCATGCAGGAGCCGGGCTTTAACGCGCACTATCTGGCTGACATGAAGCTGTGGGTCACGCACAGCCAGTTTATCGTCGAGCATATTAATGCCATGACCACGCTGGCGCGCGAACACACGATGCTGACGCCAGACCTGGCGCAGCGCTATTTGCAGTCGTGTGAAATTGCGTTGCAGCGCTGTCAGCAGCGTCTGGAGTATGACGCGCCGGGTGAGTCAGGGGATTCGAATATTCTGGAAGCGCCGGAGACGCTGACCCACGGGCCGATGAGCACCCTTGAGCAGCATTTACAGCGCGTTCTCGGGCACCTGAACACCATGCACACCATTTCGTCGGTGGCATGGCGTCAGCGCCCGCATCACGGGATTTGGTTAACGCGCCGGTTAAAACGAACCGCGTATTAGTCGCTGACGATCTTCGCGACCGCCGCGGCAAAACGGGTTAATCCGTCTTCGATGTCTTTGTCTTCCACCACCAGCGATGGCGCAAAGCGCATCACGTCCGGCCCGGCGTTGAGCACCATGACGCCTTCGTGCGCGGCGGCGTGCAGGAAATCGCGCGCGCGGCCTTTGTACTGCGGCTTCAGTTCGGCGCCGATCAGCAGCCCCATCCCGCGGATGTCGCTGAAGACATCAAACTGTTGGTCAATCTGCTGGAGATGTTTCACAAACAGGTCGCGTTTCGCATTCACGCCATTCAGGACGTCCGGCGTATTAATGATGTCGAACGCCGCACCCGCCACGGCGCACGCCAGCGGATTACCGCCGTAGGTGGAGCCGTGTGAGCCTACATGAAATGCGGAAGCGATATCCTGGGTGGTGAGCACCGCACTGACCGGGAAACCGCCACCGAGCGCTTTCGCGCTGGTCAGAATATCCGGCGTTACGCCGTAGTGCATATAAGCAAACAGGTCTCCGGTACGCCCCATCCCACACTGCACTTCATCAAACACCAGCAGCGCCTGGTGCTCGTCGCACAGCTCGCGCAGCCCTTGCAGAAATTCCGGGGTGGCCGCCGTGACGCCGCCTTCCCCCTGAATGGGCTCGACCACCACGGCACAGGTGTGATCGTCCATCACCGCTTTAACGGCGTGGAGATCGTTAAACGGCACGTGGATGATATCCGCAGGTTTCGGACCAAAGCCGTCGGAATACTTCGGCTGGCCGCCAACGGAAACGGTAAAGAAGGAGCGACCGTGGAAGGCGTTATGGAAGGCGATGATTTTGGTTTTGTACGGGCTATGACGCGTGGTTGCGTAGTAGCGCGCCAGCTTAAAGGCGGTTTCGTTGGCTTCGGTGCCGGAGTTCATAAACAGCACGCGTTCGGCGAAGGTGGCATCGATGATCTTACGCCCCAGACGCAGCGCCGGTTCGTTGGTGAACACGTTGCTGGTGTGCCACAGCGTTTCGCCCTGTGTTTTCAGCGCGTCCACCAGCGCAGGATGGCAATGGCCCAGCGCCGTCACCGCAATACCGCCTGCGAAATCAACATACTCGTTGCCCTGCTGATCCCAGACGCGGCTGCCTCTGCCTTTCACCGGGATAAACTCAGCCGGTGCATAAATCGGCAGGATCACTTCATCAAATGTCGCGCGGGTAATTGCTGGTTGTTCAGTTGCCATGTCATGACCATCCATTTTTATGTCACAGTGCCTGTGAAAATATAATCACAAAATATGCATAAAAAATCACAACAAGGCAACAGATATTCAGCGATTAAGGAAATTGGCCAGCAGCGCGTGCCCCTGTTCGCTGAGAATGCTTTCCGGGTGGAACTGCACCCCTTCCAGATCGTACTCGCGGTGGCGAATGCCCATGATCTCCTGCGTCTCGCTCCAGGCGGTAACCTCAAAGCAGGCCGGCAGGGTCGGCGGATCAATGATCAGAGAATGGTAGCGCGTCACGGTTAACGGATTGTTTAGCCCCAGGAATACGCCGGTACCGGTGTGCGTGATCGGTGAGGTTTTGCCGTGCATGACTTTCGCGGCACGGACAATGGTGGCGCCAAAGACCTGCGCAATGGCCTGGTGACCCAGGCAGACGCCCAGAATCGGCAGTTTGCCCGCATAGTGGCGGATGACCTCCAGCGAGATGCCGGATTCCGACGGGGTACACGGCCCCGGCGAAATCACGATTTTCTGGGGTGCCAGCGCGTCAATGTCAGCCAGCGCGATCTCATCGTTACGGCGGACAACCACCTCTGCCCCCAGCTCACAAAAATACTGGTAAAGGTTCCAGGTAAAGGAATCGTAGTTATCAATCAGCAGAATCATGGCGGCTCCTGAAAAAATGGCCGCCCTATTTTACGCAGATTCCCGCGCTTCGCTCACAACTTTGGCAAAGATGGCGTTCAGGGCGGTCAAATCCCCCATCGCCCCGCTCTGGTTGGCGGCTGCCCAGTCGTCCGGGTCGATCCCCTGCCAGTTCAGCACATAGCCCGCATGGATAGCCAGTTGTTCAAAGAAGATCCGCTGGGCCACGCCATTACCGCTAATAAACGGATGTAGCATGTTGATTTCACAGTAGTAATGACTGATTCTGTCTGTAAACTCTTCTTTCTGAAGGCCCACCAGATATTTATCACTTTCCAGCGAAGCCATCAGCTCATTACCCACTTTCTCGATGTACTCGAAATGGCAAAAAGGAATGTCGCCCTTAGAAATATCGGCGGTGCGCAGCTCGCCCGCGCCTTTCATTTCGTTGCGGAATAAATGGCGGTGAATAAGACACAGATGGGGTAAACCCGGTGCGGAAGGCCCCAGTTCCAGCGTCTCGATATCAGGTTTAGCGGGACCCTTACCTTTTTCAAGGAGGCAGCTGGCCTGAAAATTGACCTTACGTTGTTGCTCCCAGAGACGGGATTTTTGCTTGTCGGTGAGTTTTTTCACTACGCCTCCCTGAATAGTCCGTTTGCCACAAGTATAAGCAGCAAAACGCGCTTTCGCAGGGAGGGCGGAAAGACACGGGCAAGATGTGCCCGTGTGGGGGAACGTTACGGCAGCACTTTCGCGGAGAGAATGACGACAGGCTTAGTCGGCACATTCTGGTATGGACCGACATCGTGAGTCTGAACCTGAGAGATCTTATCCGCCACGTCCATGCCTTTCACCACTTTGCCGAACACCGCGTAGCCAAAGTCGCGCTGACCGTGGTCCAGGAAGGCGTTATCAGCCACGTTGAGGAAGAACTGGCTGGTGGCGCTGTCTTTGTCCGCCGTACGCGCCATGGAGATGGTGCCGCGCTTGTTCAGCAGGCCGTTGTCTGCTTCATTTTTGATGGGCGGGTTGGGCTGTTTCTGCTGCATCTGCTCGTTAAAACCGCCACCCTGAATCATAAAGCCCGGGATCACGCGGTGGAACGTGGTGTTGTTATAAAAACCACTGTTCACGTAGTCGAGGAAGTTTTTCACCGAAACAGGGGCTTTCTGGCTATCCAGCTCCAGCTCAATATTCCCCGCAGAGGTAGTTAGCAGGACGTGGGGGTCTCCTTTGGCTGCCAGCGCAGCAGGGGAAACGGCAGAAAGAGCAAACACAGCTGCGACAGCCGCCAGTGTTGATTTGAGCATGAGAATTCCTTAACAAAGCGCAGTATAAAAAGCGAATGGCTTGATTCTAAAGAGCAGTATGAACCCAGACCAGTCTTTTACCTAATTTTACCAAATTGAAACAATTATTACCGCGCAAACGATTGTTCACCCCGCAACGTAATGTGATCTGCATCACGTTAAAACCTGCAATTGTGCTCAAAATTTTCTGAAAAGATTTAATTAGATCACTTTCGCGACTAAAATCTGCCCGCTCAAACGCAGTCATTGCGTTTTTCTTTACTTTTAACAGGCCAGACATGACTAACAGCAATCGCATCAAGCTCACATGGATCAGCTTCTTCTCTTACGCCCTGACCGGCGCGTTGGTGATCGTCACCGGGATGGTGATGGGAAATATCGCAGACTACTTCCAGCTGCCCGTTTCCAGCATGAGTAATACCTTCACCTTCCTGAACGCGGGGATCCTGATCTCTATTTTCCTTAATGCCTGGCTGATGGAAATCGTGCCGCTGAAAACGCAGCTGCGTTTCGGCTTCGTGCTGATGGTTGCCGCCGTGTCGGGCCTGATGCTGAGCCACAGCATCGCCCTCTTCTCTGCCGCCATGTTCGTGCTGGGTCTGGTGAGCGGGATCACCATGTCGATCGGTACATTCCTGATTACGCATATGTATGAAGGCCGCCAGCGCGGCGCGCGTCTGCTGTTCACCGACTCCTTCTTCAGCATGGCCGGGATGATTTTCCCGATGGTCGCCGCGTATCTTCTGGCGCGCAGCATTGAGTGGTACTGGGTGTACGCCTGCATTGGTCTGGTTTATGTCGCGATCTTTGTTCTCACCTTCGGCTGCGAGTTCCCGGTGCTGGGCAAAAAAGCGCAGACTACGTCCGAGCCGGTTGCGAAAGAAAAATGGGGTATCGGCGTACTGTTCCTCTCCATCGCCGCGCTGTGTTACATCCTCGGCCAGCTGGGCTTTATCTCCTGGGTTCCTGAATACGCGAAAGGTCTGGGCATGAGCCTGAACGACGCGGGTAAACTGGTGAGCGATTTCTGGATGTCTTACATGTTCGGCATGTGGGCGTTTAGCTTTATCCTGCGCTTCTTCGACCTGCAACGGATCCTGACCGTTCTGGCGGGTCTGGCAACCGTGCTGATGTATCTGTTCATCAACGGTTCCCCGGAGCATATGCCGTGGTTCATCCTGACCCTGGGCTTCTTCTCCAGCGCGATTTATACCTCGATCATCACCCTTGGCTCTCTTCAGACCAAAGTGGCCTCGCCAAAGCTGGTGAACTTCGTGCTGACCTGCGGCACCATCGGCACCATGCTGACCTTCGTGGTCACGGGCCCGATTGTTGCGCACAGCGGCCCGCTGGCGGCGCTGCATACCGCTAACGGTCTGTATGCAGTGGTATTCATCATGTGCTTCGTGCTGGGCTTTGTGACCCGTCACCGTCAACACAACCCGGCAACAGCTACCCACTAATCGCCGTAACCCCTTTGCGTACTGCAAAGGGGTTTTCCCCTGCTCACCCGCCCTTCCCGCCGATGGGTAAAAACCCCACTAAATTTGTGCGAAAAACGAGCAAGCACAAAAATCAAACAATATCCGTCACTTATAAAAATCCTGACAAATCATAGATATACCCACTAAGGGGTAGGTGAAGGCGTATTTGATTTGCATCAATAAGTGCCCCTGCTGAATCGTTAAGGTAGGCAGTAATAGAAAAGAAATCGAGGCAAAAATGAGCAAAGTCAGACTCGCTATCATCGGTAACGGCATGGTCGGCCACCGCTTTATTGAGGATCTTCTCGATAAAGCCGATGCTGAGCAGTTCGATATTACCGTGTTCTGTGAAGAACCCCGCAAGGCGTACGACCGTGTGCACTTGTCTTCCTACTTCTCTCACCATACCGCCGAAGAGCTCTCTCTGGTGCGTGAAGGGTTCTACGAGAAGCATGGCGTAAAAGTGCTGGTGGGCGAACGCGCTATCACCATCAACCGTCAGGAGAAAGTGATCCACTCCAGCGCCGGACGTACGGTTTTTTACGATAAGCTGATCATGGCGACGGGCTCGTATCCGTGGATCCCGCCTATTAAAGGGTCGGAAACCCAGGATTGCTTCGTTTACCGTACCATTGAAGACCTCAACGCCATTGAATCCTGCGCACGTCGAAGCAAACGCGGCGCGGTTGTCGGCGGTGGTCTGCTGGGTCTGGAAGCGGCAGGCGCGCTGAAAAACCTCGGCGTTGAAACCCACGTCATCGAATTTGCCCCGATGCTGATGGCGGAACAGCTGGACCATATGGGTGGCGACCAGCTACGCCGTAAAATCGAAAGCATGGGCGTGAAGGTTCACACCAGCAAGAACACCAAAGAGATCGTGCAGGAAGGCACCGAAGCGCGTAAAACCATGCGCTTTGCAGACGGCAGCGAGCTGGAAGTGGATTTCATCGTCTTCTCCACCGGTATTCGCCCGCGCGATAAGCTGGCCACCCAGTGCGGTCTGGCCGTTGCGCAGCGCGGCGGGATCATGATCAACGATACCTGCCAGACCTCCGATCCGGATATCTACGCCATCGGCGAATGCGCCAGCTGGAATAACCGCGTATACGGTCTGGTTGCACCAGGGTACAAAATGGCGCAGGTCGCCGTTGACCATATCCTCGGCAGCGAAAACGCCTTCACCGGCGCAGACATGAGCGCCAAGCTGAAGCTGCTGGGCGTGGACGTGGGCGGTATTGGTGATGCGCATGGCCGCACCCCGAACTCCCGCAGCTATGTTTATCTGGACGAAAGCAAAGAAGTCTACAAACGTCTCATCGTCAGCCAGGACAACAAAACCCTGCTCGGGGCGGTGCTGGTGGGTGATACCAGCGACTTCGGTAACCTGCTCCAGCTGGTGCTGAACGCCATTGAGCTGCCGGAGAACCCGGACGCGCTAATCCTCCCGGCGCACGCCTCCAGCGGTAAGCCATCCATCGGCGTGGATAAACTGCCGGACAGCGCGCAGATTTGCTCCTGCTTCGACGTGACCAAAGGCATGCTGATCTCCGCCATTAACAAAGGCTGCCACACCGTTGCGGCGCTGAAGGCGGAAACCAAAGCCGGGACCGGCTGCGGCGGCTGTATTCCTCTGGTCACTCAGGTGCTGAACGCCGAGCTGGCAAAACAGGGCATTGAAGTGAACAACAACCTGTGCGAGCACTTCGCTTACTCTCGCCAGGAGCTGTATCACCTGATCCGCGTGGAAGGCATTAAGTCCTTCGACGAACTGCTGGAGAAACACGGCCAGGGCTATGGCTGTGAAGTATGTAAGCCTACCGTCGGTTCCCTGCTGGCGTCCTGCTGGAACGAATATGTGCTCAAACCAGAACACACTCCGCTTCAGGACACCAACGATAACTTCCTGGCCAATATTCAGAAAGACGGGACTTACTCGGTGATCCCGCGTTCTGCCGGAGGGGAGATTACCCCGGAAGGGCTGGTCGCCGTGGGCCGTATCGCCCGTGAGTTTAACCTGTACACCAAAATCACCGGCTCCCAGCGTATCGGCCTGTTCGGTGCGCAGAAAGATGACCTGCCGGAAATCTGGCGTCAGCTGATTGAAGCGGGCTTTGAAACCGGTCACGCGTACGCCAAGGCGCTGCGCATGGCGAAAACCTGCGTGGGCAGCACCTGGTGCCGCTACGGCGTGGGCGACAGCGTGGGCTTCGGCGTAGAGCTGGAAAACCGCTACAAAGGCATCCGTACGCCGCACAAAATGAAGTTCGGCGTCTCAGGGTGTACCCGTGAATGTGCGGAAGCACAGGGGAAAGATGTGGGTATCATTGCCACGGAGAAAGGCTGGAACCTGTACGTGTGCGGTAACGGCGGGATGAAACCTCGCCACGCGGATCTGCTGGCCGCCGATCTCGATCGCGATACGCTGATCAAATACCTCGACCGCTTCATGATGTTCTACATTCGTACCGCCGATAAGCTGACCCGTACCGCGTCCTGGCTGGATAATCTCGAAGGCGGCATCGACTACCTGAAGTCGGTCATTATCGACGACAAGCTGGGTCTGAATGAACAGCTGGAATCCGAGATGACTCGCCTGCGCGAGGCGGTGATCTGCGAGTGGACCGAAACCGTGAACACGCCAGCAGCGCAGACGCGCTTCAAACACTTTATCAACAGCACCCAGCGCGACCCGAACGTGCAGGTGGTGCCGGAGCGCGAACAGCATCGTCCAGCGACCCCGTATGAACGTATTCCGGTGATGCTGGTGGAGGAAAACGCATGAGCCAGTGGGTAAACATCTGCAATATTAACGACATTCTGCCAGCAACCGGCGTCTGTGCCCTGCTGGGCAACGAGCAGGTGGCGATTTTCCGCCCTCGCCACGATGAACAGGTCTATGCCATCAGCAATATCGACCCGTTCTTCGAGGCCAGCGTGCTCTCCCGCGGTCTGATTGCGGAGCACCAGGGCGAGCTGTGGGTTGCCAGCCCGCTGAAAAAGCAGCGCTTCCGCTTAACCGACGGACTCTGCATGGAAGATGAAAGCTTCTCGGTCAAACACTACGACGTCCGCGTGAAGGACGGCGAGGTGCAGCTGAAAGCGTAACCCCTCGCCTTTTCAATAGGAAAGGCTTATGACCCCTTATGGGTAACGGCAGGAAAAACCGTATGTTCTGTACGATTCCTGCTGTTATCCTGACGTCAATTCTTCCCCCGCCATGAATGCTGTGAGGTAACGTCGTGGATCACCTGCCGATTTTTTGTCAATTACGCAACCGCGACTGCCTGCTCGTGGGCGGCGGCGATGTGGCTGAACGCAAGGCACGCCTGCTGTTAGAGGCGGGTGCCCGGCTGACCGTCAACGCCCTCACCTTTGCCCCACAGTTTGACGTCTGGGCGCAGGAAGGGATGCTCACCCAGGTGCAGGGCGAATTTGATGAATCCCTGCTGGATACCTGCTGGCTGACCATCGCCGCAACGGATAACGATGACGTTAACCAGCGCGTCAGCGACGCCTGCGAAGCGCGCCGCATCTTCTGTAACGTTGTGGATGCGCCGAAAGAGGCGAGCTTTATCATGCCGTCGATTATTGACCGTTCACCGCTGATGATTGCGGTGTCGTCCGGCGGGCGCTCGCCCGTTCTTGCCCGTCTGCTGCGGGAAAAACTGGAAGCCGTGCTGCCGCAGCATCTTGGTCAGATTGCCCAATACGCCGGGGAGCTGCGCTCCCGCGTGAAGCAAACCTTCGCAACCGTGGGCGAACGCCGTCGCTTCTGGGAGAAGTTCTTTGTCAACGACAGGCTGGCGCAGTCCCTTGCCAATCAGGACACCAAAGCCGTTGAAGAGACGACCGAACAGCTCCTGAGCGAGCCGCTGGACCATCGCGGTGAAGTGGTGCTGGTGGGCGCAGGTCCCGGCGATGCGGGCCTGCTGACGCTGAAGGGTCTCCAGCAGATCCAGCAGGCGGACATCGTGGTGTATGACCGTCTGGTCTCTGATGACATCATGAATCTGGTGCGCCGCGATGCTGACCGCGTGTTCGTCGGCAAACGGGCAGGTTATCACTGCGTGCCGCAGGAGGAGATCAATCAGATCCTGCTGCGGGAAGCGCAAAAAGGAAAGCGCGTGGTGCGCCTGAAGGGTGGCGATCCGTTTATCTTTGGTCGTGGCGGCGAAGAGCTGGAAACCCTGTGCAACGCGGGTATTCCGTTCTCCGTGGTGCCGGGCATTACGGCGGCGTCCGGCTGTTCTGCCTATTCCGGCATTCCGTTAACCCATCGCGACTATGCCCAGAGCGTGCGCCTGGTGACGGGCCACCTGAAAACCGGCAGCGAACTGGACTGGCATAATCTGGCCGCTGAAAAGCAGACGCTGGTGTTCTATATGGGGCTAAATCAGGCAGCCACGATCCAGGCGAAACTGCTGGAGCACGGCATGGAAGCAGATATGCCGGTCGCGCTGGTGGAAAACGGCACCGCCATTACGCAGCGCGTGGTCGATGGCGTGCTGACGCAGCTGGGCGAGCTGGCGCAGCAGGTTGAAAGCCCGGCGCTGATCGTGGTGGGTCGCGTGGTAGCCCTGCGCGAAAAACTGAACTGGTTCTCCAGCCACTAACGCATAATCTCTCCCGGGAGTAGTCTTTAAGCGGACTACTCCCTTCTTACCTCAGTCGATAACATACCGCCCGCATAATGGAACTTTTCCATTTATTCCCTCGTGTTACATCCAATTTTCGATTTATTGACAAGGAATGCGTATGTTCAAACTGGCAAAAGCTGCCGTTCTGGTCGGCCTGTTATCAACTCTGACGGCCTGCACCGGTCACGTTCAAAATACTAAAAATAATTGCAGCTACGATTACCTGCTTCACCCGGCGATCTCCATTTCGAAGATCATCGGCGGTTGCGGCCCGGCGGCACAGCAGTAAGCGTTTTTCAGGCGTAAAAAAACCGGGGATGTCCCGGTTTTTTTGTTTCGTCAGTTTTGTCGGGTGGCGGCTCCGCCTTACCCGACCTGCACGGTCCCGTAGGCCGGGTAAGCGTAAGCGCCACCCGACAAAGCGGCTTAAGGTTTCGCCACAAACCCAATCGCGTCGTACACCGCTTTCAGAGTTTCGGAGGCGCGCGCGCTGGCTTTTTCCGCGCCCTCTTTCATCACTTTTTGCAGGAAAGCTTCGTCGTTACGGTAACGGTGATAGCGCTCCTGCAACTCGGTCAGCATGCCGGAAACGGCGTCTGCCACTTCGCCTTTCAGGTGGCCGTACATCTTGCCTTCAAAGTGTTTTTCCAGCTCAGGGATGCTCTGTCCGGTCACACCGGAGAGAATGTCCAGCAGGTTAGACACGCCCGCTTTGTTCTGCACGTCGTAGCGCACCACTGGCGGCTCGTCGGAGTCGGTCACCGCACGCTTGAGCTTTTTCACCACCGATTTCGGATCTTCCAGCAGGCCGATAACGTTGTTGCGGTTATCGTCAGACTTGGACATCTTTTTGGTCGGCTCCAGCAGCGACATCACGCGCGCGCCGGATTTCGGAATAAACGGCTCAGGCACTTTGAACACGTCACCGTAAAGCGCATTGAAGCGCTGGGCAATATCGCGGCTCAGCTCCAGGTGCTGCTTCTGGTCTTCACCCACCGGCACCTGGTTGGTCTGGTACAGCAGAATGTCGGCCGCCATCAGCACCGGATAGTCAAACAGACCGGCGTTGATGTTTTCAGAGTAGCGGGCAGACTTATCCTTGAACTGGGTCATGCGGCTCAGCTCGCCGAAATAGGTGTAGCAGTTCAGCGCCCAGCCCAGCTGCGCGTGCTCTGGCACGTGAGACTGAACGAAAATGGTGCTCTTCTCTGGATCGATACCGCACGCCAGGTACAGCGCCAGCGTATCAAGTGTTGCTTTGCGCAGCTTCTCGGGATCCTGACGCGCGGTGATAGCATGCAAATCCACGATGCAGTAAATGCAGTGGTAGTCATCCTGCATGCTCACCCACTGACGTAACGCACCCATGTAGTTACCAATGGTCAGTTCACCTGAAGGCTGTGCGCCACTAAAAACGATGGGCTTAGTCATTATTCAATTCCTGATGTTCACTGTGCGAGAGCCCGAGTGCGGGCAACAAATCTTTGAAGTGGTCGAACACAACGTCCGGCTCACTCAGCGTAATGGCTTCACCGTAGTTGTAGCCGTAGGTCAACCCAACCGACGGGCAACCTGCCGCTCTGGCAGCCAGAATATCATTGCGGGAATCCCCGACAAAGAGCAGCTCCGCAGGCGCTAAGGATAATTTTCCTGCCACCAGCAATAGCGGTTCCGGATGCGGCTTTTTATTCTGCACGTCATCGCCGCCCACAATTACGGAGAAGTATTTCGCGATATCCAGCGCTTCCAGCAGAGGCGCAACGAACGGTGTCGGCTTGTTAGTCACCAGTCCCAGCGGGATGCCTTTGGCATGTAGCGCACTCAGCGTTTCAGCGACATCCGGGAACAGGAAGCTACCCTCTTCGACGGTCTCTTCGTAGAAACGGTCGAACAGTTTGCGCAGAATACGCTGCTGCTCATCCTGGGGAATATCCGCGTGGTCAACACTCGGTTTACCTTGCGCGGAACGCTGAGAGGCACGCTCCTGACGAGCCCAGGACAGCGCGCGCTCCATCAGCACGTCTGCACCGTTACCAATCCACGTCACCACGCGCTCTTCGCCTGCAACGGGGAGTTCAAGGGCATACAGCGCCTGATCGACGGCGCGGGTTAATCCTGGCGCGCTGTCGACCAGCGTGCCGTCGAGGTCAAATGCTACACCCCGAATAGCCTGCAATTTATCCATGACTTACCTTCGCCAGTTCACGGCGCATTTCATCAATGACTTTTTTGTAATCCGGTTGATCGAAGATGGCGGAGCCTGCAACGAACATATCCGCCCCTGCCGCCGCAATCTCACCGATATTATTGACCTTCACGCCGCCGTCCACTTCCAGACGAATATCATAGCCAGACTCATCAATACGGCGGCGCACTTCACGCAGTTTGTCGAGGGTCTGAGGGATAAATGACTGACCACCAAAGCCTGGGTTGACGGACATCAGCAGGATCACGTCCAGCTTGTCCATCACGTAGTCGAGATAGCTCAGCGGGGTCGCCGGGTTAAAGACCAGTCCCGCCTTACAGCCGTTCTCTTTGATCAGCTGTAGCGTGCGGTCAACGTGTTCGGAGGCTTCCGGGTGGAAAGTGATGATGCTGGCACCCGCCGCGGCGAAATCAGGCACGATGCGGTCAACCGGTTTCACCATCAGATGCACGTCAATGGGCGCGGTGATCCCGTAGTTACGCAGTGCTTTAAGCACCATCGGACCGATGGTCAGGTTGGGAACGTAGTGGTTATCCATAACGTCGAAATGGACGACATCCGCGCCAGCCGCGAGAGCTTTGGCAGTGTCTTCACCCAGGCGGGCAAAATCGGCCGACAGAATTGAGGGGGCAATCAAAAACTGTTTCATCCGCATCTCCTTGAAATGTGTTTACCGGCGGGCAAAGGCTCAGGGTCGATAAAGCGCCAGAAGTTCGTCCACCTTTTTACGTGTGCCGCCGTTGCTGCTAATGCTACGCCGCACTTTTACCTGAAAATGCTTCGCGGCTTTGTACCATTCGCGCGTATCAGGCGTGTCGTGATTCGAAATTAACACCGGAATTCTTTTGCTGACCAGCTTTTCCGCCATCTCAGCCAGACGAGCCTGCTCGGCCGGGCTGAAGCTATTGGTGTGGTAGGCGGTGAAATTTGCCGTGGCAGACAGCGGCGCGTAAGGCGGGTCGCAGTAGACCACCGAGTTTACGCCCGCCAGATCCATGCACTCTTCATAGGAGAGACAGTAGAACTCGGCATTCTGCGCTTTTTCAGCAAAGTGATACAGTTCGTCCTGTGGGAAATAGGGACGCTTATAGCGGCCAAACGGCACGTTAAACTCGCCACGCAGATTATACCGGCACAGACCGTTGTAACCATGGCGGTTGAGATAAAGAAACAACAGCGCGCGACGGAACGGATCCTGGCTTTGATTAAACTCAGCGCGGAACTGATAGTAGACGTCCGGGTTGTTGTTCTCTGGCGTAAACAGCTTCCGCGCCTCTTCCACATACTCATCGGTACGCAGTTTGACGATGTTATAGAGGCTGATAAGGTCGCTGTTGATATCCGCCAGGATATAACGAGAAAAATCGGTATTCAGGAACACCGATCCAGCACCCACAAAGGGCTCGATAAGACACTCGCCTTTCGGCAGGTGCTTTTTAATATCGTCGAGCAGGGGGTATTTCCCCCCTGCCCATTTCAGAAAAGCGCGATTTTTTTTCATGCTGACTAACTGATTACACCTTCTCCGGCTGTGGAGAAAGCTCCGACAGCATCCTGCGCTTTAAACATTACTTCAGATCGGCCTGCACCTGATGAATCGGCTTCGCCCACGGGTTTTTCGCCTGCACGTCGGCTGGCAGCGTGGAAACGGCACGTTTTGCTTCATCTTTGGAAGCATAAATACCACTCACCAGCACATACCACGGTTGACCGTTACGGGTCGTCTGATAAACCACGTAGTTTTTCAGATTCGATTTCTTCGCCCAGGCGTTGAGGTTGTCATAGTTAGACGAACTGCTCAGCTGAAGGGTGTAGTTGCTGGAAGAGGCCGACTGCAAAGAACCCACGTTGCCCGTCGTTTTACCTGATGCAGCGCCCGTTTTGGCTGCGGGAGCCGCAGGTGTTGTTGCAGCAGGCGCGGTTGTGGTCGCCGTTGCTTTCGGTGCAGTGGTTGCCGCAGGCGTTGGCGCTTTAACCGGCTGGGTCACTGCAGGTTTGGTCTGCGCTGGCGCTTTCGTTTCTGGCGCTTTTGCCACGGTTTGCGGTTTCGTCTCACGCTTCGGCTCAATCACAGCCTGCTTACGCTCCTGGCGTGGCGCAGTCTGCGTCTGGCGCGGTTTGGTTTCCGTTGTCGCCGTTTGCTGCTGGGCATTGCTGCCATGAACTGGCGCAACGGTGGCTGGTTCAGTTGGCAGCGTGGAGTTCACCACGGCAGCGTTAACCTGCTCCTGATTCTGCGACTGCATCAGCGCATTGTTCAGATCGCCCTGAACTTCAACACGCTGCTGACCTTCAGGCGTCGCAGGCGCCTGGCCCTGAGTCGGGGTCGCAGAGACAGGCGGCAGAGAGATATCCTGGCCAGCGCTGGTGTTACCTGCGGTCTGCTCTGCGGAAGTGGTGCCCGGCGCAGGCTGAGCGCCATTCGCCTGGTTGCTCGCATCGTTACCAGACAGGTCGATGCTCTTCTCGGCAGACGCCGTCTGCTCGGTAGAATTGGTAGAAGGTGCTTTTAGCGCGGACCCAATGCCGACAATCAGCAAGACCAGCACCAGAACGCCAAGGCCCATCATGATGTACTGACGGGAGGCCGGTTTTGCCGCTACCGCTTTTTTACGTTTGCGCGGACGACGTTCAACAGGCTGTTCATCCATTAACTCTTCTTCGGATTCATACTCCTCGTCTTCTCGCTCATTTCGCGCGTTACGGCTACGCGAAGGGCGACGATCGTCTGCATCCAGTTCGACATCGTCAAAATTGATCTGCGGCTCGTTATCACGTTCTGAAGATTGACGAGAACGACCAGTACGACGATCGCTGGGATCGGGTTTCAGCTCGTCTTCTGGTTTGAATTCATCCATTTAACACCCCACTCAAAGGCTTCTGCCAACGACTCTGCATTTACCTGAAGCTAAAACGACCACCTGTTACAGCGGTCTGACCTTTCTAGTTGTTACGCCTGCTGACAATCAGCAATAGCGCCAAGTACGACTTCGTGCGGCACTCCGCCGCGCACTTCACTTTTCCCTATTGCAAGCGGGAGTACCAGACGCATCTCACCTGCCAATACTTTTTTATCGCGCATCATGTGGGGAAGGTACGCCTGCGCAGACATTTCCTGCGGACCACTCACCGGCAAGCCAGCACGTTTAAGCAACGCGATGATACGTGCTGTCTCTTCCGGCCTGAACTGCCCCAGACGTTCAGAGGCTCGCGCCGCCATAACCATTCCGGCAGCGACAGCTTCACCGTGAAGCCAGTTACCGTAGCCCATTTCGGCTTCGATCGCATGACCAAACGTATGCCCCAGATTCAGTAAAGCACGTAAGCCGGTTTCACGCTCATCTGCGGCAACGACTTCTGCTTTCAGCTCACAACAACGGCGAATACAGTAGGCCATTGCCTGCCCGTCGAGGCGCAGCAGCGCATCCATATTCTCTTCCAGCCAGGTGAAGAATTCCCCGTCAAGAATAATGCCGTATTTGATCACTTCTGCAAGGCCGGACGCCAGTTCGCGCGCTGGCAAGGTTTTCAGACAGTCGAGATCCACCACCACCGAGGCAGGCTGGTAGAACGCGCCAATCATGTTTTTGCCGAGCGGATGGTTAACCGCCGTTTTACCGCCCACAGAAGAATCGACCTGTGAGAGCAACGTGGTTGGAATTTGAATAAAGCGCACGCCGCGCTGATAGCTGGCGGCTGCAAAACCGGTCAGATCGCCCACAACGCCGCCGCCCAGGGCAAGCAGTGTTGTATCACGACCGTGCGGTTTTTGCAGAAGTGCGGTAAAGACGGTATCCAGTACCGTCAGGCTTTTGTACTGCTCGCCATCGGGCAGAATCACACTGTCGACCTTCACGCCCGCCTGCTCAAGCAGCTGACGTACACGGTCGAGATAAAGCGGAGCCAGCGTCTCGTTGGTGACCAGCATCGCCTGATCACCCGCTTTCAGTGGTAAGAAGGAAGCTGGGTCGTTAAACAAACCAGCCGCGATGGTGATAGGGTAACTACGTTCCCCGAGAGTAACTGTAATCCTCTCCATGACGCGACATCCACCTTAAATGCTTTTACCCGCAGGCGAGTGTATATAAAGCCAGAATCAGTTGCTTTCCAGCATATGAATAATCTGGTTTGCAACCACTTTAGCGCTTTGATCGTCAGTACGAATGGTCACATCAGCAATCTCTTCGTACAGAGGATTGCGTTCATCGGCCAAAGCTTCCAGAACTTCACGTGGCGGTGTTTCAACCTGCAACAACGGGCGCTTTTTATCACGCTGCGTGCGTGCCAGCTGTTTTTCGATGGTCGTCTCAAGATAGACCACTACGCCACGGGCGGAGAGACGGTTGCGGGTTTCGCGAGATTTTACAGAGCCGCCGCCAGTTGCCAGCACAATGCCCTGTTTTTCCGTGAGTTCGTTGATCACTTTTTCTTCTCGGTCACGGAAACCTTCTTCGCCTTCTACGTCGAAGACCCAGCCCACATCCGCTCCGGTTCGTTTCTCAATCTCTTGATCAGAATCGTAAAATTCCATATTGAGTTGTTGAGCTAACTGACGCCCAATAGTGCTTTTGCCGGCACCCATAGGCCCAACCAGAAAGATATTGCGTTTCTCTGCCATTTTTTCGGTACTACTAAGACTATTCGTTAATGGTAATCCCCGCTGCGCAGACACCCGGCGTAGCAGGACATGAACTGAAACCTCATTTGCAATAGAGCGAGAGTCAGACGAAAAATTATCTCAATACTCCGGCTTGTTTGGCAACTGATTAAATCACCGTTCCCGGCGCATAAGGAAATAAGACGTAAGTCCAACTCAAATCGGTACTCCTTGTATGCTAATTCATGCCCCACGTCAAACATCTGCAACAAACTGAATGCAAAATCATTGCGGGGATCGTTACCCATTAATGAATACTGACCAGACGTGGCGTGATAAACACCACTAACTCGCGCCGTTCGTTATCTTTTCCGTCATGGCGGAACAGCTGACCCAGCCACGGAATGTTGCCCAGCACGGGCACGCTGTCGCGTCCGGTTTTATTCTTTTGCGAAAAGATCCCGCCCAGCGCGAGCGTTTCCCCACTTTTTACCTCTACCTGCGTTTCGATCTCCTGCTTATCGATCGCCAGCGTTTCGCCGTCTGCCTGTTGCAGCACCTGGCCGGGCATATTTTCACTGATATGCAGTTTCAGGCGCACGCGACCACCCGGCAGGACCACCGGCGTGACCTCCATGCCTAATACCGCCTCTTTAAATTCAACGGATGTCGCCCCGCTCTCGCCGCTGGAAACCTGATACGGAATTTCGCTGCCCTGCTTGATGCTGGCCGGCTGCATGTGCGACGCCAGCAGCCGCGGGCTGGCGATGATATCCACCTGCTGCTTTTGCTCAAGCGCCGACAACTCAAGATCCAGCATCCTGCCGTTGATGCGCCCGATGTTAAACCCTGCGTGAGTGGTTGCACTGGCCACCGACAGGTCCGCCCCCAGCGTCGTGACCTGACCCACCTTACCGGCCTCCGTTGCGTCAGCGAGGTTCCATTTCACCCCCAGTTCACGCAGGCTTTTTTCACTGATGGTCACAATCTGCGCCGCCAGTTCCACCTGCTCGACGGGCAGATCCATCTGCACAGCCCAGCGCTGGAGCATATCCACCACCGTCTGGTTATCCCTGACCAGGAAACGGTTGGTGCGCTTGTCGACGGAGAGACTGCCTTTCGGGCTTAAGAGCTTTTCCGCCGCTTTTTGCAATTCGGCCGCATCCGCATAAGCAAACGGAATGCTGTGAGAGTGCAGTGGGGCGTCAAGCAGACGCTGGGCCCGCTCCTGCTCTTTACGCGTCTGTTGCTCCCGTTGCCAGGCCGCCGTATGCACATAAAAAATGCCGCCCTCTTCCCGCAATACCAGCCCGGCGCTGTTCACGACCGTCTGAAGCGCCTGCCTCCAGGGCACCCGCGTTAAATTCAGCGAAAGCGAACCGCTGACATCCGGCGACACCACCAGATTGCGATCCTCCTGCGCTACCAGCGCCTGTAATATCTGCACCACCGGAACATCATCCACCAGCAGGGTGACCGGTTTTGGCGTCGCGGCCCACAGGGGCTGGCTGAGTGCCGCCAGTAACAGCCCTATCCTTATCTTCACTTTTTTTCGTTCCTTCTCGTTGCCATGTCCATCGCTTCGGCTCGCACATGTCGCCGACATCAACGGTCAGTTGTTGGTTATCTATCGCGCTCACCTGCCAGCCTGTCGGTAACAGCATCTGCGTTTTTACCCGGTGCCAGCGTTTCTGCCCGTCCTGCATAAGGCCGATATCCCTGCTGCCGCTGACTACCCCCTGATACCGCCACTGGCTGAGTTGCCCGGCTGCGCAACGCTCTTCCGGTACAGAGAAGGGATCCCGCATCCCGGTCAGGAAAAGCGGAGAAAGCAGGATCAGCAAACGGGCTTTACTGCGCATGACCGATCTCCAGTTGCAGGCTGAGGCGTAACTGTTTGCCCTGTGGGGTGATGGAAAACGCACTCACCCGCGCGTTCTCAAGCGCCAGCCGGGAAAAGAGCGCCGGAACCGCGCCCCAGGAGGCATCCAGCGCCAGCTCTCCCCCACTCTGCTGCGGCTTCCAGTACACCAGCCTTGCGTCCTCACGCTGAAAAGCCAGGGGAGAAAAGGGCTGCGAGGGCGTCACTTGCGTAACCACTGCTCGCCGTCCGGCCTCTGGCCACAGCGAGGCGTTGATTCGCTTCGCACTGATGGCCTGCGCCTGAATATCGGTGTAGCGCAGAGCTGCGGGCCTGAGCAGCAGTCCCCAAATTGCCCACGCAACAAGCCCCGATGCGATCAACCAGCAAAGGACGCGCCGGGAAGGACGTGCATCAGTCCAGCGTTGATACCAGATACCCACGGGCTACCTCCGGCTATGCAGTTGAAAAGAGAACATCCATCGCCCCTGGCTATCCTGTTGCATTTCGCCTGCCGGTCCGGGGTTAAATCCCGTCACCCTTTTCAGGGCATCGGTCATGGCGGTGAGCGCTGGCAGTGAGGTGGTATAGCCGGTCAGGGTCAGCGAGGGTGGCTGATAACGCAGCGCCGTTAGCCACGCCTGCCGGGGCATTGCGCTGGCAAGGGACTCCAGCGCAGGTTGCCAGGCCGGATCAAACGGCAGCGAAGGGGTTTTCTGCCCCGCTGACTGCGGCTGACGGGCTCTCAATACTTTCTGTACCGCACGTGTCCCCGCCAGTTCGCTCTGCAACGCCTGCAATGCGAGAGTCTGCGTCGCCCGCAGGCTGATACTCCCCGCCAGCATCACCAGCCATGAGCCAGCAAACAGCAGCCCCCAGAAACGCAGGCGCTGATTACGTTGCTGCCGACGCCAGGGTAAAAGATTGGGCATGCTCATTACGGCGCCTCGCTCATGGCCAG
Organism: Enterobacter cloacae complex sp. SHL018; assembly: GCF_049237905.1. NCBI lineage: Bacteria > Pseudomonadati > Pseudomonadota > Gammaproteobacteria > Enterobacterales > Enterobacteriaceae > Enterobacter > Enterobacter cloacae complex sp. SHL018. Next base: position 73,479 of record NZ_JBMKJE010000006.1, read on the forward strand.
CGCCAGGGCGACGGTGTAATCAGCACCGCATTCCGGCAGCGGCGGCTGGCACAGCGTCACCGCTTCCCAGGGATCGCGGGCAGCATCAAACACGGCGATATCAGAAGGAGAAAGCGCAAGCAGCGCCGCCAGTTCATTCACCGTCGCCGCTTCTGTGGTGTAGCGCCGCCCCCACTGGTGACGCATCGCCCATAGCCACTGGTGTTGATCTCTCCAGGCGACGCACCGGGCGGGGGCAACAGCAGAGAGAAGATTAGCCAGCGCGCCGGCATCCGGGGCGATTGCTGCCAGACGCAAACGCAGCGCGTTCGCCAGCGTCAACAGGGTATCGACCTCTCTGTTTTGCGCTGCGGTAACCTGAAAAGTGTTGCTGAACGTATCATGCGCGTAGTCAAAGCAGAGCGTATCGGCGGGCATCTCCAGCTCACGCGCTAATGCGGCGCCTACCCAGGTGAGCTGTTCGCTGTCACGCAAGGTAACGGATGGACGAGGCAACGCGCGTTGCAGAACGCGCGTCGCCGGAAATGAGAGAAATACCCGATGCGAGTGCGGCAATGTTTTCCGCCAGCCACGTAATGCGTTAACCAGCTGTTCTGGCTTAAGTATTTTGCCTTCCCCGATAACGCCGTCCGACAGCGGCACCGCCCACCAGCGCCGTAAACGCCATCCGGCCCGCTCTCTGGTCAGCGCTACCGCAACCACCTTATCCTGTTGAATATGAACGCCTGTTTGCCACGTTTTAAAAGCCATGCTTCACGATCTCCTTATCGCCCGTCGGAGTGACGGCTATATCAATGAATCAGGCTTGCCTTTATACTACCGCGCGATTGTTTAGAAACTGCCCAGGCTAAACCAAATGGGAAATCTCCGGTGAAGTTCGTAAAGTATTTATTGATCCTTGCAGTCTGTTGCATTCTGCTGGGAGCAGGCTCGATTATTGGTTTGTACAAATATGTCGAGCCGCAACTCCCTGATGTCGCCACGCTTCGTGATGTGCGGCTTCAGATCCCTATGCAGGTCTATAGCGCCGATGGTGAACTGATGGCGCAATACGGCGAGAAACGTCGTATCCCTCTGACCTTAAATCAAATTCCACCCGTGATGGTGAAGGCTTTTATCGCCACCGAGGACAGCCGTTTTTACGAGCACCACGGTGTCGATCCGGTCGGTATTTTCCGTGCGGCAAGCGTGGCGCTGTTCTCCGGTCATGCCTCTCAGGGGGCAAGTACCATTACCCAGCAGCTGGCGCGTAACTTCTTCCTCAGCCCGGAAAAGACGCTGATGCGTAAGATCAAAGAGGTGTTCCTCGCGATCCGCATTGAGCAACTGCTGAGCAAAGACGAGATCCTTGAGCTTTACCTCAACAAGATCTATCTGGGCTACCGCGCCTATGGCGTAGGGGCTGCGGCTCAGGTCTATTTTGGTAAGCCGATCGATCAGCTCACGCTGAGCGAAATGGCGACCATTGCCGGCCTGCCAAAAGCGCCATCCACGTTTAACCCGCTCTACTCGCTGGACCGCGCCACCGCGCGCCGTAACGTGGTGCTGTCGCGTATGTTGAGCGAAGGCTATATCAGCCAGTCTGAGTACGATAAGGCGCGCAGCGACGTTATTGACGCCAATTACCATGCGCCGGAAATTGCTTTCTCTGCACCGTATCTCACTGAAATGGTTCGCCAGGAGATGGTGAGTCGCTACGGTGATAAAGCGTATGAAGATGGTTATCGCGTCTATACCACCGTGACCCGCAAGGTGCAGCAGGCTGCCCAGCAGGCGGTGCGTAATAACGTGATGGATTACGATATGCGTCACGGCTATCGCGGCCCGTCCAACGTGCTGTGGAAAGTGGGTGAAGGCGCATGGGACAGTAAAAAAATCACGGATTCCCTGAAAGCGCTGCCGACCTATGGCCCGCTGCGTCCGGCGGTCGTCACCCAGGCCGATCCACAGGAAGCAGTGGCGATGATGGCCGATGGCACATCCGTTTCGCTGCGCATGGAGGGTGTCCGCTGGGCGCGTCCATACCGTTCTGACACCCTTCAGGGGCCTACGCCACGTAAAGTGACCGATGTCGTACAAACCGGACAACAAATCTGGGTGCGTCAGGTCGGCGATGCCTGGTGGCTGGCGCAGGTGCCGGACGTAAACTCTGCGCTGGTCTCCATCAATCCGCAGAACGGCGCCGTGATGGCGCTGGTTGGCGGGTTCGATTTCAACCAGAGCAAATTTAACCGCGCGACCCAGGCGCTGCGTCAGGTTGGTTCGAACATCAAACCGTTCCTGTATACCGCGGCGATGGATAAGGGGCTGACTCTCGCCAGCATTCTCAACGACGTGCCAATTTCCCGCTGGGATGCCGGTGCGGGCTCTGACTGGCAGCCGAAGAACTCTCCGGCGCAATACGCTGGCCCTATCCGTCTGCGCCAGGGCCTTGGCCAGTCGAAGAACGTGGTCATGGTTCGCGCGATGCGTGCGATGGGCGTGGATTATGCGGCAGAGTATCTGCAACGCTTTGGCTTCCCGGCGCAAAACATCGTTCATACTGAATCTCTGGCGCTCGGCTCCGCGTCCTTTACGCCGCTCCAGGTTGCGCGTGGCTACTCGGTGATGGCGAACGGCGGCTTCCTGGTCGATCCGTATTTCATCAGCAAAATCGAGAACGATCAGGGCGGCGTACTATTTGAAGCGAAACCGAAAATTGCCTGCCCTGAATGCGATATTCCGGTGATTTACGGCGACACGCCAAAATCCAATGTCCTGGAAAACAAGGATATGGAAGATGTGGCGATCTCTCAGGAACGTCAGAATCTGGCGGTGCCGCAGCCTCAGCTGGAACAGGCCAATCAGGCGCTGGTCGCCCAGAGTGGCGCGCAGGAGTATGCCCCGCACGTGATCAGCACGCCGCTGTCGTTCCTGATTAAGAGCGCACTGAACACCAACATCTTTGGTGAACCGGGCTGGCAAGGCACCGGCTGGCGAGCGGGCCGCGATTTGCAGCGCCACGACATCGGCGGCAAAACCGGGACAACCAACAGTTCAAAAGATGCCTGGTTCTCAGGTTATGGCCCGGGGGTTGTCACCTCCGTCTGGATTGGTTTTGACGATCACCGCCGCGATCTGGGGCGCACGACCGCCTCTGGCGCGATTAAAGATCAGATTTCCGGTTACGAAGGCGGCGCGAAGAGTGCGCAACCTGCCTGGGATGCATACATGAAGGCCGTTCTCGAGGGCGTACCAGAGCAGCCGCTAACGCCTCCGCCGGGCGTGGTGACGGTGAATATCGACCGCAGTACCGGACAGCTCGCGAATGGCGGTAACAGCCGTGCCGAGTATTTCATCGAGGGCACTCAGCCAACCACGCAGGCAGTGCATGAGGTGGGTACGGAATTGATTGATAACGGCGAAACGCACGAGCTGTTCTGACGCCAATAAAAAAGCCGGGTGGCGACTACGCCTGACCCGGCCTACAACGTCAATGCAAAACGGCAACCTTCGGTTGCCGTTTTTAATGGTGGCGCTACAAACGTCCCTGTCCCTTCAGCCACTCCCGCACCAGGAACAGTGCGCTCACGTTGCGCGCCTCGTTAAAGTCAGGATCTTCCAGCAAATCCATCAGATGAGCCAGCGGCCAGCGAACCTGCGGTAGCGGTTCCGGCTCGTCTCCTTCCAGCGATTCAGGATAGAGATCTTCCGCGACAACGATGTTCATTTTGCTGGAGAAATAGGACGGTGCCATGCTCAGCTTTTTCAGGAACGTCAGCTCTTTCGCGCCAAAACCGACCTCTTCTTTCAGCTCCCGGTTTGCCGCTTCAAACACCGTTTCACCCGGGTCGATCAGTCCTTTGGAGAAGCCCAGCTCGTAGGATTCTGTGCCCACGGCGTATTCACGAATGAGGATCAGGTGCTCGTCGACGATGGGCACAATCATCACCGCTTCACGCGAGGAGGGGCGCATACGCTCATAAACACGACGCACACCGTTGCTGAACTCCAGATCCACGCTTTCGACATTAAACAGACGCGATTTCGCGACGGTTTCAACATTCAGAATGGTGGGCTTTTGTAAGGGTTTGGTCATCTTGACGGGTCTTTGCTGGGTGAACTGGCTTTATTGTGCGATACGCCGCACGGTTTCGGCAATGTCAATTGCTCTTTATTTACATTTATGCAACGTAACTGTAGGCGATTCTCATTTCAAAACAAATGTCAAGAGGTTGAAATGTTTCCAGGAATTTGCTGATATCGCGCCGGAACAGGCTTTGTTATCATTACCGGTCACTGGGATGCGCGTCAACATGCTCAAGTTAGACTCCATACTTGCCGATAGCCGACCACAGAATCTCATTCATTGTACAAAAGGTGCGACTGACAACACCTGTAAGAAGATAAGTAAGATGGGGAAAGCATGAGCACCATTTTGATTTTTCTCGCTGCTGTGCTGGCCTGCGCGTCGATTGCGGTGTGGGTATTCAGGCGCCGCGTACATCGCCGTTATCGGCTGCCCTTTTTGAACGCGTTCGCCGGGGCAAACACGCGCAAGCTTTCGCCAGAGGAACGCAGCACCGTTGAGCAGTATCTCGACACGCTGAACCGATCCCGGCTTTCGCCTGGCCCTACCGGTGCCAGCGCCGCCCCCGTATCGCTCAACCTTAACGCCCAAAGCGACACCGTTCTGTGCGTGACGCGCTCCATTACCCGCTACGGCATTACAACCGACGATCCCAACAAGTGGCGTTACTATCTCGACTCTGTTGAAGTGCACCTGCCTCCCTTCTGGGAGCAGTATATTAACGACGAAAACAGCGTCGAGCTCATCCATACCGATACGCTGCCGCTGGTTATCTCCCTCAATGGTCATACGCTGAGCGAATATGTTCAGGAAGCGCCACGCTTTGCGCTGGAACGCGCAAGCGGAACGCAGGCCTCTATTCGCGGTGAAGAGACTGAGCAGATCGAACTGCTGAACATCCGCCAGGAGACGCATGAAGAGTACGTCCTGAGCCGCCCGGATGGCATTCGCGAAGCGGTGTTGATTGTCGCCTCGTTCCTGCTCTTTTTCATCTGCCTGCTGACGCCGGACGTGTTTGTTCCGTGGCTCGCGGGTGGTGCAGTACTGCTTCTGGCCGCCGGGCTGTGGGGCATATTTGCTCCGCCGGCAAAAACGTCATTACGCGAAATTCACTGCCTGCGCGGAACCCCAAAACGCTGGGGACTGTTCGGTGAGAACGATCAGGAACATATCAACAATATCTCGCTCGGGATCATCGATCTTATCTATCCGCGCCACTGGCAGCCGTGGATTGCGCAGGACCTTGGCCACAAAACGGATATTGATATCTATCTCGACCGCCACGTTGTACGCCAGGGGCGCTACTTATCCCTGCACGACGAAGTGAAAAACTTCCCGCTTCAGCACTGGCTCCGCAGCGCGGTGATTGCCGGTGGCGCCGCGTTAATCTTCGTCATGCTGCTGCTCTTCGTGCCGCTGGATATGCCGATTAAATTTACCCTGTCGTGGATCAAAGGGGCGCAAACTGTGGAAGCCACCAGCGTACAGCAGCTCGAAGAAGCGGGTGTACGCGTGGGAGATACGTTGCGCCTCAAAGGCACCGGGATGTGTAATATCCACACGCCGGGCGCCTGGAACACGCGCCAGAACTCGCCGTTCGCGCCGTTCGACTGCTCTCAGATCATCTGGAATGACGCCTCTCCGCTGCCGCTGCCGGAATCGGATGTGGTCAACAAGGCCACTGCGCTCACCCAGACGATTAATCGCCAGCTCCATCCAAAACCGGATGATGATTCTCGCGTCAGCCCTGCCCTGCGTTCGGCTATTCAGAAGTCGGGCATGGTACTGCTGGATGACTTTGGCGAAATCGTCCTGAAAACAGAGGATCTCTGTTCCGCCCAGGATGACTGTATCCGGCTCAAGAACGCGCTGGTCAACCTCGGCAACAGCAAAGACTGGGACGCGCTGGTGAAACGCGCCGAAGCGGGACGCCTGGACGGTGTGAACGTGCTTCTGCGTCCGGTCAGCGCCGAGTCGCTGGATAACCTGGTGGCGACCTCTACCGCCCCCTTCGTGATGCGTGAAACCACCCGTGCTGCCCAGGCGCTTAACAGCCCGGCGCCCGGCGGTTTTGTGATTGCCAGCGATGAAGGCAGCGACCTGGTGGATCAACCTTATCCGCAGGTTTCGCTCTATGACTATCCTGCCCAGGAGCAGTGGAGCGAATTCCAGCGTCTGGCGCAGATGCTGATGCAGACGCCATTCAGCGCGGAAGGGATCGTCACCACCCTCTTTACCGACGCCAACGGCACGCGTCATATTGGCCTGCACCGTATGCCGGATAGCGCTGGCCTGTGGCGCTATATAGGGACATCCCTGCTGCTGATTGCAATGCTGGCGTGCATTGTCTGGAACGGTTATCAGGCCGTACGCCGCTATCAGCGTTCCCGCACGCGGCTGGCAGAAATCCAGGCCTACTACGAAAATTGCCTGAACCCGAAACTGATCTCCTCTTCCGAGAGCCTGATCGGATAACGTCCCTGCGCGACAAGTTGTGCTACCCTGTCGCGCACGTTTCTTCTGGCTGGAGTTCCCCCTTATGCATCTTAATATCGACTGGCAGGCGGTCGATACCGTCCTGCTTGATATGGACGGCACGCTGCTTGATCTCGCCTTTGATAACTATTTCTGGCAAAAGCTGGTCCCGGAAACATACGGTGAACAGCAGGGGATCTCCCCGGCGGAAGCGCAGGAATTCATTCGTTCGCAATATAGCGCGGTGCAGCATACGCTAAACTGGTACTGTCTTGACTACTGGAGCGAGCGACTCGGTTTGGATATTTGTGCCATGACCACCGCCCAGGGCGCACGCGCCGTACTGCGCGACGATACGGTCCCGTTCCTGGATGCGCTGAAAGCCTGCGGTAAGCGCCGCATTTTGCTGACGAATGCGCATCCCCATAACCTGGCCGTGAAGCTGGAACATACCGGTCTTGCTTCACACCTTGATTTATTGCTTTCCACCCACACATTTGGTTATCCGAAAGAGGATCAGCGGTTGTGGCATGCCGTGGTTGAAGAGACCGGTTTACAGCCGGAACGCACGCTGTTTATTGACGACAGCGAGCCGATTCTGGATTCTGCGGCCGCTTTTGGCATTCGCTATTGTCTGGGCGTGACTAATCCGGATTCCGGCCTGGCTGAAAAAAGCTATCTGCGACATCCGGGGCTGAACGACTATCGCCGGATGACCCCCTCACTCACCGTGAAGGAGACGCCATGAAAGAAAAACCCTCTGATGGGGTAAGACTGGATAAATGGCTGTGGGCCGCCCGTTTTTACAAAACGCGCGCCCTTGCCCGTGAAATGGTTGATGGCGGAAAGGTGCATTACAACGGTCAGCGCAGCAAACCGAGCAAGCTGGTTGAACTGAATGCCACGCTAACGCTTCGCCAGGGCAACGATGAGAAAACGGTGGTGGTGAAAGCCATTACCGAGCAGCGGCGGCCCGCAACCGAAGCCGTTTTGCTGTATGAAGAGACGGCCGAAAGCATAGAGAAGCGCGAGAAAACCGCGCTGGCGCGCAAGATGAATGCGCTGACCATGCCTCACCCGGACCGGCGACCGGATAAAAAAGAGCGCCGCGATCTGATGAAATTTAAACACGGTGAGAGCGAGTAACCCTCACCTGCACGAGAGATGAAAATGGCCCAACACGACCAATTACACCGCTATCTGTTTGAACAATTCGCCGTGCGCGGCGAGCTGGTCACCGTATCCGAAACCTGGAAACAGATTCTGGAAAACCACAACTACCCGCTGCCGGTGAAAACCCTGTTGGGCGAACTGCTGGTTGCCACCAGCCTGCTGACCGCCACGCTGAAGTTCGCTGGCGATATTACCGTTCAGTTGCAGGGTGATGGCCCGATGTCGCTGGCGGTGATCAACGGCAATAACCAGCAGCAGATGCGCGGCGTGGCGCGCGTTCAGGGCGATATTCCTGAAAATGCGGATCTGAAAACGCTGGTCGGAAATGGCTATCTGGTTATCACGATCTCGCCTGAAGAGGGTGAGCGCTATCAGGGCGTTGTCGGTCTGGAAGGCGACACGCTTGCCGCCTGCCTGGAAGATTACTTCATGCGTTCCGAACAGCTGCCAACCCGCCTGTTCATCCGCACCGGTGAAGTGGATGGTCAGCCTGCTGCCGGTGGTATGCTGCTTCAGGTTCTGCCTGCGCAGGATGCGCAGACCAATGATTTCGAGCATCTGGCAACGCTGACGGAAACCATCAAAGCGGAAGAGCTGTTCACCCTGTCGGCGACCGACGTGCTGTGGCGTCTGTACCACGAAGAAGAAGTGACGGTTTACGATCCGCAGGATGTGGAATTTAAGTGCACCTGCTCTCGCGAGCGTTGTGCTGGCGCCCTGAAAACGCTGCCGGATGAAGAGATCGACAGCATCATGGCGGAAGACGGTGAGATCGATATGCACTGTGATTACTGCGGTACGCACTACGTGTTCAATTCCATGGATATCGCGGAGATCCGCAATAACGCCTCTCCGGCGGACCCGCAGGTTCACTAAACCTCTTTCCCCTCACTCCTTTGGGGTGAGGGGTAAAAAACGCCACCCAAGCTGAATCGTTTTGCCAGTGTAACCCTTACGTAATTTTCTTACATGTATGCGATTACATTCACATTCTTCTGGATAAATTCACCAGAGATTAACCTTTTAAGAACATTTTCCCCATCCAAAAAGCGATTCCTGCGATAATCTGCCCGCCCTGTGACTGGAGTCGCAGCGTTTTCCGTTAGTAAGGGTTTTGGCCAGATACGTAAATCTATGAGCCCCGTCGCGGTTAACATCCCCAGAAAAACCCTACAATTTCAGGCAGTACATATTGGCTAAGGAGCAGTGATATGCGTGTTAATGGTTTAACCCCGCAAGATCTCAAGGCTTATGGTATTCACGACGTCCAGGAAGTGGTCTACAACCCCGATTACGATACGCTGTATCAGGAAGAGCTCAATCCGGCACTGGAAGGATACGAGCGTGGTGTGTTGACGAACCTGGGTGCTATCGCCGTCGATACGGGTATTTTTACCGGTCGTTCGCCTAAAGATAAGTATATCGTCCGAGACGACACCACCCGCGATACGCTGTGGTGGGCTGATAAGGGCAAAGGGAAGAACGATAACAAACCGCTCTCCCCGGAAACCTGGCAGCATCTGAAAGGACTTGTCACCCATCAGCTTTCCGGCAAGCGTCTGTTTATTATTGATGCGTTCTGCGGCGCTAACGCCGACACCCGTCTCTCCGTACGGTTCATTACTGAAGTGGCCTGGCAGGCGCATTTCGTGAAGAACATGTTCATTCGTCCGACCGATGAAGAACTGCAAGACTTCACCCCTGACTTTATCGTGATGAACGGCGCGAAATGCACCAACCCGCAGTGGAAAGAGCAGGGTCTGAACTCCGAAAACTTCATCGCCTTCAACCTGACCGAGCGTATCCAGCTGATCGGCGGTACCTGGTACGGCGGCGAAATGAAGAAAGGGATGTTCTCAGTCATGAACTACCTGCTGCCGCTGCGCGGTATCGCCTCCATGCACTGCTCGGCGAACGTCGGGGAAAAAGGCGATGTAGCAGTGTTCTTCGGCCTTTCCGGCACCGGTAAAACAACGCTGTCCACCGATCCAAAACGTCGTCTGATTGGCGACGATGAACACGGCTGGGATGATGACGGCGTGTTTAACTTTGAAGGCGGCTGCTACGCGAAGACCATTCGCCTGTCGGAAGAGGCAGAGCCGGATATCTACCACGCGATTCGCCGCGATGCGCTGCTGGAAAACGTCACCGTGCGTGCCGATGGTTCTATCGACTTCGACGATGCCTCGAAAACGGAAAACACCCGCGTCTCTTACCCGATCTACCACATCGAGAACATCGTCAAGCCGGTATCGAAGGCGGGTCATGCCACGAAGGTGATTTTCCTGACCGCAGATGCGTTCGGCGTGCTGCCACCGGTTTCCCGCCTGACCGCCAGCCAGACGCAGTACCATTTCCTCTCCGGCTTTACCGCTAAACTGGCGGGTACCGAGCGCGGTGTGACCGAGCCAACCCCAACCTTCTCCGCCTGCTTCGGCGCGGCGTTCCTGTCGCTGCACCCAACGCAGTACGCGGAAGTGCTGGTGAAACGCATGCAGGCATCCGGCGCCCAGGCGTACCTGGTGAACACCGGCTGGAACGGTACGGGCAAACGTATCTCCATCAAAGATACACGCGCCATCATCGACGCGATTCTGGATGGTTCGCTGGATAACGCCGAGACCTTTACGCTGCCGATGTTCGATCTGGCGATCCCAACAGAGCTGCCGGGCGTGGATACGCGTATCCTGGATCCGCGTAACACCTACGGTTCACCGGAACAGTGGCGTGAGAAGGCTGAATCGCTGGCGAAACTGTTTATCGAAAACTTCGAGAAGTATACCGACACACCGGCCGGTGCTGCGCTGGTGAGTGCGGGACCAAGGTAAAAGCAAAAAGGCAACGAAAGTTGCCTTTTTTAATGTTTTCTCCCTCTCCCCGTGGGAGAGGGCCGGGGTGAGGGCATCAGGCCCCCCCTTTTTTAACTCTCTTTCACCTGCCCCCGTAAAACCGGCACCGGTAACCACGCACGAATGCTCAAACCGCCCCGCTCGCTGGTGCCAATTTCCAGCAGTCCGTTATGGTTATCAACAATACGCTGCACAATCGCCAGGCCTAAGCCGGTTCCGCTGGTGCTGCGCGCGCTGTCGCCGCGCACAAATGGCTGGAACAGGTGCTTACGCTGCTCAGGCTTAATGCCCGGACCATCGTCTTCCACCTGGAACCAGGCGCGGTTGAGTTCCGTACCGCTGCTGACTTTGATCCAGCCGTTGCCGTACCGCGCCGCGTTGACCACCATATTCGCCACCGCGCGTTTAATGGAGAGCGGATGCATACGTACCTGAATCTCACCTGCCTGAAGGTCGGTCGCAATTTCACGTTCGTAGCCGCTTTCGGCGGCAACCACTTCGCCCAGAACCGCGTTCAGATCCGCCATCTCCATCGGCATCTCCTGCCCGGTGCGCAGGTAGTCGATAAACTGCTCGATGATGGCGTTACACTCTTCGATATCCTTGTTGATGGACTCTGCAAGATAACCATCCTGCTCGCCCATCATCTCTGTTGCCAGCCGGATACGCGTCAACGGGGTGCGAAGGTCATGGCTGACCCCCGCCATCAGCAGCGTACGGTCGTCCGCCAGCTGTTTAACGCCTGCCGCCATGTGGTTAAACGCACGCGTTACCGAGCGCACTTCCGATGCGCCATACTCACGCAGCGGCGGAGGGATAATACCTTTACCGACCTGCAATGCCGCATGCTCCAGATCGACCAGCGGTCGGTTCTGGATACGAATAAACAGCCATGCGCCGCCGATGGCCAGCAGCATGATCGCCAGGGTGTATCGGAACAGCGGCGAGAAGTCGCCCTGATGAATCTCGGTGAGCGGAACGCGCACCCAGATGTTGGGTGACAGCCAGGTTTTCAGCCAGACAACCGGCGAGCTTTTATTGACCTCAACGCGCACTTCCGTCGGGCCGCCAAGCTGCTGCGCCATCTGCTGGCTAAGGAATTCATAGTGCTGCGCCCAGCGCAGGCCGGCATCTTCCGCCGCTTCGTTCGAGTAGAGAGAAATGCCCAGCTCACGGTAGATTTCCCGACGGAATGCCGGGGGAACAACCAACTGCGTGCCGTCCTCCAGTTGCAGTTTGTCGGTCATCAGCATACGCACTTCGTATGCCAGCACCTTATTAAACTGCTGAAGGCTCGGCAGGATTGCAAAGTTCAGCACCACCAGGTAGGTCGTCACCAGACTGACAAACAGCAGGGTGACGATCAATAACAGCGTGCGGGCAAACGAACTTCGCGGCGAGAAGCGCATTCGCCTCATGCTTTAGAGCCGTCCGGAACAAACACGTAGCCCAGACCCCACACGGTCTGAATATAACGAGGATGCGCCGGATCTTCTTCCACCATACGGCGCAGACGAGAGATCTGCACGTCGATAGAACGCTCCATCGCGGAGTATTCACGACCACGCGCCAGGTTCATCAGCTTGTCACGGGAGAGCGGCTCACGCGGGTGACTGACCAGCGCTTTCAGCACCGCGAACTCGCCGCTGGTGAGCGGCATTGGCTCATCTTCACGGAACATTTCACGGGTGCCGAGGTTCAGCTTGAACTTACCGAATGCAATGACGGCCTCTTCCTGAGATGGCGCGCCCGGCAGCTCGTTCGCCTGACGACGCAGCACGGCGCGAATACGTGCCAGCAGTTCACGCGGGTTAAACGGCTTTGGAATGTAGTCATCAGCGCCAATCTCAAGGCCGACAATGCGGTCAACTTCTTCACCCTTCGCCGTCACCATGATGATCGGCATCGGGTTGCTCTGGCTGCGCAGACGGCGGCAAATAGAGAGCCCGTCTTCGCCAGGCAGCATCAGGTCCAACACCATCAGGTGGAAGGATTCACGCGTCAGCAGACGATCCATCTGTTCCGCGTTCGCGACGCTACGAACCTGGAAGCCCTGCTCGGTCAGATAACGTTCCAGCAGCGCACGCAGGCGCATGTCGTCATCTACGACCAGAATTTTGTAGTTCTCTTGCATTGTATGTACTCCCAAAGGTTCGGATAAGCCTGGAACAGCGTATTCTAAAAAAGTGCACGGGTTCGACCAGCAAATTCTGGTATAAATTCTAGACGAAATTGTTACAAAGCATATTTAACAGCAGCTTATCTGTTCATTTCATCACATAAATCATTATTAATCTTGTCTGTTACACTGTGCGCTACGTATTGTGCGCAAAGACAGTTAACCGGCATTAAAGGCTGCACCATGAAAACGCCTCTGATCACCCGTGAAGGGTACGAGAAACTCAAAAAAGAGATGGATTACCTGTGGCGCGAAGAGCGTCCGGAAGTGACCAAAAAAGTCACCTGGGCAGCAAGCCTGGGCGACCGCAGCGAGAATGCGGACTACCAGTACAATAAAAAGCGGCTGCGCGAAATCGATCGCCGGGTACGCTACCTGACGAAGTGCCTCGAGAATCTCAAAATTGTCGATTACTCCCCGCAGCAGGAAGGTAAAGTCTTCTTCGGCGCGTGGGTCGAAATTGAAAACGACAGCGGCGACACCCTGCGTTTTCGTATCGTCGGCTACGATGAAATTTTCGGTCGTAAGGATTACATTTCTATCGACTCACCCATGGCCCGCGCCCTGCTGAAAAAAGAGGTAGGCGATTTAGCCGTTGTCCAGACGCCTGCGGGTGAAGCAAGCTGGTACGTCAACGAAATCGAGTATGTTAAATAGTCCGAGAGCGCCCTCCCCGGCTGGCATTTTTTGGTGTCAGCCCGTATAACTATCCCCCTGATTTTCGATCCACAAGATGAACTGACCATGATGAAAGAGTCGCTCTGCCGCATTATTGCGGGTGAACTTCAGGCCAGAGCCGAACAGGTAGAAGCTGCCGTTCGCCTGCTTGATGAAGGGAACACCGTGCCGTTTATTGCACGTTATCGTAAGGAAGTCACCGGCGGTCTGGATGACACGCAGCTGCGAAACCTGGAGACCCGTCTGGGCTATCTTCGCGAGCTGGAAGACCGACGTCAGGCGATCCTCAAATCTATCGGCGAGCAGGGCAAGCTGACCAGTGACCTGGAAAAAGCCATTAACGGTACCCTGAGTAAAACCGAGCTCGAAGACCTCTATCTGCCGTACAAACCGAAGCGCCGCACGCGCGGGCAGATTGCGATCGAAGCCGGCCTTGAGCCACTGGCCGATCTGCTGTGGAACGAGCCGTCTCACGATCCGGAAACCGAAGCCGCCAAATTTATCGACGCCGATAAAGGCGTAGCGGACACCAAAGCCGCGCTGGACGGCGCGCGCTACATTCTGATGGAGCGCTTCGCCGAAGACGCGGCGCTGCTGGCCAAAGTGCGTGATTACCTGTGGAAGAACGCGCATATCGTCTCCACCGTGGTGTCCGGCAAAGAGGAAGAAGGCGCGAAATTCCGCGACTACTTCGATCACCACGAACCCATTTCTACCGCGCCGTCTCACCGCGCGCTGGCGATGTTCCGCGGCCGTAACGAAGGCGTGCTGCAACTCTCCCTGAATGCCGATCCACAGTTTGACGAGCCGCCAAAAGAGAGCCACTGCGAGCAGATCATTATCGACCATCTGGGCCTGCGCCTGAACAACGCCCCGGCGGACAGCTGGCGCAAAGGCGTGGTGAGCTGGACCTGGCGCATCAAGGTGCTGATGCACCTCGAAACCGAGCTGATGGGCACCGTGCGCGAGCGCGCCGAAGACGAAGCGATCAACGTCTTCGCCCGTAACCTGCACGACCTGCTGATGGCGGCGCCAGCTGGCCTGCGCGCCACCATGGGTCTCGATCCGGGTCTGCGTACCGGCGTGAAGGTGGCCGTGGTTGACGGCACCGGCAAGCTTGTCGCCACCGACACCATTTACCCGCACACCGGTCAGGCAGCGAAAGCGGCTGTCGTCGTCGCCGCGCTGTGCGAGAAGTACAACGTTGAGCTGGTTGCCATCGGTAACGGTACGGCGTCCCGAGAAACTGAACGTTTCTATCTCGACGTGCAGAAGCAGTTCCCGAAAGTGACGGCGCAGAAAGTGATCGTCAGTGAAGCGGGGGCATCTGTCTATTCCGCCTCGGAACTGGCAGCGCAGGAGTTCCCGGATCTGGACGTTTCCCTGCGCGGCGCGGTCTCTATCGCCCGTCGTTTGCAGGATCCGCTGGCGGAGCTGGTGAAGATTGACCCGAAATCCATCGGCGTGGGCCAGTATCAGCACGACGTGAGCCAGACGCAGCTGGCGCGCAAGCTGGATGCGGTAGTGGAAGACTGTGTTAACGCCGTCGGCGTGGACCTGAACACCGCTTCCGTGCCCCTGCTGACCCGCGTGGCGGGCCTGACCCGTATGATGGCGCAGAATATCGTCGCCTGGCGTGATGAAAACGGTCAGTTCCAGAACCGCCAGCAGCTGCTGAAGGTGAGCCGTCTGGGGCCGAAAGCATTTGAGCAGTGCGCGGGCTTCCTGCGCATCAACCACGGCGATAACCCGCTGGATGCCTCTACCGTTCACCCGGAAGCCTATCCGGTTGTCGAGCGTATCCTGGCCGCCACCCGGCAGGCGCTGAAAGACTTGATGGGCGACAGCAGCGCGCTGCGTAACCTGAAAGCGGTGGATTTCACCGACGAACAGTTCGGCGTGCCGACGGTCACCGACATCATCAAAGAGCTGGAAAAACCGGGCCGCGATCCGCGTCCTGAGTTTAAAACCGCGACCTTTGCTGAGGGCGTAGAAACCATGAACGACCTGCTGCCGGGCATGGTGCTGGAGGGGGCGGTAACCAACGTCACCAACTTTGGCGCGTTTGTGGATATCGGCGTGCATCAGGATGGTCTGGTGCATATCTCTTCCCTCGCCGACAAGTTCGTTGAAGATCCGCACACCGTGGTCAAAGCGGGCGACATCGTGAAGGTGAAAGTGCTCGAAGTGGATCTCCAGCGCAAGCGTATTGCCCTGACCATGCGTCTGGACGAGCAGCCGGGCGACACTAACGCGCGCCGTGGCGGTAATGGCGGTGGCCGTGAACAGCAGCGTCCGGCAGCGAAAGCCGCGAAGCCACGCGGACGTGACGCACAGCCGGCGGGCAACAGCGCGATGATGGATGCGCTGGCAGCGGCGATGGGTAAGAAACACTAATGCTGTAAATGCCCGGTGGCGCGACGCTTACCGGGCCTACGGTTTTGTAGGCCGGGCAAACGCAGTGCCGCCCGGCAAGCAGGCCGCAGGGAATAAAAATAAATATGTTGTATCCATATTTAAACCACGAATTATCACCTCATTAACAAATAGCCCTCTTTTTATTTTCACCTCAATTTCGAAAATATTGAGCAAGGTCAAGCAGACCGCAAATTAATACGATTAACAACATCCCGTCACATTTTTATTATTGCTGATAAAAACCATTCTCATTATCATCGCAGTGTAGATTATTTAACCTATCGTGGAATCAGGCGCTATGCAATTCACTCCAGACAGTGCGTGGAAAATTATCGGTTTTACCCGTGAGATAAGCCCGGCCTATCGGCAGAAGCTCCTGTCACTGGGCATGCTACCCGGCTCATCATTCCAGGTTGTGCGCGTTGCGCCGTTGGGCGATCCAGTTCATATCGAAACCCGACGCGTTAATCTGGTTCTGCGTAAAAAAGACCTCGCATTAATTGAAGTTGAATCTTTATCCCGTTAACAAGCCAGCGGTTTCAGTGAGTCTATTACAATGAAAAAATTAACTATTGGCTTAATTGGCAATCCTAATTCCGGCAAGACAACCTTATTTAATCAGTTAACCGGCGCACGCCAGCGTGTGGGAAATTGGGCAGGCGTGACGGTGGAACGCAAAGAAGGCCAGTTCACCACGACAGATAATCAGGTCACGCTGGTTGATTTACCGGGGACCTATTCCCTCACCACGATTTCATCCCAGACCTCTCTCGATGAGCAAATTGCCTGCCACTATATTCTGAGCGGCGACGCGGTTCTGCTTATCAACGTGGTGGATGCCTCTAACCTCGAACGAAATCTGTATCTCACGTTACAGCTGCTGGAGCTGGGTATTCCCTGCATCGTGGCGCTTAACATGCTCGACATCGCGGAGAAGCAAAAGCTGCGCATCGACGTCGATGCCCTCTCCGCCCGTCTGGGCTGCCCGGTGGTTCCGCTGGTTTCCACCCGCGCTCGCGGCATTGACGCCCTGAAGCTGGCGATTGACCGCCACACGGGCAATGCCGACGTCGAACTGGTGCACTACGCCCAGCCGCTGCTGCGCGAAGCCGGGCAGCTGGCGCAGGAGATGGATAACAGCATGCCCGCCAGACAACGTCTGTGGCTTGGCCTGCAAATGCTGGAAGGCGATATCTACAGCCGCGCCTACGCAGGCGATGCGGCGGATAAGCTGGACGTCGCACAGGCTCGCCTGAGCGACGAGCTGGATGACCCGGCCCTGCACATTGCGGATGCGCGCTATCAGGCCATTGCCGCTATCTGTGACGTGGTCAGCAATGCATTAACCGCTGAACCCAGCCGCTTCACCGCCGCCGTGGATAAGATTGTGCTCAACCGCTTCCTCGGTTTACCGATCTTTTTACTGGTGATGTATGTGATGTTCCTGCTCGCCATTAACATCGGCGGTGCATTACAACCTATCTTTGATGGCGGCTCTGTCGCTATCTTCGTGCACGGTATTCAGTGGCTGGGCTACACCCTCCACTTCCCGGAATGGTTGACCATCTTCCTTGCGCAGGGGATCGGCGGCGGGATCAATACCGTCCTGCCGCTGGTGCCGCAGATCGGCATGATGTACCTGTTCCTCTCCTTCCTTGAGGATTCCGGTTACATGGCGCGCGCCGCCTTCGTGATGGACCGCCTGATGCAGGCGCTGGGGCTGCCGGGCAAATCCTTCGTGCCGCTGATTGTCGGCTTTGGCTGTAACGTGCCGTCAGTCATGGGCGCGCGTACGCTGGATGCCCCGCGCGAACGCCTGATGACCATCATGATGGCGCCGTTCATGTCCTGCGGCGCGCGGCTGGCGATCTTCGCGGTCTTTGCCGCGGCGTTCTTTGGTCAGGAAGGAGCGCTGGCCGTCTTCTCCCTGTATGTGCTGGGTATCGTGATGGCTATTCTCACCGGCCTGATGCTGAAGCACACCATCATGCGTGGCGAAGCGTCGCCGTTCGTGATGGAACTGCCGGTTTATCACGTTCCGCATCTGAAAAGCCTGATTATTCAGACATGGCAGCGCCTGAAGGGCTTCGTTCTGCGCGCCGGTAAGGTGATTGTGGTGGTCAGCATTTTCCTGAGCGCCCTGAACAGCTTCACTCTGAGCGGCCAGGCCGCGGACAACATTAATGACTCTGCCCTGGCCTCCGTCAGCCGGATCATTACGCCGGTCTTCAAACCGATTGGCGTTCAGGAAGACAACTGGCAGGCAACCGTGGGCCTGTTCACCGGCGCGATGGCAAAAGAGGTGGTTGTCGGCACCCTGAACACGCTTTACACCGCGGAAAACATCCAGGAAGAGGAGTTTAATCCGGCAGCGTTCAACCTCGGCGATGAACTGCTTGGCGCGGTGGAAGAAACCTGGCAGAGCCTGAAAGACACCTTCAGCCTGAGCGTACTGGCGAACCCGATTGAAGCCAGCAAAGGCGACGGCGAAATGGCGACCGGAGCAATGGGCGTGATGGGCCAGAAATTTGGCAGCGCGTCGGCGGCCTACAGCTACCTGATCTTCGTCCTGCTCTATATTCCGTGCATCTCGGTCATGGGCGCCATTGCCCGTGAGTCCAGCCGCGGCTGGATGGGCTTCTCCATTCTGTGGGGGCTGAACATTGCCTACTCACTGGCGACCGTGTTTTATCAGGCCGTCAATTACAGCCAGCATCCGCGCTACAGCCTGGTCTGTATCCTCGCGGTGATCCTGTTTAACGTGATGGTGATTGGCCTGCTGCGCCGGGCGCGTAGCCGCGTTGACGTTAACCTGCTGGCAACGCGCAAAACCCCGACGACCTGCTGTAGCAGCCCTGCGGGCGACTGTCACTAAAGGGAAGAAAGATGGCATCGTTGATTCAGGTTCGTGACTTACTGGCGTTACAGGGGCGAATGGAGGCGAAGCAGCTCAGCCTCAGCCTGCATACGCCGCAGCCGATGATCGATGCCATGCTGGAAAGGCTGGAGGCCATGGGGAAAGCCGTGCGCATTCAGGAAGAGCCGGACAGTTGTCTGTCCGGCAGTTGTAAGAGTTGTCCTGAAGGTAAAGCCTGTCTCAGGGAGTGGTGGACGCTTCGCTGATAAAACCGGACAGCGCCGAACAAAACTCAGCAGGATGAGAGATGAACGGCGCATGTGCCGCTTTGGCAACCACCATTGATTTACTCTCCGGCCACAGCGCATCCAGCAGCGGAACCACCTTGCGCGGAACCAGTCCATCCAGATAGCCATAAATACGCAGATGCGGCACCGTTAACGACGCCAGCGGCTCGCGCAGATCGGCCGTTTTCAGGATTTCCAGCCCTCCGTTCAGCACCTCAACCTCCGGCATCGGCAGAGAAAGCACCGTCTGCTTCAGCGTCCGCGCATCCTGACGGGCGGTTTCTGTTCCCATCGTCTGTAATGCCAGGAAACGCTCCACCGTCCGCTGGAAGTCTTCGCTCAGCTGATGCTGGAACCCGGCCAGCACCTCAGGTTTGATGCCCGGCCACGCCTCGCGGGCGCTGAAACAGGGTGATGAGGCAACGGTGATCAGCGCCTGGACCCGTGCAGGATGGCGCAGCGCAATCTGGCTTGCCACCAGCCCGCCCAGGCTCCAGCCGAGCCAGACGGCTTTTTGCGGCGCCGCTTCCAGAACCTGCTCCGCCATGTCGTCGAGCGTCATCGCGCCGTAGCCGTGGCTGCGGCCATAGCCCGGTAGATCCACCAGGTGTACCGTGAATTGCGAGGCCAGTTCCTCACTTATGCAACGCCACACTTCGGCGTTCAGTCCCCATCCGTGCAGCAGCACAAGATGACAATTTCCCGTCCCAACGGTCTGCCACCACAGCGTCTTCATCAGTTAACGTTCTCTTTTTTCACATGGAGGTTGCGTATGCTAACAGTGCCCGGCTTGTGCTGGCTATGCCGAATGCCACTTGCGATGAGCGCGTGGGGCGTCTGTTCCGTTTGCACGCGAGCACTGGGTTACCTGAAGGGCTGTCCGCAATGCGGCTTGCCTGCCGTAAGCCAGACGCTCCCCTGCGGCCGTTGCCTGAAAAAAGCGCCGCCGTGGAGCGCGCTGGTGGCGGTAGATGATTACGTTTTGCCGCTGAGTCGTCTGGTTCATCAGTTTAAGTTTTCCAGCCAGACTGCACTGGCGCAGCCCCTGGCACGCCTGTTGTTACTGGCGGTATTACAGGCGCGAAGAACGCGCGGGCTGCCGCCGGTCGACACGCTTGTGAACGTGCCACTGTTTCAGCGTCGGCACTGGCGGCGGGGATACAATCAGAGCGACCTGCTGTGCCGTCCGCTCGCCCACTGGCTGGGTTGCCGGTACCCAGCCTCTGCGCTGAAACGTACTCATGCCACTGCCGTTCAGCACCGGCTCAACGCCCGGTCGCGCAAAAGGAACCTGAAAAACGCCTTTCGCCTTGAATTGCCGGTCAACGGCCTCCATATCGCGATTGTGGATGATGTCGTCACCACGGGCAGTACCGTGGCTGAACTTTCCCGACTGCTTTTGCAAAGCGGCGCCGCGTCAGTTCAGGTATGGTGTCTGTGCCGTACCTTGTAGCCCTTCTTCAATGGGCGTATGATTATACCCAGGTAATTTAGTCAACTATTAGGCCAAAGCTATGATCCGTATTTCCGATTCTGCACAAGCGCACTTTGCCAAACTGCTGGCAAATCAGGAAGAAGGGACGCAGATCCGCGTGTTTGTGATCAATCCAGGCACTCCGAATGCAGAATGTGGTGTCTCTTATTGCCCTCCGGATGCTGTGGAAGCAACTGACACTGCCCTTAAATTTGAACAGCTCACCGCGTACGTTGATGAGCTGAGCGCGCCGTATCTTGAAGATGCGGAGATTGATTTCGTCACTGACCAGCTGGGTTCTCAGCTGACGCTGAAGGCGCCAAACGCGAAGATGCGTAAAGTTTCTGACGATGCCCCGCTGATGGAGCGTGTGGAATATCTGCTGCAATCGCAGATCAACCCGCAGCTGGCCGGCCACGGGGGACGTGTTTCCCTGATGGAAATCACCGAAGATGGTCTGGCGATCCTGCAATTCGGCGGCGGCTGTAACGGCTGCTCCATGGTTGATGTAACCCTGAAAGAAGGGATCGAGAAGCAGCTGCTGAACGAATTCCCGGAACTGAAAGGCGTGCGCGATCTGACCGAGCACCAGCGCGGCGAGCACTCTTACTACTGATTCAGTACCCGTCTGTATTGCCCGGTGGCGCTGCGCTTACCGGGCCTACTTTTTCTTGCCTCCCCCTCTGTATGTTGACCTGCGTCTCATAATTTAAATTTTACCTGCCTGGGTGATTCTCAATCACATCATGTTACCCGTATCATTCTCGTGGGCACTCAACACCCTTATAACAGCCGACTAAACTTAACGTTTTCGCAGGCATCAGTATGAGTGCCGTTAACACTCTGTTCCCAGTTGGGACAACCGGAATTTGTCGTTGAAACAATGACGTTACCCATAACAATTCAAAGGCCAGGTCAATCATGCCATTAGTCATCGTCGCTATCGGTGTTGTGTTATTACTGCTCTTGATGATCCGCTTCAAAATGAACGGATTTATCGCTCTGGTTCTGGTGGCACTTGCAGTCGGTCTGATGCAGGGAATGCCGCTGGTTAAAGTTATCAGCTCCATTAAAGCCGGTGTCGGCGGTACGCTCGGCAGCCTGGCGCTGATCATGGGCTTCGGCGCCATGCTCGGTAAAATGCTCGCGGACTGCGGTGGCGCACAGCGTATTGCCACAACGCTGATCGACAAATTTGGTAAGAAGAACATTCAATGGGCGGTGGTGTTAACCGGTTTTACCGTCGGTTTCGCGCTGTTCTATGAAGTGGGCTTCGTGCTGATGCTGCCGCTGGTGTTCACCATCGCCGCTGCCGCCAACATCCCGCTGCTGTTCGTGGGTGTGCCGATGGCTGCGGCGCTGTCCGTCACCCACGGTTTCCTGCCGCCGCACCCGGGCCCAACGGCTATCGCCACCATCTTCCATGCCGATATGGGTAAAACCCTGCTGTTCGGTACGATTCTGGCGATCCCGACGGTGATTCTGGCAGGCCCGGTGTATGCGCGCTTCCTGAAAGGCATTGATAAGCCTATCCCGGAAGGGCTGTACAGCGCCAAAACCTTTACTGAAGAAGAGATGCCAGGCTTTGGCGTCAGCGTCTGGACCTCACTGGTACCGGTGATCCTGATGGCGATGCGTGCCATAGCAGAGATGGTTCTGCCGAAAGGTCACGCGTTCCTGTCCGTTGCGGAGTTCCTGGGCGACCCGGTGATGGCGACGCTGATTGCGGTCCTGATCGCCATGTTCACCTTCGGTCTTAACCGTGGCCGTTCCATGGATCAGATCAACGACACGCTGACTTCTTCCATCAAAATCATTGCCATGATGCTGCTGATCATCGGCGGTGGCGGCGCGTTCAAGCAGGTGCTGGTCGACAGCGGCGTGGATAAATACATCGCGGCCATGATGCATGAAACCAACGTCTCCCCGCTGCTGATGGCATGGTCTATTGCCGCGGTGTTGCGTATCGCGCTGGGCTCTGCGACCGTTGCGGCGATTACCGCGGGCGGTATCGTTGCGCCGCTGATTGCGACCACGGGCGTAAGCCCTGAGCTGATGGTTATTGCGGTCGGTTCCGGTAGCGTGATTTTCTCCCACGTGAACGATCCGGGCTTCTGGCTGTTCAAGGAGTACTTCAACCTGACCATCGGTGAAACCATCAAGTCCTGGTCCGCGCTGGAAACCATTATTTCGGTGTGCGGTCTGGTCGGGGTGCTGCTGTTGAATATGGTGGTTTGATGTATTAAGTCGGGTGGCGGCTATGCCTTACCCGACCTACTTAATGCACGTAGGCCCGGTAAGCGTTAGCGCCACCGGGCAATAAAAAACCCGCCACTGGCGGGTTTTTTATCACTTCTTCGCTGCTGCTTTTCGCCGTTTATCCAAATCCTTAATCAACCTGTTCACCCCGTCATCGGCAAACATCGCTTCAAGCGTTGTGGACAGCTTGCGACGCCAGTTTTTGTACTGATAGCTGGTGCCGGGGATGTTTACCGGCTCCGCCATATCAATCCAGTCTTCCGGTTGCAGACCGAGCAACGCGCTGTTGCTGTCGGCAATATAGCGCTGTAAGCCACGGTTAAGCGTTGGCGTCATCGACATCAGCGACGCCTTATGCCCGGCGCGCTTCGGCAGACAGCCATGCTTATGCAGCGCATCCAGCAACCCCTGCTTCGCCAGCTCGCGATCCTGATACAGCCCACGCAGAACCTCTTCATCCGGGTAGAGACCCAGCGTTTTGCCGAGCGTCAGGTCGCCGCTTTCCCAGTAGCCTCTGAGCGTAGGAAGATCATGCGTCGTCGCGACTGCCATTGACTGTTCAGGGTACGCTTTCGGCGCGCGGAAGGTTTTCTCATGGTCGTTTTCAAAATAGAGCACTTTGTAGGAGTAAACCCCGCTGTCGCGGAGCTTGCTGACAATTTCCACCGGCACGGTACCGAGATCTTCGCCAATCACCATGCACTGATGACGTTTACTCTCCAGCGCGAGGATTGAGAGCAGGTCGTCCACCGGATACTGCACGTACGCCCCGTGGTCAGCCGTTTCACCGTACGGGATCCACCACAGGCGCAGCACGGACATCACGTGGTCGATACGCAACGCACCGCAGTTCTTCATGTTAGCGCGCAGCAGGTCGATAAACGGCTCGTAGGCACGCGCCGCCATCACGTGCGGATCCATCGGCGGTAAGCCCCAGTTCTGACCAAGCGGGCCCAGAATATCCGGCGGCGCCCCCACAGAAGCTTTCAGGCAGTAAAGTTCACGGTCACACCAGGTTTCCGCCCCGCCTTCCGCCACGCCGACGGCCAGATCGCGATACAACCCGATCGGCATGTTATAGCCCTGGCTCACCTGCCAGCAGGCGGCAAACTGGCTGTACGCCAGCCACTGCAACCAGAGATAGAAATCCACCTCGTCGGCATGCGTCTCACAGAATGCCTTCACTTCCGGGGTATCAACGGACTGATAGGCTTCCGGCCACACCGGCCAGCCCCAGCGCATCTCGTCCTCCTGAACCTGATACGCATGCAGCGCATCAAACGCTGCCTGCCAGTAAAGGCTCTCGCCTTCCTGCATCACAAACTGGCGGAAGGCTGCCATCTGCTCGTCGTCACGCTTCGCAAAGCCCTTCCAGGCCAGACGCAGAGCCGCCATTTTCAGCGCGGTCACGGAGGCATAATCAACCCAGTCCGCATCGCGGGCCTGTTTCAGCAGCTGTTGCGTAGTCTCAAGCTTCCACCACGCCTGCGCCTCTTTGCTGTTTTTGAAATCGTCTAACGCGTTAACGTCGATGTAAATCACGTTCAGCCAGCGACGGGAAGACGGGCTGTACGGGCTGGCGCTTTCCGGATTCGCCGGATAGAGGGCGTGGATCGGGTTGAGGCCGATGAACGCGCCGCCGCGCTCACCAACAGATGCCAGCATCTTTTTCAGGTCGCCAAAATCACCAATGCCCCAGTTGCTGTCCGAACGCAGGGTATAGAGCTGCACGCAGGCGCCCCACAGCTTTTTGCCTTCACGCAGCGCCTGCGGCTCATAGCAGCGCTTTGGCGCCACAATCACCCGACAGTGAAAACGCTGGTCGTCCCGGGTCAGCGTAAGCGTGTGGTAGCCCTCCGGCAGCTTCGCCGGAAGGTTAAGGGTTTTGCCGCCGGTGGCATGGCCTTTGTGCTGATGCCCCTCTTCGGTGGTGAGCAGCCAACTGAACTCGCCGCGCCCTTCCACCGCCAGCGGCATCTTTTTGCCTGCGGTAAAGACCTTGACGTTCGGCACCGGCGCACCCGACGCTTTCGCGTCGGTTTTGTGCATGGCATCCAGCAAACGTCTTTTGGTGTCCGCACCAATAGACTGCGGTTTGCCGTGCGCATTGATGTAACTGAGGCTAATTCCCGCCGCCTGCGCGGCACTGTCCAGACGTTTACTCTCCATCGCGCTTCCTTAGCGTTTTGCCTGCCAGATACGAGCCTGATAATCACGGATTGAGCGGTCAGAGCTGAACATACCGCAGCGCGCGGTGTTCAGGATACACGCGCGGGTCCAGGCATCCTGGTCGCGATACAGCACGTCGACCTGCTTCTGCGCTTCAACGTAAGCAGAGAAGTCAGCCATCACCAGGTACGGGTCGCCGCCCTGTTTGTCCATGCTGTGCAGCATCTGGTCAAACGCGTGCTTGTCGCCGTCACTGTACTTCCCGCTTTCCAGCTCTTTGAGCACCGCATCCAGCACTTTATCTTTTTTACGCCATTTCACCGGGTCGTACCCTTTGGCTTTGATGGCTTTCACTTCTTCAACAGTATGGCCGAAGATAAAGATGTTCTCTTCGCCGACCTTCTCGGCGATTTCGACGTTCGCACCGTCCAGCGTGCCGACGGTCAGCGCGCCGTTCAGGGCCAGCTTCATATTGCCGGTACCGGACGCTTCTTTACCGGCGGTAGAGATCTGCTCGGAAATATCCGCCGCCGGGATCAGCATTTCAGCCGCAGAAACGCAGTAGTCCGGCAGGAACACCACCTTCAGCTTGTCGCCCACTTTCGGATCGCTGTTGATCGCCGCCGCCACTTTATTAATGGCAAGGATAATGTTTTTCGCCAGGTAGTAGCCCGGCGCCGCTTTCGCACCGAACAGGAACACGCGCGGGACGCGGTCGGCCTGCGGGTTCTCGCGGATCTCTTTGTACAGCGCCAGAATGTGCAGCAGGTTCAGGTGCTGACGTTTGTACTCGTGCAGTCGTTTGATCTGGATATCGAAAATCGCATTCGGGTTGATCTCAATTCCGGTGCGCATTTTCACAAACTCGGCCAGACGAACCTTGTTCTCCAGCTTAATGGCGCGGTACTGCTCGCGGAACTTCGCGTTGTCGGCCTGTTTTTCCAGGTTGATGAGCTGGTCCAGGTCGTTGGCCCACTCTTTCTTCAGGGTCTTGTCCAGCAGGCCGGCCAGCAGCGGGTTGCACTGCTTAATCCAGCGACGCGGCGTGATGCCGTTGGTCACGTTATGGAATTTGGTCGGCCACAGCTGGTGGTATTCCGGGAAGAGATCTTTCACCACCAGATCCGAGTGCAGCGCGGCCACGCCGTTCACCGCAAAGCCGCTGACCACGCACATGTTCGCCATGCGCACCTGCTTGTCGTGCACAACGGCCAGCTTCGCCCAGACGGCCTTATCGCCCGGCCAGGTTTTCTCCACCAGCGTTTTGAACTGGTCGTTAATCTTGTTGATGATCTGCATATGGCGCGGCAGCAGCGTTTTCACCAGCTTCTCATCCCAGCACTCGAGCGCTTCCGGCATCAGGGTGTGGTTGGTGTAGGCGAAGGTGCGGCTGGTAATGGCCCAGGCGTCGTCCCAGCTCAGCTGATGCTCGTCGATCAGCACGCGCAGCAGCTCCGGGATCGCAATGGTCGGATGCGTGTCGTTAAGCTGAATAACTTCGAAGTCCGGCAGCTGAGCCAGCTTGCGGCCCGCCAGGTGGTGGCGACGCAGAATATCCGCCACGGAGCAGGCGCACTGGAAGTACTGCTGCATCAGACGCAGCTTTTTACCCGCCAGATGATTATCGTTCGGGTAGAGGACTTTGGTCAGCTTCTCGGCGTCGATCCCCTGCTGCTCGGCGCGCAGGAAATCACCGTCGTTGAATTTGGTCAGGTTAAACGGATGCGCGTGCTTCGCCTGCCACAGGCGCAGCGGCTGCGCCACGCCGTTACGGTAGCCGAGTACCGGCAGGTCCCAGGCTTCACCGGTAATGGTGAACGCCGGTTCCCAGAGTCCCTGCTTCGTGACTTTCCCGCCAATCCCGACCTGCACATCCAGCTGCGCGTTGTGGCGGAACCACGGATAGGTATTGCGGTGCCAGTCGTCTGGCGCTTCCATCTGATGGCCGTCGGCAAATGACTGACGGAACAGGCCGTACTGATAGTTCAGGCCATAGCCAATCGCCGACTGGCCCACGGTTGCCATGGAATCCAGGAAACAGGCTGCCAGACGTCCCAGACCGCCGTTACCCAGCGCCGGATCAATCTCTTCTTCCAGCAGATCGGTCAGGTTGATGTCGTGTTCTTTCAGCACGTCACCGACCTCCTGATACCAGCCAAGGTTCAGCAGATTGTTACCCGTCAGACGGCCAATCAGGAACTCCATTGAAATGTAGTTGACGTGACGCTGGCCTTTCACGGGCTTCGTCACAGGCTGAGCGTCCAGCTGCTCTGCGAGCGCCCCGCTCACCGCCTGCCACCACTGGTGAGGCGTCATTTCGTTTGCAGCATGAAGGCCAAAACGCTGCCACTGACGCGTCAGGGCAGCCTGAAATTGAGCTTTGTTGAAAGTAGGCTGTGACATAGGGAATCGGCATCCTGTAGAGAGTAAAAACATTTAGCGCTAGTGTGCCTGGCTCATTGCGCCTCTTCCTCCTCCTGTCGGGGATTAGACAGGGAGGAGTAGCGGGGATGAGCATAAAAGTGTGATCGAGGCCACTGTGTGAGTGTGCGCTTCGCTGAAAAAGCGATCCCGGAAGAGCGTCAAAGAAATGAAATGCAGTTTCGGAGGAATTAATCATCGCTGAAATGATTACTTACGTAGAATAATATTTCCGCGCGTCGGGATTATTCAGCACCCCTATTAAGCCGATGCAACTTTCCCCGAAGTTAATTAACTTCAGCGTCATTATCTCTTTCTGAAACCAGTTTCAGCGCAACCGCGACTTATGCAGACAAGCCAGAAGCAGCGCGGCATCCAGCCATTTACGGAAAGTTCCATCAGTGATGAGAATGTTTTGTGACAGAGTGCAAATTCAGAGCCTCCAAACCCAGACATAACTTGCAATAGTTCCTCTATTGGCCGAACTTATAGATATTAATTACGAAGCGCAAAAAAAATAAATTCTCTCGTTCCCCACAGTGAAGTGAAAACTATGTTGATTCCGTCCAAATTAAGTCGCCCGGTTCGTCTTGACCATACTGTGGTCCGCGAGCGCCTGCTGGCTAAACTTTCCGGTGCGCATAATTTCCGACTGGCGCTGGTTACGAGTCCTGCGGGTTATGGAAAAACAACGCTCATTTCGCAATGGGCGGCAGGTAAAAGCGATCTTGGCTGGTACTCCCTGGATGAAGGGGATAACCAGCAGGAGCGTTTTGCCAGCTATTTAATTGCCGCGATTCAGCAGGCAACCAACGGACACTGCGTCACCAGCGAGGTGATGGTGCAAAAGCGCCAGTACGCCAGCCTGTCCTCTCTTTTCTCCCAGCTGTTTATCGAGCTGGCCGAATGGCATCGCCCGCTGTATGTGGTGATTGATGATTATCATCTGATCACCAACCCGGTTATTCACGAGTCCATGCGTTTCTTCCTGCGCCATCAGCCGGAAAACCTGACGCTGGTTGTCCTGTCGCGTAACCTTCCGCAGTTGGGCATTGCCAACCTGCGCGTGCGCGATCAGCTGCTGGAAATCGGCAGTCAGCAGCTGGCCTTTACCCATCAGGAAGCGAAGCAGTTCTTTGACTGCCGCCTGACGTCTCCGATTGAGGCGTCGGAAAGCAGCCGCCTGTGCGATGACGTTGCCGGCTGGGCCACGGCGCTTCAGCTGATTGCCCTCTCCGCGCGGCAAAACAACAGCCCGACGCATCAGTCCGCACGCCGCCTGGCGGGCATCAACGCCAGCCACCTGTCGGATTATCTGGTGGATGAGGTACTCGACAGCGTTGACCTCTCCACCCGCCATTTCCTGCTGAAAAGCTCCCTGCTGCGTTCCATGAACGATGCGCTGATTGTACGCGTCACCGGCATTGAAAACGGGCAGCTTCAGCTCGAAGAGATTGAACGTCAGGGTCTGTTCCTGACGCGCATGGACGATCCCGGCGAATGGTTTAGCTACCATCCGCTGTTTGGCAGCTTCCTGCGCCAGCGTTGCCAGTGGGAACTGGCCGCAGAGCTGCCTGACATTCACCGCGCCGCCGCCGAAAGCTGGATGGCGCAAGGTTTCCCGAGCGAAGCTATCCACCATGCGCTGGCCGCCGGGGATGCCGGTATGCTGCGCGATATTCTGCTCAACCACGCGTGGGGACTGTTCAACCACAGTGAACTGACGCTGCTGGAAGAGTCGTTAAAAGCGCTGCCGTGGGAAAGCCTGCTGGAGAATCCGCGTCTGGTGCTGCTCCAGGCCTGGCTGATGCAGAGCCAGCATCGCTACAGCGAAGTGAACACCCTGCTGGCGCGCGCCGAGCAGGAGATGGAAAGTGAGATGGATACCACCCTGCATGGCGAATTTAACGCCCTGCGTGCGCAGGTGGCGATTAACGACGGTGACCCTGATGAAGCCGAACGGCTGGCGATGGTCGCGCTGGATGAGCTGCCGCTGGCGAATTTTTACAGCCGTATTGTGGCCACCTCGGTACACGGCGAAGTGCTGCACTGTAAGGGCGATCTCACGCGTTCGCTTTCACTCATGCAGCAAACCGAACAGATGGCGCGCCGCCACGATGTCTGGCATTACGCCCTCTGGAGCCTGATCCAGCAAAGCGAGATTTTATTTGCTCAGGGATTCCTGCAAGCCGCCTGGGAAAATCAGGAGAAAGCGTTCCAGCTGATCCGTGAACAACATCTGGAACAGCTGCCGATGCACGAGTTCCTGTTGCGTATTCGCGCTCAGCTGCTGTGGGCATGGTCGCGTCTGGATGAAGCAGAAAGCTGTGCCCGCCAGGGTCTGAATGTTCTTTCAAGCTTCCAGCCGCAGCAGCAGCTCCAGTGTCTGGCTCTGCTGGTGCAGTGCTCGCTGGCGCGCGGCGACCTGGATAATGCCCGCAACCATCTTAACCGCCTGGAAAACCTGCTCGGCAACGGGCAGTACCATAGCGACTGGGTGTCCAACGCCGATAAGGTCCGGGTGATTTACTGGCAGATGACCGGCGATAAAAAGTCCGCCGCCAACTGGCTGCGTCATACGCCTAAACCGGAATTTGCCAATAACCACTTCCTGCAAAGCCAGTGGCGCAACATCGCTCGCGTGCAGATCCTGCTGGGTGACTTTGAGCCTGCCGAGATTGTGCTGGAAGAGTTAAACGAAAACGCCCGCAGCCTGCGCCTGATGAGCGATTTAAACCGCAACCTGCTGCTGTTAAACCAGCTTTACTGGCAGGCGGGCCGTAAAAACGATGCCCAGCGCGTACTGCTGGAAGCGTTACAGCTGGCGAACCGCACCGGGTTTATCAGCCACTTTGTGATTGAGGGTGAAGTGATGGCCCAGCAGCTGCGCCAGCTGATTCAGCTCAACACGCTGCCGGAACTCGATCAGCATCGCGCCCAGCGCATTCTGCGCGAGATTAACCAGCATCATCGCCACAAGTTTGCGCACTTCGATGAGAACTTTGTTGAACGTCTGCTGAACCATCCAGAAGTGCCGGAGCTTATCCGCACCAGCCCGCTCACCCAGCGTGAATGGCAGGTGCTGGGGCTGATCTACTCAGGCTACAGCAACGAGCAGATTGCCGGTGAGCTGGCGGTGGCGGCGACCACCATCAAAACGCACATTCGCAATCTGTATCAGAAGCTGGGCGTGGCGCACCGTCAGGATGCGGTGCAGCATGCGCAGCAGCTGTTGAAGATGATGGGATATGGAGTGTAGATCCTCTGCGGTCTGATGCCCTCACCCCGGCCCTCTCCCACAGGGAGAGGGAGAACGGCTTTTCAACACAACTCTAACTGCACATTATTATCTTTAATCACCTGCATGACGCCCGCCGGCGGCATCACGTCGGTGTAGACCGCATTCACCATGCTGATGCTGCCCATGTTCACCATCGCATTACGACCAAACTTGGAGTGATCCACCACCAGCATTACATGGCGTGAGTTCTCAATGATCGCGCGCTTGGTGCGCACCTCGTGGTAATCAAACTCCAGCAGCGAGCCGTCGCTGTCGATGCCGCTGATCCCCAGAATGCCGAAGTCGAGGCGGAACTGAGAGATAAAATCGAGCGTCGCTTCGCCGATAATGCCCCCGTCGCGGCTACGCAGTTCGCCGCCCGCGAGGATGATGCGGAAATCGTCTTTCTGCATCAACGTGTTGGCCACGTTCAGGTTGTTGGTCACCACGCGCAGGTTCTCGTGGTTCAGCAGCGCATGGGCGACCGCTTCCGGCGTGGTGCCGATATCAATAAACAGCGTCGCGCCGTTCGGGATCTGGCTCGCCACTTTACGGGCGATACGCTCTTTCTCTGCCGTTTGCGTCGCCTTACGGTCATGCCATGAGGTGTTCACCGAGCTGGACGGCAGCGCGGCGCCGCCGTGGTGACGCAGAATACGGTTCTGATCGGCCAGGTCGTTGAGGTCACGACGGATGGTTTGCGGGCTGACGGCAAACTGCTCCACCAGCTCTTCAGTACTAACGTATCCCTGTTTTTTTACCAGTTCGATAATGGCGTCATGACGTTGTGTTTGTTTCATGAAATATCCCTGGGTATTATGTTCGTTTTCGCGCATGGAGCGTATCGGCCAGCGCCATCGCCAGCCCAACCGCCAGGCCGGTAACGTGCGCACCATTGGCGATAGACATACCAAACAGATCAAACCATCCGGCAATAAGCCATATTAACGCAAAGGTTATTAATCCACGTTGTAAATAGATGCCGCTATCCGGGTCGCGCTCGCCTCTGAGCCAGGCGTAACCCATCAGGGCGTACACCACGCCGGATAACCCGCCAAACCATGGACCGCTGAATTTGTGCTGCACGTAGCCGCTTAACAGGGCGCTGATAAGGGTGATCACAATCAGCTTGCCGCTGCCGAGCCGCTTCTCCACCGCCCCGCCGAGATACCACCACCACAGCAGGTTAAAGAGGATATGCATCACCGAGAAGTGCATCAGCGCATGCGTGAAGTAGCGCCAGACGTCAAATTGCAGGGAGGGATCGTACGGCCATGCGAGGGCAATCATCACGCTCTGGTCGCCCACCACGCTCATAATAATGAAGACGATGATGCAGGCTGCCATCAAAAGCAGCGTAAACGGCCCTGCGCGCTCGCGGAGGGTGGCGAGAAACGGAAAACGTTGATAGTGCAGGCCACTGCCGGTCTGGCCGGATTGCCAGCTTGCCGCCAGATAACGCGGGTCGCCCGGGTTTTCCAGAAAACGCGCCAGCTCGTCATTCACGCGGCCGGCCTGGCTTTCGTCTGCCAGCCAGACATCCGTCTGTGTATGCTGCTGAATAGTCAGGATAATGCCCTGCGTCGCCATATAGTCGACAAACGCCTGGGCGACGCGCGGGTTGCTAAAAGAGGTGATCATCAACATGGGCAGCGGTCGCTTATTTCCACACAAAAGGGGACAGTATAGCGGGATCAGCGCTCAAACGCGTATTCAACTTCTGCCGGGAAATGACGATGCCAGGCATCGAAGCCGCCATCGACGCTGTACACCGCGTCGTAACCCTGCTGGAGCAGATACTGCGCCGCGCCTTTACTACTGTTGCCGTGATAGCACATCACCATCACCGGGGTATCGAAGTCGTTATCGCGCATAAACGCGCCCAGCGTATCGTTGGTGAGATGGAACGCGCCCGGCGTGTGGCCCATCGCAAAGCTCTGCGGATCGCGGATGTCCACCAGCACCGCTTGTCCCTGGTGCATCTTCTGGTGGGCTTCTTCTACGTTAATACATTCAAACTGATCCATGGTGTTCTCATCTTATATTCAGGTGTGGTGCGGTTTTCCCCTCACCCTACCCTCTCCCGGAGGGAGAGGGAAACGGATCACCCTCTCCCCGTGGGAGAGGGCTGGGGTGAGGGCATCAGACCGCACTATTTTACCCCGTAGTGTACGTCCTGGCGGCGGGTAAACGCCATTATGTTATCCATATCACTCTAAATTGTTTTTTTGATGTTACCAAAAGCGCGTTCCTTTGCTATTATGAGCGATATCGAACATTTTTGAGCTTTAACGAAAGTGCATGAGGGTGTTATGGAAACCAAAGATCTGATTGTGATAGGCGGTGGCATCAACGGTGCCGGTATTGCGGTTGATGCCGCAGGACGCGGTTTATCCGTGCTGATGCTGGAAGCTAACGATCTCGCCTGCGCGACGTCGTCCGCCAGCTCCAAGCTGATCCACGGTGGCCTGCGCTACCTGGAACACTACGAATTCCGCCTGGTCAGCGAAGCGCTGGCTGAACGCGAAGTACTGCTGAAAATGGCTCCGCATCTGGCAATCCCGATGCGTTTCCGTCTGCCTCATCGCCCGCATCTGCGTCCGGCGTGGATGATCCGCATTGGTCTGTTTATGTACGATCATCTGGGTAAACGCACCAGCCTGCCGGGTTCGACTGGTTTGCGTTTTGGCTCAGAGTCGGTCCTTAAGCCTGAAATCGTGCGCGGTTTCGAATATTCCGACTGCTGGGTGGACGATGCGCGTCTGGTGCTGGCTAACGCGCAGATGGTCGAGAAGAAAGGCGGCGAGGTGAAAACCCGTACCCGCGCGACCGCCGCACGCCGCGAAAACGGCCTGTGGATTGTGGAAGCGGAAGACGTGGATACCGGCGAGAAGTTCAGCTGGAAAGCGCGCGGCCTGGTGAACGCCACCGGCCCGTGGGTAAAACAGTTCTTCGATGACGGTATGCACCTGCCTTCTCCGTACGGCATCCGCCTGATCAAGGGCAGCCACATTGTGGTGCCGCGCGTGCATACCCAGAAACAGGCTTATATCCTGCAAAATGAAGACAAGCGCATTGTGTTTGTGATCCCGTGGATGGACGAGTTCTCCATCATCGGCACCACCGACGTAGAGTACAAAGGCGATCCGAAAAACGTTGAGATCGACGAGAGTGAAGTCAGCTATCTGTTGAAAGTGTACAACGCGCACTTTAAGAAACAGCTGGCGCGCGATGACGTGGTCTGGACCTACTCCGGCGTGCGTCCGCTGTGTGATGACGAGTCTGACTCACCGCAGGCCATCACCCGTGACTATACGCTTGATATTCATGACGTGAACGGTCAGGCGCCCCTGCTGTCGGTATTTGGCGGTAAGCTCACCACCTACCGTAAACTGGCGGAGCATGCGCTGGAGAAACTGGCGCCGTATTACAAAGGCATCGGCCCGGCGTGGACGAAAGGCGCCGTGCTGCCTGGCGGCGATATCGGCGATAACCGCGACGATTACGCCGCGAAGCTGCGTCGCCGCTTCCCGTTCATTACCGAAGGAATGGCGCGCCACTATGCCCGCACCTACGGCAGCAACACCGAACTGTTCCTCGGCGAGGCGAAAGAGATTGCCGATCTGGGCGAGCATTTTGGCCATGAGCTGTACGAAGCGGAACTGCGCTACCTGGTGGAACACGAGTGGGTGCGCCGTCTGGACGATGCTATCTGGCGTCGTACTAAAGAAGGGATGTGGCTGAATGCCGAGCAGCAGTCTCGCGTGGCGCAATGGTTGCAGCAGCATGCGGGAAAGCGTGAATTGTCGTTGGCGTCGTAATTGAAAAAAAGCCGGGTGGCGGCTCCGCCTTACCCGGCCTACTCGATCCCGTAGGCCCGGTAAGCGCAGCGCCACCGGGCTTTGTTTTTACAACCGCACCGGATCAATATGCCAGATATTCTCGGCATACTCTTTGATAGTCCTGTCCGACGAGAAGTATCCCATGTTGGCGATGTTATGCATCGCGGCGCTGGTCCACTTCTCCTGCTGACGGTACAGTTCGTCCACCTTATCCTGACAATCCACGTAGCTGCGGTAATCCGCCAGCACCTGATAGTGATCGCCAAAGTTAATCAGCGAGTCCACCAGATCGCGATAGCGTCCGGGCTCCTCAGGGTTAAACACGCCGGTGGCGATTTGCGTCAGCACCTGGCGTAACTCGTCATCCTCTTCATAATACTCACGCGGCGAGTAGCCCTGCTTGCGCAGCGCCTCCACCTCTTCCGCCGTATTCCCGAAAATAAAGATATTCTCCGCGCCCACATGCTCCAGCATTTCGACATTTGCGCCGTCCAGCGTGCCGATAGTCAGCGCGCCGTTCAGGGCAAACTTCATATTACTGGTGCCGGATGCTTCCGTCCCCGCCGTGGAAATCTGCTCAGAGAGATCCGCCGCCGGAATAATCAGCTGCGCCAGGCTTACGCTGTAGTTCGGGATAAACACGACCTTCAGCTTATCGCCAATGTCCGGATCGTGATTCACCACCTTCGCCACATCGTTGATGAGATGAATGATGTGCTTCGCCATGTAGTACGCGGACGCCGCCTTACCGGCAAAGATTTTCACGCGCGGCACCCACTCCGCCGTCGGGTCAGCCTTAATGCGGTTGTAGTGGGTAATAACGTGCAGGACATTCATCAGCTGACGCTTGTACTCGTGGATACGTTTGATCTGCACGTCGAACAGCGCTTTCGGGTTCGCCACCACGTTCAGATGCATCGCCAGCCAGACCGCCAGACGCTTCTTGTTCAGCAGCTTGGCTTCCCGTACCGCTTTATTCACCGTCGGGAAATCAATGTGCTGCTCCAGCTCGCTCAGCTGGCTCAAATCGGTGCGCCAGGTGCGGCCAATGTTCTCATCCAGAACGTCGGAGAGCGGCTGGTTCGCCAGCGCCAGCCAGCGGCGCGGGGTGACGCCGTTGGTCACGTTGCAGAAACGCGTCGGGAAGATCTTCGCAAAGTCCGCAAACAGGGACTGCACCATCAGGTTCGAGTGCAGCTCTGACACGCCGTTCACCTTGTGGCTGATCACCACCGCCAGCCAGGCCATGCGTACGCGACGCCCGTTGGATTCATCAATGATCGAGGCGCGGCTCAGCAGACCGGTATCGTTCGGGTACTGCTCCTGCAAGGTCTTGAGGAAATAGTCGTTGATCTCGAAGATGATTTGCAGATGGCGTGGCAGAATTTTGCCGAGCATATCCACCGGCCACGTCTCCAGCGCTTCACTCATCAGCGTATGGTTGGTGTACGAGAACACCTGGCAGGTTACTTCAAACGCGTCATCCCAGCTGAACTTATGCTCGTCAATCAGCAGGCGCATCAGCTCAGGGATCGACAGCACCGGATGGGTATCGTTGAGGTGAATGGCGGTTTTTTCCGCCAGATTCGCATAGGTTTTGTGCAGCTGATAGTGACGGCTAAGGATATCCTGAATCGTTGCCGAGACGAGGAAATACTCCTGACGCAGGCGCAGCTCGCGGCCTGAGTAGGTCGAGTCATCCGGATACAGGACGCGTGACACATTCTCGGAGTGGTTTTTATCTTCCACCGCCGCGAAGTAGTCACCCTGGTTGAATTTACCCAGGTTGATCTCGCTACTGGCCTGCGCGTTCCACAGGCGCAGCGTATTGGTCGCATCGGTGTCGTAGCCGGGGATGATCTGGTCATAGGCCACGGCGAGGATCTCCTCGGTTTCCACCCAGCGGGATTTTTTCCCTTCCTGCTGAATACGCCCGCCAAAACGCACCTTGTAGCGCGTGTTGTGGCGCTTGAACTCCCACGGGTTACCGTACTCCAGCCAGTAGTCTGGAGACTCTTTCTGACGACCATCCACGATGTTCTGCTTGAACATACCGTAGTCGTAGCGAATACCGTAGCCGCGCCCCGGCAGCGCCAGCGTCGCCAGTGAATCGAGGAAACAGGCGGCAAGACGCCCGAGACCACCGTTACCCAGCCCCGGGTCGTTCTCTTCGTCAATCAGCTCTTCTAAATCCAGCCCCATCTCTTCCAGTGCGTTTTTGACGTCGTCATAAATCCCGAGCGATAACAGCGCATTGGAGAGGGTGCGACCAATCAGAAACTCCATCGACAGGTAATACACCTGTCGCGTCTCCTGCGAAAGCTGGGCGCGGTTGGAGCGCAGCCAGCGTTCGACCATACGGTCACGCACTGCAAACAGCGTGGCGTTCAGCCACTCATGTTTGTTGGCAATAACGGGATCTTTCCCAATGGTAAACATCAGCTTATAGGCGATGGAGTGTTTCAACGCCTCAACGCTGAGCGTGGGGGAAGAGTAGCTAAATGGAGCATTCATATCAGTAACTTCGCCTCGTTACATCAAGCGTTGATAAAGGTCGCGGTAGGACTGCGCCGCAACGTGCCAGCCAAAGTCCATGGACATCGCCTGACGTTGTACGTAACGCCACAGGGATGGACGGGACCACAAGACGAAAGCACGCCGGATCGCCCGAAGCAGCGACCAGGCATTACTGTCCTCGAAAACAAACCCGCTGGCGATACCGTCCGCCAGGTTTTCGAGGGAGCTATCAGACACCGTATCCGCCAGCCCGCCCGTGCGGCGTACCAGCGGCAACGTGCCGTATTTCAGACCATAGAGCTGCGTCAGGCCGCAGGGCTCGAAGCGGCTCGGCACCAGAATCACGTCCGCGCCGCCCATGATGCGGTGCGAGAACGCTTCGTGATAGCCAATCTGCACGCCCACCTGCCCCGGATGTTCCGCCGCGGCCGCAAGGAAACCTTCCTGCAATACCGGGTCGCCCGCGCCGAGCAGCGCCAGCTGGCCGCCCTGCTCCAGTAATCCCGGCAGCGCTTCCAGCACCAGATCCAGCCCTTTCTGGCTGGTCAGGCGGCTGACCACCGCAAACAGCGGCACCTTGTCGTTGACCTTCAGCCCCATCGCAATCTGTAGCTGGCGCTTGTTCTCCGCTTTGTCCTCCACGGAGTCGCGACCATAGCGCGCCGCCAGCAGGAGGTCCGTTTCCGGATTCCAGATCTGTTCATCCACGCCGTTCAGAATGCCCGACAGGCGACCTTCACGGTGGCGCTGTTGCAGCAGCCCTTCCATACCGTAACCGAACTCCGGCTGGGTAATTTCCCGCGCGTAGGTTGGGCTGACCGCCGTGATGTGGTCGGCGTAGTACAGACCCGCCTTCAGGAACGAAATCTGTCCGTTAAACTCCAGTCCGTGCATGTTAAAGAACGACCATGGCAGATCGATGTCATTCATATGATGCGCGTAATACATGCCCTGATACGCCAGGTTGTGCACCGTAAACACCGATTTGGCCGGGTGCCCCTTAGCCGCCAGATACGCAGGAGCCAGCCCCGCATGCCAGTCATGCGCGTGCACCACGTTCGGACGCCAGAACGGATCCAGTCCGACGGCCATTTCCGCCCCCACCCAGCCGAGCAGGGCAAAGCGCATCACGTTATCGGTATAGGCGTACAGGTTGGTATCGTGATACGGGCTGCCGGGTCGATCGTATAAATGCGGGGCATCAATCAGGTAAATCCCTACGCCATTGTAATGTCCAAACAGCAGGGTGATACGTCCCGCGAAGGTCTCGCGACGGGTAACAACCTTTGCATCGGGAATACCGCGCCGGATATCCGGAAAAGCGGGCAACAACACGCGGGTATCCACCCCTCCGGCGATTTGCGCCGCTGGTAATGCACCAAGAACATCCGCCAGGCCGCCCGTTTTTAACAACGGGAACATCTCAGAACATACGTGTAAAACCTGCATCATCGCTCCTGTTTGATTTGCAGCTTCCGCAACATTTCCCGTGTTACTAACACGATCCCCTCTTCCGAACGGTAGAAACGACGCGCATCTTCTTCCGCGTTTTCCCCAATCACCATCCCTTCGGGAATGATGCAGGCACGATCGATAACGCAGCGACGCAGACGACATGAGCGTCCTACCCAGACATCCGGCAGCAGAACTGCCGAATCGATATTACAGAATGAGTTTATACGCACGCGCGGGAACAGCACGGACTGCACCACCACCGAACCGGAAATAATGCAACCGCCAGAGACCAGCGAGTTGAGCGTCATGCCGTGGCTGCCGGAGCGATCCTGAACGAACTTCGCCGGCGGCAACGATTCCATATGCGTGCGAATCGGCCAGTTCTGGTCGTACATATCCAGCTCAGGCGTGACGGACGCCAGATCGAGGTTGGCTTTCCAGTACGCTTCCAGCGTTCCCACATCGCGCCAGTAAGGCTCCGCATTCGGATCGGACTGCACGCAGGACAGCGGGAAGGGATGCGCATACGCCATGCCAGCTTTGGTGATTTTCGGGATGATGTCTTTACCGAAGTCGTGGCTGGAGTTTTCGTCTTTGTCGTCCTCTTCCAGCAGTTCATAAAGGTAATCGGCATCAAAGACATAGATCCCCATGCTGGCGAGCGATTTGGTGTCGTCGCCCGGCATGGTTGGCGGGTTCGCCGGTTTTTCGACAAAGTCGATAATCTTGTCGTCGCCATCTACATGCATCACGCCAAACGCGGTTGCTTCCGCAACAGGCACCGGCAGACACGCCACGGTGCAGCGCGCCCCTTTTTCGACGTGGTCGATTAGCATGTGGGAGTAATCTTGCTTGTAGATGTGGTCCCCGGCGAGGATAACGATGTATTCCGCGTTGTAGCGACGAATGATGTCGAGGTTCTGGGTCACGGCATCCGCCGTGCCGCGGTACCAGTTCTCCCCATGAACGCGCTGCTGCGCCGGGAGCAGATCGACAAATTCGTTCATCTCTTCGCTGAAGAATGACCAGCCGCGCTGAATGTGCTGCACCAGCGTGTGCGACTGATACTGGGTAATGACGCCAATACGGCGAATGCCTGAGTTCAGGCAGTTGGAAAGTGCAAAATCGATAATACGGAACTTACCACCAAAGTGAACGGCCGGTTTGGCGCGCTTGATGGTCAAATCTTTCAGACGGGTACCACGCCCGCCCGCGAGTATCAGGGCAACTGTTTTTAATGGTAGCTGGCGCGCCAACATTAACGGATCGTTCTTCTCTAATCTAACCATGACTAACTCCTTTTTTATCATCTTTGGAATACGCACACTCCGTGCGCAGGCCCGTGCCAGACAGCCATAACAACCGGATTATCCGCTCCGGCAAAGGGAGGAATGGCTCGCCATTCCCCGTCAGGTAAAACAATCTCTGCGACGTCATCCGTCGCGTTCAGCGTCACCAGCCACGCATCCGAAAGCAGGATTTGCAGACAGGGTATGCCGTGTTGCCACTCTTGCGCGCTTAACGGTTGCGCGTCTTTATTCAGCCAGCGAACGTTTCCGTCGCCCTCTTCCCACCAGCGGTCGGCGGTGAGCGCGGGGATGCGCTGGCGAAGATGGATCAGCGCCGCGGTGAAATGGGTCAGCCCGCTATTCGCTTCTCCCCAGTCGAGCCAGGTCAGGGTGTTGTCCTGGCAATAGGCGTTGTTGTTGCCGTGCTGGCTGTGGCCGTGCTCATCGCCCGCCAGCAGCATCGGCGTGCCCTGCGACAACAAAAGCGTCGTCAGCAGCGCATGAACGCTGGCGCGTCGCCGCTCGATCACATCCAGACTTCCGCCTAACCCTTCTATACCATGGTTGAAGCTATGGTTATTGTTAGTCCCATCGCGATTCTCCTCGCCGTTTGCCTCATTGTGTTTCTGATTGAAACAAACGCAGTCGCGCAGCGTAAAACCGTCGTGTGCCGTCAGCAGGTTAATGGTGGCCGACGGACGTTTGCCGTCACGCTTGAAGAGATCGCTGGAGCCGGCAAAGCGACCGGCAAACTCCCCCAGCGACAGATCGCGCGTCAGCCAGAAGCGGCGGATGGCATCGCGGAAGTGGTCGTTCCACTCGGCAAACAGCGGCGGGAAATTCCCCACCTGATAACCGCCCTCTCCGATGTCCCAGGGCTCCGCGATCAGCTTAACCTTTGAGAGCACCGGGCAGTTTTTGATGGCCTCAAACAGCGGCGCCTGCTGGCTGAACGCCGGGGTGCGCCCCATCACCGGCGCCAGGTCGAAGCGAAAACCGTCCACGTGGAACGTCTCAACCCAGTATTTCAGGCACTCGTACGCGTAATGCGTAACGGCCGGATGACTGAGGTTGAGGGTGTTACCGCACCCGGTCCAGTTCTCGTAATCGCCGTCGTCCCTGATCCAATAATAGCTACGGTTATCGATTCCGCGCTGTGAGAGCGTCGGGCCGTCAAGATCGCTTTCCGCACTGTGGTTCAGCACCACGTCCAGAATGACCTCGATACCCGCCGCGTGAAGCGCCTTCACCGCATCGCGAAACTCATCCCGTGCCTTCTCCGGCTGCACCGCGTAGCGCGGGTCGAGGGCGAACATCGCCAGCGGGTTGTAGCCCCAGTAGTTGCTTAACCCAAGACGCTGTAGCCGCGGCTCGCTGGCGAAATGCGCCACGGGCAACAGCTCCAGCGCGGTGATCCCTAAGTGCTTCAGGTACGCGACCATCGTCGGATGCCCAAGCGCTTTGTAGGTGCCGCGCATCTCTTTAGGGATTGACGGGTGCAGATATGTCAGCCCTTTAACGTGGGCTTCATAAATAACGGTGTTGCCCCACGGCGTGCGCGGCGGGGCATCGTCTTCCCAGTCGTAGAGATCGTGCACCACCACGCTTTTGGGCGCGACGGGCGCGCTGTCGCGGTGGTCAGGTTCGCCGTAGCCAACGTGGAACAGCGAGTCATCTTTAAACTCACCGTCCACGCGGTGCGCGCACGGGTCAATCAGCAGCTTCGCCGGGTTAAACCAGTGCCCCTGAGAGGGCTCCCAGGGGCCGTGTACGCGAAAACCGTAGTGCATCCCCGGCCGTCCTCCGGCCAGGTAGCCATGCCAGGTATCCCCCGTGCGCGCCGGTAAATCGTAACGATGCTCGTTACCTTCCCCGTCAAACACACAGAGTTCCACCCGCTCCGCATGGGCAGAAAAGAGCGTGAAGTTCACCCCCTTTCCGTCAAAACTCGCCCCGAGCGGTTCGGGTTTACCTGCCGAGAGCTGCGTCATTCGCCCTCCCGCACCAGCCAGATGGTGCTCAGCGGCGGCAGCGTCAGGCTCAGGGAGTTCGGACGACCGTGGCTTTCAATCGCATCGCTCTGCACCAGGCCACCGTTACCCGCGTTGCTGCCGTGGTAGTGCATGGAGTCGGTATTGAGAATTTCGCGCCATTTGCCCGGCTGGTTAATGCCGAAGCGATAGTGTTCGCGCGGCACCGGCGTGAAGTTGCTGGCGACAATGATCTCGTTACCCGCCTTGTCGCGGCGCACAAAGACAAACACCGAGCGCTCGTGGTCGTCCACCACCAGCCACTCAAAGCCGTACGGATCGAAGTCCAGCTCGTGCAGCGCTTTGTGGTGGCGATAGGTCAGGTTCAGGTCACGGACCAGACGCTGTACGCCGTGGTGCCAGTTGTCCGCGCCTTCCAGCAGATGCCAGTCAAGGCTGGTATCGTGGTTCCATTCGCGCCCCTGCGCAAATTCGTTGCCCATAAACAGCAGTTTTTTGCCCGGGAAAGCAAACAGCCAGCCGTAGTAAGCGCGCAGGTTGGCAAACTTCTGCCACGCGTCCCCCGGCATGCGGTCGAGAATGGATTTCTTGCCGTGCACCACTTCATCGTGCGACAGCGGCAGCATGAAGTTTTCGGTGTAGTTGTAGAGCAGCCCGAAGGTGAGCTTATCGTGGTGATACTGACGATAAACCGGGTCGAGCTTCATGTAGTCGAGCGTGTCGTGCATCCAGCCGAGGTTCCACTTGTACCAGAAGCCCAGGCCGCCCATTGCCGGTGGACGGG
Source organism: Enterobacter cloacae complex sp. SHL018 (assembly GCF_049237905.1). Taxonomy (NCBI): domain Bacteria; kingdom Pseudomonadati; phylum Pseudomonadota; class Gammaproteobacteria; order Enterobacterales; family Enterobacteriaceae; genus Enterobacter; species Enterobacter cloacae complex sp. SHL018. Next base: position 115,945 of record NZ_JBMKJE010000006.1, read on the forward strand.
AAACGCCCGGGAAGTCGGTGGACTCTTCCGCCATGGTCACGGCGCCTTCCACCTGCTCGCCGATAATGCGGTTGGTGTTGCGCAGAAACTCAATCGCTTCCAGGTTTTCACGGCCGCCATACTCGTTCGGGATCCACTCCCCCTCTTTGCGGCTGTAGTCGCGGTAGATCATCGACGCCACCGCATCCACGCGCAGGGCATCAATGCCGAAACGTTCGATCCAGTACAGCGCGTTCCCGACCAGGTAGTTCGATACTTCACGGCGACCGTAGTTATAGATCAGCGTATTCCAGTCCTGGTGATAGCCTTCGCGCGGGTCGCTGTGCTCGTACAGCTTTGTGCCGTCGAACTCTGCCAGCGCAAAATCATCCGACGGGAAGTGGCCCGGCACCCAGTCGAGGATCACGTTCAGCCCGGCGGCGTGCGCGGCATCGATGAAATAGCGGAAGTCATCGCGCGTGCCGAAGCGGCGCGTGGGCGCATACAACCCGGTTGGCTGATAGCCCCAGCTGCCGTCAAATGGGTGTTCGTTGATCGGCAGCAGCTCCAGATGGGTAAAGCCCATCCATTTGGCGTACGGCACCAGCTGGTCCGCCAGCTCGCGATAGCTCAGCCAGAAGTTGTTATCGGTGTGGCGACGCCACGAGCCGAGATGCACTTCATAGACGGAGATTGGCGCATCAAAGCGGTTGGCCTGCTTGCGCTCCTCACTCTGGACAACCTTCTCCGGCAGGCCGCAAATCAGCGAGGCGGTATTCGGGCGTAGTTCTGCCTCAAAGGCGTACGGGTCGGATTTAATGCGCAGCTTGCCGTTGGCATCGATCATCTCGAATTTGTAGAGCTGACCGTTGTGCGCGCCGGGGATAAACAGCTCCCAGATGCCGGTTTCCCGGCGCAGACGCATGGGGTGACGACGACCGTCCCAGTAGTTGAACTGCCCGACGACGGAGACGCGCTGGGCGTTTGGCGCCCATACGGCAAAACGCGTGCCGGTGATACCGTCCATGGTATCCGCATGGGCACCCAGCGTTTCGTAGGGGCGTAAATGGGTCCCTTCGGACAGCAGCCAGGCGTCCATCTCTTTTAAGAGCGGGCCGAAGCTATAGGGATCGTCAATGAGGTTTTGCTGACCGTGCCAGATAACGGCAAGCTGATAACGAAAAGGATTTTTACGGCGGGGCATGACGCCCGAGAAGAAGCCACGCGAGTCGAGGCATTCCAGATTACCCACCTTGCGGCCGGTTTTGGGTTCGATAACCCACACTTCTGTTGCATCCGGTAACAGCGCCCGAACTTCCAGTCCGGCCTCTGTACGGTGCATCCCTAGCACAGAAAAGGGGTCGGCAAAGTGACCCGCAATAAGCGCATTAATCACGTCTCTCGAAATACGATCGGACATGGTGTTCATCCTGTTTTTTTATGTCGCCCTTTTTACGCGCTCCGGGACGACTTTTAATGTGACCTAAACGGTGCAGTTAATCCTCTCTGCTCCGCCCTACCCTCAGGTGAGAAATAAATCTTCCTTAAAGCATAGCCAACGTCGTGGGTCCTCCTGATAAAAAATAAGACATCTGCGTTTTACTCCATGTAGTACGCAAAAAAAGGGGGGTGACAATCACCCCCCGTGTTTAACAAATTATTACGCCAGCTGGCGCAGCATGCGGCGCAGCGGCTCGGCTGCACCCCACAGCAGCTGATCGCCAACGGTGAACGCGGAGAGGTACTCCGGCCCCATGTTCAGCTTGCGCAGACGACCAACCGGGGTGGTCAGCGTGCCGGTAACGGCTGCCGGGGTCAGTTCGCGCATGGTGATATCGCGATCGTTTGGCACCACTTTCGCCCACGGGTTGTGTGCGGCCAGCAGCTCTTCCACGGTCGGAATAGACACATCTTTTTTCAGTTTAATGGTAAAGGCCTGGCTGTGGCAGCGCAGCGCGCCGATACGCACGCACAGACCGTCAACCGGAATGGTGTTCGCGGTGCCGAGGATTTTGTTGGTCTCAGCCTGGCCCTTCCACTCTTCGCGGGTCTGGCCGTTATCCAGCTGTTTGTCGATCCACGGGATCAGGCCACCGGCCAGCGGTACGCCAAAGTTATCCACCGGCAGCTCGCCGCTGCGGGTGAGCTGAGTGACTTTACGCTCGATGTCGAGGATGGCGGACGCCGGGTCTGCCAGCTCGGCAGCGACGCTCTGGTGCAGCTGGCCCATCTGGGTCAGCAGCTCGCGCATATGACGCGCGCCGCCGCCGGAGGCCGCCTGGTAGGTCGCCACGGAGACCCACTCCACCAGATCCTGTGCGAACAGGCCGCCGAGGGACATCAGCATCAGGCTGACGGTGCAGTTACCTCCAACAAAGGTTTTCACGCCGTTGTTCAGGCCGTCAGTGATGACGCCCTGGTTAACCGGGTCAAGAATAATGATGGCATCGTCTTTCATGCGAAGCGAAGAGGCCGCATCAATCCAGTAGCCCTGCCAGCCGCTTTCACGCAGCTTCGGATAGATTTCGTTGGTATAATCGCCGCCCTGGCAGGTCACAATAATGTCGAGTGCCTTCAGCGCTTCCAGATCGTAAGCATCCTGCAACGTGCCTGTGGTACCCCCAAAGGACGGTGCAGCCTGGCCGAGCTGGGAAGTGGAGAAGAAGACCGGGCAGATGGCGTCGAAATCGCGCTCTTCAACCATGCGTTGCATGAGTACAGAGCCGACCATACCGCGCCAGCCGATAAAACCAACGTTTTTCATAGCATTTTTTTCCTGCAAGGGGTGTGTGCTGATTGTGCAAGCCAGTATTGAACTGGGATATGCTTCACATTACAAAATGCTGCCAAAGTCGCAAGCGAAATTAATCGATGATTGCCCGGCAATCAGAAAAAGTGCTAATCATCGCAATGACCACAATAAGTATCAGGGATAATTTAAGATGAGTGAAATCATTTCCGCAGCGGTTTTATTGATCCTGATTATGGATCCGCTCGGTAATCTGCCGATCTTCATGTCGGTGCTGAAGCATACCGAGCCGAAGCGCCGCCGGGCGATCATGATCCGCGAGCTGCTCATCGCCCTGCTGGTGATGTTTATCTTCCTGTTCGCCGGTGAAAAAATCCTCGCTTTCCTGAACTTACGCGCCGAAACGGTCTCCATTTCCGGCGGGATCATTTTGTTCCTGATTGCTATTAAGATGATTTTCCCGAGCGCGGAGGGCAGCAGCAGCGGCCTGCCTGCGGGTGAAGAGCCGTTTATCGTGCCGCTGGCAATTCCGCTGGTCGCCGGGCCAACGATTCTGGCGACGCTGATGCTGCTGTCGCATCAGTATCCGAATCAGATGAGCCATCTGGTGATTGCCCTGCTGATCGCCTGGGGCGGGACGTTTATTATCCTGTTGCAGTCGTCGCTGTTCCTGCGCCTGCTGGGTGAGAAAGGGGTAAACGCGCTGGAGCGCCTGATGGGGCTGATTCTGGTGATGATGGCAACGCAGATGTTCCTGGACGGGATCCGGGCGTGGATGAAAGGGTGAAGATGTAAAAAAGCCGGGTGGCGCTTGCGCTTACCCGGCCTACGGGACCTGATGCCTCTACCATCAAAAATATTCATTCGTTTTGCGAGCCGCCTTCCAGAGCCTCTCTTGCCACTCCGCCCCCAACGCAGTATCTTCTTGCCGCGCCTGCAAAATCAGGCGTCAGGGTTGGTCCCCTGTTATCCTCATCCGCGATGAAACTCTTTTTATCGCGCAGTCAGTTACACTTCAATGGTGGGCTGGACGGTGGCGCCGCAAGGCGCGCCGGTAGCTGATGAGGCCGGTAGGACCAACTCCGTTCAGTCCATCACCAGTGAGGTTGGTCCCTCCAAAGATGGTCAACTCAACTCATTAGAGGCTGTCTTATGACTACTCCCCCTAACTTTTCTCACACTTTATTTACTACCCCGTTCGATCACACTACCGATTTCACCGAACTGGCAGACAACTGCGAGCGATTCGTAGACGTGCTGGTTGAATGTGACGATCCAGCACAAAAGATGGCGCTATGCGGACGGCTTTCCGCCTGCCTCGCCCTGCTCCAGCCCACGCTGCTTGAACCTGTTCCGGAATGTCTAAAAGCCAGCCTGACGGTGGATGACCTGCCGCTGGACGTGCCGGTCTTCGAGCCGGAAGTGGATCAGTTAGGACGGTATTGCCAGTTGCTAACGCAAATGCTGTTGGCTCGAACGCTCTCGGCGAGCGATGAAAGAGTCGCAGGAGATTTGTTGCAGGATTTAGTGGGGTTTTACAGTGATACGCTGAAAGCGCCGCGCTGGTTGCGCACAAAGGAAGGCATCGTGCCGCTGTAAAAAAGCCGGGTGGCGCTTGCGCTTACCCGGCCTACGGGACCTGAGGTTTTTGTAGGTCGGGTAAGGCGAAGCCGCCACCCGACAAAATACGCCCTCTGCGGCCTGATGCCCTCACCCCAGCCCTCTCCCACGGGGAGAGGGAGAAAACCGGGATTAGCTCAGCAGCGTAAACGCAATCATCCCGACAACCGCACCCGTCGTGCCGAGGATGGTTTCCATCAGCGTCCAGGTTTTCAGGGTTTGCGCTTCGGTTGCGCCGGTAAATTTACCGAACAGCCAGAAGCCCGCGTCGTTAACGTGAGAAACCACAATCGAGCCACCCGCGATACAGATAGAGAGCGCCGCCATCTGCGCACCGGAGTAGTTCAGCTGTTCAATCACCGGCATTACCAGACCCACGGCGGTTAAGCACGCTACGGTCGCGGAGCCCTGAATGATACGTACCGCCGCGGCCAGCACGAAACAGGTGACTGCAATCGGCAGCCCCATCCCGGTCAGCGCTTCACCCAGCGCCGGGCCAACGCCGGAATCCACCAGCACCTGCTTAAACACGCCGCCCGCCCCGATCACCAGCAGGATAATCCCCGCCGGTTGCAGCGCGGCACCACAGATCTCCATCACGCGGTCTTTCGGCATACCCTGACGCATCGCCAGGCCGTAAATTGCTACCAGACACGCCACCAGGATCGCGGTGAACGGATGACCAATAAATTCGAACCATTCGTAAGCGGTTGACCCCACCGGCACAAAGCGCGCAGCGATGGTTTTCAGGCCCACCAGCACCAGCGGCAGCAGGATCAGCGACAGGCTGAAGCCGAAGGACGGCATTTTGCCCTCGCCCAGGTGCGGCTCGGAGATGTCATCCGGAATGTGCAGCTCAACGTAACGGCTGATGAAGTTGCCCCACAGCGGACCAGCGATAATCATCCCCGGAATTGCCGCGCACAGGCCAATCAGGATCATCCAGCCAAAGTCAGCATGCATCTGGGAGGCCAGCAGCATCGGCGCAGGCCCCGGCAGCAGGAACGCCGCCGCCGCCGCCACGCCCGCAAACAGCGGAATGACCAGCTTCACGAGGTTGGTACCAGTATGCCGCGCCATGGAGAACGCCACGCTAATCAGCAGCACAACGGCCACTTCAAAGAACAGCGGCAGCGCGCAAATCAGACCGGCCAGACCAATCGCGTAGTGCGCACGGCTGTGCCCGAAGGATTTCAGCATCTTGACCGCAATCTGATCGACCGCGCCCGTCTCGTGCAAAATCTTGCCAAACATCGCGCCCAGCGCCACCACAATGGCCAGGAAGCCGAGCGTGCCGCCCATCCCTTTTTCCATCGTCGCCGCGATTTTGTCGAGCGGCATGCCGGAAAAGAGACCGGCACCAATAGAAACCACCATCAAAGCCACAAAGGCGTGCATACGCGCCTTCATCACTAAAAACAGCAGCAGCAATACGGAACCCACTGCTGTCAAAACTAGCGTTAATGTACTCAAAACTTACTGCCTTTTATTAATAACCTCGATGGTGCTGGCAACAACACCTTCCAGCGGCTGATCGATATCAACCACTAAGACATCCTGTTCGTCAGCTCCCGGCTCCTGCAACGCTTCGAACTGCGTTACCAGCATTTGGGTTTTGAAGAAGTGGCCTTTACGCGCCTTCAGGCGGCTTTCAATCACCCCGAAATCACCTTTCAGGTAGATGAAAGAGAGGTTCGGGTTGCCGTCGCGCAGCAGGTCGCGATAGGTTTTTTTCAGTGCGGAACAGACGATCAGGGAGACTTTATTGGTGCGCTGCATCGCGAACGCGGCGTCATTCAGCGCCTGCAACCATGGTTTGCGGTCGTCGTCGTTCAGCGGCTCGCCGGAAGCCATTTTCATGATGTTGCTGCGCGGATGGAGGAAGTCACCATCAAGAAACGCAGCCTGGAGTTGATGCGCCACTTCGCTCGCCACGGCAGATTTACCGCTACCGGACACGCCCATCAGGACGTAAACGTGGTGATCGTGATTAGTCGTGCTCAAAGGGTGTCCCTCAGTCAATTGTTACGGGTAACAGTTATCGGTAACATTGTCCTGCCGGGGCATATGAGAAGCAATATCCAAACGTGCGCGAAGTGAATAAGTGTGAGCTACTTCAAATTTGTCGGATTAAATAGATCCACCCGGTGACAAGGTGAAACCTAAATCTAACATTTTCGGGGTAACTGCCTCACCACGAATGCGCGCCAGCAGGCGTTCTGCGCCAATGCGGCCCATGCGTTCACGCGGGGTCAGGACGCTCGCCAGACGCGGCTCCATCACCTGGCCAATGTCGTGGCCGTGGAAGCCGGCAATCGCCATATCATCCGGGATTTTTAAACCCAGACGCTGGCACTCAAACGCGGCGCCGACCGCAAGGTCATCGTTGGTGCAGAAAATACCGTCCAGTTGCGGATACTCGCGTCGCGCCTGACGCATCAGCTCAATACCCGACGTGTAAGAAGAAGATTGCTCCACCATCACGCTGTACGGGGTTAAACCGGCGTCGAGCATCGCCTGCTCGTATCCCTTCTGTTTGATGATAGTACGTTCATCCAGACGCGCACCCAGATAGGCCACATGGCGATGACCGCGGGCGATGATCGCCGCCGTCATCTGACGCGCCGCTTCAAAGTTATCGAACCCCACGGCGATGTCGAGGCACGGCGACTGGCTGTCCATCAGTTCCACCACCGGAATGCCTGCCACTTCAATCATTTTCAGCGTGCGCGGGGTGTGAGTACGTTCCGTTAAAATCAGGCCGTCGATGTTCCAGGAAAGCATCGATTCAAGACGTTCCTCTTCCAGTTCCGGCTTGTACCCGTAGTGGGCGAGCATGGTCTGATAGCCAAACGCATCGGTGACGCTTTCAATGCCACGCAGCACTTCGGCGAATACCTGGTTGGTTAAGGAAGGAAGCAGGACGCCCACCGCACGGCTGGTCGCATTGGAGAGAATATCGGGCGCGCGGTTGGGGATATAACCCAGTTCATCAAGGGCGGCGGCAATCTTGCCACGCAACGCCACGGAAACCTGTTCCGGGTTACGTAAAAAACGGCTGACCGTCATTTTGGTCACACCGACGCGATCGGCGACATCCTGAAGTACGGGGCGTTTCTTTTTCATCGTCCTGAGAAATCTTGAAGTGAGAGATTTGCTCAGTTTATCACGGACAAAGCTCAACCTTCCCCGTTTAAAGGGAAGGTTGAGAAATTATTTAGACCGGCGGCAGGTCAAACAGCAGAATTTCACTTTCGCTGTCGGCATGCACGGAGAGCGCCTGCTCATCCCAGACTGCCAGGCCATCGGCGGTTGTCGCTTTGGTGCCGTTGATGGACACTTCACCTTTCACCACCTGGATCCACACGCGGCGGTTAGCGGCAATCTGGTGTACAGACTGTTCATCTTTCGCCAGCGCCCAGCGGTACAGCTCCATATCCTGATGCACTTTCAGGGAACCTTCACGCGCATCCGGGGACAGCACCAGCTGTTTGCCCTGTTTCGCGTCGAAGCGGCGCTGCTCGTAGCGTGGCGTGATGCCGGTCTCTTCTGGAATGATCCAGATTTGATACAGGTGCAGTTTTTCCGTTTTGCTCGGGTTGTACTCAGAGTGACGCACCCCGGTACCCGCGCTCATAATCTGGAACTCGCCCGCCGGAACCTGCTCTTTGTTGCCCATGCTGTCCTGGTGCTCAACCGCCCCTTCCAGCACATAGGTCAGGATTTCCATGTCTTTGTGCGGGTGGGTACCGAAGCCCTGGCCTGCATCAATCACGTCGTCGTTAATCACGCGCAGTGCGGAGAAGCCCATAAAGTTCGGGTCGTAGTAGTCGGCAAACGAGAATGAATGCCATGAGTCCAGCCAGCCATGATTCGCGTGACCACGTTCGTTTGCTTTGCGTAAGTAGATCATTGTTTTCACCCTCAGTTCGTTTCGATGGAGTAAGTGTGGACGCAAACGCCCTGGGATCATAGAGGGTGAAAATTGACTCCTCTGTTCAAAAATTTAGAACAAGCGCAGAGGAGCCGTTTTTGCTTATCTGGCGAGGGTTACCGTGGCAGGAGAAGCCTGTTCAAAGGCCCGCTCAAGGATTTCCAGATTGGTCAGAACGTCAGATTCCTTGACATAATTCGGCGCGCCGGTGGTGAGGGTGTCATACAGCGCATCGTAGACGCGTCCATAGTCGCCCGTTTCCGGCTTCAGCTCTTCCCTGACCGCCAGGCCCTCGTCGTTCACGTACTCCAGCACGCCCACGGAATCATCTGCCGCAAAGCCCGGTTCACCCGGCATGATATTGGCCTTCAGGCTGGTCTCCTGTTGGTCAATACCGTACTTGATAAAGGAGCCTTTCTTGCCGTGAACGATAAATTTCGGGTAGTCGATTTTCACCAGATGGCTGGTTTTTACGATGGCTTTCAGGTCGCCGTAGAACAGCTGCGCTTCAAAGGTATCGTCCGGGTTGGCCTTATTGCGCAGGCTGCGGATGTCATACGCCACGTGGTCCGGGCGGCCAAACAAGGAGATGATCTGGTCCATGGTGTGCACACCGAGACCGTAGAAAGATCCGTCCTGCGGCAGTCCGGGCTGGGTTTCCGCCACCGGGCGGTAGTAATCGAAGTGGCTTTCGATTTCCACGATCTCGCCGAGTTTGCCGCTTTCAATTGCCTTTTTTGCCGTCAGGAAGCAGCTGTCAAAGCGACGGTTCTGGTACGGCGTGACGGTCAGCCCTTTGCTTTTCGCCAGCGCGAACAGCTCCTTCGCTTCGGCGATGGTCGGGGTGAACGGCTTTTCCACCAGCACGTTTTTACCTGCTTCCAGCGCGCGTTTCGCGTAGTCAAAGTGGCTGTCGGCGTGGGTACAGACCACCACTAGCTTCACCTGCGGGTCGTTAAGCACCTCATCAAGATCGCTGGTGAAATGAATATGGGAATACTGCGGAGACTGCTCTTCTGGCTTCGCGCGGCGGCGATAGATATGGGCCACGTGCCAGGTCTCTTTTCGGTTAAGAACATACGGAAGGTGGTAACGCGTGGTGCTTTTGCCAAATCCAATAAATGCACAATGTAGTGTCATGGCTCAGTCCTTTTGGAAGGTTACTGAGTTTTACCATAGCGCATGTTTTGCCCTCACCCCAGCCCTCTCCCACAGGGAGAGGGAGAAAAAGGGCAAAAAAAAAGCCAGCGAGAAGCTGGCTAAAGTAATACTGGAAGCAATGTGAGCAATGTCGTGCTTTCAGGTTCCCGTAGGAGGTCTTCCTGAATGCAGAGCAATAATAATCATTCTCATTCGCACTTGTCCAACACTTTTTGCAAAAAATAGCGATTGACTCAACTTTTAAAGTCACTGATGTTGGAGGGGACTTTTAACTGACTGAGGAACAAGGAATGAGTGAAATAGTGATACGCCACGCTGAACCGAAAGATTACGACGCCATTCGTCAGATCCACGCCCAGCCGGAGGTGTACCACAACACGCTACAGGTTCCTCATCCTTCAATGGAAATGTGGCAAATGCGGCTAGGCGAACAGCCGGGCATTAAACAGCTGGTTGCCTGCATTGATGATATCGTGGTCGGCCACCTCACCATTGATGTCGCCCAGCGACCACGCCGCAGCCACGTTGCAGATTTCGGTATCTGCGTTGGCGCGCAGTGGCATAACCGCGGCGTGGCCAGCGCACTGATTCGCACCATGATCGATATGTGCGACAACTGGCTGCGCGTCGACCGCATCGAGTTAACGGTGTTTGTGGATAACGAACCGGCAATCGCGGTGTACAAAAAGCACGGGTTTGAGATTGAAGGCACCGGCAGGCGCTACGCCCTGCGCAACGGCGAGTATGTGGATGCGTATTATATGGCGCGTATGAAGTAGTTTGTTGCCGGGTGGCGGCTTCGCCTTACCCGGCCTACGTTCGTGCCGTTGTAGGCCCGGTAAGCGCAGCGCCACCGGGCAAAAAAATCAATACCCCGCCGTTAAATCATCCACCGAACGCGGGTCCGATGCGCCAAATAGCGCCCCGTCCGGCCCGACCATAATGCTCTGGGTGCTGCCCATCGCCTCCTTCACCGCCACCTTCTGCCCGCGCTGCTCAAGCAGCTTGAGGGTGTCCGGGCTAAAGCCCTTCTCCACGCGCAGCTCGTCCGGCAGCCACTGGTGGTGGAAACGCGGCGCATTGGTCGCTTCGGCGACGTTCATCCCAAAGTCGATACTGTTCACCACCATTTGCAGCACGGTTGTGATAATCCGGCTCCCGCCAGGGCTGCCGGTCACCAGCCAGGTTTTGCCGTCTTTCACCACGATGGTGGGCGACATGGACGACAGCGGGCGCTTCTTCGGCCCGACCGCATTCGCATCGCCGCCGACCAGGCCGTAGACGTTCGGCACGCCCGGTTTGGCAGAGAAGTCATCCATCTCGTTGTTCAGCAAAATACCGCTGTTGCCCGCCACAATCCCGGTGCCGAAAGTGGTGTTAAGCGTGTACGTCACCGCCACCGCGTTACCGTCTTTATCCACCACCGAGAAGTGGGTGGTCTGGTTACTTTCATACGGCGCCAGCTTGCCCGGGCGGATCTCGCTCGACGGCTTAGCCTTATTGATGTCGATCTCGTCGGCAATCGATTTGGCATAGGCTTTGTTGGTCAGCGCCTGCCACGGCACCTTCACGAAGTCCGGATCGCCAAGGTATTCCGAGCGGTCAGCGTAGGCGCGCTTCTCCGCCTCCGCCATCACCTGCATGGCATCGGCACTACCGAAGCCGAACTTGTGCATATCGAAGTTTTCCAGAATATTGAGGATCTGCACGATGTGAATGCCCCCGGAGGACGGCGGCGGCATGGAGAAGACCTCGTAGCCGCGATAGGTGCCGCTGATCGGCTCGCGCTCCACCGCCTTATATTCCGCCAGATCCGCTTTGGTGATCAGCCCGCCGTTCTTCTGCATCTCATCGGCAATCTGATCGGCAATCGGCCCCTTATAGAAGGCGTCCGGACCGTTTTCGGCAATCAGTTCGAGACTTTTTGCGAGGTCCTTCTGCACCAGCTTATCGCCCTTTTTCAGCGGCTCGCCGTCTTTCCAGAAGATAGCCTTGCTGTTCTCATGATTGGGAATAACTTCGCTGCCGTAGGTTTTGAGGTCGTCCGCCAGCGCGTCGTTGACGACGAAGCCGTCGCGCGCCAGCTTGATGGCTGGCTGCACCACTTTATTCAGCGGCAGCGTGCCGTATTTTTCCAGCGCCAGCGAGAAGCCCGCAACGGTGCCCGGCGTGCCGGAGGCAAGGTGCGAGGTCAGAGACTTTTTACTGTCCGGATTGCCCTGATCGTCGAGGAACATATCGCGGGAGGCCTGGTTCGGCGCCATCTCACGGAAGTCGATGGCCGTGGTTTTACCGTCTTTGGTGCGCAGCATCATAAACCCGCCGCCGCCCAGGTTCCCCGCCTGTGGATGCGTCACCGCCAGCGCATATCCCACCGCGACCGCCGCATCCACCGCGTTACCGCCCTGTTTAAGAATATCGACGCCCACCTGCGTTGCCAGCGCGTCAACCGAGGCCACCATGCCGTGCGTCGCCCGTACGGGGTGAAAAACATCCTCCTCCACGCCGTAAGAGACCGGAGGAGCGGCGGGCGGGTTGGCCGCCACGGTAAATGTGCCGCCTGCCATCAGCGCAGCGATGGCGACCCAGCGCAAAAAGGTTGGTTTCATCATTATTGTTCTCCAGGTGAAGGGGCCCATATTCCCCGCTTAAGCCTGGTTCACAACTCTTAAAAAATCATCGTTATGCCGGAATCAGGGTAAACTTAAGAGAAGCCTCAAAGGAGGAGATAACCATGAAACGATTACTGATCCTGACCGCGCTGCTTCCGTTCGCCGCGCTCGCACAGCCAATCAACACCCTGAACAACCCGAACCAGCCGGGCTACGTCATTCCGAGCCAGCAGCGTATGCAGACGGAGATGATGAGCCAGCAACAGCAGCAGAAAGGGATGCTCAATCAGCAGTTAAAAACGCAGACCCAGGTGCAGCAGCAGCACCTGCAAAACCAGATGAATACCAACACCCAGCGCGTGCAGCAGGGCCAGATGCGGGAGCAGCCGCTGCCAAACTCAAACGGTGGGATGTTAGGGGGCGGGGTGTCGCAAAGCAGCGGTCAGCAGCATATGCTGCCGACCCAGCAGAACGGCAGTATGCTTAATAAATAAAGTTCGGCCCAATCTGGTCAATCGCATCGGTACAGATGCTGTCCACGCCCCAGCGCAGCAGCTCGGCTGCACGCTGGGGTTTATTGACGGTATACACCAGGATATGCAGACCGGCCTCCTTCAACAGCGTCACGCGCACTTCATCCAGCAGCTTATGGTTGAGGTGGATCGACACGCAGCCTAAGAAGGTCGTCAGCGCGCGCCAGTCTTCTCGCCACTCATCCAGCAGCAGCCCGCGCGGCAACTCCGGTACGGCAGCCTGTGCGGCTTCCAGCGCGTCGATGTCAAAGGACGACAACAGCGGCGGGGTCATCCCTTCCCACAGCTCGCGCGCGGCGAGGGCAATCACTTTACCCGTCAGCGGCCCGGTGCCGGTGGTTGGTTTGATTTCGATGTTGGCCATCATGCCGTGTTGACGACAGCGGTCCGCCACTTCCGCCAGCAGCGGCAGCGGTTCGCCTTTAAATTCGCCGCTGTACCAGCTACCGGCATCCACCTTCAGCAGGTCACGCCACGGCAGTTCGCCCGCCACGCCCCAGCCGTTGCTGGTGCGTTCGAGATTATCGTCGTGCAGCAGGAAAATTTCGCCGTCCTTCGACAGCTTCGCGTCGAACTCGATCATCGTGTGGCCGTAGCGCGCGCCAACGTCAATTGCCGCCAGGGTGTTTTCCGGCGCCAGTTTACCGCCGCCACGGTGGGCGACGATGTGGGGGTAAGGCCAGTTGCTCATACTCGTTGTCCTGTTTCACCGTCAAATAAGTGCAGGTGATTTTCCGGCATATGCAGCCACAGCGTGCTGCCTGCCTTCGGGCGCTCCTGATGCGGCAGGCGCACCACCAGCTTTTGCTCGCCCCAGCGCCCGTGCGCCAGGTTGTCTGCGCCCAGCATCTCCAGCGTATCCATCACCAGCGGCACGCCGCCGTCCGCCTGAGACGTCAAACCAATATGCTCCGGGCGGATACCGAGAGTCATCTTACGCCCGGCGTAGCCACGATAGTACCAGTTGATCGGCAACGCCATCCCGCTTTCCAGCTCGAAGTGGGTTCCCGCCGTATTGATCCGCCCGTCCAGCAGGTTCATCGCCGGGCTGCCGATAAAGCTCGCCACAAAACGGCTGGCCGGTTTTTCGTAGACCTCCACCGGGGTGCCAATCTGCTCGGCGATGCCTTTGTTCATCACCATCACGCGCTGGGCGAGGGTCATGGCTTCAACCTGATCGTGAGTCACATAGAGGGACGTGGTTTTCAGGCGGCGATGCAGCTGCTGTAGCTCAAGGCGCATCTGCACGCGCAGTTTGGCGTCGAGGTTTGACAGCGGTTCGTCGAACAGGAATACCGCCGGGTCGCGCACGATGGCGCGCCCCATCGCCACGCGCTGACGCTGGCCGCCGGAGAGCTCGCGCGGGCGGCGCTTAAGCAGGCCGTCCAGCTCCAGAATGCGCGCGGCCTCTTTTACGCGCTCGTCGATATGACCTTTGCCCATACCGCGAATTTTCAGCCCCCAGGCCATGTTCTCTTCCACGCTCATGTGCGGATAGAGGGCGTAGTTCTGGAACACCATCGCGATACCGCGATCTTTGGGTTCCATCTCGGTGACGCGCTGGCGGTCAATCCAGATATCCCCGGACGTTACGCGCTCCAGCCCCGCCACCATACGCAGCAGGGTGGATTTTCCGCAGCCGGACGGGCCGACCATCACGATAAATTCCCCGTCCGCCACGTCGAGCGTCAGCGGCTGAATGACCTGGGTTTTACCGTCCCAGCTTTTGGTTACTGCCTGTAATTTTAAACCTGCCATCTTATTTCTCGCTATCGACCAGGCCGCGGACAAACGCGCGCTGCATGGCTAAAACAATGACTACGGGTGGGATAAGGGTGAGCAGCATCGCCGCCATCACCTGGTTCCAGAGGGTGGTGCCTTCGCCGGTGGCGATCATGCCTTTGATGCCTGCCACGGCGGTGCCGAGGTTGACGTCCTGAACGATCAGCAACGGCCACAGGTACTGGTTCCAGCCGTAGATAAAGGTGATCACAAACAGCGCCGCGAGGTTGGTTTTCGACAGCGGCAGCACGATGTCGCGGAAGAAGCGCATCGGCGAGGCCCCGTCGATGCGCGCGGCTTCAATCAGCTCGTCCGGCAGGGTCATAAAGAACTGGCGGAACAGGAAGGTGGCGGTCGCCGAGGCCATCAGCGGCAGGGTTAAGCCCGCGTAGCTATCGAGCATCTTCAGGTTGGCGATCACCTCCACCGTCGGGAAGATACGCACCTCTACCGGCAACATCAGGGTGATGAAAATCATCCAGAAAAACAGGTTACGCAGCGGAAAGCGGAACCAGACGATGGCGAACGCCGAAAGCATTGACACCGTAATTTTGCCAACGGTGATGCCAAACGCCATGATGAAGCTGTTGAGCATCATCAGCCAGAACGGCGCGCTGTTAGCCCCCACGCCCTGCGTCCAGATGGTCTTCATGTTTTCGAAAAGATGCCCGCCTGGGATCAGCGTCATCGGCGTGTCGAACACCGCTTTGGTGTCCAGCGTGGCGGCGACGAAGGCCACGTACAGTGGGAACAGGATGACGATAATCCCTAAAATCAGCATGGTATGGCTGAAAATCGTCAGCCCACGACGGTTCTCAATCATTGGTAGCGCACCTTACTTTCGACATAGCGGAACTGCACCACCGTGAGGATGATGACGAGGAACATCAGCACCACCGACTGCGCGGCAGAAGCGGAGAGATCCAACCCCGCAAAGCCTTCGCGGTAGATCTTGTAGATCAGCGTGGTGGTCGCCTGCACCGGACCGCCTGCGGTCGCCGCGTCGATCACCGGGAAGGTATCGAAGAAGGCGTACACGAGGTTAACCACCAGCAGGAAGAAACTCACCGGGGCGATCAGCGGCAGCGACAGGCGGAAGAAGCGGCGCACCGGCCCTGCGCCGTCGATGGCGGCGGCCTCCACCAGCGAACGCGGGATAGACTGTAGCGCGGCAAAGAAAAACAGGAAGTTATAGCTGATCTGCTTCCACACCGAGGCGAACACCACCAGGAACATCGCCTGACCGCTATTCTGAGCGTGGTTCCAGTCGTAGCCAAACTCGCCCAGGAAGTGGGTAATCAGCCCGCGCCCTGGGTTAAACAGGAAGATCCACAGCACGGCGGCCACGGCAGGAGCCACGGCGTAGGGCAGCAGCATCAGGGTCTGATACAGACGGCTGCCGCGCACCACGTAATCCACCAGCGCGGCGAAAAACAGCGACGCGACAAGACCGCTCACGGTGACCAGCGCACTGAATTTGATCGTCGTCCAGAAGGAGTCCAGGTAGTAGCTGTCGTGGAACAGCGCGGTAAAGTTGTCCAGCCCGACAAACTGGCTGGAAAGCCCGAACGGATCCACGCTTTGTACCGAGTACCACAGCGCTTCGCCCGCAGGCCAGATAAAGAAGATAACGGTGATGACCAGCTGCGGTGCGACCAACAGGTACGGCAGCCAGCGGGAACGGAACACCGGACGGGATGAGGACATTGAGATTAGGTTCCTGAACATTGCCGGGTGGCGGCTACGCCTTACCCGGCCTACATGGGGCACGTCGTAGGCCCGGTAAGCGCAGCGCCACCGGGCATTTTTTTACGATTTGGTCGACTGCTCAAAGCGGCGCAGCAGCTGATTTCCGCGCTCTACCGCAGAGTCCAGCGCCTGCTGTGGGGTTTTCTTACCGGTCCACACGCTTTCCAGCTCTTCATCGACGATGGTGCGGATCTGCGGCATGTTGCCCAGACGCAGGCCTTTGGTGAACGGCAACGGCGGCTTGTTCAGCATCTGGCGCGTCGCGATGTCCGCCCCTGGGTTTTTGCTATAGAAGCCCTGCTCGCGGGTCAGGTCGTACGCGGCTTTGGTGATCGGCAGATAGCCGGTCTTCTGGTGCCACTCGGCGGCGTTTTCCGGCTTCGCCAGGAAGTCGAGGAACTCGGCCACGCCTTTGTAGGTGCCGTTGTCTTTACCCTGCATCACCCACAGGCTCGCCCCGCCGATGATGGCGTTTTGCGGCGCGCCTTTAACGTCAGCGTCGTACGGCATCATGCCCACGCCGTAGTTGAATTTGGCATAGTGACGTATATCCGCCAGCGAGCCGGACGAGGCGGTAGTAATGGCACAGTCGCCGTTGTAGAACTTCTCGGTGGATTCGTCTTTACGCCCGAAGTAGCTGAAGTCGCCCTTCTTGTTGAGTGCTTCCAGCAGCGCGATGTGCTTCACCTGCTCCGGCTTGTTGAACTCCAGCACCGCGTCGGTACCGTCGAAGCCGTTATTTTGGGTGGCAACCGGCAGGCCGTGCCAGGCGCTGAAGTTTTCAATCTGGATCCAGCCCTGCCAGCCGCTGGCGTAGCCGCACTTCATCCCCGCCGCTTTCAGCTTCGCGGTGTACTCCGCCAGATCCTGCCAGGTTTTTGGCGGCTGCTCCGGATCTAAACCGGCTTTTTTGAAGGCGTCTTTGTTGTAATACAGCACCGGCGTGGAGCTGTTAAACGGCTGGGACAGCAGATGGCCGGTTCTGGAATCGGTGTAGTAACCCGCTACGGTCGGTACGAACTGGGATTCGTCAAAGTTAATGCCCGCCTCTTTGAACACCTCGTACACCGGCTTGATGGCTTTGGAGGCCATCATTGTCGCGGTGCCCACTTCATAAACCTGTAACAGCGCAGGCGCGTTACCGGTACGGAAGGCGGCGATGCCCGCGCTCAGGCTCTGCTCGTAGTTGCCTTTGTACACCGGCACAATTTTGTAATCCGGGTGGGTGTCGTTGAAACGCTGCGCCAGGGAGTCAACCTCTTTACCCAACTCCCCTTCCATGGAATGCCAGAACGGAATGGTGGTCACAGCCATTGCGTTCGTCGCAAAAGCCAGACCCAGTGCCAGACCCAAAGCTGTGTGTCGTAACGATGTCATTGTCATCTCTCTTATTGTGCCGGATGCGCGATATCACGCGTTTTATGCTCGCGAGGTAACATGACATGCTCGAATGACAGAAAAATAACTGTTTGTTTACAGATAAGTGACAGCCAGGCGTCAGGGGGATGATGGTTGTGTGAAGGGGTGTAGTGGTTAAAAAAGCCGGGTGGCGGCTACGCCTTACCCGGCCTGGTCGATCCCTGTAGGCCCGGTAAGCGCAGCGCCACCGGGCAACACAGACGGCTTAGCCGCCCAGGTACGCGCTCCGCACCGCCTCGTTCGCCAGCAGCGCGTCACCGGTATCGGAGAGCACCACGCGCCCGTTCTCCAGCACGTAGCCACGGTCGGCGAGCTTCAGCGCCTGGTTGGCGTTCTGCTCGACGAGGAAGATGGTCATCCCCTCTTTGCGCAACTGCTCGATGGTGTCGAAGATCTGCTGGATAATGATCGGCGCAAGACCAAGCGACGGCTCGTCCAGCAGCAGCAGGCGCGGCTGGCTCATCAGCGCGCGGCCAATCGCCAGCATCTGCTGCTCGCCGCCGGACATAGTGCCCGCTCGCTGAATACGACGCTCCCACAGGCGCGGGAAGAGTTCGTACACCCACTTGATGCGGGTCTGGAATTCATCCCGATGGGCGAAGAAACCGCCCATCGCCAGGTTCTCTTCCACCGTCATGCGGGAGAATACGCGGCGCCCTTCCGGGACAATCGCCACCGCTTCACGCATGATCTTAGCCGTCTGCCAGTCGGTAATATCTTTGCCGTCAAACACAATCCGCCCGCTGGTGGCGCGCGGGTCGCCGCACAGGGTGCCGAGCAGCGTGGTTTTACCCGCGCCGTTGGCGCCAATCAGGGTGACGATTTCGCCCTGATTGATGTGCAGGCTGACGTCGTGCAGCGCCTGGATCTTGCCGTAGTGCGCGTTGACCTTGTCGAACGTTAACATCGCTTTTTCCATCTTATGCCTCACCAAGGTATGCGCGGATCACGTCCGGGTTGTTGCGGATCTCTTCCGGCGTGCCGTTTGCCAGCGGCGTGCCCTGGTTTACCACGTAGATACGGTCCGAAATGCCCATCACCAGCTTCATGTCATGCTCAATCAGCAGGATGGTGGTGTCGTGATGGTCGCGCAGCTCGGCAATCAGCTCGTCCAGCTCTTTGGTCTCTTTCGGATTGAGACCTGCCGCTGGTTCGTCGAGCATCAGGATCTCCGGCTGGGTCACCATACAGCGCACGATCTCAAGGCGACGCTGATCCCCGTAAGCGAGGTTGCTCGCCTGACGGTTAGCGTGCTGGAGCAGGCCGATACGGTCGAGCCAGGTCGCGGCGCGGTCGAGCGCCTCCTCCTGCGTGCGGCGAAAGGCCGGGGTTTTCAGCAGGCCGGAGAACAGCCCGGTTTTCAGCTGCTGATGCTGTGCCACCAGCAGGTTCTCAATCACCGTCATCTCGCGGAACAGACGCACGTGCTGGAAGGTACGCACCACGCCCATGCGGGCAATCTGCTGGCCCGGCAGCCCTTCAAGGTGCTGGTCGCGCAGCATGATGGTGCCGCCCGTCGGCTTGTAGAAGCCGGTCAAACAGTTAAAGACCGTGGTTTTTCCCGCGCCGTTCGGGCCAATCAGGGAGACAATCTCTTTCTTGTGCAGATCCAGATTCACATTGTTGACCGCCAGCAGGCCGCCAAAACGCATCATCAGGCCGTTAACGGATAATAAAGGCTTCATGCCTGCTCTCCTTTCGCCTGTGTGCGTTTCAGCTTCAGCTGTGGACGGGTCATCGGCAGCAGACCCTGCGGACGCCAGATCATCATCAGCACCATCAAACCACCCAGCATTAACATGCTGTATTCGTTAAAGTCGCGCATCAGCTCGCGGGAGACCACCAGCAGGATAGCCGCGAGGATCACGGCGAACTGCGAGCCCATTCCACCGAGCACCACAATCGCCAGCACAAAGGCGGATTCGGCAAAGGTGAACGATTCAGGGCTGACGAAGCCCTGACGTGCGGCAAACAGCGTCCCGGCGAAACCGGCAAACGCGGCGCTGATGGTAAATGCGGTCAGCTTGATGCGGGTCGGGTTCAGGCCCAGGGAGCGGCAGGCGATCTCATCTTCGCGCAGCGCTTCCCACGCGCGGCCCAGCGGCATGCGCAGCAGACGGTTGATCACGAACAGGGTAATCACCACCAGCAGCAGCGCCACCAGATAGAGCCAGATCACGCGGTCGGACGGATCGTACTTGATGCCAAAGAAATTGCTGAAGGTATCCCAGCCGCCTTCACGGGCGGTACGGCTGAACTCCAGGCCGAAGAAGGTCGGTTTCGGGATCTGGCTGATGCCGTTCGGACCGCCGGTCACTTCGGTATTGTTGAGCAGCAGAATACGGACGATTTCGCCGAAGCCTAAGGTCACAATCGCCAGATAGTCACCGCGCAGGCGCAGCACCGGGAAGCCGAGCAGGAAGCCCGCCGCGGCAGAGACCAGCCCCGCCAGCGGCAGACAGGTCCAGAAGCCGAGGCCGTAATAGTGGTTCAGCAGCGCGAAGGTGTAAGCGCCGATGGCGTAGAACCCGCCGTAGCCCAGCACCAGCAGGCCAGACAGCCCCACCACCACGTT
Source organism: Enterobacter cloacae complex sp. SHL018 (assembly GCF_049237905.1). Classification (NCBI taxonomy): domain Bacteria; kingdom Pseudomonadati; phylum Pseudomonadota; class Gammaproteobacteria; order Enterobacterales; family Enterobacteriaceae; genus Enterobacter; species Enterobacter cloacae complex sp. SHL018. The sequence goes on from NZ_JBMKJE010000006.1 coordinate 136,058, forward strand.
CAGACCGAGCCCCAGAATCACGTAGATCATGGTCAGGGTGGCAATATCCACCGTCCCGCGCGAGACCATAAACGGCCACGCTACGGCAGCCACCAGCAGCGCCACCAGGAACAGCTTCTGTTTCACCGTTGTACCGTCGATCGCCGGCAGGACGAATTTCGGCCCGGAGACGTTTTTCAGCGTCTTCTGGAACAGCGGACGCAACAGCTGGAACAAGAACACCACCGCGGTGCCGATAAACACCCACTGCCAGCGGATGTCGGGAGCGGTATCCACCACCAGCTTCGTGCCGTCCAGTCCTAACTGGACGCCCATAAAGACGCCCGCCAGGACGAAGAACATGGCGGCAGAGAGCAGCGCCATCGCAAAATGCATCGGTTTCATACTTTCTCTACCTCCGGACGGCCCAGAATACCGGTAGGCATGACCAGCAGCACCAGAATCAGCAGGGCAAACGACACCACATCTTTATATTCGGTGCTCAGGTACGCCGAGGAGAGCGCTTCGGCCACGCCCAGGATCAGGCCGCCGATCATCGCGCCCGGAATGCTGCCGATGCCGCCCAGTACCGCCGCGGTGAAGGCTTTCATCCCGGCCATAAAGCCGATGTACGGGTTGATTACGCCGTAGAACTGGCCGAGCAACACGCCAGCCACCGCCGCCATCGCTGCGCCGATCACGAAGGTCAGGGCAATCACGCGGTCGGTGTTAATCCCGAGCAGGCTCGCCATCTTCAGATCTTCCGCGCAGGCGCGGCAGGCGCGTCCCATGCGGGAGTAGCGGATGAACAGGGTCAGGGCCAGCATGGCAATAAAGGTCACAACCCAGATCACCAGCTGCATGGTGGTGACAGAGGCAGAGAAGTTTTCGCTGGCCCCCACAATCCACTGGCCGTTAAACAGGCTTGGCAGCGCCACGTCGCGTGAACCTTCGGTCAGGCTGACGTAGTTTTGCAGGAAAATGGACATACCGATGGCGGAGATTAGCGCGATCAGGCGTTTGGAGCTGCGCACCGGCCGGTAGGCCACCCGTTCAATACTCCAGCCGTAGGCGCTGGCGATCACAATCGCGCCGACAAACCCGGCGGCCACCAGCAGCCAGCTGCTGTCGATGCCCATCATCATCAGCGCGGCGATAATCATAAAGGAGACGTAGCTACCGATCATGTACACCTCGCCGTGGGCGAAGTTGATCATGCCGATAATGCCGTAAACCATCGTGTAGCCGATGGCGATCAGCGCGTAGGTGCTTCCCAGCGTGACGCCGTTAAACATCTGCTGCAAGAAGTAGAGAAACTGCTCGGACATAAGAAAACCTTTTTATACCCGCCCGGTGAGCCGGGCGGTGGGATGATTATTTGGCGACCGAGGAAGACCCGTCGGCGTGCCACTTAAAGACACCAAACTCAAATCCCTTCAGATCGCCTTTCTCATCCCAGTTCAGCGGCCCAATCACGGTGTTCGCCCCGTGTGCTTTTAAATCTTTCACCAGATCCAGCGGCTCTTTACTGCCGGTACGGTCCAGCGCGGTGGCCAGAGACTGCACGGCCGCGTAGGTGATCCAGACGTACGGACCGCTCGGATCTTTCTTCTGCGCCTTGAGCGCATCCACGATAGCCTTATTCGCCGGATCCTGGTCATAGCGTTTTGGCATCGTCACCAGCATGCCTTCGGCAGAATCGCCCGCGATGTTGGACAGGGAGGCATTACCGACGCCCTCTGGCCCCATAAACTGGGTTTTCAGGCCGGTGGCGCGCGCCTGGCGCAGCATCTGCCCCATTTCCGGGTAGTAGCCGCCGTAGTAAACGAAGTCGATATTCTCTTTTTGCAGGCGGGCGATCAGCGCGGAGAAGTCTTTCTCACCAGCGGTAATGCCGTCGAAGAAGACGATGTTTGCGCCGCCTTTTTTCAGGCCATCCTGCACGGAACGCGCCAGGCCTTCGCCGTACTGCTGCTTATCATGGATGATGGCGATACGCTGCGGCTTAACGGTTTCAAGGATGTATTTGGCGGCGGTTGGCCCCTGAGAGGAGTCCAGACCGGCGGTACGCATGATGTGCTGGTAGCCGCGCTGGGTCAGTTCCGGGTTGGTGGCACCCGGGGTGATCATCAGAATGCCTTCGTCTTCGTAGATATCAGACGCTGGCTGCGTGGAGGAGGAACACAGGTGCCCGATGACGTACTGGATACCGTCGTTAACGATTTTGTTGGCGACCGCGACGGCCTGTTTTGGATCGCAGGCGTCGTCATACTCCACGCCTACCAGCTTGTCGCCTTTGATGCCGCCTTTGGCGTTGATATCTTTGATGGCCTGACGCGCGCCGTTGAACTCCATGTCACCCCACTGGGCAACAGGGCCGGACATCGCCCCCACTACCGCAACTTTAATGTCGTCTGCCATAGCGGCATGCGAGATCGACAGTGCGACCATCCCCGCGATTAACGTCTTCGCGTTCCTTTTCATCTCTGAATCCCCATTCGTGATGTCATGTTTATATTTTGTTTTATTATGGTTAAAAAGCATTCTGTACTTTTTATGAACAACGCTATTTTTACCAGTGCCTTTAATGGTTTAGCGCAGTTTTTTGTCAAAAACCAGACTAAAATCTCTATTTTTCAGGCGATTAAGCAAAGATAATATTCTGAAATCAGGCGGAGATAAACAAATAAAAGCGCGGTTTGCAGCATAAAATAACGGTACAAAGCGCCGAATAAATCACTGCCCTTCAGGTTAAAATTCTGCTTATTTTTCGATCCATGTGTTTTCAAACTGCCCATCGCGCTGCCAAAAAACTAATCACCTGGTAAATGGGAAGAAAAAGAGAAAGCGCCTGAGCAAATAAATTGAGTACACTGGCCCTACTCTTTTTGATTTGGACAAGCAGCTAATGAAACTGACTATCGTGCGTCTGGTGACCTTTAGCGACCAGGATCGTATCGACCTGGGCAAGATCTGGCCGGAATATTCCCCTTCATCGCTGGCCGTCGATGAAAACCACCGCATCTATGCCGCGCGTTTTAATGAACGTCTGCTGGCCGCCGTCCGCGTAACGCTGAGCGGCACGGAAGGGGCGCTGGACTCCCTGCGCGTGCGCGACGTGACCCGTCGTCGCGGGGTCGGGCAGTATTTAATTGAAGAGGTGATCCGCGAAAACCCGAGCGTAACCTCCTGGTGGATGGCCGACGTGGGCGTAGAGGATCGCGGCGTGATGGCGGCGTTTATGCAGGCGTTAGGGTTTACGGCGCAGGCGAACGGGTGGGAGAAGCGCTAAAAGAAAGCCGGGTGGCGGCTGCGAGGTGCTCATAGTAGGCCCGGTAAGCGAAGCGCCACCGGGCAAAAGAGGGCTGAGCGGGCTGATGCCCTCACCCCGGCCCTCTCCCACGGGGAGAGGGAGAAAACATTAAAAAAGGCAACTTGCGTTGCCTTTTTGCGTTTATTTTGCGTCAGTCGCCGTGCCGTTGGCATGCCAGTCAAACACGCCGAACTCGAAGCCCTTCAAATCGCCCTTCTCATCCCAGGACAGCGGCCCCATCACGGTTTCCACCGAGTTCGCTTTCAGCCAGGTGGCAATCTCCGCCGGATCGGCTGACTGGTTCAGGCCCGCTTGCAGAGACTGCAACGCTGCGTAGGTGGTCCAGACGAACGCACCACTTGGATCCTGTTTCTTCGCCTTGATGGCATCGACAACAGGTTTGTTCGCAGGCACCTGGTCGTAGTTCTTCGGTTTGGTCACCAGCAGCCCTTCAGCGGATTCACCCGCGATATTAGACAGGGAAACGTTCGCGACACCTTCTGGCCCCATGAACTGCGTCTTCAGACCCGCCGCACGCGCCTGGCGCAGGATCTGCCCCATTTCCGGGTGGTAGCCGCCGTAGTAAACGAAATCGATATTTTCTTTCTTCAGACGCGCGACCAGGGTCGAGAAGTCTTTCTCACCGGCGGTGATACCGTCAAAGAACACCACGTTGGCGTTCGCTTTTTTCAGGTTATCCTGCACCGCACGGGCCAGGCCTTCGCCGTACTGCTGTTTGTCATGAACAATCGCGATGCGCTGCGGCTTCACTTTTTCCACGATGTATTTCGCGGCGGTTGGCCCCTGATCGGAGTCCAGACCGGTGGTACGCAGGATCAGCTTATAGCCGCGCGCGGTCAGCTCTGGCGCCGTCGCGGCCGGCGTGATCATCAGAATGCCTTCGTCTTCGTAGATGTCAGACGCGGGCTGGGTGGAAGAGGAGCACAGGTGACCGATAACGTATTTGATCCCGTCGTTTACCACTTTGTTCGCCACCGCGACCGCCTGTTTCGGGTCACAGGCATCGTCATATTTTACGATTTGCAGCTTTTCGCCCTTGATGCCGCCCTTAGCATTAATGTCTGCAACCGCCTGTTCCGCGCCGGTAAATTCCTGGTCGCCGTACTGTGCTACCGGACCGGACATCGCGCCCACCACAGCCACTCTAATATCGGCCTGGGCCATAGTGCTGAATGCCAACGCGATACATCCTGCCAGTAACGCTTTACCCTTCATGTTCATCCTGAGATTCCCCATTATTATGGTTATAACGATTGTTGTGATGTTGTCGTGTAGCGCTTTATTTCAGTTATAGGCGTGCTGTTCGCGCTTTTTCAGCATACTCTGCTAAAACATACCCCATTTTTATGATTTTGGAATAGCTAATTTGAAATGAAAATATGATAAGCCCAACTGTCATTTCAGCCGGGCTTTTGGCTTTATCGTGTCAGCGAGGCGGAAATAATATCCAGCGCTTTACGGAACTGCACTTCGGGGATGGTGAGCGGGTAGAGGAAGCGAATAACGTTGCCGTAAACGCCGCAGCTCAAAAGCAGCAGCCCTTCGTTCAACGCGCGCTCCTGAACCTGACGGGTAAATTCGGGCGACGGCTGTCCGGTTTGCGGATCGGTAAATTCTACCGCCACCATCGAGCCCTGCCCACGGATATCGGCGATATACGGACAGCCATCCTTCGCTTTATTCAGCACCTCGACTAGATGATGCCCTAGATGCGCCGCGCGGGTGCAGAGATCGTCCTCGTCAATCACATCCAGCACCGCATGGGCCGCCGCAATCGCCAGCGGGTTACCCGCGTAGGTTCCGCCCAGCCCGCCCGGGGCGGGCGCATCCATCACCTCCGCCCGGCCAGAGACGGCAGAGAGCGGCATCCCGCCCGCCAGGCTTTTCGCCATGGTGATCAGATCGGGCTTCACGCAGTGGTTTTCCATGGAGAACAGCTTGCCGGTACGGGCGAAGCCGGTTTGCACTTCGTCGGCAATCAGTAAAATCCCGTGGGTATCACACAGGGCACGCAGCGCCTGCATAAAATCAGCGGGCGCGACGTTGAACCCGCCCTCGCCCTGAACCGGTTCAATAATGATTGCCGCCACCTGATCGGGCGCGATATCGGCTTTGAAGATGCGCTCCAGGCTTTTTAGCGCTTCGGCGGTACTAACCCCGTGCAGGCTGTTGGGGAATTGCGCGTGGTACACCGAGCCGGGGAACGGGCCGAAGCCGAGCTTATAGGGCGCCACTTTGCCGGTCATCGCCATGGTCATAAAGGTACGGCCGTGGAACGCGCCGCCGAAGGTGATAAGGCCGGGACGTCTGGTGTACGCGCGGGCGATTTTCACCGCGTTTTCGACCGCTTCCGCCCCCGTTGAGAAGAAGGCGGTTTTGGCTGGCCCCTCTATGGGTACGCGCTGGTTGATGCGCTCGGCAAGCGCCACATAACCTTCATAGGGGACGATTTGATAAGCGGTATGGGTAAAGGCGTGAAGCTGTTTTTCGATGGCGGCGATAACTTTAGGATGGCGATGCCCGGTATTCAGCACGGCGATCCCGGCGGCAAAATCAATATACTCGTTACCTTCCACGTCCCACACCGTGGCGTTTTCGGCTTTATCGGCATAGAAGTTACACATGACGCCGATACCGCGCGGCGTCGCCTGTAAACGCCGGTCGTTCAGTTCGTTATTTTTCACCCTGTCACCCTCTGAAAGTCGCCTGCTTAGCGCATCAGTAAGTGTTTGCCAGGGGGAAGAAATTCGCCAGAGCGGGCGCTAAAAAAACAAAACCCCCGAATTTGCATTCGAGGGTTCTCGGTGTACTTCGCGGAAATTACGCTTCGATAGCGGCGCGAAGTTTTTTCATGGCGTTTTTCTCAAGCTGACGCACACGTTCAGCGGAGACGCCGTAGCGGTCGGCCAGTTCCTGCAACGTGGACTTGTTATCTTCGTCCAGCCAGCGGGCACGAATAATATCCTGGCTACGCTCGTCGAGGCCTTCCATCGCGAAGGTCAGCTTGTTCGCCGCCTGGTCTTCCCAGTTATCCTCTTCAATGCCGTCAGCAAAGTTAGAGGTTTTATCCTGTAGATACAGAACCGGGGCCATCGGCTGGCTGTCGGACGCGTCATCGTCGGCAGACATATCAAACGTCATGTCCTGCGCGGCCATACGGGATTCCATCTCGCGGACGTCTTTGCTGGAAACGCCCAGCTCGCGCGCCACCATTTCCACTTCATCCTGATTGAACCAGCCCAGACGCTGCTTGGTTTTACGCAGGTTGAAGAACAGTTTGCGCTGCGCTTTCGTCGTGGCGACTTTCACAATACGCCAGTTACGCAGGACGTATTCGTGAATTTCCGCTTTGATCCAGTGCACGGCGAAGGAGACGAGTCGCACACCCACTTCCGGGTTAAAGCGACGTACCGCCTTCATCAGGCCAATGTTACCTTCCTGAATCAGGTCCGCCTGCGGCAGGCCGTAGCCCGCATAATTACGAGCAACGTGAACAACAAAGCGCAGGTGAGACAGGATCAGCGTTTTAGCTGCTTCCAGATCGCCCTGGTAATGCAGCTTTTCAGCAAGCTCCTTTTCTTCCTCAGCCGTTAACATCGGCCAGGTGTTCGCAGCCCGGATGTAAGATTCCAGGTTACCAACAGGGGCTAAAGCTAAAGTTTGCATTTCTTTGGTCATTCATTCCTCTCAATGTTTCTTCTGGTCCAGGTTGTCCCCGTCAGGCAACAACCATGCCAAAGCGTTTGAGCAACGAGATTAGCATTCACTCTTTTATCAGACAGTGATTTTATCCACAAGTTCCAGGTGCAACAGTGAATAAATTACGCACAAAATGTGACATGAAGATGATTACAGGGGAAGTGACAACAGGGACGCTTTCCCTGCAAGCGAACATCTCGGTGCAGGGAAAGATTATATCACGCTTTTATTAGTCGGGAGTAAAGTGGCGTAAATGTTGAACCGTTGCCAGCCATGCCGCCACCCAGCCGATCATGGAGCACACCAGCAGCAACAGCAGGCACTCATCGAACCCTAAGCCACTGATATCAAACTTAGTTCCGAAAACCTGCGCCACTTCAGTCACGGCAGACGACAGCCGCATCACCAAAATTTCTGACAATATCAATGAAAGAAATGCACCAGAAAAACCTAATAACGCGCCGCCGTAAAGGAACGGGCGGAGGATGAAACCATCCGTTGCGCCAATCAGTTTCTGCACGTTGATGGTATCGCGACGGGCGAAGATGCTCAGGCGCACGCTATTACCGATGACGAGGAACACCGCCGCCACCATCAGCACGCCGATCATCGCCGACACGCGTCCTACCAGCCCGGTCAGGGCGGCAAGACGGGCAAACCAGCTGTCGTCCATGCGCACTTCATCAATCCCGTTAATGCGGGTAATGCGGTCGCGCAGGGTGTTGAGCGAATCCGTGCCCTGGAAATCGAGTTTCGGGATCACCACCGCCACCGCGGGCAGCGGGTTCTCTTCAAGCATATCCAGCGCGCCGCCGAATCCGGACCAGTTGCGGAACTCACCCAGCGCTTCATCGCGGGAAAGATAGTTCACCTTCTCCACGCCCTGCTCGGCCTGAATCTGCCCCACCACCTGAGCCGCCGCGTTATCGTCGAGGGCTTTATCCAGATAAACGGTGATCTGCGGCGACGGATAGTACTGGGACGCCGCCTGGTTTACGTTTTTGTAAACCATGTAGCAGACGCTGGGCAGCGTCAGGGAGATGGCAATCACCATCACCGTCAGGAACGTCGCCAGCGGTTTGCTTTTCAGATCCTGCAACGCGCCCTGGAAGGCGTACCGCACCTGCTCGTTAAAGACGTTGGTTTTGCGGGAGTTCGGTTTCGGTGCCGCTTTGGCACGCTTAGGCGCATTGCGATTGCCGTCCCCGCCGCCCTGAGGCTTGCGGAAACGGTCAAACCGGTTGCTGAACTGCCGAATCTGGTTCATTGCATCACGCTTATTCACCGTGGCCTCCGTGCAAATGCCCGTCGCTCAGGGTCAGCATGCGGTACGAACGGCGGGAGATCAGCCCCATGTCGTGCGTCGCCATCAGTACCGTGACCCCCACGCGGTTAAATTCCTCAAACAGACGCAGGATCCCTTCAGAGAGGGCATCGTCCAGGTTACCGGTCGGTTCATCCGCCAGCAAAACGGCAGGCTTGTTCACTACCGCGCGGGCGATACCCACGCGCTGCTGCTCACCGCCGGAGAGCTGGATCGGGAAGTTCTTCGCTTTGTCCAGCAGCCCGACCTTATCCAGCGCCGCCGAAACGCGACGGCGGATATCATCGTAACTGGCGCCAGCAATAATCAGCGGGATCGCGACGTTATCGAAAACCGTGCGATCCATCAGCAGATGGTGATCCTGGAAAATCATGCCAATCTGACGACGCAGGAACGGCACTTCACGGTTCTTAAGACGGCTAATTTCATGGCCGCTGAACCAGATTTTCCCGGCGCTTGGCCGCTCGATCCCACAGATCAGCTTGAGCAGGGTACTTTTCCCCGCGCCGGAATGGCCGGTCAGGAATGCCATCTCGCCTGGCTGGAGGTGGAATGTCACCCCCTGTAGCGCTTGTCTCCCGCCGAGATAGGCCTTGCTGACGTGTTCAAAGCGAATCATTGTTAGTCCTCTCGGGCAAATAGTGCCTCAATAAAGTCGTCCGCTTTAAACGGACGTAAATCCTCAATACGCTCGCCCACACCGATGTAACGGATAGGAATGCCGAACTGGTCGGCCACGGAGAAGATCACCCCGCCTTTCGCGGTCCCGTCCAGCTTGGTCAGCGTGATCCCGGTCAGTCCTACCGCTTCATGGAACAGCTTCGCCTGGCTAATGGCGTTCTGCCCGGTGCTGGCGTCGATAGTCAGCATAATTTCATGCGGTGCATCTTCGTCCAGCTTCTTCATGACGCGAACGATTTTCTTCAGTTCTTCCATCAGGTGCGATTTGTTCTGCAAACGCCCTGCGGTATCCGCAATCAACACGTCCACGTTACGCGACTTCGCCGCCTGGATAGCATCGAAAATCACGGAGGCGGAATCCGCGCCGGTGTGCTGGGCAATGACCGGGATATTGTTGCGCTGGCCCCACACCTGGAGCTGTTCCACCGCTGCCGCACGGAAGGTATCACCCGCCGCCAGCATCACCGATTTGCCCTGCTGCTCGAACTGGCGCGCCAGCTTGCCGATGGTGGTGGTTTTACCCACGCCGTTGACGCCAACCATCAGAATAACAAAGGGCATTTTGCCTTCAATATTAAGCGGTTCGTCAACTTTTGCGAGAATTTCACCCATCTCGTCTTTCAGCAGGCCGTACAGCGCCTCGGCGTCACGCAGTTGCTTGCGGCTCGCCCCTTCGGTCAGGTTAGTGATGATCTTCCGGGTGGTTTCCACACCCACGTCCGCAATCAGCAGTTGCTCTTCCAGCTCCTCAAACAGATCGTCGTCGATCTTCTTGCCGCGGAACAGACTGATAAATCCGGAACCTAAGTTTTCTTTGGTTTTGAGCAGGCTGCGTTTCAGGCGCGCGAAGAAACCTTCTTTGGTCGGTTTTTCCTGCTCCTGAACGATCTCTTCTTCGGCCTGCGCTTCCACCGGCACGACGATGACCGCTTCTTCAGCCGCTTCCGCCGCCAGCGCCTGGGCTTCCAGCTCTTCGTCGGTCAGCTCTGGCTCAAGGGCCGCTTCTTCTTCCACCGCCTCAACAATTTCAACGGTTTCCGCTTCGGCCTGCCACTCTTCGGCAGAAACCTCTTCAGCTTTCACCTCTTCCGGCAGCGGCAGCTCTTCGTGTTCGATAGTGGCCTGCGGCGCTTCGTTAAGGGTTTCAACGATAACCGGCTCTGGTTTTTCGCTCTCCTGAACCTGTTCAGTAACCTCAACCACCTCTTCGGCAAAGGATTCAATCTCTTCTTTGCTGTGGGCTGGCTCTTCCGCTTCGACAACCGCAGCGGTTTCGACAGGCGTTTCAGGCTGTGACGGCTCTTCTACAACCTGCTGTTCTTCGGTTTTCTGTTCTGTTTCTTGCTCTTTTTCACCGAAACCCAACCAGGAAAAGAAGCCACGTTTTTTTTGTTTTGCCATCTGCGACTACACTCCTCGCGGCGCTATATACAGGGAAGCTAAAAAAATGATGAAATAGTCTAACACTTTACTTAATTGACATCACCGCCCGCAATCGCAGGGCAATGGTTAACAGAGCTTTCCTGAGATGAAGAAACCCACCCGCGCCCCGGCCGGTCAAATTCGCATTATCGGCGGTCAGTGGCGAGGCCGGAAATTACCGGTGCCGGACAGCCCCGGTTTACGCCCCACCACGGACCGCGTTCGCGAGACGCTGTTTAACTGGCTCGCCCCGTCTATGGTAGACGCCAACTGCCTGGACTGCTTCGCCGGAAGCGGTGCATTGGGGCTGGAAGCGCTGTCGCGTTATGCCGCCAGCGCCACGCTGCTGGAGATGGAGCGCGGCGTCGCGCAGACGTTGCAGCAAAATCTGGCTACGCTGAAGGCAACCAACGCGAAAGTGGTGAATACCAACACGCTGAGCTTCCTCGCCCAACAGGGGACGCCGTTCAACGTGGTGTTTGTTGACCCGCCGTTCCGTAAAGGGCTGCTGGAAGAGACATTATCGTTGCTGGAAAAAAATGGCTGGCTGGCAGACGACGCGCTGATTTACGTTGAAAGCGAAGTGGAAAATGGCCTGCCGCCCGTTCCCGTTCACTGGGATCTGCACCGCGAGAAGGTCGCCGGCCAGGTGGCTTATCGTCTGTATCACCGTCAGGCACAAGGAGGATCCGATGCCAGTACTGATTAACGTAGGGCGCGTACTGATGCTGGGCGTCTGGGCATTTTTGATTTTGAATCTGGTGCACCCGTTCCCGCGCCCGCTGAATATCTTTATTAACGTGGCGCTGATTTTTACCGCGTTCATGCATGCCTTGCAGATGGTAATGCTGAAAAACGGTCTGCCGAAAGATGGCCCACCGATGACCGGCTGGCAGCAGCTGCGGGTGTTTATTTTCGGCGTGTTTGAGCTGCTGGTGTGGATGAAGAAGTTTAAGGCGCAGGTGAAGAAGTAAAGTGCGCTTTTGCCCGGTGGCGCGCAGCGAGCCGGGCCTACGAAACACCATCACTGTGACGATACACCGTCCAGCTGATCATTCAATTTTTGGATATCTCTGGCTCTTGTTTTAAGCAGGTATTTCACCTGCGTGCAAATCTCTTCCGTTTTGGTGTAATACGTTCCCGAAAAGGGCCCTGGACGTTCACATAAGACATAGTTGGTTCCCAGGGGATAAAATATGACGATAAACGAGAGTAGCATGCCAATAATGAATACTACACCGAAATAGTGATAAGCAAGGGTTATTCCTTTCGCCAGGAGCTTGGGAGCCTGAAGGTTTTTCGTAAAAAACACAAATACAAACACAAATGCAAAATAACAAAGAGCAGGAATGAATAGCATGCCAATAAAGGAGCCCCAAAAATAATAAACAATGCTTCTTGATTCAACCAAATCAATGACATCAGGCATACTCGTATAGTAAGCCAACCATATAAACCCACAATAGAAAGTAATAACCAGAAATAAAAAACATCTTTTTTTATGTTATCAAAACTAATTTTAACGCCCATATCAGTAATTCCCATGGGAAAATGAATTTCCATATACCGAGTTTCGAGCGTTCCATGCTGCGATTTTTTGCTGCCCTTGCAGCGCATAAGCAATAATTACACCTAATGCAACCACACAGACTATTTGTCTCCAAACCGGAACAGCTGCACTCGCTATAAATGGTGATATAGCCAACGAGGAAATACTCCAAACCAATCTCGAAACAAAAATACCCACAATCCCTTTCGCCACATCCATCGTCACATTCCCCCTCACTGCGTCGATACGCCGTCCAGCTGGTCATTCAGTTTTTTGATATCTCTGGCTCTTGTTTTAAGCAAGTATTTTACCTGCGTGCAAATCTCTTCCGTTCTGGTGTAATACGTTCCCGAAAAGGGCCCAGGACGTTCACATAAGACATAGTTGGTTCCCAGGGGATAAAATATGACAATAAACGAGAGAATGTTGCCAATAACAAATCCTGCACCGATAACGTGAAAACCGACGATAATGCCTTTGGCGAAGAAGCTGGGTGGCTCCATGTTTTTCGTAAAAGTCATATAGACAATAACCAAAACGAAACAACAAGCAACCGGGAAAACAAACAACATAATAAAAGAACCCCAAAAAAAATAAATAATGCTTCTGGATTCAATGATATCGGTTATATCTGGTACGCTAGCCCAATAAAAACCCCAAGCAAAAATACCAAAAAAGAAGATACAGAAAAATAAAAAGCACCTTCTTTTAATTTTATTAAGATTAATGTTAACGCTCATATCAGTAATTCTCCCAGTAAAATGAACTACCATTTACTGAGTTTCGAGCGTTCCACTCTGCGATTTTTTGCTGCTCTTTCATACCCTTTTTTATACAATCTATAAGTTTGTTTGATAAATCATACTGTTTGTCCAGCCCATTGAGCGCATTGGCAATAGCTATACCTATTACAACCACACAGACTATTTGCCCCCAAACCGGAACAGCTACACTCGCTATAAATGGTGATATAGCCAACGAGATCCCTTCCCCAACCAATCTCGAAACAAAAACCCCCACAATAACTTTCGCCACATCCATCGTCACATTCCCCAGGAATGCGGCGACGTCATGGTCAGATTTGAAGATCAACTCAACCAACCGCCAGCATGCGGAAAACCAGATGCAGAATCGGGCTCCTGACATAATGCCGTTTTGAAACCCGACGCTACCAATGCCAACCTCAAGCACTTTGGGATGATTAATCCGGTAACGGGTTCCGTTAAGAATGCGTCGCAGAGAAGGGTAGCCCGTAATCTTCACATACATTTTTCCCTGATAAGCATACTGCGTTGCTTTGATCCCAAGACCTTTTAAAGTGAAAACAATCTTTCCGGCCTGCTGATAAGAAAATAGCTTCGACAGATTCTTAGTCGCAGAAACCGTCTCTTTGATGTTACCGGCATAGGTAGTAGAAAAGCCAACAGGCTGACTACCTAACAAATCGTCAATCACACCCTGCGCCTCGTCAGGCGTGAGCAGCATAATGTGGTTGGCATTGTTGCCCAGGCTATTTTTCAGCTGCTTGATTTCATTTTCGAAACGCAAATTACGCTGCCAGTTATTTCCTCTGAGAATATCTTCACGATGATCCCCTATCCAGTCATTATAACCTTCCATCATGGGTCCTTAAAAAATTCGCTCATCCCAGATACTGTAGGCGCTGGTTCCAGCAAAACGATGCTCCCAGGCAATAGATTCGTATGACAATTCGATCATTTCTTCTGGCTGACCCGCACTGTCATCAATGGTATGCGGCACCTGTAGATGGAAGCTGGATATTCTGGCATTAATCAGTTTTAGTGAGTAATAGCATTCGTTTAAACCAGTCTGACTGGTGCGATAAAAGCTAAATTCACAGCTTAGCGTTTCATTGTCAGTAATGGCTTTCCCCAACAACGGCGAGGATTTATCCACAGGTTTAATAAACGTCAAACACTGATGATTTACATTTTGCGCCCGACTCATTCCATGATTAATTGCCATGACCATAATCTGATCTCGATGGGCAGGCTGTGATTTATTCCCTATTGAATCTATCGAAGCACATCCAGCAGAAATCATTCCCTGCGATTGTCCCTTCAACGTCAACCACATTGTATTCGCCATCTAAATACCTTATCCATTTGAATTATAAATTTATATATTCATACAATAACAATGATAAGATCATATTAAGAAATGCTGGGTAAGATAGTGATGCAAACGATATTTTAAGTCACTAATGGGAATATAAAACAGAATATTTTTTATAAAACATAAACCACAATTATATTTACTCCACGCTATATATATCTATTGAATTTACGATCGGCACTGGTAAGAAGACTCAGCGCCGATCAACAGATTACTGCTCCGCCATGAACCCTTCAAACCGCGACCCTTTGTAACTCAGCGTGCCTTTCTCCCCCACCGTCAGCTGGTGGTACTGCTGCGCCTCCAGGCGGAAGGTCATCTCCAGCCCGCCGGTTTCCGGCTTAAAGCTCGCTTCATAGCGCATCGTTGTGCCCGCTGGCGTCACCTGCTGCTGGCGGGAGCGGCGGTCGTTAAGCGGCTTCTCACGCTTGTTCGTCACCACCACGCGCTTTTGCATCAGCGGCGCGGCGTCATTGTCGGCCTTCTCACGGCGCTGCTGCACGAAGCGAAACGAGGCGGCAATGACGATAATCGCCACCACGATAATGAAAAACAGCGGCATCTTGCTCATTGAAAAATCCCATCAGATTATGCGGAATTCAGGATACCTCGCCTGCCCCGGCATTGCCAAACGCCCGCTCGCGTCACTACACTGGATCAGGAACTGATCATTCAGCCTCAACAGTTACAGGGAGTTAATATGCTTTGGTCATTTATCGCTGTCTGTTTTTCCGCATGGCTTTACGTCGATGCGTCTTACCGTGGCCCAGCCTGGCAGCGCTGGTTGTTTAAACCCGTCACGCTATTACTCCTGCTGTTGCTTGCCTGGCAGGCCCCGATGTTTAACGCCGTTAGCTATCTTGTCCTCGCGGGGCTGTGTGCTTCCCTGATTGGCGATGCCTTAACCCTGCTGCCGCGCCAGCGCCTGCTGTACGCCGTGGGGGCATTCTTCCTGTCGCATCTGCTCTATACCATCTACTTTGCCAGCCAGATGACGCTCTCCTTCTTCTGGCCGCTGCCGCTGGTGCTGCTGGTGATTGGCGCTCTGCTGATCGCGGTGATCTGGTCGCGTCTGGAAGAGATGCGTCTCCCGGTCTGTACGTTTATCGCCATGACGCTGGTGATGGTGTGGCTGGCGGGCGAGCTGTGGTTCTTCCGTCCGACCGCTCCGGCAATGTCTGCGTTCTTCGGTGCCGCACTGTTGCTGTTGGGTAATATCGTCTGGCTGGGCAGCCACTATCGCCGCCGCTTCCGTGCGGATAATGCGATTTCCGCCGCCTGTTACTTTGCCGGACACTTCCTGATTGTGCGTTCGCTGTATATCTAAATAACGCTTGACTCTGGAGTCGACTCCAGAGTGTATGCTGCGGTTAATGAGAAAATTATCATTACCGGAGACTGCCATGTCGACTCCAGAAACACCTAAAAAAGTTCCCCAATTCTCGGCACTTAAGCTCAGCCCGGTTCCGCCAAAAGAGGACTGCTGCTGCGAGGGCGCGTGCGAAACCCGGACCGAAGCGCTGCCTGAAAACGGCAATCACTACAGCTGGGTGGTCAACGGCATGGACTGCGCGGCCTGCGCCCGCAAAGTGGAAAATGCAGTGAAGCAGGTGCCGGGTGTGAACCACGTTCAGGTGCTGTTCGCTACCGAAAAGCTGCTGGTCAGCGCCGAAAACGACGTCAGCAGACAGGTTGAAGCCGCCGTCAGCAAAGCGGGTTATACCCTGCGCAGCGAAACGGCGCCCGCAGAAAAAACGTCCCCGCTAAAAGAAAATCTGCCGCTCATTACCCTCATCATCATGATGGCCCTGAGCTGGGGGCTGGAGCAAATCAACCACCCGTTCGGCAACCTGGCGTTTATCGCCACCACGCTGGTTGGCCTGTTCCCGATTGCGCGTCAGGCGCTGCGTCTGATGAGAAGCGGCAGCTGGTTTGCCATCGAAACGCTGATGAGCGTGGCGGCTATCGGGGCGCTGTTTATTGGCGCGACGGCGGAAGCGGCGATGGTGCTGCTGCTGTTCTTAATTGGCGAACGCCTTGAGGGCTGGGCGGCGAGCCGGGCGCGTAAAGGGGTGAGCGCGCTGATGGCGCTGAAGCCGGAAACCGCCACGCGGGTTATTCATGGTCAGCGTGAAACGGTCGCCATCAATACCCTGCGCCCGGGCGACGTGATTGAAGTGCCCGCAGGCGGACGTCTGCCAGCCGATGGGACCCTCATTACCGCCACCGCGAGCTTTGACGAAAGCGCCCTGACCGGGGAATCCATCCCGGTAGCGCGCGCGGCAGGTGAAAAGGTGCCTGCGGGCGCCACCAGCGTCGACCGACTGGTGCTGCTGACGGTCCTTTCCGAACCGGGCGACAGCGCCATCGACCGCATCCTCAGGCTGATAGAAGAAGCCGAGGAGCGCCGCGCGCCGGTAGAACGCTTTATCGATCGCTTCAGCCGGATTTACACCCCCGCCATCATGCTGGTGGCGCTGCTGGTCACCGTCGTCCCGCCGCTGTTCTTCGGCGCGCCGTGGGAGGGCTGGATTTACAAAGGGCTGACGCTGCTGCTGATCGGCTGTCCGTGTGCGCTGGTGATCTCCACCCCGGCGGCGATTACCTCAGGGCTGGCGGCGGCGGCACGTCGCGGGGCGCTGATTAAGGGCGGCGCGGCGCTGGAACAGCTGAGCCAGGTTCAGCACATCGCCTTCGATAAAACCGGCACGCTGACCGTCGGCAAGCCGCAGGTGACCGGCGTGTATCCGCAGGACATCAGTGAAGACGAGTTGCTTATACTGGCCGCCGCCGTTGAACAGGGCTCCACCCACCCTCTGGCGCAGGCGATTGTGCGTGAAGCGAAGGGGCGCGGGCTGAACATCCCTCCGGCAACGGCCCAGCGAGCGCTGGTCGGGTCGGGGATTGAGGCTGTGGTCGAAGGCAAAAAAGTGTTGATCGCCGCGGCAGGCGCGTTCCCGAATCCACAGGTTGAGACATTAGAGCAGGCCGGGCAGACGGTCGTTGCCGTGATGCAGGACGGTGTACCGATGGGCATGCTGGCGCTGCGCGACACCCTGCGTGACGATGCGAAAGACGCCGTCGACGCGCTGCACAGGCTGGGGGTACAGGGCGTGATCCTGACCGGTGATAACCCGCGTGCGGCGGCGGCGATTGCCGGCGAGCTGGGGCTGGAGTTTAAGGCCGGATTGTTGCCTGCGGATAAAGTCAGCGCGGTAACCGAGCTGAACGGTCATGCCCCGCTGGCGATGGTCGGGGACGGGATAAACGACGCCCCGGCAATGAAGGCTTCCACCATCGGCATTGCGATGGGCAGCGGCACCGACGTGGCGCTGGAGACCGCCGACGCGGCGCTGACGCACAACCGCCTGACCGGGCTGGCGCAGATGATAGATCTTGCGCGGGCGACGCGGGCCAATATTCGGCAGAACATCGGCATTGCGCTGGGTCTGAAGGGGATTTTCCTGGTCACCACGCTGCTCGGTATGACCGGACTGTGGCTGGCGGTACTGGCGGATACGGGGGCGACGGTGCTGGTGACGGCGAACGCGTTGCGGCTGTTGCGCCGTCGGTAAAAATGCCCGGTGGCGGCTACGCCTTACCGGGCCTACAACATCTCCGAACCGTAACCGTAGGCCGGGTAAGGCGTAGCCGCCACCCGGCATAAAACGGCGTCACTGCATCCCTAGCACCCCCGGCAACCACAATGATATCGCCGGGATGTATGTCACCATCCCCAGCACTACCAGCAACATACCGTAAAACGGCAGCATCGCCCGCACCACGTGCTCGATCTTCTGCTTACTTACCGCGCTCGCCACGAACAGCACCGACCCGACCGGCGGCGTGATCAGCCCAATCCCCAGGTTCACCATCATGATCATTCCGAAATGCACCGGATCGATCCCCAGCGAGTTGGTCACCGGCAGCAGTACCGGGGTCAGGATCAGGATGATCGGCGCCATGTCCATTAGCGTGCCAATCAGCAGCAGCATGATGTTGAGGTACATGAGGATCACGTATTTGTTATCGGACAGCGACGTGAAGAATTCGGTGATGCGCATCGGCAGCTGCATGTAGGTCATTACCGCGCCAAACGCCGCGGCAAAGCCAATCAAAATCATCACGATGGTGACGGTTTTCACCGTGCGGCACATCAGCTTCGGCAGTTCATTCCACTTGTAATCGCGGTAGATGAACATGGTGACGAAGAACGCCCACAGGCAGGCCACAGCGGCAGATTCGGTCGCCGTGAATATCCCGGACAAGATCCCGCCGAGGATAATCACCACCGTCATCAGCCCCCACAGAGCATCGAGCATGATTTTCAGCGCCTGCCTGAACGGGATTTTGTCCCCCTTCGGATAGCCGCGCTTGCGGGCGAAGCACAGGCAGAGCACCATCAGGCTCACGCCCAGCAGCAGGCCCGGCAGCACGCCCGCGATAAACAGCGTGGCGATGGAAACCGTTCCCCCTGCCGCCAGGGAGTAAATCACCGAGTTGTGGCTGGGCGGGATCAGGATCGCCTGCACCGACCCGCTGGCCGTCACCGCCGCCGCGTATTCGCGCGGATAGCCCTTCTTCTCCATCTCCGGGATCATCACGCTGCCGATAGACGCCGTATCCGCCACCGACGAGCCGGAAATCGCGCCGAAGAACGTTGATGCCACGATGTTCACCAGCGACAGCCCGCCGCGAATAAAGCCGACAAAAACGTACGCGAAGTTGACCAGCCGTCGGGCAATGCCCCCTTCCGCCATGATCGCCCCGGCAAGAATGAAGAACGGGATCGCCAGCAAGGTAAATTTATTCACCCCGCTGGTGATCTGGATCATCAGCGCCTCCAGCGGCAGATCGATCCACAACGCCCCCGCCACGGCGCTTAACCCGACGGCGAAAGCCACCGGCATCCCCAGCGCCAGCAAAATGGCGAGGGTGAATAACAAAACAAACGCATCCATTGTTCACCCCTTAACTGTGATTGCCGATCAGCACGACCGGACGGTTTTCCTGCGAGCCAAACAGCAGGCGTTCAAGCACAAACAGGATCAAAATGGCCGACCCGACAGGTAGCGGCAGATAGCTTTCGCCGGAGGTCAGAAGCGGAAACTCCGCCACCGGCTGCTCCCACAGCTCGACGGACAGCCAGTAGCTGTACCAGCACATCAGGCCTGAAATCATCAGCATCAGCAGATCCACCATCCGCGCGCACACTCTTTGCAGCGACGCGGGCAGGCGGTCGGTGAGCATGTTGACCGCAATATGCGACCCGGCGCGGTAGCTCACCGCCGCGCCGATAAAGGTAAACGTCACCATGCAGATAATGGCGATCGGCTCCGGCCAGGATTCGCCGCGATTAAGCACGTAGCGTGAAAAAATGCCGATGGGGATGACAATCGTCATCACCAACAGCGAAATACCTGCCACCGCCATGGCGAACAGGTACAGACGGTCCATCCACTTCAGGTAGAGTTCGGACATACGTACTCCGGTTTACTGGACGTCAGCGATGGCTTTCATCAGATCCTGATGCTTATCGCCATACTGCGCGCGCACCGGCTCTGTCGCCTTGATAAACACCGTTTTATCGATGTCGTGGAACTGCACCCCGCCGGCCTTCATTTTCGCCAGCGCCTGGTCGTTATACGCATTCCACAGCTTGCGCTGCTCGAACTGCGCTTCGCGGGCCAGCACCAGGATCTTTTGCTGTTCGTCAGCGCTGAGCTTGTCCCATTTCACTTTGGAATAGAGCAGCATTTCCGGGGTGATGAAGTGGCCGCTCAGCGTGTAGTTTTTGGCGACCGGCATATAGTTGTGGGCGATAAAGGTTGGCGGGTTGTTCTCCGCGCCGTCGATCACCCCGGTCTGCATGCCGCTGTAAACCTCGCTGACGCCCATCGCCACCGAGTTCGCCCCCATCGCTTTCAGCGTGGCCAGCGCCACCGGGCTGCCCTGCACGCGGATTTTCTTCCCTTTCAGATCGTCCGGTTTGACGATCGGCTCTTTGGTGATCAGGTTACGGGTGCCGGAATCCATCCAGCCAAGAAAGACCAGACGCGATTTCGGGTTGGCGGTGAGTTTGTCGCCAATCTGCTTGCCGATATCCCCGTCGATCACCTTGTGCATGTGGTCTTCATCGCGGAATACGTAGGGCAGCGTAAACACTTCGATATCCGGCAGAATGGCAGCCACCGGCGCCATGGAGACGCGGATCATGTCGATCGCCCCCATCTGCGCCTGCTCAATCATCTGCTTTTCATCCCCCAGCACGCCGCCGGGGAAGACCTTAATCTCCAGCTTGCCATCGGTTTGTTGTTTGAGTTTTTCACCCATGTGCTGAACCGCCACCACGTTCGGGTAGCCTTCGGGATGCACATCGGCGGCTTTGATGGTCTGGGCAGAAACGGTGCAGGCAAAAGCAGACAGGCACAGCGCGGCCAGTAACGGCTTGAGGGTCGTTTTCATTAAGTCAACTCCAGGGTAGCGAGATAAGCGTTAAAACGGTGTTTTAGTTTTTGACGCTTAAAAATTAGACTACGGCTGGAAAAGGGAGGGTGAAGCGCCTCACAAAAGCGCGAAATTTTGAAACGATGGTTCGAAATTGTGATGAGTACTTGTCGGGTGGCGGCTGCGCCTTACCCGACCTACTACACCCGTAGGCCCGTGCAAGCGAAGCGCCGCCGCGCATCAGGCCGCACTTACCCCTTACGAATCAAATACCGGTACGGCAAGGTCTCGGTTTGCTGCGCCACCAGTTCATGTTCCATAAAGGTACAAAAGCCGGGGATATCGCGGGTGGTAGCCGGATCATCGGCGACGATCAGCAGCGTTTCGCCACTCTGCATGTTACGGACGGTTTTACGCACCATCATTACCGGCTCCGGGCAACGGAGGCCCTGAGCATCAAGCGTGTGGTCTGGGCTGGAAAACAGGTCGGTCATTTTCTTCTCGTTCAGGTAAAAACGGCTGTAGTTTACGCCCCGCTATCGCCAATGCAAACCAGGTTAACGATTGCGTGAAAATTAGCCATTGCAAAGTGTCGTCAAAGCAGTATCATGCGGCGGCTTTATTGGGTTCCCTCACCCCAAATATTAATCAAAAAGGTACAATATGAACTCCTTTACACAATCGCAGCGCGTCAAGGCGTTGTTCTGGCTTTCGCTATTTCATCTGCTGGTGATCATCTCCAGTAACTATCTGGTACAGCTCCCCATCTCCATTTTTGGTTTCCATACCACCTGGGGCGCGTTCAGTTTCCCGTTTATTTTCCTCGCGACGGATTTAACCGTGCGTATTTTTGGCGCACCGCTGGCGCGGCGGATTATTTTTGCGGTGATGATCCCGGCACTGTTTGTCTCCTACGCCATCTCCTCGCTGTTTTACATGGGCAGCTGGCAGGGCTTCGAAGCGCTGACGCACTTCAACCTGTTCGTCGCGCGTATTGCCACCGCCAGCTTTATGGCTTATGCCCTGGGGCAGATCCTCGATGTCCACGTGTTTAACCGCCTGCGTCAAAACCATCGCTGGTGGATGGCACCAACGGCCTCCACGCTGTTCGGTAACGTGAGCGATACGCTGGCCTTCTTCTTCATCGCCTTCTGGCGCAGCCCGGACGCCTTCATGGCAGAACACTGGATGGAAATCGCTCTGGTGGACTACGCCTTTAAGGTGCTTATCAGCCTGGTTTTCTTCCTGCCGATGTACGGCGTGCTGTTGAATATGCTGCTGAAAAGGCTGGCAGATAAATCTGAAATCTCCGCATTGCAGGCAGGTTAAGGGTTCGCTTTATCAGTTGTGATAAGATGAACGAATGAGCCGTTATGGCCGTTTATCGAAAGGAAGAAGTCAATGCGCAATCTGGTTAAATATGTCGGGATTGGCCTGCTGGTTGTTGGCCTTGCAGCCTGTGATAACAGCGACACCAAAACGCCTGCTCAGGGCGCGTCAGCAGAAAGCAACGCCACCGGTCAGCCGGTGAGCCTGATGGATGGCAAACTCAGTTTCTCTCTGCCTGCGGACATGACCGACCAGAGCGGTAAGCTGGGTACCCAGGCGAACAATATGCACGTCTATTCCGATGCCACCGGCCAAAAAGCGGTGATTGTGATCGTCGGTGACGATACCAGCGAAGATCTTGGCGTGCTGGCCAAACGCCTGGAAGATCAGCAGCGCAGCCGCGACCCGCAGCTTCAGGTGGTCACCAACAAGTCTGTTGAACTGAAAGGCCACACGCTGCAACAGCTGGACAGCATCATCTCTGCCAAAGGCCAGACCGCCTACTCCTCCGTGGTGCTCGGCAAGGTGGACAATAAACTGCTGACCATGCAGATCACCCTGCCGGCAGACAATCAGCAGAAAGCGCAGACCGCCGCTGAAAACATCATTAACACCCTCGTGATCCAGTAATCGTTCACCAGGATGCCGTGGCCTCCGTCGCTTGCGCCGGGGGCCATTTTTTTGCCACGACTTTCAGACTAACACGCCAGACGAAGCCCATCCGGCGCACTACAATTAACAAGCCCCCCGGAAAAAGGAATTCTTATGACTGCCAGCCCGCCCGACAAAGCCGGACTTCATATTTTATTAAAACTTGCCTGCCTGGTGGTTATCCTTGCGGGTATCCACGCGGCGGCGGATATCATTGTTCAGCTTCTGCTGGCGCTGTTTTTCGCCATTGTGCTCAACCCGCTGGTGACATGGTTTTTACGCCGGGGCATCAGCCGCCCGGTCGCGATTACCATTGTGGTGATGGTGATGCTGGTTGTCCTGACGGCGCTGTTCGGCGTGCTCGCCGCCTCGCTGAGCGAATTTTCCACCATGCTGCCGCAGTACAATAAAGAGCTGACGCGCAAGCTGGTCGATCTTCAGCGCATGTTGCCGTTCGTGAATCTGCATATCTCACCGGAACGGATGCTGCGTCGGATGGATTCCGAGAAGGTGATGACCTACGCCACCACGTTGATGACCGGGCTTTCCGGGGCAATGGCCAGCATTCTGCTGCTGGTGATGACGGTGGTGTTTATGCTGTTCGAAGTGCGCCACGTGCCGTATAAACTGCGTTTTGCCCTGAACAATCCTCAGATCCACATTGCCGGCTTGCACCGCGCGCTGAAGGGCGTATCCAAATATCTGGCGCTGAAAACGCTGTTAAGCCTGTGGACCGGCGTGATCGTCTGGCTGGGGCTGGTACTGCTGGACGTGCAGTTCGCGCTGATGTGGGGCGTGCTGGCCTTTTTACTAAACTACGTACCCAATATCGGCGCGGTGCTTTCCGCCGTTCCGCCGATGATCCAGGCGTTCCTGTTTAACGGTTTTTATGAGTGCATGCTGGTAGGGGCGCTGTTCCTTGTCGTGCATATGGTGCTGGGTAACATTCTCGAGCCGCGCATGATGGGCCATCGTCTGGGCATGTCGACGATGGTGGTGTTTTTATCGTTACTGATCTGGGGATGGCTGCTGGGTCCGGTGGGCATGCTGCTCTCCGTGCCGCTCACCAGCGTCTGTAAAATCTGGATGGAAACCACGAAAGGAGGCAGTAAACTCGCCATTCTTCTGGGTCCGGGTCGGCCAAAAAGCCGTTTGCCGGGATAACCGGGTGGAAAGGGTCAAAAGTGACGTTTATTCGCCAGCGCGACGACAACATTGTACGATGTGCGCAGCAAATCGCGCTGGCGAAGAAAAAGTCACAGAAACAGGTTTATCGCGGACGCGCGTAGATGAAATTTACACTTACCCTTATCGACTGGCAGGCAAGAGCGCCAGGACTCAGCGATGCCGACGAATGGCAGGCATGGTCACGCCGGTCTGACGGCATCGATCCCGCTGCACCGCTGGCGAAACTGACCGATCTGCCGATGATGACCGCCCGCCGCCTGAATTCAGGCAGCAGGCTGGCCGTCGATCTTGGCCTGATGATGCTGCGCAAACACCGCATCGATGCCGTCGTCTACAGTAGCCGTCATGGGGAGCTGGAGCGCAATTTCCGTATTCTCCAGACCCTGGCGGCAGAACAGCCCGTTTCCCCCACCGATTTTGCCATGTCGGTACACAACTCGGCGGTCGGCAATCTCACTATCGCCGCGCGTCAGCCTGTTGTCTCTTCGTCGGTTTCCGCCGGTATGGATACCTTCCAGCAGAGCTTGTGCGACGTGCTGAGCCTGCTGCATGCGGGCTACTCCCGCGTGTTGCTGGTGGATTTCGACGGTCTGCTGCCTGATTTTTATCACGCCGGGCTGCCACCGCAGATGCCCGTCTGGCCCTACGCGCTGGCGCTGGTGATTGAGGCGGGAAATACGCTCAGCTGTGAAACGCACGTCAACCGCACGCCTGAAGAGCCCGCGCTGCCGCAAAGCCTCCAGTTCCTGCGCCATTACCTGCGGGACGAGCGCCAGTTTACCCTGCCGGGCGAGCGCCTGCTGTGGCAATGGACGCGCCAATGAGAGGGTTACGTTCCCGCCTCGATCGGGTATGGCGGATGCTGATGACCGGATTGTGTTTCGTCCTGTTCGGCCTCGGCGGGCTGACGCTGTCGCTGGTGTGGTTTAACCTGCTGCTGATTTTCCAGCGCGACCGCACTCAACGTCGCCGCCTGGCACGCCGCACTATTTCTGCCAGTTTTCGCCTGTTCCTCGCGGTGGTACGCGGTGCAGGGGTACTGGATTACCGTTTCAACAACCTGGACGTTCTGCGCGCCGAGCGGGGCTGTCTGGTGATTGCGAATCATCCCTCGCTGCTGGACTACGTTCTGCTGGCGTCGGTGATGAACGAAACCGACTGTCTGGTGAAAAGCGCGTTGCTGCGTAACCCGTTCGTCAGCGGCGTGATCCGCGCGGCTGACTATCTGATTAACAGCGAAGCCGACACGCTGCTTGCCGCAAGCCAGCTGCGTCTGGCCCAGGGCGACACCCTGCTTATCTTCCCTGAAGGCACCCGCACCCGGGTGGGGGAAGCCATGACCCTGCAACGTGGGGCGGCGAATATCGCCGTTCGCTGCAACAGCGCCGTGCGCGTGGTGGTGATCCACTGTAGCGAACGGATGCTTGATAAACAGAGCAGCTGGTATAACGTGCCCCCCAACAAACCTGTTTTCACCGTGGATGTTCGCGAACGCATCAACATTCATGATTTTTATGATGCGAGTCAGCACGAACCCGCGCTGGCAGCAAGGCAGTTAAACCGGCATATGCAGCATCAGTTAACAACCGGTCTTCAATCTTTGTCAGGAACGAAAGATGCAAGCGCTCTATCTTGAAATTAAGAATCTCATTATCTCTACGCTGAATCTGGAAGAACTTACCCCAGAGGATATTGATACAGACGCCGCGCTCTTTGGCGACGGCCTCGGTCTGGACTCAATCGACGCCCTTGAGCTGGGTCTGGCGGTAAAAAATCAGTACGGCGTAGTGCTTTCTGCCGAAAGTGACGAGATGCGTCAGCACTTCTATTCCGTTGCCACGCTCGCGGCTTTTATCCATCAACAACGCGCCTGAGAATGACCGCTATGACAGAACAACAAACGATTTATCAGGAAGTCTCTGCGCTTCTTATTACGCTGTTTGAAATCGCCCCAGAGGATATTACCCCTGAGGCACGTCTTTACGAGGATCTGGATCTCGACAGCATTGATGCCGTCGATATGGTGGTGCACCTGCAAAAGAAAACGGGCCATAAAATCAAGCCCGAAACCTTCAAAGCGGTGCGCACGGTGCAGGACGTCGTGGACGTTGTGGAACAGCTTCAGCGCGACGCGTAACGTGCGTTCGGTTCCAGTTCTTCCCGCCCTGACGGGGCTGATGCTGCTGGCATGGCCGTTTTTGATCGGCTTCGGGCTGGCGAATAATAGCCTGCACGGGATACTGCCCGTGATGGCGCTGGTGCTGCTGTTGCGCGTCTGCCAGGCCCGTCGGCAGGGCGGCCCCCTGCGTTATCTGTTCGTGAGCGTGGCGCTGGCTGGCATAGCGCTTTGCGCGGCGAGCTACGTCCTGCACGCGCACCAGTGGGTGCTGTTATATCCAGTGGTGGTGAATCTGGTGATGCTGGTGGTGTTTGGCGGTTCGCTGTGGACGGCAATGCCTGTCGTCGAACGGCTGGCGCGCCTGCGTGAACCGGCTCTCTCCCCCGTCGGGGTACGTTACACGCGCCGGGTTACCCAGGTCTGGTGCGGCTTTTTTATTATCAACGGGGCGATCGCGCTGTTTACCGTATTACACGCCGATATCCGTCTGTGGACGCTGTGGAACGGGATGATTGCCTATCTCCTGATGGGCACGCTGATGGCTGGCGAGTGGCTGGTGCGACAACGGGTGATGAAAAACGATGCTTAACCCTCTTCCGCTTAGCCAGTGGCTCAGTGCACCCCGCCCTAATGACACCCCTGTCGCCTGGCAGGACGACCGCCTCTGGACGCTTGGCGATCTGCGCCACGACGTGACCCAGCTGGTCGACACCCTGCGTAGTGAAGATGGCGAGCGCTGGGCGCTGTGCATCGAAAACGGCTATCTGTTTATTGTCGCGCTGCTGGCGACGCTGCATGCGGGTAAAACGCCGGTTCTCCCCGGGCACAGCCGGGCGGCGCAGCTTAACGAACAGCGGGCGCTGTTCAGCGGCGTCCTGAGCGACACCACGCTCGATTTTCAGGGGCGACAGCTGCGGGTGGCTTCCGCGCAGCGGGCAGGCCATCCCTTTTCACCGCTGCCTGCCATCGGTGAGATGCGCACGATCGAGCTTTACACCTCCGGCTCGACCGGCACGCCGCAGCGGGTAAGTAAGCCGGTGGTCAGCCTTGATCGTGAGGCTCGTCTGCTGGCGGCGCATTTTGGCGAGCGTCTGGCGGGCTGTCACGTCGTGGCTTCCGTGGTGCTGCACCACCTGTATGGCCTGACGTTTCGTGTCGTCTTACCCATGGCGCTCGGCCTGCCGCTGCATGCCAGCCTGCTCAACTATGCCGAGCAACTCTCTGCCCTTCCCGACGATAAACGCTACCTTTTCATCAGCAGTCCGGCGTTTCTCAAGCGGCTGGACGCGTCGCTGACGCCGCCCCCCGTTAACCTGCTCGTCTCCGCCGGCGGCGCGCTGCCCTGGCAGGAGGTCGCCGCGGTTCAGGCCTGGCTCAACGTCTGGCCGGATGAAATATACGGCAGCACGGAAACGGGCGTAATGGCCTGGCGCTACCGTCAGGAGGAAAGCACGCGCTGGCAGCCTTTTCCCGGCGTGACGTTTCACGGCGATCGCGTGATATCGCCGCTGATCCCCGAGGCGGAGGGGGTCCTGCTGGATGATATCCTGCACTTCACGGCTGACGGGCAGTTCAGCCTCGTCGGGCGTCATGGTCGGGTGGTCAAAATTGAGGATAAACGCATTTCGCTCGATGACATTGAGCGCCGCCTGCTGGCGCTGGACGGCATCCGCGAGGCCGCCGCGCTGACGGTGACGCGCGGCGGGCGTCAGGGCATTGGCGTATTGCTGGTGCTGAATGAAGCGGTGCGTCAGCAACACGAACAGAGCAAAACAGCGCAGGAGCTCGCCTGGCGACGCGCCCTTCGCTCCTGGCTTGAACCGGTTGCCGTACCGCGCTACTGGCGGATCGTTGATGAAATCCCGGTCAACAGCATGAACAAGCGCGTGACTGCGCAGCTACAGGAGTTGTTTCATGAAGATCCCTGAAATCGGGCGCCTCCAGCCCGATCCACAGCATCTGGAGATAACCTTTTATCTTGATCCTGACCTGCTCTGGTTTAAGGGACATTTCGCCGTACAGCCGCTGCTGCCGGGCGTGGCGCAGCTCGACTGGGTGATGCATTACGCCGCCGCGCTGGCGTCGGGCTACCGTTTTCACAGTATTCAGAACGTGAAGTTCGCCGCCCCGCTGTTGCCGGAGAACACGGTCACGCTGCTCCTTGCCTGGCAGCCTGAACGCCAGTTGCTGACCTTTAGCTACCAGCGCCATGCGGGTAACGAGCGCCACACCGCCAGCAGCGGGAAGATTCGCTTATGTCAGTAACCTTCCGTCCCTGCGTGCTGATCCCCTGCTACAACCACGGGGCGATGATGGCTTCGGTGCTGGCGCGCCTGGCGCCTTTCGATCTGCCCTGTCTGGTGGTGGACGACGGCAGCGATGAGACCACGCGCCGCACGCTTGAAGCGCTGGCGGCGGATCGTCCGCAGGTCACGCTACTGCGGCTGGCCGAAAACAGCGGCAAAGGCGCGGCGGTGATGCAGGGGCTGAAAGCCTGCGCCGATCGCGGCTTCACCCACGCCGTTCAGGTGGACGCTGACGGCCAGCACGCTATCGAGGACATCCCCAAACTGCTGGCGCTGGCCGGACGTCATCCCGATGCGCTCATTTCCGGGCAGCCCGTTTACGATGACTCGATCCCCCGTTCGCGCCTGTACGGGCGCTGGATAACGCACGTCTGGGTCTGGATTGAAACCCTCTCCCTGCAACTGAAAGACAGCATGTGCGGGTTTCGCGTTTACCCGATAGCCCCGGTTCTGCGCCTTGCAGCAACCACGCCGCTCGGCAGGCGGATGGATTTTGATACCGAAGTGATGGTGCGCCTCTACTGGCAGGGCAACACCAGCTATTTTCTGCCCACCCGCGTAACCTATCCGCCGGACGGGGTATCCCATTTCGATGCCCTGAAAGACAACGTGCGCATCTCGTTGATGCATACCCGTCTGTTTCTCGGCATGTTGCCGCGCATTCCTTCCCTGCTGATGCGTCGCCGCTCGCAGCACTGGGCGCAGCAGCAGGAGGTGAAAGGATTATGGGGCATGCGCCTGATGCTGCGCGTCTGGCAGCTGCTGGGGCGAAAGGCGTTTACCGCCCTGCTGTGGCCGGTTACCGCCGTCTACTGGCTGACCGCCCGCTCTGCGCGTCAGGCGTCGCAGCAGTGGCTGGCGCGGGTTAAAACGGTGATGGCACAGCGGCAAATGCCGCCCCTCGCGCGGCTAAACAGTTTTTCCCACTTCCTGCGCTTCGGTCATGCCATGCTGAATAAAGTGGCCAGCTGGCGCGGCGAAATGAAACTCCATCGCGATCTGGTCTTTGCGCCAGGCGCGCAGGAGGCGCTGGGGCTCGACGATCCTCAGGGCAAACTGCTGCTCGCGTCGCATCTTGGCGATGTGGAAGCCTGCCGGGCGCTGGCCCAGCGCGAAGGGGCGAAAACCATTAACGCACTGGTCTTCAGCGACAACGCCAGACGTTTTAAGCAGGTGATGGAGGAGATGGCGCCGCAGGCGGGCATTCACCTGATGCCGGTCACCGACATTGGCCCGGAGACTGCCATCCTCATTAAAGAGAAGCTGGATCGCGGCGAATGGGTGGCGATCGTGGGCGATCGCATCGCCGTCACCCCTCAGCGCGGCGGTAGCTGGCGGGTGATATGGAGCGAATTTATGGGCCAGCCCGCGCCGTTCCCGCAGGGGCCGTTTATCCTGGCGTCCATTTTGCGCTGCCCGGTGGTGCTGATTTTTGCCCTCTGTCAGCAGGGAAAGCTGACCCTGCACTGCGAGCCGTTTGCCGACCCGCTGCTGCTGCCGCGCGGCGAACGCCAGCAGGCGCTACAGCAGACCGTCGACCGCTATGCGCAGCGGCTGGAGCATTACGCGCTCTTGTCGCCGCTCGACTGGTTTAATTTTTTCGATTTCTGGCAGCTGCCAGAGGTCAACGAGAAGGAGTAAAGGGTGCTGACCGATCCCCGCTTTACGGCTGAAGTTGAAATCACCGTTCCGTTCCACGATGTCGATATGATGGGCGTGGTGTGGCACGGCAACTACTTCCGCTACTTTGAGATTGCCCGCGAAGCGCTGCTCAACCAGTTTGATTACGGCTATCGCCAGATGAAAGCGTCCGGCTACGTCTGGCCGGTGGTGGATACCCGGGTGAAATACCGCGACGCGGTGACCTTCGAGCAGCGCATTCGCGTCCGCGCCCACATTGAAGAGGTTGAAAACCGTCTGCGCATCGCCTATCAAATCTTCGACGCGCAAACCGGGAAACGCACCACCACCGGCTACACCATTCAGGTGGCGGTGGAAGAAGCAAGCCGGGAGATGTGCTTTGTCAGCCCGGCCATTCTGTTCGAACGCATGGGGATCGCGCCATGAAATGGATAACGCTACTCGCGCTGCTGGTAAGCCCGCTGGTGAACGCGATCACGCTGGATGAACTGCAACAGCGGTTTGCGGAGCAACCAGTGGTACGCGCACACTTCGAACAGATCCGCACGATCAAGGATATGCCTCAGCCCCTGCGCTCGCAGGGGGAGATGCTGATCGCCCGTGACAATGGCCTGCTGTGGGATCAAAAAGCGCCGTTCCCGATGACGCTACTGCTGGATGACAAACGGATGGTGCAGATCGTCAACGGTCAGTCGCCGCAGACCATTACCGCCGACACTAACCCGCAGATGTTCCAGTTCAACCATCTGCTGCGGGCGCTGTTCCAGGCCGACCGCAAGGTGCTGGAAGAGAACTTCCGCGTCGATTTCAAAGACCTGGGCGAAGGCCGCTGGTCGCTGGTGCTGACGCCCGTCACCACGCCGCTGGACAAGATTTTCTCCACCCTTGATTTGAAGGGCGCGATCTATCTGGAATCCATTCGCCTGAACGATAAGCAGGGCGACACGACGGATATCGCCCTCTCCCGCCACCAACTGACGCCCGCCCGCCTGACCGATGCAGAACGCCAGCGCTTTGCCGCACCGTAACGCCCTGCGCCCGGCGCTGCTGTGGGTCGCGGTATGCCTGATCCTGCTGGGCGTGCTGCTGTCGCTGCTGCCCGGCGCGCGGCTGAACAGCAGCGTGCTCGCCATGCTGCCGAAACAGACGCTCGGCGCGATCCCTCCCGCTCTCAACGACGGATTTATGCAGCGCCTCGACCGCCAGCTCATCTGGCTGGTCAGCCCCGGCAAACAGCCGGACCCGCGCGTGGCGCAGCAGTGGTTAACCCTGCTGCAACGCAGCCAGGCGCTGAGTGTCGTAAAAGGTCCGCTGGATGCCGCCGGGCAACAGGCCTGGGGAGATTTCTTCTGGCAACACCGCAATGGCCTGGTCGATCCGGCCACCCGCGCCCGCCTGCAAAACGGCGGTCAAGCACAGGCCCAGTGGATCCTGTCCCAGCTCTACTCCGCCTTTTCCGGCGTGAGCGGCAAGGAGCTGCAAAACGATCCGCTGATGCTGATGCGCGGCGCGCAGCTCGCGCTGGCGAAAAACAGCCAGAAGATGCAGCTGATGGACGGCTGGCTGGTGACAAAAGATGCGGCCGGGAACTACTGGTATCTGCTGCACGGCGAGCTGGCGGGCTCATCGTTTGATATGCAGCAAACCCACCAGCTGGTGACCACCCTTAACGCGTTGCAGCAGACGCTGAAAAGCCAGTATCCACAGGCGCAGCTGCTCTCGCGCGGGACGGTGTTCTACAGCGATTACGCCAGCCAGCAGGCTAAAAACGATATTTCCACGCTTGGCGTCGCCACGGTGCTCGGGGTGATCCTGCTGATTGTGTCGGTGTTTCGCTCCGTGCGTCCGCTGCTGCTGAGCCTGCTCTCCATTGCCATCGGCGCGCTGGCGGGGACGGTCGTGACGCTGCTGCTGTTCGGTGAACTGCACCTGATGACGCTGGTGATGAGCATGAGCATCATCGGCATCTCGGCGGACTATACGATTTACTACCTCACGGAGCGGATGGTGCACGGCGCGGAACACTCGCCCTGGCAAAGCCTGGCGAAAGTACGTAACGCGCTGCTGCTGGCGCTGCTGACCACCGTCGTGGCGTATCTCTTCATGATGCTGGCCCCCTTCCCCGGCATTCGTCAGATGGCGGTGTTCGCCGCCGCAGGGCTGAGCGCCTCGTGCCTGACGGTAATGTTCTGGCATCCGTGGCTGTGCCGGGGCATGCCGGTCCGCCCGGTCCCCCTGAGAGGGATGATGCAGCGCTGGCTGAACGCCTGGCGCGACGGTAAAGCCCTCTCTGTCGGTCTGCCGGTAGCGCTGGCGCTGCTCTCCGCCATCGGGATCGCCAGCCTGCGGGTGGATGACGATATCGCCCGGCTTCAGGCGCTGCCGCAGGACATTCTGGCGCAGGAAAAAACCATCACCGCCCTGACCGGGCAAAATGTCGATCAGAAGTGGTTCGTGGTATACGGCGCGTCGGCTCAGGAAACGCTGGAGCGGCTGGAGGCGTTTACCCCGGCGCTGGCGCAGGCGCAAAAAACCGGTGAATTAACCCGCTGGCGCACCCTGCCGCTGAACTCGCTGGCGCGGCAGAACAGCGATTTGCATCTTCTGCGTAACGCCGCGCCGACGGTGATGAAAATGCTGCAAAGCACGGGGCTGAAGACCAGTGAACCGAACCTGAACGCCATGCCTGTCAGCGTGGAGGCGTGGCTCGCCAGCCCGGCCAGCGAGGGCTGGCGTTTGCTGTGGCTGACGCTGCCGGACGGCAAAAGCGGTGTGCTGGTCCCGGTCGATGGCGTCAGGAACAGCGCCGCGCTCGGCGAGCTGGCCGCCCGCCATCCCGGGGTCGTCTGGGTTGACCGTAAGGCCAGCTTCGACAACCTGTTTGCGCTTTACCGCTCGCTGCTGACGGGGCTGCTGGGCGTGGCGCTGGCGGTGATTGCCTGCGGCGCGATGCTACGCCTCGGCTGGCGAAAAGGGCTGGTGGCGCTGGTACCGTCCGTGCTGTCGCTGGGCGGCGGGCTGGCGGCGCTGGCCGTGACGGGCCATCCGGTGAACCTGTTTTCCCTGCTGGCGCTGGTGCTGGTCCTCGGCATTGGCATTAACTACACGCTGTTTTTCAGCAACCCGCGCGGCACGCCGCTGACCTCCATGCTGGCGATTACCCTCGCCATGATGACTACCCTGCTGACGCTGGGGATGCTGGTGTTCAGCACCACTCAGGCCATCAGCAGCTTTGGCATTGTGCTGGTGAGCGGTATCTTCACCGCGTTCCTGCTCGCCCCGCTGGCGATGCCGTCTAACAAAGAGAACTTACCATGACCCGTTTCATTCGCCTGGCGGCAGTGATGCTGGCCCTGCTGCTGGCGGGGTGTAGCCATACGACGAACCGCGATGATGCACGCCCTCAGGCCTGGCTCCAGCCCGGCACCCGCGTCACGCTGCCCCCGCCGGGCATCACGCCTGCCATCCGCGCGCAGCAGTTGCTTACCGGCAGTTTTAAAGGCCAGACCCAGTCGCTGCTGGTAATGCTTAACGCCGATGAAAATAAAGTGACGCTTGCCGGCCTCTCCTCCGTCGGGATCCGCCTGTTCCTCGCCACCTACGACGACACCGGGATCCACACCGAGCAGTCGGTTGTGATGCCGCAGCTGCCGCCCGCCAGCCAGGTGCTGGCCGACGTGATGCTGAGCCACTGGCCGCTCAGCGCCTGGCAGCCGCAGTTGCCGAAAGGCTGGACGCTGAACGATACTGACACCAGACGCGAACTGCGCAACCCCGATGGCAAACTGGTCACGGAAATTGTCTACCTGAACCGTAACGGCAGGCGCGAACCGATTAGCATTGTGCAGCACGCTTTTCACTACCACATCACCATTCAATATCTGGGTGACTGAGATGATTTACCTTTCTGCCGTTGGCATGGTCAACGCACTCGGCAACTCGGCTGATGAAATAGCGGCGAACCTGATCGCTGGTGTGGCCCCCGGGATGCGCCAGCGTGCAGGCTGGCTACAGGGCTTACCCGAGGCCGTGCTGGGGGGCGTGGAGGGTGAACTTCCCCCTGTCCCCGGGTCTTTTTCTGCGCATCGCAGCCGCAACAACCAACTGCTGCTGGCGGCGCTGGCGCAAATCCGGCCCGCCGTCGATGCGGCCATTGCGCGCGTGGGGCGCGACCGCGTGGCGGTTGTTCTGGGCACCAGCACCTCCGGGCTGGACGAGGGTGATGAGTACGTGCGCCGCGCGCAGAACGGCGAGAGCAGCCCGCAGTGGCAATATCCGCAGCAGGAGCTGGGCGATCCGTCGCGCTTTCTCGCCCGCTGGCTTGCGCTGGACGGCCCGGCGTATACCATCTCAACCGCCTGCTCCTCCAGCGCGCGGGCGATCGTCAGCGGTCGTCGTCTGATTGACGCCGGGCTGGTGGACGTCGCCATCGTCGGCGGGGCCGACAGCCTGAGCCGCATGCCGGTCAACGGCTTCAACAGCCTGGAGTCCTTCTCCCCAACCCTGTGCGAACCGTTTGGCCGCCACCGTCGGGGGATCACCATTGGCGAAGCGGCGGCACTGATGGTGCTGACCCGCGAGCCGGGCGAGGTTGCGCTCCTGGGCGCGGGGGAATCCAGCGATGCGTACCATATTTCCGCCCCGCATCCGCAGGGGGAAGGGGCGATCCGCGCCATCAACCAGGCGCTGAACGAGGCGGGCATGACGGCGGCGGACGTCGGCTATATCAACCTGCACGGCACCGCCACGCCGCTGAACGATCGCATTGAGGCGCAGGTGATCCACGATCTCTTTGGCGACCGCGTGCCGTGCAGCTCCACGAAACATCTTACCGGCCACACGCTGGGCGCCGCGGGGATCACCGAGGCCGCCCTGAGCTGGCTGATCCTGACCCGAGACCTGCCGCTGCCGCCGCAGGATTTTTCCCGCTACGCACCAGACGACACCCTGCCCGCCTTCGGCCTGCTGCACCAGAGCGCACCGCTGAATAAACCGGCGATCCTGTCAAACTCCTTCGCGTTTGGCGGCAACAACGCCAGCCTTCTGCTGGGGAGGGTATGATGCGCTACTTACGTCCCGGGGATTATCTTCCTCACGACACGCCGATGCTGCTGCTTGAGAGCGTGGAAAACGTCACCGATGACCGCGCCGTTTGCAGCGTGACGGTGAACGATCGGGGCGTTCTGGCTCCGTTCCTGGACGCGGACGGCAACCTGCCTGGCTGGTTTGCGCTGGAGCTGATGGCCCAGACCGTGGGCGTCTGGTCTGAATGGCACCGGATGCAAAAAGGGCTGCCGCACTGTGCGCTGGGCATGGTGCTGGGCGCGCGCGAGCTGGTGTGCGACGCAGGGCATTTTGCCGCAGGCTGCACGCTGACCATCACCATCGAACGTCTGATGCAGGATGAACGCTTTGGCAGCTTCGAGTGCACCATTCATGCGGATAGTGTCTCCCTCGCCACGGGCCGCGTGAACACCTTCCAGCCGAGCGAGGAAGAATTAACCACACTTTTCAACCAGGGAACACCATCATGAGATCCGTACTGGTCACCGGCGCCAGCAAAGGCATTGGCCGCGCTATCGCCCTTCAGCTTGCGGCGGACGGTTTCACCGTCGGCGTGCATTACCATCGTGATGAAGCGGGCGCGCAGGAGACGCTGGAAGCGATTGTCCAGGCAGGCGGCGCGGGCCGTTTACTCACCTTCGACGTGGGCAACCGCGAGCAGTGCCGCACGGTGCTGGAACAGGAGATCGCTGACCACGGCGCGTGGTATGGCGTGGTCAGTAACGCCGGTATTACCCGCGACGGTGCTTTTCCGGCGCTCAGCGACGATGACTGGGACAGCGTGATCCACACCAATCTCGACAGTTTTTATAACGTCATTCATCCCTGCATTATGCCGATGATCGGCACCCGCAAGGGCGGGCGGATCATCACCCTGTCGTCGGTGTCAGGCATTATGGGCAACCGTGGGCAGGTGAACTACAGCGCGGCGAAAGCCGGGATCATCGGCGCCACCAAAGCGCTCGCCACCGAGCTGGCAAAACGCAAAATCACCGTCAACTGCATCGCGCCGGGGCTGATCGATACCGGCATGATCGAGATGGACGAAGCTGCGCTGCACGCGGCGATGTCGATGATCCCGATGCAGCGTATGGGCCAGGCCGAGGAGGTCGCCGGGCTGGCGAGTTACCTGATGTCGGATAAAGCAGGCTATGTGACGCGTCAGGTGATTTCGATTAACGGAGGCATGCTATGACCCGCCGGGTAGTGATTACGGGCATGGGCGGCGTCACCGCGTTCGGCGAGGACTGGCCGACCATCTCGCGCCGTCTGCGCGAGTATGAAAATGCGGTGCGTACCATGACGGAGTGGCAGGCGTATGACGGCCTGCAAACCCTGCTCGCCGCGCCGATTGAAGACTTCACTCTCCCCGCTCACTATACCCGTAAGCGCATTCGCGCCATGGGCCGGGTGTCGCTGCTCTCTACCCGCGCCACCGAGCTGGCGCTGGAGCAGGCGGGACTGATCGACGACGCGGTGCTGACCAACGGTCAGACCGGCATCGCCTACGGCTCGTCGACCGGCAGCACCGGGCCGGTCAGCGAGTTCGCCTCCATGCTCACCGAAAAGCACACCCACAACATCACCGGCACCACCTACGTGCAGATGATGCCGCACACCACGGCGGTGAATACCGGGTTGTTCTTTGGCCTGCGCGGACGGGTGATCCCCACCTCGAGCGCCTGTACCTCTGGCAGCCAGGCGATTGGCTACGCCTGGGAAGCGATTCGTCACGGCTACCAGACGGTGATGGTGGCAGGCGGCGCGGAAGAGCTGTGCCCGTCGGAAGCGGCGGTTTTCGATACCCTGTTTGCCACCAGCCAGCGTAACGACGCGCCAAAAACCACGCCGTCGCCGTTTGACGTTCAGCGCGATGGCCTGGTGATTGGCGAAGGGGCGGGCACGCTGGTGCTGGAAGCGCTGGATCACGCCAGAGCCCGCGGGGCGACAATCTATGGCGAGATCGTGGGCTTTGCCACCAACTGCGATGCGGCGCACATCACCCAGCCCCAGCGTGAAACCATGCAGGTGTGTATGGCGCAGTCGCTGGCGATGGCGGGCCTTGGCCCTCAGGAGATTGGCTACATTTCTGCCCATGGCACGGCAACCGATCGCGGGGACATCGCCGAGAGTCAGGCGACCGCCGCCATTTTCGGCGACAGCGTGCCCATCTCATCCTTAAAGAGTTATTTCGGCCATACCCTGGGCGCCTGCGGCGCGCTGGAAGCCTTGCTGAGTCTGCACATGATGCGGGAGGGCTGGTTCACGCCAACGCTCAATTTAAGACAACCGGATGAGCAATGCGGCGCTTTAGATTATATTATGGGGGAAACCCGCCCGATTGATTGCGAATTTATTCAGAGCAATAACTTTGCCTTTGGCGGCATCAATACCTCGATAATCATTAAACGCTGGGCGTAACTATGTACCAGTTTGTACTGGGAAAGATCTCCACCCTTAGCGCGGACCCGCTGGCGTCAACGCTCGCAGACATGGCACCTCAGGGTGCACGACACGCTTCCTGGCTTGCAGGCCGGACGCTGCTCGCCAGAACCTTATCCCCCTCACCGCTTCCCGAGATAATTTACGGCGAGCAGGGAAAACCGGCCTTCGCTAACGGCCATCCTCTGTGGTTTAACCTGAGCCACAGCGGGGACGACATTGCCCTGCTGATGAGCGATGAAGGTGAAGTGGGCTGCGATATCGAAGTGATCCGCCCGCGGGAGAACTGGCAGGCGCTGGCGAATGCCGTTTTCAGCCTCACCGAACATGACGAGCTGGAACGTGAAGCGCCGGAAGAGCAGCTTTCCGCATTCTGGCGCATCTGGACGCGCAAAGAGGCAATCGTCAAACAGCGTGGCGGCAGCGCGTGGCAGATTGTCAGTATTGACAGCACCGCCCAGACCCTCCCGGTCAGTCAGCTACGCTTCGGCTCGCTGAGCCTGGCGGTCTGTACCACTACGCCTTTCACCTTAACGGCGGAAGCGGTTACTTACTCCGGTATTTCTGCGGCATAAAAATGACCAGCACACCGAGTATAATCAAGCCGACGCCCGCCAGCCCGCGCCAGGAAAAGTATTCTCCCCAGCCGGGCAGTAAAATTGCAGCACTCCACACCAGGATGTAACTGAGGCTCAGCAAGGCATACGCTTTGCTGAGCGCCATACGATGCAATGCCAGATACCAGCAGCCCATTGAGGCGCAATAGCCTGTCAGCCCCAGCATCAGCGCGCCCGTATCGGGGGCTATATGCCAGAGGGCTGCCCAGAAAGCGTCGCTCATCGGGGGCAGCGTCACCATCGCATGACGCAGCAGCAGCTGCGCCACGCTGACTAACACTACGCTGCATAACGCCCAACACGCACCGTTCACAGGCTTCCTCCCAGCAAAATAACCCCGACGATAATCAACCCGACGCCCAGCCAGTGACGTAGCGGGACAGGCTCATGCCAGACGATTTTTGCCGCCAGCGTTACCCAGACAAAGTTAAGGCTCAGCATGGGGTACGCCACCCCGACGGGCAGATGCTGCAATACCACCAGCCAGGCAACCATCCCGCCACCCAGCATCAGCAGGGCCAGCCCAAGCCACAGGGCGACCTGCTGACCGCCGCCTGCCCGGGTCGCCTGTTTCTGGCACAGTTGACCTGCGCAGCTCAACAGGCTTGCCAGCACCAGCCAGATCCAGGCCATCACTGCGGCAGATATTGCAGGTAAGCCAGACGCCCCTGAATCGTCAGGTTGTCCGGTTTTGGCAGCCCGGCGCGGGCCAGGTCGTCGTTTTTCGACAGCAGGATCACCAGCGACACCGGTCCCTGCTGACGATGCGCTTCAAGCCAGTGCGCGATATCATCTTTGCTCACAAAACGCCCCTTAGCGTCCGGATAATCCAGGCCGTATTTCAGCTCACCGCTCTGCCCATACAAAATGATGTCATTACGCTGAAGCTCCCACGCCAGCCCGGAGGCTATACCAACGTTGTTCGCCAGGACGAATTTACTCATCTGCAATGGCTCACGAACGGAATCCACCAGCGACTGCGGCTGTTTGGAATCCACTACCCGGTCCGGGATCGCAAAACCCACCAGCAGGGCCAGTCCGGCAGGGCAAAGCGCCGCCAGCCACCAGCGCTGCGGATTTTTAAGGGTAAACCAGCCCACCGAGGCCCAGACCAGAAACGCCACCACGGCACAGAAGACTTTGTACAATTCGACCGGTGTCCAGACCGGATGTTTAGCAAGCCCCCATGGCGATACCACCAGCGCCGCCAGCATGCCAAGCACGCCAAACGCGATATTGATCCCACCGTTAATACGTAACGCTTTTTCGGCGACGGTGCAGGCGTAGCGCGCCATCAGGATCGCCAGCGGCGCAAAGCACGGCAGGATATAGGTCGGTAGCTTGCCTTTGGCGATGCTGAAGAACAGCAGCGGCATCACTATCCAGCCCAGCAGATAAAGCCCCGCCCTCTCGTTTTCTCTGTCTCGCCATCCCAGGCGCAGCGAGCCCGGCAGCATCGCCAGCCACGGCAGACTTCCCGCGATGAGGAACGGCAGATAGTACCAGAACGGCGCTTTATGCTGGGCATCGCTCCGGGCAAAGCGCTGGATATGCTCCACCCAGAAGAAGTAACGCCAGAAATCGGGTTCACGCTGAGCGATTGCCAGCCCCCAGGGCAGGACGATAAGTACGCAGCTGAGGATCGCCAGCCAGCCGAAAACCAGCACCTCCTTCCAGCGTCGTTGCGCAATCACCCACGGCAGCACGCCAATCACCGGTACCGCCAGCGCCAGGAAGCCTTTGGTCATGACGCCCATGCCGCAGGCCAGCCCCAGCAGAATGTAGCCCCCCGCTTTTCCGGCTATCGTTTTCGCCTGCGAAGCCAGCCAGAAGCTGCACATAGCCGCCACCAGCCAGAGGGTGATAATGGGATCCAGCACGGCGTAGGTGCCGATGCCATAGACCAGGAACAGGGTTAAGAAGATCAGGCCGGAGAAGATCGCCACCCGCTTATCCTGCCAGAGACGCCAGGCCAGCCAGATCACCAGCAGCGCCGTCAGCCCGGTGCAGAATATCGCCCCCGCGCGAACGGCAAAATTGGTGTGTCCAAATAGCCATTGCCCGATGCTGTTCACCCAGTAACCGGCAATGGGTTTTTCAAAGTAACGCAGCCCGAGGAAATGCGGGACCACCCAATCGCCGGAGGCCAGCATTTCGCGGCTGATTTCCGCATAGCGCGTCTCATCTGGCTGCCATAACAGGCGAAGGTTGACCGGAAGGAGGTAGTAAACGACAAACAGGGCGAGAAGCGTCAGGCCATAGCGGGCTGTTTTCATAGTGCCGGGCTCACGGTTTGTTGATAGCCAAGCCAGCCTTCCCGGCCAGCCATTTCACGACGGACGATTTTTCCCAGGGGCAGCGTGCCAGGATCCTCCGGCAACAGCTGGCTTAACGGGCAGAACTGAATGCCCTCCTGCGCCGCCAGCGCAAGCAACGCGTCAAAATCCTGCTGATACGCAATGCCTTCCACTTCGGCATGGATGGTATAAACCGGCGTACCGGCATCGCGGTGCATCGCATCCAGAATGTAACGGTTGAACCTGTCGGCACTCACCTCGCGCCCGACCACTTCATCCCACGTCGGAAGGGTGACCGGAATCTGCACCGTGCCGGTTCGGTTTTCCCCCAGCAGCGGTAAAAACGGTCCGGTGCCCCGGCAATCGCTGTTGTAGCGAAAGGCAAAGCGCTCTTTGGCCTTCACCACGCGCTGGTCGGCCCGCCATCCCGCCACGGCGGAACAGCGCACAGGCTGGCCGGTAATGGCTTCCAGCTCCAGCACGCCGCGCTCAACCTCACGCGCCAGGCGGGGGATATCCCACACGCCCGCCCAGGCCTGCCAGGCATGGTGATCCCAGGCGTGCAGCCCCACTTCATGATGCTGCGCGGCCTTGCAGATGATCGTTTCATTTTCCGCGCCGATGCGCCTGCCGGGCCATGCGGTTCCGGCCAGCAGGATATCCCAGCCGTAGAGCGATGCCGCGCGCGAGCGCAGCATTTTGTACAGAAAGGCCGGTTTAACCAGGCGCCACAGGTGACGCCCCATATTGTCTGGCCCGACGCTGAAGAAAAGCGTCGCGCGCACGTTGTGTTTGCTCAGCAACTCCAGCAGCCGCGGCACACCCTCGCGCGTGCCGCGAAAGGTGTCGACGTCAATGCGTAAACCGACCTTTTTCATGATGCCTGTTCCGACAGCTCCACGGTGCGCAGGAAGAAGTCGAGCGTTTCATCAATGGTCTGCTCCATCTTCACCGTCGGCGTCCAGTTCAGGCAGCGCTTCGCATTGCGGATGCTCGGCTTGCGGTGCTCAACGTCCTGATAACCCTTGCCGTAGTAGCTGCTGCTCTCCACTTCGCGGAAACCGGCAAACGGCGGGAACTGGCTGCGCAGCGGGTGACGTTCAAAGCTTGCCAGCAGCATTTCCGCCAGCTCGCGGATGCTCGCTTCGTTGTCCGGGTTACCGATGTTGATGATCTCTCCGTTACAGCGGCCGTCTTTGTTTTCGATGATGCGGAACAGCGCTTCAATACCGTCGCTGATATCGGTGAAGCAACGTTTCTGTTTGCCACCTTCAATCAGCTTAATGGGCGAACCTTCCACCAGGTTGAGGATCAGCTGGGTGATAGCGCGGGAGCTGCCGATACGCGCGGCGTTCAGGTTGTCCAGGCGCGGCCCCATCCAGTTAAACGGGCGGAACAGGGTAAAGCGTAGCCCCTCTTTCTCACCGTATGCCCAGATCACGCGGTCCAGCAGCTGTTTGGAGACGGAGTAGATCCAGCGCTGCTTGTTAATCGGCCCGACCACCAGACTGGAGGTGTCTTCATCGAAGTTATTGTCGGTACACATGCCGTACACTTCCGACGTCGACGGGAAGATGATGCGCTTATCGTATTTCACGCAGTCGCGGATAATCTTCAGGTTCTCTTCGAAATCGAGTTCGAACACGCGCAGCGGGTTACGGGTGTATTCAATCGGGGTGGCAATCGCCACCAGCGGCAGCACCACGTCACATTTTTTGATGTGGTACTCGATCCATTCGGAA
Source organism: Enterobacter cloacae complex sp. SHL018 (assembly GCF_049237905.1). Taxonomy (NCBI): domain Bacteria; kingdom Pseudomonadati; phylum Pseudomonadota; class Gammaproteobacteria; order Enterobacterales; family Enterobacteriaceae; genus Enterobacter; species Enterobacter cloacae complex sp. SHL018. The sequence continues at coordinate 178,025 of NZ_JBMKJE010000006.1, forward strand.
TGGATGCTGATGTCCCCTTCAACGAAGTGGAAACGGGGATTAGTGAGGAATCGACCGATCGCATCGGATCCGATATCGAGACCGTAGATCTCGTAATTGTCGTCTTCCAGCAGCCGTTCGGTCAGATGGTTACCGATAAACCCGTTCACGCCGAGGATTAAGACGCGCGTGCGGCGTTTGATCGCCACCACCGGCGCGCTGGTGATCAGCGCCCCCGCCACCAGCCCAAGAGACTGCGCCAGCTGCGCCCCCTGCACGTACAGCCCGTTATCCGTTTGTCCTGTGACGATCTCCAGCGCCTGCTCGCCGCAGCTCACAATCAGCGGAGAGACGGAGATGACGGTGCCCGGTTTTGCCGCCGGAATGTCCTCACGCACGCGGGATTTCCAGACGATAAATTTACTGACCCCGGCGAAGCTGTACGCGCCCGGCCACGGGTCGGTCACGGCGCGCACCAGGTTATGCAGCTGACGCGCCGGTTTCGCCCAGTCCAGTCGCCCGTCCTCCGGCGTGCGGCGACCAAAACTGCTTGCCTTGCTTTCGTCCTGCACGGTTTCGGTAAAAGTCCCCTGACGGATCGTCGGCAGCGCGTCGCGAAGCAGGCTTTGCGCGGCGATGCAGAGCTTGTGGTGCAGCTCCAGCGCCGTTTCATCAGCGCCAATGCCCACTTTCAGCTGTGCCACGATACCGCCCGCATCGGCACGGCGTACCATTTTGTGCAGCGTTACGCCGGTTTCCATTTCACCGTTAACCAGCGCCCAGTTCAGCGGCGCACGGCCACGGTAGGCAGGCAGCAGCGAGCCGTGCAGGTTAAATGCGCCTTTTGTCGCCACGCTCAGGATGTCGTCGCAAAGCAGATTGCGGTAGTAGAAAGAGAAAATCACGTCCGGCGCAAGCTTCTGAATACGATCCACCCACAGCGGATGGTTCACATCGTCCGGGGCGTAAACCGGAATACCGTGTTCAGCCGCAATACGCGCCACCGAGCCGAAGAAGTGGTTTTCCCCGGCAACATCCGGATGGGTGAAGATGACGGTAATGTCGAAGCCTGCGTCCAGCAAGACTTGCGTGCCCGTGCACCCCATATCGTGATAGGCAAAGACGACGGTTTTCATGGGTGGTTTTCCTCTTGAGATGCCAGGTGCTCCTGACGGACAACACGTTGAATAAAATAGCGCGGACGCGCGCGAACATCGTTGTAAATACGGCCAATGTACTCACCCAGCAGACCCATACCGATGAACTGGGCGCCAATGAACGTGAACAGCACGGCAAACAGCATAAAGACCCCTTCCGCCGCCCACTGGGGACCAAAGACCAGCCGCAGAACGACCAGCAGAACGGAAAGCGCAAACCCGGCCAGCGCGATAACGCTGCCGAACACGCTCAGCAGGCGCAGCGGCGTGGTGGTCAGGCAGGTGATCAGGTCGTACATCAGGTTGATGAGACGCATAAAGCTGTACTTTGACTCCCCGTGCTCGCGCTCGGCGTGCAGCACCGGGATCTCCGTCGCTTTACGGGCAAAGATGTTCGCCAGAATCGGAATGAAGGTGCTGCGCTCATGGCAGTGCAACATGGCGTCGACGATGTGGCGGCGATAGGCGCGCAGCATGCAGCCGTAGTCGCCCATCGCTTTACCGGTGGTGCGCTGGATCAGACGGTTGATGGTGCGAGACGCCAGCTTACGGAACAGGCTGTCCTGGCGGTTTTGCCGCACGGTGCCGACCACGTCGTAGCCTTCGTCGGCTTTGGCGACCAGACGCGGGATCTCTTCCGGCGGGTTTTGCAGATCAGCATCCAGGGTAATCACCAGATCGCCCGTAACGTGGCTGAACCCGGCCATAATTGCCGAGTGCTGGCCGTAGTTACGGTTGAGCAGTACGGCAACAATGTGGCTGCCCTCCGCTTGCGCGGCGTCGGTCAGCATCCGCGCGGAGTCGTCGCTGCTGCCGTCGTCAACCAGCAGAATTTCATAAGCTTTGCCGAGCGTCTCGCAGGCGGCAGTCGTGCGGCGGATGAGTTCCGGCAGGCTCTCCTGCTCGTTATAGACCGGGATCACCACGGAAACTTTTTGTACAGGCGGCGCACTGAACATATCAATGTCCTGCAAGCTGATGGAGCGCGGTAATGACGCGGGTTGTGTCGTCATGGGTCATGTCCGGGAAAAGAGGGAGAGAACAAATACGCGCGCTGTTCCATTCAGAGTTCGGAAGCGACACATCAGGGAAACGCTCGCGGTAGTATTTTTGCGTATGTGCCGCACGGAAATGCAGGCCCGTACCGATGCCCTGCTCCTTCAGCGCGGCCATCAGGGCATCACGCGAGAGGCCGCACCGGGCCTCATCCACGCGAATGATAAACAGGTGCCAGGCGTGCAGATGCGGCCAGGACGGAATGCACAGCGGCTGGAAAGGGGTATCCGAGAGTTCAAGCAGGTAGCGGTCGGCAATGTCGCGACGGCGCCTGTTGGCTTCGCCCAGCTTGCCGAGCTGCACCAGCGCCAGCGCGGCGTTGATATCCGCGAGGTTGTATTTAAAACCCGGGGTGATGACCTCGGCCTGCGGCGCGCGGCCATGGGTCTGGCGGTTATAGGCATCAACGCCCAGACCGTGGAACTTCAGGCTACGGATGTTTTGCGCCAGCTGCTCGTCATCCGTCACCACCAGCCCACCTTCGGCGCAGGTCATGTTTTTGATGGCATGGAAGGAGAAAATTGCGGTGCCCCGCCAGCCCACATGACGGCTGTGGTAGTACGTTCCGGCGGCATGGGCCGCGTCTTCAATGACAGGAATACCGTGACGTTCACCGACGGCGCGGATGGCGTCAATATCGCACGGCGCACCCGCATAATGAACCGGCACAATGGCTTTGGTGCGAGGCGTAACGGCGGCGTCGACCGCTTCAGGCGTCACCATCAGCGTGTCTCTGTCGACGTCGATCATCACCGGTATGGCACCCAGCAGCACGATCATATTCAGCGTCGATACCCAGGTCAGGGAGGGCGTAATCACCTCATCGCCGGGACCAATCCCCATCGCCATCAGGGTGACGTGCATCCCCGCCGTGGCAGAGGAGACGGCAATCGCATGACGGTTTCCCGTCAGCGTACAGAACGCCTCTTCAAGCATCTGATTTTTCGGCCCGGTGGTGATCCAGCCGGAGGTTACTACCTCCTGTACCGCGGCGATTTCCTCCGCGCCCATTGAGGGCCGGGAAAAAGGCAAAAAATCACGCATTATTAATTTCCTTGAGTTATGCATGGCAACTTTTTGATATTAACCAAATGCCGATTCGTTTATTTCAACGAACCATAAACTCATCTCAAGGTAACGTTCATTTCTTAGGGAAAAATTAAGATGGTGATAAAAAGGAGGGGTGAATTTATATAAATTCATTATTAAACAATAGTTTAAGTAATTATGAATTATTTATTATGTGATTCCGCTCACCGTATTAAAGTCAATTATCTAAACCAAACATCAACAAATAAAAAAATCCCCGACCATTTCCAATAAATATGAAATGAGTCGGGAACTTTTCTTTTTAGTTAATTGTCGCGCTTATTTTAAATTATCAGGAAAGTTTTTTGGCAACTCGCTGGCCGCGCACGCAATAACGCTGTCGTCATTCGCACCGCAGTCGCGCACGAAGGTGATGGTGGCAAATTCATCAATCACTTCGGTTGGATACGCTGGCCCGGCATCACGGTAGCTATTCATCAGTGGAATGTGATCGTTCTGGAAGCAGACGGTTTTTTCCGGATTATTCATGACCCAGCGCGGGAAGAAGATGGTGCCGTGGAACAGGCTGTCTCCCAGGTTCACGATCAGGCTCACGTCGGTACCGGTTGGCTCCGTCCAGGAAATTTTATAGATGCTCTCCCCAACACGAACAATGTAGGCCTGCTGATCTTTCACCCAACGGTTGCCCACCAGACCGCTGTGAATACGGTAGTCCAGGGTGTTTTCGTTTTTAACGTAAATTTCGTAGTTCCAGCCATTATCGTAGGTATATACCAGATGTTTGCCGACGAAGCCGCTTAAATCATGTTTATCGAAGGTGCTCATACGATGTCTCCTTTGTTTTGATGAGACGATCTTATTCCTTCAAAAAACGAATGAATAACGCTATGTTTGAATCAAATTCATCCAAAATTTAGATTAATTATGCACAAGACGACGCTCGAACAGTGGGCCTTGCTGGAGAGAGTCATCGAGGCTGGCAGCTTCGCTAAGGCGGCGGAAGAGACCCACCGCAGCCAGTCCTCGGTCAGCTATAACCTGTCGCTGTTGCAGGAGCGGCTGGGCGTGGCGCTCCTGATGACAGAGGGACGGCGTGCCGTGCTGACACCGGCGGGTGAGCTGTTGCTGAATCAGGTTAAACCGCTGCTGAAAGCCTTCGCCTATGTTGAAACGCGCGCTGCGACCCTGCGCAGCGGGATGCGAACCCGTATCGACCTGATGGTAGACAGTATTTTTCCGCGCAGCCGGCTGTTCGCGATTTTGCGCCAGTTTCAGCAGCTGTACCCGCAAACGCAGGTGCGGCTTACCGAGGTGCTGGAAAACAGCCGCGCGGATGCGCTCAATGATGAAGCCGACGTGATGGTCTTAACCCGCCGCCAGGACATTACCGGCCTGGGCGAATGGCTGATGAATATCGATTTTGTTGCCGTCGCGCATCACGCTCACCCGCTGTTTGCGCTGGATACACCGCTTAACGACGAGATGCTACGACCGTGGCCGCGCATTCAGATCGCAGACAGCCAGCCAACCGCTCACCCCACCGGGGAGTCGTGGACCTTCTCCACCATCGATGCCGCGATCGAAGCGGTGATGTATCAGGTTGGATACGGCTGGTTACCGGAAGAACGCATTCAGACCCCGCTCCAGCAGGGCATCCTTAAAACGCTGCCGCTCAGCCACGGCGTACGTCGCGCCACGCCGCTGCACCTCATCGTCAAACGCTCCCTCAGCCCGCTGGACGAGCAGGTTGAGACGCTGTTGCGCCTTTTTAAACAGGAGCCGTCATCGTCAACTGCTACGCTTTAAGTTTTGAACCATAAGATGACAAGGAGCGAATGATGAAAATTGATTTAACGGGGAAAGTAGCGCTGGTGACCGCGTCCACCGGCGGTATTGGGTTTGCCATCGCCCGCGGGCTGGCGGAGAGCGGTGCGGAAGTGATCGTGAACGGGCGCAGCGTCGACTCGGTGAACAAAGGCATTCAGGCGCTACAGCAGGTGGTGCCGGGCGTACAGGTCCGTGCTGCCATAGCCGATCTGAGCTCGCAGGAGGGCGTTGACGAACTGCTCAGGGTTGCCACGCACGTCGATATTCTGGTGAATAACGCCGGGATCTATGGCCAGCAGGATTTTTATTCCACCGACGACGAGACCTGGGAACGCTACTGGCAGACCAACGTGATGTCCGGCGTGCGCCTTTCTCGTGCCCTGCTGCCCGGCATGGTACAAAAGGGCTGGGGTCGCGTGGTGTTTATCTCGTCGGAATCGGCATGCAATATTCCTGCGGATATGATCCACTATGGCGTGACAAAAACCGCCCAGCTCTCGCTGGCGCGCGGTCTGGCGAAGTTCGTGGCAGGCAGTGGCGTGACGGTGAACAGCGTGCTGCCGGGCCCGACAATGTCGGACGGTTTTGCCGCGATGATGAAAGACGAGATCGAAAGAACCGGTAAATCGCTGGAACAGCTGGCGAAAGAGTTCGTGATGGCGAATCGCCCCAGCTCGGTGATCCAGCGCGCCGCCACGGTGGAAGAAGTGGCGAATATGGTGGTGTATGTCTGTTCCATGCAGGCCTCCGCGACTTCCGGCGCGGCGCTGCGCGTTGACGGCGGCGTGGTGGATGACATTGTTTGACCCGTCAGGCCACAGGTTCAGGAAAAAATGCGACCTGATATAAGGACTGTGAAGGTAAAGCAGGTAAACTAGTGAACAGAATGTGTATTTCAGCTAAGACGTATTTATGACCAATATGATTGCCGACGAAGCCGTGGCGAAGTCCAGCGTGCTCTCTGTCTTTGACTTTGATGGTACGTTGACGCACCACGACAGTTTTATCCCGTTCCTGCGCTTTGCCTTTGGCAAGCGCTACTTTGCTGGCCGACTGGTGCGCATGGCCCTGCCTACGCTGCACTGTGTGCGCCGCAAGCTGACGCGAGATGAGCTGAAAGAGGTGTTGATCAAAACCTTCCTGACGGGGGTGGATGAGCACTGGTTACGTCAGCAGGCGGAAGCCTTCTGTGAAAAATACTGGAACAAGCTGATGCGCCCGGAAGGTGTGCTGGCCGTCGCCAACGAGGTCAATTCCGGTGCGGAAGTGACGATTTGCTCTGCTTCCCCGGCGCTGGTATTGCAGCCGTGGGCCGATAAGCTCGGCATTAAGCTGATTGGCACGCAGCTGGAAGTGAAAGACGGCAAGCTGACCGGGCGGATCACCGGCCACAACTGCCGTTGTGCCCAGAAGGTGGCGAGGCTGGAGAAGGTGTATGGGGATTTGAACGCGTATCACCTGCGCGCCTGGGGCGACACGCGTGGCGACCACGAGTTGCTGGCGGCGGCGCAGGATCCACACTGGCGGCATTTTCATCATCCGAGCAAGCGCCGAAATTCACCAATTAAGGGTTAGGTGCGGCCCGGTGCCCTCACCCCGGCCCTCTCCCACAGGGAGAGGGAGAAAAGCGGTACATCAGGCCTCACGTTTTCCCGGGAACATCACGCTCGCAATAATCCCCAGCGCCAGTACCCCCAGCACCACAAACAGGCTTGCCGTGGCGCCGATGTTATAACCGTGATGCCAGAAGTGGTCGGTCGCATTCAGCCCCAGCTTGAACGCCACGAAGAACAGCAGTAACACTACCGCTTTCTCCAGATGCACCAGATACTGCTTCAGCGCTTCCAGCACGAAGTAGAGGGTACGCAGGCCGAGGATCGCGAACATCATGGCGCTGTAGATGATCAGCGGCTCACGGCTGACGGCGATGATTGCGGGTACGGAATCGAAGGCGAACATCACGTCGGACAGCTCCATCACCGCGACGCAGAGCAGCAGCGGCGTCGCGTAGCGCTTCGCCTTCTTCACGCGGCCTACCATCACATCCTTGTTTTCAGGTTTCTCCAGTTCGGCATCCACCTCTTTCTGGGTCAGGATAAACGCATGGCTGCTGATTTTTGGCCACACCGGGTAGAAGCGTTTCACCAGGCGGTACGCCAGATGGTTGGAGTAATCTTCTACTTCATCGCTCTCTTCATTGCGTTTCAGCATCATCACCGCCGTCCAGCCGACGACCAGCGCAAAAATGACCTCAACATACGGTCCCAGGCTCAGCAGGCTGGTGCCAATGGCAACAAAAATACCGCGGAACACAATCGCCCCGAGTACGCCCCAGTAGAGCACGCGGTGACGATATCTATCCGGCACGCCAAACCAGGCGAAGATCGCCATCATCACAAACAGGTTGTCGACGGAGAGCACCTCTTCCAGCGCATAGCCGGTCAGGAACAGACTGGCCATCTCCGCGCCGTGGTGCACGTATAAGAATCCGGCGAAGGCCATCGCCATCATGACCCAGAAGATGGACCACATGACCGCGCTTTTCAACGAGATCGGTTTATCGTGACGGTGCATGAAGAGGTCGATAAACATCGCCCCAACGGCCATCACCACGAAGACAACAACGGTTTCCGTCGGGAAACCGAGATGAGCAGCAGACATAGACAACCCTTTTAAGAAGACAAAACACCATGCACACAATAAAAAGCGTGGACCCGATAAGGACGCAGCACGCTAAAAAAATAAATATTAACCGTTCTTTTCAGCGAGTGCCTGCGCGCATGCCCAGGCACTCGCCCACGCCCACTGGAAGTTATACCCGCCGAGCCAGCCGGTCACGTCCATCACTTCACCAATGAAATAAAGACCCGGCACGTTGCGGGCTTCCATCGTGCGGGATGAGAGTTCGTTTGTATCCACGCCGCCCAGCGTCACTTCCGCCGTGCGGTAGCCTTCGGTGCCGTTTGGCTGTACGCGCCAGTTCGTCAGCGTCTCCACCAGCGTTTCCTGCTCGCGGCTGTTGAGCTGCTTGAGCGCGACATCCGGAATTTGCCCTAACACCTGCAAGCACTCCACGAGACGCTTCGGCAGCTGCATCGCCAGGGTATTTTTCAGGCTTTGATTCGGGTGCGCGGCGCGTTGCTCGTTGAGGAAGGCGTCCAGATCGCAGTCCGGCACCAGGTTTACGGAGACAAACTCCCCCGGCTGCCAGTAGCTGGAGATCTGCAATACCGCCGGGCCCGAGAGTCCGCGATGGGTAAAGAGCAGATTTTCGCGGAACACCGTGCCGTCTTCGGCCGTAATGACCGACGGCACAGACACGCCGGAGAGCGTCTGAAGCTGTTCCAGCAGGGGCTTATGCAGCGTGAACGGTACCAGCCCGGCGCGGGTGGGCAGTACCTTCAGGCCAAACTGCTCGGCGATTTTATAGCCGAACGGTGAGGCGCCCAGACCCGGCATCGAGAGGCCGCCGCTGGCGATCACCAGGTTATCGGCGCTGACGGTTTCACCGTTGAGTTGCAGCGTGTAGCCCTGCTCGTCACGGGCGACGTCCAGCACTTCGGTGCGCAGGCGCATAACTATGCCGCCTTTCTCGCACTCGGCCACCAGCATATCGACAATTTGCTGCGCGGAGTCGTCGCAGAACAGCTGCCCCAGCGTCTTCTCATGCCACGCGATACCGTGTTTACCCACCAGCTCGATAAAATCCCACTGGGTGTAGCGCGCCAGCGCAGATTTGCAAAAATGACGGTTCTGGCTCAAATAGGCCGCAGGCTCGACATAAAGATTAGTAAAGTTGCATCGCCCGCCGCCAGACATAAGGATCTTGCGGCCAGGCTTTTTTCCGTTATCCAGCAGCAGCACGCGACGACCCGCTTGTCCGGCCATCGCCGCACAAAACATACCCGCCGCACCGGCGCCAATTACTACGGCATCAAACCTTTCCACGTCAAAATCCTCTTCGTTAACTGCCGCGGATTGTAAAGTTTCCTCAGTGGTCGCACCAGCGTAAAAAGATATTACAAAGCCATTTCATTGATATTTAAAGATTATCCTTTCAGGCACATTTCTCAAATCAGGTGGTATGTCAAAAAAAGTCTATATTTCACTTTGCCCGTTGCGCATTTGTCCTGGATAATGCGCCGCGTTCATGTCCTCAAAATGGCGTAACGTCCTATGCTACATTTGTTTGCCGGCCTGGATTTACATACCGGGCTTTTATTATTGCTTGCTCTGGTTTTTGTGCTGTTTTACGAAGCGATCAACGGCTTCCACGACACTGCAAACGCAGTAGCAACGGTTATCTACACTCGCGCAATGCGATCGCAGCTTGCGGTCGTTATGGCGGCGGTATTTAACTTTTTTGGTGTCCTCCTGGGCGGACTGAGCGTTGCGTATGCCATTGTGCATATGCTGCCAACGGATCTGCTGCTTAACGTGAGTTCCGGTCATGGCCTGGCCATGGTGTTTTCAATGCTGCTTGCTGCGATTATCTGGAACCTCGGTACCTGGTATTTCGGCCTGCCGGCATCCAGCTCTCACACCCTCATCGGCGCGATTATCGGTATCGGGTTAACCAATGCCCTGATGACCGGGACCTCCGTCGTTGATGCGCTGAACATCCCGAAAGTTATCGGCATTTTCGGCTCTCTGATCATCTCCCCTATCGTCGGTCTGGTGGTGGCGGGTGGCTTGATTTTCATCCTGCGTCGCTACTGGAGCAACACGAAAAAACGTGCGCGTATCCATCTGACGCCAGCAGAGCGTGAGAAGAAAGACGGCAAGAAAAAGCCGCCGTTCTGGACGCGTATCGCGCTGATCATTTCCGCTATCGGCGTCGCCTTCTCTCATGGCGCGAACGATGGTCAGAAAGGTATCGGCCTGGTGATGCTGGTTCTGATTGGCGTCGCACCGGCGGGCTTCGTGGTTAACATGAACGCCTCCGGTTACGAAATCACCCGTACCCGTGATGCGGTAAACAACGTTGAGACTTACTTCCAGCAGCATCCTGATTTGCTGAAGAAAGCGACCGGCGTGGACCAGCTGATTCCTTCTCCGGAGTCAGGCGCAACGACGGCACCGGGCGAGTTCCATTGCCATCCGGCAAACGCGATTAACGCGCTGGAACGTGCGAAAGGTATGCTGGCCGATATCGAAAGCTATGACAAACTGGCTGTTGAACAGCGTGGTCAACTGCGTCGCATCATGCTCTGTATCTCCGACGTGACGGATAAAGTCGCGAAGCTGCCAGAGGTTAATGCTGACGACCAACGTCTGCTGAAGAAACTGAAAGGCGATATGCTCAACACCATTGAGTACGCGCCAATCTGGATCATCATGGCGGTCGCGCTGGCGCTGGGTATCGGTACGATGATTGGCTGGCGTCGTGTGGCGACCACCATCGGTGAGAAGATCGGTAAGAAAGGCATGACCTATGCGCAGGGTATGTCCGCGCAGATGACGGCAGCGGTATCTATCGGTCTGGCGAGCTACACCGGTATGCCAGTCTCCACCACCCACGTACTCTCTTCGTCCGTGGCAGGTACCATGATTGTTGACGGCGGCGGTTTGCAGCGTAAAACCGTGACCAACATTCTGATGGCCTGGGTGTTCACCCTCCCGGCGTCCATCCTGCTGTCTGGCGGTCTGTACTGGATTTCGCTGAAGCTGATTTAATCGGCTGAAGGCGACAAAAAAGCGGGTCAGGAAACTGGCCCGCTTTTTTTATGCTCAGTGCCAAATCATCAGCGCAATCATACTCACCACAACCAGACCACACAGGGCGCTGGTCAAAATGAACTGACGACGCAGGCGCTCGCAGCGACGGATAAACTCTTCATCGTGGTGATCGCGGTAGCGTTGGTAGTAGATATACCCCACCAGACGCATCTGCTTGCTGGGCTGTCCGTGCGAGGTGAAGAACCCTCCACCGTCCACATACTGATAAAGCAACGGATCGCAACCACGAAGTACCACTAACAGCGCACGTAACGATGAGAAGTAGCGCGCCATATTCACTATGCAAACCACGCATAACGCCCAAAACAATGCGACGGTGCTAATCATACATCCTCCCCGGCGTCCGCCCACGAAGCAAGGCTCCTGAGCTACCGCACCCCAATGCCCTGACAGACAGTTCAGTGAAAGAATGACCAAAAGTCGATCCGGTTCGCGTTTTAATATCCGAACGGCTCATTAAATAGTGTAGGAGATCCGTTAATTTTTTTGCCACAAGGTTAATCGTTATCAACACCAAAGCTTGAAAAATATGTTTAACTGGGCCGTAATGAAAGCATCAGACGACGGCTTTCCCATTTAGTCATCGATAACTTAAGGAAGGAGTAACACTATGGCTTACAAACACATTCTCATCGCGGTAGACCTCTCCCCGGAGAGTAAAGTGCTGGTTGATAAAGCAGTATCCATGGCACGTCCCTACAACGCGAAAGTTTCGCTGATTCACGTTGATGTGAATTACTCCGACCTCTACACCGGTCTGATCGACGTGAATCTCGGCGATATGCAGAAACGCATCTCCGAAGAGACTCACCACGCGCTGAGTGAGCTTTCTACCAACGCGGGCTATCCAATCACTGAAACCTTAAGCGGTAGCGGCGATCTGGGCCAGGTGCTGGTTGATGCGATTAAGAAATACGATATGGACCTGGTGGTATGCGGTCATCACCAGGACTTCTGGAGCAAGCTGATGTCTTCCGCGCGCCAGCTGATTAACACCGTACACGTGGATATGCTGATTGTTCCACTGCGTGACGAAGAAGACGAGTAAGTGCAAAAAAGCCCGGTGGCGCTAACGCTTACCGGGCCTACGAGCGGCACTGAATGTAGGCCGGGTAAGGCGAAGCCGCCACCCGGCTTTTTTATTCTGGCGTTCCCGAATAAATATCAAATCGGTGTCCTTTGGTGGTCACCGCGTTAGTGGTCGCAACGTCCGCCAGCGGCGGCGCATAGTCCGGCCGCTTCACCACCACCCGCTTCGTCGCCAGCTGACAAGCCGGCTCCAGCAGGCCATCGGCATCTAAATCTGGCCCCACCAGAGACTGAAACACCCGCATCTCTTTCTTCACCAGCGCGCTTTTCTGCTTATGCGGGAACATGGGGTCGAGATAGACCACCTGCGGGCGCGGGGTGATATCGGTCAGCGCCGTCAGGCTGGAGGCATGAATAAGTTGCAAACGTTCCTGTAACCACGGGCCGATTTCCGGGTCCGCGTAGCCCCGCGTCAGCCCGTCGTCGAGCAGCGCGGCGACAACCGGATTACGCTCCAGCATCCGCACCCGACAGCCGACAGACGCCAGCACAAAGGCATCGCGCCCCAGCCCCGCCGTGGCATCCACCACGTCCGGCAGATAGCTGCCTTTAATGCCGACCGCTTTGGCCACCGCTTCACCGCGACCGCCGCCAAACTTACGCCGGTGCGCCATCGCGCCGCCGACAAAATCGACAAAAATCCCGCCAAGCTTTGGCTCATCGCGCTTGCGCAGCTCCAGATGTTCCGGCGTCATCACCAGCGCCATCAGGTTGTCTTCATCATGTTCCAGCCCCCAGCGGGCCGCCAGAACAGATAAGGCGCCGTCCCCGGCGCCTGTTTCATCTACTAAGCAGATCTTCACGTAGCAATCAGCCTTTGATTCCGTAATGCTCCAGCATCGCATCCAGCTGCGGCTCGCGGCCACGGAAGCGTTTGAACAGCTCCATAGGCTCTTCTGAACCGCCGCGCGTCAGGATGTTATCAAGGAACGACTGACCGGTTTCGCGGTTGAAAATCCCCTCTTCTTCGAAGCGCGAGTAGGCATCTGCCGCCAGCACGTCGGCCCACAGGTAGCTGTAGTAGCCTGCGGCGTACCCGCCTGCGAAGATATGGCTGAACGCGTGCGGGAAGCGTCCCCAGGTCGGGCCTGGAATAACCGCGACCTGCTTTTTAATCTCAGCCAGGGTTTCGAGGATTTTCGCCCCCTGCTCCGGGCTGAACTCGGCGTGCAGGCGGAAGTCGAACAGGCCGAACTCCAGCTGACGCAGGATGAACATCGCCGCCTGGTAGTTTTTCGCCGCCAGCATTTTATCCAGCAGTTCTTTCGGCAGCGGTTCGCCCGTTTCGTAATGGCCGGAGATAAATGCCAGCGCGTCCGGCTCCCAGCACCAGTTTTCCATAAACTGGCTTGGCAGCTCGACCGCATCCCATGGCACACCGCTGATACCGGCGACGCCAGCGGTTTCGATGCGGGTCAGCATGTGGTGCAGGCCGTGACCGAACTCGTGGAACAGGGTGATCACTTCATCGTGGGTAAACAGCGCAGGTTTGCCGCTCACCGGGCGGTTGAAGTTACAGGTCAGGTAGGCGACCGGTTTTTGCAGGGAACCATCCGCTTTACGCATCTGGCCCACGCAGTCGTCCATCCACGCCCCGCCACGTTTGTTTTCACGCGCGTAAAGATCCAGATAGAAGCTGCCGCGCAGCTCGTTTTTCTCGTCATACAGCTCGAAGAAGCGCACGTCCGGATGCCAGACGTCGATGTCGGTACGCTCTTTCGCGGTAATGCCGTAGATGCGTTTCACCACCTCGAACAGGCCGTTAACGGCTTTGTTTTCCGGGAAGTACGGACGCAGCTGTTCGTCGCTGATGCTGTAGAGATGCTGTTTCTGTTTTTCGCTGTAGTACGCGATATCCCACGGCTGAAGCTCGTCCACGCCGAACTCCGCTTTCGCAAAGGCGCGCAGCTGAGCCAGTTCTTTTTCACCCTGAGGACGGGCGCGTTTCGCCAGATCGGTCAGGAAGTCGAGCACCTGCTGTGGGTTCTCAGCCATTTTGGTGGCGAGGGATTTATCCGCGTAGCTGTCGAAGCCCAGCAGCTGTGCCAGTTCGTGGCGCAGGGCGAGGATCTCCGCCATCACCGGGCTGTTATCCCACTTACCGGCATTCGGCCCCTGATCGGAGGCGCGGGTGCTGTAGGCGCGGTACATCTCTTCGCGCAGGGCCTGGTTGTCGCAGTAGGTCATCACCGGCAGATAGCTTGGGATATCCAGCGTTAACAGGAAGCCTTCCTGCTCTTTCGCTTCGGCCTGGGCTTTTGCCGCCGCCAGCGCGCTTTCCGGCATACCCGCCAGTTCAGATTCATCGGTAATCAGCTTCGTCCAGCCCATGGTGGCGTCGAGGACGTTGTTGCTGTACTGGTTGCCCAGCTCGGACAGGCGCGCGGCGATTTCGCCGTAGCGAACCTGTTTTTCTTTTGGCAGGCCAATCCCGGACAGTTCGAAATCACGCAGGGCGTTATCGACCGATTTTTTCTGCGCCGTGTTCAGTTCGGCATAGTGGTCGCCGTCGCGCAGGTCGCGGTAGGCTTTGTAGAGCCCCTCATGCTGACCGACCCAGGTGCTGTACTCAGAGAGCAGCGGCAGGGTCTGTTCGTAGGCCTCACGCAGCTCCGGGCTGTTTTTCACCGAGTTCAGGTGACTCACCGGGGAGAAGATACGCCCCAGCACGTCGTCCACTTCGGCCAGCGGCTGACACAGATTTTCCCAGGTGTACGGCGCGCCCTGCGCGACCACGTTTTCTACCGCCGCACGGCAGTTGTTCAGCGACTGGGTAACGGCCGGAACCACATGCTCAGGGAGGATTTTAGAAAACGGTGGCAACGAAAAAGGCGTCAGTAATGGATTGGTCATAAACGCTGTCCTGTTGAAAGAGATGAATGAAGCGCGCATCCGGCGCTGTGCATATTGTTCAGTAATGGGGTTAAGTGTAGAGGATTTCAATAGCCGCGCTTACCGGGCCTGCGGGTAATCTGTGCCGTTCTGCTGTAAACTGTGGCAAATCGTCAATTCAGCGGAATATCATTACCCATGCTCAGTTATCGCCACAGCTTCCACGCAGGCAACCACGCCGACGTCCTCAAACATACCGTTCAGAGCCTGATCATCGAATCGCTTAAAGAAAAGGATAAACCGTTCCTTTATCTGGACACCCACGCGGGCGCGGGCCGTTATCAGCTGAGCGGCGAGCATGCCGAGCGTACCGGTGAATATCTGGAAGGGATTGCGCGTATCTGGCAGCAGGACGATCTGCCTGCCGAGCTGGAGCCGTACATTGGCGTGGTGAATCACTTCAACCGCAACGGCCAACTGCGTTACTACCCGGGTTCACCACTGATTGCCCGCCAGCTGCTGCGTGAGCAGGACAGCCTTCAGCTGACAGAGCTGCACCCGAGCGACTTCCCGCTGCTGCGTTCTGAGTTTCAGAAAGATAACCGCGCCCGCGTGGACAAAGCCGATGGCTACCAGCAGCTGAAAGCCAAACTGCCGCCGGTTTCCCGTCGCGGCCTGGTGCTGATCGACCCGCCGTACGAAATCAAAACCGACTATCAGGCGGTGGTGACCGGCATTAACGAAGGTTACAAACGCTTTGCGACCGGCACCTATGCCCTGTGGTATCCGGTAGTGCTGCGCGCGCAAATTAAACGCATGATCAAAGACCTCGAAGCGACCGGCATTCGTAAAATCCTGCAAATTGAGCTGGCGGTGCGCCCTGACAGCGACCAGCGCGGCATGACCGCGTCCGGCATGATCGTCATTAACCCGCCGTGGAAGCTCGAAGCACAGATGAACAACGTGCTGCCGTGGCTGCACAAAACGCTGGTGCCAGCCGGTACGGGTCACGCCACCGTGAGCTGGATCGTGCCGGAGTAATCGCAGCCATCGGTGGAAACTATTGATTTCAGGTATACAATCGCGGCAATTCACGATTAAGGACAACGCTATGACTAAGCATTATGACTACATCGCAATCGGCGGCGGCAGCGGCGGCATCGCCTCCATCAACCGTGCGGCCATGTACGGCCAGAAGTGTGCGCTGATTGAAGCCAAAGAACTCGGCGGCACCTGCGTGAACGTGGGTTGTGTACCGAAGAAAGTGATGTGGCATGCCGCGCAAATCCGTGAAGCTATCCATATGTATGGCCCGGACTACGGCTTTGACACCACCATCAACCACTTCGACTGGGATAAACTGATCGCCAGCCGTACCGCCTACATCGACCGTATTCACACCTCGTACGATAACGTGCTGGGCAAGAATAACGTCGACGTGATCCGCGGCTTCGCCCGTTTCGTGGATGCGAAGACGATCGAAGTGAACGGCGAGACGATCACCGCCGATCACATCCTGATCGCCACCGGCGGCCGTCCGAGCCACCCGAACATTCCGGGCGCGGAATACGGTATCGACTCCGACGGTTTCTTCGAGCTGCCTGCTCTGCCAGAACGCGTTGCCATTGTGGGCGCAGGTTACATCGCGGTTGAGCTGGCCGGCGTGATTAACGGCCTGGGAGCGGAAGCGCACCTGTTCGTGCGTAAACACGCGCCGCTGCGCAGCTTTGACCCGCTGATCGTCGACACGCTGGTCGAGGTGATGAACGCCGAAGGCCCAACCCTGCACACCAACGCCGTGCCAAAAGCGGTGGTGAAAAATGCGGACGGTAGCCTGACTCTGGAGCTGGAAGATGGCCGCAGCCAGACCGTTGATTGCCTGATCTGGGCGATTGGTCGTGAACCGGCCACCGACAACTTCAACCTGGCCGCAACCGGGGTGAAAACCAATGAAAAAGGCTACATTGTCGTTGATAAGTTCCAGAACACCAGCGTACCGGGCATTTATGCCGTCGGTGATAACACCGGCGCCGTAGAGCTGACGCCGGTAGCCGTGGCGGCGGGGCGTCGTCTTTCCGAGCGTCTGTTTAATAACAAGCCGGACGAACATCTGGACTACAGCAACATCCCGACCGTGGTCTTCAGCCACCCGCCAATCGGTACCGTCGGCTTAACCGAGCCGCAGGCGCGTGAGCAGTACGGCGATGACCAGGTGAAAGTGTATAAATCGGCGTTTACCGCGATGTATACCGCGGTCACCTCGCACCGTCAGCCATGCCGCATGAAGCTGGTGTGCGTGGGCCCGGAAGAGAAGATCGTCGGCATCCACGGCATTGGTTTCGGCATGGACGAGATCCTGCAAGGCTTCGCGGTGGCACTGAAGATGGGCGCAACGAAGAAAGACTTCGATAACACCGTGGCGATCCACCCGACTGCGGCGGAAGAGTTTGTGACTATGCGCTGATCCGTCTGATCCGCAACAAAACCGGCCAGCTGGCCGGTTTTTTTATGCCTTTGGCGGGTAAACCCAACGGGTGTACAAACGGTAACAAAATAACCCGCCACCCGGGGTGGAATTAACTAATCTTAGAAAGCGCTACGCGTTCGCCTGTTACTACGGAAAAAGATTAGAGATATGAAAATGCACGTAAAGATCACCGCAAAACTGATGGCCAAAATGCACCTTGTTCTCGCGCTGGTATGGGCGATACTGACTATTCCTACCCTGCTGTGGTGGAAAAACAGCATTCTGTGGGTGTCGTTAATGAGCATTTACGCCATCGTGATTTCCCATCTGGCTGCGTACAGCGCCGCCCATGCGGAAAAAGCGGCCAGCAAGGCGATGGATAAAAGCGAAGGCGCCAGCCAGAAAGCCAATCAAACCGCCAACAGCCTTCAGGGCGATGCACGTCAGGCACACTAATCCGTGCGTATATGCAGAATACCGAATGCTCTGAATTTTATTCCTGCTCTGTTTCCAAAGATTCTGATTTAATAATTTCATAATCAAAGGGATATCTGATTTTCAGCGTGTTTAAATCCATTTTGAAAGCGTGATCTACCGCACACTTCGCACCGCATTAACCGAAGCGAATGTCTACGCTTAAAAGATAGCCGGGAAAAACCCGTATTTGTTACGACAAAAACCGGAGGTCCTGAACACCATGTTCAACCAGAAACTACAGACTGCCGAGGATATCGAGTTCGAGATTGCAGAAGAGCTGCGCTACGAAACCGATCCCTGTGAGTTAAAACTGGATGAGATGATCGAGGCAGAGCCGGAACCGGAAATGATTGAAGGACTGCCGGCGTCCGATGCCCTTACGCCCGCAGACCGCTACCTTGAACTGTTTGAACACGTCCAGTCGTCGCGGCTGTTTGCGGACAGCAAAACCTTTCCCGACTGCGCGCCGAAGATGGATCCGCTGGATATTTTGATCCGCTATCGCAAGGTGCGTCGTCACCGTGATTTTGACCTGGCGCGCTTTGTGGAGAATCACTTCTGGCTGCCGGAGGACTACAGCAAAGAGTACGTCTCTGACCCCGGCCTGTCCCTGAAAGAACATATTGATAATCTGTGGCCGGTGCTGACGCGCGAACCGCAGGATCACATCCCGTGGTCGTCGCTGCTGGCGCTGCCGCAGGCCTATATTGTGCCCGGCGGGCGATTCAGTGAGACCTACTACTGGGACTCTTACTTCTCCATGCTGGGGCTTGCTGAAAGCGGTCGTAACGATCTGCTGAAATGTATGGCCGATAACTTCGCCTGGCTGATTGAGCGCTACGGCCATATCCCGAACGGCAACCGTACCTACTATCTCAGCCGCTCACAGCCGCCCGTTTTTGCCCTGATGGTGGAGCTGTTTGAAGAGGACGGCGTGCGCGGGGCGAAGCGCTATCTTGAGCATCTTAAGATGGAGTACGCCTTCTGGATGGACGGGGCGGAATCGCTGCTGCTCAATCAGGCCTATCGCAGTGCGGTACGCATGCCGGATGGCTCATTGCTCAACCGCTACTGGGACGATCGCGACACGCCGCGAGATGAATCGTGGATTGAGGACGTGGAAACCGCCCGTCATTCCGGTCGTCCGCCGAACGAGGTGTATCGCGACCTGCGCGCCGGGGCAGCCTCAGGATGGGATTACTCATCCCGCTGGCTGCGCGATCCTGCGCGGCTGGCCAGCATCCGCACGACACAATTTATCCCCATTGATTTGAACGCATTCCTGTTCAAACTGGAGAGCGCTATCGCCAATATCTCCGCGTCGAAAGGGGATAAAGAGACGGCTGATCTGTTCCGCCAGAAAGCCAGCGACCGGCGCGCGGCGGTGAACCGCTATCTGTGGGACGAAGAGAACGGCTGTTATCGTGATTACGACTGGCGGCGTGAAGCCCTGGCGCTGTTCTCTGCGGCCAGCATTGTGCCGCTGTATGTGGGCATGGCGACGCATGAGCAGGCTGAACGGCTGTCCGATGCCGTTAAAGCCCGTCTGCTCACGCCGGGCGGTATTCTCGCCACCGAATATGAAACCGGGGAGCAGTGGGATAAGCCGAACGGCTGGGCGCCGCTCCAGTGGATGGCGATCCAGGGGTTCAAGCAGTACGGCAACGACTCGCTGGGAGATGAAATCGCCTGGAGCTGGCTGCACACGGTGAACCATTACTACAAAACCCATCATAAGCTGATTGAGAAGTACCACATCGCCAGCAGCACGCCACGCGAAGGTGGCGGGGGTGAGTATCCGTTGCAGGATGGCTTCGGCTGGACGAATGGCGTGGTGCGGCGGTTGATTGGGCTGTATGGGGAGCCCTGAGCCTCACCCCTCACCCTGCCCCTCTCCCCTGAGGGGCAGGGTGAGGGGGAAAAATAATCAGCGGATCACCTCATAAATGGCAGTCTGGATGGACTGCCATTTTTTTGTGCTGGCATCGGGCTGCGTCTTCGCGCGGCGCGTTGCCATATCGGCGTCGTGCTGCTGGCGTTTCACCACCGCGGGAACGGTACAGAATGCTTCCAGGTACTGCTTACGCATAGGCGTCAGCGATTCGCCGTTCGCCATCGCATGGCTAAGCGTATTAATAAAGCGTCGGCAGGGCTTTTGCTCTGTCATTTGCAGGCGGTAGCGCAACATTACTTCCAGTACATCGTCGTAGCCTGCCGACAACGCCTCCTCCGTCCATGACATTTTCCAGTCCATCCCGCCCTGCAAAAACAGGAGCGCCACGCGGGTGTCATTGCGATTGATGGCCGAGCGGAAATTATTCTCATCCCAGGTAACACCCATGCGGGTTAACGTCTCGCGTGAGGAAGGCGTTTCGCGCATCTCCTGCACCTGCGCGGGAGATACCGTACTGGCCACAGCCGGCTGCGGTTTACTGCTGGTCACCAGCCAGAATCCCCCCACGACAATCGCGATAACCATCACGCCAACCGCTCCCCACAGCACGCCGGAAATCAGCTGTTCGCGCTGCTCTGGCGTACGCGCGGCGCGCTGAGTCGGTTTTTCTATGCTGTCGCGCACTTCAAAAAGATCGCCGCCTGTGGTGCGGTCTATTTTTTGCGCCTTTTCCCAGAACGCGTGCAGCTCGCTTTCGTCCACCGCCATCAGCGCCGCCGGGTTAACGCGTGTCCGCCCTTCCTCAAACGCGCGCTGAACGGAGCGGGTGATCTGCGTGTAATAGCAGTCGAGCAGCTGGATTTGCGCCCTGCTTAACGGCTGCTGCACGGTGATGCTGTTGCGGATTTGTCGAATATCTTCGAGGAAGGTTTGCAGGGTTTTGCGGGGCTCTACCAGCAGCGTCAGCATGTCCGGAGCGTTAAACAGCGGCGCGTAGTAGCGGCTAAATTCTTTTTTATCCACCAGCAACTGGGCCAGCTCGCTGAACAACATGCCGCTCAGAACATCATTAATCTCACCGTTTTTCAGCCAGCGACGCACGCGTTCAGCGTTAAACAAGGTCTTAAGATGATTATTCAGCCGCACCGGATCGGGCCACGCCTGCTGTATCAGTCCTTTAATCATCAGCTCAATGGCACGCACCTGTTTCTGCGCCTGAAGCTGGCTCTCCTTCTCTGGCACCCTCCCGGTTTCGTAGGTCAGGAGGGGCTGTTGCAGACGCAGATATTCAAGGGAGGTGACGAAGCGCATCGCCGCAATCAGCTGATTTTCGCTGACATCCTGCCCGCTTTCATACTGGGGAACACGCTGCTGAAGCAAGCGTAATTGCAGCGTAAAGGCCGTCATTTCCGCATCATTCAGATTCAGCTTCCTGGCTACGGCGCCCCACCCGCCCAGCCCCAGGCGGGCGCTATCCAGTTGCTCCAGAAACCAGCGTGGATCTTTTCCTTCAGAAACATGTACATTCAACAGAAGTAAAATTTCAACAGACGCCTGACGGATCGCTGCCAGACAGTGTTCAAACTGTTCGCGGGTATGATGCGATGAGCTAATCATCATTGTTTTCCTTGAGAGACAATGAGTACCGCTAAAGCGGCATTAAAAGTCGTTTTTCTTTTTATTTATATGAGGTTAAACATACCTGACTTTCTGTTGAAATAAAGTGACAACCTTATAATCATTTGCAATGCCTCCGGAGGATCGTCATGCCCGCCTTAACCACCGCGCGTCTCACCTGCTCGCCGCTGCAAGAGCAAGACTGGCCCTTTTTTCTGTCGCTACAGCAAAATCCTGAGGTGATGCGTTTTGTCGCCCCTGCGCGTAGCGAGGCGGACATTCGGGAAGCCTTTGAGTCTCGTCTGTTGCCGTGGACGCCGGGCAGCTCGCACTGGCTCTGCCTTGTGGTGCGTGAGACGGCCAGCCAGACGCCGCTGGGCGTAACCGGCTATGTGCACCGGGAAGCAGATTGTGCTGAAGTCGGTTTTCTCTTTGCGCCCTCTGCGCAGGGGAAAGGTTACGGCTTTGAATCTCTGCGGGCTGTGTGTGATTTCGCGCTGACTCAGGGTAATATCCGTCGGCTCACCGCCACCGTGACGGCGGGAAATATCGCCTCAAGGCGACTGCTGGAAAAAACAGGTTTTCAACTGGAAGGTGAGTTGCGTGAGAGTTATTTCCTTTCAGGGCAATGGCATAACGACTGGCTATTCGGTTTACTGAAAAAGGAATTCCCGTTCAGTTAAACCTGATCAACAGCCATTTGGCGGATATTTCCCCGGCGGCGTTTCCTCTATAGTCGCGCCACTAAGAGGAAACGCTTATGACGGGTTATGCAATGCAGATATCTTCTGCTGCAATCGCATTAATTAAAAAACAACAGGGTCTTTCCCTGGAGAAATACCGTGACGAAAAGGGTATATGGGTTATTGGTTATGGTCACGTGATTCGCCAGTGGGAAAAATTTAACAGTCTCATCACGCCGATTGAGGCGGAGAATTTGCTTTTTAATGATATTCAATTATGTGAGGCGCTGCTGCGGGAAATGAACAAACGCCCATTAACCCAACAGCAGCATGACGCCCTGATATTAACCCTCTTCAGTTTTGGGGAAGAGTCCCCTCTGCCTGAGAAGATCCTTCAGGCCGTCGCCCGGGTGTAGTACATCGCGGCCTGCGTCCGGTTTTTGACATCAAGACGCCGGAAAAGCGTCTCAAGATGGGCTTTTACCGTTGCCGCACTGATATTGAGATTACGACCAATCTCTTTATTGGACTCTCCGGCCGCCAGTAACTTCAATACCTCACGCTGGCGCTCGCTTAACACTGCCAGTTCATCCTGAGAGGAGTGCTGCTTCAGCCACTCGCCGGGAAAACAGACCATTCCACGCGATACGGAATCCAGCACTGCGGAAAAGCGTTCGGGATTCGCATTGCGGGGAACTATCGCCACCACGTTGCGCTGAAACATTTGCTCAACCCAACGTCGCTCTTTTTTCGTTAACACCAACACCACGCGCGACGCTGGAAAACGATCCATAATCTCTTCCAGTAAAGCCACACCATTATCACGAATTAAATACCCATCTATCATGATGATAGCGGAGGGTGACGCGGATAATTGCGCCCATAATTCATCAGTCTGACGAGCCCCTGTCATCTCTATTTTCGGAATTAACTTCTGCAAACTGTACATCGCTCCATGAATAAATAATGACTGCCTGTCAAACATGATTACTCGCATCGTTTTACTCCTCTGAGAATAGCGAAGGGGGATTCTACAGAGGCATTTTTTAAGAAAAAACTCAATGAATGGAGAGGTTACAAATCACCCAGCTCTCTTTATATCTTCCAGCATTTAGACATACCTGTTTTAAGGATTTCCTTAAGAGGGTTCCCTCCCCCTTAAGACTGAACATTACAGGAACATACCGCCTGAAACTTCAATACGTTGCGCATTCATCCAGCCCAGTTTGTCACTGAGCAACGCCGCAATGGCGTCACCAATATCATCGGGCAGGCCCACGCGTCCCAGCGCTGTCTGCGAGGCCAGCAGCTGGTTAAGCTCCGCATTATCCCGCACGCGTCCGCCCCCAAAGTCGGTTTCAATCGCGCCGGGCGCGATGATATTGACGGAAATTCCGCGCGCATCAAGCTCTTTTGCCTGATAGCGGGTCAGCACTTCCATCGCCCCTTTCATTGCCGCGTAGGTGCCTGAACCGGGCTGAGTAAAACGGGCCAGTCCGCTGGAGACGTTCAGGATCCGCCCTCCGTCTTTTATGAGCGGCAGCAGCTGTTGCGTGAGGAAAAACGGCCCTTTGAAGTGAATGTTCAGCGCATCATCAAACTGCGCCTCGGTCGTCTCGGTATAGGGTGCGTATAACCCTGTACCTGCGTTGTTCACTAAATAGTCAAAGGTGTCACGTTGCCAGACGTGTTTGAGGGTATCCTTCACCTGCTGAGCAAAGCGCGAAAAGTTTACCGTATCGCCGACGTTAAGCTGCAATGCTGCCGCTTTTCCACCTGTTCCCTCGATTTCGCGCACAACTTCCTGCGCCTCCTGCTGGCTGTTGTTCCAGGTCAGGATGATGCCTGTCCCTTCCGCCGCCAGCTTCAAAACGGCATTTTTCCCCAGGCCGCGGCTACCGCCCGTCACTAAAGCAATACGTTCACTCATAATTCACCTCGTTTCGGCTGTGATGAAGATTGAGAAAGAGCTTATTAGATGGTAGAAAATCAATAAATAGTGCCGTCAGCGCTTCACTGTTTCATTCATAACAACAATGACCAACATCTATGGATAAAATACACGCAATGCAGCTATTCCTTCGGGTCGCGGAACTGGAAAGTTTTTCCCGCGCGGCGGAGACGTTAAGCCTGCCGAAGGGGAGCGTATCGCGACAGATCCAGGCACTGGAAAACGCACTCGGCACGCAGCTGCTGCACCGTACTACCCGCCGCGTCAGCCTGACGCAGGACGGCATGGTTTATTACGAGCGCGCTAAAGATCTGCTGATGAATCTGGACGAACTGGACGGCATGTTCCTGCACGACCCTTCAACCATCAGCGGTCGGCTACGTGTGGATATGCCCGTTGCCATTGCGCGAAATGTAGTCATTCCGAAACTGCCTGCATTTTTACAACAGTTTCCCGGCATTGAGCTGGAGCTGAGTAGCAGCGATCGTCTGGTCGATGTCATCCGCGAAGGATTTGACTGTGTGGTTCGCGTGGGAAACTTAAAGGACTCCGGGCTTATCGCCCGCCCGCTTGGGAAACTCTCGGTGATTAACTGCGCCAGCCCGGATTATCTGACGCGATTCGGCTACCCTGAGACGCTGGACGATTTGGCTTCGCATGCCCTCATCCACTACTCCGCCACGCTGGGCACGCGTCCGCAGGGTTTTGAGTATTACAACGGCAGCGCGACCCAGTGGGTAAAAACGGGAGGCGTATTGACGGTTAACAGCACTGAAACCTACCAGGCCGCCTGTATCGCCGGGCTTGGCATTATTCAGGTTCCGCGCGTCGGGGTACGTGATGCCCTGCGCACGAAAAAACTCGTTGAGATCCTGCCGCAATACCGGGCTGAACCGATGCCCGTCTCCCTCATTTATCCCCACCGCCGTAACCTCTCCCGCCGGGTGCATGTGTTTATGGAGTGGCTTACCGAACTCACAAAAGGTTACGTCGACTAGTCACAAGCTATAATTCAGTAACATCCAGCTCAACGAAAAGGAAAATGCGCGTGACGCCGGAAAATAACCCGCAACGACCGACTCAACATTTAGATTATGAACCCATCAAAAAGATGGATAACGAGCCTGAAGCGCCGAAAGAGCCTGGAACGGCCAGCAAAGCGCTGGGCACCGTGACCGGCATAGCCGAAAAAATTCAGCAGATACCCGCGATTGCTCACCTGATACGCGCCGCTGAGCGCTTTAACGACCGCATGGGAAATCAGTTTGGCGCGGCGATTACCTATTTCTCGTTCCTGTCGATGATCCCCATCCTGATGGTGTCATTTGCCGCCGCCGGTTTTGTGCTGGCGTCTCACCCGACGCTGTTGCAGGACATCTTCAATAAGATCCTGACCAACGTCAGCGACCAGACGCTCGCCGCAACGCTCAAAAGCACTATCAACACCGCCGTGCAGCAGCGTACCACCGTGGGTATCGTCGGGTTGCTGATTGCGCTCTATTCCGGGGTGAACTGGATGGGCAACCTGCGTGAGGCTATTCGCGCCCAGTCGCGTGACGTCTGGGAGCGTAGACCGCAGGATCAGGAGAAGATATGGGTGAAGTATTTGCGCGACTTTATTTCTCTGATTGGGCTGCTGGTGGCGCTGGTCATTACGCTCTCCATCACCTCGGTCGCCGGTTCCGCGCAGCAGATGATTATCTCCGCGCTGTACCTGGATTACATTGAATGGCTGAAACCGGCCTGGCGCGGCATTGGGCTGGCCATTTCTATCTTTGCTAACTACCTTCTGTTCTTCTGGATCTTCTGGCGTTTGCCCCGCCATCGTCCGCGCAAGAAGGCGCTGATGCGCGGGACATTGATTGCCGCCATTGGTTTTGAGGTGATCAAGATTGTGATGACCTATACGCTGCCGTCCCTGGTGAAGTCTCCCTCCGGCGCGGCCTTTGGTTCGGTGCTGGGGCTGATGGCTTTCTTCTATTTCTTCGCTCGCCTGACGCTGTTCTGCGCCGCGTGGATCGCCACGGCAGAGTATAAAGATGACCCGCGCATGCCGGGTAAAACCCACCGCTGATATCATGTCGGGCTGATATTTCAGCCCGATTCGCCATTTCAGCATATAAATCCAGGCCGTAACTTTTATTTAACGCAAAACCAGTTTTAATGACTGACATTTAAAAAGTGTGAAGCATTTCATAGAAGTGTTTTCGCTGGTCTGAAAATTATCCGCTTTTTGTTGCTTTTATGACCACACCACGCCTTTGTTACAGATTGAAATGTCGCTTTTGCTATGCCTAATATGGCCCTTCGTTCGTCCAAAAATAAGAAAATATTATGCAAGCAACAGCCACCACACTTAACGAAGGGGCGGAACACGTTCCGGTCAACTCGCGCAATAAAGTCGTCGTCGCATCGCTGATTGGCACCGCCATTGAGTTCTTCGACTTTTATATTTACGCCACCGCTGCGGTCATTGTCTTTCCGCATATTTTCTTCCCTCAGGGCGACCCGACGGCAGCCACGCTACAGTCTTTAGCCACCTTTGCTATCGCCTTCGTTGCGCGTCCGATTGGTTCAGCGGTCTTTGGGCATTTTGGCGATCGCGTCGGCCGTAAAGTGACGCTGGTTGCCTCGCTGCTGACGATGGGGATCTCCACCGTCGCCATCGGCCTGCTGCCGACCTATGAAACTATTGGCATTCTGGCGCCTGTGCTGCTGGCGCTGGCGCGCTTTGGGCAGGGTCTGGGGCTGGGCGGGGAATGGGGCGGCGCGGCACTGCTGGCGACCGAAAACGCCCCGGCGCGCAAACGAGCCCTGTATGGCTCTTTCCCGCAGCTGGGCGCACCGATTGGGTTCTTCTTCGCTAACGGCACCTTCCTGCTCCTCTCCTGGCTGCTGACTGATGAACAGTTCATGAACTGGGGCTGGCGTATTCCATTCGTCTTCTCTGCCGTGCTGGTGCTGATTGGCCTGTACGTTCGCGTGTCGCTGCACGAGACGCCGGTCTTCGCTAAAGTCGCCGCGGCGAAAAAGCAGGTTAAAGTTCCGCTGGGGACGCTGCTGACCAAACACCTCCGCGTGACCGTGCTGGGCACGTTCATCATGCTGGCGACCTACACGCTGTTCTACATCATGACCGTTTACTCCATGACCTTCAGTACCGCCGCCGCGCCGGTCGGCCTGGGCCTGCCGCGTAACGAAGTGCTGTGGATGCTGATGATGGCGGTCATCGGATTTGGTGTGATGGTGCCCATCGCGGGCCTGCTGGCGGATAAATTTGGCCGTCGTTCAAGCATGATCGTCATCACCTCGCTGATTATTCTGTTCGCGCTGTTTGTCTTCCCGCCGCTGCTGGGTTCAGGTAGCCCTGCGCTGGTGATGGCGTATCTGCTGATTGGCCTGAGCCTGATGGGGCTGACTTTTGGCCCAATGGGCGCGCTGCTGCCGGAGCTGTTCCCGACTGAAGTGCGTTACACCGGCGCGTCGTTCTCCTATAACGTTTCGTCGATTCTGGGCGCCTCGGTGGCTCCGTATATCGCCACATGGCTTCAGGCGAACTATGGCCTGTTCTATGTGGGTGTCTATCTGGCGGCAATGGCAGCGCTGACGCTGATTGCGCTGCTGCTGACGCACGAGACGAAGCATCAGGCGCTGTAAGTGAATGCCGGGTGGCGGATACGCCTTACCCGGCCTACAATTTAGCCCTCACCCACAGGGCTGAGGGCTCCCCACAAAATAATGCCTGCACAGACGGCCCCCTCTCCCTTGAGGGAGAGGGCTGGGGTGAGGGGGAACATACGGCTCAGGTGGTCATTCCGTTCACTTTATGTTCCTTGCTACTCTGTCACGACATGAGCGGTGAACGTGCCAGGGTGGCTCAGTCGCCACCACCCTGGCGACCCGGGCTTCCGGCGGAAAATCGCCGCTTCGCGGTGCCTTCGGCTTATTCCTTCCGGCTTATCGGGGACGGGCGGAGGTAACATCCCTGTAAAGCCCGCCCTCTCGGCGCATCCCTGCGCCTCGCCCCAGCCTACAGGAAACGCCTCAGCGATTTACAGCCGGACCGAGGCATCGCTGAAAGCCCTCAGTTTTTCTGAGGCAACGTTATAGCTTTTGCTTTCAAATTACTGGAGCCCCCTCTCCCCACAGGGAGAGGGAGAAACGGAACTACTTCTTCATCTGCGATAAAATCGTCCGACACTGATTCGCTTCGCCTTCTGACGGCGAAATCAACGCCAGCAGCGCCGCCGCAGGGGTGACCAGCGTAGCGAGCGCGGCGGCGACCGCACCACGCGCAATCAACGGCCCGGCCTTCACGCCCGCCTGCGGATCTTTGAAGGTCCCGCGAACGTACAGCGGCGAGCGCAGGGTAATGATACGAATGCCTTTACTTTCCGGATCGATGGTTAAATCCAGCTGCTCGGACGCCATGCTGGCGGTACCGGTGACGTTGATAACCGCGTTTTCCGTGTCGAAAGCGAAGATCTGCGGACGCGCCACGCCGTTGACCAGATCCAGATTTGCCGCCGCGCAGTTAACGCGTACTTCGTCGTCACCGAAGATTTGCCCGATGATAAAGTTCCCGACGTTCAGCCCCAGGATCTCCATCAGGTTACGGCTCACCAGCCCGTCGTTCATCAGCAGCTTCAGGTTGCCGTTTCCGCTACCCAGCAGCGCCGCTACCGAGTTACCCGTGCCGCGAATATCCGCGTCGCCGTTCATCTCACCGAGGGTTTTCTGCATCAGCTCCACGTCCGGCATCAGCTCTTTCAGCTTCAGCCGACGCGCCTGGATCTCCGCCCTTCCCTGCATCGGCTTTTTATCCCCCTCCAGGTGGATATTCGATGAGATGGTTCCCCCAGCCATGCCAAACTTCAGCGGTTGCAGGCGCAGGTCGGCGTTTTTCAGGATGATATGGGTCGAGAGGTTGCTCAGCGGCAGCGTGCTGCCATGCTCAATTTTACGTCCTTTGAAGCGCACATCCGCATCCATCACGTCCCATTTGTCGGTTTCGAAGCGGTCATAGGGCAGCACTTTACCCGCAGGCTGAACGTCCTTTTTAACCTCTTTAGACTTCGTGCCTTTGCCCGAATCTACGCCAATCAGCGGACCAAGATCGGCCAGACGCAGCTGGCGGGATTCAACGTCCCCCTCCAGTTTCGGGCGCGGTTTACCGGTGGTGTAGGTCAGCGTGCCGTGGATATCGCTGTCGCCGATGCGGCCGTTGAATCCCCGGTAGTCAAAGACGGACGATTTTTCGGTGTTGATTTTGGCAACCAGGCGCCCGTCCGTTTCAAACGGCGGGGTATCCGGCAGCAGCACGCCGGTCAAATCGTACAGTTCACCCAGCGAATCCCCGGCAAACTTAAGCTGGAGGTCGACGCCGCCCATGTTCATCGGGTCGTTAACCGTGCCCACGAACGCCACGCGGGTGTTGCCCGAGCGGAAATCCGCCTGCACCGGGAACGGCGTGCCCTCACTCCTGAGCGCCAGCATGCCGCCGATTTTGCCTTTACCGGTCAGCGGCTGGCCGTTGTAGCGCCCTTTCGCCGTCAGGCCGAAGACGTAATCGCCCGCTTTGCTGTCATCGCCTTTGGCTTTACTGCCCGTCACTTCGCTAAACGGCAGCGGCTTGCCCAGCGGATCGACGAGGATCTCCACGTCAGCCTTACTCACCTTATCGTCAATGGCGATCCTCCCCCGATCGAACAAAATATTGTCGAGGCGGAAAGACCACGAAGAGGGCTGCGCATTCTGATCTTTATCGCCGCTGCTGGCGAGATCGAACGTCCAGTTGTTGTTTTTCTCTGACAGGCGAATTAGCCGCGCGTCGGGCTGCTGAAGTTTGATCCACGGCAGATACACCGTTTTGGTTAACAGGGCTAACGGCGCCAGCGTGGCTTCCACGCGCGGCAGGTGGATCATGGTCACTTCGGGGATGTCCGGCGGGTTGCCGAGAATGATGTCGTCGGCGTGAACGTGCGGCCATGGCACCCAGCTTCGCCAGCCGGTTTCCTCTTTCTGGCGCTCCCACACGACACCCAAATCGCCACGTATTGCGAAGGGGCGGTTTAGCTCGGTTGAGACTTTCTGGTTGATGGTCGGTTTGAGCCGGTTCCAGTCAAACGTGGCGATAATGATGATTAAGACCACGATCAGCAACAAGAAAATCCCTGCTGTCCAGGAAATCACCCTGGTTGTTTTTGTCATTGTTGTCCCCTTTCCTGATGAACTTGCCTCTAAAACTATAGTTCAGACAAAGGGAAGCGGGCAGATCAGAGGGTGGTTATCACCTTTTCCAGGGTATCCATGGGGACAGGACGGGAGAGGAAATAACCCTGTGCCGCCGCTGCCGGAGAATTTTGCACGTCGCGCCACTCCTCCAGCGTCTCTACGCCTTCCACAATGACGCCCTGGCAATAGCGGTTCATCAGTTGCAGGAGCATCGTAAACAGGTTCCGTCCCTCCGGCGTCTGGCGCAGCATGATAAACAGATCGCGGGCCACTTTGATGTAGTCATAACGCACTTCGCTCAGGGCGGAGAAGTTCGCCATACCGGTACCGAAATCATCCAGCCACAGCGGGCCAAACTCACACATCGAGGCAAACGAGGAGTCCTGCGGCAGCTGAACATGTTCCACCAGCTCGAAGCGCATCCACGGCAAGGTGGCAATCAGCGCCTGCAATGTCGCGTTTTGACGTAACGCCATCAGGGTTGGGCCATCCACGTTCACCGACGCCAGAATACCGTGCTGCTCGAAGAACGCCTGCTTCGTCGCCAGCATTCTTAACTGCTCTTCCAGCACGTCGATACGCTGACGCACGGCAACCTCCGCAAAATAGCGGTCCGGCGCAATACGCTGTGAAGGATTCGATGGATGAGTGACGACCGTTAACACCTCAATCGCCATTAACCGACCGTCGGTACGGTAGATGGGCTGATAGGTGTATGCTCGCTCACATTGCAGCCAGTAGCGATGCTCCTGCAAGTTCTCAATACTTGCCTCAGGCGTAGTGCTCAGCCGCTGGATAACCTGCTCTGACTTCATTTCGGATGTCCTGTTGTATGGGATAGCCTTTCTGGACTCGTCACTGAGTTATCGGCCCGCCAGGTGAGAACTTTATGTTCAATTCACCGGGAAAATGAAATTAAGATGACAGAAATATGCCGGAATACGCGCTGGCTCAAAAAAAATAATGGAACGTCGTTTTAATATAGTTGACCGTAAAAAACACACAGCGCACACTACCCTTAATTACTTTGTTCAGGTTCACGACTATGTCTAAAAAAATTGCCGTGATTGGCGAATGCATGATTGAGCTGTCCCAGAAAGGCGCGGAAGTCAGCCGCGGTTTTGGTGGCGATACATTGAACACCTCCGTTTACATTGCCCGTCAGGTCTCCCCCGACGCGCTGAGCGTGAGCTACGTTACCGCGCTGGGAACGGACAGCTTCAGCCAGCAGATGCTGGAAGCCTGGCAGGGTGAAAACGTTGGGACCTCGCTGATCCAGCGAATGGAAAACCGCCTGCCGGGTTTGTACTACATCGAAACCGACAGCACCGGCGAGCGCACCTTCTATTACTGGCGTAATGAAGCGGCCGCCAAATTCTGGCTGGAAAGCGAGGCCGCCGCTGCCATTTGCGAAGAACTGGCGACCTTCGATTATCTCTACCTGAGCGGGATCAGCCTGGCGATCCTGAGCCAGGAGAGCCGTGAAAAACTGCTGTCACTGCTGCGCGAATGCCGTGCCAATGGCGGTAAGGTGATTTTCGATAACAACTACCGTCCGCGTTTGTGGGCCAGCCGTGAAGAGACGCAGCAGGTCTACCAGCAGATGCTCGAATGCACCGATATCGCCTTCCTGACGCTGGATGATGAAGATGCTCTGTGGGGCGAAAAACCGGTTGATGAGGTCATCGCCCGGACGCAGGCTGCCGGGGTCAGCGAAGTGGTGATCAAGCGCGGGGCGGAGTCTTGCCTGGTGGCGGTTGCAGGTGAAGCCGTGACAGAGGTGCCGGCAGTGAAGCTGGCGAAAGAGAAAGTGATCGATACCACGGCGGCGGGAGATTCTTTCAGCGCGGGGTATCTGGCGGTACGTCTGACGGGAGGGACGCCGGAAGCGGCGGCGCAGCGCGGTCATTTGACGGCCAGTACGGTGATTCAGTATCGCGGAGCGATTATTCCGCGCGAGGCGATGCCTGCTTAAGGACTGTGCGGGCTGATGCCCGCACCCTAACCCTCTCCCTCAGGGCTGAGGGAACGCAGAGCTTACTGGCCCTGCGGAATATCGCTCGCATCCTGGTGTAAATCATCGGCTGCCGTTTGCGCTGGCTGCGGCGGCGTCGCCATGATGGCGCTCCAGGTGGCCTTCAACTCTTTCATGTCATATTCCGGCTCACCTTTCGGCTGCAACAGAATCAACGCCATATCCTGCGACAGCTGCTGACGCAGATCCTGATTCAGCATCTCCACGGTCAGACCGTTCAGGAAGTCCTGACGCAGTTTCTGATACTGCTCCGGCGCGATATCCACCACCTGATTCTGCAAGGAGCGAATGCGCTGGCTGATTAAGATATCGGTATCGGCGCGGGCATAGGTGGCGAACAGTTTCTGCAATTCGAGGGATTTCTGCGCCACCAGCGCGTTAAACTCCTCTTCAGACAGGCCCTCTTTCCGCACTTTAGCCAGTTCTTTCGCCACCACGCCGAGATTGGCATTCAGCTTATCGCCCGGAGATTCCACGTTAATGGCGCACTGGGCGCGCTGGAACAGCACTCGGCAGTCAAAGCCCAGGCCAATATCTTTCACGTTGTTCTTGCTGAGCGTCTGCTGAACGTGCCAGAAGAGCGCTTCACGCGCGAGATCCGCACGCCAGTAACGCAACAGCGCAGAAGACTCGCGGATCGGCTGCCAGGCCGTATCCCACATCATTGAAAGACGATCCTGACGCACGGTATCCGTCATGATGCTGACCGTCTCAGGACGCAGCGGGGACAAGGTAGGAACAGGGGCGGGCGTTTCACGCTTCCCTTTCAGATCGCCAAATGCTTTGTTGATCTGTTCTATCACCGCACGGCTGTCCACGTTGCCCACCACAATCAGGGTCATGGCATCCGGGGTGTACCACTGCTGGTAGAAAGATTTCACCTGCGCGGCATCAACCGGCTGTTTCAGCGGCTCTGCCGGGTCGTGGCCAAGCAGCGTTGACCCTTTCAGGCGGTAGCGCCACCAGCCTTCTTTGGTATCCGTCGGCCAGGTCGCCACCATGTCGCTGTTGCTCAACGCATAGTTAACGGTCTCAGGCGTAATCGCCAGTTTGCCGGTGGCATCGGAAAGGTAGGTCAGTGCTTCTTTAAGCAGATCGTTACGGTTGTTGGGCAGGCTCAGGTTAAACATGGTGTAGTCATAGGAGACCACAGCCGGGGGCAGCGGGCGTTTCGGATCGATGGCCTGTTGCCATAAAGAACGCACCTGAACCGCCTGCAAACTGCCGCTCTGGGTGAGCGCCAGTCGAGGAATAAAGTGGCTTAAGCCGGTCTGCTGGGTGCTTTCAGTGAGGGAGCCGGTATTCACAGAAAGACGGATTTCAATGCGATCGCTCGGACGTTGCGGAGTGGATAATACCTGCCACTGGAAACCGTTCGCCAGTGTTCCCTGTTGCCAGGCCGGGTCTGGCTGGAGCGCATCTGCCTGCACATAACTGGCTGCTGCCATCATCAGCAAACCGCCGGTTAAGAGTCGAATTTTTGTGCCCTGCATGTGAACCCCTGATCAACATTCCTGGTTAAAGAGAGTGTCTCGCGACGTGAGCACTCAAAGATGACGATGAAAACCTTCCGATTAGACAGCGTGTTCGGCTAAACGTCACGGGCGGAAGTGAAATATACCCAAAAAAAATCTTGTCGAATTATGACAGGTATGAACGGTTATTATGCGCAGGTGCCCGCATCCCCACAAGGGAATACGGGCATTTATGAGGGATTAAGAGGATAAACCGGGGGTTTTGTCCTCAGATGTACGGTTATTCAGCGTATCGTTAAGCTTCTTGTGATCCAGCTCTTTCACCCACTTCGCCACCACAATCGTCGCCACGCCATTGCCGACCAGGTTGGTTAACGCACGGGCTTCAGACATAAAGCGGTCAATACCGAGGATCAGGGCCAGGCCCGCTACCGGCAGATGGCCCACCGCCGAAATGGTGGCCGCCAGCACGATAAATCCGCTGCCCGTTACGCCCGCCGCCCCTTTTGAAGAGAGCAGAAGCACCACCAGCAGCGTAATCTGATGGAAGATATCCATGTGGCTGTTAGTGGCCTGGGCAATAAAGACCGCCGCCATCGTCAGGTATATCGAGGTGCCATCCAGGTTAAAAGAGTAGCCCGTAGGAATAACCAGCCCCACCACTGACTTACGGCAGCCCAGCTTTTCCATTTTATCGAGCATACGCGGCAGCGCGGACTCCGAAGAGGATGTGCCGAGGACAATCAGCAGCTCTTCACGAATGTAACGGATAAATTTGAAGATGCTGAAGCCGGTCGCACGGGCGATGGAGCCGAGCACCACCACCACAAACAGAATACAGGTGATGTAGAAACAGACGATCAGCTGGCCCAGCTGTACCAGCGTGCCGACGCCATATTTCCCGATGGTGAAGGCCATCGCGCCAAAGGCGCCAATTGGGGCCAGACGCATAATCATGTTGATGATGCCGAAGATCACCTGCGAGAAGCTTTCAATGACGTTAAAAATCAGCTGGCCTTTGCTGCCAAGACGGTGCAGGGCAAAGCCAAACAGCACGGCAAACAGCAGCACCTGGAGGATGTTTCCGCTGGCGAACGCGCCAATCACGCTGCTCGGGATCACGTCCAGCAGGAAGGCAACAATCCCCTGATCTTTCGCCTGTTCAGCGTAAACCGCCACCGCTTTCGCATCCAGCGTGGCCGGGTCGACGTTCATGCCCGCGCCAGGCTGTACTACGTTGACAATTATCAGGCCGATAATTAGCGCGATGGTACTGACAATCTCGAAGTACAGCAGGGCAACCGCCCCCGTACGCCCGACCGCCTTCATGCTTTCCATGCCAGCGATACCAGTCACCACGGTACAGAAAATGACCGGCGCGATGATCATTTTGATGAGCTTAACGAACGCGTCGCCAAGCGGTTTCATCTGCGCGCCCAGCTCCGGGTAGTAGTGACCGAGCAGAATACCGATGGCGATGGCTGTCAGGACCTGGAAGTAAAGACTTTTGAAGAGTGAGGTTTTCATAGGGTGTCCCTGGAAAGAAAAACTACAGGCTTTGTAAGGTTATGGTTAACCTGCGGCTTTAAAATAACACCCACATAACAGGACAGAAATAAACGGGGTTCAAATTTGAAACACAAATGTTAAGAACTTTGAGCTGGCTCGCACAAGCCAGCAACAAAATTACACTTTTGCGTTATTGCCAGCGTCGGAGAGATAGCGTTGCTCAAAGATATCCGTCGGTACGGCGCGGTCAAACAGGAAGCCCTGTCCGCTCTCCACGCCCGCCGCAGCCAGCCAATCACGCTGGGCGTCGGTTTCAATACCCTCGGCAATGACGTGCAGATTCAGGCTGTGCGCCATCTGAATAATGGCCTGTACCAGGCTGCAATCCTCCGGCAGCCCTTCCACAAAGGTTTTGTCGATTTTCAGGACGTCCACCGGCAACGTTTTCATGTGCTGGAGCTGACGCAGGCCAGAATACCCCATACCAAAATCGTCCAGCGCAATGCGGATCCCGGCATTACGCAGCGGTTTCAGAATGGCGACAGCATCGTCAGGATTGTCGATACAACGGCTCTCGGTGACTTCCAGGATCAACGTGTGGGGCTGAATGCGGTAGCGGTGGATCAACTCGAGCATCTCCGGCACCATGGTCGGGTGCATCAGCTGTAGCGCAGAGAGATTCACCGACAGCGGCAGCGTGATGCCCCGTTGTTGCCAGGCCGCAAGCTGGCGGCAGGACTCTTCCAGCACCCAGTAGCCGACGGTGACCATCAGGCCGCAGGACTCGATACGTTCGATCATCCCCTCAGGCAGCTCCCACGTGCCGTCCGGCTGTTGCATACGCAGCAACGCTTCGGCGCTGGTCACTTCACCCGTGCGCAAATTGACCTGCGGCTGTAGCCAGAGCGCAAACTGGCGATTGTCCATCGCCGTCAGAATGTCGCTCTCTTCCGTCAGGCGCTGCTGGGCTTTTTCCATCTGCTCCGGATCAAAGAACTGGATCTGGTTTTTGCCTTTCCGGCGCGCGGTGAACGCGGCCGAGAAGGCCCGACGATAAAGCTGCTCGGCGGTCAGCCCCCCGTAGTACATCGCAATACCGATGCTGGCGCTCGGGCGAAGCTGGATACCCTGAATGGGCAGCCGCTCATTAATGACAGTGAGTACTTGCTGACCTAGCGTAATGGCGTGCCACGGCTCTTTAACACCGTGCGCGATCACCACCAGGTCATAACCGCTGACCTGGGTGAGCACCATGCGCGGCGCCAGAACGGATTTCACCTTTTCCACCAGCGTCAGCAACAGCATCTCGCGCTGGCTCTCTTTCAGCACGCCCGCCGTATCCTGCAAGGTTTCGCAGGCAATCACCATCAGCGCGGTGGTCTGCTGGCGGGCGACGGTCTGCTCCAGCAAGGCCATTAAAAACGCTTTGTTTGGCAGATCGGATACCGGAAAACGGGTGGCGTTGCTACTGAGCTCTTCCTGCTGACGCAGGACACGCTGCTGGTTGATATTGTAACTCCGGACCAGCATGCCAATTTCATCGTCGTGATGCAGGCGCGGCAAGGGAAGCTGATGCCCCATGTGCTCCTGTGGAGAGAGGTCGTTCAGCTCCCGGGCTATGCGGCGCAACGGATGCACAATTAACCGGTTGATACACCACGTCAGCGCCACGCTCAGCATTAGTGTCAAAAGTAAGTAAGTAGTCACTAACGTAGCAACCCAGCTCATGACGAATTTATACATGCGGTACGAGTCGGCCTGTAGCACCAGGTAGGCCAGCGGCTGCGGGTTAGCCGGTCTTTCCAGGGAATAGAGAGGCAGGGAAATTTGCACCGGCAGTTCAAACAGGCGCATCACCATCATCGGGACGGGACGCTCCGGGATAAAACTCATCCGCAGCGCCTGGAACTGGTTCGGCAGCACGACATCCGCGCGGCTCACGATACCGGCGGGCTGAATGCGCTTCAGGATGGATTCCGCCTCGGGGATATCCCCTTTCAGGATCGAGGCTGACAGGGGTTCCCGCACCGAGCGGGCAATACTTTCCAGTTGCGAAGCCGTGTTATAGCGATTCTGCTGTACGGAGTGAAACAGCAAAATGACGCAGAAGATGAAGACAAACAGCATTGTGACGGCAGACACCATCGCCATCTGTTTGATCGTTAAGGAACGGCTGACACGCAAAATGACTCTCCACAAAACTCGAAGCGCAGGGCGCACCAGGGTGTAAACCTGGTGCGCCCGAGTATACCCGATAGCTGCACTTTTAA
Source organism: Enterobacter cloacae complex sp. SHL018 (assembly GCF_049237905.1). NCBI lineage: Bacteria > Pseudomonadati > Pseudomonadota > Gammaproteobacteria > Enterobacterales > Enterobacteriaceae > Enterobacter > Enterobacter cloacae complex sp. SHL018. Next base: position 215,366 of record NZ_JBMKJE010000006.1, read on the forward strand.
GAGAGACTTACAATTAGATTAAGAAAAAATCCGATCACCAGTCTGCATAAGGCACCAGCGGTTCCGGTGGTAAGTCCATATCACCTTGCCAGCCCGCGGCAGAATACCGAACGTAGAGCAGCGCATGGCTCGGGGTATAGTCTTTTGCTTCCTGAATATCGACGCCCAGTCCGACAAACCAGTTGGACGTCACGCGGCGTTCAACAATCGCCCTTGCGGTATAACCCGTGCCTGACGAGCTACTTCCGGTTTCCATTACACCTTTATCGGTATAACGGCCTGGCTCATTGTCCGGGATCAGCCCCTGTAACGGATAACGCATCACATCTTTTGTTTTTGAATGAGACCAGGAGACGGAGCCGCCCAGCTCCCATGACCAGTTCTCTGTGCGTTTACGCCAGTTCACCGGTAAGGCGAACGACACATACTCCTGGGGACTGTAGTAACCGCCCTGGCCCAGCGAATAGCCACTTAAATCCTTATCGTAATGCCAGAGCATGTTGGACACGCCCACCGTCAGGCGTTCGTTGTTCTGATTGATGAGCTTGTAGTAATAGCCGGTCATCCAGCGGACGCGCCAGTTATCTTCGACATTCTTCCCGGTGAGGCTGTCGGCACTCAGGCTTGACCAGATCCCGTTAGCTTCGCCTTTGTCGTAGCTCATGCTCACGCCGCCACCGGTGGCACGCACGCCGCCCCAGGTGGTGTCGGTATTGGGATCTTTTTGCCCGGCGAAGGCCAGCACCGAGCTGGAAATCGGACGGCGATGAGCGTTCAGGGTGTAGCCAATCGGCCCTAAATCGTTGCTGTAGCTCAGGCTACCCACCACATCGACCACGTCGAAGCCCATCGGCGTTGTACCGATATCCCACGCCCAGGTTTTGTTCTGCCAGCCGACGGCCACGCTGGCGCCGTTGGCCGACTGGTTCGTGCTGCCGTGACATGGCGTTTCGGCACAGGTACCCCATGTCGGATCGTAGGTTCCGTTATCGGTGGCAAAGGAACCGGCGTTCATATTGACCAGATCGCTACGGAAGAACATACGTCCGTCCGACAGCGGCGCATCAACCTGGAGCATGGTGGTGTGCGCTTTCAGGTCGGAATAGCCTCCCGTGCCGCTGGAGCCCCAGTAGTCGTGTTGCAGCGTGACGTTCAGATCCTGCTGACGATAAAGATCGCCTGCATCGCTGCGCACGCCGCGCTTCAGCCAGTCATCTTTCTCATCGTTACGCGTGAGCCGCGTAAAGCTGTCGTTATCGGTCGGACGGGTCGTTGTGATGCCCGATGAGACCATCGCATCTTTCCAGGTGTCCAGCGCCTGCTGAGGCTGACCATTTTGTGCCTGGAAACGGGCGGCATCGCGCATCACCAGCGCACTTTCCATCGAAGGCGGCTGCGATTTGGCCTGCGGAAGAATGGCGTTGAAGGTCTTTTCTGCCGCGGCATGATCACCCAGGCCAGCCTGCGCCATGGCAAGCCGGCGCTGCATATTGATGGAGAGCGGTTCGCCGTTCTGTGCCGCGGGCAGTTTCGCCAGCGCCGCGCGCGCCGCGTCCTTGTTACCCTGGGCAAGATAGACCTCGGTCAGGCCGAGGATCGCGTCTTCATTCTGCGGTTCGCGTTGCAGGACGGTGTTGTAGGCGGTTTTCGCGGCCTCATGATCGCCACGCTGTTCAGCCCAGTCCGCCAGCGTCAGGTCGATACGGGTGGACGGAGGCTGCTGGCGAAGCAACGTTTCCGCCTCCTGCTCTTTTCCACTGTCGCGCAGGCGGTTGGCGGTTTCCAGCACCTGGTTACTTTGCAGGCGGTCCGCCAGCGCCTGAATGTTGCCGTTCCACTTGTCGCGCGGCAGCGTGTTCAGATGCGCCAGCGCCGCCCGATCCTGATCGTTACCGGACAGGTACAGCCCGCTGGCGTAAACCTGATCCGGATCGCCCGGTTTCTGGCTTGCCAGCTGACGCATCAGGTTATCCGCCTGGCTGCGCTGACCCGCGCTATACAGATCGCGTGACAGTCGGTAGGTGATCCACACGTCGCCCGGGGAAAGCGCAAGGCGTCGGCGCTGAATTTCTGCGGCCTGCGCATATTTCCCCTCGCTTTCCAGCTGTTCGGCCTGGGCTGACAGCTGCTCGTTCGTCAGGCTACGTTCAATATCATCAATGCTGCGGCGCTGGCTGGCAGAGAGCGACTGAATAAACTGCGTCGCCTTCTCCGGAGACTGCGCGCGATAAATATTGGCGAGACCGCGTACCGCGTTGCTGTTGCCGCTGTCCATCCGCAACGCCTGGCGGTAATAGCGCTCGGCCGCGTCGTTATCTTTGCGCGCCGCCGCCGCATCACCGAGGCCCAGAACCGCGTAGCTGTCGGTATTGTCGATATTGCGCGCCTGCTGGTAATAGCGTTCGGCCTGGGCCGTATTGTTGGCTTTCAGGGCGTTATCCCCCTGCTGGATCAGCAGCCAGTATCGGTTGACCTTCAGCAGGCTGTCCCATTTGCCCCGGTTATCGCTCTGCGGATCGAGGGCGATCGCCTTTTCAAACTGCGCAACCGCACGCGCGCGATCGCCTTTCTGAGAATAGGCCTGCCCCAGCGCGCCTACGGCTTCACTGTCGGCGTGGTTGGCGCTGACTGCTTTCTGCAACTCCGTTACCGCTTTACTGCCCTGCCCGGCATCCACTGCGGCTAACCCTTCGGCTTTGGCGCGGAACGCCGGATCGGCGAGCTGTTTTTGCTGCGCTTCAAGCTGGGCGCGCGCCGCCGTCACGTTATCGCCATCGCTGAACACGCTCAGGTATTGTTGCAGCGCGGTAACGCTGGCGCTGCTGGCCGGCTGATCTTTGATCTGCTGGTACCACATGTCCGACGCCTGACTGCGGCCATTGTTCGATTTGGCCATCTCCTGTAACACCGCAAACCCTTCATCACGCCGTCCGCTCTGGAACAAAAGCTGTGCCAGCGAGGACTGTAGCGGGACGTTGCCCGGACTGCTGGCGTTTATTTTCTTAAGCTGATTAATGGCCAGGTTGCGGCGGGCTGGCTCTTTCGCCACCACGTTCCAGTACTCCGTCGCGATGTCGCCACTGGGCGGCTTACCGTCAAACAGTTTGTCATACGCGGCAATGGCTTCCTGGGTGTGCCCGGTGGTGGCAAGCAGGCGAGCCTGCTGGAGGGACTGGCGACCATCCGGCGTGGAGAGCAGCATGGTAGTACGGGAGGACTGATAGGCACTGGAATCGGGCGCCATTCCTTTCAGGCGATCCAGCTCTTTTTGCGCGCCCGCCGTATCGCCCTGTCGTAACAGGTAGCGGAAGCGCGCGGCAATCACGTCCGGGTTGTTGGGGTCGATCAGCTCAAGGCGATAGAGCGACTGGCGCACTAAATCCTCACGCTGGGTGGATTCCCCCAGACGGACCTGTTCCAGCAGCTGTCTCTGCTGCGGGGAGTTGGCGGCCTGGGCCAGGGGCATTAGCGCCAGGCCAAGCGATAAGGTGAGTAGATTCAGTGTGAACGTGCGCATTCCTGGCCCCAGTCCGGTAGTAATTCACCTTGCACGGTGAAACGAAAACGATGCTGATCCCACCCTTGTCCAAAGAGGGTCAGAACGTAGCTGTAATAAGCATTGTTATCGGGAAAACGATCGGCGACGTGCTGGCGTTGCACCGCTTGCGCGTCCCGGTTTTGTAAAAACGGAAGGAGGGAGGCAGAAAACCCTACCGGCCCATCTCCGGTGCGTTTCCCGGTCGCGACGTCCACTTTCTCCGGCGGCAAGCCTTGTTTGATTGTGGTGGTCGCCATGGGCTTGAAACGCGCCAGTAGTCGGGCTTTCTGCGGATCGTTATCGTTCATCATCCCTACCCACAGATAGACGCGAATCGCATCGTAGCTGCCGATCAGGGATGCATCCTGCGACAGCTGCCAGCCGCCCTTTTTCTGGTATTTCACCCAGTTCGGGGAAAATCCTTTAGGCGCGGTCTCCAGCAGCAGACGCAGGTTGGTTTCACGGAGCGTCGTCCACGGCGCGCCAAAACGGGTGAAATAGCTCGCAAGCTGCGGCGGCAGGTAGCTGGGGTTGAAGCGCCAGACGCTCTCTTCGGCAAAACCGACTTTACCCGGCAGCAGCATAGAACCCAGCCCCGGCACCTTCACCACTTCCTCACTGGCAATGCGCGTCAACAGCGCCTTACCCGTGCGCGTGTAATCGGGATTTTTCCACAGCCGCCCGGCTTCCAGCAGCGACCAGGCAATCCAGATATCGGCATCAGACGCGGAGTTAGGGTCGATAACCGCCCAGGTTTCGTCGTCCTTTTTCCCCCACAGCCAGGCCGGGAGATGTTGGGTTAAATCTCCCTCGGCAAGGTTATCGCGCGTCCATGCCAGCAGCAGATCGAACGCCTTGCGATCGTTTGCCGCGAGGGCAAAGAACAGTCCGTAGCTTTGCCCTTCGGAGGTGGTGATTTTGCGCGCGTCACTGGGATCAATGACGCGCCCACTTTCGCTCATATAATCCTGCTTGAACGTCTCCCAGGCAGGCCAGCGACAGGCGGCGTGAAGATTCGCCGCCGCCAGCATCAACGCTGCGACTAGACACCCGCGAAAGATTTTCATCACCGCTTACTCATGGTCCGGGTTAAGACGACGACGGCTGATGATTCGCAGCAGACGCCACAGTACCCACGCCAGCAGTACAACGCTGAGCGCAGCCAGCACGGCCAGCAGCACCGGGTGGTTAGACAGGGCGTACCACAGGCGTTCGAACCACGGCAGATGACCGACGTAGTAGACATCCCCCACGCGCAGGCTGTTTACCCCCGACTCACGGATCACCGAGACGGAACCGAACATTGCCGCCCGTTTACCGCTGTCGTTCATGGCCGTGTTGAGTAGCTCATACCCGCGCGGGCTATCCGCCAGCAGGGCGATAACGCTGCGCTGGTCGTTATACGGCGACTGGAAGCCGACAATCGCGGCCATCGGACCCGTTGAGCTTACGGTCGTCCTGATATTGGCCTGACGATCGCCGCTGTCCGGCATGATGCTCGGGAACTCGGTCTGACGCAGCGGCGTGTTAACCCACGACTGAGCCGCCTGCACCAGCAGATCGACGCGCTTCTCGTCTTTCAGCTTGTCCGGAATGTTGCCGATGACCATGATATCGGCATCTTTGTTCTGGATCTGGCTCCCGTCATCCGTCACCGTCACGTTGATAGCCGGCAAGCCGGTTTGCGCCCCGACGGTGCCCATGGTGTCCAGCAGCGTGGTAACCTGGCCTTCGTTGGCCGCTTTTGGCATCACGACAATCGATTCAGAGAGGTCTGCCATGCGGCTGAACGGGAAGCTGGCGTTAGCAAAGGCACGCAGATCCGGCATCGCAATAAAGTGGTAATACTTCGAGAAGTCGATCGTGGAATCATCGCCAATCACCACGTGGTTTTGCACCGGCTGGAAGGTAATACAGTTTTCCACCGATCCACCCGGCATGGGGTTCATATACTGGAAGTTAAACCGCAGCTGGTTCACCGCACCGAGCTTCAGCGCCGGGATCGACACATCGGTTTTGCCATCCAGCAGCCCCTGTAATACAGGCAGACGAAGCATCAACCGGTTTGTCTCCTGGCTGCTGGTCAGGCTGAACGATTGCAGGAACTGGTTGTTGAGGCTGATATCCATGCGCGAGCTGTCTTTGGTCGCCGGCGCGGTGTAACGGTAGTTCAGATTGATATCAATGCCGTTGGTGCGCAGCAGATAGAGATCCGGCGGCAGGTTCAGCGACAGGCTGACAGGAGAAGGTTCAAGCCCGGTTGACTGCAATTGCTCTTCATAGGTTTTCAGTTCGCCAAAGGTGATGGCCCGGTCGGTACGTACCCAGTTCGGCGCATCATAAGGCTTACGTGCCAGCAGCGGTTTCACCTCGTCCACCACAACGCTGTTACCGCGGAACAGGATATTCCCCTGCGCAATGCCTTTCGCCGCCTGCACCAGATCTTTGTCATCACGGCCGAAGATCACCAACAGCTTCACGTACGGATTGTCCGGATGGCTGATCATCTCGATGGTGGGCGCTTTCACCTCCGGATGGTCACGCAGGAAAGCCGGACGTTTGGCGTTGGTGGCAAACACGATCGCGTTTTTGTCCGGCATTTTGTCGTACATGACCGGGAAACTTTGACCACGCCAGCCGGAGCGGGAACCAAACCAGGATGCCACGATAGAGGCCGCCAGCTGTTCGGTCACATCGGGAGAGCCGGCAAAGACCATCGGCAGGTTCAGCGGACGGTTATCACGCGGGTCGAAGAACGGCACCGGGAAGGCGGAGAGATCGTTTTTCAACGCCAGCGGCTGATAGGTCATCTGAAGCGAAGAGTTACGCCCGACATCCAGCCACAGGGTGCTGCTGGCCGGGTTTTCACAGACATCGCGGTAGTGGCCGACAAACTCCAGACGCACGCGGTTAAAGTCGGTGATAAACAGCGGATTAATCGGCACCTGAGCCAGGGTTTTCTTACCCAGTTGCTCTTTGGTGACGGGCAGGACGTCCATCAGCTCGTCATTCAGATAGACCTTAAGCTGGGACTGCACCGGCAGCAGCGACGGCGATGGGGTGTATTCCAGGTTGAGCATCGCTTTCGACACGACTTCATCGCTGCGCATACCGAATTCGATACCGCCATTTGGGTTGATGCCGCGCAGAACCATGCTGCCCGGAGGAGGCGCGATCTGGGCAAACGTCAGCTTAACGTCACGCGACGGCGTATTTTCGGCAACCACCGGCGCACTGGCTCCCGGCACGCCAGGCATGACCTGCCCAACCACCGGGTTGTCGGCGGGCAGCGTATTCCCCGTCGTCGGCTGATTCGGGACGACGTTTTCCGTCTGCCCCGGCGCGGCCGTCACAACCGGATCGGTCGCTTGCGCGACGACAGGCACCGTTGGCGCGGGCGTGGCCGCTGCGTTATCAGGCGCTGCGTTAGCCACTGTTGCAGGGAGCGCACTCATCCCCATTGCCACTGCACATAACCAGGAAAGTTTTGTTTTCATCGCGTTATCATCATTGTTGAGCCATAACCGGGTCCGCCTGCTTCGCTTCATCTCGCTCAGGTCGACGCGGAATGAACGACACGACCCAGGAAACCAGTGAAGTAAGTGACCGGAAAATTAATTTCACCGACGACGGGGCAAATTCTGCAAGGTGACGATAGCCACGGAACCCCAGCTTAAGAATATCCAGCAGGCTTTCCAGAGGCTTATCCTCAGGGAAGCTGTCCTGCCAGAGAGCCCACGTATCCGCGCGGGCAAACGTACACTGCACAAAATCAATGTGTTGCTTTTTGGTCAGCGGCATCAGTTGCAGACCCACTTCATTTCCTCTCACACGCACCACCTGCGTCGGGAAGACATACTCCTGCTGGCCGCGCTTAAGCAGTAGGTTGACCTTCTGCCCCTCCAGCACCTTCGCCTGACCGTTGATCTTGATACCCAGACCGCCATCCGAAAAGTCATGTACGGTACAGGAGAAGAGATGTCCATCGTCGCGGGCAATGGCCGCTGGCATGCTGATTTCGACGCGATGCGCGCGGCGAACCTGTTTGCTCTCCACCGATACCGCCACCGCGCCACCGAGGATAATCAGGTTATAAAACACCCACGCCATACTCACGAAGACCGTCAGAATTTCGTTTTCCGGGCCGTAGAAGTAGCGCCAGATCCCAACAATCACGCCCACAATATTCAGCAGCACCAGGAAGATATAGGGCCGGGAGATCACCCAGTCGACATACTCCTCTTCCACCAGCCCGCCCTTCGCGGTGACGTTGAATTTCCCTTTATGCGGGTTAATCAGCGCCACCATGGTGGGCGGCGCGATGTACCAGGCCAGCACCGTTTCGTAAATTTCACTCCAGAAGGAGTGGCGATATTTCCCCTGAATCTTCGAGTTCGTCAGGCTGGCGTGGATCATGTGCGGCAGAACGAACAGGGCAATCATCAGCGCAGGCGCATAGATGATGTAAGCGTGAAGGAGCAGGAACGCCAGCGGCGCAGTGAGGAAGATAAGCCGTGGAATACCGGACAGGAAGTGGAACATGGCGTTGACGTAGCACAGCCGTTGCGCCAGCTTCAGCCCTTTACCCATCAGCGGGTTATCGAGCCTGAAAATTTGCACCATGCCGCGGGCCCAGCGAATACGCTGGCCGATGTGCGCCGACAGGGATTCCGTGGCCAGCCCCGCCGCCTGAGGAATACGCATGTAGGCGGAGGTATAGCCAAGACGGTGCAGACGCAGCGAGGTGTGCGCATCTTCCGTGACCGTCTCGACGGCGATCCCGCCAATTTCATCCAGCGGTTTCCGGCGGATCACCGCACAGGAGCCGCAGAAGAACGTTGCGTCCCACATGTCGTTCCCGTCCTGCACGAGTCCATAGAACAGCGTGCCCTCGTTCGGGGTTTTACGAAAACGGCCGAGGTTACGTTCAAACGGGTCCGGCGAGAAGAAGTGGTGCGGCGTCTGCATCATCGCCAGCTCTTTCTCCTTCAGGAACCAGCCCATGGTCATTTGCAGGAACGAGCGCGTTGGCACGTGGTCGCAGTCGAAAATAGAGACGAACTCCCCTTTGGCATATTTCAGCGCATTGTTGATGTTACCGGCTTTCGCGTGTTCATGCGTGGTACGGGCGATGTACTCTACCCCCACTTCGTCCGCGAACTGGCGGAACTCGGCACGGCCACCGTCATCGAGGATCCAGATTTTGATTTTATCCTTCGGCCAGTCGATACCCAGCGCGGCATAAATGGTGTTTTTTACCACCGACAGATCTTCGTTGTAGGTCGGCACGAAAAGGTCAACCGTAGGCCACTGGGTCGTGTCTTTTGGCAGCGGCACCGGCTGTCTATTTAGCGGCCAGATAACCTGGAAGTAACCCAGCACCAGCACGATCCAGGCGTAAGTCTCAGCAAACAGCAGCACTAAGCCGCACACCAGGCTGACCGGATCGTCCCAGTTCAGCGTTGAGGTATATCGCCACCAAATGTAGCGGCAGGAAACGGTCAGCGATAGCACAATCAGCATCAGGGCAGAAAAACGCCCTGGTATGCGCCGCACCAGCAGCGCCACGCCCCACAGCAGGATCAGGAAGGTGAACTGCGCCAGCGGATTGAAGGGCTGGGTAATACAGACCAGCGCAAGAATCAGCGAGAACACCACAACCACGCCGAGAATAAAACGCCGCAAGCCCGGGTGTAGGTGCCCGAGCTCTTTGTGATTATCTAAATGACCCGTTTTGTCGCCCACCCGGTCAGGTAGCCGGTCAAGCCACTGGTGGTAGTGTTCACGCAGGTGCTGCACACGATCGAAGCTGCGCCAGCGGGACGTTTTTTTCTCCGCGCCCGTTGAGGTCGTTAGTAGCCAGATGGACTGAATAGCGTAGCGCGCGGGATCCAGCGGACGCGGCTTGTCAGGGTTGATATGCGGATAGAGTTCACCGTGGCGCGCACGAATGCGTTGCCAGCGGGGATGTTCGAGGGGGATGAACATCCACGCCAGAATCATCCACAAACAGCCCAGCGCAGCGCTCAGCGACGAGGCGCCGTGATGACGGTAATGGCGGTAGCGTTCACTTAAGCGCGAACTGACCGGCGGAATGAGCAGCCAGTTAGTCAGGCGGCTCATACTGAACTCCCGGCAGGCTCCGGCCGTTTAGCAAAGTGCAGCAAACACCAGTTGGCCAGCGTCAGGATCTCTTCCGCCGCCAGTGAATCGCTACGGTACTCCCCGAGAGGTTGTTTGGACGCGAGGCACTCCGCCATCGCTTCGTCACGATGGATCACCATCGGCAACAGGCGGCGCTGACTCTGGAGCCAGACCTGGTAGAGATCGTCCTGGATCTGGCTGCCAATGCGCAGATCGTTGATCAGAATATGGGCATTGGCAGGCATCGGCTGCTGATGCAGACGGATATGACAATTCGCATCTACGTTCGCGATGGAGAGCACATGGTCGCACTGCGCCAGCAGCTGGCGGGTCAGCGACGCGGCACCGTGCGGCAGGTCCAGCAGGATCCACTGATAGTGCCCGCTCTCTTTCAGGCTCTGCAATGCGGTGATGAAGCGAGAGAACAGGCGCTGGTACGCGGCTTCATTCCCGCGCTCGGTTTCGGTCAATTGACCAAAGGGAAGCAAATCGAGCTGGGAGGTATAACGCAAACCCGCATCCCGCCAGTCTTTATCGTCCAGAAGCGCGCGTCCCCAGCCGTTTGCATGCGTAAAGTCGACATTGAATGACATGCGCAGCAAATTATCGGAACAGGCATCAATGACCAGTACCGATTCACCTAATACCTGCAATGACCACGCCAGCGCCGCGGTAACGGAAGTTGTACCCACCCCACCACGGACGCCCTGTAATCCTAGTACAGCCATCAATGGCTTCCTTATTGTTGTTGGGCAAACTCAGCTAATAACGGCCAACGTTTAATAGCCGCCGCCAACTGTTCACGCTGGGAAATATCGGTGTAATCTATTTCAGGCAAAGAAAAAGCCTGCGTGAGTGCCAAAAAATCGTTCTGGAATGTGTAACCCAGACTTGAGTCGACTGGGTTTGCGGGTTCGTTATTTTGCATTCTTTTTTCATCCCTTTGAGTAAAATCATAAGATTCAGATGCAGCGAGGCGTCCTGCCCACTAAATTTCATTTACATGCTAAATCTGATGTTCTTTAATTTCAATGTTAGGTTTATTTCTACGCTTTCGCTAGTAAACTGAGAGACATAGAAATTCGACGAAAAGAGGGACACCGTGGACTCCATATTTTCTATTGGCATCCAGTCATTATGGGACGAATTGCGCCACATGCCAGTCGGAGGAGTCTGGTGGGTTAATACGGATCGTAATGAAGATGCCATCAGTCTGGTAAACCAGACGATAGCGGCGCAGGGGAAGGATTCCCGCGTGGCCGTCATTACGATGGGCGAAGAGCCGAAGTCAATCATCAGGCTCGACAGTGACCGTGGGCCCCAGACAGTACGATTATTTTCCATGCCTGCGGAGGCTGACAGTCTATACTTTTTACCCCGCGATATTCAGTGTTCTATTGTTCCCGAACACTATTTACTGATTCTAAAATGCTCTAATAACGGCCTGCAAAATATCCCGTCTGAAAAACTGCTGAAATGGCTGGAAAGAATCAACAGATGGGCAAAAAATCAAAATTGCACCTTATTGGTTGTTAACCCAGGCAGTAATAATGACAAGCTTTTTTCACTTTTAATGAGTGAATACCGTTCCCTCTATGGCCTGGCCAGTATTCGTGTCCAGACCGACAGCCATCTTTACGACGTGGCTTTCTGGTGCAATGAAAAAGGGGTGAGCTCCCGACAACAACTTACCCTCAAACATGTCGGGGATGAGTGGCATCTTGCTCAACAAGAAGAAACAGTAGTTCAGCCACGCAGTGATGAAAAACGCGTTCTGAGCCATATTGCGGTACTGGAAGGTGCGCCTGCACTGTCTGAGTACTGGTCACTGTTCGATACCAATGAAGCCTTATTTGATGAGGCGCGCACCACGCAGGCGGCGACCATTATCTTCTCGTTGATCCAGAATAACCAAATCGACACGCTGGCAAGGCACATACACACATTACGTCGCCAGCGCGGCAGTGCGTTAAAAATTGTGGTGCGTGAAAATAATACCAGCCTGCGCGCCACCGATGAGCGCTTATTACTGGGCTGCGGCGCGAATATGGTCATCCCGTGGAATGCTCCCCTGTCGCGCTGTCTGACGCTGATCGAAAGCATCCAGGGCCAGCAGTTTAATCGACATGTTCCGGAAGATATCAGCACCCTGCTTTCAATGACGCAGCCGATGAAACTGCGCGGCTACCAGAAATGGGACACCTTCTGCGATGCGGTGGGCAACATGATGAGCAATACGCTGTTACCGGCAGACGGAAAAGGGGTGATGGTTGCCCTGCGCCCCGTGCCGGGTATTCGCGTTGAGCAGGCGCTCACTCTGTGCCGCCCTAACCGTATCGGGGACATCATGACCATTGGCGATAACCGCCTGGTGCTGTTCCTCTCCTTCTGCCGGGTGAACGATCTGGATACTGCGCTTAACCATATCTTCCCGCTTCCTACCGCGGATATCTTCTCGAACCGTATGGTCTGGTTTGAAGATAACCTGATCGCGGCTGAGCTTGTCCAGATGCGTGCCCTGCCACCCGAAAAGTGGGCCAAACCGTTGCCTGTCACCAGCGGTGCCAAACCGGTACTCAATGCGAAACATGACGGGCATGTCTGGCGTCGGGTACCTGAGCCGCTACGCTTACTGGATGAGAACAAGGAGAGCGCGCCATTATGAATATCAGCGATATCATCCAACTGGTTGTTCTGTGCGCGCTGATTTTTTTGCCGCTTGGCTACTATGCACGCCATTCCCTGCGCCGTATTCGCGATACGGTCAGATTACTGTTCGTCAAACCTCGCTATATTAAACCCGCCGGAACACTGACTCGCGCTCCGAACGTCAAGGCAAACCGAAAACATGACTAATTCTACCTATACCTCTTCGGCGCCATCGCCACTCTGGCAATACTGGCGCGGCCTGTCCGGCTGGAATTTCTACTTTCTGGTGAAGTTTGGTCTGCTGTGGGCAGGCTATCTTAATTTCCACCCTCTGCTTAACCTGGTGTTTATGGCATTCCTGCTGATGCCAATCCCGAACTTCAGGCTGCACCGTATACGTCACTGGGTCGCTATCCCCATCGGTTTCGCCCTGTTCTGGCATGATACCTGGCTGCCCGGCCCTGAAAGCATCATGAGCCAGGGCTCCCAGGTCGCAGGTTTCAGTGCGGACTATATGCTCGATCTGGTTGAGCGCTTTATTAACTGGCAGATGATTGGCGCGGTATTTGTCCTGCTGGTTGCCTGGCTGTTCCTGTCTCAGTGGATCCGGGTGACGGTGTTTGTCGTCGCGATTATGATCTGGCTTAACGTCCTGACGCTGACGGGCCCGAGCTTCTCGCTGTGGCCAGCCGGTCAGCCGACGACAACCGTGACCACCACGGGCGGTTCCGCCGCCGCGACCGTTGCGACAGCAGGGGATACGCCTGTGGTTGGGGATATTCCTGCGCAGACTGCACCGCCGACATCCACTAACCTGAACGCGTGGCTCTCCAGTTTTTACGCTGCGGAAGATAAGCGTCAGACGAAATTCCCGGACGCGCTGCCTGCCGATGCTCAGCCGTTTGAGCTGCTGGTCATTAACATCTGTTCTCTGTCCTGGGCTGACGTTGACGCGGCTGGTTTGATGTCGCACCCGCTGTGGTCGCATTTCGATATTCAGTTTAAGGACTTCAACTCGGCCACGTCGTACAGCGGCCCGGCGGCTATCCGCCTGCTGCGCGCCAGCTGCGGACAGCCTTCGCATAAGAACCTCTACCAGCCGGCAGCTAACCAGTGTTATCTGTTTGATAACCTCGCAAAACTGGGCTTTACCCAGCACCTGATGATGGGCCATAACGGTCAGTTCGGTAACTTCCTGAAAGAAGTGCGTGAACAGGGTGGTATGCAGGCCCCGCTGATGGACCAGAAAGGGCTGCCGGTAACGTTGCTGGGCTTTGATGGCTCGCCAGTGTATGACGATACCGCCGTGCTTCAGCGCTGGTTAGATACCGTCGGCAAAGAGGAAGGGACACGTAGTGCGACGTTCTATAACACGCTGCCGCTGCACGACGGGAACCATTATCCCGGCGTGAGTAAAACGGCCGATTATAAGGCCCGTGCTCAGAAGTTCTTTGACGAGCTGAACGCGTTCTTCAACGAGCTGGAAAAATCAGGTCGCAAAGTGATGGTGGTGGTAGTACCAGAACACGGAGGGGCGCTGAAAGGCGACAGGATGCAGGTGTCTGGTCTGCGCGATATCCCAAGCCCGTCCATCACTAACGTTCCGGCCGGGATTAAGTTCTTTGGCATGAAGGCGCCGCATCAGGGAGCGCCCATTGAAATCACCCAGCCAAGCAGCTATCTGGCTATCTCGGAACTGGTTGCTCGCGCTGTAGACGGTAAGCTGTTTGTGGAAGATAGCGTGAACTGGGATCAACTCACCAGCGGGCTGCCGCAGACGGCGGAGGTATCGGAAAACGCCAATGCGGTGGTGATCCAGTATCAGAATAAGCCTTATGTCCGACTGAATGCCGGGGATTGGGTGCCGTATCCGCAGTGATGACCTGCTACCCCCTCTCCCCTGTGGGGAGAGGGTTACTCCGCACTTCGTAACGAAATTTCACCGCCCACCCAGGGCTTAATCACGCCATCCTGTTCAAGAAGCAACGCGCCCTGCGCGTCAATGCCGCGTGATGTGCCGTAAATCTCTTTATCCCCAATCAGCAGCTTCACCGGTCGGTTAATAAAGTTATCCAGTTTTTCCCAGCGGGACAGGAATGGCGCTAACCCCTCTTGTTCAAAGAGCGTCAGCGAACTACGCAACTCATTGATCATGCGGACGGCAAGCGTATTGCGATCGATGGTGATCCCCGCTTCCTGCAAGTTGGTCCAGGCCTGGTTCACGACATCGTTCTGCACGTTTCGCATCACCATGTTCAGTCCCGCCCCAATGACGATCTGTGCGGCATCGCCTGTTTTTCCCGTCAGTTCAACCAGGATCCCCGCCAGCTTTCGATCGTTGAGATACAGATCGTTGGGCCATTTTACCCGCACCTGATCGGCACCCAGATCGTGCAGCACCTCTGCCATCACAATGCCGATGACCAGGCTCAGCCCGATGGCCGCAGCTGGCCCCTGTTCAAGCCGCCAGTACATGGAAAGGTAGAGGTTGGCGCCAAATGGTGAGAACCACTTACGCCCCCGGCGGCCACGTCCTGCCTGTTGGTACTCGGCAACGCAGGCATCACCGGATTTCAGCTCGCTCAGGCGATCCAGCAGATACTGGTTCGTCGAATCAATGACCGGCAATACCGCGACGTTACCGTGCCCAATCTGGCTGCGGATGACCTCTTCATTCAGTAACTGGATCGGTTCCGGCAGGCTGTAGCCTTTTCCCGGCACCGTAAACACATCCACGCCCCAGTCGCGGAGCGTTTGAATATGCTTATTGATCGCAGCACGGCTCATGCCCAGCTGTTCGCCCAGCTGCTCGCCAGAATGAAACTCGCCATCGGCAAGGATACCGATGAGAGTTAACGGAATAGTATTGTCCTTCACGCAATGGTCTCCACGGCATTCACTTCGCCCGTTCGGCCAATAAAGCGAACTTCAGGCTCCAGCCAGACGTTGAATTTTTCGCCCACGCGCTGGCGAACATGATGCGCCAGGTTGACGACATCCTCACTTGTCGCGTTGGACTGGTTGATCAGTACCAGCGCCTGCTGACGATGAACAGCAGCGCCACCAAGAGTCGTACCTTTTAATTCACACTGATCGATAAGCCAGCCTGCGGCCAGCTTCACGCTACCATCCGCCTGAGGATAATGCGGGGCCGTTGGCCAGCCGGCGAGAAACGCTTTTGCATTTTCGCTGCTGATCACCGGGTTTTTGAAGAAACTACCCGCATTTCCGTTTACTTTCGGGTCCGGGAGCTTGGTCATTCGCATGTGGCAAACGGAATCAAATACCTCACGCGGTGTGACAGTAGCCGGGTCGAGACGGGTCAGATCGCCGTAAGTCAGAACGGGTTTCCAGGCTTTCGCCAGGCGCAGGCCAACGGCCACAATGACGAAACGATCCTGATAGTCGTGCTTGAAAATGCTGTCGCGATAGCCAAAGCGGCACTGCTCTGCGGTCAGGCGCTTCGCCGTTCCGGTCGCGAGTTCGATGCAGTCGACATATTCGCAGACGTGTTTCAGTTCGATGCCGTAGGCACCGATGTTTTGAATAGGAGATGATCCTGCACAGCCCGGGATCAGAGCCAGGTTTTCCAGCCCTGGCATCCCTTTTTCAAGGGTATATTGCACCAGATGGTGCCAGTTCTCGCCAGCACCCACGTGTAAATGCCAGCTGTCAGCGCTCTCTTTACGCTCAATCCCCATGATGCGATTGACGATTACCGTCCCCGCAAAATCATCGAGAAACAGGACATTACTTCCTTCGCCCAGAATAAGTACGGGTTCACCGTTTTCTGTTGCGTTTTGCCATGCATTCAGCAACTGCTGAGCACTGTCGGCACGTACAATTTGATTAGCATTCCGTTGAATACCAAAGGTATTCCAGGGCTTAAGGGAGTGATTCATAGACGCTATCCTGATGCAAAAACCGGGATAGTTTACCGTATATATGGGGGGATAGGTGATTTGTTTATGGAAAGGAAGCAGGTGCAGAAACGCAAAAAGGCCATCCTTCCGGATGGCCTCTTCACTTGATTGATGCCTGGCAGTTCCCTACTCTCACATGGGGAGACCCCACACTACCATCGGCGCTACGGCGTTTCACTTCTGAGTTCGGCATGGGGTCAGGTGGGACCA
>NZ_JBMKJE010000007.1:0-115368 GCF_049237905.1 Enterobacter cloacae complex sp. SHL018
CCACTCGTCAGCGAAGCAGCAAGCTGCTTCCTGTTACCGTTCGACTTGCATGTGTTAGGCCTGCCGCCAGCGTTCAATCTGAGCCATGATCAAACTCTTCAATTTAAGTTTGATGCTCGTGAATTAAACTTCGTAATGAATTACGTGTTCACTCAGAGACTTGGTATTCATTTAGTGTCCGAAGACATTAAGAATCCATGTCACTTTGAGTGCCCACACAGATTGTCTGATAAATTGTTAAAGAGCAGTTGCAACGCGGCTTTCAGCTCATCGTTGCGAGGTCCCGTATATTACGTTTTCCTCATTCAGAGTCAAGCAATTATTTTCACTTTTCTCTGTTGGTGTTCATCTCTGAACCCCGCTGTCCCGGCGGCTTGTAAGCCGTTGTTCCGTGTCAGTGGAGGCGCATTATAGGGAGTTCTCCGACGTTGACAACCCCTCTTTGAAAAAAAACGTTCAACCGTCTCTTTTTTGCTCAAAACCGTGCTACAGCGCCAGTTTTTCGAGCGTTTCGAAGCCATAACGACGTAAAACGGGCAAAAGTTGTTCGGTTTCTTTTGTTATCGCCATACAGAAAGCGATGTTCGCATCCGCTGATTTCGCATCCGGCGCCTCGTGTTCCAGCAGCCAGGCCGTCCGACGCGCAATTGCAGCACCGGAATCCACCAGCCGGGTCCCTTCAGGCAGAACCTTTAACAGCTCTTCCTGTAATAGCGGGAAATGGGTGCAGCCGAGAACAACCGTATCCGGTGGTTCCTGCATCCGCAGCCATGGACGCAGAATACGGCGCAGCTCTTCAAGCGATACCGTCTCGCCGTGCAGTTTTGCTTCCGCCATTTCCACCAGCTCCGCGGAGCCGAGCATGGCGATCTGGCATTCATTGGCAAAGCGCTCTATAAGCTCACGCGTATAAGGACGTTTTACCGTACCGCGCGTAGCCAGCAACCCCACAATGCCGTTCGCCGTCAGACGCGCCGCAGGTTTGATTGCCGGAACAACGCCCACAACCGGGAACGGGAATTTTTCGCGCAGGGCAGGAAGAGAGACCGTGCTTGCCGTATTACAGGCAATGACCGCCAGCGCCAGGGGATAACGCTTTTGTACCGCGGTGACGATTTCAACCACACGTTCAACAATAAAGTCTTCACTCTTTTCCCCATACGGGAACGCGACGTTATCGAAGGCGTAGATGTAATGGAGATCCGGCAGGAGCTGCCGAATCTCATCATAGACCGACAGCCCACCGACGCCGGAATCAAACACCAGCACGGTGGGACGCGGATCAGAAGGTGTAGCTGCCAGACAAGGTGTATTCCCGTCCTGCAGTTTGGTAGCCATAAACTGTCTCGTAATCTTTATCGAACAGGTTGGCTATTTTACCACGAACTGTGAGATGAGAGGTGACAGGATATGAAACCGCGACGTCCCACAGGCTGACGCCGCCCATTTTCACGCGTTCTGTTGCATAGGTATTCGGATCAACGGCAACATCATAGCGAGTGCCCAGATAACGGTACGCCAGATTCCAGTCGAGATCCCACACCTGCCAGTCAAGCTGATACTTAACCTGTTGCTTTGAGCGACGAGCCAGGACTTCGTTAGTTTTCGCATTACGCGGGTCGACGTAGTCGTAAGAAATCTGATGCCCTACCGGGCCAGTGTCGAACTGGGCCGTCGCCTCGATTCCTTTAATACGGGCTTCATCGACGTTGTAATAACGGTAAGTCCGCGGGTCGCTATTAATGAGGTTATCGATATCATTACGATAGCCCGTCACACGCCAGTTTACCGGCCCCGTCAGACCTTCAAAGCCGCCTTCCCACTGCTTACTCTCTTCTGGCTTCAGATCCGGATTACCGTAATCTTTACTGTGGATCTGGCTCATGGTCGGTGCTTTATACGCTGTACCGTAAGAACCGATGATGCGATACCCCTCGATGAACTCCCATGCGGCGCTGGTCTGCCAGGTGGCGTGATTGCCAAAATTAGAGTTATCGTCATTACGCGCCGCCGCTTCCAGCGTCACGCTGTTGAACTGCTGCATCGCCGAAAGGAACACGCCGGTATTACGTTGTTCGTAACCTTTTTCCAGATAGCCCGTACCCGCCTGGGTTTTCTGCTTCTGCCAGTCCAGACCCGCGCCGATATTGCCGTGACCCACTTCAACCGTATTCAGCCACTGGGTGGTGTACTGCTTCACGTCATCCATGGTTGCGGAGTCAGCGTAGCGGCCTTTTTTCGGATCATAGTTCTGATCTTTGCTACGGCCATACCCTGCCACCAGCTGTGACTGGAAAATACCCTGGTTATAGCGCAACCCGGTGTCCCAATTCTGGCTGTAAACCTGACGCGTGTCCGGCCGCCCATCAATGCCGGTCGCACCATAGTGATCGTAACCGTCATACGCGGAGCGGTTATCGTAGCCAAAGCCACGGAAGAACCCACTGACGCTGTCGGTAAACTGCTGCTCCACCGAGCCAAATAGCGATTTACTCATAAAACCATCGCGGTCTGGCTGGCGCGGGGCATCTTTTGCGGCAATATCAAAACCACGGGTATAGGTATAATCACCGGCCATGGTGATTTTGGTTTTATCGAACACCTGCTGGAAGGCACCGTTATAGTTTTGATACCCCTTTGAACCGACACCCGCAGAAATTTCTGCACCCGGCTTGTCGCGCCCGGTAATGATGTTAATCACACCGCCAATCGCGTCGGAGCCATACAGCGCCGAACGTGGGCCGCGAATGTACTCAATACGCTGAATCAGCGACGTCGGAATTTGGCTTAAATCGGGAACATTGCTGATCCCGGCATTATTCAGGGGGATACCATCAATCAGTACCAGAACATGGCGGGATTCCGTACCGCGAATAAACGTTGAAGAGGTTGACCCCATCCCGCCGCTTTGTGCGATGTCCACACCCGGCAGGCGTGACATGATTTCCACAACACTCGTTGCCTGCCAGCGTTCAATATCCTCACGGGTCACGACGGAGGTCGGAGCCAGAACGGTTTTTGCTGGTTGTTCGAAACGGTTTGCTGTCACCACCAACGAGTCGGCGCTTTCCTGCGCCCAGCCCGAAAATGCCGTGACGGAAAACGCCGTCAACAGCGATACTTTTTTAATCATTGTTAAAGCATCCACAATATAAGAAGGATGCCGCAGGCCTCATCGATAGCACGCGATGATGAAACCAAATGCGACGTGATCCCGGCAGGTCTTCGGGCTGGGTGGCGTTATACGGATGAAGACTTCCCATTTTCACAGTGTCTACAACTCTCATCCCGCCAGTCTTTACCGCTGCGCGTCAGCTCCAGATTTGCACTGAATTCCCTTTTCACTCTCAGGAGACCGGAAACAGAATGCTACAATTAGACACGTATAGATGTCCAGATAGCTATTAGCCATTAAATCTGGACATCCACTGCACAATCCCTACAATCCCCGCGTAATTCTTTATCACTCAGGACGCATCATGACCCCCGAACACCTCCCGACAGAACAGTACGACGCACAGCTGGCAGAAAAAGTTGTCCGCCTGCAAAGTATGATGACGCCTTTCAACGCGCCGGTTCCCGAGGTGTTTCGTTCTCCGGTCAGCCACTACCGTATGCGCGCTGAGTTCCGCATCTGGCACGATGGCGATGACCTGTACCACATCATTTTCGATCAGCAGACGAAATCCCGCATTCGCGTAGACAGTTTTCCGGCGGCGAGTGAGCTCATCAACCAGCTGATGACGCTAATGATCGACGGTGTACGCAATAATCCGGTGCTGCGCAACAAGCTGTTCCAGATTGACTACCTGACCACTCAAAGCAATCAGGCCATTGTTTCTCTGCTCTATCACAAAGCGCTGACCGACGAGTGGCGCGAGCAGGCAGAAGCCCTGCGCGATGCGCTGCGCGCACAGAACATCAACGTGCACCTGATTGGCCGCGCGACCAAAACCAAAATCATGCTGGACCAGGATTACATCGACGAGCGTCTGCCGGTAGCAGGTAAAGAGATGGTTTACCGTCAGGTAGAGAACAGCTTCACCCAGCCGAACGCCGCCATGAACGTGCAGATGCTGGAGTGGGCGCTGAAGGCGACAGAAGGGTCTAAGGGCGATCTGCTGGAGCTCTACTGCGGTAACGGCAACTTCTCGCTGGCGCTGGCGCGTAATTTCGAGCGCGTGCTGGCGACGGAAATCGCCAAACCGTCGGTGGCCGCCGCGCAGTACAACATCGCCGCTAACCATATTGATAACGTACAAATTATTCGTATGGCGGCAGAAGAATTTACCCAGGCGATGAACGGCGTACGCGAGTTTAACCGCCTGCAAGGGATTGATTTGAAGAGCTACCAGTGTGAGACAATTTTTGTCGATCCGCCGCGCAGTGGCCTGGACAGCGAAACCGAGAAGATGGTGCAGGCGTACCCGCGTATTTTGTACATCTCCTGTAACCCGGAGACGCTGTGCAAGAATCTGGAAACATTAAGCCAGACGCACAAGGTTGAACGTCTGGCGCTGTTCGATCAGTTCCCGTATACGCACCATATGGAGTGCGGCGTTTTACTTACCGCACGGTGATCTGTAGGCCGGATAAGCGTAGCGCCATCCGGCATTTTTTGGCAGATGGCGCTTCGCTTACCTGCCCTACAAATAATTCATTACTCCGGTAACTGGCTCTTGCGGCTACGCATGCGCGAGCCAATCCAGAACACCAGCGCCACAGACAGTACCGCAGGCAGGAAGTTAGAGCCAATATCCGGATACTCTGCGCGCACCACGGTGCTGTACAACAGTACACCCAGAATAAAACAGGCTGCGGCCAGTCCCGGTAACCCAACCGGCATGGTGCGGTTCAGATAACGTTGATGCAGGCAGTACACCGTCAGCACCAGCGCGATAATCGGGAAAATCGAGAACGGTACAATTGAGCTAAAAACCGCCGCAAACGTACCATTAATGGATAAGCCAGCGATCAATGCCAGCAACAGCGTTCCTTTATCCTGACCTGACTGTTTCATTACTCACCTTCACTCATCGTTTTGATGTGCCAACTTCTCTTGTTCACGGCGATACCAGTAGTACGCACCTTTAGAAATCATCCGCAGCTGCAATACCAGTCGCTCTTCGAGTTGCTTACGTTGTTCAATGCTGACATCCAGCGCTTCGGCACCCGCGCTGAAAACAATCGTCACCATCGCCTCGGCCTGTGCTTCAGTAAACGCACGCGGCATATGGTTTTCGAGTTCAAGATAGTCGGCAAGTTCCGCGATGAAATGCTGAATTTCACGCGCGACGGCGGCACGAAACGCGGCTGACGTTCCGGAACGCTCACGCAACAGCAGGCGAAACGCGTTAGGGTTATTGCCGATAAATTCCATAAATGTCGACACGGAGGTGCGGATCACGCTGCCGCCTTTGGCGATACGCTGACGCGCCTGACGCATAAGCTGGCGCAGCATCAAACCGCTCTCGTCGACCATGGTCAGGCCCAGTTCATCCACATCACGGAAATGACGATAGAAGGACGTTGGCGCAATCCCGGCCTCGCGCGCCACTTCACGCAGGCTCAAACTGGCAAAACTCCGCTCAGCACTCAGTTGACTGAATGCGGCTTCCACCAGCGAACGCCGGGTTTTCTCTTTTTGTTGTGCTCTTACGCCCATCACGATAGTTGAATCCTTCCAAAGGCCCGTTGGCACTATACCAGAGAATAAAATTAATCTGTTTACCTGGCTTTGTGAATGATTGTTTACGGGCGGTTTGTGCTCCACTGCCCGAAAAAAGCACAACGATAATTGGGTTACCCTGGCAATGATGTTATGATTCTGTTGCTTTTATGTATAAGAACAGGTAAGCCTTGCCATGCCACATTCCTACGATTACGACGCAATAGTTATTGGTTCCGGCCCCGGCGGCGAAGGTGCTGCTATGGGTCTGGTAAAACAGGGAGCCAGAGTAGCGGTTATTGAGCGCTACCATAACGTCGGCGGCGGTTGCACCCACTGGGGCACCATCCCTTCGAAAGCCCTCCGCCACGCCGTTAGCCGCATTATCGAATTTAACCAGAACCCTCTTTACAGCGACCACTCCCGACTTCTTCGCTCCTCCTTTGCCGATATCCTGAATCACGCAGACACGGTCATTAACCAGCAGACGCGCATGCGTCAGGGTTTCTATGAGCGCAACCACTGTGAAATTCTGCAAGGGAACGCGCATTTTGTGGATGAACACACCCTGGCGCTGGAGTGCCACGACGGTTCGGTTGAGACGCTCACCGCTGAAAAATTTGTGATCGCCTGCGGCTCCCGTCCTTACCATCCGGCAGACGTGGATTTCTCGCACCCGCGCATTTACGACAGCGACTCCATCCTCAGCCTGCACCACGAGCCACGCCATGTGATCATCTACGGCGCGGGCGTGATTGGCTGCGAATATGCGTCGATTTTCAGGGGAATGGAGGTCAAAGTTGATCTGATCAACACCCGCGACCGCCTGCTGGCGTTCCTCGATCAGGAGATGTCAGATTCCCTCTCCTACCACTTCTGGAACAGCGGCGTGGTGATTCGCCACAACGAAGAGTACGAGAAAATCGAAGGCTGCGACGACGGTGTGATCATGCACCTGAAATCTGGTAAGAAGCTGAAGGCGGACTGCCTGCTGTACGCCAACGGCCGTACCGGCAACACGGATTCATTGCAGCTGGAGAATATCGGGCTTGAAACCGACAGCCGCGGTCAGCTCAAGGTCAACAGCATGTATCAGACTGCGCTGCCGCACGTTTACGCGGTGGGCGACGTGATTGGTTACCCAAGCCTGGCCTCCGCCGCGTACGATCAGGGCCGCATTGCCGCACAGGCGCTGGTGAAAGGTGAAGCGACGGCGCATCTGATTGAAGATATCCCGACGGGCATCTACACCATTCCGGAAATCAGTTCTGTCGGCAAAACCGAGCAGCAACTGACGGCCATGAAGGTGCCTTACGAGGTGGGTCGTGCCCAGTTTAAACATCTGGCGCGGGCGCAAATCGTGGGGATGAGCGTAGGTACGCTTAAGATCCTGTTCCATCGCGAGACGAAAGAGATCCTCGGTATTCACTGCTTCGGTGAACGCGCGGCGGAAATCATTCATATCGGCCAGGCGATCATGGAGCAAAAAGGTGGTGGCAACACCATTGAGTACTTCGTTAACACCACCTTTAACTACCCGACCATGGCGGAAGCTTATCGGGTAGCTGCGCTGAACGGCTTAAACCGCCTGTTTTAACGCGCTGTCGAAATGGCCATCCATCGCACCCCGGATGGCCTCTGCCAGCTGCTCATAGCGGCTGCGCAGCGGTGACCCCGGACGATAAACCAGACCAATGGTGCGACGCGGCTCCGGCTTAATACAGGGCAGATAGACCACGCCATCACGTTTACGCTCGTGCGGCACCGCCAGCGCCGGCAGCAGCGTAATACCGCTTCCCGCCGCCACCATATTACGCAGCGTTTCCAGGCTGGTTGCGCGGAAATGGGTATCTTCATCGGCACCCGCTTCGAAGCAGAAGCCCATCGCCTGATCGCGCAGACAGTGGCCATCTTCCAGCATCAGCAGTTTTTCACCGGCCAGATCGGCCATCGGCACGCGATCGCGGTTCGCCCACGGGTGATCTTCATAGATCGCCAGCATCATCGGCTCATCGAACAGCGGTACTTCAATAAACGCTTCACTCTCTTTGACCAGCGCCAGGATCGCGCAGTCGAGCTTGCCGCTGTCTAACTGCGCCAACAGCTGATGGGTTTGCGCTTCATGCAGGTACATTTCGAGTTTCGGGAACGTCTGGTGCAGCATCGGAATGATTTGCGGCAACAGGTACGGGCCAACGGTTGGGATCAGGCCAATATGCAGCGGGCCGGACATCGCTTCCCCCTGCTGGCTTGCCATTTCCTTGAGCACTTTGACCTCGCGCAGTACGGTGCGCGCCTGATCCACCAGCAGCAGACCTGCCTGCGTGAACAGTACCTTACGACTGGTGCGCTCCAGCAGCATCACGCCCAGCTCATCTTCCAGCTTGCGGATCTGACCGCTCAGCGTTGGCTGGCTGACGTGGCAGGAGTCTGCCGCGCGGCGAAAATGGCGATGCTCAGCTAACGCTACCAGGTATTCAAGATCACGAATATTCATTATTCATCCTCCGTCGCCACGATAGTTCATGGCGATAGATAGCATAGCAACGAACGATTATCCCTATCAAGCATTCTGTTGAATAATACATCACATAGACGAGGCGGCACGTGTTTGACCCTTGACGTCCCCGCACCGTCAGCGAGTTTCTCTCAAAACTCGAAAAACTAAAGCCAACGTGAACTTTTGCGGACCCCGTGGTCCGCTTTTTTTTGCGTAAAAAAAAGCCCAGCACTAAGCCAGGCTCCGTTTTTCTCCCTCTCCCTGTGGGAGAGGGCCGGGGTGAGGGCACCAGCCCGCACTATTCAAACCAACCGGTTTTTCGCATCCGCAATCGCCTGCGCTATCTGCTTCGGCGACACGCCACCTTTCGCTGCACGCTTATCCAGGCAGGATTGCAGGGCCAGAATCGGGTAGACATCATCCCCGATAACCGCGCTGAATTTTTGCAGGTCGGCAAGCGCCAGCTCTTCAAGGGCTTTACCCTGACGAATCGCTTCCACCACCGCTTCACCCACAATATGGTGCGCCTCGCGGAACGGTACGCCTTTCGCCACCAGGTAGTCCGCCAGCTCGGTAGAGTTAGCATACCCCTGCTGCGCCGCTTCCTGGCAGCGCGGACGTTTCACCTGAATGCCGTCCAGCACCAGCGCGCCCATATGCAGACAGTCCAGCCAGGTGTCGAGCGCGTCGAACAGCCCCTCTTTGTCTTCCTGCATATCTTTGTTGTATGCCAGCGGCAGCCCTTTCAGGGTCATCATCATACCGGTCAGCGCGCCCTGCACACGGCCACACTTACCGCGGATCAGCTCCAGCGCATCCGGGTTTTTCTTCTGCGGCATCAGGGAGGAGCCGGACGTCACGCGGTCGGACAGCTCTACAAACCCGGCTTCGCCAGAGTTAAAGAAGATCAGGTCTTCGGCAAAGCGCGACAGGTGCACCATCCCGATAGAGGCATTCGAGAGCAGCTCCAGCACGTGGTCACGGTCAGAGACGCTGTCCAGGCTGTTGCGGGTGGCGGAGGCAAAGCCCAGCCAGCCTGCCAGCTGCTCACGGTCGATTTCATACGCCGTACCAGCCAGCGCGCCGCTGCCCAGCGGGCTGACGTCCAGACGCTTTAAGGTATCCTGTAAACGGCTCTCATCACGCGCCAGCATCTCAACGTAGGCCAGACACCAGTGCGCGAACGTCACTGGTTGCGCGCGTTGCAGGTGGGTATAACCCGGCATCACCGCATCCTGATTGCTCTGCGCGGTGTCCACCAGCGCGCTCTGCAACTGACGATTCGCCGCCAGCAGTTCGCCGACGGTCTCTTTGCACCACAGCTTCAGGTCGGTCGCCACCTGGTCATTACGGCTACGCCCGGTATGGAGCTTTTTACCCAACTGGCCGACTTTGTCGATCAGTTTGCCTTCCACCCAGCTGTGAATATCTTCGGCATCGCTCTGGAGGATTTGCTCCGGATCCAGACGCACCTCTTCCAGCAGGTTGTTCAGCGCCTCTTCCAGCTGCTGCTGTTCGTCTGCGGTCAGCACGCCAACGGTCACCAGCGCTTTGGACCAGGCCACAGAGCCGACAATATCCTGTTCGGCCAGGCGGTAGTCGAAGCGCAAAGAGTCGTTGAACTGTTTGAACCGCTGATCCGCTGCCTGTGTAAAACGCCCACCCCAAAGTGCCATAACGAATTTCCTTAATGATGATATTTTTGCCCGGTGGCGCTGCGCTTACCGGGCCTACAAAATTCACGTAGGCCGGATAAGCGAAGCGCCATCCGGCACAGAATCTTAAGCCAGAATACGCGTGCCAATCGGCGTGCCGTTAAACAGCGCCGGAAGCTGCTCTGCGTGACGCCAGGAGGCGATATCCACCGGGCGGCCCAGCGTGCGGGCCGCATCCAGCGCGGCGTTAACTTTAACGATCATGCCGTCGGTGATAATGCCCTGATCGATCAGCTGCTCGGCTTTTGCGGCGGTCATTTCCGCAATGCGCTGGCCTTTGCCGTCCAGAATGCCGCTCACGTCGGAGAGCAGGATCAGGTCTGCGCCCAGCGTTGCCGCCAGCGCCGTCGCCGCCTGGTCCGCATTGACGTTCATCAGTTCGCCCTCTTCGGTCACGCCGATTGAGCTCACCACCGGCAGGAAACCGCCTTCCAGCAGGGTGTTAATCAGCTCAGGCGAACCTGGCTGCGCCAGTCCAACATGGCCAAGCTCTTCGTCGAGCTGGGTCACTTTTACGCTATCTCCATCGCCCAGACAGAGGCCAACGGAGGCGATATGGTGTTTCTTCGCCCACGCCAGCAGCGTTTTGTTCGCCGTTCCCGCCAGCGCGCCGGTAATGATGTCAATCTGGTCCGCTGGCGTCACGCGCAGGCCATTTTTCTTTTTCACCGGCAGGTTGAGCCCTTTCATCAGCTCATCCACCACGCAGCCGCCGCCATGCACAATCACCAGCGGACGTTGGTGTGATTCGCGATAGTTCACCAGTGCGGTAAACAGGCGCTCCAGCGCTTCTTCGCTGTCCAGCAGTACACCACCGAGTTTGATAATTAATGGATTCATCATCACACCTTAAATAAGAGCCTGCGTTTCAGGGAAGCCGAAACGAATATTTGCACACTGCATTGCCTGTGCGGCAGCGCCTTTGAGTAAGTTATCTTCTGCGGCGACCACAATCAGATGCTCGCCCTGCACGGCAAAGCCGATGTCGCAGAACGGCAGGCCAACCACGTTTTTCAACGCCGGCACGCCTTTGTCATACAGGCGCACCAGCGGTTTATCCGCATACGCCTGCGTGAAGACCTCGCTCACCTGTTCTTTGGTCACACCCGGTTTCAGGCGGCAGGTAATGGTTTCGAGGATCCCACGCGGGAAGCTGCCGAGGTGCGGGGTGAAAATCACGTCCGCGCCCAGATGGGTGGTGATTTCAGGGTGATGGCGGTGATTAAACACGCCATACGGCTGAAGGCTCACTTCGCAGAAGCTGTTGGAGATCGCCGCTTTGCGCCCGGCGCCGCTCACGCCACTGGTGGCGTTGATCACCGGCCACTGATTCAGATCCAGCAGACCCGCGTCGATCAGCGGCTTCAGGGAAAGCTGCGCCGCCGTCGGGTAGCAGCCCGGCACGGCAATCAGATCCGCTTCTTTCAGTTTGTCAGCGCTCCACTCCGCCAGGCCATACACCGCTTTTTCGAGCAGATCCGGGTGCTGATGGGTGAAACCATAATATTTTTCGTAGAACGCGCTGTCGTTAACGCGAAACGCGCCGGAGAGATCAAAGACCACGCAGCCGGCCGCTAAAAATTGCGGTGCCAGGTCGTGGCTAACTTCATGCGCCGTGGCTAAAAACACAACGTCAACGCCGTCGGTGAACTCGCTGATGTCAGACATGGGCTGCAAAGGCAAATCAACCACGCCCTTAAGCTGTGGATGCAAATCGGAAATTAACTTTCCGGCATCATTGCTTTGCGCTGACACCGTCAAAGCGGTTATGGTCATATGAGGGTGGCGATTTACGTAGCTTACAAGCTCTGCGCCCGCATAACCGCTAGCGCCTACAATCAGCGTATTCAACATCGGGTTCCTTTATGCTCAACGATAATGTATTTTTATTCACATTTATTGCATGAATATTGATACTATCACGACCTAAGGTGTGTCAACAATGAAAATGAACTTACCGCCATTTATCGAGATTTACCGCGCCCTGATTGCCACACCCTCCATCAGCGCGACGGAAGAAGCCCTGGATCAGAGCAATGAGTCTTTAATCAATCTGCTGGCGGGTTGGTTTAGCGATCTTGGGTTTAACGTTGAGGTTCAGCCCGTCCCCGGAACACGCCACAAATTTAACCTGCTCGCCAGTACCGGACATGGCGCGGGCGGCCTGCTGCTGGCTGGCCACACTGACACCGTGCCGTTTGATGATGGCCGCTGGACGCGCGATCCGTTCACGCTGACCGAACATGACAACAAACTCTACGGTTTGGGCACCGCCGACATGAAAGGCTTTTTCGCCTTTATCCTCGACGCGCTGCGTGACGTGGACGTGACAACCCTGAAAAAGCCGCTCTACATTCTGGCGACCGCCGATGAAGAGACCAGCATGGCGGGCGCACGTTATTTCTCTGAAAATACATCGATTCGTCCTGACTGCGCGATCATCGGCGAACCGACCTCTCTGCAACCGATTCGGGCGCACAAAGGCCATATTTCTACCGCGGTGCGCGTGCTCGGACAGTCCGGCCACTCCAGCGATCCGGCGCGCGGCGTGAACGCCATCGAGCTGATGCATGACGCGATTGGCCGCATCATGACCCTGCGCGACGATCTGAAAGAGCGCTATCACTACGAGGCGTTCACCGTGCCGTATCCGACGCTAAACCTCGGCAGCCTGCACGGCGGTGATGCGTCCAACCGTATCTGCGCCTGCTGCGAACTGCATATGGATATCCGTCCTCTGCCGGGCATGACGCTGAGCGATCTGGATGGCTTACTGAACGAAGCGCTGGCACCGGTCAGCGAGCGCTGGCCGGGCCGTCTGACGGTCTCCGAACTGCATCCGCCGATTCCAGGCTACGAATGTCCGCCTGACCATCAACTGGTTCAGGTGGTGGAAAAACTGCTCGGCGAGAAAACCGACGTGGTGAACTACTGCACCGAAGCGCCGTTTATTCAGACGCTGTGCCCGACGCTGGTTCTGGGCCCTGGCTCCATCAACCAGGCCCACCAGCCGGACGAATATCTCGAAACCCGCTTCATCAAGCCCACTCGCGAACTCATTACCCAGGTTGTGCATCACTTCTGCTGGCATTAAAAACGCACCGAACAGTCCCCTCTCTCTGTGGGAGAGGGTTAGGGTGAGGGCAACAAATCGCATGATCTTCGTCACATTCCCATAAGCATCTCTTATCTGACGCAATACGAATTAAATTTCGTAAATTGCCCACATTTATTCGTTTGCTGAACCGTTTTCGCAGCAATTGACGACGGGGGTTTTACGTGGCTTTATAAAGGGAGATGACAAAATAATGTCCAGAAGATTTTCGCATGGGCATAAACAAAAATGATGGGGTGACTGGGTTTTTATGAACGAACAATATTCCGCGTTGCGTAGTAATGTCAGTATGCTCGGCAAAGTGCTTGGAGATACCATCAAAGACGCACTGGGGGAGAACATCCTCGACCGCGTTGAAACCATCCGCAAGCTGTCCAAATCTTCCCGCGCCGGTAACGAGGCCAATCGTCAGGAGCTGCTCACCACCTTGCAGAACCTCTCTAACGATGAGCTGCTGCCCGTTGCCCGCGCCTTCAGCCAGTTTCTGAACCTGGCAAACACCGCTGAGCAATACCACAGCATTTCGCCAAAAGGCGAAGCGGCCAGCAACCCGGAAGTCATTGCCCG
The DNA here is from genome assembly GCF_049237905.1 of Enterobacter cloacae complex sp. SHL018. NCBI lineage: Bacteria > Pseudomonadati > Pseudomonadota > Gammaproteobacteria > Enterobacterales > Enterobacteriaceae > Enterobacter > Enterobacter cloacae complex sp. SHL018. Next base: position 13,566 of record NZ_JBMKJE010000007.1, read on the forward strand.
CACCCTTCGTAAACTCAAAGACCAGCCCGACCTCAACGAAGCGACCATCAAAAAAGCGGTAGAATCCCTTTCGCTGGAGCTGGTGCTGACCGCACACCCAACCGAAATCACCCGTCGTACGCTGATCCACAAAATGGTGGAAGTGAACAACTGTCTGAAGCAACTGGATAACAAAGACATTGCCGACTACGAACGTAACCAGCTTATGCGCCGTCTGCGCCAGCTGATTGCCCAGTCCTGGCACACGGATGAAATTCGTAAGCATCGCCCAAGCCCGGTCGACGAAGCCAAATGGGGCTTTGCGGTGGTGGAAAACAGCCTGTGGGAAGGGGTCCCCAACTACCTGCGCGAGCTGAACGAACAGCTGGAAGAGAACCTGGGCTACCGCCTGCCGGTTGATTTTGTTCCGGTGCGCTTTACCTCCTGGATGGGCGGCGACCGCGACGGCAACCCGAACGTGACGGCGGAAATCACCCGCCACGTCCTGCTGCTGAGCCGCTGGAAAGCGACCGACCTGTTCCTGAAAGATATTCAGGTGCTGATCTCCGAGCTGTCGATGGTGGAAGCCACGCCGGAACTGCGCGCGCTGGCCGGTGAAGAAGGCGCCAGCGAACCGTACCGTTTCCTGATGAAAAAACTGCGCGGTCAGCTGATGGCCACTCAGGCCTGGCTGGAAGCGCGCCTGAAAGGCCAGCGCCTGCCGAAGCCGGAAGGTCTGCTGAGCCAGAACGAACAGCTTTGGGAGCCGCTGTACGCCTGCTATAAATCGCTCCAGGCCTGTGGGATGGGCATCATTGCCAACGGCGAACTGCTCGACACCCTGCGCCGCGTGAAGTGTTTCGGCGTGCCGCTGGTGCGTATCGACGTTCGTCAGGAAAGTACCCGTCATACCGAAGCACTGGGCGAGCTGACCCGCTACCTCGGCATCGGCGACTATGAAAGCTGGTCAGAAGCCGACAAACAGGCGTTCCTGATCCGCGAGCTGAACTCCAAGCGCCCGCTGCTGCCGCGCAACTGGGAGCCAAGCAACGACACCCGCGAAGTACTCAACACCTGTAAAGCGATCGTGGATGCGCCGAAAGGATCGGTGGCCGCCTATGTGATCTCCATGGCGAAGACCCCGTCCGACGTGCTGGGCGTTCACCTTCTGCTGAAAGAAGCGGGCATTGACTATGCCCTGCCAGTGGCCCCGCTGTTTGAGACCCTCGACGACCTGAACAACGCTAACGACGTGATGACCCAGTTGCTGAACATCGACTGGTATCGCGGCTTTATTCAGGGCAAACAGATGGTGATGATTGGCTATTCCGACTCCGCGAAAGATGCGGGCGTGATGGCAGCCTCCTGGGCGCAGTATCAGGCGCAGGATGCGCTAATCAAAACCTGCGAAAAAGCCGGTATTGAACTGACCCTGTTCCACGGACGCGGCGGCTCCATTGGTCGTGGCGGTGCGCCTGCACACGCAGCGCTGCTCTCTCAACCACCAGGAAGCCTGAAAGGCGGCCTGCGCGTGACCGAGCAGGGTGAGATGATCCGCTTCAAGTACGGCCTGCCGGAAGTGACCATCAGCAGCCTGTCGCTCTATACCAGTGCGATCCTGGAAGCCAACCTGCTGCCGCCGCCGGAGCCAAAAGAGTCCTGGTGCCGGATCATGGACGAGCTGTCTGACATCTCCTGCGACCTCTATCGCGGCTACGTGCGTGAAAACAAAGACTTTGTGCCTTACTTCCGCTCAGCCACGCCTGAGCAGGAGCTGGGTAAACTGCCGCTGGGTTCGCGCCCGGCCAAGCGTCGCCCGACCGGCGGCGTTGAATCCCTGCGCGCCATTCCGTGGATCTTCGCCTGGACGCAAAACCGTCTGATGCTGCCGGCCTGGCTGGGTGCCGGTGCGGCGCTGCAAAAAGTGGTGGAAGACGGAAAGCAGAGCGAACTGGAAACCATGTGCCGCGACTGGCCATTCTTCTCTACCCGTCTGGGCATGCTGGAGATGGTCTTCTCGAAAGCCGACCTGTGGCTGGCGGAATACTACGATCAGCGTCTGGTGAAACCAGAGCTGTGGGCGCTGGGTAAAGAGCTGCGCGAGCTGCTTGAAGGCGATATTAAAGTGGTGCTGGATATCGCTAATGACTCCCACCTGATGGAAGACCTGCCGTGGATCGCCGAGTCTATCCAGCTGCGTAACATCTACACCGACCCGCTGAACGTTTTACAGGCTGAACTGCTGCACCGTTCGCGTCTGGCGGAGGAGGAAGGTAAAGAGCCGGATCCGCGCGTTGAACAGGCGCTGATGGTAACGATAGCAGGCGTTGCGGCAGGTATGCGCAACACCGGTTAATGCTCAGTGCCCGGCAGCGCTACGCTTGCCGGGCACTTCTCGATCTTCCCCCTTCCCTGATCTCCCCCTCAATCTTTGCCACCGGTAAGGCAATCACGTTTCCCTTAGACGTAGCGCAACAAATGACCGGCACGCCGGGAGTAGAGTCACTCTTAGTGCAGCTCGAACAGGACAGAATTTACCTCAAACACTAAGGGAGTAATGTTATGGACCGTGTCATTCAATCCCCGGGAAAATACATCCAGGGCGCAGATGTTCTCACTCGCCTCGGCGACTACCTGAAGCCGCTGGCAAATCGCTGGCTGGTGGTGGGCGATAAATTTGTGCTGGGTTTTGCTGAAGAAACCCTGCGCCAGAGTTTTAAAAAAGCCGGACTCCATGCCGAAATTGCACCATTTGGTGGCGAATGTTCGCAAAATGAAATCGATCGCCTGAAAAAGCTGGCCGACAGCACTGACTGTCTGGCGGTGCTGGGTATCGGCGGCGGAAAAGCGCTGGATACTGCCAAAGCGCTGGCCCACTTTATGGACGTGCCGGTGGCCATTGCCCCGACCATTGCCTCCACCGATGCGCCGTGCAGCGCCCTTTCCGTGATTTATACCGACAGCGGCGAGTTCGATCGCTACCTGATGCTGCCGCACAACCCGAACATGGTGATTGTCGATACCAAAGTGGTGGCGGGCGCACCTGCGCGCCTGCTGGCCGCCGGGATTGGCGATGCCCTGGCAACCTGGTTTGAAGCGCGTGCCTGCTCACGTAGCGGCGCGACGACCATGGCGGGCGGCAAGTGCACGCAGGCAGCGTTAGCGATGGCAGAGCTGTGCTACAACACGCTGGTTGAAGAGGGCGAGAAAGCGATGCTGGCGGCGGAACAGCACGTGGTCACACCGGCTCTGGAACGCATTATCGAAGCCAACACCTATCTCAGCGGCGTGGGCTTTGAAAGCGGCGGGCTGGCGGCGGCGCATGCCATTCACAACGGCATGACGGCGGTGCCGGATGCGCATCATTTCTACCATGGTGAAAAGGTCGCATTCGGTACGCTGACGCAACTGGTACTGGAGAACGCGCCGGTTGAAGAAATTGAGACCGTCGCCGCGCTTTGCCACAGTGTTGGGCTGCCGATCACGCTGGCGCAGCTGAATATCAAAGAGGATATTCCGGCCAAAATGCGGCTGATCGCGGAGGCGTCCTGTGCCGAAGGGGAAACCATTCACAACATGCCTGGCGGCGTAACGCCGGATCAGGTCTATGCGGCGCTGCTGGTGGCGGACCAGTACGGACAGCGATTCTTGCAGGAGTGGGAGTAACGAAAAAAGCCGGGTGGCGCTGCGCTTACCCGGCCTACATGGCACTTTAATTTGTAGGCCGGGTAAGGCGTAGCCGCCACCCGGCACAATGGTTACTTCACATCAAACCGGTCCAAATCCATCACTCGCGCCCATGCGGCAACAAAATCACGAACGAACTTCTCGTGTGCATCACTGCTGGCGTAAACTTCGGCCAGCGCACGCAGGACTGCGTTTGAACCGAAGACCAGATCGGCGCGGGTCGCGGTGTATTTCACTTCCCCGCTGGCGCGATCGCTACCGGCAAACAGCTCGTTTGAGTCGTCGGTCGCTTTCCACTGGGTGTTCATATCCAGCAGATTAACGAAGAAGTCGTTGCTCAGCACGCCCTCGCGGTTGGTAAACACGCCATTCTTGCTGCCATCGAAGTTTGCACCCAGTACGCGCAGACCGCCGATCAGCACCGTCAGTTCCGGCGCAGTCAGGGTCAGCTGCTGGGCTTTGTCGATCAGCAGCGACTCCGTAGTGGACACATCCACCTGCGCACGGTAGTTGCGGAAACCGTCAGCAACCGGTTCGAGCAGGTTAAACATCTCGATGTCCGTCTGGTCCTGACGCGCATCCACGCGGCCCGGCGTGAACGGTACGTTGACGTAAACACCTGCGGCTTTCGCAGCCTGCTCAACGCCTACGACACCCGCCAGCACGATGATATCGGCCAGTGAAGCTTTGTTGGTGGTGCGCTGGATGGCTTCCAGAGCCGGTAACGCGCGAACCGCTGCGGCGTTCACATCCCAGTCGCGCTGAGGCGCCAGTGCCAGACGCGCGCCGTTGGCACCGCCGCGCTTATCGCCACCTCGGAAGGTTGAAGCCGACGCCCAGGCAACCGAAACCAGTTCGCTCACGGACAGACCGGATGCCACAATTTCCGCTTTCAGGCTTTCAATGTCTTCTTTCGACGGATTGAACACCGCCTGCGGCAGCGGATCCTGCCAAATCAGATCTTCTTTCGGTACTTCCGGGCCGATGTACCGCGCTTTTGGCCCCATATCGCGGTGGGTCAGCTTGAACCAGGCACGCGCAAAGGCTTCGTTGAAGGCCTGCGGATCGTTCAGGAAGCGACGGGAAATTTTCTCGAATTCCGGATCAAAACGCAGCGTCAGGTCGGTGACCAGCATGGTTGGCTTGCGTTTTTTCGACGGGTCGAACGGGTCAGGCATAATTTCCGGCGCATCCACGGCTTCAAACTGAATGGCGCCCGCCGGGCTACGCGTCTGCACCCATTCGTATTTGAACAGGTTCTCGAAGAAGTAATTGCTCCACTGGGTCGGGGTTTGAGACCAGATAACTTCCAGCCCGGAGGTGATGGCGTCAGCGCCAATACCGGTGCCGTGCGTGCTGGCCCAGCCCAGGCCCTGCGCTTCAATCGGCGACGCTTCCGGGTCAGTGCCCACGTGCGTGGCTTCACCTGCGCCGTGCGTTTTACCGAGCGTATGTCCGCCCGCAATCAGCGCGACGGTCTCTTCGTCATTCATGCCCATGTTGCCAAAGGTAGCGCGGATCGCCGCCGCCGCAGACAGCGGTTCACCGCTGGCGTTTGGCCCTTCCGGGTTCACATAAATCAGACCCATTTCGGTGGCCGCCAGCGGGCGCTTCGCCAGCGCTTCCGGGTCACGGTGGGTCAGCCAGGCTTTTTCATCGCCCCAGTTCACGTCCAGATCCGGTTCCCAGACGTCTTCACGCCCGGCACCGAAACCAAAGGTGCGGAAGCCGGAGTTCTCCAGCGCCACGTTACCCGCGAGGATAAAGAGGTCAGCCCAGGAGATTTTTTGTCCGTATTTTTGCTTAATTGGCCACAGCAGGCGGCGAGCCTTATCCAGGCTGACGTTATCCGGCCAAGAGTTCAGCGGTGCAAAGCGTTGCTGACCGCGTCCGGCGCCGCCGCGACCGTCAACGGAGCGATAGGTACCCGCACCGTGCCAGGCCATACGGATAAACAGGCCCGCATAGCTGCCCCAGTCGGCAGGCCACCACGGTTGTGAGTCGGTTAACAGTGCTTTGAGATCGCCCTTAAGGGCGGAATAGTCGAGCTTGCTGAATTCTTTGCGGTAGTCGAAGTCTTCACCCAGAGGGTTAGAACGGCTGGAGTGTTGATTAAGTAGATCGATGCGAAGTTGTTTAGGCCACCATTCTTTGCTGCCGGTACCTGCACCCGCGCTATGATCGACGCCGCCCTGGTGGAACGGACATTTGCCGGCGGATGCCGCGTTATTGGTCTCGTCTGACATGCTCATCGCTATGCTCCCTTTACAGTGTTACCGTTACGATATACACCACTAGCGATAAGAGATAGTTGAATTAATCCACAGATTCGATAGCTAATACCTTTTAACTCTCCGTTCGATTAAAAATCCCTCATTTTATGAGGGATTTTTACTTTACAGCGCCGGGCGAACACCGAGCGTATGGCAAATGGCGTAGCTCATTTCCGCGCGGTTCAGGGTATAGAAATGGAAATCTTTCACCCCTTCGCGACTTAAAATCTTCACCATGTCCATCGCGATATTGGCCCCCACCAGCTTACGGGTTTCCGGATCGTCGTCCAGCCCTTCGTACATTTTGGACATCCACAGCGGAATGCGCACGTTGGTCATATCTGCGAATTTCTTCGCCTGTTTGAAGTTCGAGACCGGCAGAATGCCAGGAATGATTTCGACATCAATACCCGCCGAGACGCAGCGGTCGCGAAAGCGCAGGTAGCTTTCCACGTCAAAGAAGAACTGAGTAATCGCGCGGCTAGCACCGGCCTCCACTTTACGCTTCAGGTTGAGCAGATCCGCCTGGGCGCTTTTGGCTTCCGGGTGAACTTCAGGGTAGGCAGCCACGGAGATATCAAAGTCGGCAACGTCTTTCAGCAGCCCGACCAGATCGGCGGCAAACATCTCTGGCTTGCCGCTGCCTGGCGGGAGGTCGCCGCGCAGGGCCACAATGTGGCGAATGCCGTTATTCCAGTAGTCCTGGGCAATGGCGCGCAATTCATCACGGGTGGCGTCGATACAGGTCAGGTGCGGTGCCGCTTCCAGACCGGTTCGATCTTTAATGCCCTTAATGATGCTGTGCGTGCGGTCACGCTCACCGGAGTTGGCGCCGTAGGTCACGGAGACGAACTTCGGCTTGAGGCTGCTCAGACGATCGATAGAGCTCCACAGGGTTTGCTCCATTTCACTGGTGCGCGGCGGGAAAAATTCAAAAGAGACGTTAATCTGGCCGTTTACTTCGGCCAGGCTCTGATTCAGGGCTTCCCGCTGGTTGGCGTGAAAAAAGCTCATACCTTACCTCTATCTTTCGCGTGTCGTTGTTTGTTGTGTTGTGAACTTCTATACGTTTAGACGTCCAGATGTAAAAATGACGGAAAAGCGGGATGACGTCAACAGAAATAATCAACATTAACGGTGAGGTTTGTTCAGGCAAGATGAAGGGCGTTCATGATGGGGGTGAGAAGCACGCCCTCTCCCCATTGGGGAGAGGGTTAGGGTGAGGGGTTACAGCAGCTTAGCCAGACGATTAATATCAGACTGAATGGCTCCGGCGGTGACATCACGTCCCGCGCCCGGGCCACGGATCACCAGCGGGTTATCGCGATACCAGCGGCTTTCGATGGCGAAGACGTTGTCGCACGGCAGGAGCGCCGCCAGCGGATGTTCAGGACGCACCGCCTCCACGCCCACGCGCGCTTTACCGTTCGCCTCGAAACGCGCCACGTAACGCAGCACCAGGCCCATCTCGTTAGCCGCTTCCAGACGTTGCACCATCTGCTCGTTCAGCTCGTCACCGTTCTCGAAGAAGTGATCGACGGACCCCTCCTCGCAGCCCGCAGGCACCAGAGACTCAACGCGTACCTGACCCGGCTCAATGTCGTAGCCGGCTTCACGCGCCAGGATCACCAGCTTGCGCATCACATCTTTACCGGCAAGGTCAACGCGCGGATCCGGCTCGGTTAAGCCCTGCTGCCACGCCTGATCCACCAGGTCGGTGAACGGAACGGTGCCATCAAACTGCAAAAACAGCCAGGAGAGCGTGCCGGAGAAGATCCCGCTCAGCGCCAGAATGCTGTCGCCGCTTTCAATCAGGTCGCGCACGGTATGGTTCACCGGCAGACCCGCGCCAACGGTGGCGTTATACAGCCAGTGACGGCCCGTTTTTTCGAATGCGTCATGGATCTGACGGTATTTATCAGTGCTGCTCGCGCCCGCCAGCTTGTTGGCGCTGATGACGTGGAACCCATAGCTGGCAAAATCCAGATACTGATCGGCCAGCTGTTCGCTGGCGGTCACATCCAGCACCACCAGATCGTCGTACGGGTGCGCGCGCATCCACAGGAACAGCGACTCTTCATCCTGCTCAACCGCTTCATCGTTAAAGAAGGCCAGCGCCCGGCTGGCGTCCAGCCCTTCGTAGTTCAGCAGGCTGCGGCGGCTGTCCACCACCCCTGCCAGAATAAATTCAAACCCGGTACGCGCCGAAAGCGTTACCTGCTCGCGGGCGAACAGCTCCAGCCAGCGGGAACCGATGTTCCCTTTCCCGAACAGTACCAGGCCGATGCGTTTTTCCGCGCGGAACAGGGAGGTGTGCAGACCCTGAATCAGGCTTTCGGTTGGCCCTTTACGCAGCACGGCAACCAGACTGATGCCCTCTTCCGACTGCCAGGTGAACTCCACCGGCTGACCTTTCAGTTGCTGCCAGAAGCGGTGGCAGTGGAGCGGGTTACGGGTGACGCCCGCGCCCACCATCGCCACCAGCGCCAGCCCCTGACGCAGGCGAAGCTCGCCCGGCAGGCCCGCTTCATCCAGAATTTTCAGGGCGCTGTCCACCACTTCAGCGGTATAGCAGAACTGCAACAGCTGACGATCGTTATGTACGCCAACGGCCAGCGGACGCACCTGGGCACGTTTCAGGATGGTGTCGATATCTTTGTGTGCCAGTTTGAAATCCTGGCCCGCAGGCACCTGGAACTCAATCAGGCAGATGTCATCATGGCTGGTGACAATGCGCGCGCCCGTACCGGATGCCAGCACGCGTTCAATGCGGGTGGAACCCTGATCCGGCGTGTAGCTACAGCGTAGTTGCAGGTCGATGTCGCTGCCGGAAACCGGCTGTAGCGTGCGCGCGTGCAGCACCGGGGCCGCCAGACGCGCCAGTTCGCTCGCTTCGTCGAGACGCAGCAGCGGCAGCAGGCAGGCATCTTTTACTTTGCGCGGGTCCGCGCTGTAGACACCGGCCACGTCGCTCCAGATGGTGACGCGGGACACGCCCGCCAGGGCACCAATCTGCGTTGCCGAGTAGTCAGAGCCGTTACGGCCCAGCAGAACGGTTTCGCCGGCATTGCTGCGGCTGATAAAACCGGTGACGACAATACGTTTACCAGGATGTTGCACCAGTAGCTGTTGCAGCAGCGGGTAAGACAACCCTTCGTCCACCTGCGGCTGTGCGGCACGTTCGGCACGCAGGAAATCACGCGCGTCGAGCCAGGCGGCTTCCACACCAAGATGTTGCAGCACGGCGGCCATCAGGCGCGCAGACCACACTTCACCGTGGCCAACCACTTCCGCATACACTGCATCGGTAATGCCGCTGTCCAGCAGAGCGGCCAGACGCTCAAGGTCGTGCGTAAAAGCGCTAATCAGCCCGTCCGCCACGTCCGCAGGCAGCAAACCGGCAATCAGTTCACTCTGGTAACGACGTAAGGACTGTTGCACCTGATGCGCAGAGAGGCGATCGGTCTGGCTCAGTTTCAGCCAGCTAATCAACTGGTTGGTGGTGCTGCCCGCCGCAGAGACAACCATCATGTCCCCCGGCTGTGAATACTCGGTCATGATCCCTGCGACACGCAGGTAACATTTCACATCAGCAAGACTACTACCACCAAACTTGTGCAGCTGACGACCCTTCGTCCCTGCCTGCGCTATCACACTCATGATTACCCCTTGGCTGCGACCCGGAAGCCATTTTCCAGATCGGCAATTAAATCTTCAGAATCTTCAATACCGGTCGAGATACGCAGCAGCGTCTCGGAAATCCCGGCGGCGGCACGTGCTTCGGGTGCCATACCTGCGTGCGTCATGGTTGCGGCGTGGGAGATCAAGCTTTCTACTCCCCCTAAGGATTCCGCCAGCGTAAACAATGACAACCCGCTCAGGAAGCGACGCAGCGTTTGCTCGTCACCGTCCAGTTCAAAACTTAACATCGCGCCAAATCCTTTCTGTTGGCGCGCGGCAATCTCGTGCCCCTGGTTTTCCGGCAGCGACGGGTGATAAAGCTTCTTCACCAGCGGCTGGGTTTTCAGGAAATCCACGATCGCCTGGGCATTACGCTGCGCCACGTCCATACGCGGCGACAGCGTACGGATGCCGCGCAACAGCAAATAGCTGTCGAACGCGCCCGCGGTGACGCCAATGTTATTGGCCCACCATGCCAGTTCGGTGACTACATCAGGATCTTTGGCAATCACCACACCTGCTACTACGTCAGAATGGCCGTTCAGATATTTAGTGCATGAATGCAACACCAGATCGGCACCCAGTGCCAGTGGGTTCTGAAGGGCCGGACTGAGGAACGTATTATCCACTACACTTATCGCTCCCGCATCCCTTGCGAGCTGACAAATTTTCGCAATATCGACTACGCGCAACAATGGATTGCTTGGACTTTCCACCAGCACCAGCTTCGGCTGCTCGGCAAGCGCCTGTTTCAGCGCCTGTTCGTCGTTTTGATCGACAAACAGCACACGGTAGCAGCCACGTTTCGCCAGGCTATCAAACAGACGATAGCTGCCGCCATAACAGTCGTGCGGCGCCACCAGCAGATCGCCAGGTTTCAGGAACACCGTAGTCACCAGGTGAATGGCAGACATGCCGGTATTGGTTAATACCGCACCCGCACCGCCTTCCAGTTCCGCCAGCGCGCGCTGGGTGACGTCACGCGTAGGATTGCCGCGACGCGAGTAGTCATGCGCGCGGGGTTCATTAAATCCGGTGAAATTATAGGTGCTGGAGAGATGAATTGGCGGGACAACGCAGCCGTACTGCTCGTCATCATTCAATCCGCTACGCACTGCGATGGTGGCCTGTTTACGCGTCATGGTGAGGCTTCCTGGCGAATGAGGTGAAAAGTCAGGCACCAGAGTAAACATTGAAAGTATGGACGTCAATACATCTGGACATCTAAACTTCTTTGCGTATAGATTGAGCAATGTGCAAATAGCCGTTAAAATTATATGCTTTAGGACACGCTACAGCGGCAATATCCGTGCCTCGGTATCGTCTCTACGGTAAACTACGCAAGATTACGGTTCAAAACTGATGGTTACCGGTTTTGCACCTTTAGATTAATGACTGAGAGGATTAAAGGTATCTCATGGCTGAATGGAGCGGCGAATATATCAGCCCATACGCTGAGCACGGTAAGAAGAGTGAGCAAGTCAAGAAAATCACGGTGTCCATTCCTCTGAAGGTGTTGAAGATCCTCACCGATGAACGTACGCGTCGTCAGGTGAACAACCTGCGTCACGCCACCAACAGCGAACTGCTGTGCGAAGCGTTCCTGCATGCGTTTACCGGCCAACCGTTGCCGAACGATGACGATCTGCGCAAAGAGCGCAGTGACGAAATTCCAGAAGAGGCGAAGGTGATCATGCGTGAACTGGGTATCGACCCGGATACGTGGGAATACTGATAAGCGGATACAAAAAAGGCACCTTGCGGTGCCTTTTTTTCGGGAAACTTATTTAGCGCCCGGGATGCTGAAACGCTTGTTGAAGCGGTCAACACGGCCACCGGTTGCAACATCACGCTGCTTACCAGTGTAGAACGGGTGGCATTTGCCGCACACGTCCAGGTTCAGATCGTGACCCACGGTAGAGCGGATCTGGATAGAGTTACCGCAAGAGCAGTTTGCAGTAATCATTTCGTATTTCGGGTGAATATCTTTTTTCATGGGAGAACCTCAGTTAAGGCCGCGTCGCTCTTCCAGCCCTAACGCCAGACACCACGCGATGTTGAATGTAAGTTCTTTGGCGTAAAATACACCAAAGGCGGCGAATCATACAGAATTTGACCAACGTATGCAAACTGATCCGCACGCCGCTTTCACTAATGTGTATACTAACGCGCCACTTTTCAAGTCAGGAAGATTCGATGCCCGTCGCTCACGTTGCCCTGCCCGTTCCGCTTCCCCGCACCTTTGACTACCTGCTGCCCGACAGCATGAGCGCCAAAGCGGGCTGTCGCGTGACCGTGCCGTTTGGCAAACAGCAGCGTGTGGGGATCGTGGTGTCCGTCAGCGAACACAGCGAACTGCCGCTTAACGAGCTGAAATCGGTTGTTGAGGTGCTGGACAGCGAGCCGGTTTACTCCACCAGCACCTGGCGACTGCTGCTGTGGGCGGCAGATTATTATCATCATCCGATTGGCGACGTGCTGTTCCATGCCCTGCCCATTATGCTGCGCCAGGGCAAGAGCGCCAGCCACGCGCCAATGTGGTACTGGTTTGCCACCGAGCAGGGCCAGGCTGTGGACATTAACAGCCTGAAGCGCTCGCAGAAACAGCAGCAGGCGCTGGCCTCGCTGCGCCAGGGAAAAATCTGGCGCCATCAGGTCGACGAGCTTGAGGTAAGCGAAACCGCGTTGCAGGCATTAAGGAAGAAAGGGTTGAGCGAGCTGGCCAGTGAAGCACCTGCCCTTCACGACTGGCGCGACGGCTTTTCCGTCTCGGGCGATCGCCTGCGTCTGAATACCGAGCAGGCCACCGCCGTGGGCGCGATTCACAGCGCCGCCGATCGTTTTTCCGCCTGGCTGCTGGCGGGCGTCACCGGCTCCGGTAAAACCGAAGTATATCTGAGCGTGCTGGAAAACGTGCTCGCGCAGGGCAAACAGGCGCTGGTGATGGTGCCGGAAATCGGCCTGACGCCGCAAACCATCGCGCGTTTCCGTGAACGCTTTAATGCGCCCGTTGAGGTTCTGCACTCCGGCCTGAACGACAGCGAGCGCCTCAGCGCCTGGCTGAAAGCGAAAAACGGCGAAGCGGCGATTGTGATCGGCACCCGTTCATCGCTGTTTACGCCGTTTAAAAATCTCGGCGTTATCGTGATCGATGAAGAGCATGACAGCTCCTATAAACAGCAGGAAGGCTGGCGCTACCACGCCCGCGACTTAGCCGTGTACCGCGCCCACAGCGAGCAAATCCCCATTATTCTCGGGTCCGCCACCCCCGCGCTTGAAACGCTGCACAACGTTCGCCAGTGTAAATACCACATGCTGCGCCTGACGCGACGCGCGGGGAATGCCCGCCCGGCCATTCAGCATGTGCTGGATCTGAAAGGCCAGCAGGTGCAGGCCGGGTTAGCGCCTGCGCTGATTAGCCGCATGCGCCAGCATTTGCAGGCGGGCAACCAGGTGATCCTGTTCCTGAACCGCCGCGGCTTCGCGCCTGCGCTGCTGTGCCACGACTGCGGCTGGATCGCGGAGTGCCCGCGCTGCGATCACTACTACACCTTCCACCAGGCTCAGCGCCATTTACGCTGCCACCACTGCGACAGCCAGCGTCCGGTCCCCCGTCAATGCCCGTCCTGCGGCTCAACGCACATCGTGCCGGTCGGTCTGGGAACGGAACAGCTTGAACAGGCGCTCGCGCCCTTCTTCCCGGACGTGCCCATCTCCCGTATAGACAGGGATACCACCAGCCGTAAAGGGGCGCTGGAACAGCAGCTTGCGGAAGTGCATCGCGGCGGCGCGCGCATCCTGATTGGTACTCAGATGCTGGCGAAAGGGCACCACTTCCCGGACGTGACGCTGGTCGCCCTGCTGGACGTCGACGGCGCGCTGTTCTCCGCGGATTTTCGCTCCGCCGAGCGTTTCGCCCAGCTTTATACCCAGGTTGCCGGTCGCGCTGGTCGAGCGGGTAAGCAGGGCGAGGTAGTGCTGCAAACGCACCACCCTGAACATCCGCTGCTGCAAACTCTGCTGCACAAAGGCTATGACGCCTTCGCGGACCAGGCGCTGGCCGAACGTCAGACGATGCAGCTTCCCCCATGGACCAGCCACGTTATCATCCGTGCGGAAGATCATAATAACCAGCAGGCGCCGCTGTTCCTGCAACAGCTGAGAAACCTCCTGCAAGCCAGCCCGCTGGTGGATAATCAGCTGTGGATTTTAGGCCCGGTACCCGCGCTCGCCCCGAAACGCGGGGGCCGTTTCCGCTGGCAACTCTTACTTCAGCACCCCTCGCGTATCCGTTTACAGCAGATCGTCAGCGGCACGCTGGCGCTGATCAATACCCTACCGGAAGCGCGAAAAGTGAAGTGGGTTCTTGACGTCGATCCGATTGAAGGCTGAAGACGGATCGAAAAATTTAATGCGCCTCACACTTTTTATGAAAATTCTGTAACCGATTCCATTAACTATCTGTAAAAATGGTGCAGTCCGCAGTTCGGTGTTCAGGCGAGGAGAAGACGTTGAAGTCCAGGAAAGAGGTTGCCTCGGCGACCATGAAAGACGTTGCCGAGAAAGCACAAGTCTCAACAGCAACCGTGTCCCGCGCATTGATGAACCCTGACAAAGTCTCCCAGGCGACCCGAAACCGGGTTGAAAAGGCGGCGCTTGAGGTCGGTTATTTCCCGCAAGCCATGGGACGCAACGTTAAACGCAACGAATCCCGCACCATCCTGGTGATCGTGCCGGATATCTGCGATCCCTTCTTCAGCGAAATCATCCGCGGCATTGAGGTCACGGCCGCCGCCCAGGGCTATCTGGTGCTGATTGGCGATTGTGCTCACCAGAACCAGCAGGAAAAAACGTTCATCGACCTGATCATCACCAAGCAGATTGATGGCATGCTGCTGCTTGGCTCACGCCTGCCGTTTGATGCCAGCATTGAAGAACAGCGCAATTTACCGCCGATGGTCATGGCGAACGAATTCGCGCCGGAGCTGGAGCTGCCAACCGTTCATATCGATAACCTCACCGCCGCATTCAACGCCGTGAACTATCTTCAGGAACTGGGGCATAAGCGTATCGGCTGTATCGCCGGACCAGAAGAGATGCCGCTGTGTCATTACCGCTTGCAGGGCTACGTTCAGGCGCTGCGCCGTACCGGGGCTATCGTCGATCCGCACTACATTGCGCGCGGTGATTTCACCTTTGAAGCGGGCGGGCAGGCGCTGGAAAAATTGCTGGCCTTGCCAGAACCGCCCACCGCGGTCTTCTGCCACAGCGACGTGATGGCGCTGGGGGCGTTATCCTACGCCAAACGTCACGGCCTGCGCGTGCCGCAGGACCTGTCGATAATCGGTTTTGATAATATTTCACTTTCGGAGTTTTGCGATCCGCCGCTTTCGACCGTTGCACAGCCGCGGTATGACATCGGCCGTGAAGCGATGCTGCTTTTGCTGGATCAGCTGCACGGTCAATCAGTTAGCAGTGGGTCACGACTACTGGATTGTGAGCTGATTGTGCGCGGCTCTACCCAGGCATTAACTTAAAGTAAATACCTTTCGACACCCTTATCTGGTCAAAGCCCCGTCGCTTAAGTAACATGGCGGGCTGACGAACGAATAAATACAGCGAAACGATAGTGGCACAACGAGATTATGTACGTCGCGGCCAGCCGGCACCTTCGCGACGCAAAAAGAGTAGTTCAAAAAGCAAGCAACGCAGCCTGTCTGCTGTCTCCCCAGCTATGGTCGCCATTGCTGCGGCTGTGCTGGTGGCCTTTATTGGCGGCCTCTACTTCATTACGCATCATAAAAAAGAAGAGTCTGAAGCCCTTCAGGGTAATAAGGTCGTCGGCAACGGCCTGCCGCCGAAGCCTGAAGAGCGCTGGCGCTACATTAAAGAGCTGGAAAGCCGCCAGCCTGGCGTACGTGCGCCTACCGAGCCTTCTGCCGGGGGTGAAGTAAAGAATGCCGATCAGCTGACGGACGAACAGCGTCAATTGCTCGCTCAGATGCAGGCGGACATGCACCAGCAGCCTACGCAGCTGAACGAAGTACCGTGGAACGAACAAACCCCGGCGCAGCGTCAGCAAACGTTGCAGCGCCAGCGTCAGGCTCAGCAGCAAACGCAACAGCAGCAGTGGACGCAGACGCAGCCGGTACAGCAGCCGCGTACACAACCGCAGCAGCAGACGCGTACCGTACAAACTCAGCCTGTCCAGCAGCAACCGAAGGCGCAGCCGCAGAAGCAAACGGCACAGCCGTATCAGGATCTGTTGCAGACGCCTGCGCATACCACTGCGCAACAGCCAAAAACGCAGCAGGCTGCGCCGGTCACCAAAGAGACCGAGGCACCGAAGCAGACGGCTGAGAAAAAAGATGAACGCCGCTGGATGGTTCAGTGCGGTTCGTTTAAAGGCGCCGAACAGGCAGAAACGGTGCGTGCTCAGCTGGCATTTGAAGGATTTGACTCACGCATTACCACCAACAACGGCTGGAATCGCGTAGTAATTGGACCGGTCAAAGGCAAAGAAAACGCAGACGGCACCATTTCCCGTTTGAAAGTGGCTGGCCACACAAACTGCATTCGACTCGCCTCCGGGGGTTGAAACCCCCAAAATCCCCCCCATCTATCATTTAATTCAGCCCTGAGCACAGGCTCAGGGCTTCTGTTTCCCGAATCTGTAACCAGGGGGTCTGCTCGTGACAACAATAGTAAGTGTACGCCGTAACGGCCAGGTGGTAATTGCCGGTGATGGCCAGGCCACGCTGGGTAATACCGTCATGAAAGGCAACGTGAAGAAAGTACGTCGTCTTTATAACGACAAAGTGATCGCCGGTTTCGCAGGCGGCACGGCTGATGCCTTCACGCTGTTTGAACTGTTTGAACGCAAACTGGAAATGCATCAGGGTCATCTGGTGAAAGCCGCCGTTGAGCTGGCAAAAGACTGGCGTACCGACCGCATGCTGCGCAAGCTCGAAGCGCTGCTGGCCGTGGCTGACGAAAACGCCTCGCTGATCATCACCGGTAACGGCGACGTGGTTCAGCCTGAAAACGACCTGATTGCCATCGGCTCTGGCGGCCCGTACGCCCAGGCCGCAGCCCGTGCGCTGTTGGAAAATACCGACATGAACGCGCGCGATATCGCGGTGAAAGCGTTGGATATTGCAGGTGATATCTGCATCTATACCAACCACAATCACACCATCGAAGAATTACCGTCTAAAGCGTAAGGATCGCCCATGTCTGAAATGACCCCACGCGAAATTGTCAGCGAACTGAACAAACACATTATCGGCCAGGACGACGCCAAGCGCTCCGTGGCTATCGCACTGCGTAACCGCTGGCGTCGCATGCAGCTCGACGAAGAGCTTCGCCACGAAGTAACGCCAAAAAATATTCTGATGATCGGCCCGACCGGTGTGGGTAAAACCGAAATCGCCCGTCGTCTGGCCAAACTGGCTAACGCGCCGTTCATCAAAGTTGAAGCCACCAAGTTCACCGAAGTGGGCTATGTGGGTAAAGAAGTGGACTCCATCATCCGTGACCTGACCGACTCGGCGATTAAGATGGTGCGTGTCCAGGCAATTGAGAAAAACCGCTATCGCGCCGAAGAGATGGCCGAAGAGCGTATTCTCGACGTGCTGATCCCACCGGCAAAAAACAACTGGGGACAGGCTGAACAGCAGCCTGAACCTTCTGCTGCGCGTCAGGCATTCCGCAAAAAACTGCGCGAAGGCGAGCTGGACGACAAAGAGATTGAGATCGATCTCGCTGCCGCGCCAATGGGCGTGGAAATTATGGCGCCTCCGGGCATGGAAGAGATGACCAGCCAGTTGCAGTCCATGTTCCAGAACCTGGGCGGGCAGAAGCAGAAAGCGCGTAAGCTAAAAATCAAAGACGCGATGAAGCTGCTGATTGAAGAAGAAGCCGCGAAGCTGGTTAACCCGGAAGAGCTGAAACAGGATGCTATCGACGCGGTTGAGCAGCACGGTATCGTGTTTATCGACGAAATCGACAAGATCTGTAAGCGCGGCAACGCGTCCGGCCCGGATGTCTCACGCGAAGGCGTTCAGCGCGACCTGCTGCCGCTGGTGGAAGGTTGCACCGTCTCCACCAAGCACGGCATGGTTAAAACTGACCACATTCTGTTTATCGCCTCCGGTGCGTTCCAGATTGCCAGCCCGTCTGACCTGATCCCGGAACTTCAGGGACGTCTGCCAATCCGCGTCGAGTTGCAGGCGCTGACCACCGAAGATTTCGAACGTATCCTGACTGAGCCAAACGCTTCTGTGACCGTACAGTATAAAGCGCTGATGGCGACCGAAGGCGTGAACATTGAATTTACCGATGACGGTATCAAGCGCATCGCCCAGGCCGCGTGGCAGGTCAACGAAACCACCGAAAACATCGGTGCGCGTCGTCTGCACACCGTGCTGGAACGCCTGATGGAAGACATCTCTTATGATGCGAGCGACCTTAACGGTCAAAGCATTACCATTGACGCAGACTATGTGGGCAAACACCTGGATGCGTTAGTGGCAGATGAAGATCTGAGCCGTTTTATTCTATAATCGCGTTCAATGCATTTTCATCACTGTTGATGGGGGCTATGGCCCCCATTTTTATTGGCTAAATAACTATGACTGATATCAGCCGTACACAGGCGTGGCTCGAAAGTCTGCGCCCTAAAACGCTTCCTCTGGCTTTTGCCGCCATTATCGTCGGTACCACGCTTGCCTGGTGGCAGGGTCATTTCGATCCGCTGGTAGCAGGTCTGGCGCTTGTCACCGCCGGGCTGCTGCAAATCCTCTCTAATCTCGCCAATGATTACGGCGATGCGGTAAAAGGCAGCGACAAGCCTGACCGCATCGGGCCGCTGCGCGGGATGCAAAAAGGGGTGATTACCCAGGCACAGATGAAACGGGCGCTGATTATCACCGTGGTGTTGATTTGCCTGTCCGGGCTGGCGCTGGTGACGGTCGCCTCGAAAACCACCAGTGATTTCATTGGCTTCCTGGTGCTGGGCTTGCTCGCCATTATTGCAGCCATTACCTATACCGTCGGGACGCGTCCTTACGGGTATATTGGTCTGGGCGACATCTCCGTGCTGGTGTTCTTCGGCTGGCTGAGCGTGATGGGAAGCTGGTACTTACAGGCGCACACGGTGATCCCTGCCCTGTTCCTGCCGGCGACCGCCTGTGGTCTGCTGGCGACGGCGGTGCTGAATATCAATAATCTGCGCGACATCGACAGCGACCGCGAGAACGGTAAAAACACGCTGGCCGTGCGTCTGGGTCCGGTGAATGCACGCCGCTATCACGCCTGCCTGCTCATCGGCGCGCTGGTCTGCCTGGCGCTGTTCAATCTGATTTCGCTGCACAGCCTCTGGGGCTGGCTGTTTGTGCTCGCCGCACCGCTGCTGATTAAGCAGGCCCGCTACGTTATGCGTGAACTCAGCCCGGCCGCCATGCCACCGATGCTGGAACGTACGGTAAAAGGCGCGCTGTTGACTAACCTGCTGTTCGTCATCGGGATTGTCTTAAGCCAGACGCTGAGTTAGCTGACAAATATCAATTAACAATTGATGATTTTGCCAACAACGCATTTCGCACGATATACTGAACACATTCGCAGCAACAGAGCGTTAAACCTATGAAATACGATACCTCCGAGCTTTGTGACATCTACCAGGAAGATGTCAACGTCGTTGAACCCCTGTTCTCCAACTTTGGTGGACGGTCGTCGTTTGGCGGACAAATCATCACGGTGAAATGTTTCGAGGACAACGGGTTGCTGTACGATCTGCTCGAAGAGAACGGTCGTGGTCGCGTCCTGCTGGTGGATGGTGGCGGTTCCGTGCGCCGTGCATTGATTGATGCTGAACTGGCGGGAATTGCCGTCCAGAACGAGTGGGAAGGCATTGTGGTGTACGGTTCCGTGCGTCAGGTGGACGATCTCGAAGACCTGGATATCGGGATTCAGGCCATCGCGGCCATACCGGTAGGCGCAGCGGGCGACGGCATCGGCGAAAGCGACGTGCGCGTCAATTTCGGCGGCGTGACCTTCTTCTCGGGTGACCACCTTTATGCTGACAATACCGGCATTATCCTTTCTGAGGATGCGCTGGATATTGAGTAGTTAATCGGTAAGCGAGATGCATAAAAAAACCGCCAACAGCAATGTGGCGGTTTTTTTGTCCCTCGGGATTCGCGGTCCGTTGGGACGTCTTACAGACTAACACCAAGGAACTTCATCATACTCTCGCCCAAACCTTGGGCAACCCTTCCTAACCTTTATAAAATCCTAATTGTCTGTGAATACCTTAACTACCTGGTTGATGCTCATTATGATACCGCGTCCCTTTCCGCCATCTCGCAAATGGGCATCGGTCCAGGGAAAGGTGTATTCACTACCGTAAAGCAGGCTAACATCAAGGCTTGTGTCCACCGACTTATCACCGGTGGTGAACGGTGGAGCGGTAAGCAGCAGGGACCGCATAATGAAACGCTATTTATGTATCGCGTTCATTGTCGCCAGCGTACTCGTGGTAAAGAGCGATGAACCTGTTGGGTTTGTTGCTTTTGCTACGACAGCGCAGGACAAGTAGCGTTAAGGCCGCCCAGGGCGGCCTTTTTTATGGTTTGATATCGGTTAGCGGAAACCATAAAAAAGCCGGGTGGCGGCTTCGCCTTACCCGGCCTGTTCAATGCATTCCCTAAGGAAATCAAACTTCTTCCATACGTCCCAGCAGCGCCTGCAAGCGTTCCTGCCAGCCGTTCTGCTGTTCGCGCAGCTGGTTGTTTTCGCGCTCCAGTTCTTCACGGCTGTGCTGAGCATTCTGAACTTCCTGTGACAGGGAGTTGTTCTTTTCTTTCAGCTCTTCAATTTCCATTTGCAGCAGCGTGATGGTGTCAATCGCCTGCTGTACTTTCGATTCCAGTTTCTCAAACACTTCTAAAGACATGATCCTACCTCTCCTGAATTGCAAGGCGACGCTTTAACGTAAACGCGCACAACATATGTTCCGATTGTATGGAGCGCCGTCGCCCCTGTCCAGCGGCATGCCACGCAGATCGCGGTTTGCAACACTTTTCGGCCTCGTCCTGGTGCGTTCGCCGCATATACCCCTAAGTTGTTAACCCATAAGTTAAAGAAATGATTCAGCCCATAATCATTATCTGATGCAAAAACGCGCTTTATGGCGCGAAAACGCTCATTTTATTGACGCAGACCACACATTTAGATTTCGATATTTCTCGTTTGTGCTCGTTAACGATAAATTAACACTATGTCTACAGGGCATCGTGACTGTCACGGGCGGTCACGCAAACAATAAACATTACTCTTTTGCAGGATTCCGATTATGAGTCAGACATCAACCTTAAAAGGCCAGTGTATTGCCGAGTTCCTGGGTACCGGGTTGTTGATATTCTTCGGAGTAGGCTGTGTCGCAGCACTGAAAGTGGCGGGTGCCAGTTTTGGTCAGTGGGAAATCAGTATTATCTGGGGTCTGGGCGTGGCGATGGCCATCTACCTGACCGCAGGGGTTTCCGGTGCACATCTTAACCCGGCGGTGACCATCGCGTTGTGGCTATTCGCGTGTTTTGACGGACGCAAAGTTGTTCCTTTCATCATTTCGCAATTTGCCGGCGCCTTTTGCGCAGCGGCGTTAGTTTACGGGCTTTATTACAATCTTTTCATCGACTTCGAACAGACGCATCATATGGTGCGTGGCAGTGTCGAAAGTCTGGATCTGGCAGGCATTTTCTCAACGTATCCGAATCCGCATATCAATTTTGTGCAGGCGTTCGCGGTTGAGATGGTGATTACCGCTATTCTGATGGGCGTCATCATGGCGCTGGGCGACGATGGAAACGGCATTCCGCGCGGCCCGCTGGCGCCACTTTTGATTGGCCTTCTGATTGCGGTAATTGGCGCATCCATGGGTCCGCTGACCGGCTTTGCGATGAATCCGGCGCGTGACCTGGGTCCAAAAACCTTCGCCTTCTTTGCGGGATGGGGCGATGTCGCCTTCACGGGCGGCAAAGACATTCCTTACTTCCTGGTTCCGCTGTTCGGGCCAATCGTAGGGGCGGCGCTGGGCGCATTCGGCTATCGCAAATTAATTGGTCGCCACTTACCGTGCGACACTTGTGTGGAAGAGGAGAAAGAGACGGCTTCCACCACACAACAAAAAGCTTCGCTGTAATCTGACTACGGGACACATACCATGACCGAAAAAAAATATATCGTTGCGCTCGACCAGGGCACCACCAGCTCCCGCGCTGTCGTAATGGATCATGACGCGAACATTGTCAGCGTGTCTCAACGCGAATTTGAGCAAATTTACCCGCGTCCAGGCTGGGTAGAACACGACCCGATGGAGATCTGGGCGTCGCAAAGCTCCACGCTGGTGGAAGTGCTGGCGAAAGCCGACATCAGTTCTGACCAGATTGCCGCTATCGGTATCACCAACCAGCGTGAAACGACTGTGGTCTGGGAGCGCGAAACCGGTAAGCCCATCTACAACGCCATTGTCTGGCAGTGCCGTCGTACGTCAGAGATCTGCGAACAGTTGAAGCGCGAAGGAATGGAAGAGTACGTGCGCAGCGCCACCGGCCTGGTGGTTGACCCCTATTTCTCCGGCACCAAAGTGAAGTGGATCCTCGACCACGTGGAAGGTTCACGCGAGCGCGCACGACGTGGCGAGCTACTGTTCGGCACCGTCGATACCTGGCTTATCTGGAAGATGACTCAGGGACGCGTTCACGTTACCGACTACACCAACGCCTCGCGCACCATGCTGTTCAACATCAACACCCTTGAGTGGGATGACAAGATGCTGGACGCGCTGGACATTCCGCGCGCGATGCTGCCTGAAGTCCGTAAGTCTTCTGAAGTATACGGCCAGACCAACATTGGCGGTAAAGGTGGCACCCGTATTCCTATCGCCGGTATCGCCGGTGACCAGCAGGCGGCCCTGTTCGGCCAGCTGTGCGTCAAGGAAGGGATGGCGAAGAACACCTACGGCACCGGTTGTTTTATGCTGATGAACACCGGCGAGAAAGCGGTGAAATCAGAAAACGGTCTGCTGACCACCATCGCCTGCGGCCCGCGCGGCGAAGTGAACTATGCCCTGGAAGGCGCGGTATTCATGGCGGGTGCCTCCATTCAGTGGCTGCGCGACGAGATGAAGCTGATCAGCGATGCGTTTGACTCCGAATACTTCGCGACCAAAGTGAAAGACACCAACGGCGTGTACGTGGTGCCAGCGTTCACCGGTCTGGGCGCACCGTACTGGGACCCGTATGCCCGCGGCGCGATTTTCGGCCTGACGCGCGGCGTGAACTCAAACCACATCATTCGCGCGACGCTGGAATCCATCGCCTACCAGACGCGCGACGTGCTGGAAGCGATGCAGGCTGACTCCGGCATTCGTCTGCACGCCCTGCGCGTGGACGGCGGTGCGGTCGCGAACAACTTCCTGATGCAGTTCCAGTCCGACATTCTGGGCACCCGCGTTGAACGTCCTGAGGTGCGAGAAGTGACGGCGCTGGGCGCGGCGTATCTGGCAGGTCTGGCGGTTGGCTTCTGGCAAAACCTCGACGAGCTTCAGGAAAAAGCGGTTATCGAACGCGAATTCCGTCCTGGCATCGAAACCACCGAGCGCAACTACCGCTACAGCGGCTGGAAGAAAGCGGTGAAACGTGCCCTGGCGTGGGAAGAGCACGACGAGTAAACCTATATTCCCTCTCCCCTGGGAGAGGGTTAGGGTGAGGGGCTCCGACCGCACCGGTCCCCTCGCCCCTCCCCACTCTGTGATAAACTTCGTGCAATTCCTTTTGATTGTACGAGTACCTCATGAAACGTGAACTTGCTATCGAGTTTTCCCGCGTCACCGAAGCTGCCGCCCTCGCAGGCTACAAGTGGCTGGGCCGTGGCGACAAAAATACCGCAGACGGCGCTGCCGTCCACGCCATGCGCATTGTGCTTAATCAGGTCAATATCGATGGCACTATCGTCATTGGCGAAGGCGAAATCGACGAAGCGCCGATGCTCTATATAGGTGAAAAAGTCGGGACGGGCAAAGGCGATGCGGTGGATATCGCGGTCGACCCGATTGAAGGCACGCGCATGACGGCGATGGGCCAGGCCAACGCGCTGGCGGTACTGGCGGTGGGCGATAAGGGCTGCTTCCTCAACGCCCCCGATATGTATATGGAAAAACTGATCGTCGGTCCTGGCGCTAAAGGCGCTATCGACCTTAGCCTGCCGCTGGACGCCAACCTGCGCAATATCGCTGCGGCGCTGGGTAAAGCGCTCAGCGAACTCACCGTGACCATTCTGGCGAAACCGCGCCACGACGCCACCATTGCGTACCTGCAAGCGCTCGGCGTACGCGTGTTTGCTATTCCGGATGGCGACGTTGCCGCCTCTATTCTGACCTGCATGCCTGACAGCGAAGTCGACGTGCTTTACGGCATCGGCGGCGCGCCGGAGGGTGTGGTCTCTGCGGCAGTGATCCGCGCGCTGGACGGCGATATGCAGGCGCGTTTGCTGCCACGCCATGAGGTCAAAGGCGACAGCGACGAGAACCTTCGCATTGGTGCAGACGAACTGGCGCGCTGCGCGGCGATGGGCATCGAGGCCAATAAAGTGCTCGCGCTGAACGAGATGGCCCGCAGCGATAACGTGGTCTTCTCCGCAACCGGCATCACCAAAGGCGATCTGCTGGACGGCATCACCCGCAAGGGCAACATGGCCACCACTGAAACCCTGCTGATCCGTGGTAAATCCCGCACCATTCGTCGCATTAAGTCCATTCATTATCTCGATCGTAAAGATCCGGACGTACAGACGCACATTCTGTAAAACCGTTTGATCGATAGAGCTTTCCGGCCCGAATGGGCTGGAAATGTTTCCCGCAAGTACGGAAGATAGAAGAGAGAAACAGCACAGGAGAAGATCATGGCGGACTGGGTAACAGGTAAAGTCACAAAGGTACAGTTCTGGACCGATGCGCTATTTAGCCTCACGCTGCACGCTCCCGTTCATCCGTTTACTGCCGGGCAGTTTGCCAAGCTCGGGTTGGATATCGACGGTGAACGCGTACAGCGCGCCTACTCTTACGTTAATGCGCCTGATAACCCGGACCTTGAGTTCTATCTGGTCACCGTCCCGGACGGTAAGCTCAGCCCGCGCCTCGCCGCGCTGAAACCGGGCGATGAAGTGCAGATTGTCTCCGACGCGGCGGGGTTCTTCGTGCTGGATGAAATCCCCGACTGTGACACGCTCTGGATGCTGGCGACCGGCACGGCCATTGGCCCGTATCTTTCCATTCTGCAATACGGCAAAGATCTGGAGCGCTTTAAAAATATCGTGCTGGTTCACGCCGCGCGCTACGCCGCAGACCTGAGCTATTTGCCGCAGATGCAGGCGCTGGAACAGCGATATGGCGGGAAGTTAAAAATTCAGACGGTGGTCAGCCGCGAAACCGCAGCCGGCTCGTTAACCGGTCGCGTTCCGGCGTTGATTGAAAGCGGCGCGCTGGAAGAAGCGGTGGGTTTACCGATGAATACCGAAACCAGCCATGTGATGCTGTGCGGTAACCCGCAGATGGTACGCGATACGCAGCAGTTGCTGAAGGATACCCGGCAGATGACGAAGCACCTTCGCCGCCGGCCGGGCCACATGACCGCCGAACACTACTGGTGATCAGCGGTACTTCACCTCAAGGGTATCTTTTCCATATTTGTTCTCGCTCTGGGTGCCGATAAACGCGCCCAGTTCGACAACCATCATTACAAAGATAACCGTCGGCAGCAGTCTGCCCACCACCCATGGGAGGATTGAGGGCAGCATTGACCAGTTCCCCGCCACCAGCATCCACGCCAGAATAATCAGGAAAGCCCATGCGCCGGAGCGGCCACGATCGTGCAGACGTTTCACCACTACGGCGGCGGTTGGCCACAGTAAACAGACCAGCGCAAATGCCGCCGTTTGCGTGCTCAGCCATGCGTTGTAGGCAACAAAAAACAGAAGCAGCATGGCGACAACCCACGTTGCAATCCAGATCCAGAAGTCACGGCGTCCAATACGCCCTTTGAATGAAAACAGCCACTGCTGTATGGTCATGTAAGGTTCCTTATTATTGTTTAGCCCGCATTTTACCCTGGAGTTGTGACCTTTTGACAAGCCGACCAGATATCGTTTTAATCATGGGCAATGACGGCCAGGGGCAATGTTGATGAAAAGTTCGGCACACTCTCTTTATTTGTGTTTAGCGATGCTGAGCGCCAGTTTTTCCCTGTATGCCGCGGAAACGGCTTCCCCGGTCACCGCCCCCTATCTTCTGGCGGGCGCCCCCTCTTTCGATCAATCTATCAGCCAGTTCCGCGAAGCCTTCAACAAAGAAAACCCCTCACTTCCGCTGGGAGAGTTCCGTGCGATTGACAGCGCCCGCGATACGCCGACCCTGACCCGCGCGGCCAGCAAAATTAACGAGAATCTGTATGCCTCTACCGCCCTTGAGCGCGGAACGTTAAAAATCAAAAGTATGCAGATCACCTGGCTGCCGATTCAGGGGCCAGAGCAGAAAGCGGCGAAAGCGAAAGCGCTGGAGTACATGAGCGCTATTCTGCGCGCCTTTACCCCCACCTTCACGAAAGCGCAAAGCCAGCAAAAGCTGCAAAAACTGCTTACCGCCGGGAAAAACAAACGCTATTACGCCGATACCGAAGGTGCCGTTCGCTATGTCGTCGCAGATAACGGCGAAAAGGGGCTGACCTTCGCGGTTGAACCGATTAAGCTGGCCCTATCAGACGCACTCGAGGGGGCGAATTAATGACAAAAAGCAAAGCCTTTCGAGGGAAAATCTCTATACTGATTCACAGACCATGCTGCCCGACAGGGCGGCCATATTCCTTAATTCGCTTATTGAGCGTGGAGAATTGAAATGCGACATCCTTTAGTGATGGGTAACTGGAAACTGAACGGCAGCCGCCACATGGTAAACGAACTGGTTGCTAACCTGCGTAAAGAGCTGGCTGGCGTGACCGGCTGCGCGGTTGCTATCGCTCCGCCGGATATGTACCTGGATCTGGCTAAACGTGCCGCTGACGGCAGCCACATCATTCTGGGCGCGCAGAACGTTGACGTTAACCTGTCTGGCGCGTTCACCGGTGAAACCTCCGCTGAAATGCTGAAAGATATCGGCGCGAAATACATCATCATCGGCCACTCCGAGCGTCGCACCTATCACAAAGAATCCGATGAGTTCATCGCGAAGAAATTCGCTGTGCTGAAAGAGCAGGGTCTGATCCCGGTTCTGTGCATCGGTGAAACCGAAGCAGAAAACGAAGCAGGCAAAACCGAAGAAGTGTGCGCACGTCAGATCGACGCTGTGCTGAAAACCCAGGGCGCGGCAGCGTTCGAAGGCGCGGTTATCGCTTACGAGCCAGTCTGGGCGATCGGTACCGGCAAATCTGCAACTCCAGCGCAGGCACAGGCGGTGCACAAGTTCATTCGTGACCACATTGCAAAAGCAGACGCGAAAGTGGCTGAGCAGGTCATCATCCAGTACGGCGGTTCCGTTAACGCATCAAACGCAGCTGAGCTGTTCACCCAACCAGACATCGATGGCGCACTGGTTGGCGGCGCATCCCTGAAAGCAGACGCTTTCGCGGTGATCGTTAAAGCGGCAGAAGCGGCTAAGCAGGCGTAATTGCCTTTGTGGCGGGTGGCGCTTCGCTAACCCGCCCTACAAACGACCTAACACGCTAAACCACAAATAATCCAGCGGCAGCAGCACCAGATACGTCGCAATCGCCAGCGCCAGACAGAGCAGCATCCCCGCCTTCGCAGGCACTTTCCCTAAGCCCATCGCCACCACAATCGGCGACGCCTGATAAGGCAGCAGCGGCGTGGAATACCCCAGCACCTGAATCATGATCACCGACAGCAGCGGGAAGCCGGTCGCGTCGGAGAAGCTCTGCGCCAGCGTGGTGTACAGCGCAGGAACGCCGTTGGCGGTCATAATGAAGTTGAGCGCCGTGGTGATCCCCGTCAGCGCCAGGAAGCTGGTAAACGGGCGGTCTGCATCCAGCGGCATGATATGGAGCAACGCCTCGCCTACGGCCGCACCGATACCGGTCTGCGTCACCGTAATGGCCAGCCCGAGTATACCCGCGACGTAAATACAGGTGCGCATATTCACCCCCGCCGAGAACTCCTCCCCGGTGATAAAACCGATGCGCGGCAGCATAACGATGACCGAGGCCGCCAGCCCCGTCCACGCTGGCCCAACGCCATGCCAGCTCTCCGTCACCCACATCGTCAACACCACCGCCAGCAGCCAGGCGAGTCGTTTTTCGTCACGCCCCATCGGTTCCGATGGCGCGAGATCCTTCGCCGGTTTCGGGTTGCCGGGGAACAGCCAGCAGATCAGGCCAATCAGAATCAGGCCTTTGAGAATACCCAGCACCGGGGTGTGCAGCAGCAGATACGGGACATAGTTGAGGTGGATACCGTATGAGCCTTCCGCCGCGCCGCTCATCACCAGGTTTGGCACGTTGGCGGGCAAAATAGTGGCCGAGAGCTGGAAGGTGCCAAACCCGACCGCCAGCGCCAGGCCAAACCAGGCCCGCGAGCCATCAGGAATGCCGGCCCGCTTCGCCATCGCGGCGACAATCGGCATCAGCAGCGCAATACGTCCCATGTTCGACGGCATCACGAATGCCAGGGCATAGCTCAGCAGCACAACGCTCGCCACCATCAGCACCCAGGAGTCGGTAAGCTTTGCCGACAGCGCCTGGGCGGCCCTGTCCGCCAGGCCAGTTTTCCGAATCGCCACACCCAGCACAAAGCCGCTGAACACCAGCCAGAAGGCAGACGAGGCGAAGCCGCCGAAGATCACTTCCGGCGGGGCGATTCTGGCGGTCATCGCCGCCGTGAAAAACAGCAGCGCGGTGATAAATTCCGGCAACAGCGACGTCGCCCACAGCACGATGGTGACGCCGACGATCAGCGAGGGAAGCAGCAGAGGATGCGTTAACCAGAGCGACATACCTGTCTCCTGTAGAATTTTTCAGCAAGTCTACGGCGACAGGCAGGGCGAGTAAACGCTATTTATGGTGGGGTCACTTCAGGATATCGCATTGATGATCCTGCAATTCCTCAGCCGACGCGCGGTTAAAGGTAAGCAGGTTACGCTCTGTCGCCAGCAATACAAACGAGCCGTCCGACTGCTGCGCCATCGCCAGCGCGAAGCGTCCCATATGATCGCGGGCTTCCGGCAGCTCTTCCGCCAGCATCATAAACGGGCTGCGCTGCACCAGTTCGTTCTCCGTCACCCGACGGGCAAGGTATTCATGCCCTTCCAGCCCGCCCGGAAGCGGTAACCACTGGGTGCTGATTTGCCCCTGCGACGCGTTCAGCTTCTCGCGCACGTCTGGGCGCAGACAGGAGATGTGGATATGAAAATGGTTTTGCGTGCGCCCGGTCGGGGAGTTGATGGTCAGCGAAACGGCGCTGTCAGGCACGTCGGCCCCCCGTTTCATGCTCATAAAATGACGAGACTGCCATGCCAGCCAGAAGAAATTCGGTGTCTGCGGCTCAGTCAGCAGCGGGCTTTCGGTGCCGTTGATACGGTACGTGGGCATCAGCAGGTATTGCAGCGGCCCGTTGCGGTCCTTGAACACCACGTAGCCCGCATCTGGCTTCACCTGCGCACACGGTGCCGGGTTACGGTTATGCAGCTGGTTGGGCACACACTGGTCGAGAACGATATGACGCAACGCATTCGGATTACCCGCTTTCATCCAGTACACGCCGCCTGCGGCAAGGGCGATAACGATCAGAATCAGTAAGATAATTTTTTTCACAACGCGTTCCCTGTTTTCAATAGAGGCAAAAGAGTAACGCAAAATGATGACCAAATAAAAAACCCGGCGGATTTCTCACACCGGGTTACCGTGTCGTTCTTTGTAAAACGCTTAGCGCTTGCTGATCTGGTCGAAGGTGCCGCCGTTAGAGAAGTGCTCTTTCTGCGCTTTGGTCCAGCCGCCAAACACATCATCAATAGTGAACAGCTTCAGTTTCGGGAAGGCGTTTTCGTATTTCTTCGCGACGGCCTCATCGCGTGGGCGGTAGAAGTTTTTCGCCGCAACTTCCTGCCCTTCAGGTGAGTAGAGGTACTTCAGATAGGCTTCCGCCACCGCTTTGGTGCCCTTCTTATCAACAACCTTATCGACGACGGAGACGGTCGGCTCAGCCAGGATCGATTCGCTCGGGGTGACGATCTCGAACTTGTCTTTACCCAGCTCGTTGGTCGCCAGCAGGGCTTCGTTTTCCCAGGCGATCAGCACGTCGCCAATGCCGCGTTCGACGAAGGTGTTGGTTGCGCCGCGCGCGCCGGAGTCCAGCACCTCGACGTTTTTAAACAGTGCTTTGACGAAGTCCTGTGCTTTGGCCTGATCGCCGTTGTTGTGGTGCAGCGCGTAGCCCCAGGCTGCCAGATAGTTCCAGCGTGCGCCGCCGGAGCTTTTTGGGTTCGGGGTAATGACAGACACGCCTGGCTTAATCAGGTCGTTCCAGTCCTTAATCTGTTTCGGGTTGCCTTTACGCACCAGGAAGACAATGGTCGAGGTGTATGGCGCAGAGTTGTCCGGCAGACGCTTGATCCAGTTTTTGTCGATACGGCCACGCTCCGCGATCGCGTCCACGTCATAAGCCAGCGCCAGGGTAACCACATCGGCTTCAATACCGTTGATCACCGATGTCGCCTGCTTACCGGAACCGCCGTGAGACTGGCGAACCACCACGTTATCGCCGGTTTCCTGTTTCCAGTGCGCCGCGAAAGCTTTGTTGTACTGGTCGTACAGTTCACGCGTCGGATCGTACGACACGTTCAGTAACTGAATGTCCTTTGCCAGAACGCTGGTCGATGCCAGCAATAATGTTAACCCCACGCCCCATTTATTCATCGCCCAGCTCTCTTGTGTAGTGTTTTGATGAATGCAGCGTGCCAGAAAGCTAACCGATGATTAAAGAATAAAAAAAGATTGGCTATAACGTGGAGGAATAAAAGAAAGGGTGGGCGCATAAAAAAGCCCGGTGGCGCTTCGCTTACCGGGCCTACGAACCGTGCTTTTGTAGGCCGGGTAAGGCGAAGCCGCCACCCGGCGCAATACAGACGCCGATCAGTACAGTTTTTTCGCGCAGTCCAGCCAGTCACCCTTGAACGGACGCTTCATGTTTTCAATGGCATCGATGATGTCATGGTGAACCAGTTTCTCGTTCTGAATACCGACGCAGCGGCCGCCGTGGCCCTGAAGCAGTAGCTCGATCGCGTACGCGCCCATGCGGGACGCCAGGATACGGTCGTACGGGCCTGGGGAACCACCACGCTGAATGTGACCCAGAACGGTCGCGCGGGTTTCGCGTTTGGTTTCGGTTTCGATGTACTTCGCCAGCTCGTCAACGTCACAGATGTGCTCGGTGATAGCAACGATGGCGTGTTTCTTACCTTTCGCGATACCGGCTTTGATTTCAGCGACCAGATCTTCACGGCTAAATTCCACTTCCGGCACCACCACGAACTCACAGCCACCGGCAATTGCCGCCGCCAGAGTCAGGTCACCGCAGTAACGGCCCATCACTTCAACAATAGAAATACGCTGGTGAGAGGAAGAGGTGTCACGCAGGCGGTCAATCGCTTCCACAACGGTACCCAGCGCGGTGAAGTAACCGATGGTGTAGTCGGTGCCTTTGATGTCATTGTCGATGGTGCCAGGCAGGCCGATGCACGGGAAGCCCATTTCAGTCAGACGTTTTGCACCCATGTAGGAGCCGTCGCCGCCGATAACCACCAGCGCATCCAGACCCCGTTTTTTCATGTTTTCGATAGCCACTTCACGGATGTGTTCGTCACGGAATTCCGGGAAGCGCGCAGAACCGAGGAAAGTACCGCCACGGTTGATCATGTCAGAAACGCTGTAGCGGTCGAGCTGAACCATGCGGTCTTCATACAGACCCAGGTAACCGTCATAGATACCAAAAACTTCCAGACCTTCCGTCAGCGCTGCACGGACAACCCCACGGATTGCCGCGTTCATGCCCGGCGCATCACCGCCGCTTGTCAACACACCGATTTTCTTAATCATGACTACCTCTGAACTTAGGAATGCAAAATTGAAATCTGCTGCCGGAAGAAACTGTTCAACCGTCGAATACTGCAAATAGTATATCAATCCCTTCCAGCTGAATTGATTCAGGTCAGGCCATATGGTGGTAATTTATCCACAAAATGCTGCTCTGGCTCACTTTTTTACAACGAATTACGAAAGCTCAAAACGCCCTGGGTACGACAGAGCACGGATCCTGATGAATAATGACGTCTGACCCAGGGAAACGCTGCAAAATCGCCTGCTCCACCTGTTCAGCGACCATATGCGCCTGAACCAGTGGCAGGTTGTCTTCCATTTCCAAATGAATCTGAATAAAGCGGGTCGGCCCTGACTGCCGCGTACGAAGATCGTGAGCACCACTGACGCCAGGCCAGTTGGTCACGATGGCATAAATTTCATCACGTTCTGCGTCCGGAAGCGCACGGTCAAGAAGCGACTGCACCGCGTCATACCCCATCCGCAACGCGCTGTATAAAATATAGATCCCTATCCCTAACGCAAACAACGCATCGGCCCGATGCCAGCCATACCAGGCCAGACCGAGCGCAATAAGAATAGCCCCATTCATCATAACATCAGACTGATAATGAAGCATATCGGCCCGTACAGCCTGGCTTTGTGTTTTGCGTACAACCCAGCGCTGGAACGTTACAAGAACAAGTGTGCTTATAAGTGCAACTACCGTTACGACCACGCCAACGCCCGGATCGTTCATCGGAGAAGGCGAAATAAGGTGCTGAATGCCGGTCAAAAACAGGAAAAGGGCGGAGCCCGAAATAAACATGCTTTGTGCCAGCGCAGCCAGCGATTCCGCTTTGCCGTGGCCAAACGTATGCTCTTCATCCGCCGGTTGCAGCGAGTAGCGCACCACCAGCAGGTTGGTCAGCGAGGCGGCAATATCCACCAGTGAATCCACCAGCGCCGCCAGAATACTGACCGACCCGGTGTACCACCACGCGAAAATTTTAATGATCAGCAAACACGACGCCATCACCGTCGCGGCTATTGCGGCCCGGCTTACCAGCCGTCCATAGGATTGATTCATAAACACTCCTGTCATGCCATGGCGCTAGTATAACGGATGGTGGTGGAGTGAAAGGATGAATAAAGCGTTAACAAACCTGAACGATGGGCAAAAAAAACCCCCACATCATGTGGGGGAAGACAGGGATGGTGTCTATGGCAAGGAAAACAGGGTTTACTGGTTACTACGGGTACTGCTATTGCTACTGAAAAGCGTCATATCTGAGCTTCGCTGCATCCGTGCAACCTCACGCAACTGGTTCATCCGTTGCTGATGTTTGGTATTCAAAACCGCTTGCTGCTCGGGCGTTAGCAGGTGGAACATCTGGTTGCGAACCTTCGCCATCTCTACCTGGCGGGCAACCTGTTCCTGCGCCATTTTTTCGGCCTGAGCGCGTACAGCGCTTTCGTCAAAATTTTCTGCGGTGACAAGGCGATGCATTGTCTCCATTTCGCTAACATTAACAGGGGGCTGGTCGTGTCTTGCCCTCTGCATCAGATCTCGCATCTGTTGACGCTGATGTTCGGTTAAACTTATGCCGTCAAACATATGGCTTTGGCTGCTGTGCTGCGTTGCGCCCTCTGCTGAGGTACCGTTATCGCTGATGATAGCTACAGCAGCCTGGCTAAACGCACTGAAGGCCAGCGTTGAGGCCATGACGGCAGCGGTAACTTTGCGCATCACTTGCTCCCAAAATCTTTCGTGTCGCGATTCAACGAGAGACAGTCTACGATTCAGGCTGCAAACATGCGTCAGGGGGTGTAAAACAACGTAAAGTCATGGATTAGATAGCCTTGATGTCGTAATTTCTGCCTCGGAGGTATTTAAACAATGAATAAAATCCTGTTAGTTGATGATGACCGAGAGCTCACATCTCTTTTAAAGGAGTTGCTCGACATGGAAGGTTTCAACGTCCTGGTTGCCCATGATGGGGAACAGGCGCTGAGTCTCCTTGACGACAGCATCGATTTACTTTTGCTCGACGTCATGATGCCGAAGAAAAACGGTATTGATACGTTGAAAGAGCTTCGCCAGACACACCAGACCCCCGTCATTATGCTGACCGCACGCGGCAGCGAGCTTGACCGCGTACTCGGCCTTGAGCTGGGTGCGGATGACTATTTACCTAAGCCGTTCAACGACCGTGAACTGGTGGCCCGTATTCGCGCGATCCTGCGCCGCTCTCACTGGAGCGAGCAGCAGCAGAATACCGACAACAGCTCACCTACGCTGGAAGTGGACTCCCTGAGCCTGAACCCGGGCCGCCAGGAAGCGAGCTTCGACGGTGAAACGCTGGAGCTAACCGGCACCGAGTTCACCCTGCTGTATCTGCTGGCGCAGCATCTCGGCCAGGTGGTGTCGCGTGAACACTTAAGCCAGGAAGTGCTCGGCAAACGCCTCACCCCGTTTGACCGCGCCATCGATATGCATATCTCGAACCTGCGCCGTAAGCTGCCGGAGCGTAAAGACGGTCATCCCTGGTTTAAAACCCTGCGTGGTCGCGGTTATCTGATGGTTTCCGCTTCATGATAGGCAGCTTAACCGCCCGCATCTTCGCCATCTTCTGGCTGACGCTGGCACTGGTTTTAATGCTCGTTTTGATGTTGCCAAAACTCGACTCACGCCAGATGACGGAGCTACTCGACAGCGAGCAACGTCAGGGCGTGATGATCGAGCAGCACGTGGAAGCGGAGCTGGCAAACGATCCGCCGAACGATTTAATGTGGTGGCGCAGGTTGTTTCGCGCTATCGACAAGTGGGCGCCCCCCGGACAACGTCTTTTACTGGTCACCAGTGAAGGCCGCGTGATTGGGGCCGATCGCAATGAAATGCAGATTATCCGCAACTTTATTGGCCAGGCGGATAATGCCGATCACCCACAGAAAAAGAAATATGGTCGGGTAGAGATGGTCGGTCCTTTCTCGGTGCGGGATGGGGAAGACAATTACCAGCTCTATCTGATTCGCCCTGCGAGCAGTTCCCAGTCCGACTTTATCAACCTGCTGTTTGACCGTCCGCTTTTGCTGTTGATTGTCACGATGCTGGTCAGTTCCCCGCTGCTGTTATGGCTGGCGTGGAGCCTGGCGAAACCGGCGCGTAAGCTGAAAAATGCGGCGGACGAAGTGGCGCAGGGCAACCTGAGGCAGCATCCGGAGCTGGAATCCGGGCCGCAGGAGTTCCTGGCCGCCGGAACCAGTTTTAACCAGATGGTCTCTGCTCTTGACCGCATGATGACCGCGCAGCAACGCCTGCTGTCGGATATCTCCCACGAGCTGCGGACGCCGCTCACGCGCTTACAGCTGGGTACCGCCCTGCTGCGCCGCCGCAGCGGTGAGAGTAAAGAGCTGGAGCGTATTGAGACGGAAGCGCATCGCCTGGACAGCATGATCAACGATCTGCTGGTGATGTCGCGCAATCAGCAGAAAAACGCGCTGGTGAGCGAAACGGTGAAAGCCAATCACCTCTGGCATGAGGTGCTGGACAACGCGGCGTTCGAAGCGGAGCAGATGGGCAAATCGTTCACCGTCAACTTCCCGCCGGGCCCGTGGCCGCTCTACGGTAACCCCAACACGCTGGAAAGCGCGCTGGAGAATATCGTGCGTAACGCCCTGCGCTATTCGCACACGAAGATTGAAGTGGCGTTTTCGGTGGATAAAGACGGGATTACGGTCATTGTCGATGACGATGGTCCCGGCGTCAGCCCGGAAGATCGCGAGCAGATTTTCCGTCCGTTCTACCGCACCGACGAGGCGCGCGACCGTGAATCTGGCGGTACGGGGCTGGGTCTGGCGATTGTTGAAACCGCCATGCAACAGCACCGTGGCTGGGTGAAAGCCGATGACAGCCCGCTGGGCGGGCTGAGGTTAACGCTGTGGCTGCCGCTGTATAAGCGTTCGTAACCGTATGTGCCGGGTGGCGGCTTCGCCTTACCCGGCCTACTTTCTACGGAACCTCTTTCCCCCACAATCTCCGCGAACTACTCTCGATCTTGCCGCTTATCCGCCGCTTCTGCATCGTTCTGGTCCAGCTGGTGGATAATCCCGCCGCTGACAGCAGGCGGTGATACTGCTCGTCATCAAACGGCATATGCCAGGCAATTGCGCAGGCCTCGTACACCGACACCTCACTCAGGCGCGAAGCGAGCTCAAGCGGCGCATCCGCCGAAACCTGTCCCGCCTGCACAACGCGATACAGCCAGCCGGTTTTACCCGCGTTTTGCAGCTGGGCCGACATATCCTGAATGCCGAAATGGTAATTAAGCTTAAAGCACGGTGAGCGCGGCTGGGTGACCTGAATCAAAGCATCGCCCCAGCGGTAAATATCGCCGATAAAGACGTTCTTCTCCGTCAGCCCCTCCGTTGAGAGATTTTCGCCAAACGCGGGGGCGACGAAGAGGTCCGCCTGTTCAGGAAATTCGGCTTTCCAGTGCTGATAGTGCTCGCGCGGATAGTGGCACAGCGCGCGATCGGGCCCGCCGTGGATTTTCTTTTCAGCCTGCTGGTCACCCGCAAGCCCGAGATCGGTCAACGTCAGCTCACCGTCGACCTGCACTTTGGCGATGGCGCTCGGGCGGCTGCCTTCGTACTCCCTTACCTTGCCTGTAAACACATTCACCGGGTAATGCATCTCCACTCCTTCAGATACAAAAAAAGCGAGTCATCAGACTCGCTTCTCACATGCGTCAATGCAACCTTATTTTTTAGCGGCGAAACGCGCTGCTGCTTCGTCCCAGTTCACTACATCCCAGAAGGCTTTGATGTAGTCAGGGCGACGGTTCTGGAACTTCAGGTAGTAAGCGTGTTCCCACACGTCCAGACCCAGAATTGGGAAGCCGGATGCGCCAGAGATAGCTTCACCCATCAGCGGGGAGTCCTGGTTAGCGGTAGAAACGACCGCCAGTTTGTCACCTTTCAGGACCAGCCACGCCCAGCCAGAGCCGAAACGGGTTGCAGCGGCTTTTTCGAATTCCGCTTTGAAGTTGTCAACGGAACCGAAGTCACGCTCGATAGCCGCTTTCAGGTCGCCCTGAAGGGTGGTGCCGGTTTTCAGGCCTTTCCAGAACAGGCTGTGGTTAGCGTGACCGCCCGCGTTGTTGCGCAGCACGGTTTTCTTGTCTGCCGGCAGCTGGTCCAGTTTGGTGATCAGCTCTTCAACAGGCAGATTAGCGAACTCTGGCAGGCTTTCCAGCGCAGCATTCGCGTTGTTCACATAGGTCTGGTGGTGTTTAGTGTGATGGATTTCCATCGTCTGCTTGTCGAAATGCGGTTCCAGTGCGTCGTAGGCATACGGCAGGGATGGCAGTGTATAACTCATAATCCTCTCCATTATTGTCGGGCGGCACAGCTGTTAATGCCGCGTAAGCAGTTGGTTCATTATAGTTAATTAAATGATATTGAAAATGATTATCAATGCCGTAGTTTTTATAAGGTTATTAGATTTTTGATAAATGACAAAATTGTGAGTCTGCTCACGTGCTTAACGTGGTGATTGCCATCCTGAACAAAAGTGCGGCAACCTTCTGAAGGTTCCCAAACCGCCTCATTTTTACACTCATCAAGTCGGCGGGAAGCCTCCGGCTATAAAAACGATGAGGATGTAAAAATGAATCATGCGATTACGATGGGTATTTTCTGGCATTTGATAGGCGCGGCCAGTGCAGCCTGTTTCTATGCCCCGTTTAAAAAGGTGAAAAGCTGGTCATGGGAAACCATGTGGTCCGTTGGCGGCACCGTGTCCTGGCTGATTTTGCCGTGGACAATCAGCGCCATGCTGCTGCCCGATTTCTGGGGCTACTTCTCCTCCTTCAACGCCTCCACCCTGCTGCCGGTATTCCTGTTCGGCGCGATGTGGGGCATCGGTAATATCAACTACGGCCTCACCATGCGCTACCTAGGCATGTCGATGGGGATTGGCATCGCGATTGGCATTACGCTGATTGTTGGCACCCTGATGACGCCAATCCTCAACGGCCACTTCGACGTGCTGATCAACACTCAGGGCGGGCGAATGACGCTGCTGGGCGTGCTGGTGGCGGTGATCGGCGTGGGCATCGTCACCCGCGCAGGCCAGCTGAAAGAACGCAAGATGGGCATCAAAGCCGAAGAGTTCAACCTGAAGAAAGGGCTGCTGCTGGCGGTGATGTGCGGCGTATTCTCGGCGGGCATGTCGTTCGCCATGAACGCCGCCAAACCGATGCACGACGCCGCTGCGGCGCTGGGCGTCGATCCGCTGTACGTTGCCCTGCCAAGCTACGTGGTGATCATGGGCGGCGGCGCGCTGGTAAACCTCGGCTTCTGCTTCATTCGTCTGGCAAAAGTGAAGAACCTGTCGGTAAAAGCCGACTTCTCGCTGGCAAAACCGCTGATCGTCACCAACGTCCTGCTCTCCGCCCTCGGCGGTCTGATGTGGTATCTGCAATTCTTCTTCTACGCCTGGGGTCACGCCAGTATTCCGGCGCAGTATGACTACATGAGCTGGATGCTGCACATGAGCTTCTACGTGCTGTGCGGCGGGCTGGTTGGGCTGGTGCTGAAAGAGTGGAACAACGCCGGGCGTCGTCCGGTTGGCGTGCTGAGCCTGGGCTGTGTGGTGATTATCATTGCGGCCAATATCGTCGGCCTCGGCATGGCGAACTGATTACGCTGCCTTTCGACTGCGATGACGCCACTGAACCGGCGTCATCCCCACCTCACGGTTAAACACCACCGAAAAGTAGTTACTGTCCTCAAAGCCGCAGCGCATCGCCACTTCACTCACCATCAGCTCCGTATGCTGTAACAGGTACTGGGCGTGGCAGATGCGCAGCTGGCGCAGATAGTGGTTGACCGTCATCCCCGTCTGGGTGCGGAACTGCTGGCGCAGCGCGCGCTCGCTGCACTGCTCCTGCTCGCAGAATTTTTCCAGCACGAAACTCTTGTTCAGACTGCCCGCAAGCCGGGTGATGAGCTTATCCAGCAGCGCTTCCTGTGTGGTAGCAGAGGGATTATCCGTAGCGTAACGATGCCGCTTCAGGGTCATCACCAGCTGGGCAAAAAGCAGCTCCGACATCTGGTTTGCCACCGGATCGCTCTTCTGGCTCTCCTGCTCCAGCTGGGAAATCGTCTGGCGCACCTGAGCCATGCCGTTGCTGCTTAAGCGCCAGTGCGGTTCGCCTCTGGCATCATGAAAACCGGGGATATTGCCCGCCCAGTCGACATTCAGTTTAAGTCTGTCGGGGCAGTAGATGACGTTCTGCAACACCAGATCGTTAACCGAGGCGTAGGAGTGTTTGTCTTCAGCGCGGATGTAGAACAGGTCTCCGCGCGTGATGCGGTAGGGGCGGTCGTTGAGGACGTGCAGGCCGTTGCCTCGCCATACCAGCACCAGCTCGCAAAACTCGTGGGTGTGCTCGGCAAAGACGTTTTGCGGGTAGCGGTCGGCCACCGCGACGGCCTGACTCGCGGAGGCAAAAAAATCATCTTTGCGAAGAATGAACTGAGCAGCCACACCACAACCTCTACGGCGAATAACCGGACATTATTAGCCTTTTTGCGGCAAAAAAACGGTGACTGCCCTCGCGTTACTGAAGCAACGCGTCTTTCCCCTGACGAATATCGCGCGGCGACCAGTTAAACTCCCGGCGAAAAAGCGTCGAAAAGTGGTTACTGTCGCCGAATCCGCAGCGATAGGCGATATCGGTGACGCTTTCGTCGGTATGACGTAAAAGGTGCCGCGCTTTGATCAGGCGCAGACGGTTGAGGTAGCGCTGCGGCGTCAGCCCGGTATGCTGCTTGAGCTGACGATGCAGCGTGCGCAGCGAGAGCGAAAAGTCATCCGCCAGCGTTTCCCAGCAGACATCTTCGGCAAAATGATCTTCCAGCCAGGCCATCAGCTGGTTCAGGCGCGCGTCGTTATTTTCCAGCCCTTCCACCAGGCTGCTGCGCCGCAGCAGCACCAGCAGCTGCATAAACAGCAGCTCGCGGGTAGCAATGGCGTGCGTCTCCTGTCCATCCTCGCTCTGCTCCATCTGGCTCACCAGCTGACGCACCTGCTGCAACGTGGACTGATTCACCCGCCAGTGCGAGGGGTAGTGACCGTCCTTCTCCTGCGGCAACAGCTGATTCAGCCCGGAGAGAAACTGGAACGCATCCGGAGAACGATAGAGCACATTGGTCAGGCAAAGGTTGTCGGTATGTTCATACAGGTGCCTGTCGTGATCGCGCACGAAGCACACCGTACCGCCGCTGATGGTATACGGCTGACCGTTAAACACGTGGATACCCGTTCCGTGCTCAACAATCACAATTTCATGAAAATCATGATGATGCTCCGGGAACGCAGCCTGAGGCAGCCGTGGCTCAATCGCGACCGGCGAAGCCCCCGAAGGAAAAAAATCGACGCTGTGCAGTACGGTCATAACGGCCCCCACCAATGAGAAAAGTTCTCAAAATAGTAATTAAGGCCTTCCACGCTCACCTTAAATTTTTGACAGCAAACCGCGCAAAAGCTGTCGGTTTTTCAAGAAACAGACGGAAAGATCAGGAAATGCGGTCAGCGTCACACTGCCTGCAAACCCCGCCATTACTGGAAACTGTGAACTCCCTCACGTTCATCTTTGCTTTCTTGCCAGCGCGAGATTTGGGCTGTCAGTGGCGAGAAGGTGGCTATTTCTTCCCTTTCTTACACTCCTCGCTAATGACTTAAGAAAGGATCCGACCATGACTTTTCGCCATTGTGTGGCTGTCGATTTAGGCGCATCCAGCGGCCGTGTAATGCTCGCCACCTGGGACTGCGACCTGCACACCCTTACGCTTCGCGAAATGCACCGTTTCGCCAATTGTCTGCAAAAACAGGACGGTTTTGTTACCTGGGATATCGACGCCCTGGAAGCAGAGATCCGCACCGGACTTCACAACGTCTGCGAAGACGGTATTCGCATCGACAGTATCGGCATTGATACCTGGGGTGTGGATTACATACTGCTGGACAGTCACGGCGAACGCGTCGGCCTGCCCGTCTCCTACCGCGACAGCCGCACCGATGGGCTAATGGCGCACGCCATCGCCCAGCTTGGCAAGGAGAACATCTATGGTCGCAGCGGCATTCAGTTTCTGCCGTTTAACACGCTGTATCAGCTGCGCGCGCTGGTTGAGCAACAGCCAGAGCTGGTCGAAAAGGTGGCGCATGCGCTGCTGATCCCGGACTACTTAAGCTACCGTCTGACCGGCAACATGAACTGGGAATACACCAACGCCACCACCACGCAGCTGGTTAACATCAACACCGATAACTGGGATGAACATCTGCTGGCCTGGACGGGCGCCTCG
The DNA here is from genome assembly GCF_049237905.1 of Enterobacter cloacae complex sp. SHL018. NCBI lineage: Bacteria > Pseudomonadati > Pseudomonadota > Gammaproteobacteria > Enterobacterales > Enterobacteriaceae > Enterobacter > Enterobacter cloacae complex sp. SHL018. The sequence goes on from NZ_JBMKJE010000007.1 coordinate 54,694, forward strand.
CCGTCCTGGTTCGGCGCGCCAACCCATCCGGGCAATGTGATCGGCCACTGGCTTTGCCCGCAGGGGAATGAGATCCCTGTTGTCGCCGTCGCCAGTCACGACACCGCCAGCGCGGTCATTGCCTCGCCGCTCGCCGGCAAAGATGCGGCGTACCTCTCTTCCGGCACCTGGTCGCTGATGGGCTTTGAGAGCAAAACACCCTACACCAGCGATGCCGCACTGGCGGCGAACATCACTAACGAAGGTGGCGCCGAAGGGCGCTACCGGGTGCTGAAGAACATCATGGGCCTGTGGCTGCTCCAGCGGGTGCTGAAAGAGCAGAACATCACCGACCTGCCCGCGCTTATCGCGGAAACCGAAACGCTGAAGGCCTGCACCTTCCTGATTAACCCGAACGACGACCGCTTTATCAACCCGGCGCACATGAGCGCTGAAATCCAGGCCGCCTGTTTTGAAGTGGGGCAGCCGGTACCTTCCCGCCCCGCCGAGCTGGCGCGCTGCATTTTTGACAGTCTCGCCCTGCTCTATGCCGACATCCTGAGCGAGCTGGCTGACCTTCGCGGCAAACCGTTCACGCAGTTGCATATCGTGGGCGGCGGCTGCCAGAACCAGCTGCTGAACCAGCTCTGCGCGGATGCCTGCGGCATTACCGTGGTGGCAGGTCCGATTGAAGCCTCCACGCTCGGCAATATCGGCATTCAGCTGATGGCCCTGGACGAACTGTCCAACGTTGACGATTTCCGTTCGGTGGTGACGGCGAATAACAGCCTGACCACCTTCACCCCCCATCCCTGCCATGAAATTGCCCGCTACCGGGCGCAGTTTCAGCAAAAACGACTGACTAAGGAGCTTTGCGCATGACCACTCAACTTGAACAAGCCTGGGACCTGGCTAAACAGCGTTTCGCCGCCGTCGGCGTGGATGTCGAAGAGGCGCTGCGCCAGCTCGACCGTCTGCCCGTCTCCATGCACTGCTGGCAGGGTGATGACGTTGCTGGCTTCGAGAACCCGGGCGGTTCCCTGACGGGGGGTATTCAGGCCACGGGTAACTATCCGGGCAAAGCGCGCAACGCCACCGAACTGCGTGCGGATCTGGAGCTGGCGCTGAGCCTGATCCCCGGGCCAAAGCGCCTGAATCTGCACGCCATTTATCTCGAATCCGACGAGCCAGTGGCGCGTAATGAAATCAAACCGGAGCACTTTACGAACTGGGTGGCGTGGGCGAAAGCCAACAAGCTGGGCCTGGACTTTAACCCCTCCTGCTTCTCGCACCCGCTGAGCGCGGACGGCTTTACCCTTGCGCACGCCAACGACGAAATCCGCCAGTTCTGGATCGACCATGTCAAAGCCAGCCGCCGCGTTTCTGCGTATTTCGGCGAGCAGCTTGGCACACCGTCGGTGATGAACATCTGGATCCCGGACGGTATGAAGGACATCACCGTCGACCGTCTGGCTCCGCGCCAGCGCCTGCTGGCCGCGCTGGATGAGGCCATCAGCGAGAAGCTGGACCCGGCGCACCACATCGACGCCGTGGAGAGCAAGCTGTTCGGCATTGGCGCCGAGAGCTACACCGTGGGCTCAAACGAGTTCTACATGGGGTACGCCACCAGCCGCCAGACCGCGCTGTGCCTGGATGCCGGTCACTTCCACCCAACCGAGGTGATCTCCGACAAAATCTCCGCTGCCATGCTCTACGTGCCGCGCCTGCTGCTGCACGTCAGCCGCCCGGTGCGCTGGGACAGCGACCACGTGGTGCTGCTGGATGACGAAACCCAGGCCATTGCCAGCGAAATCATCCGCCACGACCTCTTTGACCGCGTACACATTGGCCTCGACTTCTTCGACGCCTCCATCAACCGCATCGCGGCGTGGGTTATCGGCACCCGCAACATGAAGAAAGCCCTGCTGCGCGCGCTGCTGGAGCCTGTCGCCGCCCTGAAACAGCTGGAAGAAAACGGCGACTACACCGCGCGCCTGGCGCTGCTGGAAGAGCAGAAATCCCTGCCGTGGCAGGCGGTGTGGGAGATGTACTGCCAGCGTCACGATGCGCCTGCGGGCAGCCAGTGGCTGGACAACGTGCGGGCATATGAGAAAGACGTTCTTGCCGCTCGTCAGTAAAAAACATTGCCCGGCGGCGCGTTGCTTGCCGGGCCTACAGGTAAAAGTAGGCCGGGTAAGCAACGCGCCACCCGGCATTTTCAAAGGAAACACAGTATGCAGACCATCACCACCTCCTGGTTCGTCCAGGGCATGATCAAAGCCACCTCCGACGCCTGGCTGAAGGGCTGGGACGAGCGCAACGGCGGCAACCTGACGCTGCGCCTGGACGATGCGGATATCGAACCGTTCGCAGCCGATTTCCACCAGAAGCCGCGCTATATAGCCCTGAGCCAGCCGATGCCGCTGCTCGCCAACACGCCGTTTATCGTCACCGGTTCCGGGAAGTTCTTCCGCAACGTTCAGCTCGACCCGCAGGCCAACCTCGGCGTAGTGAAAGTGGATAGCGACGGCGCGGGCTACCACATTCTGTGGGGGCTGACGGATGAGGCGGTGCCAACCTCTGAGCTGCCGGCGCACTTCCTCTCCCACTGCGAGCGCATCAAGGCGACCAATGGCAAGGACCGCGTGATCATGCACTGCCACGCCACCAACCTGATCGCCCTGACCTACGTGCTGGAAAATAATTCTGATTTCTTCACCCGCAAACTGTGGGAAGGCAGCACCGAGTGTCTGGTGGTGTTCCCGGACGGCGTCGGCATTCTGCCGTGGATGGTGCCGGGCACCGACGAAATCGGCCAGGCAACCGCGACGGACATGCAGAAACATTCACTGGTGCTGTGGCCGTTCCACGGCGTCTTCGGCAGCGGCCCGACGCTGGATGAAACCTTCGGCCTGATCGACACCGCCGAGAAATCCGCGGAAGTGCTGGTGAAGGTCTATTCCATGGGCGGCATGAAGCAGACCATCACCCGGGAAGAACTGATCGCCCTGGGTAAACGCTTTGGCGTCACCCCCATGCAGTCGGCGTTAGATTTGTACCAATAACAACATCGCGCCCCGCTCACCGAGACGGGGCGAAAACCACCTGCAATCCCTACAACTAACTCAAGTCAGTGGAGTAAAAGCAATGAAAATAAAAGCAAGCTTGATCCTCACCGTTGCCGCTCTGGCGTTGTCCGGTTCCGCTTTAGCAGAAGTGAAAATCGCCCTGGTGGCGAAGTCCTTAGGGAATGGATTCTTCGAGGCAGCGAACGTCGGCGCGCAGGAGGCGGCCAAAGAGTTAGGCGATGTAAAAGTGATTTATACCGGCCCGACCACCACCACGGCGGAAGCGCAGATCGAGGTGCTGAACGGGCTGATCGCCCAGGGCGTGGATGCGATCGCGATTTCCGCGAACGATCCGGACGCCGTCGTGCCGGTGCTGAAAAAAGCGATGCAGCGCGGCATCAAGGTTGTGTCGTGGGATTCCGGCGTGGCGAAAGCCGGGCGTCAGATCCACCTCAACCCGTCCAATAACGCCCTGATTGGCGAAACTAACGTCAAGCTCGCCGCCGATGCCCTGAAAGCGCTGAACGTGGAGAAAGGCGATGTGGCGGTGCTGAGCGCCACGCCAACCTCCACCAACCAGAACACCTGGATTGCGGAGATGAAAAAGGTGCTGCCGAAGTACCCGTCCGTCAATCTGGTGACCGTGGCCTACGGGGACGATCTCTCTGACAAGAGCTACCGCGAAGCTGTCGGCCTGCTGAAAACCTACCCGGAGCTGAAAGTGATTGTTTCGCCTTCTTCCGTGGGCATTGTGGCTGCCGCGCAGGCGGTGAAGGACCAGGGCAAGATTGGCAAAGTGTACGTCACCGGTTTAGGCCTGCCGTCTGAGATGGCGGGCGCGGTGAAGTCCGGCGCAAGCAAGAGCTTTGCCATCTGGAACCCGATTGACCTGGGCTATGCCGCAACCTACCTGGCGGATGACCTGGTGAAAGGCAACGCCACGAAAGGCGAGGCCAGCATGGGCAAGCTGGGCAAAGTGAAGCTGGATGCCGACGGCAACGGCGCGATGGCCGAGCCGTTCGTTTACGATGCCAGCAATATTGATAAGTTCTCAAAAATCTTTTGATGCGATTTGTAGGCCGGATAAGCGTAGCGCCATCCGGCAAAAGGCGGGTGGCGCTGCCGCTTACCCGCCCTACAAATTCCCCTGTCCAGGAGAACTATCATGACCCCATTGCTACAGCTTTCTGGCATCACCAAGGTGTTCCCCGGCGTGCGTGCTCTTGAGAACGTGCAGCTTGCGCTGTGGCCCGGCAAAGTGACGGCGCTTATCGGCGAAAACGGCGCGGGCAAGTCGACACTGGTCAAAGTGATGACCGGCATATACCAGCCCGACGAGGGCGAAATTCTTTACAAGGCGATCCCCGTTCACCTTCCGACGCCGGAGTCGGCGCATAAAATGGGCATCACCGCCATTCACCAGGAAACCGTCCTGTTCGATGAACTCTCGGTCACCGAAAATATCTTTGTCGGTCAGTACCTTCAAAAAGGCTTCCTGAAAAAGCTCGACTGGCCGGAAATGCACCGCCGGGCGCAGGCTATTCTCGCCCGCCTTGAGGTGCAAATCGACCCGCGCGCAACGCTGAAAACCCTGAGCATCGCCCAGCGTCACATGGTGGCGATTGCCCGCGCGCTGTCGTTTGAGGCGCAGGTGGTTATTCTTGATGAACCTACAGCGGCGCTGTCACAGCATGAAATCCTCGAGTTTTACCAGATTGTGGAGCGCTTAAAGCAGGAGGGAAAAGCCATCCTGTTTATCTCCCACAAGTTCGACGAGATTTTTGAGCTGGCCGATCACTACACCATTTTGCGCGACGGCGTTTTCGTCGGTGCAGGGGCAATAAATGAGATCACCGAGGAGCGGATGGTGTCGATGATGGTCGGGCGCGCCATTACCCAAACCTTCCCGAAAATCGACTGCGAAAAAGGCGAGACGGTGCTGGAGGTGAAAAACCTCTGCCATCCGACCGAGTTTGCGCATATCTCGTTCTCCCTGCGTAAAGGGGAGATCCTCGGCTTTTACGGGCTGGTGGGTGCCGGGCGTACCGAGCTGATGCAGGCGCTTTCCGGCGTCACGCGGCCATCGTCCGGGGAAATTATCCTCAACGGACAGCCCCGGCGCTTCCGCCAGCCTGCGGATGCGATCAAGGCCGGTATCGTCTGTGTGCCGGAAGAAAGGCAGAAACAGGGGGCGATTATCGCCCTGCCGATTGCCCAGAACATCAGCCTGCCTCAGCTCAGCAGGCTCAATCCGAACGGCGTACTGCACGACGACCGCGAATGGAAGCTGGCAGACGAATACGCCAGGCGCCTGCAAGTGAAAGCCTTCAGCTGGAAGCAGGCGGTGGAGACCCTCTCTGGCGGCAACCAGCAAAAGGTGGTGATCGGCAAATGGCTGGCGACGCACCCTGACGTGATCATCCTCGATGAGCCAACAAAAGGCATCGATATCGGCTCAAAGGCAGCCGTGCATCAGTTTATGTCCGAGCTGGTCAGTCAGGGGCTGGCGGTGATTATGGTCTCGTCCGAACTGCCGGAAGTGATGGGCATGGCGGATCGCATTATCGTCATGCACGAGGGGCTGATGGTGGCCGAATACCAGGCGGGAGACGCGACGGCGGAAACCATCGTCAGCGCCGCCAGCGGTGCAAAACAGGAGGCGGCATAAATGCTTAGCTCACTCTTAAAACACCGCGAGGCGCTGCTTGGCGCGGTGATTGTCCTGATGGTCGTCGCCATTGGCAGCCGCGTGCCATCGTTTATCGCACCGGGCAACCTGGTGGAGATGTTTAACGACACCGCCATTCTGATCGTCCTCGCGCTCGGGCAGATGATGGTGCTGCTCACTAAAGGCATCGACCTGTCGATGGCGGCTAATCTGGCCCTGACCGGGATGATTGTCGCCCTGATTAATTTCCATTACCCGGACGTGCCCGTCTGGGCGCTGCTGTTCCTCGCCAGCGCGCTTGGGCTGCTGATGGGCGCAATAAACGGCCTGCTGGTGTGGAAACTGGGCATTCCGGCGATTGTGGTGACGCTCGGCACCATGAGCATCTACCGCGGAATGATCTTTTTGCTCTCCGGCGGCGGCTGGGTGAACTCCAACCAGATGGGTGCAAACTTCCTCGGCCTGCCGCGTGCGTCAGTGCTGGGCCTGCCGGTGCTGAGCTGGTGCGCCATCGCCGTACTGCTGCTGGTGGGCTACTTCCTGCGCTACAGTCGCACCGGACGGGCGCTCTACACCGCAGGCGGGAACGCCACGGCAGCGTACTACACCGGGATCAACGCCGGGAAAATGCAGTTCATCAGCTTCTGCCTTTCCGGTCTGCTGGCCGGGTTCTGCGGCTACCTGTGGATATCACGCTTTGCCGTTGCGTATGTTGACGTCGCTAACGGTTTTGAATTGCAGGTGGTGGCAGCCTGTGTGATTGGCGGGATCAGCACCATGGGCGGCACCGGCCGCGTGCTCGGCTGTCTGTTCGGGGCGCTGTTCCTTGGCGTCATCAACAACGCCCTGCCGGTGATCGGCGTCTCCCCGTTCTGGCAGATGGCGATTTCCGGCTCGGTCATTGTAATCGCTGTGCTGCTGAACGAGCGCGGCAACAGGCGCAAAGGCAGGCTGATCCTGCGCGACGCGGCGCTGGCACGTCAGAAACTGGCGGTGAAACCATGAGCAAAATGATGACATCTGAAGAGTTCAAACCCGCTTCTGCGCCGGGCATCTTCCAGCGCCTGCTGTGCTGGGAGGGCTTCCTGCTGGCGGTGACGCTGGCGGTGTTTGTGGTGAACGCGCTCGCCTCGCCCTACTTCCTCAATATCTGGAACCTCTCCGACGCGACGTTCAACTTCACGGAAAAAGCGATCATTGTGTTGCCGATGGCGATGCTGATTATCGCCCGGGAAATTGACCTGTCTGTGGCCTCCACCATCGCGCTCAGCTCCACGGTGATGGGCTTTTGCGCGGCGGCGGGCGTCGATACGCCGCTGCTGGTGTGCGTGGGATTAGGCGTCGGGCTACTGTGCGGGCTGTTCAACGGCATTCTGGTGACGCGCTTTAACCTGTCGTCCATCGTCATCACCATCGGCACCATGAGCCTGTACCGCGGGATCACCTACATCCTGCTCGGGGACCAGGCGCTGAACAGCTACCCGGAGAGCTTCGCCTGGTTCGGCCAGGGCTACGTCTGGGGCGCGCTGTCGTTTGAGTTCGCGCTGTTTATCGTGCTGGCCGCTCTGTTTGCCTTTGTGCTGCACCGCACCAATTTTGGCCGCCGCACCTACGCCATCGGCAACAACCCGACCGGCGCGTGGTACTCCGGCATCAACGTGAAGCGCCACAACCTGATCCTGTTTGCGCTGGTAGGACTGATGTCCGGCCTGGCGTCGGTGCTGCTCACCTCGCGTCTGGGCAGTACCCGCCCGACCATCGCGATGGGCTGGGAGCTGGCGGTGGTGACGATGGCGGTGCTCGGCGGCGTCAATATTCTCGGTGGGTCCGGCAGCATGGTGGGCGTGATTATCGCCGCCTTCCTGATGGGGCTGGTGACCTTTGGCCTGAGCCTGCTTAACGTGCCCGGCATCGTGATGTCGGTGATTATCGGCGCGATGCTGATCGTGGTGATTTCGCTGCCGATTATTACCCGCCGGGTGATGCAGCGAAGACGGATCTCATAGCCGGGTGGCACTGCGTTTACCCGGCCTACTTAACCGTAGGCCCGCGCAAGCGCAGCGCCGCCGGGCATAAAAATCACAGTAATTAAGGAGAATTATCATGAGCTTTATGTTGGCACTCCCCAAAATCAGCCTGCACGGCGCGGGCGCGATCGGCGATATGGTCAATCTGGTGGCAAACAAACAGTGGGGAAAAGCGCTGATTGTCACCGACGGCCAGCTGGTGAAACTTGGCCTGCTCGACAGTTTGTTTTCCGCGCTCGACGCCCATCAGATGTCGTATCACCTGTTCGATGAGGTATTCCCGAATCCGACGGAAGCGCTGGTGCAAAAAGGCTATGCGGCATATCAGGATGCGGAGTGTGATTACCTGATTGCCTTTGGCGGCGGCAGCCCGATTGATACTGCCAAGGCGATCAAAATCCTCACCGCCAACCCAGGTCCGTCAACCGATTACTCCGGCGTCGGCAAGGTGAAAAACGCGGGCGTGCCGCTGGTGGCGATCAACACCACCGCAGGCACGGCGGCGGAGATGACCAGCAACGCGGTGATCATTGACGCCGCGCGACAGGTGAAAGAGGTGATTATCGACCCGAACATCATCCCGGATATCGCCGTGGACGATGCCAGCGTGATGCTTGATATTCCGGCCTCCGTGACCGCCGCAACCGGCATGGATGCCTTGACCCATGCGATTGAAGCCTACGTGTCCGTCGGCGCGCACCCGCTGACCGATGCTAACGCGCTGGAGGCGATTCGCCTGATCAACCTCTGGCTGCCGAAAGCGGTCGACGACGGTCACAACCTGGAAGCGCGCGAGCAGATGGCCTTTGGTCAGTATCTGGCGGGCATGGCGTTTAACAGCGCCGGTCTGGGGCTGGTGCACGCCCTGGCGCACCAGCCGGGCGCGACGCACAACCTGCCGCACGGCGTGTGCAACGCCATTCTGCTGCCGATCATCGAAAACTTTAACCGCCCGAACGCGGTCGCACGTTTCGCCCGCGTGGCGCAGGCGATGGGCGTTGACACGCGCGGCATGAGCGACGAAGCCGCCAGCATGTCGGCCATTCAGGCGATTCGCGACCTGAGCGCTCGCGTCGGCATTCCGTCCGGATTTAGCCAGCTCGGCGTCACCAAAGCCGATATTGAAGGCTGGCTGGATAAAGCCCTCGCCGACCCGTGCGCGCCGTGCAACCCGCGCACCGCCAGCCGCGATGAGGTCCGCGAGCTGTACCTGGAGGCTTTATGATCCGCAAAGCGTTTGTGATGCAGGTAAACCCGGACGCGCACGAGGAGTACGCACGTCGCCACAACCCGATCTGGCCTGAGCTGGAGGCGGTACTGAAAGCCCACGGCGCGCACCACTACGCCATCTATCTCGACAAAGCTCGCAACCTGCTGTTTGCGACGGTGGAGATTGAATCGGAAGAGCGCTGGAACGCGGTGGCAAACACCGATGTCTGCCAGCGCTGGTGGAAATATATGGGTGACGTTATGCCGTCGAACCCGGATAACAGCCCGGTGAGTTCGGCGCTGAAAGAGGTGTTTTACCTGGACTGATGTGTTAACGCTGCTGCCCCCGAGGCGGCAGCAATCTCCCGCCTGCCACTCAGCGTAAACGCCGACACCACCGTGATCGCCAGCACGAAGCAGCCCAGTATCAGATACGTCTCCTGGAAGCCGACCCGGTCATACATATTTCCGGCAAAGGCGGAGAGGAAGATCGCCGCCGACTGTTTGGCAAACTGGAAGCCAATCAGGTAGATGGTGGCCGACAGGCGCGTATCAAACACCCCGGTGATGTACTTGAATGCCCCCACCAGCAGGAACGGGACTTCCAGCGCGTGCAGCATCTTCAGGGCAATCACCTCCACGGCAGTGGTGGCAAACGACGAGCCGATAATGCGCGTCGCCATGATCACCCCGGCAATCAGCAGCGTGTTTTTCGCGCCGATGCGGTTAATGATCCACGGCGAGCAGAACATAATGATCGCGTTACAGATTTCCCCTGCCGTGGTGGCGAAACCAAAGGCACGGGTCCCCTCCTGCGGCGTGGCGAAGAAGGTTTTGAAGAAGGTGGCAAACTGCTGGTCGAAGACGTCATACACGCAGGCCACGCCAATCACGTACAGGATGAACATCCACATTCTGCGCTGGCGGAACAGGGTAAAAACGGTTTTAGCGGTGATCTGCGGCTGATTCGCGCCCAGGGCGTTCATCACCTGCGCCGTCTGGTTAGGCTTCGGTTTCGCGACCACCAGCAGCAGCATCAGCAACAGCGCCGCGGCCGACCCCATCCAGAAGACGTACGACGGATCGATGCCGAACAGGATGCCGCCCGTTGAGGCGCACAGCCCCCAGCCGAGACAGCCGAACATACGCGCCTTGCCGTACTCAAAAAAGCTGTTGCGGCTTACGCGCTCAATATAGGCCTCAATCGCCCCCGACCCCGCTGAGAAGACAAAGCCGATATACAACCCACCGCTCAGCGCCCCCAGCCAGATATTGGTTTTCAGCAGCGGGGCGAAGACGTACAGGAAGAACGGCGCGAACAGGAACAGCAGCACCGAGATGATCCAAAGCAGGTGTTTTTTCAGCCCCAGCTTGTCCGAAATGACCCCCAGCACCGGCTGGAAGGCAATGGCCGACAGCGAGATGCAGGAGAAAACAATCCCGGTATGGGTTTTGTTCAGGCCGATGATGTCCGACAGCCAGATCGGCAGGAACGGAAAGCAGGTGGCCATGATGAAGAAGTAGAGAAAGAAGAACAGCCCGAAGATCCAGAAATTAGGGTTGTCTTTGTGGGTACAGGTTGTTGTGTTCATTATTTTTATCCTCAACGGAGGGCCGGTTGCCCGGCCCGTCACCCTTACACGCGTTCCACACCAATCAGAATGGCGGTTTCCGGATCCAGAATCGGCAGTGCAATACCCGCCTGCATCAGCCACTCGCCGCTTACCGTTTGCGGCGCGTTCATCCACGCCGGCAGCTTACGCATGGTGTGCCCGCCCTCGCCCGTAATCTGGATGTTCGGGTGATCGAGCAGCGTGATGCGGTACAGCGCGCTGGCGTCTAACCCCGGCATGCGCAGCGGCATCATCAGGGTGTAATCCGGCATCGCGAGCTGGCTGACCAAAAACAGCCCCTGCGTCTTGTCTTCGCTCACTATACCCTGCGCCAGGGTGGTGGCGTCCGGCATATCCACGCGCCACTGGGTGCCGTGATGAATGACCTCTCGCCACCGCTTGTGCAGCGCGGCGTAATGGCGATAGCCTTCACGCTCCTGCGCATCGACGGTGAGCGGATCCAGCTCCAGCCCCATGTGACCAAAAAGCGCCGTCAGCCCGCGGAACTGAATGCTGTGCTGGCGGAAGGTGGCGTGACATTTATGATGACCGATATGCGCCCCCATCACCTCCGGCGGGAAGAAGTAGCTCATGCCGCGCTGGATAGTGTTGCGCTCCAGCGCGTCGTTGTTGTCGGACGCCCAGAAGCGGTGGCAGCGGGTCAGCACTTCATAATCGATTCGCCCGCCGCCGGAGGAGCAGGATTCAAACTCAATGTGCGGGAAGCGCTCGCCCAGCACGTCCAGCAGGCGGTAAAACTGGCGCGTCTGGGCGTCGGCGGCGGCTTTGCCCTTGTGCCCTGGCTGCACCAGCTCGCGGTTCATATCCCATTTCACGTAGTCGACCGCGTGTTCGCCCAGCAGCCAGCTCATGCGTTCGACCAGGTATTCAAAGGCCTGCGGAATATTGAGATTGAGGACCAGCTGGTGTCGCCCGGTCGCCTGGGCGTAGCCCGGCAGCGCTAGCACCCAGTCAGGGTGCGCGCGATACAGATCGGAATCGGGGTTAATCATCTCCGGCTCAACCCAGATACCAAACTCCATGCTGAGCTGTTTAACGTGATCGATTACCGGCTTTAGGCCGTTCGGGTATTTTTTCTTGTCCAGATACCAGTCGCCCAGCGCGGCGTGGTCGTCGTTGCGGCCTTTAAACCAGCCGTCGTCGATAATAAAGCGCTCCACGCCCAGCGCAGCGGCCTCGTCGGCCATGCGCATGATGTAGTCCGGATCGTGGTTGAAGTAGATCCCCTCCCAGGTGTTGAGGTGCACCGGGCGCGGTTTATCTTCCGGGAAGCGGATAACATTGTCGCGCAGGTAGCGGTGGAACTGCTGGCTCATGCCGTTCAGCCCTTGCGGGGAGTGACTGGCATACAGGCGCGGCGTCCAGAGCGTTTCCCCCTCTTCAATCGCCATTTCACCCGGCAGGTAGAGCGCTTCGGCCTGCATATAGCGGCGGCCATCGGTTTTCGCCTCTGCGCGCAGGCGGTGGTTACCACTCCAGCCCAGATGTATACCCCAGACGTTGCCGTGCATTTCACTGAATGACGGCGTACCTGAAATCAGCGCCGGGAAATGTTCATGGGAGGTTTTACCCCGACGGTTTTCAATCACAAAGCTGTCATGTTCAAGCATCACGCGGTGCGGCTGAAACTCCCTGATCCAGCGTCCGTGGAAGGCCATCACCTCCTGCGCGCGTTCGGCCACCGGCAGCGTCACGGCAAAGCGATCCACCTGCCACGCCTGCATTTTCAGGTTGGTTAACCCATGACGCACCACCAGTACGCCGCTGGCATCCAGCGTTATTTCACTGGTCAGACGCAGGCCTGCATGCTCGTCTTCAGCAGTGATTGTCAGGGCGTTTAACGCCTGCTGCACCTGCGTGGTTTTAAATACCGGCGATCCGTCCAGCCCCTGGCGGTGCCCCTCGATGCCCGGCGAGCCAAACAGCCCATGCCCCAGCTCTGCCATCAGCGTGACGGGGGAGTCGACGTCCAGCCTGCCATTAGCAACCGGGCGCGCAATACTCAGCACATCCTGCGGCGAAAAGTGCTGAAGGTGTGCCCCCCAGTAGAGAATTTCGGCGAACGGGTGGGTTTTTACCACCACGTCAACCGTATTGCTTTCAAGTCGAAAAATGGAATCTTGCATCAGACATCTCCTGTCATCGGGATGTCCTGAGTGTTGATCCGAAACGTTTCGGATACAAACCAAAACGTTTTGGATCTGTGATCGGGTTTGGAATTTTTGGTGTAATCAGGCCGTCTGGCCTGGGGAGAATTCTGGCTGCCAGAGCACCTGAAGGGTGTCAATGTCGTCGCCATTAATCAGCTGGCGCACCATATCGGCAATCTGTTTCCCGACACCCTGACGGGTAGACTGGATCACCGCCGCGACGTCGATATCGACAATGCTGTCCTGCGGTAAGCCGTCATAGACCACCAGCGAAACGGCATTTTCACCGGTTAAGCGCCCCATCTGCGCCAGGGCCATCGCTGCGCCGTCGCCGTGGGTGTTGCAGTCGGTAATGATGGCCGTGGGCGGCTGCGGCAGGGAGAGAAGTTCTTGCGTGGTGGCATACCCCACGCGACGCGAAGGGGGCATGGCACGCAGCCATTCGCTGGAAAGTCCGGCTTCCCGCAGCGCGTCCAGGTAGCCCTGGCGGCGCTGGGTGATGAATGCCTGGTTGTTGCTTTCGCCCAGCAGCGCAATGCGCTGATGGCCTTTCTCGATCAGCCAGCGGGTGGCCTGATATGTGCCGGCATAGTTGTCGAAATCGAACCACGCGTACGGCTGCGGGAGCTGGCTGCGGCCGAGCGCCAGGAACGGGAACCCGGCGGCCTGTAGCTGCTCAAGACGCGGATCGTGATCCAGCGTATGCGCCACAATCAGCGCATCCACGCGTCGGCTCTGCACCATGCGCATATAGCTGTGTTTGTCCGCCAGATCGTCGTCAGCGATGAGCAGCAGGTCAATCTCATGTCGCGCCAGTTCGTGGCTAATTTCGCCGACCATGTCCATAAAAACGCTGTTATTGAGCGGAACAGGATGCACCGGAAACACCAGCCCGACGGCGTCGATTTTGCCCATCTTCAGGCGACGGGCAAAGGTATTTGGTCGATAGCCACGGCGCTGGGCCTCCGCTTCCACGCGGGCGCGCGTCTCAGCAGAAACGTCGTCATACCCGTTGAGGGCGCGGCTGACGGTGGTAACAGACAGCCCCAGTTCTTTGGCAATGGCTTTAAGCGACATGATTTTCCGTATCTTTGTTAGTTTTGTTCCGCCACCAGCAGCGCGTGCGTATCTGGCTCCAGCGCCTTAAAGATATGCGGCTGGTCAGCGGGGTAGCAAATGTAATCTCCCGGGCCGAGCTCTTCCGCCGCGTCGATCAGACCGACCATCGCCCGCCCCTGGGTCACGATAATATGCTCAACCGAACCAGGCGGATGGGGCTGGGAAATACGGTCTGCCCCCGGCTGAGTCAGCAGCAGATAGATATCACGACGCGCGCCAGGCGGACACGCCGCGAGCAAAATCGCCTCGTAGTTCGCCTGCCCAGCGACGACTTTTGTGCCCTCGCCGCGGCGGATCACCTGCGTGACGGGTTGCTGCGGCTCCAGTAACCGGGCAAACGGAATATCCAGCGCCACGCAAAGCGACCACAGCGTTTCCAGGCTAGGATTGCCGTTGCCAGACTCCAGTTGAGAAAGCGTGGATTTGGCGATCCCGGCACGGCGGGCAATTTCCGCCAGTGAGAGCCCGGTTCGCAAGCGTTCTCGCACCAGGCTTTTGGCGATCACGCTGATTGGCTGCGTCATAATAACGGCCTCTTTCTCTCTATAACGAACGAATCGTTCGTCTTGTAAAACGTTTCTGATGCGTTCATTATAATGGAAATACGTTCGATATGGCTAAAATGGTATGAAGAATCACCTCTCTTGCCTGAAAGGCGACACGATAAAAGCGATCGTCCTGGTCTGCCTCGCGGTGGGCGTGGTCGGCATGTCTTATGGCTCACTGGCGATGGCCTACGGTTTCCCGCTGTGGGTGCCGTTTGTCCTCTCCCTCACGGTGCTGGCAGGCGCATCCGAGTTTATGTTTATCGGCATCGTGGCGAGCGGCGGCAATCCGCTGGCAGCGGCAGCGGCCGGTTTACTGGTTAACGCGCGCCATGTGCCGTTCGGCGTTACGGTGCGTGAACTGGTGGGCAAGCGCGGCCTGAGCTTTCTGGGCTGTCATATCATGAATGATGAAAGTGTGGTGTTCGGCCTGTCGCAAAAAACCGCCGAGCAGCGTAAAGCGGCCTACTGGCTGTGCGGCCTGGGCGTGGCAATCATCTGGCCGCTGGGGGCGGTGCTGGGCGCGATGGTCGGCAAGCTGCTGCCAGATCCGGAAACCATTGGGCTGGACGCGGTGTTCCCGGCGATCCTGCTGGCGTTAGTGGTGCCGGCATTTAAAAACCGTACCACGCTGATCCGCGCCTGTAGCGGTGCAGTGTTGTCGCTGGCCGCCGTACCGTTTGCGCCGGTTGGCCTGCCGGTGCTGCTCTCTTTGCTCGGCCTTGCCGCGAGGAAAAAATAATGGAAAACATGACGGTTTTTATTCTCGGCATCGCCATTCTTTCTGCCGGAACCTATCTGATGCGTCTCGGCGGGGCGAAACTCGGTAGCCGGCTGGCGCTTTCTGAACGGTCGCAGGCGCTGCTTTCAGACGCGGCAACCGTTTTGTTGTTCTCCGTCGCGCTGGCAACAACGTTTTATGAAGGGGACCATTTTGCCGGGATGGCGCGCGTACTGGGGGTGGGGTTCGCGGTGTTTCTGGCCTGGCGCAAAATGCCGTTAATTGTGGTGATCGTCGCGGCGGCGGTGGTGACGGCGCTGCTGCGTCTGGCGGGGATCCACTAAGAAAAATGCCCGACAGAACAGCGCTGCCGGGCATCTGAGGGGTTAATGCGCAGGAAGCGTATCGACGTTAAGCGTCAGCGTTTCTTCAAAATCCGTGGTGTTAGTAACGCTAAATGCCTTGTCAGAGAGATAGGTCGTGATCATCATGGTGGCGACAAATTGCTCGCCCGCCACTTCTGTACCGTTTACGGCAGCCAGCGCTTTTTCCGGCTTTAGCGTCACCTGAGAAGCGCCTCCCTGAACGGCTACCGCGCCAATATCGACCGCGGCCAGCTGCACGGGATTCCCGTCCACCCGCCCATCTTTGAATTCGATTTTCATCGCGCCGCTGTCCGTAAAACGATACGCCAGGTTCTGTCGGGCAATCCCGTCTACGGAGATGCGCATTTTGCGCACATCCGGACACAGCACCGAAACCTGAACTTCACGCATCACAGAAGCATAACCGTTGTACACTTTGCCAATATGTTCAGCGGACGTTTGCCGCATATCCTCTTTACGGTAGCGCCCGTAATCGACTTTCTTCACCGCCGACATCATTTCACAGGCGCCGTCATCGGCCTGCGCCATTCCCGAAAGTCCCGCTGCGCCGCAGAGCAGCATAAGCATCAGCGCGTATTGACGAACGTTATTCAGAGACATTTCCCTGTCACCTCTTCATAGAATTTATTCGGTTCTGCCTCCGGCAGGGTGTACGTCAGCCTGCAACGCCCTTCATCCAGCTTCGCATACAGCTGCTGGCTGGCAGAGATATCGTTCAGGAAGATCACGCCGTCTTCTGGCGCACTCGTCACATACTCCCCTGCCGCGTCCACAATCGAGACACCTTCCGGCAGCGGCGTACCGTCCGCACGGCGTATACTGAGCAGCACGCGGCGCTGGCTTAACGTCGCAAACTCCCACTTCGCCACAGCGCCGTGAGACGCTTTGATCGCTGTTCTGCCATTTCTTACGTCCAGATTGCCTGGCAGGCTTTCCGTGTTGATCTCAATCGTGCTTTCACGGAACGGCGACAGCGCAGGAATAATCGCCTGGCCCCATTTATCGGTCCATACCGCGCCGCGCGGGGTACCTATCTCGATGCCAGCCACCGGTTTATCCAGTCTGGCAATGGCGTACGTATCGGTCACGCGGTAAGGCGAGAAGGTCACCCCGTCGCTGTGGGCGACAATCCCGCCGCTTAATGCTGCTGAGTAGTTGGTATTGCTGTCGTTATCTCCTCCTGCCGCCAGCGCCAGGTTGGTGTAATGCAGATTACTGTTCAGCGAGCTGTCCCAGCTGGTGGTGTTCTCTTCCTGGTCCTGAGTGACCCCCACCGTGTACTGGTTCTCAGCGTTGAGCGAGCCCATCGCCCGCGTGCCGTAAGAACGCTTACCTTCGCTCTCGCGATACCAGGAGCTGGTTGTCACGCCTGAGCGTCCCAGCGGGATCGACACGTTTACGTAAAACTGATCGTTGTCGCTGCTGTCGTGCCGGCTGACATCCGACTCCCAGTTCACGCTCACGTTGAAGTATTTAAAAGTCTGTGACCACGACGAGATAAACCGGCGACTGTCATAGTCGCTGTTCCAGCTCTCGTTGCGATAATAGCTGAGGGAAAAGCGGCCCAGCGTGGTACTCGACCAGTTGATACCGACGCTGGTGTCGTATTTGGTTTGCGACATATCGTCATCGTCGCCGTAAAGTTCCGCCATCTCGCGATAGTCCGGTGTGCCATAGCTACCGCCCAGCGAAAGCCCAATGCCCCACGGCAGGGAGTAACCCAGATCCAGCGTAGTTTTGTTGCCGTCGGTTTGCGTCTGGTTGTCTATTGACGCCAGAAAACCCAACGAGGCATACAGGTTCTGCATCGGTATGGTATCGAGGTTGCCGGAGAAGCCATAATAGTGGTTATCCGCCATCACCATACCGGCCAGAAAATTGACACGCTTATTGACAGACCAGCCGTTGTTGGCGGACACCACCCACGGATTTTCAAAGCGTGAGTCCATGTCTTCAACGCGGCCCATAGCCAGCGTAAAGCCCGGGGCGCGGCCCACGTGGTTGCTGCGGAATGTGCTCGCCGAAACGGTAAACCGGTTTTCGCTGCCGTCAGTCTCGGTGACCGTTACGTTCAGGTCGGTGTTGAGGTTCGCCAGCGGCACGTCATCCAGGTTGAACGGACCGGCAGGAACCAGCGTTGAGTAAATGAGCTGTCCGCCCTGGCGGATATCGACGCGCGCCTGCGGATTACGGGCAATACCGCTGACTTCGACGCCCGTCCCCACCTGAGGAGTGAGTGCGGTATCCGGCATCATCTGGACCCCGTAAATTCCCGGAATACTGAAGCGGCTGTTGGCGATGTTAATCTGGCCACCCTGCACCATCACGCCATAATCGGTAAAGGTACGCTGGGCATAGGTGTAGAGGGAGTCGACATCAAAATCCTGATCGCTGCCGTCGCTAATGAACTGCGTGCTGCGCACAATCCAGTCTCCGGCATTAAAGCCCATTTCAAAGGTCGACTGGAAACGGTCAGCGTTCTCATCATCATAGTGATTATGGGTGCCAAACATGGAGTAATTCAGCATGGCTGCACGTCCGCCACGCACCTCGGCGAACTGTCGGCCATAATCAGGGTCGATCGCTTCAGGCGGTACAACAACCGATATTTCATCAATATCCGGCGAAGTCTGAATCGTTGATCCGGACCAGTAGTGATAAATCTTCGGGCAGGTGCCTCTTTTCGTCTGTTTAATCAGGCCTGCGTTTTCCAGAAACGCTTTATCAATACAGGGCGTTCCTTCCTCATCAAATTTCACGGGCATAATATTGCGCTGCTTACCATTAATATTAACCGTCACATTATGGTAGCCAGGGGTAAAACGGGGAGTGAGGGAATAGTAATCCGCAATGGTCGGATCAAGCCCGTTATTTTTTAAAGCATCGCTGTCAAATATGGCTCGCGCCAGTTCCAGAGATTCATTCGCATTAGAGGAAATCTCAGCCCGAATATTAAATGCCAGCACGCTAAGGCAAAACACGAGCATTCCCTTTTTACAGGAACCGTTTAACATAACTACTCCATGTTTGTTAAGTGATTTTATTGTTGAAGGTCGGCGATATAATTCCCTGCCTTATAGCCATAACGCGTTGCCGGATAGATTTCGATTTGTTTTTCGGATGCTGATATTTTGGCTGACGCGCTGGCCGTCATTTTTTCGCCAGGAAGAATGTAGGTCTTAGCTAATGTCGCGATCGTACCCGAGGCCATTAATTTCACCTTTTGCTCCAGTCGGACGACATAAGGCGTATTATTCTCAACCGTGACATTGCCATTTTTTATCTGCCAGGTGAGTGCCTTCCAGGGTTCAATATTTACCGCCAGGCCAGCCGGGTGAATAATGACGGGAAGGTTCTGGCTAAACACCACTTTAACTTTATTTTTTTCACGCTGTGGGATAGCGGTAAAAATGACACGCTTAAAATGTTCCACCTTCAGCGGCTCATTACTGTTTTTCAGCACAAAACGCACGCGCTGGGTTTTACCCGCATCTACGCGCACAACCGGCTGCGTGGCAATCAGACCCGGTTTGGGGTCGTCCGGGAGATCAATAATTTTGGTGTACAGCAGCTGTGCTTCAGCATCGGTGTTTTTGACATCCATGCTGGCCCCCTGCTTGTCTTCATTGACAATAAGCAGCGAGGTATCCGGCACCATCCCGGCAGCCATACCGTTGAATGAGGCCAGCAGGCAGGCACAGATCAGCGTTCTCTTTAAAAGCAGCATAATATTAGTCCATTAATATTGGTATAGGACACCCCACCGGGGTGAGGTGTCAGGTATTTCATGATACGTGGGGGTGATTACAGATAAACCAGCTCAACGTTGGTTAAGCCGTCCAGGGTGGCTTCATCCGTGATATTTAAATCGTTGGTTGGGTTAATCATCGCGGCAATGCCCACGTTGAAGTTAATTTTAGTTTGTGCAACAGGTGCAATTGTACCGGTCGCTTGATCTGTGAAGGAATAAATCTCACTCTTATCAGGTTTTACCTGTAAATAGCGAACCCCGCTTTTAACTCCCCATGATGCACCGTTATCGCTGGTGAAGATTGGATAAAGGTTTACACCGTCTCCGTTGGTCGTCGCCCCGTCGGTCTTTTGGATACCCATTGAATAAGCGCCAATCTTCTTATCGCCATACATCCCCAGGCCAGCCGTAAAACCCACGCTGGTAGGGAAATCCGAATCAATAAAGTTCACCGGAATAGTCTCCGTAGGCGCAGAATCCACATGCGAATCGTTAAAGGTCACGCCAACGCGGGTCGCTTCTTCACAGGTAATAGAAATAGGGATAATTTTAACATCCGCCAGAGGGGTTGGGGTGGTGGAATTCAGACTAGCCACCTTCATGGTACCAAAATCAGCAATACCGCCACCGCTAATAAATGCCGGTGTACAGGAAGACGGAACAATTTTCCCCGTAACCTGAATATCAACACTGGAAGCCGCCATTGCTGAAGACGCCGCTACTGCCAGTACAGATGCCAGCACTCCTTTTTTAAACATCGCGTTCATTTAATTTCCTTATATGAGTTAAATACAAAATAAACCAAAAGAGAAATATTTGGTTTTAGGGGTAAAGATTTAATATTGTTTTTGAAACTATCATCATGAATAACCGGGGTCAATGACTCCGAATCTCTTTAGGATTAAAGCCTGAGGATTTCCTTATTATTTGGGATCAATTATTGATTATTTATATAATAAATCCCGAAATACAGTCTGAAAGACATGAAATCATACATTATTGAAATGAATTAAAAGAACTGGTCAGACCTTGTATTTAGATCATGTATGAGATTGCTGATTTTTAAGTAAGGGTAACTCAACCGGACGGCACATTATAGTTATTATTCAACCAATAAGAAATATCCCGGAGGATATGGCTATCTTCTGTCAGGTTGAAAATACAGGCGGTTTGTACAGGAAGGCGGGTTAAAACAGGGGAGCAGAATGAAACCTGTCCCTGCTCCGAAAAGCAAGGGACAGCGGCTATATGACTTATTTGTTCAGTTCAGCGGTCATGTGTACGCGGTTACCGGTGAATGCCTGGGTAATTTTGTAGGATGACGCGCCCGCTTCCTGAGCCTGTGCGGCGATTTTGGCTTCTGCGCCATCAAGGGTAGAGGCGGATGCGGTCACAGTCTGCGCAGCGAAAGAACCGAAAGAAGCAGCCAGAGCGATTACAGCGACAAAATTTTTGATGCTTTTCATGAGATAAACCTTTTCGTTAAGTTGTTTAGATAAGGCACCGTGCCTTGATGAGATAAATACTAGCCCTCATCATGAACAACTAAAAGCGGAAGGTTTTGCTATACTCATTCAAAATTACTGATTAACAATCAATCGCTGCGGATGGGTGTAAATTGTCGCCCTGCCCGGCTTGCAGAACCCCACCAGCGTCAGGTTGCAGCGCTCTGCCACTTCGACCGCCAGCGTTGTCGCAGCCGACACCGCAAACAGGATCTCCACGCCGCACATGGCCGCTTTCTGCACCATTTCATAGCTGGCGCGGCTGGAAACGAGCGCGGCCCCTTGCTGCCAGACGGCATCTTCACGCGCGCGACGGCCCAGCAGCTTATCCAGCGCCACATGGCGGCCCACATCTTCATGACCTCCGACGATCTCGCCCGACGGGAGCAACCACGCCGCAGCATGTGTACAGCCGCTCAGCTGACCTATGGGCTGGACATCATTGAGGTGCTCCAGGGCTTTGTCGAGGTTACCGAGGTTGAAGGTCTGGGTAAACGGCAGCGGCGCGACGGGCTTACCGATATCGTTAAGCTGTTCAACGCCGCACACGCCACAGCCGGTACGTCCGGCCAGCGCCCGGCGGCGCTCTTTCAGCCCCATAAAGCGACGACTGGAGAGTTCGATTTGTACTTCAAGGCCATTACAGGCCTGAACCACATCCATACCGTAGATCTCCTGCGGATGCGCAATGATGCCTTCCGAGAGGGAAAAACCTATGGCGAACAGTTCCAGATCTTTCGGCGAAGCCATCATCACCACATGCGAAATCCCGTTGTAAACCAGGGCAACGGGGACCTCTTCCGCCAGAAAATCCGGCGTGGCATGTGAAATGTGAGGCGGTCTGTGTACCGACAGTTCCACAATGCCCGCAGGCAGTGGCGACACGTGGGCAGCACGGTTTTGTTTAGACACAACGGTATTCCTGAACAACCACGGAAGTGAGCCTGCTATTGCAACACAAACGGCAGGCCTTACGCATAGTATGGATCAACTTTTCAGCAACCATTCTCCTACTCAATACGGAGGGGTGCAACCGATCAGCTGCTACACCTCTTTAACATGCACAGGATAAAATGTGATTGATATCACATTTTATAATCAATGCCGTGATAATACGTTCACTTTGTTTTAACCCCGTTAGAACAGGCGTACCGACATTGTGGTATTCTGGGCTTATCCCTCGGAGAAATGAGGGATTAATGCAAATTTTTCTCCTTTGCGGTTAATTCTCAACCGCAAAGTAAAACTACATAGCAATGTCGTAATGAACCAAGGAGTGACCCATGCAGGTCAGCAGAAGGCAGTTCTTTAAGATCTGCGCTGGCGGTATGGCAGGCACCACGGCGGCGGCACTGGGCTTTGCGCCCGGTGTAGCGCTGGCGGAAACACGGCAGTATAAACTGCTGCGCACCCGCGAAACCCGTAACACCTGTACGTACTGCTCCGTCGGCTGTGGGCTGTTAATGTATAGCCTCGGCGACGGTGCGAAAAACGCCAAAGCATCCATTTTCCACATCGAAGGCGATCCGGATCACCCGGTCAACCGTGGTGCGCTGTGTCCGAAAGGGGCCGGTCTGGTAGATTTTATCCACTCCGAAAGCCGCCTGAAGTTTCCTGAGTATCGCGCTCCCGGCTCTGACAAATGGCAGCAAATCAGCTGGGAGGAAGCGTTCGATCGCATCGCTAAGCTGATGAAAGAAGACCGCGATGCCAACTTTATCGCGAAGAATGCCGAAGGCACCACCGTTAACCGCTGGCTCTCCACCGGCATGCTGTGTGCTTCTGCGTCCAGTAACGAAACCGGCTATTTAACCCAGAAATTTACGCGCGCACTCGGTATGCTCGCGGTCGACAACCAGGCGCGTGTCTGACACGGACCAACGGTAGCAAGTCTTGCTCCAACATTTGGTCGCGGTGCGATGACCAACCACTGGGTCGACATCAAAAACGCCAACCTCATTGTGGTGATGGGCGGTAACGCCGCTGAAGCGCACCCTGTCGGGTTCCGCTGGGCGATGGAAGCCAAAATCCACAACGGCGCGAAGCTGATTGTGATCGATCCCCGCTTTACGCGTACAGCGTCAGTGGCGGATTTCTACACCCCTATTCGTTCAGGTACTGACATCACTTTCCTGTCAGGCGTATTGCTGTACCTGATGACCAACGAAAAATATAACCGCGAGTACACCGAAGCTTATACCAACGCCAGCCTGATCGTGCGTGAGGATTACCACTTCGAAGATGGCCTGTTCAGCGGTTATGACGCCGAAAAACGCAAATACGACAAAACCAGCTGGAACTACGAGCTGGACGAAAACGGCTTTGCGAAGCGCGACACCACCCTGCAACACCCGCGCTGCGTGTGGAACCTGCTGAAAGAGCACGTTTCCCGCTATACGCCGGAGGTTGTCGAAAACATCTGTGGGACGCCGAAAGCGGATTTCCTGAAGGTGTGCGAGCTGATTGCGGAAACCAGCGCGAAAGATAAAACCGCGTCGTTCCTGTATGCGCTCGGCTGGACGCAGCACTCCATCGGCGCGCAGAACATCCGCACCATGGCGATGGTTCAGCTGCTCCTCGGCAACATGGGGATGGCAGGCGGCGGCGTGAACGCCCTGCGCGGTCACTCCAACATTCAGGGTCTGACCGACCTCGGCCTGCTGTCTCAGAGCCTGACGGGTTACATGAACCTGCCGAGCGAGAAACAGACCGATCTGCAAACCTACCTGACGGCCAGCACGCCAAAACCGCTGCTCGAAGGCCAGGTGAACTACTGGGGCAACTATCCGAAGTTCTTCGTCTCGCTGATGAAAGCCTTCTACGGCGACAAGGCGACGGCGGAAAACAGCTGGGGCTTTGACTGGCTGCCGAAGTGGGACAAAGGTTACGACGTACTTCAGTACTTCGAAATGATGCACCAGGGCCAGGTCAACGGCTATATCTGCCAGGGCTTTAACCCGGTGGCGTCGTTCCCGAACAAGAACAAGGTTGTCGAGTCTCTGTCGAAGCTGAAGTTCCTGGTGACGATTGACCCGCTCAATACCGAAACGTCGACGTTCTGGCAGAACCACGGTGAGTCGAACGATGTCGATCCGTCGAAGATTCAGACCGAAGTGTTCCGTCTGCCGTCTACCTGCTTCGCGGAAGAGAACGGGTCTATCGTCAACTCCGGCCGCTGGTTGCAGTGGCACTGGAAAGGCGCGGATGCCCCGGGCATCGCCTTGAACGACGGCGAGATCCTGGCCGGTATCTTCTTACGTCTGCGTAAAATGTACGCGGCTGAAGGCGGCGCAACGCCTGAGCCGGTGCTGAACATGACCTGGAACTACTCGACGCCAGAGAATCCGTCTCCGGAAGAAGTGGCGATGGAGAGCAACGGTAAGGCGCTGGCGGACGTTATCGACCCGGCGACCGGTGCGGTGCTGGCGAAGAAAGGCGATCAGCTCAGCACCTTTGCGCACCTGCGCGATGACGGTACGACCTCCAGCGGCTGCTGGATCTTTGCCGGTAGCTGGACGCCGAAAGGCAACCAGATGGCCAACCGCGATAACGCCGACCCGTCGGGCCTCGGCAATACGCTGGGCTGGGCATGGGCGTGGCCGCTTAACCGCCGCATCCTCTATAACCGCGCCTCTGCTGACCCGCAGGGCAACCCGTGGGATCCGAAGCGTCAGCTACTGAAGTGGGACGGCGCGAAATGGGGCGGCGTGGATATTCCGGACTACAGCACTGCCGCACCAGGCAGCGATGTCGGGCCGTTTATCATGCAGCCTGAAGGGATGGGGCGCCTGTTTGCTATCGATAAGATGGCGGAAGGTCCGTTCCCGGAACACTACGAGCCGTTTGAGACGCCGCTGGGTACTAACCCGCTGCACCCGAACGTGGTCTCTAACCCGGCAGCCCGCATCTTCAAGGGCGATTTTGAAGCGCTGGGTAAAAAGGACAAGTTCCCTTATGTCGGCACCACTTACCGTCTGACCGAGCACTTCCACTACTGGACCAAGCACGCGCTGCTGAATGCCATCGCGCAGCCGGAGCAGTTTGTGGAGATCGGCGAGAAGCTGGCGAACAAACTCGGCATTGCCCATGGCGATACCGTGAAGGTCTCCTCTAACCGCGGCTACATCAAAGCCAAGGCGGTGGTGACCAAGCGTATTCGCACGCTGAACGTTCACGGTCAGCAGGTGGATACCATCGGCATCCCAATTCACTGGGGTTATGAGGGCGTGGCGAAGAAAGGGTTTATTGCGAACACCCTGACGCCGTTCGTCGGCGATGCGAACACGCAGACGCCGGAGTTTAAGGCCTTCCTCGTGAACGTGGAAAAGGTGTAACGGAGACGACTTATGGCTTATCAATCTCAAGACATTATCCGTCGTTCCGCGACTAACGGTTTCACGCCCGCGCCTCAGGCGCGGGACCACCAGCAGGAAGTGGCGAAGCTTATCGACGTGACCACCTGTATCGGCTGTAAAGCCTGTCAGGTGGCCTGTTCAGAGTGGAACGACATCCGTGACGAAGTGGGTCACAACGTCGGGGTGTACGACAACCCGGCGGACCTGACCGCCAAGTCCTGGACGGTAATGCGTTTCTCGGAAGTGGAGCAGAACGACAAACTGGAATGGCTTATCCGCAAAGATGGCTGTATGCACTGTGCGGATCCGGGCTGCCTGAAGGCGTGTCCGTCAGAAGGGGCTATCATTCAGTATGCCAACGGCATCGTCGACTTCCAGTCCGAGCAGTGTATTGGCTGCGGCTATTGCATCGCGGGTTGTCCGTTTGACGTGCCGCGCCTGAACCCGGAAGACAACCGCGTCTACAAATGTACGCTGTGCGTTGACCGCGTAAATGTCGGCCAGGAGCCAGCGTGCGTGAAGACCTGTCCAACTGGCGCTATCCACTTTGGCTCCAAAGAGGATATGAAAACGCTGGCGGCAGAGCGCGTGGGCGAGCTGAAAACCCGTGGTTACGATAACGCAGGCCTGTACGATCCGGCCGGGGTTGGCGGTACGCACGTGATGTACGTGCTGCACCACGCCGACAAGCCGAATCTGTATCACGGCCTGCCGGAGAACCCGGAAATCAGCGCGACCGTGAAGTTCTGGAAAGGCATCTGGAAACCGCTGGCCGCGGTCGGTTTTGCGGCCACCTTCGCAGCGAGCATCTTCCACTACGTCGGCGTTGGTCCGAACCGTGCGGAAGAGGAAGACGACAACCTGCATGAAGAGAAAGACGAGGTGCGCAAATGAGAAAACGTGACACCATCGTGCGCTACACCGCGCCGGAACGCATCAACCACTGGGTCACCGCCTTCTGCTTCATGCTGGCGGCGATAAGCGGGCTGGGGTTCTTCTTCCCGTCCTTCAACTGGCTGATGCAGATCATGGGGACACCACAGCTGGCGCGTATACTGCACCCGTTTGTGGGCGTCATCATGTTCGCGTCGTTCATCATCATGTTTTTCCGTTACTGGCACCATAACCTAATCAATCGGGATGATATCTTTTGGGCGAAGAATATTCGTAAGATCGTCGTCAACGAGGAAGTGGGTGATACCGGGCGTTATAACTTCGGCCAGAAATGCGTATTCTGGGCGGCGATTATCTTCCTGGTCCTGTTGCTGGTGAGCGGCGTGATCATCTGGCGTCCGTACTTTGCGCCTGCTTTCTCAATCCCGGTGATCCGATTCGCGCTGATGCTGCATTCATTTGCCGCAGTGGCGTTAATTGTGGTTATCATGGTGCATATTTACGCCGCCCTCTGGGTGAAAGGCACCATTACCGCGATGGTGGAAGGCTGGGTCACCAAAACGTGGGCGAAGAAACATCACCCGCGCTGGTACCGAGAAGTCCGCCAGAAACAGGAAAAGTCATCTGAATGAGTATTCGCATAATCCCGCAAGATGAGCTGGGGTCGAGCGAGAAACGTACGGCGGAGTATATTCCGCCGTTGTTATTCCCCAGACTCAAGAACCTCTACAACCGCCGCGCAGAGCGTCTGCGCGAGCTGGCAGAGAACAACCCGCTGGGCGATTTTCTGCGTTTTGCCGCGCTGGTCGCCCATGCGCAGGAAGTGGTGCTGTACGACCATCCGCTGCAAATGGACCTGACCGCACGCATCAAAGAAGCCAACGAGCAGGGCAAACCGCCGCTGGATATTCACGTCCTGCCGCGCGACAAGCACTGGCATAAGCTGCTGCATTCCCTGATCGCCGAGCTGAAGCCCGAGATGAGCGGCACGGCGCTGGCAGTCATTGAGAACCTGGAAAAAGCCTCCGATCAGGAGCTGGAAGAGATGGCGAGCGCGCTGTTTGCTTCCGACTTCTCACTGGTGAGCAGCGATAAAGCGCCGTTCATCTGGGCTGCACTGTCGCTCTACTGGGCGCAAATGGCGAGCCTGATTCCAGGTAAAGCCCGCGCCGAATACGGCGAAGCGCGCCAGTTCTGCCCGGTGTGTGGTTCAATGCCGGTCTCCAGCATGGTGCAAATCGGCACCACTCAGGGGCTGCGCTACCTGCACTGCAACCTGTGTGAAACCGAGTGGCACGTGGTGCGCATCAAGTGCAGCAACTGCGAACAGACCCGCGATCTGAACTACTGGTCGCTGGAAAATGAAGAAGCGGCTGTGAAAGCGGAAAGCTGCGGCGACTGCGGAACCTACCTGAAGATTCTGTATCAGGAAAAAGACCCGAAAGTCGAAGCGGTGGCCGACGATCTCGCCTCGCTGATTCTGGACGCGAAGATGGAGCAGGAGGGCTTTGCCCGCAGCTCGATCAACCCGTTCCTGTTCCCGGGTGAAGGGGAGTAATCTCCTGTGAGAGTGCCGGGCGGCGCGAGCTTGCCCGGCCTACACCTGGTAAGGCGTAAGGACCTCGTCAATACCCGCAAAATCTTTCGTGTTGCGAGAAATCAACGGACATTTTCTGCTCTGCGCTGTGGCCAGAATGATAGCATCAGGCAGTTTCATTCCATGCTTCTCACGTAGTGAAACGCTTCTTTCCGCAATATCCCGAGACACATCAATAATTTCAAAAGCGCCCATCACGGCTGCCGTTTTCGCTTCATGACCACGCCTGCGAGCGCCCACCATTACTTCCATCCAGGTAATTAAGCTGATGGCACGATGCGACGCGGTATGCTCAATCGCATCCGCAGCTTCAACACGGTTGTTGAAGAGATCAATGAGAATATTGGTATCAAACACTGCCATGTGCTCCATGATTACCACTCCTCACGCAGCTTGCGTTCATACTCAAGCCCGTCCTCTTTTCTGTCTCCCCACAGACCAAGCGCATTTCGGATAACAGAAGAACTCTGCTGGTCGAGATACAGTTCTATCGCTTCCCGAAGCAGTTCAGCACGTGGTTGATTTCGCAATTGCTTGAGATTATCCAAACGTTGAATCACGTCATCAGACAAATCGATAAGTATTCTGCCCATATCAAGTTCCGCCAAAACGCTCATATATCACCTTAGTATATCATCTTTGGTTAATTTTCAGGCAAAATACTCTTTATCAATTTAGGGTGAAAGGACGTTTTTTAGGGAATGTTCGATTTTGCGAGCCGCTTTCCACAATATGCACCTCTCAACATTTCTCTGTTTTCATCTGCTGTAAACCAGGCTATAAACTGTATAAAAACACAGTAAAAGGACGTAATCATGGCACTGGAAAAGGGTATTGATAAGCTGGTACAGGAGTTTATTGCCGCAGGACGACCTTCCTCGCGAAAGCAGAGTATTGATGACCGGAGAAGCGGATATGTCGCCAGCACAGCGCTGGCCGGGGAAACAGAAACGCGTATCCAGGTTGAAACGCTTGTTCTTGAGAATATGACCTTTCGGGTCTTTTCGCCTTTCAATGCCCCTGAAATGTTACCTTGTGCCCTCTACTATCATGGCGGTTGTTTTGTCAGCGGTGGGTTTGAAACCCATGATAATCAGCTTCGCCAACTGGCGTTTTACGGTAACTGCCGGGTCATTGCGGTACAGTACAGACTCGCACCCGAGCATACATTCCCCGCAGCGCATGACGATGCAGAGAGAGCGGCAGATCTTGTCTGGCAAAATGCAGAACAATTAGGTGTGGATAAAAACCGGATTACACTTTGTGGAGACAGCGCGGGAGGTCATCTTGCGCTGGTAACGTCATTGCGGCTTAAGGCCAAAGGTCTCTGGGATCCCGCGCAGCTCATTCTTATCTACCCCATGCTCGACGCTACGGCCAGTTTTGAAAGCTATACCCTCAATGGCATGGATTACGTGATTACTCGCGATACCCTTTTGAGCGGCTATGAAATGTATCTGGCTGGAGCCGACCGTCAACATCCTGACGTCAGCCCACTGTGGCGCAACGACTTTAGCGGTCTGCCGAAGGTCCATATTGTTACCGCGGAGTATGATCCGTTACGCGACGAAGGCGAGGCGCTTTATCAGCGCCTCACGGAGCAAGGCGTGAAGTGTACCGCTCAACGATGGCGGGGTGTAATACACGGCTTCTTCCAGTTGGGTGGAATTAGCCAGTCAGCGCGAGACGTTATGCGAGATATTGCCTGGCGCATTAACCATGCCGGGCGAGAGTGAAAAGGAGACTACTCCTCCTCGTTCCCGCCCTCTTCATACGCGCCATACGGCTTCGCAGGCAGAACGATATAGGTGCCTTCAAACACCGCGCCTGGCGTTTCATCGCCGAACAGCTCCACCTGCATCTGTACGCGTGCTTTACGTCCACGCGCCAGACGGTCGAGATCGCCGCCCAGTGCGCCCAGGTCAGCAACCGCGCTCGGCTTGCCGCTGATCGGGGCGCTGTAGCGGATATGGGCATCGGCCAGAATAATGGTGCCGCCGAGATGACGTTCGCGCAGCATCAGCCAGATCAGTCCCCAGCCGGTGAGCGTGGCAAGTGAAAACAGGCTGCCGGCAAACAGGGTATGGTGCGGGTTCTGGTTGCCGGTTTCCGGCATGGTGGTAATAAATTTTTGCCCGGTATATTGCTGAATACGCACACCCATTTTTTCACTGAGAGGAATGTGCTGATACCACGCCTGCTGGAGCTGCCCGCACCAGTCGGCGCGATGGAGAATATCGTCCAGCGTGGCGATGGGTTTGATCATCAAAAAGTGACGAATCGGCGTAGTTTGCGGGGCGGTGATTTCCCCCTGATTCACGAAACCAAGCTTGGCAAAGAACTCAACGGCATCTTCGCGGGCGCTACAGGTGACACGCTTGACCCCTTCCTGACGGGCAACGGATTCCAGCGTCATAGCCATCAGCGTTCCAAGGCCTTTGTCCTGCACGGAGGGATGAACGGCCATAAAGCGGATTGAAGCTTCGTTGTCGGCATTGATATACAGACGTCCCACGGCAACGAGGTTGCCCTCTTCATCAACCACCATCTGGTGGTGCGCCATCGCGTCCCAGGCGTCGCGTTCAGAGCCTTTAGGTTGATGCAGTGGCTTGCGCAGCATTTCCCAGCGGAAATGGTAATAAGCGTCTAATTCTTCTTCCGTTTGCGGTACTCGAAGGTGATACATAGCTGTACTCTCTCTTGTTACCCGCGGCCATGCCGCCAGTTGGCTCATACCTGGAGCCAGAATGTGACGGGGCCATCGTTCACCAGCGAAACCTGCATATCCGCAGCGAATCGTCCGGTTTGTGTATTCATGTCCTGTTGGCGACAGCGCTCAACAAAGTACTCGTAAAGGGCTTCTGCGCGATCCGGTGCCGCGCCCTTCGAAAAACTCGGGCGCATGCCGCGTTCGGTATCCGCGGCCAGCGTAAACTGGGAGACCACCAGCACGCTGCCGCCCGCCTGCTGAACGTTCAGGTTCATCTTGCCTTCCGCATCGCTGAAAATGCGGTAGCCCAGTACGCGCTCACACAAGCGGTTGGCTTTTTGTTCGTCGTCATCCTTTTCGACACCCAGGAGCACCAAAAGTCCTGGGCCAATTTCACCCGTCACCTCATCCGCCACGGTGACGCTGGCACGGGTTACGCGCTGAATCAATGCAATCATGGTTGGTCTGCTTCTTGTTGTTTTTCAGCTTCTGCTGCTTTTTTGAGTTCGCGGTAGACCCCGAGAGTGACAGTTATTTCGGCGCCAAGCAAGACGATACACCACGTCCAGTAGACCCAGACAAACAAAATGGGGATCACCGCCAGCACGCCGTAAATCAGCTGATAAGAGGGGAACATGGTGATATAAAGCGCGAATCCTTTCTTGCCCAGCTCAAAGAGCAACGCCGCGACCAGCGCACCCACCACGGCATCCCGGTTGGGTACGCGCGTGGTTGGTACCACGCTGTAGAGCAGCCAGAACGAAAGCCACGATAAAATCAGCGGGAATATACGCAGCACGTTATCGATCACGCTGTTTAAGTCGGTCGCCCAGCGCAGCGAAAGAAGGTAGGAACTGATCGCCAGGCTTGCCCCCGCCAGCAATGGGCCAAGGGTTAAAATCATCCAGTAGACGGCAAAGGAGTAAACCTTCGGGCGGACTTTTTTGCTCCGCCAGATGGTGTTGAGCGCACTGTCGATGGAGTACATCAGCAGCAGCGCGGTAACAATAAGCCCACATGCCCCCACCGCCGTCATCTTGCTGGAGTTAGCGACAAACTGTTCAATGTAGTTCTGGATCACATCGCCGGTGGCAGGAATAAAGTTCGCGAAAACAAAATGGCGAAGCTGCATGCTCACATCGGCAAACATCGGAAACGCCGAAAAAAGCGCAAAAATCACCGCCACCAGCGGCACCAGCGAGAGCAAGGACACGTAAGCGAGATTGCCCGCCAGCGTGGTCATGTTGTCCTCGTCAATGCGATGCCAGAGGAGTTTCAGCCACGCCCTCAGCGGGCGCGTGTGGTGATTGGCTTTTTGATGAACGGTTTTTAGCATAACTGCTTCGCAAAGTAGTTCGGTATCGTCTCTTTTCCGGTCACCAGAATGGAGGTGATACCTAACTGATTAGCCCCTTCTATATTATCGGCGTTGTCGTCAAAAAAGACCGCATCCGCCGCCGTGAAT
This sequence comes from Enterobacter cloacae complex sp. SHL018, assembly GCF_049237905.1. Lineage (NCBI taxonomy): Bacteria > Pseudomonadati > Pseudomonadota > Gammaproteobacteria > Enterobacterales > Enterobacteriaceae > Enterobacter > Enterobacter cloacae complex sp. SHL018. The sequence goes on from NZ_JBMKJE010000007.1 coordinate 86,477, forward strand.
CCTTCTTCCTGCAATACCGCCTGATAGATGCGCGCCTCAGGTTTACGCATCCCCATCTCCTGGGAGAGATACACCTTATCTGCCGCCGCGTGGATTTCCGGGTATTCATCCGGCCAGAAGGTGGTATGCAGGCGGTTGGTATTCGACAGGACGACGACACGATGCCCCTGCTCGCGCAGCTTGTGCATGATGTCGATCACTTCGGGGCGGATCGCGACAAATATGGCCTGCCAGCCGTGGGAAAACTGCTCGTAGCTTAACGAGAGACCCATTTCCTGACAGAAACGCTCTGCGAACGCTTCATCGCTGATCTCACCGCGCTCGTGCAGATGGAAAGTCTCACCCATCGCGAAATTCTGCTTTAACGTCGCCAGCGGAACACGGCTAAAATCGCTCCATGCGCCCAGCACCCGGTTAAAATCGATATCGACGATTACATTTCCTAAGTCAAAGATATAAAGCATGTTTATCTCCTTTCGCCGTGGAAAAGTAACTGTAGCGGGAAAGAGAAACTTTAGCTATGCGCCAGATTCAGCTTAGAGAAAGGAAAGGCCCGAATCGCAATATCGGGCCATAGGATTTTCAGCCAGCCTGCTGCTCTTCTCCGGAATTGACTTCGACAACCTCAACCTTGCTGGATTTGAGGTGATTTTGCAGCGCCGGGCCGGGCAGCTCATCGGTGAACAGCGCCGTCGCCTGCGCCACGTTGCCAATTTCAACCGCCGCGGAGGCGTGGTATTTCGTATGATCGGCCGCCAGTAAAATGTGACGGGAGTGAGCGATCATGGTTTTCACCACGCTGGCTTCGTTAACGTCAAATTCCATCATCGCGCCATCGTGCTCTATCGCCCCGACGCTGGTGACCAGGTAATCTGCGCGAAATCCTGACACGAACGCCGTTGCCGCAGGACCGATAATGCCGCCGTTATGCGGGCGCAGCGTACCGCCGGGCACCATCACCTCAAAGCGCGGATTCTTATAAAGAATGTGCGCCACCCGCAGGCTGTTAGTGATGATGCGCAGATGATTATGGTTAAGCAGTGCCCGGGCAACGTGCTCCACGGTCGTCCCGATGGTGATAAAAATGGTCGAACCGTCGGGAATATAGTCCGCAATCGCTTCGGCAATCGCCCGTTTCTCTTCGGTAAGCGAGACTTCACGCTGTTCGAACGCCGTGTTGACCACGCTGGATGCCCTGCCCGCGCCGCCGTGATGACGGGTGATCAGCCCCTGCTCGCTGAGCTTACGGATATCCCGGCGCACGGTTTGCGTGGAGACATCCAGTAGCTGCGCCAGTTCATCAATGTTCATATAGCCGCGTTCGGCAATCAGCGTCAGCAGCTGATCGTGACGCGGGTTGCCGGTCAGTTCGGTAAGGCTCATGGGCTGTCCTCTGAAAACCATCACGCCCCGCATTTTATACAAAAAGTGACAAAAAAGAGCGGGTTTGATCACAGTCGGGTATACCCGCGCGCCCGCCGGGCTTTGTACATTTCAGTGCTGCGACGGCGCTGGCAAAACGCACGGCGTCTGCGGCGGGTAATTTCTGCCCCAGGCTGACCGCCAGCGCACCGTGGAACACGTCGCCCGCCCCGGTGGTATCAATGACGTTCACTTCAAACCCAGGCTGATGACATAGCGTGTCGTTTTCCAGCCAGAAACAGCCGTCTCGCCCCTGTGTGACATACACATGTCCATTTGTGAGCGTTTGTGCTTTCTTCAGCGCGTTTTCGGTTTCATCCAGCTGCGTTAACCGCCGCAGTCCTGGCGCGGAGAAGGCCGCGTGGTCGCTTAAGGCGATCAGCTCCGCGATATCCTGCGGGGTGACATCCGCATCCAGCAACGTCGGTACACCCTGCTGACGGGCCAGGGTAAATGCCTGTTTTGCCCCGTCATGCCAGCGCACGTCGGCTAAGACAATGTCCCACTGAGAGAAGTCGATTTCTTGCAACCAGTCTGCCGACGCAGGGAGATCGGGGCTGGGGTAGTTGGCAATCACCCTTTCCCCACCTGCGTCCACCAGCACCGCCGATTGCGACGATCGGGCTCCCTTAACAACGCGCGTATAGCGTGTGTTCACCCCCAGGGATTCCAGCTCCGCGAGCAGCCGTCTGCCGGTATCGTCGTCCCCCACCCGGCCAATAAAATCCACTTCCGCACCCAGTTTCGCGGCTGCCACCGCCGCCGTTGCCGCCGGGCCGCCGCCCACTTCCGTATAATCTTTTGCGACATATTTCCCACCTTCTTTCGGTAAATCATCGAGATACCAGATGCGATCCAGCACGGTAATGCCGACACAAACGATGCGAGTCATGGTGATTCCTTCTGCGATTTCTGATGCCTTCATTTTAATTTCACCAAATGTTTAAAAAGTGACCCGTGTCAATTTTTTGACTATAAATTACAAATACGATCAAAAACAGACACCACAAACGCGCAAAAATTGACACGATGTGACAGGAGAGAGGCATGTCAGCAATCGCATTTATCGGCTTAGGACAGATGGGCGCGCCCATGGCGAAGAATCTGTTGAAACAGGGCCACCAGCTTAACGTTTTTGATGTGAACCCGCAGGCGGTTCAGGCGCTGGTAGAGAGCGGCGCCCGGGCGGCGGCTACGCCCGCACAGGCAGCAACGGATGCCGAATTCGTGATCACTATGCTGCCAAACGGCGACCTGGTGCGCAGCGTGCTGTTCGGCGAGCACGGCGTGTGCGAAGGGTTATCCCGCGACGCGCTGGTGATTGATATGTCCACCATTCACCCGCTGCAAACCGACGCGCTGATCCGCGACATGGCTGAGCAAGGCTTCAGCCTGATGGACGTGCCCGTCGGACGCACCTCTAATCATGCCATCGCCGGTACGCTGCTCCTGCTGGCGGGCGGTACGGCGCAGCAGGTTGAGCGCGCCACCCCCGTCTTAATGGCGATGGGCAATGAACTGATTAACGCTGGCGGGCCGGGCATGGGCATCCGCGTGAAGCTCATCAATAACTACATGAGCATCGCCCTGAACGCCCTTTCCGCCGAGGCCGCCGTACTGTGCGAAGCGCTTGGCCTCTCCTTTGACGTGGCGCTCAAGGTGATGAGCGGCACGCCGGCGGGTAAAGGCCACTTCACCACGTCATGGCCGAACAAGGTACTGAAAGGGGATCTTTCACCCGCCTTCATGATCGACCTTGCGCATAAAGATCTGGGGATCGCCCTGGACGTAGCCAACCAGCTCCACGTTCCGATGCCGCTGGGCGCGGCGTCCCGCGAAGTTTACAACCAGGCACGCGCCGCCGGGCGCGGGCGCGAAGACTGGACGGCCATTCTTGAACAGGTTCGCGCATCTGCCGGGCTGAAAAAATCACACTGATACGAAAGGACTGAGGAATGACGATGTACACCCTGAAAGATATCACCCGACCTTCCGGCGGTTTTGCGATGCTGGCCGTGGATCAGCGCGAAGCGATGCGCCTGATGTTTGCTGCCGCAGGCGCGCCGGTGCCGGTAACCGACCAGCACCTGACGGATTTTAAGGTCAATGCGGCGAAAATTCTGTCGCCGTACGCCTCTGCGATCCTCGTCGACCAGCAGTTCTGCTATCGCCAGATTGTCGAGCAGCAGGCCGTGGCCAAAAGCTGCGCAATGATTGTCGCCGCCGACGAGTTTATCCCGGGGAACGGCATTCCGGTCGACAGCGTGGTGATCGACAAGAACGTTGACGCGCAGGCGGTCAAACGCGATGGCGGTAAGGCGCTGAAGCTGCTGGTGCTGTGGCGCAGCGATGAAGATCCGCAGCAGCGCCTGGAAATGGTGAAAGCGTTCAATACGCTGTGCCACGACAACGGGCTGCTGAGCATTATCGAGCCGGTGGTGCGTCCCCCGCGCCGCGGCGCCGCGTTTGACCGCGAGCAGGCGATTATCGATGCGGCCAAAGAGCTGGGCGACAGCGGTGCCGACCTCTACAAAGTGGAAATGCCGCTGTTTGGTAAGGGCACGCAGCACGAGCTACTGACGGCCTCGCAGAAGCTGAACGAGAACATCGCCATGCCGTGGGTAATCCTCTCCTCCGGCGTGGACGATAAGTTATTCCCGCGTGCCGTAAGCGTGGCGATGCAGGCGGGGGCATCAGGCTTTTTAGCCGGTCGCGCCGTCTGGTCATCGGTGATTGGCCTACCGGACACCGAGCTGATGCTGCGTGATATTTCCGTACCAAAACTTCAGCGTCTGGGTGAGATCGTCGACGAAATGATGGCTCGCCGTTAAGAAAGGACCCGAACATGAAATGGTTTAACACCCTGAGCCATAACCGCTGGCTCGAACAAGAGACCGACCGCATTCTCGATTTCGGTAAAAACGCTGCCGTACCGACCGGCTTTGGCTGGCTGGGCAATAACGGGCAGGTGCGCAGCGATATGGGCACCCATCTGTGGATCACCGCCCGCATGCTGCACGTTTACGCGGTGGCGGCGAACATGGGGCGCCCCGGCGCGTACGCCCTGGTTGAGCACGGCATTAATGCCCTGAACGGTCCGCTGCGCGACAAACAGCACGGCGGGTGGTGCGCCTGCGTAAACGATGAAGGCGTGATTGATGCGTCCAAACAGGGCTATCAGCATTTCTTCGTCCTGCTGGGCGCGGCGAGCGCCGTCACCACCGGCCACCCCGAGGCGCGCAAGCTGCTGGACGACGCCATCGAAGTGATTGAGCGCTACTTCTGGAGCGAACAGGAGCAGATGTGCCTGGAGTCCTGGGACGAAGCCTTCAGCAAAACGGAAGATTACCGCGGCGGTAACGCCAATATGCACGCAGTGGAAGCCTTCCTCATCGTCTATGACGTGACCCACGACCGGAAATGGCTCGACCGCGCCCTGCGCATCGCCTCGGTGATTATTCACGACGTGGCGCGCAAAGGGGAGTACCGCGTTAACGAGCATTTCGACACCAACTGGAACCCGATCCGCGATTACAACATCGATAACCCGGCCCACCGCTTCCGCGCTTACGGCGGCACGCCGGGGCACTGGATCGAGTGGGGCCGCCTGATGCTGCACCTGCGTGCCGCGCTGGAAGCCCGCTTTGAAACCCCGCCGGAATGGTTGCTGGAAGATGCGAAAGGCCTGTTTCACGCCACCATCCGCGACGCCTGGGCACCCGACGGGGCTGACGGGTTTGTCTATTCCGTGGGCTGGGACGGCAAGCCTATCGTGCGCGAACGCGTGCGCTGGCCAATCGTCGAGGCGATGGGCACGGCCTATGCCCTCTACACCGTCACCGGTGAGGCGCAGTACGAAGCCTGGTATCAGAAATGGTGGGATTACTGCATCAAGTACCTGATGGATTACGAAAACGGTTCATGGTGGCAGGAGCTGGACACCAATAACGAAGTGACCACCAAAGTCTGGGACGGCAAGCAGGATATTTACCACCTGCTGCACTGCCTGGTGATCCCCCGCCTGCCGCTGGCGCCGGGCTTAGCCCCTGCCGTAGCCGCCGGATTACTGGATAGCCTGGCCAAATAATAAAGACGGAGTTTTTATGCGTACCCTACACAATATTGACCTGAAAAATAACGAAAGTGGTTTCACCCTGCGCTGGCAGGACCGTCTGATTTTATCCCACTCTGCGGATGCCCCCTGCCTGTGGATCGGTGCAGGCGAAGCGGATATCGAGATGTTTCGCGGCAATTTCAGCATCAAAGACAAGCTTAACGAAAAGATTGCCCTGACGAACGCGACCGTCACACAGCAAAGCGCGGGCTGGGCAATCCGCTTTACCCGCGGCGACGCGGTGAGCGCGACGCTGCTGGTGGGCGTGGATGGCGAAGGCCGTCTGGAGCTGAAGCTGAAAAATGACGCCGCCAGCCATAACCGCATCTGGCTGCGGCTGGCGGCTCAGCCTGACGATCATATCTACGGCTGCGGCGAGCAGTTCTCGTATTTCGATCTGCGCGGCAAGCCGTTCCCGCTGTGGACCAGCGAGCAGGGCGTGGGCCGCAACAAGCAGACTTACGTCACCTGGCAGGCCGACTGCAAAGAGAACGCGGGCGGCGATTACTACTGGACCTTCTTCCCACAGCCTACCTTCGTGAGCACCCAGAAGTACTACTGCCACGTGGATAACAGCTGTTATATGAACTTCGACTTCAGCGCGCCGGACTTCCACGAGCTGGCATTCTGGGAAGATAACGCCACGCTGCGCTTCGAATGCGCAGAAACCTACGTCGATCTGCTGGAAAAACTGACCGGCCTGCTGGGGCGTCAGCCTGAACTGCCGGACTGGGTTTACGACGGCGTGACGCTGGGTATTCAGGGCGGCACCGAGGTGTGTCAGCAGAAGCTCGACGCCATGCGCGAGGGCGGCGTGAAGGTAAACGGCATCTGGGCGCAGGACTGGTCTGGCATCCGGATGACCTCCTTTGGCAAACGCGTAATGTGGAACTGGAAGTGGAACAGCGCGCTCTATCCGCAGCTTGATGAGCGGATTGCGCAGTGGAAAGAGGAAGGGGTGCAGTTCCTCTCCTATATCAACCCTTACGTCGCCAGCGATAAAGATCTCTGCGAAGAGGCGTCGAAGCGCGGCTATCTGACCAAAGATGCCGACGGCAAGGATTACCACGTTGAGTTCGGCGAGTTCTACGCGGGCGTTATCGACCTGACTAACCCGGAAGCCTACAGCTGGTACAAAGAGGTGATCAAAAAGAACCTGATCGAACTGGGCTGCGGCGGCTGGATGGCCGATTTCGGGGAATATCTGCCGACCGATACCTTCCTGCACAACGGCGTGAGCGCGGAGATCATGCATAACGCCTGGCCTGCCCTGTGGGCGAAATGTAACTACGAAGCGCTGGAGGAGACCGGCAAGCTCGGGGAGATCCTGTTCTTCATGCGCGCGGGCTACACCGGCAGCCAGAAGCACTCTGTGATGATGTGGGCGGGGGATCAGAACGTCGACTGGAGCCTGGACGATGGTCTGGCGTCCGTCGTACCGGCGGCGCTGTCGCTGGCGATGACCGGGCACGGGCTGCACCACAGCGACATTGGCGGCTATACGACCCTCTTCGAGATGAAGCGCAGCAAAGAGCTGCTGCTGCGCTGGTGCGACTTCAGCGCCTTTACGCCGATGATGCGTACCCACGAGGGCAACCGCCCTGGCGATAACTGGCAGTTCGATGGCGACGCGGAAACTATCGCCCACTTCGCGCGCATGACCACCGTCTTCACCACTCTGAAGCCGTACATCAAAGCTGCGGTAGCGCAGAACGCGAAGAGCGGCCTACCGGTGATGCGCCCGCTGTTCCTGCACTACGAGGACGACGCGCGCGCCTACACGCTGAAATACCAGTACCTGTTTGGCCGCGATCTGCTGGTGGCGCCGGTTCATGAAGAGGGACGCCGCGACTGGTCGCTCTATCTGCCGCAGGACACCTGGGTCAATGCGTGGACCGGGGAAACCTGCCAGGGCGGTGACATCACCGTTGATGCCCCGCTCGGCAAACCGCCGGTCTTCTATCGCCAGCACAGCGAATGGGCAGATCTGTTTAGCACCTTACGTCATATCTGATAAGGCTCGCCCGCGGGGAAACCTGCGGGCAGACGGAGAACAATAATGAGTCAACATACTTCTGATCCGGCAACCCTGCGCCTGCCGTTTAAAGAAAAACTCGCCTACGGGATGGGCGATCTCGGCTCTAACATCCTGCTTGATATCGGCACGCTGTATCTGCTGAAGTTCTACACCGACGTGCTGGGGCTGCCTGGCACCTACGGCGGGATTATCTTCCTGATTGCGAAGTTTTTTACCGCCTTCACCGACATGGGCACCGGGATCATGCTCGATTCCCGGCGCAAGATCGGCCCGAAAGGGAAATTCCGCCCGTTCGTGCTGTATGCAGCCTTCCCGGTAACGTTGCTGGCCATAGCTAACTTCGTCGGCACACCGTTTGAAATTACCGGTAAAACGGTGATGGCGACGGTGCTGTTCATGCTGTACGGCCTGTTCTTCAGCATGATGAACTGCTCCTACGGCGCGATGGTGCCCGCCATTACTAAAAACCCGGACGAGCGTGCTTCGCTGGCCGCCTGGCGCCAGGGCGGTGCCACGCTGGGTCTGCTGCTCTGTACGGTGGGCTTTGTCCCGGTGATGAATCTCATTGAGGGCAATGACCAGCTAGGCTACATCTTTGCCGCCACCCTCTTCTCGCTGTTCGGGTTGTTCTTTATGTGGTGGTGCTATAAGGGCGTAACCGAGCGTTACGTCGAGACGCAGCCTGCTAACCCGGCGCAGAAACCGGGGCTGTTGCAGTCGTTTCGCGCCATCGCCGGGAACCGTCCGCTGTTTATCCTGTGCATCGCTAACCTGTGCACGCTGGGCGCCTTTAACGTCAAACTCGCCATTCAGGTCTACTACACGCAGTACGTGCTGAACGACCCGATCCTGCTGTCGTATATGGGCTTCTTCAGCATGGGCTGTATTTTTATCGGCGTCTTTATGATGCCCGGCGCGGTGCGGCGCTTCGGCAAGAAAAAGGTCTACATCAGCGGGCTGACGATTTGGGTGGCAGGCGATCTGCTTAACTACTTCTTCGGCGGCGGCTCGGTGAGCTTCGTGGCGTTCTCCTGCCTGGCGTTCTTCGGCTCCGCGTTCGTGAACAGCCTGAACTGGGCGCTGGTGTCCGATACCGTGGAATACGGCGAGTGGCGCACCGGCGTACGCTCCGAGGGGACGGTCTACACCGGCTTTACCTTCTTCCGTAAGGTATCGCAGGCGCTGGCGGGCTTCTTCCCGGGGATCATGCTCACGCAGATCGGCTATGTGCCCAACGTGGTGCAATCCGCCGGCACGGTTGAAGGGCTACGGCAGCTGATATTTATCTATCCGAGTCTGCTGGCAGTCATCACCATCGTGGCGATGGGCTGCTTCTACAACCTTAACGAGAAGATGTATGTGCGCATCGTGGAAGAAATTGAGCTGCGCAAACGTACGGCATAAATGACGTGATTGAGCGCCCTGCGGGGCGCTTTGAGGATCGACCATGACACATAATACTGATCCGTTAACCCTGAAATTGAGCCTGCGAGAGAAGTGCGCCTACGGGATGGGTGATTTTGGCTCGAACCTGATGCTGTGTATTGGCACGCTGTATCTGCTGAAGTTTTACACGGACGAGCTGGGCATGCCCGCGTTCTACGGCGGCATCATTTTTCTGGTCGCCAAGTTCTTTACCGCGTTTACCGACATGCTGACCGGGGTGCTGCTGGACTCCCGGCGTAATATCGGCGCGCGGGGCAAATTCCGGCCATTCATTCTCTACGCCTCCGTTCCGGTGGCGCTGGTGGCCACGGCGCAGTTTATGGCCAACGACTTTAGCCTGACGGTGAAAACGGCCCTCGCCACCGTGCTCTTCATGATGTTTGGCCTCTGCTACAGCCTGATGAACTGCGCCTACGGTGCAATGGTTCCGGCCATCACCAAAAACCCGAACGAGCGCGCGCAGCTTGCGGCGTGGCGTCAGGGCGGCGCAACGGTAGGACTGTTGCTCTGTACTGTCGGCTTTATGCCGATTCAGGCGCTGTTCGTCAGCCAGCCCTCACTCGGCTATCTGGTGGCCGCGCTGGTGTTCGTCACCGGGGGACTGTTCTGCATGTGGTGGTGCTACAGCGGGGTGAAAGAGCGCTACGTCGAGCTTACGCCCGATCACCATAAGCCCGGCATTCTGAAATCGTTCTGCGCGATTTTCCGCAATCCGCCGCTGCTGGTGCTGTGCATCGCCAACCTGTGTACCCTCGCCGCGTTTAACATCAAGCTGGCGATTCAGGTCTATTACACCCAGTACGTGCTGAACGATCTGCATCTCCTGTCATGGATGGGCTTTTTCAGCATGGGTTGCATTCTGATTGGCGTGTTTCTGGTGCCTGGCGCGGTGAAGCGCTTTGGCAAGAAGCCGGTCTATCTGGGCGGGCTGACGCTGTGGGCGGTGGGCGACGTGCTGAACTTCGTCTGGGGAACCAGTTCCCTGCTGTTCGTGCTCTTTTCCTGCATGGCCTTTTTCGGCACCGCGTTTGTGAACAGCCTGAACTGGGCGCTGGTGCCGGATACGGTTGATTACGGCGAGTGGAAAACCGGGATCCGCGCCGAAGGGTCGGTGTATACCGGCTATACCTTCTCGCGCAAAATCTCCGCGGCGCTGGCCGGTTTTCTGCCCGGTATCATGCTGACCCAGATTGGCTATGTTCCCCATGCCGTACAGAGCGCAGGCACGCTGCTTGGGTTGCGTCAGCTTATTTTCCTCTGGCCGTGCGGCCTGGCGATCGTTGCCGCCGTGACCATGGGGCTGTTTTATAAACTCAACGAAGCGCGCTTCGCCTTTATTATCGAGGAGATTGGAAAACGGAAAAAACAGACAGCAAATACCCCTGAGATAACCACCAACAATAAAGCGTCAGCAGTCACTTTATAACAATAAATCCGGCCAGTATGTCCTTCCTGTTTATCAGGAGGGAGGCCTTTCTGTACCTGATACATGGACAAATTATGAAAAGAATCATCACCGTACTGATCGTGTCGTCTGTATCCTGCCCGGTTTTTGCCGGGGCCTATGTCGAAACGCGCGAAGCCTACAACACCGCCTCTGAGCTGCACGAAGTGATCCTGCGTGCGGGCTATAACTTCGATATGGGCGCGGGACTGATGTTCACCAACGCTTATAACGTGGGGAAATGGGACGAACTGAAGCACAGCTATAACGAAATTGAGGGGTGGTATCCACTCTTCAAACCGACCGACAAACTGACCTTCCAGCCCGGCGGCTTGATTAATGACAGCAGCGCAGGATCAGGTGGCGCGGTTTATTTAGATACTAACTATAAATTTACGGACTGGTTTAATCTGACGTTCCGCTATCGCTATAACCATAACAATTACGATACGCCGGACTATAACGGGCAGATGGATAAGAACGACACACATGAATTTGCCAACTACTGGAATTTCAAAGTGACGGATGCGTTTTTCTACACCTTTGAGCCGCACTTTTTCCAGCGGGTGAATGATTACCACAGCAAAAATGGCAAAGACCATCACTGGGAAATTACCAATAAATTCAGCTATAAGATCGACAGAAACTGGCTGCCGTATCTTGAGCTACAGTGGCTGGACCGATGGAATGATTACAACCGCGAGCAGTACCGGATCCGTTTAGGGTTGCGGTATTCGTTCTAATAAAAAAAGCCGCTGATCGCTCAGCGGCTTTTTCGTTGCCGGGTGGCGCATGCGCTTACCCGGCCTACGGCATAACCGAATTACTCTTCTTTCGCACCGCGCATTGCACGTTTACGATCGTTCTCGGTCAGGTGACGTTTACGGATACGAATTGACTGAGGCGTCACTTCGACCAGTTCGTCATCATCGATGAATTCCAGAGCCTGCTCCAGGGTCATCTTGATCGGTGGAACCAGAACCGTTGCTTCGTCAGTACCGGACGCACGCATGTTGGTCAGTTTCTTACCGGTCAGGCAGTTTACCGTCAGGTCGTTAGAACGGCTGTGAATACCGATGATCTGGCCTTCGTAAACTTCAGCACCGTGGCCCAGGAACAGCTTACCGCGATCCTGCAAACCGAACAGCGCAAACGCAACCGCTTTACCCTGACCGTTGGAGATCAGCACGCCGTTGTTACGCTGGCCCACTTCGCCCGGACGAACGTCGTCGTAGTGGCTGAAGGTGGAGTACAGCAGACCAGTACCGGAAGTCATGGTCATGAACTCAGAACGGAAGCCGATCAGGCCACGGCTTGGGATCACGTAGTCGAGACGTACGCGGCCTTTGCCATCTGGATTCATGTTTTTCAGGTCGCCTTTACGCTCACCCAGTGCCTGCATCACAGAACCCTGGTGCTGCTCTTCAACGTCCAGCGTTACGTTTTCGAATGGCTCTTGTTTACGGCCATCGATTTCGCGGAAGATAACTTTCGGACGGGAAACCGCCATCTCGAAACCTTCACGACGCATGTTCTCGATCAGAACAGACAGGTGCAGCTCACCACGACCCGAAACGCGGAATGCATCAGCGTCTTCGGTTTCTTCAACGCGCAGCGCAACGTTGTGCACCAGCTCTTTGTTCAGGCGGTCAAGGATCTGACGAGAGGTAACAAACTTACCTTCTTTACCACAGAACGGAGAGGTGTTGACGTTGAAGAACATGGATACGGTTGGTTCATCAACGGACAGGGCTGGCAGCGCTTCGACGTTCTGCGGATCGCAGATGGTGTCGGAGATGTTCAGTTCACCCAGACCGGTGATGGCGATGATGTCGCCCGCTTCAGCGATGTCGCTCTCGATACGCTCAAGACCCAGGTGAGTCAGAACTTTACCGACTTTACCGTTACGGGTTTTGCCTTCGCTATCGATGATAGTGACCTGCTGGTTAGGCTTCACTTTACCGCGCTTGATACGACCAATGCCGATTACGCCAACATAGTTGTTGTAGTCGAGCTGAGAGATCTGCATTTGCAGGGTGCCTTCCAGGTCAACGTTTGGCGCAGGAACGCGGTCAACAATCGTCTGGTACAGCGGAGTCATGTCTTCCGCCATGTCTTCGTGATCCAGACCGGCGATACCGTTCAGCGCAGACGCATAAACGATAGGGAAGTCCAGCTGTTCGTCGGTCGCGTCGAGGTTAACGAACAGGTCGAAGACCTGGTCAACAACCCAGTCAGGACGCGCGCCAGGACGGTCAACCTTGTTGATCACAACGATAGGTTTCAGGCCGTGGGCAAATGCTTTTTTGGTCACGAAGCGCGTTTGCGGCATAGGGCCATCAAATGCGTCAACCACCAGCAGCACGGAATCCACCATGGACATCACGCGCTCAACTTCACCACCGAAGTCGGCGTGCCCTGGGGTATCAACGATGTTGATACGGTAGTCATTCCATTTGATAGCGGTGTTTTTGGCGAGGATGGTAATCCCACGCTCTTTCTCCAAATCGTTGGAGTCCATCACACGCTCTTGAGTTTCGGCACGAGCATCAAACGTACCGGACTGCTGTAGCAGCTTATCAACCAGGGTAGTTTTACCATGGTCGACGTGCGCGATGATGGCGATATTACGCAATTTTTCGATCACAACTTTGCCTCAGGCATTTAGAAATAGCGCGTTATTGTACACGGATTAATCGCACTACAAAACAGGATCACAAACATCCCCCGCAAACAAGTATTGCAGAGATGCTTTGTGATCGCTTTCACGGAGCGGTAAAAGGGCACTTTAACGTAAATTGCACCAATATGGTGCTCGATGTTCACACAGAAGCACTATAATGGTGCAACAAATCCAATGTGGTGCAGCCCTTCTGCACTATGGTGCGCATGATAACGCCTTTTTGGGGTGTTTTAAAAGTTGGCACAGATTTCGCTTTACAGAAATACAGTAAAAATATGGCAGCCCAGCCGATTTGAAGACCTCGTTACCACGACGACAATGACCAATCTGGAGAGTTAAGTATGTCCGCTGAACACGTTTTGACGATGCTGAACGAACATGAAGTGAAGTTTGTTGATCTGCGCTTCACCGATACCAAAGGTAAAGAACAGCACGTCACGATCCCTGCTCATCAGGTGAACGCCGAATTCTTTGAAGAAGGCAAAATGTTTGACGGCTCCTCCATTGGCGGCTGGAAAGGCATTAACGAATCCGACATGGTTCTGATGCCAGACGCAACCACTGCGCTCATTGACCCGTTCTACGAAGAACCTACGCTGATCATCCGCTGCGATATCCTGGAACCTGGCACGCTGCAAGGCTATGACCGTGACCCACGCTCCATCGCAAAACGCGCTGAAGAGTACCTGCGTTCTACCGGCATCGCAGACACCGTTCTGTTCGGGCCAGAGCCAGAGTTCTTCCTGTTCGATGACATCCGTTTTGGTGCTTCCATTTCTGGTTCCCACGTCGCTATCGATGACATCGAAGGCGCATGGAACTCTTCCACCAAATACGAAGGTGGTAACAAAGGTCACCGTCCGGGCGTGAAAGGCGGTTACTTCCCGGTTCCTCCGGTCGATTCTTCACAGGACATCCGTTCTACCATGTGTCTGATCATGGAAGAGATGGGCCTGGTTGTTGAAGCGCACCACCACGAAGTGGCAACGGCTGGCCAGAACGAAATCGCAACCCGCTTCAACACCATGACCAAGAAAGCGGATGAGATTCAGATCTACAAATACGTTGTGCACAACGTTGCGCACCGTTTCGGTAAAACCGCGACCTTCATGCCAAAACCCATGTTCGGCGACAACGGTTCCGGCATGCACTGCCACATGTCCCTGTCCAAGAACGGCACCAACCTGTTCTCTGGCGACAAATACGCGGGTCTGTCTGAGCAGGCGCTGCACTACATCGGCGGTGTTATCAAACACGCTAAAGCGATCAACGCCCTGGCGAACCCGACCACCAACTCCTACAAGCGTCTGGTCCCAGGCTACGAAGCACCGGTGATGCTGGCGTACTCTGCCCGTAACCGTTCTGCTTCTATCCGTATCCCGGTGGTGGCTTCTCCGAAAGCGCGTCGTATCGAAGTGCGCTTCCCGGACCCGGCGGCTAACCCATACCTGTGCTTCGCAGCACTGCTGATGGCCGGTCTGGACGGTATCAAAAACAAGATCCACCCGGGCGAAGCCATGGACAAAAACCTGTACGACCTGCCGCCAGAAGAAGCGAAAGAGATCCCACAGGTTGCCGGCTCGCTGGAAGAAGCCCTGCAAGCGCTGGACGCAGACCGTGAGTTCCTGACCGCTGGCGGCGTGTTCACCGATGAAGCAATCGACGCTTACATCGCGCTGCGTACCGAAGAAAACGACCGCGTTCGCATGACGCCGCACCCGGTTGAGTTCGAACTGTACTACAGCGTTTGATTGATTTGTTTTACCCGGCGCATACGCGTCGGGAGTAGTTGCCGTGGAAACTTTAGCCCATCTTCGGATGGGCTTTTTTCTCCACCAACAACCTGATCTCACGCGCTTTTTACCTCTAAAACGCTATACTGCACTAAAATAGTGCAACGACTCCAGGAGACTGCTGAATGGCAACTGGCACGCTGCCCGATGCTGGGCAGATCCTCAATTCTTTGATTAACAGTATCTTGCTGGTCGACGACGAGCTGGCGGTGCATTACGCCAACCCGGCGGCACAGCAGCTGCTCGCCCAAAGCGCCCGTAAACTGTTTGGCACGCCGCTGCCGGAACTGCTGAGCTATTTCTCGCTGAATATTGGTCTGATGCAGGAGAGTTTGCAGGCGGGTCAGGGCTTCACCGATAACGAAGTGACGCTGGTGATTGACGGACGCTCGCATATTTTGTCCCTCACCGCACAGCGCCTGCCAGATGGCATGATTCTGCTGGAAATGGCGCCGATGGATAACCAGCGTCGTCTCAGCCAGGAGCAGCTACAGCATGCTCAGCAGATTGCGGCGCGCGACCTGGTACGCGGGCTGGCTCATGAAATTAAAAACCCGCTGGGCGGCTTACGCGGTGCGGCACAGCTTTTGACCAAAGCGCTGCCTGACCCTGCCCTGGCGGAGTATACCAACGTCATTATCGAGCAGGCGGACCGTCTGCGTAATCTGGTCGATCGCCTGCTCGGGCCGCAGCAGCCAGGGATGCATATTTCAGAAAGCATTCACAAGGTCGCGGAGCGGGTGGTGAAACTCGTCTCTATGGAGCTGCCGGATAACGTCACGCTGGTGCGTGATTACGACCCAAGCCTGCCGGAGCTGGCGCACGATCCGGACCAGATTGAACAGGTGCTGTTGAACATTGTGCGTAACGCGTTGCAGGCGCTGGGCCCGGAGGGTGGCGAAATTATTCTGCGTACCCGCACCGCGTTCCAGCTGACGCTGCACGGCGTACGTTATCGTCTGGCGGCACGTATTGATGTGGAAGATAACGGGCCGGGGATCCCGCCGCATCTCCAGGACACCCTGTTCTACCCGATGGTCAGCGGTCGCGAAGGCGGCACCGGGCTGGGGTTATCCATCGCCCGTAATTTGATTGACCAACACTCCGGCAAAATTGAATTTACCAGTTGGCCGGGACATACCGAGTTTTCGGTTTTCCTGCCGATTAAAAAATAAAGGTGACGTTTATGCAACGAGGGATAGTCTGGGTAGTCGATGACGATAGCTCCATCCGTTGGGTGCTTGAACGCGCGCTCACAGGAGCGGGATTAAGCTGCACGACGTTTGAGAGCGGCAGCGAAGTGCTCGACGCACTCACCACCAAAACGCCGGACGTTCTGCTCTCGGATATTCGCATGCCGGGCATGGACGGACTGGCGCTCTTAAAGCAGATCAAACAGCGCCACCCCATGCTTCCGGTCATCATAATGACCGCCCACTCCGACCTGGATGCCGCCGTTAGCGCCTACCAGCAGGGGGCGTTTGATTACCTGCCAAAACCGTTTGATATCGACGAAGCCGTTGCCCTGGTCGAACGCGCCATCAGCCACTATCAGGAGCAACAGCAGCCCCGCCACGCGCCGGATTTCGGGCCTACGACGGACATCATCGGTGAAGCGCCGGCCATGCAGGACGTGTTTCGCATCATCGGGCGTCTGTCGCGCTCGTCTATCAGCGTCTTGATTAACGGTGAATCAGGGACCGGTAAAGAGCTGGTTGCGCACGCCCTGCATCGCCACAGCCCGCGGGCGAAAGCCCCCTTTATCGCCCTGAACATGGCGGCGATCCCCAAAGATTTGATTGAATCTGAGCTGTTCGGCCACGAAAAAGGGGCATTTACCGGGGCAAATACCATTCGTCAGGGACGCTTTGAACAGGCTGACGGCGGAACGCTATTCCTGGATGAAATCGGCGATATGCCGCTGGATGTGCAGACCCGACTGCTGCGCGTGCTGGCAGATGGCCAGTTTTACCGCGTGGGCGGGTATGCGCCGGTGAAGGTGGACGTGCGTATTATTGCCGCGACGCACCAGAACCTGGAGCTGCGCGTGCAGGAGGGGAAATTCCGTGAGGATTTATTCCATCGTCTGAACGTGATCCGCGTCCACCTCCCGCCGCTGCGCGAGCGTCGGGAAGATATCCCGCGTCTGGCGCGCCATTTCCTGCAAGTGGCGGCCCGCGAGCTGGGCGTGGAAGCCAAGCAGCTTCATCCGGAAACGGATGCCGCCCTCACCCGTCTGGCGTGGCCGGGCAACGTGCGTCAGCTGGAAAACACCTGTCGCTGGCTGACCGTGATGGCCGCCGGACAGGAAGTGTTGATTCAGGATCTCCCCGCCGAGCTGTTTGAAGCCACCGTGCCCGAAAGCACCGCCGGACATGCGCTGCCGGACAGCTGGGCGACGCTGCTGGCGCAGTGGGCAGATCGCGCGCTGCGTTCCGGTCATCAAAATCTGCTCTCCGAAGCGCAGCCTGAGATGGAGCGCACGCTGTTGACTACCGCGCTTCGTCATACCCAGGGCCACAAACAGGAAGCGGCTCGCCTGTTGGGATGGGGTCGAAACACCCTGACGCGCAAGCTGAAAGAGCTGGGAATGGAGTGATCTTACTCCGCTGTGTAAAGGTTACTAATTGAGCGCAAAGTGCCGTTATTTTGCGCTTTACTGTTCCGATGAGTTTTGTATGATCGTGCCCGGAAACAGGGGGGAGCATCATGCTGGAATCATTAGTGACTTTGCTTTCGAGCGGAGCAGCAGAAAGCCACACGCCACAAACTGCCGTTGCGGCGGTATTGTGTGCGGCACTGGTTGGGCTGTTTAGCTAACGAGCTGTTGATGAAAAGCCGGGTGGCGGCTTCGCCTTACCCGGCCTACATAAGTGCGAGATGTAGGCCGGGTAAGCGAAGCGCCACCCGGCATTGCAGCTCAAATCACCCGCGAGAACTGCTGTAAACGCGCCTTCTGACGCAGATAGGCATCGAAGCACATGCAGATATTACGAATCAACAGACGTCCTTTCGGCGTGACGACAACCGCACTCTCCGACACATCCACCAGCCCGTCTTTCGCCAGCGGCGCCAGAAGCTTCAGGTCTTCGGCAAAGTAATCGCTGAATTGCAGATCCCATTGCGACTCCACCTCGCGAAATTCGAGACGGAAGTTGCAGATAAGCGCCTTAATCACGTCCCGACGGATGCAGTCGTCGCGCGTTAGCGCAATGCCGCGCCACAGCGCGTTGCCGGTTTCGTCTATCTGCTGATAGTACAGCTTCAGCTCTTTCTGATTCTGGGCGTAGCAGTCGCCAATCATGCTGATGGCGGAGACGCCCATTCCGAGCAGATCGGTATCGCCCTGGGTGGTGTAGCCCTGGAAGTTACGGTGGAGAACACCTTCGCGCTGGGCAATCGCCAGCTCATCGTCAGGGCGGGCAAAGTGATCCATTCCGATAAACTGATAGCCGGTTTCGGTCAGCGAGGCGATGGTCTCCTGCAAAATGTCCAGCTTCTGCTGGGCGGAAGGCAGATCCGCATCTTTGATTTTGCGCTGAGCGGCGAACAGCGTCGGCAGGTGCGCATAGTTAAAGACGCTCAGACGGTCCGGGTTAAGCTCAGCCACGCGTTTAAGCGTGTAGGCGAAGCTCTCCGGCGTCTGCTTCGGCAGGCCGTAAATCAGGTCTATATTCGTTGAGGTAAAGCCGATTTCACGCGCATGGTTGAGTAAGGCAAAGATAAACGCTTCGTCCTGCTCGCGGTTTACCAGGCGCTGTACTTCTTTGTTGAAGTCCTGTACGCCCATACTCAGGCGGTTGAAACCTTCGGCGCGTAAATGATCCAGCACATCCAGCTCGATTTCACGCGGATCGACCTCGATCGAAATTTCGGCGTCGTCGTTAAAACTAAAATTGCCGCGCAGCAGCGCCATCAGGCGGCTGATCTGCGCTTTATTCAGATAAGTTGGCGTACCACCGCCCCAGTGAAGTTGGCTGACGTGACGCCCTTTAAACAGCGGTGCGCGGTGCAGAATTTCCTGTTCGAGCGCATCGAGGTATTGATCGGCTTTGTGCTGCTGGCGGGTAACGATTTTATTGCAGCCGCAGAAGTAGCAGAGCTTATGGCAGAACGGAATATGGACGTAGAGCGACAGCGGGCGCTCGGGATAGCGCGCCACAGCTTGCTGAAAATCCGCCTCGCCGAAAGCGTCAGAAAACTCCAGCGCGGTGGGGTATGAGGTATAACGCGGCCCGGAATAGTTATATTTCTGGATCAGGGCCAAATCCCAGTCGATAGATGGTACAGACATGCTCACTCCTTCCGTTGGTGTCGCGTTCGTATACGGCGGCCCGTTCTGGTCCCGTTGCGGGACATCATTCGGGTGCGCAGCCACTTCTGTCGCCGCGACAACCGCCGTAGTTTAACGAATAACCACACCAGATAACATATAACCGGAAGGGTTATAAGCAGGACGAGTGTACCTGCCGGGTGCAAATGTTAGTTTCCACCTTTCAGCAGACGCATCATATCTTCCTGCTTTTCATCTTCCTCTTCGTCTTCTTCATCATCGTAGGACAGACCCAGCTTCTGCATCAGTTCATCAATGCGGTCCAGTTTGGCGTCCACCCAGGACTGCTCTTCAGCGGTCAGGGTTTCACCCTCTTCAAGACGTTCCAGCAGCGCATCCAGGCGCTCATCGTTCTCCAGCATATCCAGCTCAGCCTGCGGTGAAAGCATAGGTTTCTCGCTCTTTGGTTTGTGCTGCTTAGTGACCGGCGTGTCTGTCACGCCCAGTGGAATGGGAGTTTTACTGCCGATACGAGGATCTTTCTGCTGTTTGCCTTTTGCAGAAGCGCCTGCGGCACCGCCACCGTTAGCACGGCTACCCGCAGCATGGCCACGATGTTTTTTATCGCGTTTGCGATCGCGCGCTTCCTGATTCAGTTCTTCGCGCGTTTTGCGGCGTGCTTTTGCAGGGCGTTTCACGCCCGCAGCGGAGGTCGGTTTTTTCATGATGTTTTATCTTTAAGTCGTTTTCTTCAGTATAGAATTGCGGCGAAATCTAGCAGAAAGCAAGCAAAGAAAAAAGGCGACAGAGCAATCTGTCGCCTTTTTTCCTGACTCACAACCCTTAACGGGTCAGACATTCCCTGTTTGCCTGCAACAAACCCTGTTTATCCCTTGGCTACTACCGTCCGTGATACGGTTCCGTTTCCTGTTAAAAACGCCTCCAGGCGCCGGTCGTCCTGACAATCCTGAGTCTTCGCCTCCTGGCGCTCCTGACCCTTATCCTTAAGTCGTTATCCTGTTGGCATCCTCGCCCTGGCACACACTTTACCTTGTTCCCTTAAACTAACAAGCTATGAAAAGGTACAAAACCGGATTTTCAGATAATTACTCATTAATAACTCTTTGAATTTTAATATTTTGAGTTTTTTAGCGCCTGCGATTTCTCTTAAATTTCTCATACGCTTAAGAGCAGATCTCTTACATTCCGTAGGGCTTTCACTTACATGTCAATGACGAAGGGAAAAGCCTTTTGCCCGCATTCAGGTATAATCCCCGCAGATTACGATTTTTGGAGACGACCACGTGACTACCTGGAACTACCAACAGACGCATTTTGTCACCAGTGCGCCCGATATTCGCCACCTGCCCTCAGACACAGGGATTGAAGTGGCATTTGCTGGCCGCTCCAATGCGGGAAAATCCAGTGCCCTGAATACGCTCACCAATCAGAAAAACCTGGCGCGTACCTCGAAAACACCTGGCCGTACTCAGCTGATTAACCTGTTTGAAGTGGCTGAAGGCAAACGCCTGGTCGATTTACCGGGCTACGGTTACGCGCAGGTACCGGAAGAGATGAAGATCAAATGGCAGCGTGCGCTGGGCGAATACCTGGAAAAACGCATGTGTCTGAAAGGTCTGGTGGTGCTAATGGATATTCGTCATCCGCTAAAAGATCTCGACCAGCAGATGATTGACTGGGCGGTGGCAAGCGATATTGCGGTGCTGGTGCTGCTGACAAAAGCGGATAAGCTGGCAAGCGGCGCGCGCAAGGCGCAGGTGAACAAGGTTCGTGAAGCGGTGCTGGCATTCAACGGTGATGTACAGGTTGAACCGTTCTCCTCGCTGAAAAAGCAGGGCGTGGATAAACTGCGACAGAAGCTCGACAGCTGGTTTAACGATCTGGAACCGGCGACTGAAGCGGAAGCAGAGTAACAACAGGCGCGGCGATGACCGCGCTTTTTTTTGCCAGAAACTTTCTTTGCCGCAATAAAAAACGCCCCAGTCATTACTGACTGGGGCGGCTAAAATATTCAGCCAAATCCGATTACGTGAAGTAAAAGGTCTGAAAGATAGAACATCTTACCTCTGTACCCTACGTCGTTAACTCTACTCTTTTTTTATCGCTGGACAAAGCACTTTTTGTAGTTTTTTTTCATTCTTTACATAGGGAATTCTAATGATCGTCACAAAACGCGCGTACTTATGTTGCTTACTTACATAAAACGCGCGTTATTCCGTTAACCCTTAGTGAGCCTGATCCCAGTTTTCGCCGCTACCCACTTCCACCAGCAACGGAACGTCCAGCTTCATGCTGTTTTCCATCAGTTCATGGATCTTCTGAGAGACCGTATCCAGATCGTCTTTATGAACTTCAAAGACCAGTTCATCGTGTACCTGCATGATCATTTTCACGCGCGGCTTCTCTTTTTCGAGCCAGGCATCGACAGCGATCATTGCGCGTTTAATGATGTCCGCCGCAGTGCCCTGCATGGGGGCGTTGATCGCAGCACGTTCAGCACCCGCGCGACGCGCGGCGTTGCTGGATTTGATATCCGGAAGGTAGAGACGGCGCCCATCCAGCGTTTCAACGTAGCCTTTCTCTTTCGCCTGCGCGCGGGTACGTTCCATATATTCCAGCACGCCCGGATACCGCTCGAAGTAGAGATCCATATACTTCTGCGACTCTTTACGCGGAATATTGAGCTGGCGTGAAAGACCAAAGGCACTCATGCCGTAAATCAGACCGAAGTTGATCGCTTTTGCACTACGACGCTGCTCGTTTGTCACGCTCTCCAGCGGCAGCCCAAACACTTCGGCAGCGGTTGCCCGGTGGATGTCCTTCCCTTCGGCAAAGGCCGTCAGCAGGCCTTTGTCGCGTGACAGGTGCGCCATAATACGCAGTTCGATTTGCGAGTAGTCCGCGGAGACAATCAGATAATCCTCTGGCGCAATGAAAGCCTGGCGAATACGACGACCCTCTTCATTACGCACCGGAATGTTCTGAAGGTTGGGATCGGTTGACGAAAGTCGCCCGGTCGCCGCCACAGCCTGATGATAGGAGGTATGCACGCGGCCCGTTTTCGGGTTAATCATCAACGGCAGTTTGTCGGTATAGGTCGATTTCAGCTTAGCCAGACCGCGGTATTGCAGAATAACTTTTGGCAGCGGATAGTCCAGCGCCAGCTCTTCCAGCACCTCTTCAGACGTTGAAGGGGCGCCGCCCGGGGTTTTCTTCAGCGGCTTGATACCCTGTTTTTCAAACAGGATGGTTTGCAGCTGTTTCGGTGACGACAGGTTAAATGCCTCGCCAGCAAGCTCATGCGCTTTCTGTTCAAGCTCGGTCAGGCGCTGCGCCAGCTCACCAGAGTGGTTATGCAGCACCGTTGGGTCGATTTTAACGCCATTGCGCTCAATGCGGGACAGCACAGGCACCAGCGGCATCTCAATGTTCTGGAACACATTCAGCGGCCCTTCGTGCTTCTGCAATTTCGGCCACATTTTGAGATGCAGCTGTAGCGTGACGTCAGCGTCTTCCGCGGCGTAGCGACCTGCTTCTTCCAGCGCGATCTGGTTAAAGGTCAGCTGATTTTTGCCCTTACCGGCAATTTCTTCGAAGGTGATGGTTTTGTGTTTCAGCCAACGATCGGATAAGGAGTCCATATCATGGCGGCCCGCCACGCTGTCCAGAATGTAAGATTCCAGCATAGTGTCAAAAGCGATACCACGCAGCTCAATGCCGTAGTTTTGCAGAATACCGCGGTCGTACTTCAGGTTTTGCCCGACCTTCAGCGCTTTCTCGTCTTCCAGAATCGGCTTCAGCAGTTCTAAGGCGCGCTCGC
Organism: Enterobacter cloacae complex sp. SHL018; assembly: GCF_049237905.1. Lineage (NCBI taxonomy): Bacteria > Pseudomonadati > Pseudomonadota > Gammaproteobacteria > Enterobacterales > Enterobacteriaceae > Enterobacter > Enterobacter cloacae complex sp. SHL018. The sequence goes on from NZ_JBMKJE010000007.1 coordinate 109,531, forward strand.
GGGAGATTTGCTCCGGCGCATCCAGATAGTCGTGAGCCACCGGAACATAGGCTGCAATACCCGGCTCCGTTGCGAATGACAGGCCCACCATATTAGCCGTAATGTTATCAAGGCTGTCTGTTTCGGTATCGAAAGCAAATACTGGCGCTTTTTTCAGCTTTTCAATCCAGGCGATGAGCCGTGACTCTTCAAGGATGGTTTCATAGTTGTCGAAGGAGAGCGCTGCCGCCTCTTCTTCTGCCTGCTCTTCGGCATTGACAACGATGGTCTCTTTCGGCTTCGCCGCAGGTTTAGCCCCTTTCGCCTGAAGCCATTTCCCGGCTTCAACATCCGCGGTCCAGCGTTTAAATTCGTATTTTCTGAACAGGCCAAGCAGTTCGTCGGCGGCGGGTTCCTGCACTTCCAGCTGCTCGCAGGTAAGCTCCAGCTCTACGTCAGTTTTGATGGTGGCCAACTGATAGGAGAGATAAGCCACCTCTTTGTTATCGGCGAGCTTTCCGGCCATGGTTTTTGCGCCACGGAAGGTAAGACCGGCAATTTTGTCGGGTTCTGCATACAGCGTATCCAGCCCGCCCAGCCCTTGCAGCAGCGCCTGAGCTGTTTTTTCGCCTACGCCCGGTACGCCAGGAATGTTATCCGAGGAATCGCCCATCAGGGCGAGGAAATCAATAATGAGCTCTGGCGGCACGCCATATTTGGCGACCACTTCTTCCGGGCCAAGAATGGTGTTTGTCATGGTGTTGATCAGCGTGATCCCGGGCGTTACCAGCTGCGCCATGTCTTTATCACCGGTACTGATCAGAACCGGGCGGCCTGCTTTTTCCGCTTCGCGCGCCAGGGTACCAATTACGTCATCAGCTTCAACGCCTGAGACCGCCAGCAGTGGCAGCCCCATCGCTTTCACCATAGCGTGCAACGGTTCAATTTGCGCACGCAGATCGTCAGGCATAGGGGGACGGTGAGATTTGTAATGCTCAAATAATTCATCGCGGAAGGTTTTACCCTTCGCATCAAACACCACGGCCGCATGGGTTGGGTGGTATTGCAGAATCAGGCTGCGAAGCATATTCAGCACGCCGTACATTGCGCCGGTAGGTTCCCCTGCGCTGTTGGTCAGAGGAGGAAACGCATGATACGCCCGATACAGGTAAGAAGAGCCATCGACGAGTATAAGTGGGTTTTCTGGGATCTGAACCATAATGTCCGTGCCTTTTATGAATTTATGGGTAAAGGATGCCACAGAAGGATGAAAACATCAGGTTTTAGCGCTTTATACAGAAAAAGATTTTGCGATCGGGAAGATCGCTCGCAAAACAAAACTGTGGATAAGTTTGTGCATATTTTTAATACAGGTGAATAACAGCTTTATAAAAGTGATACTGAAAACTTATTTATCTAATAAAATCAAAGCATTGCTATAAGATCACTTAAGATCGCGCTTCACTGATGTTTATTTAGTCTATGTGGATATAAGACTTAAGCACTCTGTCTATATGCAAAAATTTGCTGCCTGGCAGGAAAAGCCGCAGCCTCCTGGTGTGAAACCACCCTGGTCTGAGCGAATTTCTGATAAGATCGGCGCCCAGCACCGGATAGCCGGCTGCTCAATTACAGCTAACTATCTGAATAAATTCATTATGTCGAGAATACTCGCAGCGATAACATTATGGTTAAGCGTCATTTTAACTATTCTGGTTACCATCGCCTGTTCTGTGCCAATCATCGTTGCCGGAATAATTAAACTTCTGCTGCCTGTCCCTCCGGTATGGCGCGCGGTGTCTGCTTTTTGTAATTTTATGATGTACTGCTGGTGTGAAGGGCTGGCGATCCTGCTGCATCTGAACCCCTGGCTGAAGTGGGATGTTCAGGGGCTGGAGAAGCTGAACAAAAAGAACTGGTATCTGCTGATCTGCAATCACCACAGCTGGGCCGACATCGTTTTATTGTGCGTACTGTTTCGCAAACACATTCCGATGAACAAATACTTTCTGAAACAGCAGCTGGCCTGGGTGCCTTTCATTGGACTGGCCTGCTGGGCGCTGGATATGCCGTTTATGAAACGCTATTCACGCAGCTATTTAATTCGTCATCCGGAACGCCGCGGTAAGGACGTGGAAACCACGCGCCGTTCTTGCGAAAAGTTTCGCGCGCATCCCACCACCATTGTTAACTTCGTCGAAGGATCACGCTTTACCGAAGAGAAGCGCCAGCAGACTCGTTCTCCTTATCAGAACCTGTTGCCGCCAAAGGCTGCGGGCATCGCAATGGCGCTCAACGTGCTGGGTGAGCAGTTCGATAAATTGTTGAACGTAACGCTCTGCTATCCGGAAAATGACAGGACGCCGTTCTACGATATGCTCAGCGGCAGGCTGACGCGTATCGTTGTCCGCGTTGATCTGATGCCCGTCAACACTGAACTGCACGGGGATTATGTCAACGATAAAAACTTCAAACGTCGTTTCCAGCTTTGGCTTAATACACTCTGGAAAGAGAAAGACGAGCAGATAGCTAAGATTAAATCTTCATACAAAAACGCCGGTCAGTGACCGGCGTTTTTCTTTATGTTTGTTACTTTTTCTCAACCAGGTATTTCACGGTATCAGCGTACTGTTGTACGAAGATATCCATGCTGGTCGTGTCCATACCACGCATATTCACCTGGTATTTGCCGTTAACATACATCGCCGGCACGCCCTGCAACTGGAAGTCAGCGGCAGCTTTTTCCTGCTGTGCCACGAGAGATTTCACCACGAAACTGTTCCAGGCAGCGTCGTAGTCTTCACCTTTAACACCGGCATCCACGAACACTTTACGGATATCTGCCGTAGTTTGTACTGTCTGGGTTTTCTGTACGGCTTCAAACATAGGCGCGGTGATCTTATCTTCCACACCCAGCGCAATCGCGACCGCCCATGCCTGAGTCAGATCTTTACCCAGTGGGCCAAGGAACTCAACGTGGTATTTTGTCATTTTGGTGCCTTCCGGCAGCTTTTTCTTCACGTTGTCAGAAACATGAAGTACCTGCTCAAACTCATAGCAGTGCGGGCAGTAGAAGGAGAAGAACTCCAGCACCTGAGGCTCGCCAGCAACAGGCTTGTCCAGCGTAATGTACTGCTTGCCGTCGGTAAACTGCGCAGCAGTTGCGCTAAATGCCAGAATCATACCAGCCAGCGCCAGCCAAATTTTTTTCATGATTAACTCTCTCCTGGGTGTGTCCAATTAATACATCGGCGTTAATTGCAAAGGGGGTTCCTGTAGAACCTTAACCTGCGCGGTAAATGTGGATATCTGGTTGCGCCAGTAATCCTCCCCGGTAAGCCAGGGGAAATTTCGGGGAAAAGCCGGGTCTTCCCAACGCCTGATTAACCACGCGAGATAATAAACAAATCGCATCGCACGTAAAGGTTCTATCAAGGCAATTTCGTCTGAATTAAAGGGGCTAAATTCTTCATAAGCTTCAATTATGGTCTCAAGCTGCATGCGCTGCTCGGCTTTATCACCGTTGAGCAGCATCCACAGATCCTGCACCGCGGGTCCCATACGTGCGTCATCAAGATCGACAAATAGTGGGCCATCGCGCCAGAGAATATTCCCGGCGTGGCAGTCACCGTGCAGACGCAGAGTAGTAATATCATCCCGCCAGCAGGCTTTTACAGCATCAATAAGCTTATCGGTCGCCGTGAGGAAATTATCCTTTAGCGCATTCGGGATCAGCGCCGATGTTTCGAATACCTGTCGCGGCTCAATAAGATATTCCTGAACACCAATCGTCGGACGGGCAACAAACGGTTTTTTACGTCCCGTCTGATGAATGCGCCCCAGATAGCGGGCAACCCATTCCATCTGATCGATATTATCTGCCTCAAACTGTCTTCCGCCCAGGCTCGGAAATACCGCGTAGTAAAAGCCCTGATGGGTCAGCAGCGTTTGGTTATTGAATTTAATGGGTGCCGCAACGGGAACATCGTCATCCAGCAGATCGTGGGCAAACTGATGCTCTTCCTGAATTTGTTCTGCGGACCAGCGCTGTGGACGGTAAAACTTTACGACAAAGCGCTGGCGCTCTTCGTCCTGAAATTGGTAGACACGGTTTTCGTAGCTGTTTAAAGGGGTTAACCCGGAATCCACCCGAATACCCTGTTCGAACAGCGCATCCATAATGGTATCCGGGTGTAGTGTCTGGAAAGTAAAAGCCTGGTCGTTCATCCGATCATCCGGAAATTATACGAATGATTCAGGATATCATCTTGTGGCGATTTCGGTGGCTCCGCTTACAAGCTTTTACTCTTTAATTACGCCTCGGGCACGCAGTAATGCGGTTTTAAAATCCTCTTCATAATCTTTCTGAATGCCAGGAATAACAGCATCTTTAGCCGAGTCACGCATTTTCAGGTGGTAGATCAGGATGTCGTCAGAAAGGTCTGCCAGTTCGCCATCAAAACCTGACTCTTTCGCCAGTTTCTGTAAAAATTGCATCAGATTCAGCTCTGGCTCTTTTTGCCAGGCCGGCTGGAGAAGCTCAATGACTTCATTAAGACGTTTACATTTCATGGTAGTGCTCCTTTCATTTAGAGAGACACGTTAGCAGGGTCAATCCCACAATAAAAGAGGCGATATTCGTGAATCAATGCCAGGAAATCATCGGAGTTGTTCTGGCCGGGGGCAGGGCAACGCGTATGGGCGGAAAGGATAAGGGGCTTCAGCTCCTGAACAACACACCATTATGGCATCATGTTGCTGATACGCTTGCAGATCAGGTGTCCTCGATGGCGATCAGCGCTAACCGACATGTTGATATTTATCAGCGCAGCGGGTATCCGGTTTATCAGGATAACCTGGTGGACTACCCCGGTCCGCTGGCGGGAATGCTTTCCGTTATGCAGCAGTCGCATGGAGAGTGGTTTCTCTTTTGTTCCTGTGATACGCCCTTCATCCCGTCCTGCCTGGTTGAACGTCTGGTGCAGGGGCGCGGTGGTGCTCCCGTCGTCTGGGTACACGACGGTGAACGCGACCATCCAACGATCGCATTGATTAATCGCTCGTTAATATCCGCGCTGGAAGATTACCTGGCCGCAGGAGAGCGGCGCGTCATGGTATTTATGCGTCAGTCCGGAGGGCATTCCGTTGATTTCAGCGACATGAAATCGGCGTTTGTGAATGTAAACACGACGCAAGATTTGCAGATAATGCAGGAGAAGAAATGATACCCGTATTAGCGATCTCTGCCTGGAGTGGCACCGGGAAGACTACGCTGCTAAAAAAACTAATACCTGCACTTTGCGCCAAAGGCATTCGTCCCGGATTGATTAAGCATACGCACCATAATATGGATGTCGATAAGCCGGGGAAAGATAGCTATGAGCTGCGTAAGGCTGGCGCTGCACAAACGATGGTGGCGAGTAACCAGCGCTGGGCGTTAATGACAGAAACACCAGATGAAGCACCGCTGGATCTCGTTTATCTTGTCAGCCGGATGGATCACTCCACGCTGGATCTGGTGCTGGTTGAGGGGTTTAAGCATGAGGTCGTGCCTAAGATCTTGCTGTTCAGAAACGGCGCCGGGCATGATGTTAGCGAACTAATGCTGGATGAGCATGTGATTGCCGTGGCCAGTGACGTTGCGTTGTCGCTGGAAGTACCGGTTCTGGATTTGAATAATGTGGAGGGGATTGCAGCGTTTATTTTGGCGTGGTGTGCAGTCTGAGATCTGCCGGGTGGCGGCTTCGCCTTGCCCGGCCTGCCGTTTTTCGACGTACAAACGCAAAAAGGCCATCCTTCCGGATGGCCTCTTCACTTGTTTGATGCCTGGCAGTTCCCTACTCTCACATGGGGAGACCC
>NZ_JBMKJE010000008.1:0-111148 GCF_049237905.1 Enterobacter cloacae complex sp. SHL018
TTTCAGAGTCAACCCGTTATTTCAGGATTTTTTCTCTTCAACCGACCGGGTTGTCTGTGAAGTGATTCACATCCGCCGTGTCGATGGAGGCGCATTATAGGGAGTTCCCGAGCGACCGCAACAGAAAAGTTGCAAAAAAATGACTGACTGCTGTATTCCCCAGCAAAACCCCGCCTTATACCTTTTTACGCACAGACTTATCCACAATCCATTGACGATCCCGGTGTGATCCAGCGATTTGAACACTATACTAGCGGCAAATATTTCTCTCGCGGGCCAACCTCATGACGACACAACGACTTCAACGTGACTGGCGTATCCCAACCGCCGGGCTCGCCGTGCTGGTGTTACTTATGGCAGGTTTTGCACTGCATACGCACTGGAATGCTTTTATTCAGTGGTGCCTCGCCACCCAGATCACCCTGCACCGATATCTGGTGATGTATCTGCTGCAACTTAATAATGATCAGTACAGCGGTGGGCTATGGTTGTTAACCGGTGCGTTTCTTTATGGTGTACTCCATGCCGTTGGACCTGGGCACGGCAAATTTATCGTTACCACGTATCTCACCACCAATAAAGAGAGCCAGCTCGCGGCGCGCGTCGTACCGTTTATCGGTAGCATGATGCAGGGCGTCAGCGCGATCGTCTTTGTCTTTATCCTGGCGGTTGGATTGAACCTCGCGTCAGGAGATATCAGCACCAGCCGTTGGTACGTCGAGAAAATCAGCGCCGTGCTGATTGCCGTCTTCGGTGCGTTTATCATTTATCAGGCGCTCAGCAGCCTGCGTCCGCGCAAAATGGCGATTAGCGCCATCAAGCCGCTTCACCAGCATAATGAACGCTGTGGCTGCGGCCATCACGGCGTAGGGGTGGATCTGACTAAAAGCGACTGGAAAACCCGTCTGGGCGTGGTGCTGGCCATTGGCGCACGCCCGTGCAGCGGGGCAATTATGATCCTGATGTTCTCGAATGCGCTCGGTATTATTAGCTGGGGGATTGCTGCTGTGATGACAATGTCGCTGGGCACGGCGCTGTCGATTATGGGGCTGTCGCTGGCAGTACGTTACGCGCGTGAACGCACAGTAGCCTGGTTTGGCGGCGGCACGTCCCTGAACTGGGTAATGCCGATGGTCAAAATTGCCGGAGGGATTGTTCTGATGCTGTTCGCGACGATCCTGTTCCTGACGGTGATCCCCGTCAGCGCCGGCGGCGACTATATTGCCGCAGGATGCTAATAAAAGAAAACCCGCCAGCGGCGGGTTTTTTTATCACTCGTTAATTCGCGGATGCTGATCGACAAGGCGAGAGCGTTTTGTCTGGAGCGCCTCAATCTCTGCGTCAATATCTTCAATCTTCTGCTCTACATTATCGTAGTGCTCACGCAGGATCTCTTTCGCTTCCTGAATATCAGACGCCGCAGGCGTTGCCCCTTTCAACGGACGATTCGCCGTCTCCTTCATGGTAATACCGGTAATCAGGCCGATCACCGCAATGACCATCAGATAGTAAGCAGGCATCATCAGGTTCTGCGTGCTCTCCACCAGTGAAGCAGCAAGCGTCGGCGTCAGGCCCGCAATCAGAACGGAGATATTAAAGGCTGCCGCCAGCGCACTGTAGCGAATATGCGTCGGGAACATTGCCGGCAGCGTAGAAGCCATCACCCCGATGAAGCAGTTGAGGATCACCGCCAGCATCAGCAGACCGGCGAAAATCAGCCCCAGCACATTGCTGTTAATCAGAATAAAGGCCGGGATTGCCAGTGCGAACAGGGCGACGCTGCCGAGAATAATGAATGGCTTACGGCCAAAGCGGTCGCTCAGCAGACCCATAATCGGCTGCACAAACAGCATACCCACCATGATGGCGATAATAATCAGCACACCGTGGTCTTCCGAGTAGTGCAGGTTATGCGACAGGTAGCTCGGCATGTAGGTCAACAGCATGTAATAGGTCACGTTGGTGGAAATCACCAGACCAATACAGGTCAGCAGGCTGCGCCAGTGTTTGGTCGCAATCTCCTTGAACGACACTTTCGGGCCATCCTGTAACCCTTCACGGTCACCCTGCTCCAGCTTTTCAACGTGCTGCTGGAACGCAGGCGTCTCTTCCAGGGCGTGACGCAGATAAAGCCCAATGATGCCCAGCGGCAGCGCCAGGAAGAACGGAATACGCCAGCCCCAGTCAAGGAAGTTCTCTTCACCCACTACAGTTGAGATCAGAACCACAACCCCCGCGCCCATGACAAAACCGGCAATCGAACCAAAGTCCAGCCAGCTGCCCATAAAGCCACGTTTACGGTCCGGAGAATATTCAGCGACAAAAATCGATGCGCCGGTATATTCGCCACCAACGGAGAAGCCCTGCGCCATCTTACAGATCAACAGCAGAATCGGCGCCCATATACCAATAGTTGCATACGACGGAATAAGGCCGATACAGAATGTACTTATCGACATGATGACAATGGTAATAGCCAGGATCTTCTGGCGACCATATTTATCACCCAGCATGCCGAAGAAAAGGCCACCGAGAGGACGAATCAGGAAGGGAACGGAGAACGTACCCAGCGCAGCAATCATCTGCAAGCTGGGATCGGCACCAGGGAAGAACACTTTACCAAGTGCATAGGCCACAAAGCCGTAAACACCAAAATCGAACCACTCCATCGCATTACCGAGCGAGGCCGCTGTAATCGCTTTGCGCAGTTTCGCGTCATCAATAATGGTGACATCGCGCAGCGTGATGGGTTTTACTTTTTTCCTTCTAAGCATAGCTTTCCTCGTAGACTCAGCCCCGTCCGTTTCACAGCGCATTTTGCAAGCTGTGAACCAGAGATCCGCTCCATGCGAATCTCCTTATTCAAGCGTAGCAGGTTTACTTACATTGACGTTTTACCTCAATACAACCGAACCTGTTGACGCCTGTCTGGGCAGTTAAAGACCTTTTTACCCTACCAGCGTTTATATATGTGATCAACTTCACACTTATTTTTCCTGTTCGTAAGTTGCCTTCAGCTTTTGTCAATTCACGATAAATAAGGTCATTCTAAACCCCCTTATCAAACAGATCTTAACGCCCGTTATTATTCTTCCCCAAACAAAATGCAAGCACATTTCTTCACAGCGAATTTACACAAAATTCAATTATTAACAGTGGGCAATCCTGTTTACATTCAATATGTGACGAAGATAACTAAAACAGCGTTTTATTTTCATTGAATCACAATTCCAAAGATCGCATGATAAATCCGAACACGATATCCCAGCGGCTTTCAAATGAAGGAATGCTGAACACCTGAATTTCGCTCTACAGCATAAATAACGAATCGATTGGCCCTAAAAAAGGCAATCTTTTGAATTTGTTGATCTATTTTTTGAGCTTTCCGCCAGCCATGCGGACGAGATGTGAGGGTTAATGATGAAGATTAAAGCAACAATAGAACGCATCCCGGGCGGGATGATGCTGGTCCCGCTGGTACTTGGCGCGATATTAAATACGCTAGCCCCGAATACCGGTGCTTATTTTGGCGGTTTTACAAAAGGTATGATTACCGGAACGGTACCGATTCTGGCAGTCTGGTTCTTTTGCATCGGCGCATCAATTAACTTGCGTGCAACAGGTACGGTATTACGTAAATCAGGGACGCTGGTCATTACTAAAATTGCGGTCGCCTGGGTTGTTGCCATGATCTGTGCAATGTTCATTCCGGAGAATGGAATTCAGACCGGCTTCTTCGCCGGATTATCCGTTCTGGCCATAGTCTCAGCAATGGATATGACCAACGGCGGTCTCTATGCCAGCCTGATGAATCAATATGGCACCAAAGAAGAATCGGGCGCGTTCGTGCTGATGTCCCTGGAGTCGGGTCCGCTGATGACGATGTTGATTCTGGGTTCTGCCGGCCTTGCCTCTTTTGAACCACACCATTTTGTCGGGGCGATCCTGCCGTTCCTGATTGGTTTTGCGCTGGGCAACCTCGATCACGATCTGCGTGATTTCTTCAGCAAAGCCACCCCGGTACTGATCCCGTTCTTCGGCTTCGCGTTGGGCAATACCATCAACCTGAACGTGATTCTGGAAACCGGCCTGCTGGGCATTGTGCTGGGTGTTGCCGTCATCGTCATCACGGGTATTCCACTGATTATTGCAGACCGCGTCATCGGGGGCGGCAACGGAACCGCGGGCGTGGCCGCCTCTTCGGCCGCAGGCGCTGCGGTAGCCAACCCGGTGATTATCGCCCAGATTAACCCGGCCTTTGAACCCGTGGCCGCTTCCGCCACGGCTCTGGTTGCCGCCAGCGTGATTGTGACGGCAATTCTGGTCCCTGTCATCACGGCACTGTATGCCAGACGCTTTGGGCATGTGCCTGAGTCCCGGACAGAACCTGAAGCGGTAGAAATGCACCACTAACCCTTTCGCCCCCTCCTTAAAAAGAGGGGGCAATCACGTACCAAATATCTCTTCCACCATGCCATCCACCAGCCGTTTTGCCGAACAGAGTCTCGGCATTCCCAGCGCGACCGTTTGCCAGCTCTGCGTCACTGACCAGCTCACCGGATGTTTATCCGCCTGACACCAGTCCCCCAGCCAGCCCAGCATATCTTTATAATCAATCAGACCGGGAGAAGCGGGCGTCGTCAGCCACTGATGGTAAAAATGCCGGGTGGTGGGAGAAGCATTAATTCCCTGTGCCAGATAGTTTGCGGCCATGCTGCGCAGATTATCTTTCAGCATGGCCGCCACATCGCTATTCGCCAGACGACAGGCATCGCCAAACGCCCCCCAGCGCAACTCTTCCAGCACGATAAAGCAGCGGCCAGCCAGCGACCAGCCGTCATACTGCCCGGCTCGCCAGCGGGTAAAAATTTGCTCGCTGTGCTCACCCGCCTGAACCGTCAGGCCGCGCTGCGCGAGCGCTTTCTCTTTATAGGCGGCACGCTGGTTGAAATGTGAGGAGAGCTCTTCGTACTGTTGCAACAATCCGGGCGGTTGAGGGAGGCGTGGATTCACCTGCTGGCGCAGGGCTACCAGCCTGTCGGACATACGGGTCAGCGCAAGGTGTCCGGGGTCGAGCATACCGGCCAGTTTCTCCGCCAGACCCAGCCGCAGCGCTGCATTTTCGTTGAGCATTCCCGCCATTGCCCACGGCCGCAGCCGGGTCTGCGTAATGATCTCCTGCGTCAAACGCTCACGAAATTGCAGTTGCTGTGGCCCCAGGAGGGAGTGACGTGCAGCGTCCGCCCCCTGGACCAAATCGACCATAAATTTTGGATGAATACACTCCAGCGTCCGCCCGGGACCGTCCAGTAGCTGTGTTGTCATGGTTGCTCTGCCGCGAATAAGGTTTGAATATCATCGCGTAACAGTCGGGTATCTTCCTGAATCCACGCCGCAGTAGTCATACTTTGCTTCAACAACTGGCTAAGCGCCCGGGTTGAATGTTCATTCTGCTGCCGCACGGCAAGGCTATCACGCAAGCTTTCCTGTAACCCGGTCAGGCACAACGAAAACTCTGCAAAGAACGTTGCCATACCTGCCGTAACAGAGACATCGACCTGCGCGGCCAAAGCTTTACGTATTTGATCGCAAAACTGATCGATATGTTGCGTAAATTTGCCATGAAGCTGAACGATGTCGATGACATAGCGTGTGCGCGTCACGACATACTCTTCCCAGCCCCAGCCGGGATTATTGAGCCAGCGCGAGACGGTATTACGTACGCTGCCTGCCCCTGCTGGCTGACTGGCGGGAGGGGTGTCCTGCACAATGGCATCATTAAATAAGCCGCGCGTATTGAAATTAAGCTGGTTTGCCTGAAACGCCGGGAAGCTAATCCGCGCCCGAAATCCGGCATGACTGAGCTGCTCCTTAATTCGCGTCTCGATGGGTCGCATCGCCTCATTCAACGATCGGGCGAGCGTAGACTCCAGCTGATCGAAGCGTAACGCCAGCTCCCGGCCAATTCTGCTCTGCGCATTCAGCATAATCTGCTCGCATGACGATCGGATCTTGCTCAGGACAATCTGCGCCTGCCCTTCATCGTCAAGCACCAGCTGCTGGATCGCATCCGCGTCGTCTGCACGCAAACTGGATGGCTCGCGCCCTGCTAAATCAAGAATAGACGGGCGGCTAAAAATGTCGCCCAGCGCCTGGTGAAGTTCACCTTTCTGGCGAAGCAGGAATGCATCCGTTGTGTTGAGCGCCTCTTCAACTTCATGCTGGACCTCATCGCTCACCACGCTCTGCCGCTGACGCAGCAACGTCATATCCTCTTCCAGACGCGCAATATTCAGCTCCAGCTCATCAAAAGCGACCGTCAGTCCCTGATGGCGAAAATCCAGGTATTCTCTGGCATTTTGCGCATAGTTCAGCAGCTTATGCGATGCCGACCGCAAAGCGAACAGCGAGGCGTTGGCGTAAGCCGCGTAAATCAGTTTGCGGATGGGCTGTTCGAACAGCGAATCCTCCCACAGCAGATCCGCCGCATGGCGAATATGGTCAATATCGTCCAGGTCGGCCGTTCGCCAGCGGCGGCCCAGCGCGGCCTCGGCAAAATCCTGTACCCAACGCTGATCCTGATGATCGGGAAGGCGCCCATGAACGTTCATCTCATAGCGGGCGCGGTTTGCCAGATAGGCCCACATGGAAGAGACCGGATAAATTTGCCCCGGAGAAATATTTCCTTTCATCAGCGTGCCGGAAATCATCGCCCGCACCTGCTCTTCATCGTCGCTGTTACGATCTTTCTGATCGAATTTGTTGACCAGGGCGTAAAGCGGCACGGATTTGCCGGCAGCCGAAATTGCCTGACGAACCTCCGCATCAGAAATAGATTTAAGCTGTGTATAGTCCATCACCGCCAGCACGGCGGAGGCGCGCGCCAGCTGCTCGCTGAGCATTTTTTGCAGGTGCGGCTGACCGGCCTCGTTCGGCCCCGGCGTGTCGAGCAGCGTCAGTTGCCCCAGGTGCGCATCCAGACCGGCGAGATGCACAAACTCCACCTCAATCACCGGAATATGTTCTATCGCGGCATACTCAGAGAACGGAAACTCCACGCCCAGCGCCTGAGACAGCCGCACCAGATCGTTCAGGCTTTTCAGACAATGAAAGATGGGCTCCGCGCCCAGGTGATGTTTTTCAAACGCCTCACCTCTTTCTATGCGCTCCAGCAGCGTATTCATGTCCTTGTCGATTTCCAGACGCCGCGCCAGCTTGCCGCGATCTTTATCGCACAGTTTTTTCTGCAACTGGGTAATCAGGGTATCGATGGGCGAAACGTGCAAAAAATGCAGCACCGGCTCCTTCTGGCCCGGCGTATGGCGGATCAGCGTGGGAAGTGCCGTCATCGGACGATTGCGGTTCGGCAGCACTTCCGTGCCCACAATCGCATTAATGGTGGTCGATTTTCCCGCTTTCATGGTACCCACAATCGCCAGCACCATTTCGAGGCGGGTTATTTTGCGTAATTCGTTATTCAGCATCGCCTGCTGAGCGTCGACACCCCGTGCGCTAAAATGTAACGGCAAAACGTTGTTATTAACGCCGCTCATCGCAGCAGCTGTGCTATCCAGCATTGCAATCGGCATAGATTTTAATGAATCAAGATTGTTCAGAGCGAGCTGTAACAATCGTTCAGCTTCCTGGCTTAATTCAAATATGGTCTGTGTGTGCATGATAAAAGCCTTCCCTTAACGCAAATTTATTACTTTTATTAAGCCACGATGTTTTAATTATACTTTTCAGGCTTATATGATCACGTATGGAAAACATGTTCATTTAATACAACTAACTGAAGATAATGAGAATTTAAAACCCACCCTCGTAATACGTGTAAAACATCCCCTGGCCAGAAAGCCAAAAGTGAATAGACAAAACGCATTTTCAGGAAACATCAGGATATATCATCGTTATTTACCCACCAAAAAAGAGAGGTATTCCCTGGCGCCAAAAGATGTATGGCGTCAGAAGAGGATAGATAAATAACGGCTTGTTCCTTCACCTTATCCGAAATGGCACAGCGTAGCAATTTGCTGTAATAAAATATTCGATACATTTAGCATGATTACGATCTCTGCCGTTCAGGGCTTAAGCTTCCCTTAATTCACTGACAGTTCGTGTCATCGCTTGCGCATTTATGCGCTATTTTTATAAAACAATATCACCGACAAAAGTGGGGATTTGCGTTATACTCGCTGCCTTTTTCGGCACACTGCCGTCATTTAGCTGGCGTTTTCCAGCGTGTTAACACTTTTGAGGATACCAACATGCAACTTCCACACTGCCCGAAATGCAATTCTGAATACACCTATGAAGACAATGGCATGTTCGTTTGCCCGGAATGCGCCCATGAATGGAACGATGCGGAGCCTGCACAGGACAGCGATGCGCTGATCGTGAAAGACGCAAACGGCAACCTGCTGGCAGACGGCGACAGCGTTACCGTTGTGAAAGATCTGAAGGTAAAAGGCAGTTCCTCCATGCTGAAGATCGGCACTAAAGTCAAAAATATCCGTCTGGTTGAAGGCGATCATAATATCGACTGCAAAATTGACGGCTTCGGTCCGATGAAACTGAAATCTGAGTTCGTGAAAAAGAACTGATTGTCCCGCCCGGTGACGCTTCGCTTACCGGGCGTTCGGGAACTACACTTAACGGGCTTTTCTTACGTGAGGTAAAGATTATGCCGTTAAGTCCCTACATCTCTTTCGCCGGCAACTGTGCGGAGGCGACCGCCTTCTATCAGCAGGCCGTCGGCGCAGAACTCCTCTACAAAATCACCTTCGGCGAAATGCCCAAAGACGAAAACAGCGAAGAAGGCTGTCCGTCAGGCATGAACTTCCCGGATACCGCCATCGCCCACTCTAATGTCCGCATTGCCGGCAGCGATATCATGATGAGCGATGGTCTGCCACCCGGTAGCAGCACGCAGTACGCCGGATTTACGCTGGTGCTCGACACGCAGGACGTGGATGAAGGCAAACGCTGGTTCGACAACCTCTCTGATGGCGGCAATGTCGAAATGGCCTGGCAGGAGACTTTCTGGGCGCACGGATTCGGGAAAGTCACCGATAAATACGGCGTGCCGTGGATGATTAACGTCGTTAAATCGTAGGCCACATAAGCGCAGCGCATCCGGCAACAGCGCCCGGAGACGCTGCGCTGACCGGGCCTGCGGTGATTGTCATCAAACTCCCCTCAACTCTTCAAACTCCCGCAACCAACACTTAACCTGAATGTCATATTGATGCGCCAGCATGAGGCCACATTTATCGTGAGGCCCGGCACATGCAAACTGTCATTCGCGTCGAGAAACTGAGCAAAACCTTCCATCACAACAAGGCGCTGCATGCCGTTGATCTGACCGTCCAGCAGGGCGAAATGGTGGCGCTGTTGGGGCCGTCTGGTTCAGGTAAATCAACCCTTCTTCGTCACTTGAGCGGCCTGATTACCTGTGACAAAACGCCGGAAAGCCGCGTCGAACTGTTGGGGAACACCGTGCAACATGCGGGGCGTCTGGCGAGCGATATTCGCAAAAGCCGCGCTCAGACGGGCTATATCTTTCAGCAGTTCAACCTGGTGAACCGCCTGACCGTGCTCGAGAACGTGCTGATTGGCGCGCTCGGCAGCACCCCGTTCTGGCGCACCTGCCTGCGCTGGTTCTCCCCATCCCAGAAGCAAGAAGCCTTACAGGCGCTGACCCGCGTCGGCATGGCGCATTTCGCCCACCAGCGCGTCTCCACGCTCTCCGGCGGACAGCAGCAGCGCGTCGCCATCGCCCGCGCCCTGATGCAGAAAGCCAAAATCATTCTGGCCGATGAACCTATCGCCTCGCTGGATCCGGAATCGGCCCGCATCGTGATGGAAACCCTGCGCGACATCAACCAGAACGACGGCATCACCGTGGTGGTGACGCTGCATCAGGTGGATTACGCCCTGCGCTACTGCGAGCGCATCGTCGCCCTGCGTCAGGGCCATGTGTTCTTCGATGGCGCAAGCCACCAGTTTGATAACGAACGTTTCGATCATCTCTACCGCAGCGTAAACCGCGTCGAAGAGCGCGCGCAGGCTGCTTAACGTCCCCATAACGAGGAATGGACATGAACTACAAAGCCGTTGCCGCGCTGGCCTTCACCAGCATGTTCAGCATCAGCACCCTGCTAAGCCCTGCTTACGCTGAGGAACAGGAAAAAGCGCTGAACTTTGGCATCATTTCAACGGAATCACAGCAAAACCTGAAGCCGCAGTGGGAACCGTTCCTGAAAGATATGGAAACCAAACTGGGGATCAAAGTAAACGCCTTCTTCGCCCCGGACTACGCGGGCATCATTCAGGGAATGCGCTTCAACAAAGTCGACATCGCCTGGTATGGCAACCTCTCTGCTATGGAAGCGGTAGATCGCGCGAACGGCCAGGTCTTCGCCCAGACCGTTGCGGCAGACGGCTCCCCGGGCTACTGGAGCGTGCTCATCGTTAACAAAGACAGCCCAATCAACAATCTCAACGACATGCTCGCCAAACGCAAAGAGCTGACCTTTGGTAACGGCGACCCGAACTCCACTTCCGGCTTCCTCGTCCCTGGCTACTACGTCTTCGCGAAAAACAACGTCTCCGCCAGCGACTTTAAGCGCACGGTCAACGCCAGCCACGAAACCAACGCCCTGGCCGTGGCGAATAAGCAGGTTGACGTCGCCACCAACAACACTGAAAACCTCGACAAGCTGAAGACCTCCGCGCCGGACAAGCTGAAGGAAATCAAGGTTATCTGGAAATCACCGCTGATCCCGGGCGACCCGATCGTGTGGCGCAAAAACCTCTCAGAGAACACCAAGGACAAGGTCTACGACTTCTTTATGAACTACGGCAAAACGCCGGAAGAGAAAGCGGTTCTGGCACGTCTGGGCTGGGCGCCGTTCCGCGCGTCCAGCGATTTGCAGCTGGTGCCGATTCGCCAGCTGGCGCTGTTCAAGCAGATGCAGGGCGTGAAGGATAACAAGGGTCTGAAGGAAGAAGAGAAGACCAGCAAAGTGTCGGAAATTCAGGCGCAGCTGGACGATCTCGACCGCCTGACCGCCGCGCTCGGCGCCATGACCAGCGTGAATAAAGCGGTGCAGTAACGCCTTTCTCCCTCTCCCTGTGGGAGAGGGCCGGGGTGAGGGCATCAACACGCACATTTCCCCCTCACCCTAACCCTCTCCCTCAAGGGAGAGGGGACTAAACCCAAAGGAGCCAACATGCAAACCATCACCCTCCCGCCGCCAAAGCGCAGCTGGTTCTCGCTCATAAGCTGGGCCGTTCTGCTGGCGGTGCTCGTTATCTCCTGGAAGGGCGCGGAGATGGATCCGCTGCTGCTCTTCAAAGATTCCGGCAACATGGCGACCTTCGCCGCCGACTTCTTCCCGCCGGACTTCAGCCAGTGGCAGGACTACCTCGGTGAAATGGCGATCACCCTGCAAATTGCCGTCTGGGGCACCGCCCTCGCCGTGATCCTCTCCATTCCGTTTGGCCTGATGAGCGCCGAAAACATCGTGCCGTGGTGGGTTTACCAGCCGATGCGTCGCCTGATGGACGCCTGTCGCGCCATCAACGAAATGGTCTTTGCGATGCTGTTCGTGGTCGCCGTCGGCCTGGGTCCGTTCGCGGGCGTGATGGCGCTGTTCATCCACACCACCGGCGTGCTCTCCAAGCTGCTCTCCGAAGCGGTTGAAGCCATCGAGCCCGGCCCGGTGGAAGGCATCCGCGCAACCGGAGCGAACAAAATCGAAGAGATCCTGTACGGCGTCCTGCCGCAGGTGATGCCGTTGCTCATCTCCTACTCCCTGTACCGCTTCGAGTCCAACGTTCGCTCCGCCACCGTGGTCGGCATGGTGGGCGCAGGCGGCATTGGCGTCACCCTGTGGGAAGCCATTCGTGGTTTCCAGTTCCAGCAAACCTGCGCCCTGATGGTGCTCATCATCGTCACCGTCAGCCTGCTGGATTTCCTCTCTCAACGTTTGCGTAAGCACTTCATCTGAGAAGCGAGGCTTTGATTTGTATGCACTTATCCAGACATCCGACCAGTTACCCCACCCGCTGGCAAGAGATTGCGGCAAAGCTCGAAGTGGAGCTGCGCACGCACTACCGCTGCGGAGACTACCTGCCCGCCGAGCAGCAGCTTGCCGACCGCTACGAAGTGAATCGCCACACCCTGCGTCGCGCCATCGATCAACTGGTGGAGCGCGGCTGGGTCCAGCGCCGTCAGGGCGTCGGCGTGCTGGTGCTGATGCGTCCGTTCGACTACCCGCTCAATGCCCAGGCGCGTTTTAGCCAGAACCTGCTCGATCAGGGCAGCCACCCCACCAGCGAAAAGCTGCTGTCAGTCCTGCGCCCCGCCTCCCGCCACGTGGCGGACGCGCTGGGGATTCAGGAGGGCGACAACGTCGTTCACCTGCGCACGTTGCGCCGGGTGAACGGCGTGGCGGTCTGTCAGATCGACCACTACTTCGCGGACCTCACCCTCTGGCCCGTGCTGCAACATTTCGCCAGCGGTTCCCTGCATGATTTTCTTCAGGACGCGACGGGTATCGCGCTCAAACGCACCCAGACGCGCATCAGCGCCCGCCGCGCGCAGGCGAAAGAGAGCAAGGTGCTGGAGATCCCCAACATGGCCCCGCTGCTCTGCGTGCGCACCCTCAACCACCGTGACGGCGACGTCAACGCAACGGAATACTCCGTCAGCCTGACCCGCGCCGACATGATTGAATTTACCATGGAGCACTGAATGCACTTCGACACCTCCACTCGTCAGCGCTGGATGCGCGTGCTGGCCCACAGCCAGCCTAATGCGCTGGCTGCCCGCATGAGCACGCTCGGCCTGACGCCGGACTACGACACGATCCGCGCGCCGGAGATCGGCCTGGTGCAGATCCAGGCACGCATGGGCGGCACCGGCGAGCGCTTCTTCGCCGGCGATGCCACCCTCACCCGCGCGGTGATCCGCCTGAAAAGCGGCACGCTGGGCTACGGCTACGTACTTGGGCGCGACAAAACGCACGCCGAGCGCTGCGCAGCGATCGACGCGCTTTTACAGGAACAGCCGCATTTTCAGACGTTAATGGAAACCCTTATTGCCCCGCTGGAAGCCGACCGCGCCGCACGCCTTGCCGCGCGTCAGGCCGAAGTGAATACCAGCCGGGTCGACTTCTTTACGCTCGTTCGCGGAGACAACGCATGACGCTTCAACCTGCTTTTACCCTGGCCGTCCAGGATGCCCAACAGAGTTTCCGTCGCCTGCTGAAAGCCATGAGCGAGCCGGGCGTCATTGTCTCGCTGCACCAGCTCTCCCAGGGCTGGCTGCCGCTGAACCTCGCCTCGACCAGCGTGCTGCTGACCCTGGCGGACAACGACACCCCGGTATGGCTGTCAGGCGCATTGCTGAACGATATCGCCAGCCAGAACCTGCGCTTTCACACCAACGCGCCGCTGGTCGAGCAGCCCCAGCAGGCGGTCTTCGCCGTGGCCGACGAGCAAATCAGCCACGAACAGCTTAACGCCCTGAGCGAAGGCAGCGCCGTCGCACCAGAAACCAGCGCTACGCTGATTTTGCAGGTCTCCAGCCTGAGCGGTGGCCGCATGCTGCGCCTGACGGGTGCAGGGATTGCCGACGAGCGGATGGTCGCCCCCCAGCTGCCGGAGTGCATCATTCATGAGCTGACCGAGCGCCCGCATCCGTTCCCGCTCGGTATCGACCTGATCCTGACCTGCGGCGAGCGCCTGCTGGCGATCCCGAGAACCACTCACGTGGAGGTGTGCTGATGTACGTTGCCGTCAAAGGGGGCGAGAAGGCGATCGCCGCCGCCCATGCCTTGCAGGCGCACAGACGCCGGGGGGATGACGCCCTTCCCGAGCTGAGCGTCGCCCAGATTGAACAGCAGTTAAACCTGGCCGTCGACCGCGTGATGACCGAAGGCGGCATCGCGGACCGCGAACTGGCGGCGCTGGCGCTGAAACAGGCCAGCGGCGATAACGTGGAAGCCATCTTCCTGCTGCGCGCTTACCGCACTACGCTTGCGAAGCTGGCGGTTAGCGAGCCGGTGAATACGGCGGAAATGCGATTAGAGCGCCGTATTTCTGCGGTGTACAAAGATATTCCTGGCGGCCAGCTGCTTGGTCCGACCTACGACTACACCCATCGCCTGCTGGACTTCACTCTGCTGGCGAACGGTGAAACACCGCAGCTCAGCGTCTCTGACGCTGAACAAGACGCCTCCCCGCACGTCTTTAGCCTGCTGGCAAACCAGGGGCTGGCGAAGGCGGAAGAGGACACCGGCAGCACACCGGATGACATCACCCGCACGCCGCCGGTCTATCCCTGTTCGCGCTCGTCTCGCCTGCAACAGCTGATGCGCGGCGATGAAGGGTATCTGCTGGCGCTGGCCTACTCCACGCAGCGCGGCTATGGGCGCAACCACCCCTTCGCGGCAGAGATCCGCAGCGGTTATATCGACATTGAAATCGTGCCGGAAGAGCTGGGTTTTGCGGTGAACATCGGCGAACTGCTGATGACCGAGTGCGAAATGGTCAACGGTTTTGTCGCGCCAGAGAATGAAGATCCGCACCTTACCCGCGGCTACGGGCTGGTGTATGGCCTGAGCGAGCGCAAGGCGATGGCGATGGCGCTGGTTGACCGTGCGCTCCAGGCGCCGGACTACGGCGAGCATATTGCAGGCCCGGCACAGGACGAAGAGTTCGTGCTGGCCCACGCGGATAACGTTGAGGCCGCCGGCTTTGTCTCGCACCTCAAGCTGCCGCACTACGTCGATTTCCAGGCCGAACTGGAACTGCTGAAACGCCTGCAACGGGAGCGCGCCAATGGCTAACTTAAGCGGCTACAACTTTGCCTATCTGGACGAACAAACTAAACGCATGATCCGCCGCGCCATCCTTAAGGCAGTGGCGATCCCCGGCTACCAGGTGCCATTCGGCGGCCGCGAAATGCCAATGCCCTACGGCTGGGGCACGGGCGGTATTCAGATCACCGCCAGCGTGATCGGCGAAGCGGACGTGCTTAAGGTCATCGACCAGGGGGCAGACGACACCACCAACGCCGTGTCGATCCGCAACTTCTTTAAGCGCGTAACGGGCGTTAATACTACCGAAAAAACCGAAGACGCGACGCTGATCCAGACCCGTCACCGCATTCCGGAGACCCCGCTGACTGAAGATCAGATTTTGATTTTCCAGGTGCCGATCCCGGAGCCGCTGCGTTTTATTGAGCCGCGGGAAACCGAAACCCGCACCATGCACGCCCTGGAAGAGTACGGGATCATGCAGGTCAAACTGTATGAGGACATCGCCCGCTTCGGCCATATCGCCACCACCTACGCCTACCCGGTGAAGGTGAACGGCCGCTACGTGATGGACCCGTCGCCGATCCCGAAATTCGATAACCCGAAGATGGACATGATGCCCGCCCTGCAACTTTTTGGCGCCGGACGTGAAAAACGCATCTACGCCGTACCGCCGTACACCCGTGTGGAGAGCCTGGATTTTGACGATCACCCGTTTACGGTGCAGGAGTGGGACGAGCCGTGCGCCATCTGCGGTTCGAAGCATAGCTATCTGGATGAAGTGGTGCTGGACGACACGGGCAAACGGATGTTTGTCTGCTCCGACACCGATTACTGCCGCCAACAGAGCGAGGCGAACAGCCAATGAAACCGCTGCTTTCGGTTAATAACCTGACTCACCTTTATGCGCCGGGCAAAGGCTTTAGCGACGTGTCGTTTGAGCTGTGGCCGGGCGAAGTGCTGGGCATTGTCGGCGAGTCCGGCTCCGGTAAAACCACCCTGCTGAAGTCCATCTCCGCGCGCCTGACGCCGCAGAATGGCGACATTTTGTATGAGGGCGTGTCGCTGTATGGCATGAGTGAAGCCGATCGCCGCCGCCTGCTGCGCACCGAGTGGGGCGTGGTGCACCAGCACCCGATGGATGGCCTGCGCCGCCAGGTGTCGGCGGGGGGCAACATCGGCGAACGGCTGATGGCCACCGGCGCGCGCCACTACGGCAACATCCGCGCCACGGCGCAGCACTGGCTGGAAGAGGTTGAAATTCCCGCCTCGCGCATCGACGACCTGCCGACCACCTTCTCCGGCGGCATGCAGCAGCGTTTACAGATTGCCCGCAATCTCGTCACCCATCCGAAGCTGGTGTTTATGGATGAACCGACCGGCGGGCTGGACGTCTCTGTACAGGCTCGCCTGCTCGACCTGCTGCGCGGCCTGGTGGTGGAGCTAAACCTGGCGGTGGTGATTGTCACCCACGATTTAGGCGTCGCGCGCCTGCTGGCAGACCGCTTGCTGGTGATGAAGCAGGGTCAGGTGGTGGAAAGTGGGTTAACCGACCGCGTGCTCGACGATCCCCATCATCCGTATACCCAGCTGCTGGTGTCGTCCGTATTGCAGAACTGAGGGCGCGGTTGCCGGGTGGCGCTGCGCTTACCCGGCCTACGAACACCGCACCTTGTAGGCCGGGTAAGGCGAAGCCGCCACCCGGCAAAACGAACACCGCACCCGTAGGCCGGGTAAGGCGAAGCCGCCACCCGGCAAAACGAATCGCGAGGCCAACATGATCCACGTACAAAACGTAAGTAAAACCTTTGTGCTCCACCAGCAAAACGGCGTCCGCCTGCCGGTACTGCAAAATGCCTCGTTAGAGGTCAGCAACGGCGAATGCGTGGTGCTGCATGGCCATTCCGGCAGCGGAAAATCCACCCTGCTGCGCTCCCTGTATGCCAACTACCTGCCGGACGAAGGCCATATTCATATTCGCCATAACAATGAATGGGTCGATCTGGTTCAGGCTCCCGCGCGCAAAGTGCTGGAAGTGCGCCGCTCGACGATCGGCTGGGTCAGCCAGTTCCTGCGAGTGATCCCGCGGATCTCCGCCCTGGACGTGGTCATGCAACCCCTGCTGGATCTCGGCGTGCCGCGCGAAACCTGCGCCGCTAAAGCCGCCAGCCTGCTGACGCGCCTCAACGTACCGGAGCGTCTGTGGCACCTCGCCCCGTCGACCTTTTCCGGCGGCGAGCAGCAGCGCGTCAACATCGCCCGCGGCTTTATCGTCGATTACCCGATTTTACTCCTGGATGAACCCACCGCCTCGCTCGACAGTAAGAACAGCGCAGCGGTGATGGAACTGATCGAACAGGCCAAAGCGCGCGGCGCGGCGATCGTCGGGATCTTCCACGACGAAACCGTACGCAGCCGCGTGGCAGACAGACTGCACCCGATGGGGACACACGTATGATTATCAATAACGTCAGGCTGGTGCTGGAAAACGAGGTGGTTGGCGGCTCAATCGAGATCCAGGACGGCGTCATCCGCGCCTTTGCCGAAACCCGGAGCCGCTCACCGGAAGCGATGGACGGCGAAGGCGGCTGGCTGCTGCCGGGGCTGATTGAGCTGCATACCGATAACCTCGATAAATTCTTCACCCCGCGCCCGAAGGTCGACTGGCCTGCTCATTCAGCGATGAGCAGCCACGACGCGCTGATGGTCGCCAGCGGCATCACCACGGTGCTGGACGCGGTGGCGATTGGCGACGTGCGCGACGGCGGCGATCGCCTGGAGAATCTGGAGAAGATGATCAACGCCGTGGAGGAGACGCAAAAGCGCGGCCTCAACCGCGCCGAGCACCGCCTGCACCTGCGTTGCGAGTTGCCGCACCACACCACCCTGCCGCTGTTTGAGAAGCTGGTGGGCCGCGAGCCGGTCTCGCTGGTTTCCCTGATGGATCACTCGCCGGGGCAGCGCCAGTTCGCCAACATTGAAAAGTATCGCGAATACTATCAGGGCAAATATTCGCTCAACGACGCGGAGATGGCGCGCTACGAAGAAGAGCAGCTCCAGCTGGCGGCCCAGTGGTCGCAGCCGAATCGCCTCTCCATTGCCGCGATGTGCCGGGACCGTAATATTGCCCTGGCCAGCCATGACGACGCCACGCACGATCACGTGCGCGAATCCCACCAGCTTGGCAGCGTGATAGCTGAATTTCCCACCACGTTTGAAGCGGCAGAGGCATCGCGTAAGCACGGCATGAACGTCCTGATGGGCGCGCCAAATATCGTGCGCGGCGGATCGCACTCCGGCAACGTGGCGGCAAGCAGGCTCGCCTCGCTCGGCCTGCTGGATATCCTCTCCTCTGACTATTACCCCGCCAGCCTGCTGGACGCGGCCTTCCGCGTCGCGGACGACGAGAACAACAGCTTCACGCTGCCACAGGCGATTCGCCTGGTGACGAAAAACCCGGCCAGCGCGCTTAATCTTCACGATCGCGGTGAAATTGCCGAGGGGAAACGGGCCGATCTGGTGCTCGCCCACCGTAAGGGCGAGCACATTCATATCGACCACGTCTGGCGTCAGGGAAAGAGGGTGTTCTGATGGGAAGACTCATCTGGTTAATGGGCCCGTCCGGCTCCGGGAAGGACAGCCTGCTGTCGGCGTTACGGCAGCGGGAACATTCACAGCTGCTGGTCGCGCACCGCTATATCACGCGCGATGCCAACGCCGGAAGCGAGAACCATATCGCCCTGAGCGAGCAGGAGTTTTTTACCCGCGCCGGACAAAACCTGCTGGCGCTGAGCTGGCATGCCAACGGTTACTACTATGGCGTCGGTATTGAGATTGACCTCTGGCTGCATGCGGGGTTCGACGTACTGGTTAACGGCTCGCGGGCGCATCTCCCGCAGGCTCGCGCCCGGTACGAAGCGGCGCTGCTCCCGGTCTGTTTGCAGGTTTCCCCGGACGTTCTCCGTAGCCGGCTGCAAAAGCGGGGGCGCGAAAACGCGCGCGAGATCGACCAGCGGCTGGAACGGGCGGCACGCTACACCCCGTCGGGTTGCCATCTCCTCAATAACGACGGAAGTTTGCTACAGTCAGTCGAGACCTTTCTATCGCTTATTCGCCAGAAGGAGAAACAGCATGCCTGACTGCCAGCTTCGCCCCGCCACCGCCGACGATGCGCCGATCGTTTACGCGCTGGTCTGCGAACTTAAGCAGGCCGAGTTCGATCATCAGGCGTTTCACGCCGGGTATCTGGCCAACTTGCAGGATCACAATATGCGCTACCAGCTGGCCGAGCTGGACGGGCAGATCATCGGTATGATCGGCCTGCATATGCAGTTTCACCTGCATCACGCCCGCTGGATCGGCGAGATCCAGGAGCTGGTGGTGATGCCGCAGGCGCGCGGATTAAAAGTGGGCAGCCAGCTGCTGGCCTGGGCAGAGGACGTCGCGCGACAGGCAGGCGCCGAGCTGACCGAGCTTTCCACCAGCGTGAAGCGCGTGGACGCGCACCGTTTTTATGTTCGTGAAGGATATACGCAAAGCCATTTCCGCTTCACCAAACCGCTGTAGAGGTGCGTTATGAGTCTGACGATCACGCTGACAGGAACCGGAGGGGCGCAGCTGGTGCCGGTGTTTGGCTGCGACTGCGCGGCGTGCCGACGGGCGCGTTTACAGGAAAATTATCGCCGTCGCCCCTGTAGCGCGGCGGTGAAATTCAACGATTCGGTCACCTTGCTGGACGCGGGTATTCCACACCTGATGGACGACTGGCCCGCGGGGAGTTTCAGGCAGATTTTGCTTACCCATTATCATATGGATCACGTTCAGGGGCTTTTTCCTCTGCGCTGGGGCGTGGGAGCGGCCATTCCGGTTTACGGTCCGCCGGACGACGCAGGCTGTGACGACCTGTTCAGGCATCCGGGCCTTCTCGATTTCAGCCACACGGTGGAGCCGTTTGTGATGTTTGAACTTCAGGGCTTGCGGGTCACGCCGCTGCCGCTCAACCATTCAAAACTCACGTTTGGCTATCTGCTGGAGTCCGCCCACAGCCGCGTGGCGTGGCTTTCTGATACCGCCGGGCTACCGGATAAAACGGTGACGTTTCTGCTAAACAATCAGCCGCAGGCGATGATTATCGACTGTAGCCATGAACCGCGCCCGGAGACGCCGCGCAACCATTGTGATTTGAATACGGTGATTGCGCTGAACGAGGTGATTGGCTGTCCGCAGGTGATCCTGACGCATATCAGCCATCAGTTTGACGTGTGGATGATGGATAACCCGCTGCCGTCCGGCATTGAAGCGGGGTATGACGGGATGATGCTGGTACTGGATTAGGTTTTGCCGGGTGGCGGCTGCGCCTTACCCGGCCTACGCGTTGCAATACCGGGGTTACCACCGATCGTAATCATCCTCCAACCGGCGCTCATCCTCTTCTAACCGACGCCGATCGTCATCCAGCTGCCGCTGACGCTCGTCTAAACGCTGGCGTCGATCTTCTAACTGTCGACGACGATCGTCGTACTGGCGGCTGTCGGTTTGATGGCTGCGATCGTAACGATCGTCGTCATCATCATTACGGCTGCTGCCGGGGTTATAGGCGTCGTTGATCGCCTGCTGAATATTGCCAATGGCATCATCAATCACATCGGCATGCGCCAGTTGGCTGGTTAAAGTCAGCAGACCCAATAACAGAGCGGTAGAGTAACGTTTCATAAGGCCAGACTCGCAGGTGAACTGGCCTTAAGGTAATGAATGGCAGGGAACCGGGATAGCGGAGGAATCTCAATTCCTGGCCTGTTCAATCGCCCCTATCGCATCGACTCGCGCCTGATGTCGTCCCCCTTCAAACGGTGCATTTAGCCAGGCATCAACGATCATTTTTGCCAGCTCCAGTCCGACCACGCGCGAACCAAATGCCAGCACATTCGTGTTGTTATGCTGCCTTGAAAGTTGAGCTGAATAAGGTTCGCTACAGACCACTGCGCGGATGCCCGGGAACTTATTGGCCGTAATGGAGATCCCTACCCCCGTTCCGCAGATCAGGATGCCGCCATCCACCTCCTTATCGATAATAGCCTGTGCAACCGCGCTGGCATAATACGGATAGTCAGTACGCTCCGGCGAACAGGTGCCCTTATCCACCACGTCGATGCCACGCGCGCGCAGATGGGCCAGAATATCCGCTTTCAGCATAAAACCTACGTGATCGCAGCCAAATGCAATCTTTTTCATAATAAACCTCATCGTGGGTTAACTTTACGAACTCGATGGAGTTGTGATTTAAGACCGGTCAGTTGTGCAATAAAACCTCAAAACCATCGAGTTCTGCGCGTGTTCTACACCCCTGACTTTGACATTTCAACTCTCTCATGACGGTATATTTCTTACGGCATGCATTAAAATCCGTTAACGCGTCATAATTAGATTGTTGATTTTTAAGGCTATTCTAAAGCAGTCGCCCCTCAAAACTTCACAACAAGTAAAACTTTATGAATTTATAAATATTGTGAAGTTATCAGCATATTTTCATGCCAGAGTGTGGTGATATAGTGTCGTCTTCATTTTTAAGGACAAAAGAGAGCGATGAGTCAGTCAGAATTTAAAAAAGAGCTGCCTAACGGCATTGGCCTTGCACCGTACCTGCGCATGAAGCAGGAAGGCATGACCGACAACGAAAGCCGTATCGTCGACTGGCTGCTCCAGCCGGGTAACCTGAGCGGCGCGCCTGCGATTAAAGACGTTGCCGAAACGCTGATGGTGTCGGAGGCGATGATCGTGAAAGTGGCCAAACTGCTCGGCTTTAGCGGTTTCCGTAACCTGCGTGCGGCGCTGGTCGACTACTTCTCGCAATCCGAACAAGTATTACCTGCGGAACTCGCTTTTGATGAAGCACCACAGGATGTGGTTAACAAAGTGTTCAATATTACGCTGCGCACCATTATGGAAGGCCAGTCGATAGTGAACGTGGATGAAATTCACCGCGCGGCACGTTTCTTCGCCCAGGCCAACCAGCGCGATCTGTACGGTGTGGGGGGGTCTAACGCTATTTGCGCCGACATCCAGCATAAGTTTCTACGCATCGGCGTGCGCTGCCAGTCGTATCAGGACGCGCACATTATGATGATGTCGGCATCGCTGCTGAAGGAAGGGGATGTGGTACTGGTGGTCTCCCATTCCGGCCGCACCAGTGATGTGAAAGCAGCAGTTGAGTTAGCAAAAAAGAACGGCGCCAAAATTATCTGTATTACCCATAGCTACCATTCGCCGATTGCTAAACTTGCTGATTATATTATTTGTTCGCCAGCACCAGAGACCCCGTTATTAGGGCGCAACGCCTCCGCGCGTATATTACAGCTTACATTATTAGATGCGTTATTTGTTTCCGTTGCACAACAAAATATCGAACAGGCCACACTTAATATGCAAAAAACCGGCGCTATTGTGGATTTCTTCTCTCCTGGCGCACTGAAGTAAATTAAAAGGTTAATCCTGCTCAGGCGGGATTAACAACAACATACCCTACATTGAGAACACTGCTATGAATAAATATCTGAAATATTTCAGCGGCGCCGCTATGGGCTTAATGTTATCCACCAGCGCGTTTGCTGCTGCGGAATATGCGGTGGTATTAAAAACGCTCTCCAATCCATTCTGGGTGGATATGAAGAAAGGGATTGAAGATGAAGCCAAAACCCTGGGAGTAAGCGTAGATATTTTTGCCTCGCCGTCAGAAGGGGATTTTCAGTCCCAGCTACAGCTGTTCGAAGATCTGAGTAATAAAAAATACAAGGGTATCGCTTTTGCCCCACTCTCCTCCGTGAATCTGGTCATGCCCGTCGCGCGCGCCTGGCAGAAAGGTCTCTATCTGGTGAATCTCGATGAAAAAATCGATATGGATAACCTGAAAAAAGCAGGTGGCAATGTAGAGGGGTTTGTCACAACGGACAACGTGGCCGTCGGCGCAAAAGGGGCCGAGTTTATTATCAATAAACTCGGCGCGGAGGGGGGCGAAGTCGCAATCATTGAGGGTAAAGCCGGTAACGCATCGGGCGAGGCGCGCCGCAATGGCGCAACAGAAGCCTTCAAAAAAGCAAACCAAATTAAGCTGGTTGCCAGCCAGCCCGCCGACTGGGATCGCATTAAAGCTCTGGATGTGGCAACCAACGTGCTGCAACGAAACCCGAATCTGAAAGCCTTCTACTGCGCGAACGATACCATGGCGATGGGCGTGGCACAGGCGGTGGCAAACGCCGGTAAAATCGGCAAAGTGCTGGTGGTCGGCACCGATGGTATTCCAGAGGCGCGTAAGATGGTCGAAGCCGGTCAGATGACGGCAACCGTCGCACAAAACCCGGCGGACATCGGGGCGACCGGCCTGAAATTAATGGTGGATGCCGCGAAAACCGGGAAAGTCATTCCGCTGGAAAAAACGCCTGAATTCAAGTTGGTGGATTCGATTCTGGTGACGAAATAACGCAGAACTGTGCGGCTTGATGCCCTCACTCCGGCCCTCTCCCACAGGGAGAGGGTGAACAGAGAAGGAAATAAACATGGTCACGCCATATATCTCGATGGCGGGTATCGGCAAATCCTTTGGTCCGGTTCACGCATTAAAATCGGTTGATTTAACTATATACCCTCATGAGATCCACGCGTTATTAGGGGAGAATGGTGCCGGTAAATCAACCTTAATGAAAGTAAGGTCGGGTATTCATGAACCGACCAAAGGCTCCATTATTATTAATGAAAAGAATTACGACAAATTGGATCATAAACTGGCAGCACAACTGGGCATCGGCATTATATATCAGGAACTCAGCGTTATTGATGAATTAACCGTGCTGGAAAATCTATATATAGGCCGTCACCTGACCAAAAAGGTTTGTGGCATCAGGATTATTGACTGGAAAGAGATGCGCATTCGCGGTGCGATGATGCTCTTACGCGTCGGATTAAAAGTCGATTTAGATGAAAAAGTAGCGAATTTATCCATCAGCCATAAACAGATGCTGGAAATTGCGAAAACCTTAATGCTCGATGCCAAAGTGATCATTATGGATGAACCCACATCTTCATTAACCAATAAAGAGGTGGATTATCTTTTCTTGATCATGAATCAGCTGCGTAAAGAAGGCACCGCCATTGTCTATATCTCGCATAAGCTCGCGGAAATCCGCCGCATCTGCGACCGCTACACGGTAATGAAAGACGGTTCCAGCGTATGCAGTGGCCTGGTGAGTGACGTTTCAAACGACGACATTGTGCGCCTGATGGTCGGCCGCGAACTGCAAAACCGCTTTAACGCCATGAAAGAGAGCACCGGCAACATCGAACGCGACACGGTGTTTGAGGTGAACAACGTCACCAGCCGGGACAAGAAAAAAGTGCGTGATATTTCGTTCAGCGTGAACCGCGGCGAAATACTGGGTTTTGCGGGTCTGGTCGGCTCGGGACGTACCGAACTGATGGACTGTCTATTCGGCGTGGATAAACGCGCGAGCGGTGAAATTCGCCTCAACGGCAAAACCATCTCCCCGCATTCGCCTCTGGATGCGTTGAAAAAAGGGATGGCCTACATCACCGAAAGCCGCCGCGAAAATGGCTTTTTCCCTAATTTCTCTATCGCCCAAAACATGGCCGTCAGCCAGAGCCTGAAAAACGGTGGCTATAAAGGGGCCATGGGGCTCTTTCGCGAGCATGAAGAACGCAAGACCGCCGAAGCACAGCGCCAGTTGCTGGCGTTGAAGTGCCAAAGCGTAGAGCAAAACATCACCGAACTCTCCGGCGGCAATCAGCAAAAGGTGCTGATTTCTAAATGGCTGTGTTGCAACCCGGACGTCATCATTTTTGATGAACCCACGCGAGGCATCGACGTCGGCGCAAAGGCCGAAATCTACAAGGTGATGCGCCAGCTGGCTGACGAAGGCAAGGTCATCCTGATGGTGTCATCTGAATTACCTGAAATTATCGCCGTCTGCGACCGCATCGCCGTGTTCTGCGAAGGGCGGCTGACGCAAATCCTGACCAATCGCGACGACATGAGCGAAGAGGAGATCATGGCATGGGCATTACCACAAGAGTGAAAGGCGATATGGCGGAGAAAAAGCCATTTAACTTCGCGCTGTTCTGGGACAAGTACGGTACCTTTTTTATCCTCGCGATTATAGTCGCCATCTTTGGCACGCTGTCATCGGAGTACTTCCTCACCACCAACAACATCACGCAGATTTTTGTCCAGAGCTCGGTAACGGTGCTGATCGGAATGGGCGAATTCTTTGCCATCCTTGTCGCGGGTATTGATCTGTCCGTCGGAGCCATTCTGGCACTCTCCGGCATGGTGACTGCCAAACTGATGCTGGCTGGTGTCGACCCGTTTTTTGCAGCACTGATTGGCGGCGTACTGGTCGGCGGCGCGCTGGGGGCGATCAATGGCTGTCTGGTCAACTGGACCGGGCTACATCCGTTCATTATCACTCTCGGTACTAACGCCATTTTTCGCGGCATCACGCTGGTGATTTCCGACGCTAACTCCGTCTATGGCTTCTCGTTCGATTTTGTAAACTTCTTCGCTGCCAGCGTCCTCGGGATACCCGTACCGGTCATCTTCTCGCTGATCGTCGCGGTGATCCTCTGGTTCCTCACCACCCGTATGCGGCTGGGGCGCAATATCTACGCCCTGGGCGGTAACAAAAACTCGGCGTTCTACTCCGGCATCGACGTGAAGTTTCATATTCTGGTGGTGTTCATTATTTCTGGCGTATGCGCCGGGCTGGCGGGCGTGGTGTCGACTGCGCGTCTGGGCGCAGCGGAGCCGCTGGCCGGGATGGGATTTGAAACATACGCCATCGCCAGCGCCATCATCGGCGGAACCAGCTTCTTCGGCGGTAAAGGCCGCATCTTCTCGGTCGTGATTGGTGGTCTCATCATCGGCACCATCAATAACGGACTCAATATCTTACAGGTACAAACCTACTACCAGCTGGTGGTAATGGGCGGGTTGATTATCGCCGCTGTTGCCCTCGACAGATTGATCAGTAAGTAAGGAAATCACTATGAAAATTTCACCCTCCCTGATGTGTATGGATCTGCTGAAATTCAAAGAACAGATCGAATTTATTGACCAGCACGCGGACTACTTCCATATCGACATCATGGACGGCCACTTTGTGCCTAATCTGACGCTGTCTCCGTTCTTTGTCGGCCAGGTGAAGAAGCTCGCCACCAAACCACTGGACTGTCACCTGATGGTGACTCGCCCGCAGGACTACATAAGCCAGCTGGCGCAGGCCGGAGCAGACTTCATCACACTGCACCCGGAGACCATCAACGGTCAGGCTTTCCGCCTGATTGAAGAGATCCGTCGTCACGGTATGAAGGTGGGACTCATCCTCAACCCGGAAACCCCGGTTGAGGCAATGAAATACTATATTCATAAGGCGGACAAAATCACCGTGATGACCGTCGATCCAGGCTTTGCCGGGCAGCCGTTCATTCCGGAAATGCTGGAGAAAATTGCCGAGCTGAAAGCCTGGCGCGAACGCGAAGGGCTGAGCTATGAGATTGAGATCGATGGCTCATGCAATCAGGCCACCTATAAAAAACTGATGGCCGCCGGCGCAGATGTCTTTATCGTCGGAACGTCTGGTCTGTTCAACCATGCAGAGAATATCGGGGATGCATGGCAGCTTATGGCCGGGCAGATCCTGTCGGCACGAAACGAGGTTGTTCCTCATGCAAAAACAGCCTGATGTCGTCGCCGGAGTGGATATGGGGGCCACTCATATCCGTTTTTGCCTGCAAACGGCCGACGGTGCGGTGTTGCATTGTGAAAAACAGCGCACCGCGGAGGTTATCCGCTCTGGTGTGGTGTGCGGCGTGACGGAAATGATCACGGCTCAGCTGCGTCATTTACAGGTTCACTGTCGCGGTCTGGTCATGGGCTTTCCGGCACTGGTCGGCAAAGACAAACGCACCATTATTTCGACGCCAAATCTGCCTTTGCAGGCGAATGAGCTCCGCGATCTGGCGGGAAAACTTGAAGATGCGCTAGGCTGCCCGGTCGAATTTTCCCGCGACGTTAACCTTCAGCTTTCGTTTGACGTGGTGCAACACAATCTCCAGCAGCAAGAGGTTCTGGCGGCCTACCTTGGCACCGGCATGGGATTTGCCATCTGGCTAAACGGTGCTCCATGGACGGGCGCGCACGGCGTAGCGGGCGAGCTCGGGCATATTCCACAGGGGGATATGACGCGGCACTGTGGTTGTGGCAACCCGGGATGTCTGGAAACGGTTTGTTCCGGTATCGTATTGAAACAGTGGTACGAACAGCAGCCCCGCGAGTATGCGATGGGAGATATCTTTTCAGCCGTACCCGATGACCCCTTCGTACAGCAACTCCTGAATCATGCAGCCCGCGCCATTGCCACCAGTGTAAATCTGTTCGATCCGGATGCGGTGATCCTCGGAGGCGGCGTAATGGATATGCCTGGCTTTCCGCGCGAAGCGCTGATTGTCGGGATAAAGCAGCATTTGCGCCGCCCGCTGCCGCATGAGTCCGTGAAATTTATCCCTGCCTCGTCGTCGTCTTTTAACGGCGCTCAGGGGGCCGCTACCCTGGCTCGCTGCCGGTTCCTGCCATCACCTTGCGCAGCGCCTGCGCCAGCTGTGCGCGGGTGAAAGGTTTTCGCAGTAACTGAACGTCCGGCAGCTGCGGGTTATGCGCCGGGCGCAAATCCTGCCCGCTGATCAGCAGCACCGGCAACTGCGGATAGTGGCTGCGTACATGGCCGATCACCTCCGCACCACTCAGGCCGCCCGGCAACATCAGGTCGCTGATAAACATGCCGATATCCGGTGATGCGTCCAGCATGTTCAGCGCCTGCTCGCCGTTTTCGGCTTCAAGCGTCAGGTAGCCAAGCTGGTGCAGTTGCTCGCACAGGGTCTGCCGCACGCCCGCCTCATCTTCCAGGACCAGCACAAGCAGCTCACTCTCTGCCGGGGCCGTGGTCGCCAGCGCGGCATCATCGGAGAACGCGGGCAGCGTCGAGCGCGGCAGCTGGAGCCGCACGGTGGTTCCCTGCCCCGGCGCGCTTTCGATCTCAACGCGCCCCCCGGACTGACGCACAAAGCCGTACACCATCGACAGCCCTAACCCGCTGCCGCTGCCGGTCTGTTTGGTGGTGAAGAACGGTTCAAAGACCTGCGATTTCACCTCCTGCGACATCCCGCAGCCGTGGTCAATCACCTCCAGCGCGACCATATCCTGCCTACGCCCGTCGCTGCGGGTCACACGCTGGTTCCAGGTGCGGATTTTGATCACACCATTTTGCCCCTCCATTGCATCACGGGCGTTCATTACCAGGTTGATAATGGCGTTTTCCAGCTGGCTGACGTCAATCCATGCGGGCCAGGCCGGGGTTTGCGCTTCAATATCCAGCGTCAGCGTGGCGGGAAGCGAGTGCCGCATCAGCTCGCTCAGGTTCTCCAGCAGCGGCTTCATCTCTACCGCATGAGGTTGCAGGGATTGCTTGCGCGAGAAGGCCAGCAGACGCTGGGTGAGCATGGCCCCGCGTTCCGCGGCTTTGAGCGCACGAGTGATGCGCGGCGCGTCCGGTGACGCTGAATCGGTCAGCTCCAGACTGCCGATAATCACCGCCAGCAGGTTATTAAAATCATGCGCCAGCCCGCCCGTCAGTTGCCCAACCGCCTTCATTTTCTGGCTGTGCAGCAGCGCCTCCTCCAGCCCCTGACGTTCGATGCGGTCGACCTCCATCTGCGAGGTCTTCTCCTTCAGTAGCCGCGTGGTGTGCTCCAGCGAAGCGGTATTGCGGGCAAAAACGTTAAACGCGCGCGCCAGTTCCCCCAGCTCATCACGCCGCTGTAGCGCGGGCACCGACACATCCTGCTCGCCGTGAGCGAGGCGCGACATTGCCCTTGAGATAGCCGTCAGGTTGGAGCCCAGATTGCGGTAAATATACCAGCAGGCGCAGCCGGTGATGATCAGCGCCAGCACCGCGAAGACGCTGATAAACACGCTGATGGAGCGCAGCTCCTGGTGGCTTTGGGCGGTACGCAGCCGGGAGGCCTGCGCCACCTGTTCAACGTACTGATTGATGTCGCGGTTTAATATCGCCACCAGCGCCTTGATGTGGAACATGTACCAGCTGATGGACAGATCGCTCTCCTCCAGCTGCTTTGACAGTGGCGCGAGCTTGCGCAGCTCATCATTAAAATCCGGGAGCACCAGGTTGACCACCGGTTGCAGGGCGCTCGCGGGTAACATCGCGGTTACTGCATCCAGCTGCTGCACCGTGGCGCGCGGTGAAGGGGTATCAATGGCGGCAACGATCAGCCTGTCCATCTCTGCAAGCTGCCGGGCGTCTGGCACATTGCTCGCGTAACGGCGGTTGATATCCTGCAAATGACGCAGATAGCTTTGGCTTTGATACAGCGCGCTGAGCAGCGCGTTACGCTCCAGATGCCGTTTTTGCCCGCGCTCCAGCATTCCCGTCACGCTCTGCTGTAACTCATTGCTCCTGCGGATAATACGCGCCACCAGCGCCGGCTCCTGCTGCGCCAGCGGCGCATCGGCAAGCTGCTCCAGCGAGTGGCGCAGCGCCATCTGCGTCTGTTTAAGCCGTTCAGCTTCGCCTTTGTACTCCAGCGCACCGACTACCTGCGACAGCCGCACCGCCGCCGTCGCCACATTCGCGGTATCACGCGCGAGGTTCATGCTGCCAGTCATATCATCCAGCGTTTGCTGCTGCACCTGCTCCTGGATCTGGCTGGCATGACGAAAGCCGAGCACCGCCACGCCGCTTACCATCAGCGTTAACGCCACCACCAGCAGGTTAAATATCAGCAGGCGACCGCGGGCGCTGGTGAAGAACGGGGGGCGTGAAGACATGGGTTTGGGCTCCTCTGCGGTTTGGTGCCCTCACCCTGGCCCTCTCCCACAGGGAGAGGGAAAAGGAAAATGTGATGGCGATTAGCTATTCATAACTATGACAAATATGAACAGCTTCTGACATTTTGCATTTACGCACCTGTGATGAAGTGCAGATATCGACATTCACAGGAGATCCGCCATGAGCAGAACCCCGGTTTTAGAGATGCGCAATATTGCCAAGACGTTTGGCAATTTCCACGCGCTCAAGGGTGTGGATTTGACGGTTTTCCCCGGTGAGATCCACGCGCTGATGGGGGAAAACGGCGCCGGAAAAAGCACGCTGATGAAGATCCTCGCAGGCGCCTATACCGCCAGCAGCGGCGACATCCTCATCGACGGTCAGCCGTTTCACATCAAAGGGCCGAAGGATGCGCTGGCCGCAGGCATTACCCTGATTTATCAGGAGATGCAGCTTGCTCCTAACCTGACCGTGGCGGAAAACATTTTTCTCGGCAGCGAGCTGTCGCGCGGCGGGCTGGTCCAGCGCAAAGAGATGGCTGCCCAGGCGCAGGCGGTCATTGACCGTCTGGGCGCGCAGTTCAGCGCCACCGACCTGGTCATGAAGCTGACCATCGCCGAGCAGCAGCAGGTGGAGATCGCCCGCGCGCTGCACCGCAACAGCCGTATTCTGGTGATGGATGAACCCACCGCCGCCCTCTCCTCGCGCGAAACCCACCGTCTGTTCGAACTGATTTTGCGCCTGCGCGATGAAGGGATGGCGATTATCTACATCAGCCACCGCATGGCGGAAGTGTATGAGCTTTCCGATCGCGTCAGCGTCCTGCGCGACGGGCAGTACGTCGGCAGCCTGACGCGCGACAAGCTGAATGCCTCTGAGTTGGTGCGCATGATGGTGGGCCGCCCGCTCAGCGATCTGTTTAACAAAGAGCGCGATATTCCGCTCGGCAGCCCGCGTCTGAACGTACACCACCTGACAGATGGCAAAAAAGTGCTGCCGTGCAGTTTGCAGGTTCGCTCCGGTGAAATCGTCGGGCTGGCGGGGCTGGTCGGGGCCGGTCGCTCCGAGCTGGCGCAGCTGATCTTCGGCGTGCGCAAAGCCACCGGCGGCATGATCGAGGTCGACGGCGAACCGGTGGTGATCCACTCCCCGCGCGCGGCCATTGAAAACGGCATCGGTTTTCTTACCGAGAACCGCAAGGAGCAGGGGCTGTTTCTGGAGCTGGCGGCGCAGGAGAACATCACCATGGCGACGCTGGAGCGCGACGCCACCTTCGGCTGGCTGAACCGCAAAAAAGCGCAGTCTATTTCCGATGACGCCATCGCCCTGCTCAATATCCGCGTGCCGCATTCTCAGGTGCGCGCGGGCGGGCTCTCCGGCGGCAACCAGCAAAAGCTGCTGATCTCCCGCTGGGTGGCGATAGGCCCGCGCATTCTGATTCTGGACGAGCCCACGCGTGGGGTGGACGTCGGCGCGAAAAGCGAGATCTACCGCATCATGAACCAGATGGCGCGCAAAGGCGTGGCGATTCTGATGATCTCCAGCGAGCTGCCGGAAGTGGTGGGCATGAGCGACCGGGTGTACGTGATGCGGGAAGGCAGCATCGCGGGTGAACTCCACGGACGCGACATCTCTCAGGAAAACATCATGACGCTGGCAACCGGCGTGAACGACACACATCATCAGGCGGTGTAATTATGACAACTCCAACCCATCCGCAGCAGGTGGCGAAATCCGCCTCCGCCAAAAAAATGCTGATGAGCGATCTGATGCAAACGATCGGCATTTTGCCAATTTTAATCCTGATTGTGGCGGTATTTGGCTTTATCGCCCCGAACTTTTTCACCGAGAGCAACCTGCTGAATATTACCCGGCAGGCGTCGATCAACATCGTGCTGGCGGCGGGGATGACCTTCATCATCCTGACCGGCGGGATTGACCTCTCTGTGGGCTCGATTCTGGGTACTACGGCGGTAGCGGCGATGGTGGTCTCGCTTATCCCGGAATTTGCGATGCTCTCCATTCCGGCGGCGCTGATGCTCGGTATGGTGCTGGGGCTGTTCAACGGCGCGCTGGTGGCCTTCGCCGGGCTGCCGCCGTTTATCGTCACGCTCGGCACCTATACGGCACTGCGCGGCGCGGCGTATCTGCTGGCGGACGGCACGACGGTCATTAACTCCAACATTAACTTCGAGTGGATCGGCAACAACTACCTCGGCCCGATTCCGTGGCTGGTGGTGATCGCCCTGGCGGTGATTGTGGTGTGCTGGTTTATTCTGCGTCGCACAACCCTCGGCGTTCACATCTATGCGGTCGGCGGCAATATGCAGGCGGCACGCTTAACCGGCATCAAGGTCTGGCTGGTGCTGCTGTTTGTCTACGGCATGAGCGGCCTGCTCTCGGGATTAGGCGGCGTGATGAGCGCCTCGCGCCTCTACAGCGCCAACGGCAACCTCGGCACGGGGTACGAGCTGGATGCGATTGCGGCGGTGATCCTCGGCGGAACCAGCTTCGTCGGCGGGATCGGCACGATCACCGGCACGCTGGTCGGCGCATTGATCATCGCCACCCTCAACAACGGCATGACGCTGATGGGCGTCTCCTACTTCTGGCAGCTGGTGATCAAAGGGGCGGTGATCATCATAGCGGTGCTGATCGACAAATACCGTACCCGACACCATCAAAGTGCATAACAACAATACCCTACGTGAGGAATACAGCATGAGATTGAAGCCCTTAGTGACCGCGCTCTGTGCTGGCGCGCTGCTGGCCGCAACCCCGTTTGCGCAGGCAAAAGATCTGAAGTCCATCGGCGTGACGGTGGGCGACCTGGCTAACCCGTTCTTCGTGCAGATCACCAAAGGTGCCGAGCTGGAAGCGCGCAAGCTGGCGGGAGATAACGTCAAGGTGACGCTGGTCTCCAGCGGGTACGATCTGGGCCAGCAGGTATCGCAGATCGATAACTTCATTGCCGCGAAAGTGGACATGATCATCCTCAACGCCGCGGATTCTAAAGGGATCGGCCCGGCGGTAAAACGCGCCAAAGAGGCGGGGATCGTGGTCGTGGCGGTTGACGTGGCGGCGGAAGGGGCCGATGCCACCATCACCTCTGATAACACCCAGGCGGGGGAGATGGCCTGTAAGTACATAACCGACCGTCTGAAAGGTAAAGGCAACGTGGTGATCATCAACGGGCCGCCGGTTTCTGCGGTACAAAACCGCGTGGAGGGCTGCCAGACCGAGTTCAGGCGCCACCCGGATATCAAAGTGCTCTCGGATAATCAGAACGCCAAAGGCAGCCGCGAAGGCGGGCTGGAGGTCATGACCTCCCTGCTGGCGGCCAATCCGAAGATCGACGGCGTATTCGCAATTAACGATCCGACGGCGATCGGCGCCGATCTGGCGGCAAAACAGGCGCAACGCAATGAATTCTTTATCGTTGGCGTGGATGGCAGCCCGGACGGTGAAGAAGCCCTGAAGCGCGAAAACTCCCTGTTTGTGGCGACGCCGGCGCAGGATCCGCAGGTGATGGCGGCGAAGGCGGTGGAGATCGGCTATGACATTCTTCAGGGCAAACCTGCGCCGAAAGAGCCTGTGCTGATCCCGGTGACGATGATCGATAAAAAGAACGTCGGCACGTATAAGGGGTGGACGGTTAAGTAAACCCGGTGCGGCCTGATGCCCTCACCCTAACCCTCTCCCACGGGGAGAGGGAACTTACTCCCCCTCAAGGGAGAGGGCCGGGGTGAGGGGGCGGCAAAAAACTTAAGGAGTCCCCATGAAACGCTCCGACATCAATGAAATCCTCGGCCACACGCGGCAGTTCTTCTCCATGCACGACGTGCATCTCCCGCCGTTTGCCAGCTTTCCGCCAACAAAATGGCAGCAGCTTGACCAGGCCGCCTGGCAGGAGGTGTTCGACCTCAGGCTCGGCTGGGACGTGACGGCGTTTGGCGGCAACCACTTTGCCGCACAGGGGCTGACGCTGTTCACCCTGCGCAACGGCTCCCCCAACGGCGTGCCTTATGAGAAGTGCTATGCCGAAAAAATCATGCACGTCCGCGACGGCCAGGTGACGCCGATGCATTTCCACTGGCGCAAGCGGGAGGACATCATCAACCGCGGCGGCGGGAATCTGATTATTGAGTTATGGAATGCGGGCGCGCATGAGGAGACCGAAAACACCGACGTGATCGTCACGATAGACGGTTGTCGGCAGACGCACACGCCCGGCAGCCAGCTGCGCCTCACGCCTGGGGAGAGCATCTGCCTGACGCCCGGCCTGTACCACAGTTTCTGGGGTGAACGCGGCTTTGGCGACGTTCTGGTGGGCGAAGTGTCGTCGGTCAATGACGATGAACACGACAACCACTTTTTACAGCCCATCGATCGCTACAACACCATCGAAGAAGACGAACCGGCGGTGCTGGTGCTGTGCAACGAGTACAACCTGTTTCGGATATAAGGAGTGAATGATGCCATTGATTTCTCTTGCCGACGGTCTGGCACACGCCAGAGAACACCGCTACGCCCTGGGCGCGTTCAACGTTCTCGACTCCCATTTTCTGCGCGCGCTGTTTGCCGCCGCGAAGCAGGAACGCTCGCCGTTTATCATCAACATCGCGGAAGTGCATTTTAAGTACGTGTCTCTGGAGTCGCTTGTCGAAGCGGTGAAGTTCGAAGCCGCCCGTCACGATATTCCCGTGGTGCTTAACCTCGACCACGGGCTGCATTTTGAGGCCGTCGTGCGCGCCCTGCGCTTAGGGTTCAGCTCGGTGATGTTCGACGGCTCGACGCTGAGCTATGAGGAAAATATCCGCCAGACCCGGGAAGTGGTGAAGATGTGCCACGCGGTGGGCGTCTCGGTGGAGGCGGAGCTGGGCGCAGTCGGCGGAGATGAAGGCGGCGCGCTGTATGGGCATGCCGATGAAGCGTTCTTTACCGACCCGCAGCTGGCGCGCGAATTTGTCGATTTAACCGGTATCGACGCGCTGGCGGTCGCCATTGGCAACGCGCACGGGAAATACAAGGGCGAGCCGAAGCTTGATTTCACGCGTCTGGACGCCATTCGCCAGCAGACGGGGCTGCCGCTGGTTTTACACGGCGGCTCGGGAATTAGCGATGCCGACTTCCGCCGCGCTATCGAGCTGGGCATTCATAAAATCAACTTTTATACCGGCATGTCGCAGGCCGCGCTCGCCGCCGTTGAGCAGCGCATGGCAAACCGCCAGCCGCTGTACGATGAGTTTGCCGAACTGCTGCTGGGCATTGAAGAGGCCATTACCGATACGGTCGCGGAGCAGATGCGCATCTTCGGCAGCGCGGGGCAGGCATAATGGAACGCAAAGGGATTATCGCCGCAGGCAACATGCTGGTAGATCACGTCCACCAGATCGTACAGTGGCCGGAGCGCGGCTGGCTGGCGGAAATCACCCACAGTGAGCGCTCAACCGGCGGTGCGCCGCTCAACGTTCTGCTGACGCTGGCGAAAATGCACGTCGGCCTGCCGTTACAGGCGGTGGGGCTGATTGGGGAAGACAGCGACGGAGACTATATTCTGGCGATGCTCGACCAGTATCACGTCAATCGCCAGCGCGTGCAGCGCACGACGTTCGCCCCAACGTCGATGTCGCAGGTAATGACCGACCCCAGCGGACAGCGCACCTTTTTCCACTCGCCGGGCGCCAACCGCCTGCTGGATCTTACCGCCTTCGATCGCCTCGACGGATCGCTGAAGATCTTCCATCTCGGCTATCTGCTGCTGCTCGACAGCCTGGACATGCCGGACGAGGAGTTTGGCACCCGCAGCGCGCGGTTACTGGCACAGATGCGCGATCAGGGGTATGAAACCTCGCTCGATCTGGTCTCCCGCAAGGGCGATCCACGCTATCAGCCGCTGGTGCTCCCTGCCCTGCGTCATCTTGATTATCTGGTGATTAACGAGCTGGAAGCCGGTGAGTTTAGCGGGCTTGAGATCCGCGACAGTCATGGTGCGCTGAACATGGTCCATATCGCCGACGCTGCCGCACAGTTGCTGGCGGCAGGCGTGCGGCAGCGGGTAGTGATCCACTGTCCGGAAGGGGCATGGGGTGAAGCGCCGAGTGAAAAAGGGCAATGGGTTCCTTCGTGGAAGCTGACGCAGGACGAGATTATCGGCAGCGTCGGTGCGGGCGACGCGTTTTGCGCAGGCTTTTTATACGGTTGCCATGAATCGCTGTCGCTTACCGAGAGTATTTATCTGGCGCACGCCTGCGCGCGGGCCAGCCTGCTGGCGGCCAATGCGATTGACGGCGCGAAAACGCTGGCCGAGCTTCAGGCGTTTATTCAGGAGAACGGTCAGGCGGCTTTCTCATGATGGGAAACGTCCGTGGCAAAAACATAGCCCAGACCGCGAATGGTTTTGATCAGCAAAGGCTGGTGCGGATTGACCTCAATTTTTCGCCGTAGCCGCATGATCAACACGTCGATAGTGCGGTCAAAGACCTCGGCGCTTTCGCTGTGGGTCAGCTCCAGCAGCTGTTCACGACTCAGTACCCGGCGGGCGTTTTGCGTTAATGC
This sequence comes from Enterobacter cloacae complex sp. SHL018, assembly GCF_049237905.1. Lineage (NCBI taxonomy): Bacteria > Pseudomonadati > Pseudomonadota > Gammaproteobacteria > Enterobacterales > Enterobacteriaceae > Enterobacter > Enterobacter cloacae complex sp. SHL018. The sequence goes on from NZ_JBMKJE010000008.1 coordinate 36,293, forward strand.
CAGCAGCAGGCCGTATTCGCCCTGGGTTAACGGCACGGTATTACGCTGCGGATCGCTCAGCTCGCAGCGGGTGGTGTCCAGCGTCCAGCCGTTAAAGGCAATACCTTCAACGCGCGGCGCGGCAGGCTCCGCGTCCAGCGCGCCGGTTCGACGCAGCACCGCCTTAACGCGGGCGACCACCACGCGCGGATTGAACGGTTTTCCGATGTAATCATCGGCGCCCATTTCGAGCCCGACGACCACATCTGATTCACTTCCCAGCCCCGTCAGCATCACCACCGGTAGCGATGGTCGCTGCTTTTGCAGTTGCAGCAAAACCTGTAATCCGTTGATATCCGGCAGCATCATGTCCAGCAGAACCAGCGCAATGCCAGGGTCCTGCTGGACACGGTTCACCGCGTCCTGACCGGTGTGACACGTCAGCACGGTAAAGACGTGCTCGCTGAGCACATCCTGTAGCAGTTCGCAGACTGCGACATCATCATCAACCACCAGAATCGCCGGTTTCATCGCATGCTTCCGTCAGGGAATTATGTTAAGTCTGAACCATTCTGCCGCTGGCTCCAGCCGAATTGTTTTTTACGTGACGGAATTCCAATCCATGTCACATCCCCTGCCCTTTCGACACGTCAATTTTGACGATTGGCTGTTTTTCGTCAGGGTTTTGCCCCGCAAAGGGCCGTAAAGTCAGGAAATACCCATAGTAAAAACATGGCATAGAAGCTGCATATTGGGCAGGTAAGAACTGTTTAACTGGAGCAAAGTGATGAAAAAAGTCGTCACGGTTTGCCCTTATTGTGCCTCAGGTTGCAAGATCCACCTGGTGGTCGATAACGGCAAAATCGTCCGGGCGGAAGCGGCGCAGGGTAAAACCAATCAGGGCACGCTGTGCCTGAAAGGGTACTACGGCTGGGATTTTATTAACGATACCCAAATCCTCACGCCGCGCCTGAAAACCCCTATGATCCGCCGCGAGCGCGGCGGCAAGCTGGAAGCCGTCTCCTGGAATGAAGCGCTGGATTACGTCGCCACGCGCCTCAGCGCCATCAAGGCCAAGTATGGCCCGGATGCGATTCAGACCACCGGCTCCTCACGCGGAACCGGGAATGAAACCAACTATGTGATGCAAAAATTCGCGCGCGCCGTTATTGGTACCAATAACGTCGACTGCTGCGCTCGCGTCTGACACGGCCCATCGGTTGCAGGTCTGCACCAGTCGGTCGGTAACGGCGCAATGAGTAATGCCATCAATGAGATAGATAACACCGATCTGGTGTTCATCTTCGGCTATAACCCGGCGGATTCTCACCCTATCGTCGCGAATCACGTTATTCGCGCCAAACAGAACGGGGCGAAAATCATCGTCTGCGATCCGCGTAAAATTGAAACCGCGCGCATTGCGGATATGCACATCGCACTGAAAAACGGCTCGAACATCGCGCTGTTGAATGCGATGGGGCACGTCATTATTGAGGAGAACCTCTACGACCAGGCGTTTGTCGCGAGCCGTACGGAAGGGTTTGAAGAGTATCGCAAGATTGTCGAAGGCTATACGCCGGAGTCAGTAGAGGCGATAACCGGCGTCAGCGCGCAGGAGATCCGCCAGGCGGCGCGGATGTACGCCGGAGCGAAAACCGCCGCCATCCTGTGGGGCATGGGCGTGACCCAGTTCTACCAGGGTGTGGAAACCGTGCGCTCGCTCACCAGCCTCGCCATGCTGACCGGCAATCTGGGTAAAGCGCATGTGGGCGTGAACCCGGTGCGTGGTCAGAATAACGTGCAGGGTGCGTGTGATATGGGCGCGCTGCCGGACACCTATCCGGGCTACCAGTACGTGAAGTTCCCGGAAAACCGCGAGAAGTTTGCGAAGGCCTGGGGCGTGGAAAGTCTGCCGGCACACACCGGATACCGCATCAGCGAGCTGCCGCACCGCGCGGCTCACGGTGAAGTACGTGCGGCCTACATCATGGGTGAAGATCCGCTCCAGACCGACGCCGAACTGTCCGCGGTGCGCAAAGGCTTTGAGGATCTGGAGCTGGTGATTGTTCAGGATATCTTTATGACCAAAACCGCGGCAGCGGCGGATGTGATTCTGCCGTCGACCTCCTGGGGCGAGCATGAAGGTGTCTATACGGCAGCAGACCGCGGCTTCCAGCGCTTCTTCAAGGCCGTCGAGCCGAAGTGGGATCTGAAAACGGACTGGCAGATCATCAGCGAAATCGCCACCCGCATGGGCTACCCGATGCACTACAACAACACCCAGGAGATCTGGGACGAGTTGCGGCATCTGTGTCCGGACTTTTATGGGGCAACCTATGAAAAAATGGGTGAGCTGGGCTACATCCAGTGGCCGTGCCGGGATGAGTCAGAATCCGATCAGGGGACGTCATACCTCTTTAAAGAGAAGTTCGACACCCCGAACGGGCTGGCGCAGTTCTTCACCTGCGACTGGGTCGCGCCGATCGATAAGCTCACCGACGAGTATCCGATGGTGCTCTCCACCGTGCGTGAAGTGGGCCACTACTCCTGCCGTTCCATGACCGGCAACTGCGCCGCGCTGGCGGCGCTGGCGGATGAACCGGGCTACGCGCAGATCAACACCGCCGACGCCGAACGGCTCGGTATTGAAGATGAAGCGCTGGTGTGGGTGAACTCGCGTAAAGGCCGCATCATTACCCGCGCGCAGGTCAGCGACCGTCCGAACAAAGGCGCGGTCTATATGACCTACCAGTGGTGGATTGGCGCCTGTAACGAGCTGGTGACGGAGAACTTAAGCCCGATAACCAAAACGCCGGAGTATAAATACTGCGCCGTAAACGTGGAGCCAATAGCGGATCAACACGCTGCGGAACAGTATGTGATCGACGAATATAACAAGCTGAAAGCCCGCCTGCGCGAAAGCGCAATGGGATGAAGCCGTTAATTAATCGCTGACTAAATGGGGTGAGATATTCACCCCATTATTATTTCTGGCACCGCTATTAATTACATCTATATATATTTCTGAAGACGTCTCGCAGAAAAAATGTAATTTGCGCGAAAATTAATTACATCTTTGCATTTTAATTCAGCGAGATAAGATATGCGGCGGGTGCTTAAGACTTTCTGTCTTGAGCATTGTTGAGGGACAGAAAGTGGAAAGCCCCGGGAAATTTGCATTTACCCGAGGCTACCCCTCAACAACCAACAGGTTGAGAGTAGCCTCTTATTCTTTTTTTCACAAGGAGTAAAAGGCATGACGCCATTAAAAACTACGTTAGGCATCGTCTTTATTATTTGCCTGACGATAGTGATCTTTACCTTTATTACTCGCGATAAGCTCTGCGAGTTTTAATAAAGAGTGAACATCAGGAGGTGGCGGCGAAATTAGCCTGTAACGCAGGCTAACCTCTTCGGGCGGAACGCGTGTTCCGCCCGGCTTGTGGGATGCTGAGGTCTTAACGCACCCGTTTTTTTCTTCTGTCACCGCGATTATACTGCGCGGCGTGTACTCAGATGATAAGAATCCATGAAAACCCTTTTTCTGATGTTGTTATTTTTAACCGCGTTTGCCCATGCCGATGAGATAGGCAGCCAGTATAAAAAGCAGGCTGAAGCGGGCGATGCGCGCGCGCAGTATTATCTTGCCGATACCTGGTTCAGTTCCGGCGACAGCGCGCAGGCGGCGCTGTGGGCGGAAAAAGCGGCAAAAGGCGGTGATGTCGACGCCATGGCGCTGCTGTCGCAAATCCACTTTTCGCAGGGCGACTATGCTCAGGCCAAAGCCCTGGCCCAGCAGGCAAACATTGCGGGCAGCAAACGCGGCGCGATCATGCTGGCGCGGGTGCTGGTGAACACGCAGGCGGGCAAAACCGACTACCCGCAGGCCATCGCACTGCTGCAATCGGCGACCGAAGACATCGATAGCGACTCGGCGGTAGACGCGCAACAGCAGCTGGGGCTGATCTATGCCAACGGCGTTGAAGTCCCTCAGGATGACGTGCAGGCCGCGTCGTGGTTCAAGCGGAGTTCGGCTCTGTCCCGGACGGGCTATGCGGAGTACTGGGCAGGAATGCTGTTCAGGCAGGGTGAGAAAGGCTTTATCACACCGAATAAGCAGAAAGCGCTTTACTGGTTAAACCTGAGCTGTACCGAAGGGTTTGATACCGGGTGTGAAGAGTTTGATGCGTTGAGCGGGGAGTAACGTGCCGGGTGGCGGCTTCGCCTTACCCGGCCTACAAAACCCGTAGGCCCGGTAAGCGCAGCGCCACCGGGCTTAGAATGTTACTGGTCAGCCGTTTTATCAAAACGACCCAGCACCTCGCGTTCATACGCTAGCGCTTTTTTACGGTCGAACTTGTGTTCCCACTTGGAGATTACCAGCACCGCCAGCGCATTACCCACCACGTTCAGCGCAGTACGCGCCATGTCTAGGATACGGTCCACACCGGCAATAAACGCCAGGCCTTCCAGCGGAATACCGACGCTGCCCAGCGTCGCCAGCAGCACCACGAAGGAGACGCCCGGGACGCCTGCGATGCCTTTTGAAGTCACCATCAGCGTCAGAACCAGCACGATCTCCTGCCACAGCGACAGGTCAATGCCGTACAGCTGCGCGATAAAGATTGCCGCAATACTCTGATACAGCGTCGAACCATCCAGGTTAAAGGAGTAACCCGTTGGCACCACGAAGCTGGTAATGGACGCCGGCGCACCGTAGGCCTCCATCTTCTCAATGATACGCGGCAGTACGCTCTCGGAGCTTGCCGTGGAGTAGGCCAGAATCAGCTCATCCTTCAGGATGCGGATCAGGATCCAGATGCTGAGCCCGCACAGGCGCGCCACAATGCCCAGCACTACCAGCGCGAAGAACAGAATCGCGAAGTGCACCAGAATCACCAGCTTCGCCAGCGGCCACAGGGAGGCAAAGCCGAAGTTCGCTACGGTCACCGCAATCAGCGCGAATACCCCGACCGGCGCATAGCGCATCACCATGTGGGTGACTTTGAACATGGTTTCGGAGACAGATCGGAACACGGTGACCAGCGGTTCACGGTGCGTCGCGGGCAGGGAAGAAAGCCCCAGACCAAAGAGTACCGAGAAGAAGATGATCGGCAGCATCTCGCCCTTCGCCATGGACGCGATAATGTTGGTCGGCACCAGCGAGAGAATAGTCCCCATCAGTCCATGCGAATGGCTCTGCACATCGGCGGTTGTGCTTTGGTATTTCGAAATATCCACCGTCGCCAGCTGCGACATATCGATCCCGGCACCAGGCTGGAACACATTCGCCAGGGTGATGCCAAGAACGATGGCAACCGTGGTGATCACTTCGAAATAGAGAATAGTTTTAACGCCGATGCGGCCTAACTGTTTCGCATCACCGACACCCGCGATACCGACCACCAGCGTCGAGATCACAATCGGCACAACAATCATCTTGATCAGATGAATAAAGATATCGCCCGCAGGGGAGAGAAGGTTCGCAATCAGCCACTCGCGGCTGTCGCTATGATAATGGAGGTAACTGCCCAGCAAGATGCCCAGCACAAGGGCCAGCAGGATCTGCCAGGCCAGGCTGACTTTCAAATTTTTCATAGAAACTGACTTCCTCAATGAAATCTCCGTACCATCAAAACTGCATGAATATGGAGACATACTGAAAGGGTATGAATTGTGTTGCGTTGGTTTATGGGATTTTTTTAACGCGCCGTATGAGTATCATTTGCACGGCATGCTGCGCAAGCCTTAAAGAACGAGGCATTTCACTGCAAAAAGTGTCATTGACGGCAATTTATAGCAATTCGCATAAATAACCATTTGTTATACAAAATATTTTCACTTCAAAAAAGTGAATAATTCTTCAGGTGAATTATTTCCCTTCAAAGTTTCATTCGCTCAATTTTCATACTCTTCAGACATTGCGTGATCTGTCGCCCAAATACTAAACAAAGCTTGTAAAGCCCCTACTATTAACGTTTTTGCGACATATTATTAACATCTTACAAGGAGAAAAAAAGCCATGAGCCAAATACACAAACACGACATTCCCGCAAACATTGCGGACCGTTGCCTGATAAGCCCGGAGCAATACCAGGAGAAATACCAGCAGTCCGTTTCCAGCCCTGACGCGTTCTGGGGTGAGCAGGGCCACATCCTCGACTGGATCAAACCTTATCAGAAGGTAAAGAACACCTCTTTCGCGCCGGGCAACGTCTCCATTAAATGGTATGAAGACGGCACGCTGAACCTGGCGGCGAACTGCCTGGACCGCCATCTTGCTGAACGCGGCAACGAAACGGCCATCATCTGGGAAGGCGACGATGCCTCTCAGAGTAAACACATCTCGTATAAAGAACTTCATCGCGACGTGTGCCGCTTTGCCAACGTGCTGCTGGCCCAGGGCATTAAAAAAGGCGATGTGGTGGCGATCTATATGCCAATGGTGCCGGAAGCCGCCGTGGCTATGCTGGCCTGCGCGCGCATCGGCGCGATCCACTCCGTGATCTTCGGCGGTTTCTCGCCGGAGGCGGTTGCCGGGCGTATTGTCGACTCAAATTCGAAGCTGGTGATCACCGCTGACGAGGGCGTGCGCGCCGGGCGCGGTATTCCGCTGAAGAAAAACGTTGATGAAGCGCTGAAAAACCCGAACGTAAAATCCATCAACAACGTCATTGTCCTCAAGCGCACGGGCGGCAAAATCGACTGGCACGAGGGGCGCGACCTGTGGTGGAGCGATCTGATTGAAAACGCGAGCGACCAGCATCAGCCGGAAGAGATGAACGCGGAAGATCCGCTGTTTATCCTGTATACCTCCGGCTCCACCGGTAAGCCGAAAGGCGTGCTGCATACCACCGGCGGTTATCTGGTCTATGCGGCCACCACCTTTAAATACGTTTTCGACTATCATCCGGGCGACATCTACTGGTGTACCGCCGACGTGGGCTGGGTCACCGGTCACAGCTACCTGCTGTACGGCCCGCTGGCCTGCGGCGCAACGACGCTGATGTTTGAAGGCGTACCGAACTGGCCGACCCCGGCGCGTATGTGCCAGGTGGTTGATAAGCATCAGGTCAACATTCTCTATACCGCGCCAACGGCGATCCGTGCGCTAATGGCGGAAGGCGATAAAGCCATCGAAGGGACCGACCGCTCTTCCCTGCGTATCCTCGGCTCCGTGGGCGAGCCGATCAACCCCGAAGCCTGGGAGTGGTACTGGAAGAAGATCGGCAACGAGAAGTGCCCGGTGATGGATACCTGGTGGCAGACCGAAACCGGCGGCTTCATGATCACCCCGATGCCGGGCGCCACGCAGCTGAAAGCCGGTTCGGCCACCCGTCCGTTCTTCGGCGTGCAGCCTGCGCTGGTGGATAACGAAGGCAATCCGCAGGAAGGCGCTACCGAGGGCAACCTGGTGATCGTCGATTCCTGGCCTGGCCAGGCGCGTACCCTGTTCGGCGACCATGAGCGCTTCGAGCAGACCTACTTCTCGACCTTCAAAAACATGTACTTCAGCGGCGACGGCGCGCGCCGGGATGAAGACGGTTATTACTGGATCACCGGACGCGTGGACGACGTGTTGAACGTTTCCGGCCACCGTCTGGGTACGGCGGAAATTGAATCTGCGCTGGTGTCGCATCCGAAAATTGCCGAAGCGGCGGTTGTCGGCATTCCTCACAACATCAAAGGCCAGGCGATCTACGCCTACGTCACCCTGAACCACGGCGAAGAACCGTCGCCAGAGCTGTATACCGAGGTGCGCAACTGGGTGCGTAAAGAGATCGGCCCGCTTGCCACGCCGGACGTGCTGCACTGGACCGACTCGCTGCCGAAAACCCGTTCCGGCAAGATTATGCGCCGTATCCTGCGCAAAATCGCGGCGGGCGACACCAGTAACCTCGGTGATACCTCAACGCTGGCCGATCCTGGCGTGGTGGACAAACTGCTCGAAGAGAAGCAGGCCATCGCAATGCCTTCCTAGTGTTTTCTCCCTCTCCCCGTGGGAGAGGGCCGGGGTGAGGGCATCAGACCGCACCTTCCTCCCCTCACCCTCTCCCCACAGGGGAGAGGGGATAAAAACAAACCAACCTTACTTCTGGAGACTCTGTGATGAATAACGATATTTGTCAGCAGATAGAGAATAGTGCGCACTACAGGGAGCTCGTCGAAAAACGGCAACGGTTTGCCTTCATCCTTTCCATCATCATGCTGATTATCTACGTCGGCTTTATTCTGCTGATCGCCTTTGCGCCGCACTGGCTGGGCACCCCGCTGCATGAGGGTACCAGCGTCACGCGCGGTATTCCGATTGGGATTGGCGTGATCATCATTTCGTTTGTGCTCACGGGTGTGTACGTCTGGCGTGCGAACGGTGAATTCGATCGTCTTAACAGAGAAGTTCTGCGCGAGGTAAAAGCATCATGAAGCGAGTCCTGACGGCGCTAGCCGCCACACTTCCCTTTGCTGCCCATGCGGCAGATGCCCTTACCGGCGAGGTTCAGCGCCAGCCAACCAACTGGCAGGCGATTATCATGTTCCTGATTTTCGTGGTGCTGACGCTGTACATCACCTACTGGGCGTCGAAACGCGTACGCTCCCGTAACGATTACTACACCGCGGGCGGCAATATTACCGGCTTCCAGAACGGGCTGGCGATCGCGGGGGACTTTATGTCCGCCGCCTCGTTCCTTGGGATCTCCGCGCTGGTGTATACCTCAGGGTATGACGGCCTGATCTACTCCCTCGGGTTCCTGGTGGGCTGGCCAATCATTCTGTTCCTGATTGCCGAGCGCCTGCGTAACCTGGGGCGCTATACCTTTGCTGACGTCGCCTCCTATCGCCTGAAGCAGGGGCCGATTCGTACCCTCTCCGCCTGCGGTTCGCTGGTGGTGGTGGCACTTTATCTGATCGCCCAGATGGTCGGCGCGGGCAAACTGATCGAGCTGCTGTTCGGCCTGAACTACCACGTCGCGGTGGTGCTGGTCGGCGTGCTGATGGTGATGTACGTCCTGTTCGGCGGCATGCTGGCCACCACCTGGGTACAGATCATCAAAGCGGTACTGCTGCTGTTCGGCGCCAGCTTTATGGCCTTTATGGTGATGAAGCACGTCGGGTTCAGCTTCAATAATCTGTTTACCGAAGCGATGGCGGTCCACCCGAAAGGGGAAGCGATCATGAGCCCGGGCGGGCTGGTGAAAGATCCGATATCCGCGCTCTCGCTCGGTCTCGGCCTGATGTTCGGTACCGCTGGCCTGCCGCATATCCTGATGCGTTTCTTTACCGTGTCAGATGCGCGTGAAGCGCGTAAAAGCGTGTTCTATGCCACCGGCTTTATGGGTTACTTCTACATTCTGACCTTTATCATCGGCTTTGGCGCGATCATGCTGGTGGGGGCGAACCCGGCGTTTAAAGACGCGGCGGGCGCGCTGATTGGCGGTAACAACATGGCGGCGGTGCATCTGGCCGACGCGGTGGGCGGCAACCTGTTCCTCGGCTTTATCTCTGCCGTGGCCTTTGCCACCATCCTCGCGGTGGTTGCAGGGCTGACGCTGGCCGGTGCGTCTGCGGTATCGCATGACCTCTACGCCAACGTCTTCCGCAAAGGCGCGAGCGAGCGCGATGAGCTGAAAGTCTCCAAAATCACCGTGCTGGTGCTGGGCGTCGTCGCCATCCTGCTGGGGATTTTGTTCGAGAAACAGAACATCGCCTTTATGGTCGGGCTGGCCTTCTCGATTGCGGCAAGCTGTAACTTCCCGATCATTCTGCTCTCCATGTACTGGTCAAAACTGACCACCCGTGGGGCGATGATTGGCGGCTGGCTGGGCCTGCTGACGGCGGTGATTCTGATGATCCTCGGCCCGACCATCTGGGTGCAGATCCTCGGTCACGAAAGCGCTATCTTCCCGTATGAATACCCGGCGCTGTTCTCCATTGCCGTGGCGTTTATCGGGATCTGGATCTTCTCTGCCACCGATAATTCACCGGAGGGTAACCTGGAGCGTGAAAAATTCCGCGCCCAGTTTATCCGCTCGCAAACCGGCCTGGGCGTTGAGCAGGGCCGCGCGCACTAAGCCTTTTCTCCCCGGTCGCTCTGGCCGGGGAGCTTAAAACATCACCCACGCCACCAGCGGCGCAATCAGCACCATCGTGACGCCCGAAAGCATCATCACCAGGCTCGCGACCACGCCCTCCTGCTGTCCCAGCTCATACGAACGTGCCGTCCCCGCCCCGTGCGACGCCGCGCCAAACCCCGCGCCTTTCGCCATCCCTTCGCGAATGGAAAGCCGCAGAAACAGCACATCCCCCACTGCCATGCCGAAGACGCCCGTCACCACCACAAACAGCGCCACCAGATCCGGCTGGCCACCGAGCGGTTTGGCGGCTGCCAGCGCAAACGGCGTGGTCACCGAACGCACCGCCAGGCTGCGCTGGATTTCATCCGACAGGGTAAACAACCGCGCCAGCCAGACCGAACTGCACACCGCCACCACCGTCGCGGTGACGACACCCGCGCTGAGCGACATCCAGTGGCGTCTGATAATGGCGAGGTTGTCATAAACGGGTACGGCGAAGGCGATGGTCGCCGGGCCGAGCAGCCACAGCAGCCAGTGGGATTCGCCAATGTAGTTCTGCCAGGAGATATGGCCGAAGACCAGCATCAGCACCAGCAGGATCGGCGTAAAGACCAGCGGCATCAGCGGCAGCGCGCGAAAGCGGCGATACAGGCGCTTGTTGGCAAAGTAGATGACGACTGTCGCAATCAGGCACAGCACGCTTATCTGAAAGTTAGTCATGCGTCTGCCTGCTGATTTCAAAGCGATACACTTTATCCACCACCCAGGCGGTGGCGCCCAGCACCATCAGCGTGCTCAGGGCGATAACCGCAAAGATGCGCCAGCCGTCGACCATCAGCAGCTGGGCATAGTTCACCACCGCCACCACGGCCGGCACAAAGAACAACAGCATCTCCGCCAGCAGCCAGCGTGCGCCGGCCCGCACCCAGCTAAGGGGCAACGCGCGACAGAGGATCAGCGTCAGCATCAGCACCATCCCCACCAAGTTGGCGGGTAAAGGCAGATGCAGCCAGTCGACAAGATATTCCGCGAAAACAAACAGTCCCGCGTAAAGCAGTACCTGAACCGGTACCTGGAGTCGTTGCACAACGGCAGGCGTAACACGGCTTAACGCCACGGCCATGGGGGTTTTCCTCAGAAATGAGACGAGGCGCCAGTATAGTGAGCGTACGGTATCGACTGAAATGAATTAAAATCATCGAAGGTATAGTTTCGAGGAATAATCATGGACATAAGAACGCTGCGCTATTTTGTCGAGGTGGTTCGCCAGCAAAGTTTTACCCGCGCAGCGGAGAAGTTATTCGTAACCCAGCCAACCATCAGCAAGATGCTGAAAAACCTCGAAGATGAGCTGAACTGTACCCTGCTGATCCGCGACGGACGCAAGCTACTGCTGACCGATACCGGTCGCGTGGTGTTCGAGCGCGGGCTGGCAATTCTGGCGGAGTTCCGCCAGCTGGAGGCCGAGCTTGGGGACATCAACCATCTGACAAAAGGGCTGCTGCGGCTCGGTATTCCGCCGATGGTCGGCATGATGATGGCCGGTCCGATAAGTCTGTTTCGTCAGCGCTATCCCGGCGTGGAGCTAAAAATTTCTGAATTTGGCGGCCTGACCGTGCAGCAGGCGGTGATGAACGGTGAACTGGACGTGGCCATGACGGCCCTTCCCGTGGAGGAGGAGAGCGGCCTGGCGACGCTGCCTCTGTTCAGTCACCCGCTGTGCGTGCTGGTGCCGCGCTCCGGCGACTGGCTGAAGATTGAGTCAGTAAAACCCGAGCTGCTCGGCGAACACCCGCTGCTGATTTACAACGAAGATTTCGCCTTAAGCCGCCAGCTGATGGCGCTGTTTAACCAGCATAACGTGAAGCCGCGCATTGCGGTGCGCAGCGGCCAGTGGGATTTTCTGGCGGCGATGGTACAGGCGGGCGTGGGGATTGCCATTCTGCCGCAGCCGATCTGCGAGCGGCTGGATAAAAATACGCTGCGCTGGATCCCGCTGGAGAGCGACCTGCACTGGCAGCTGGGGATGATCTGGCGTGAAGGGGTCTATCTGTCGCACAGCGCGCAGGCGTGGTTGCAATGCTGTGAGGGGTTTTGGGTACCCTCTCCCACAGGGAGAGGGTACCGATCGAGCACGTAGGCCCGGTAAGCGCAGCGCCACCGGGCAATTACAGCGCTACTGATTCTCAATCAACAACGCTTCCAGCAGATCCAGATCGTGCAGCAGCTTTTGCAGCGTCTCGTTGCTGATCTGCCGCGTGGCGCGCAGGTGATACAGCTCGGCACGCTCGGAGCGCAGCGCCGCCAGGCGGAAACGGCGTTCGAGGTTCTCTTCCTGCAACGAACTTTCCACGTCGTTACGTCCGTCAGCACGGCGACGCAAATTACCGATCACGCGTGAACTGACTTCCTTCAGCAGCTGGTTATCAATGTTCTCTTCGGCATCGGCGGCCAGACGCTCCTCCATCTTCTCGATGGCGACAATCGCCACTTCCGCCGTCGCCGCACGGGCAATCCGCTCTTCTTTGTGCTGTTGCGAGGAGTCCCCTGCGTCAATATGTTGCAGCAGAATCGGCAGCATAATCACGCCGACAAACAGGGAGAAGAGGATCACGCCCGCCGCCAGGAACACCAGCTCGTAGCGCGCCGGGAAGACGTCACCCGTCGGCAGCAGCAGAGGAATGGAGAGCACACCAGCAAGGGTGATCGCCCCGCGCACGCCCGCGAAAGAGGCAATCAGCAGCTCGCGCGTGGTCCACGAGCCGAACTCCATCGGCTTTTTGGTCAGGAAGCGAACGCTGAATTTCTTCATCGTCCACAGCCAGCCGAAACGCACCAGCATCAGCGCAAGGTAGATGAGCACGATATCGGTAAACAGCATCCAGACTTCAACGTTTGGATCCGCTTCGGCTGCAATCAGCGAGGATTCCATAATGCCCGGCAGTTGCAGACCCAACAGCAGGAACACCATGCCGTTAAACACAAACTCGAGCATGGCCCAGGTACTGTTCGCACGCAGGCGCATCGCCAGCGGCGCGCGCCGCATAACGCCAGAGCGGGTGATGGTCATCCCCGCGGCTACCGCCGCCAGAATGCCCGACACGCCAATGTGTTCGGCAATCAGGTAAGAGGCGAACGGCAGCAGGAACAGCAGGACGATCTGCGTCGCCGGTTCATCACCACCCCAGCGGCTAAGGAAGCGCAGCGAGCGTCCGTACAGCCAGCTCACTACGAAGCCCGCGAGGATACCGCCAATCGCCACCTTGAAGAATTCCAGGGTCGCGCCGCCGACGGTAAAGACCATGGTGCCCATGGCAACCGCCACGGCAAACTTCAGGGCGACCAGGCCAGAGGCGTCGTTCATCAGCGCCTCGCCCTGCAAAATGCCCATGATTTTCTTTGGAATGCGCCCTTCGCCCACAATGCCGGACAGCGCCACGGCGTCGGTAGGCGACAGCACGGCGGCCAGCGCAAAGGCGGGTATGAGCGGGATCCCCGGTACGGCCCAGTAGATCAGAAAACCAATCCCGACCACGGTGACCACCACCAGCGCCAGCGCCAGGCCGAAGATCTCTCGCCCGTGCTCCAGAAATTCGCGCGTCGGCGTTTTCCAGCCATCGGCAAACAGCAGCGGCGGGATGAACAGCACGAGGAACAGTTCCGGATCGAACTCCACGTGCAGACCGAACGTCGGCCACGCCAGCAGCGCACCGATAGCTATTTGCATTAAAGGCAGGGGGACCTGGAAGGGCAGTACGCGTGTAACCACCCCGGATAATGAGACCACAAGGGTCATGATGAGTATTGTGAAGAAAATTTCCATGCGTTCCCTGTTTGCTGTGTTTCTTATATGCCAAACCTGAGGCGTCGTGCCTCTTATTCTATCCTCTCCAGAGTAACGTAAAAGGCAACAGGATGAGTCCTGAAAATAAAAACGGGCGGCCTGAGCCACCCGTTTTCGCATAAAAAGTCAATTCAGATGGCCCAGCCGCCCGCGTAGAACGCCACCAGCGCAACGGCGATGACCACGGTACCGATGTTCAGCTTACGCCACTCACCGGAGACCAGACGCCCAATCACCAGCGAGGCGAAGCCGATCATAATGCCGGTCACGATGTTACAGGTCAGCACGATGAATACCGCAGTGATCAGGCCGGACATGGCATCAACAAAATCCGCGAAGTCGATTTTCGCCACGTTGCTCAGCATCAGCAGGCCGACGTACATCAGCGCAGGTGCGGTCGCGTAAGCCGGCACCAGATAAGAGAGCGGAGAGAGGAACAGGATCAGCAGGAACAGCACGCCAACGGTGATGGCCGTCAGGCCGGTTTTACCGCCTGCCGCCGTACCCGCTGCGGACTCAATGTACACCGCCGCAGGCGCCGCACCTACCAGGCCAGAGAAAACGCTGCTCAGGGAGTCGGTGGTCAGCGCTTTGCCGCCGTCAATAATCTGTCCGTCTTTATCCAGCAGGTTAGCCTGACCGGCCACCGCGCGGATGGTGCCCGTGGCATCAAACACCGCGGTCATTACCAGCGCCAGCACGCTTGGCAGGATCACTGGGTTCAGCGCGCCCACAATATCCAGGCTGCCAATCAGGGAGTTACCGTTGTCATCGCTCAGCGACGGCATGGCGAAAATCCCGGAGAAATGAACGGTCGGGTCGAAGATCAGGCCGACGATGGACACGCCGATAATGGTCAGCAGAATGCCGCCCGGCACTTTCAGTTTTTCCAGGCCAATGATCACCGCCAGACCCACCAGCGACATGATCACCGGGAAGCTCGCGAAGTTACCCAGCGCAACCGGCAGGCCGTCCAGCGGGTTCTTGATGACCAGACCCACGCCGTTGGCAGCGATCAGCAGCAGGAACAGGCCAATACCGATGCCGGTGCCGTGCGCCACGCCCTGCGGCAGGTTGCGCAAAATCCAGCTACGAATGCCGGTTGCTGAAATTACGGTGAACAGCACGCCCATCAGGAACACGGCGCCGAGCGCTACCGGGACGCTGATATGCTGGCCCAGCACCAGGCTGAAGGCGGTAAACGCGGTCAGGGAGATGGCGCACCCGATCGCCAGCGGCAGGTTCGCCCACAGGCCCATCACAATCGAACCCACACCCGCAACCAGGCAGGTGGCAACGAAGACCGCCGCTGGCGGGAAGCCCGCTTTGCCGAGCATGCCTGGCACCACGATGACGGAGTACACCATCGCCAGAAACGTGGTCAGACCGGCAACAACTTCCTGGCGCACGGTGCTGCCGCGAGCAGAAATTTTAAACATGGCGTCAAGTGAACCGCCGGTACGCGCAGATGGCGTAGACATAGAAAACATCCCCTGAAAATTTTTATTGAAAGTCCGTAAGCGTGGTGGAGACTCCACTGCCAGCGAAACGTCAAATCCTTGTGCTGCGTTTGCGACGAAAGGGGCGTCACAAAAAAAGCAAACGTTTAGCTCCGCGCTTACAAAACGGGTGGTCAAATGTAGGCAAACGATTATCTAGCCTAATACCCGCCCTTTTCAACTGAACTTTCTCGTTTTTCGCTAAAATTGCCTCATGACGATGAAGAATTAAGCAGAGGATGCGCAAACGTTATCGTCCATGCGCAATTTCGTTACATTTCATCCCTCGCCGGGGATTGTCAGCGGGCCGCCTTTCGCAAGCGTTGTCTGCCAGCCCGGACGTGCCTCCACTCTCTGTTTCCACGCCGCTATGTGGTCGAGATTGTCAATGCCGCCTCTCGCCAGCAGGGCGAAGAGGGGAAAACTCATCTGGATATCAGCCATGGTCAGCGTGTCGCCGGCAAACCAGCTGTTTTCGGCAAGATGATCGTTAATAAAGCGCGCATGCGTTTCCAGCTGGCGGTTGAGATACGCTTTTTGCACCCCCTGCCCCAGCGCCTTACCCAGCGTGCGCAGGCCAAACGGGACGGGTGGTTTGCCGAGGCTGTTAAACACCAGCTTCATTAACAGTAGCGGCATCAAAGACCCTTCGGCGTAATGCAGCCAGAAGCGATACTGCACTTTATGGGCGGGATCTAACGGTTTGAATCGTGACGCCGAATCGTACGTTTCCTGAAGATATTCCAGAATCGCGCCTGATTCGGCCAGCACCAGTCCGTTATCTTCCAGTACCGGGGATTTCCCCAGCGGATGCACTTTTTTGAGCGAATCCGGTGCAAGCATTGATTTCTCGCGCTGGTAGCGCACAATCTCATACGTCAGACCCAGCTCTTCCAGCGCCCAGAGGACGCGATGTGAACGAGACTGATTAAGGTGGTGGACCGTTAGCATGATGTTCTCCGGTGATTCATACTTTTTAACTATAGAAAACTGAACAACTTCACGAAAAAAATTCGGCTAAAATCTCACCGTCTCCGGTGGCAAAAACGGGGGCCGGGCATAGAATTAAAGTGTCAGTACAAACCGGAACCTCCTCCACAAGCTCGACACGAGGGGTACTGATGTCGGGGGAAACCCTCCCGTGAGCCAGCGGGATAGAGAGAAAGACAAAGACCGGAAAAAACTAAAGCGCCCTTAGTGGCGCTTTAGTTCTTTATGCTTGTTGCCGGGTGGCGGCTGCGCCTTACCCGGCCTGCAAAACCGAGAGCGTAGGCCGGGTAAGCGAAGCGTCACCCGGCAAACACCTCTCAATCCTCCTCCAGCAACCGCGCCCCTGTTCCCTGCTCGCCCAGCCTGTCACCCGGGTTACGCAGCGGACAATCGCTGCGTGATAAACACCCGCAACCAATGCAGCCGTCCAGCTCATCGCGCAGGGCCACCAGCGTGTGAATACGACGATCCAGCTCTTCTCGCCACTGGGACGACAGCTGCTTCCACTCCTTCGCGCTCAGCGAGTGACCTTCCGGCAATACGCCGAACGCGTCACCGATGGTGGCCAGAGGAATGCCGATACGTTGCGCAATTTTGATGATCGCCACGTAGCGGAGCACATCGCGGGTGTAGCGCCGCTGGTTTCCGGCGTTACGGATACTTTTTATTAACCCTTTGCTTTCATAGAAGTGGAGTGCCGACACCGCCACACCGCTTCGCTTAGCCACTTCACCGGGGGTTAACAGCGCTTTGATGCGCGGTAATCTCTTTTCCATAAAACCTCTTTACCTCAAGTTAACTTGAGGAATTATACTCCCCCGCAGAGAAAACGACGAATCAACCAGGACAGATGTCTCCACAGAGGGGTAACCTTATGTCGCATCAGCAAATTATTCAGACACTTATTGAATGGATTGATGAACATATCGACCAGCCGTTGAACATTGATGTGGTCGCTAAGAAGTCGGGCTATTCGAAATGGTATTTACAGAGAATGTTCCGCACCGTAATGCATCAAACGCTGGGTGATTACATTCGCCAGCGCAGGCTCCTGCTGGCGGCGCAGGCGTTACGCTCAACGCAGCGGCCCATTTTTGATATCGCAATGGATCTGGGCTATGTGTCGCAGCAGACCTTTTCCCGCGTCTTCCGCCGCGAGTTTGACCGTACGCCGAGCGACTACCGCCATCAGCTCAATTAATGCGTGTTAACGCAAGGGTTGCTGCTGCCAGGCCATAAATGCCTGGGGCGGCATCGCTTTCGCGAAGTGCCATCCCTGACAATACTGCACGCCACGCTTCAGCAACCAGCTCACCTGCTCCCCCGTCTCGACCCCTTCCGCAATGGTTTTCAGCCGCAGGCTTTGCGCCATCTCAATGATGTGCTCGGCAATCAGGTGGCTGGTGCTGTTGGTGGTTAAGGTATCGATAAAGGATTTGTCGATTTTCAGGATATCGACGTTCAGCGAATAGAGGTTATGCAGGTTAGAGTAGCCGGTTCCGAAATCATCAATCGCCACTTCATACCCCGCCTGGCGAAACGCCTGAATGACCGGCGTGGTTTTTGGCACGTCAATAAACCCCCGCTCCGTCACCTCAATTTTGATTTGCTGCGCGCGAACCGAGTAAAAGCGGGCTTTGTCGGAGATCAGGGCGATAAGACGCGAAGAGTGAAAATCCGACGCCGACAGGTTAATCGAGACATACAGATCGGGATGAGCGGCAAGAAAATGGCCCAGATCGCTGAACACCTCCTCCACGACGTAATCCGTAATGCGCTCAATCATCCCCTCTTTTTCTGCCAGGGGAATAAATTCCGCCGGGCTCATAACCTGACCGTTGAATCCAGGCCAGCGCAACAACGCCTCTGCCCCCACGCACTGGTTATTTTTAATATCAATAATGGGCTGATAATGGACGCACAGCTGGCGTTTATTCAGCGCCCGGTGCAGAAGTCGGCCAGGCGAATTGAATTCACGGTGTGTACGCGACCACACCAGCAGAATAATAATGCTGCAAATTATCCCCAGCGGTAGCGTCAGGGTAGCCTGATGATAAAGCGTTTTATAAAAACGGGCGCTGGAGGTTGAAACGATGGCCGCAATCGGCCGCTGCCCGGATTTCACGATCGTATAAAAACGGTCACCTTTCTGAAAAGTCGTTTCCTGATGTCGAAGCATCGAATGCAATAAAGAAATATTGGCTTTCTGGCTTACAGAAAAGAATGCATTGCTGACAGTGTCATACACCCCCCACGACAGGGAACGATCGTCTGACATCACCTCACTGTACGAAAGCGGGTTGACCACTGCGACATAATTTCCGCGCTGCATATATATCATTTTATAACCATCAAAAAATGGCGTATCGCGAAAATAATAGATAGCAACGTCGGGTTTACGTGTGTAATTGGCAGCGGGAATGGTGTAAGGATGATCCGGCGTAAAAAGGGTCGAGCAGAGAAACGACTGGCCTTCAGCATAAATTAAATCGGCAACAAAAAGACGACCGCGGGAAACGTTCAACATATATTGACGATGCTCCGGCGTACACACTTTTCCCTGATATTTTTCCGCGTCTTCCCGGGCCAGATCAACCTGTTGAATAACCCGTTCAGTTTTGTTTAAAGCAAGTTCAGCAAACGTGCGCAGCTGGGCGCTGATTTCCGACACGGCTCTAAGCTGGGCAAACCATAGCGCAAGCATCACCGGCAGCATAACTACCATGATAATCCCGACCACTTTGAGCATGTTGCGCAGCGCGCTACGATTCATTTCCCGCTCTGTATCCCTGCATGTTGTACGCCTGTAGCAATGAAGACCGGCTGCTTTGATAAACAGGTGATTACGTTGCATGAATCATGGGAAGTTAGCAACTGACTTTTGGTATTAAAAATCCTAAAATTCGTGATGCCGATAATATTTTCCCGTAAGCCAAACTAAAAGTATTCATTTCGTTTCTGATAAGGAAAATAATTACCCGCGACAGGTGTGGAAAATTCGCTGGCTGAAATAGCCTGCTCTTTGTTCTTATGCTGATTTATAAATAATCAGACGCCAGGACCGTTTTTCCTCTTCCCGTACGCTTGGCGTCATATAATGCCTTATCGGCACGCATCAGTATGGCAGAAGTATCCCGTTGCCCCTGACAGACTTCAACCACCCCGGCGCTGAAAGAGAGTACCAGCGTTTTATCGCCCACACGCAGCGGTTTTGAGATCAGCGCGGCACGCAGCCGGGAAGAGAGCAACGTAGCGGCCATACCATCCGTGTGCGCCAGCAGAAGAACAAACTCTTCGCCCCCCACCCGTCCCAGCGCCGACCCGGCCGGGCTCACCTCGCGAATACGGTCGCAAAAGTGGATCAATGCCGCATCGCCAACCTGATGTCCCCACCGATCGTTGATCTGCTTGAAATAATCGAGATCGAACATCAGGAGACAGAAGTGGCTACTGACATCCTGCGGCGAACTGGCTGCCAGCGCTATTTTGAGACGCTGTAAGATTGTCGAGCGATTCAGACAGCCCGTCAGATCGTCCGTGGTGGCTTTGACGGTCAGCTGCTGTTCTGCTTTTTTACGTTCGGTGATATCCAGGCCAATGTTGAGAATGGAGTTATCCGGCAAAAGGATGTTTGACCAGAGAATGGTTAACTGCGTCCCGTCTTTACGAACCGGGTGCCATTCGTACATATCCTTAAGTGGTGCGAAACGAACCGACTCCTGCACGCGCTGTCGCTCCTCAGGATCCGGGTAAAACAGGGCCAGCGGATCGGGATGCTCGCCGATTTCAGTCATACTCCAGCCAAAGACTTTTTCGCATTCGGCATTCCACAATACACACCGGTTATGCCTGTCAAAGGCGTTCATTAATACCGGAGCACGCTCAAATAAGGTTTTATATTGCGTGACGACGCGCTGCATTTCCTGCGCCGTTTTTTCCCGCACGATGATGTCATCAAAATAATCTTTTAGCTTCTCAACCAATACCACCACGATATTTTTCAATATCGGCAACGAGGTCAGTTTTTCATTAAAAGCCAAAAAGAAATAACCACTGCACTGTCTGCCATGCGCTGAGAATTTACACAGCACGCCGCTTTGCAGCCGCGCATAGCCTGGGTGCTGAGGGGAAAATACCGCCCGGCCAATATGCTCTTTCCAGTAGATCACCCGCCAGGCGCGGTGATGCCGCTGCAACAGGGTGCTGGCAAGAAAATCCGCCACGTTAAAGGCGTGACACGTCACGTCGCCGGCACAAACCACGCGCGGCCCGTCTGCGGATTCGACACTGACCCATGAGAGATTTGCCCCCAGTGCGCTGTTGATAATTTCCAGCATTTCAACCGGCGAACACTGCGCGTTGAGTTGCGGCATCAGCTTCGCCAGGGCATGCAGCGCCTGCATGCTGTCGTTAATAATCTCGCGTCTTTTTTCTTTCATTATCTTTTCGCAGGTCATTAATCGAGAGAGCAACCGCAATAATTCATATCTGAATAAAAGAATAAGACCACGAAATCAAAGAGCATGCCGAGTGTAAAACAAAGAATACAAAATCCAAAAAAGTCAATTAATTCAATGGGATGAATTATTTTTGCGGGTGCATTTATTGTTCCAGACAAGCATAATCCATAGATATACTGCTGTAAACGCTATACAGCCGATGGCATTTTGCAAAGGTTTTGCTATCTGGATGAATTGAAAATAAAAATTCCGACCAGACGTCGTTCTGAGCGACGACGATATATTTTCCCCGGCAATAATCCCACTTTTACCTCACGCGGATACTGGCGAATAAAACAGCAAATGTGATATAGTTCACATATCTTATGTAACGAGAAACATTGTTTCATTCCAGTTCGTCTGTTTTGTCGAGGATGGGTTTTATGGCAACCATTACCACCAGCATGGTACTCCTGCGCTGGCCGTTGTTGAGCGCGGTTTTGATGTTCCTGGCCAGCACGTTAAACATTCAGTTCCGAAAGTCCGACTACGCAGGTCTTGCTGTGATAAGCACCCTGTTAGGGTTAGGCGCCGCATGCTGGTTCGCGACAGGTTTGCTCGGCATTACGCTGGTGGATATAGCCGCCGTCTGGGAAAACATTAAAGTGGTGATGGTTGAAGCCATGAGCCACACTCCGCCAGACTGGCCGATGGTGATTACCTGATAGCCTGTTATAAAAAACCCAGACATTGTCTGGGTTTTTTGTGTTTCACGCGTCTGGATATCAGAACGGGATATCGTCGTCGAAGTCCATTGGTGGTTCGTTAGACGGTGCAGGAGCAGACTGCTGCTGCGGACGAGACTGCGCGCCGCCGCTGAACTGATTGCCGCCCTGCGGCTGCTGAGGCTGACCCCAACCGCCCTGCTGCTGGCCGCCACCTGCCGGTGCGCCGCCGCCCTGACGGCCACCCAGCATCTGCATGGTGCCGCCAACGTTCACCACCACTTCCGTGGTGTATTTTTCCTGACCGGATTGATCGGTCCATTTGCGGGTACGCAGCTGGCCTTCGATATAGACCTGAGAACCCTTACGCAGATACTCACCGGCCACTTCAGCCAGTTTGCCAAACAGCACAACGCGGTGCCATTCGGTCTGCTCTTTCATTTCACCGGTCGCTTTATCACGCCAGGATTCGGAAGTAGCCAGCGTAATGTTGGCAACTGCGCCACCACTCGGCATGTAGCGTACTTCCGGGTCCTGGCCCAGATTACCGACGAGAATCACCTTGTTTACGCCTCTGCTGGCCATGTTCGTGTCTCCTGAATACGTTTCTTAATAGTGTAAACGCGCGAGTGTACCATTTCCATGCGACACTTTGATAGTTGCGTAGCATGTTCCAGAGTTCTCTCGCGGACTCGACATTGTTACACAGTGAATCAGAAAATGCATTCCAATACTGTATATTCAAACAGGTCATTTTGTGTCATAATTAGCCGTTTCTGACAGCCGTTTGTCCTTCAAACAAATCAGGCAATCCGTGTTCCAACCGGGAAAGGTGAATGGATAAGATCGAAGTTCGGGGCGCCCGCACCCATAATCTCAAGAATATCAACCTCATAATCCCTCGCGACAAACTCATCGTCGTGACCGGGCTTTCGGGGTCTGGCAAATCCTCACTGGCTTTCGACACTTTGTATGCCGAAGGACAGCGTCGTTACGTTGAATCGCTCTCGGCGTACGCGCGTCAGTTCCTGTCGCTGATGGAAAAACCGGATGTCGACCACATTGAAGGGTTGTCCCCTGCTATCTCCATTGAGCAGAAATCCACGTCACATAACCCGCGCTCCACGGTCGGTACCATTACCGAAATCCATGACTACCTGCGTCTGCTGTATGCGCGCGTGGGCGAGCCGCGCTGCCCGGATCACGACGTCCCGCTGGCGGCCCAGACCGTGAGCCAGATGGTGGATAACGTGCTGTCGCAGCCGGAAGGCAAACGCCTGATGCTGCTGGCGCCAATCATTAAAGAGCGTAAGGGCGAACACACCAAAACGCTGGAAAACCTGGCAAGCCAGGGCTATATCCGCGCCCGTATCGACGGCGAAGTGTGTGACCTGTCCGATCCGCCAAAGCTGGAGCTGCAAAAGAAACACACCATCGAAGTGGTGATTGACCGCTTTAAGGTACGTGAAGATCTGACGACACGTCTGGCGGAATCCTTTGAAACGGCGCTGGAACTGTCGGGCGGCACGGCGGTGGTGTCAGACATGGACGATGCGAAAGCGGAAGAGCTGCTCTTCTCCGCCAACTTCGCCTGCCCGATTTGCGGCTACAGCATGCGCGAGCTGGAACCGCGCCTGTTCTCGTTCAACAACCCGGCGGGCGCGTGCCCGACCTGTGACGGCCTGGGCGTTCAGCAATATTTCGACCCGGACCGCGTGATCCAGAACCCGGAGCTGTCGCTGGCGGGTGGCGCTATTCGCGGCTGGGATAAGCGTAATTTTTACTACTTCCAGATGCTGAAATCGCTGGCTGAGCACTATAAGTTCGACGTTGAAGCGCCGTGGGCGAGCCTGAGCGCGAACGTGCACAAAGTGATCCTGTTCGGTTCCGGCAAAGAGAACATCGAGTTCAAATACATGAACGATCGCGGCGATACCTCCGTGCGTCGCCACCCGTTCGAAGGGGTGCTGCACAATATGGAGCGCCGCTACAAAGAGACCGAATCCAGCGCGGTGCGTGAGGAGCTGGCGAAGTTCATCAGCAACCGCTCCTGCGCCACCTGCGAGGGTACACGTCTGCGTCGCGAAGCGCGTCACGTGTTTGTCGAAAACACGGCGCTGCCGACCATCTCAGACATGAGCATCGGCCACGCGATGGACTTCTTTAACAACCTGAAGCTCTCCGGCCAGCGCGCGAAAATCGCCGAAAAAGTGCTGAAAGAGATCGGCGATCGCCTCAAGTTCCTCGTGAACGTCGGCCTGAACTACCTGACGCTTTCCCGCTCGGCGGAAACACTCTCCGGCGGTGAAGCCCAGCGTATCCGTCTGGCGAGCCAGATTGGCGCGGGCTTAGTCGGCGTGATGTACGTGCTTGATGAGCCGTCAATCGGCCTGCACCAGCGCGACAACGAACGCCTGCTCGGCACGCTGGTTCACCTGCGTAACCTCGGCAACACGGTCATCGTGGTCGAGCACGACGAAGACGCGATCCGCGCCGCGGACCACGTGATCGACATCGGCCCGGGCGCTGGCGTGCACGGCGGACAGGTGGTGGCGGAAGGGACGCTGAAAGACATTATGGCGGTGCCTGAATCGCTGACCGGTCAGTACATGAGCGGCAAGCGCAAAATTGAAGTGCCAAAACAGCGCGTGGCGGCGAACCCGGAAAAAGTGCTGAAGCTGACCGGCGCGCGCGGCAACAACCTGAAGGACGTGACCCTGACGCTGCCTGTCGGGCTGTTTACCTGCATCACCGGCGTGTCCGGTTCCGGTAAATCGACGCTGATCAACGATACGCTGTTCCCGATTGCGCAGACGGCACTGAACGGCGCGACGCTGGCCGAGCCTGCGCCGTACCGCGACATTCAGGGGCTGGAGCATTTCGACAAGGTTATCGACATCGACCAGAGCCCGATTGGTCGTACGCCGCGCTCTAACCCGGCGACCTATACCGGCGTCTTTACGCCCGTACGTGAACTGTTCGCCGGCGTGCCGGAAGCGCGTTCACGCGGCTATACGCCAGGCCGTTTCAGCTTTAACGTGCGCGGCGGCCGCTGTGAAGCGTGCCAGGGCGATGGCGTAATCAAGGTTGAGATGCACTTCCTGCCGGATATCTACGTGCCGTGCGACCAGTGCAAAGGTAAGCGTTATAACCGCGAAACGCTGGAGATTAAGTACAAAGGCAAGACCATCCACGAAGTGCTGGATATGACCATCGAAGAGGCGCGCGAGTTCTTTGACGCCGTCCCTGCGCTGGCGCGTAAGCTGCAAACCCTGATGGATGTGGGTCTGACCTATATTCGTCTGGGGCAGTCAGCAACAACGCTGTCCGGCGGTGAAGCGCAGCGCGTGAAGCTGGCGCGTGAGCTGTCCAAACGCGGTACCGGTCAGACGCTGTATATTCTGGATGAGCCGACCACCGGCCTGCACTTTGCGGATATCCAGCAGCTGCTGGACGTGCTGCACCAGCTGCGCGATCAGGGCAACACCATCGTGGTGATTGAGCACAACCTGGACGTGATTAAAACCGCGGACTGGATTGTCGATCTCGGCCCGGAAGGCGGCAGCGGCGGCGGTGAAATCCTCGTCTCCGGTACGCCAGAGACCGTTGCAGAGTGCGAAGCCTCGCACACCGCGCGCTTCCTCAAACCGTTGCTGTAATCGTCACACGGAGAGCTGCTGTCGGATCGTTTCCGGCAGCAGTTCAACCGCCTGTTGATACGACGCATCCACCAGGTAGTAAATTTGCGAATCTGGCAGCGAGCCGTCGAGAAACACCGTACTCCAGTGCGCTTTATTCAGATGCTTACTTGGCCTGACATCATCGTGCTGCTGGCGCAGTAAGTCGGCCAGTTCCGGACTGGTTTTCAGTGAGGCCGCAGGCCGCGCATCCACCTCTTTCACCATCGCGAACAGCACATCACCCACTTTGATCTGCGTGGCTTTCCAGTCGCTGTGAACGCTTTGTTCCGCACCCGGCTTGTTCATGCAGTACTGAAGTATCTCCGAAATTGTCATCTTTATTCCCCTTGTAGCGTTGCGATAATTTTACGCGAACCACCGTGAATGCGATGTTCTCCCAGCCAGATCCCCTGCCACGTTCCCAGCAGTAGCCGTCCGTTGTGGACCGGCAGCATCAGCGAGACGCCCAGCAAAGAGGATTTGATGTGCGAAGGCATATCGTCCGCCCCCTCGTAATCATGCTCATACGGGGCGTTATCCGGGACGGTTTTCAGAAAATGCCGCTCCATGTCAGACCGGACGGTGGGATCGCAATTTTCATTGAGCGTGAGAGAGGCGGACGTGTGCTGAAGCAGCAGATGCAGCAAACCCGTTTTGACGCGCGACAGGTCGCGGATTTGCCCGATGACTTCGTCCGTCACAAGGTGAAATCCGCGTGGTTTTGCGCTTAAGGTAAGGGTCTGTTGATACCACATGTGCTGCTCCATTATGAAAGGTGAATCTTTCTAAGTGTGCAGCAAGAAAGCGAAAGGTAAAACCCGCGCGGCGAGATTTGCTTAAAAAAGCATTCACCCCGCCATTAATGCGTCAGTATTCAGAGTTAACGATCACCTCTTCACCAAATTTTCCGGCCATCGGCAGCGGTCGGTAGGTGGAGTTCGAGGCGCGTAACACCCTGATGCCTCTGGCTCCCACGTCGTGCGCCGCGGTGATGTCGTTATCTGAATCACCGTAGAACACTTTGATATTTTTCTTTTCCAGCCACTGGGTTTTGGTGTTTTGCCCTTCATGGTCCCCGGCAAAAATGACCGGGTTCATGCTGGCCGCCGGGATCAGGAAATCATCCTGTAGCGTTTTCGAGACGGTTTCGGTTTTGGTCTGGCTACGTCCGGTCACGAAGTAAATGCTGTCGCCGCGCTTTACGTGCATGGCGATCAGCGCGCGGGCAACCTCTTTCGGGATACTGAACTCATCCCAGCCGTTGTTCATCTTTTCCCAGAATTCCGGGTTTTTCAGATAGGCTTCGCTGTCCGGGGAGTACGTTTTTTTGCCGCGCCAGAAACCCGGGCTGGAGAAGAGAACGGTATCGTCAATATCGAAGCCCACGGCCATCGGCGGGCGACCCGTCAGGCTGTTTTCGATTTGTGCCACTGAAACCCAGTGAATGGGGGCCTGTTCGGCAAGCATGGCGGCGGTGGTGCCGGTGTAAAGCGGCGTGGGTGCAGAAGCCCGCGCAACAACGGTGCTATTAAGCGAGAACAATAAGCAGGCGGCGCTGAGCGCCAGTGTGATCTTGCGCATATTTTCCCCTGAATATTCAGTTTGTTATCTTTTTATTTTGAGCGGATGGTCAAAAAACTATCCGACCATAACCCCAGCGGGAGGGGAAGGAAAGGAGTTTTTACTTATGGAGCTGAATAAAAAGAAGACGATCACAAAGCGCAGAAGAAACGTGTAGGTCCGGGAAGCGAAGCGCCACCGGGCAATGACTGGCACCGGCGCGAACAAAAAAGCCGGGCGGCGGCTACGCCTTACCCGGCCTACATACAGTATGCAAGTAAGTGAATGCTTACATTACGGATGCAAACGCCTGCGCCACGCGCTGGACGTTGCTGGCATTCAGACCCGCCACGCACATACGGCCGCTGGCGATCAGGTAGACACCGAACTCTTCGCGCAGGCGATCGACCTGCGCTGCGCTCAGTCCGGTGTAGCTGAACATCCCGCGTTGCTTGAGAAGATAATCAAAGTTATGCCCAGGCACGGCCTCTTTCAGGACGTTAACCAGCTCCTGACGCATCGACAGGATGCGCTTACGCATCGCTTCCACTTCCGCAAGCCAGGACGCTTTCAGCGTTTCGTCACCGAGAACTGTCGCCACCACCTGCGCACCAAAGTTCGGCGGGCTGGAGTAGATACGGCGGACCGTCGCTTTCAGCTGACCGAGTACGCGTCCCGCGGCTTCGGCGTCTTCACACACCACGGACAGGCCGCCAACGCGCTCGCCGTACAGGGAGAAGATTTTTGAGAACGAGTTGCTGACCAGAGCGGGAAGCCCCGCGCTGGCAATCGCGCGAATGGCGTAGGCGTCTTCCTGCATGCCCGCGCCAAAGCCCTGATAGGCGATGTCGAGGAACGGGATCAGGTTACGCGCCTTCAGTATCTCGATCACCGCATCCCACTGGGCATTGGTGAGGTCCGCACCGGTCGGATTATGGCAGCACGGATGCAGCAATACGATACTGCGCTCCGGCAGGGTGTTCAGTTTTTCCAGCAGCGCATCAACGCGCACGCCGTTGGTTTCGCTGTCGAACCACGGATAGGTCGCCACCTTAAAGCCCGCGCCCTCGAAGATCGCAACGTGGTTTTCCCACGTCGGGTCGCTGACCCACACGCCGGAATCCGGGAAGTACTTTTTCAGGAAATCTGCGCCTACCTTTAGCGCACCCGAGCCACCCAGCGTCTGGATAGTCGCCACGCGCTTTTGCGCGAGCACCGCGTGGTCCGCACCAAACAGCAGCGGCGCGATAGTGTTGCGGTAGGTGTTTAATCCTTCCATCGGCAGATAAAGCGAAGCACCGTGCGGGGTTGCGTTCAGACGCGCTTCAGCTTCGGCAACGGCTTTCAACTGAGGAATGATGCCGTCTTCGTTGTAGTAAAGACCAATGCTGAGGTTCACTTTGTCGCTGCGAGGATCTTCTTTGAAACGCTCCATCAAGGAGAGGATAGGGTCGCCGGCGTAGGCGTCTACTTTCTGAAACACGCGATGTTCTCCGGATTATTATGAGGCAGGGCATTCAACAATAAACCGGAAGCGGAAGAAGATCGAGGGGATGTTAACAGAAGCGGGATGCATCTCATCCCGCTCATGCTTAGTCGACGTATTTCATTGCGACCCTTGAGGTAAGGCGCGTGATAAGTTCGTAAGCACTCACTTTTGTTATTTCAGCAATACGCTCTACCGGCAGGCCTTCACCCCACATCACCGCATCGTCCCCCGCTTTATCCTGCGCGTCGGGCCCAAGATCAACACAAATCATGTCCATCGCCACGCGACCGACAATCTTGACTTCGCGTCCATTGACCAGCACCGGCGTCCCCGTTGGCGCGGCGCGGGGATAGCCGTCGCCGTAACCCATCGCCACCACGCCAAGACGCGTGTCGTGCTCGCTGGTCCAGGTGCCGCCGTAACCCACCGGCTCTCCCGCTTTGTGCTCACGCACGGCAATCAGCTTTGAAACCAGCGACATAACCGGCTTAAAGCCAAAGTCCGGCCCCCAGGGTTTGTTCTCCAGCGGCGAAACGCCATAAAGAATGATGCCTGGACGCGCCCAGTCGAAGTGCGACTGCGGCCATAGCAGGATCCCGCCGGACGCCGCAATGGAGCGCATCCCCGGTTTGCCTTCGCAGAAGGTGTTGAAGATATCAAGCTGCTGTTCCGTTGCGCCGCATTCAGGCTCATCGGCGCGGGCAAAGTGGCTGACGATATTCACTGGCTGACGCACATTTTTGCACTGACTCAGACGCTGATAAAACGCCTCCGCGCTTTCCGGCCGCACGCCCAGACGGTGCATGCCCGTGTCGAGCTTCATCCAGACGGTGACCGGCTCGCTCAGTTCAGCCGTTTCCAGCGCGGCCAGCTGTTCTTCGTTATGCACCGCCGTGTGCAGGTGCTGATCGGCAATGGTCGGCAGGTCCGAGGCTTCAAAAAAGCCTTCCAGGAGCAGTATCGGTTGCGTAATTCCACCTGCGCGCAGGTGGAGAGCTTCTTCGAGACGGGCGACGCCAAAAGCGTCGGCATCGGGGAGCGTTCGCGCGGTCTCAAGAAGACCGTGTCCGTAAGCGTTCGCTTTCACGACTGCAACGAGCTTACTGGCGGGCGCCAGTTCTCGCAGACGTTGCAGGTTGTGTCGCAGAGCGCGGCGGTTAATAACAACAGTTGCCGCTTGCATTTGAATTCCTTAGAAATTACTCATCATCATATTGAGGACCGGCATAGTTGTCGAAACGCGACCACTGGCCGTTAAAGGTCAGACGTACCGTACCGATGGGGCCGTTACGTTGCTTACCAATAATAATTTCGGCGATCCCTTTCAGATCGCTGTTCTCGTGATAAACCTCATCACGGTAGATGAACATGATTAAGTCGGCATCCTGCTCGATGGAGCCGGATTCACGCAGGTCGGAGTTGACCGGGCGCTTGTCTGCACGTTGTTCCAGAGAGCGGTTAAGCTGCGATAGCGCCACCACCGGCACGTGCAGCTCTTTGGCTAACGCCTTGAGCGAGCGGGAAATCTCGGCAATCTCCAGCGTACGATTGTCGGAAAGCGACGGAACGCGCATCAGCTGAAGGTAGTCGATCATGATGAGGCCGATACCACCGTGTTCACGGGCGATACGGCGCGCGCGGGAGCGCACTTCCGTCGGCGTCAGGCCGGAGGAGTCATCGATATAGATGTTCCGTTTTTCCAGCAAAATCCCCATGGTGCCGGAGATCCGCGCCCAGTCCTCATCGTCCAGCTGGCCGGTACGGATGCGGGTCTGATCCACGCGCGACAGGGACGCCAGAGAACGCATCATGATCTGTTCAGAGGGCATCTCAAGACTGAAGATAAGCACCGGCTTATCCTGCAACATCGCCGCGTTTTCGACGAGGTTCATCGCAAATGTCGTTTTACCCATCGACGGACGCGCCGCGACGATAATCAAATCCGATGGCTGAAGACCTGCCGTTTTCTTGTTGAGATCGTCATAACCGGTGTTCACCCCCGTCACGCCATCGTGCGGCTGCTGGAAAAGCTGCTCAATACGCGCAACGGTGGCGTCGAGCACGTCGGCGATGTTTTTCGGGCCTTCGTCTTTGTTCGCCCGGCTTTCGGCGATTTTAAAGACGCGGGATTCCGCCAGGTCGAGCAGATCTTCGCTGGTGCGCCCCTGGGGATCGAAACCAGCCTCGGCGATCTCATTCGCCACCGAGATCATCTCGCGGACAACGGCACGTTCACGGACGATATCAGCGTAAGCGCTGATGTTAGCGGCACTTGGCGTGTTTTTTGACAGTTCTGCCAGATAGGCAAATCCGCCGACGCTGTCGAGCTGTCCCAGACGCTCCAGCGATTCTGCGAGCGTAATCAGGTCAATCGGGCTGCCCGACTCCTGCAACCGCGCCATTTCCGTAAAGATGTGGCGGTGCGGGCGGGTATAGAAGTCTTCCGCGACAACGCGCTCGGCGACGTCGTCCCAGCGTTCGTTATCCAGCATTAAACCGCCCAACACCGACTGTTCCGCTTCAATCGAGTGCGGCGGGACTTTTAACCCGGCGACCTGATAATCACGCTCACGAGGTTCAGTCTGTTTGTTGAAGGGTTTGTTTCCTGCCATAGTGAATGGAGTTACCGAGATAAAGAGTGGGTCGAAAGATTACCACATTCTGGAGGAAGCATGGCAACACGTATTGAATTTCACAAGCATGGTGGCCCTGACGTACTCAAAGCGGTGGAATTTACCCCCGCTGCGCCTGGCGAGAACGAAATCCAGGTGGAAAACAAAGCGATCGGCATTAACTACATCGATACCTATATTCGCGGCGGCCTCTACCCGCCTCCGTCGATGCCGAGCGGACTGGGCACCGAGGCGGCCGGTATCGTCAGCAAAGTGGGCAGCGCGGTTAAGCACATTAAGGAAGGCGATCGCGTGGTGTACGCGCAGTCGGCGCTGGGCGCTTACAGCTCCATCCATAACGTTCCGGCCGAGAAAGCGGCGCTTCTGCCAAATGCGATCGGCTTCGAGCAGGCTGCCGCCTCATTCCTGAAAGGGCTGACGGTCTATTATCTGCTGCGCAAAACCTACGAAATTAAGCCTGACGAGCAATTCCTGTTTCACGCAGCCGCAGGTGGCGTGGGGCTGATTGCCTGCCAGTGGGCGAAAGCCCTGGGCGCGAAGCTGATCGGCACCACAGGCAGCGCGCAAAAAGCGCAGCGCGCGCTGGACGCGGGCGCATGGCAGGTGATCAACTACCGGGAAGAGAGCATCGTTGAGCGGCTGAAAGAGATCACTGGCGGCAAAAAGGTCCGCGTGGTGTATGACTCGGTGGGGAAAGACACCTGGGAATCTTCGCTGGACTGCCTGCAACGTCGCGGGCTGATGGTGAGCTTCGGTAACGCCTCCGGGGCAGTCACCGGCGTCAACCTGGGCATTCTGAATCAGAAAGGGTCGCTATATGTCACTCGCCCTTCCCTGCAAGGTTACATCACCAACCGGGAAGAACTTGAGGAAGCCAGCAACGAGCTGTTCTCGCTGATCGCCAGTGGGGTAATTAAAGTGGATGTGGCAGAGGCGCAGAAATATCCGCTGACCGATGCGCAGCGCGCGCATGAGGTGCTGGAGAGCCGGGCAACGCAGGGATCAAGTCTGTTAATTCCCTGAGCCATAAAAAGAAATTGGGCTTCCCGTGGGAAGCCCTTTCTTTTTTTAGTTCGGCTGTATGTAGGGTACAGCTCGATGAATTCTTTAGCGGCAGCCATAGTGACAGATTCGATAAGTAAATCCTATTCTGTTCTAAGGATTGCTGCCGGAAAAGTTGCAGGTATGTGACGTACACCTCAATACCTTAGTAACGGAAGCGGTTATTACGCTGATAAGTGGGCAGTTTTGGTGATTTAATCGCCCGTATCGCCCATACCACCGCAATCGCCAGAAGTAACCACGGCAAGAGTTTAATCGTCAGGGCAAATAAACCGCCGACAAACATCACCACCGTGGCCACGACGAGCGCGGCCAGGATACCGAGCAGCGATACGCCCGTGACCATCAGCATGATAAAGAAGCCAATCACAAAAAGTAGTTCCAGCATGGTGCTCTCCCACGAGTTCCCGAATGATGCTGCGATCGTTACAAGAAACATGCCAAAAATAAGTCGTTGTTCTGAAAGCAAAACGCCCCGCAATGTCTTGCAGGGCGTGGCGTATTTGACCATCTTTTAGCGAAATTTAACGTTTATCCGCAACCAGACGCAGCGCGTGTTCCAGGACCTCAATATCCGCACCGGCCTTATGCGCGTTCTCGCTGAGATAACGACGCCACTGGCGCGCGCCAGGAATGCCCTGGAACAGGCCAAGCATATGGCGGGTAATGTGGCCCAGATACGTACCATGACTCAGCTCGCGCTCAATGTACGGATACATGGCGCGCACTACCGCCACGGGATCGGAGTCAGCACCGTCAACACCAAAGATTTCCCGGTCAACCGTCGCCAGAATGCCCGGGTTCTGATACGCCTCGCGTCCGACCATCACGCCATCCATATGTTCGAGATGCGCTTTGGCCTCGTCCAGCGACGTAATACCGCCGTTGATCGACATGGTCAGGTGCGGGAAGTCGCGTTTTAGCTGGTACACGCGCGGGTAGTCCAGCGGCGGGATCTCGCGGTTTTCTTTCGGGCTGAGGCCAGAGAGCCAGGCTTTACGGGCGTGGATGATAAACATCTCGCATTCACCCTTCCCTGATACGGTGTTGATGAAATCACACAGGAACTCGTAGCTGTCCTGGTCGTCTATGCCGATACGGGTTTTGACCGTAACCGGGATAGAGACGACGTCGCGCATCGCTTTGATACAGTCCGCCACCAGATGTGCATTACCCATCAGACACGCGCCGAACATACCGTTTTGCACACGGTCGGACGGGCAACCGACGTTGAGGTTAATCTCGTCATAGCCGCGTTCTTCAGCCAGCTTCGCGCACTGCGCCAGCGCAGCCGGATCGCTGCCACCCAGTTGCAGCGCAACCGGATGCTCCTCTTCGCTGTACGCCAGATAATCGCCCTTGCCGTGAATAATTGCGCCGGTAGTGACCATTTCGGTGTACAGCAGCGTATGGCGGGAGAGCTGGCGCAGGAAATAGCGGCAGTGTCTGTCCGTCCAGTCAAGCATTGGCGCAATGGAGAAACGGTGTGCATGGAAAGCGGTCTGGAGTTCTGACGACATGGCGAAGTTTTAAGCATCTGGTGGAAAAGGGGCGCTACTATAGCACAAAGAAAAGCCGGAGGCGCAGCGCCTCCGGTGTACTTTAGAACGTCATGCTCAACTGTGCCCCTGCGCCCCAGGTCTCGTCTTCGCCATAAAGCCCCATCAGGTCAACGTGGACGGAGTTGAACGGCGCGAAACCGACACCGCCGGTAAAGACGTTGCTGTCGTTCCCTTTCATATCCGCACGATAACCGGCGCGTACTGCCAGCCAGCTCAGTGGCGTGACTTCGGCACCGACGCCAACGTACTGGGAGGTGTCTTCGCTTTTAAAGCCCTTGGTTTCGGTCAGATCGCCATCTGCGGTCAGCGTGACCAGATCGTTGTGCCAGGCGGCCCCGGCAGTGACCAGCGGACGGATCTGATAGGTGTCTTTATAACTCACCCCCTCTCCCGTGCGCCCATTGCGAATGCGGATATCTTTGGTATCGATATCGCGCGACATCAGGTTTTGCCCGCTCACGCCGACCGTCCAGTTTTCACCAAAATCAGCAGCAATACCGGCATCGACGTTGAAGCCAGTGTCGTCGGTACGGTAGCGGCTGTCGTTCCACTTATTACTGTCGTAATCGTAGATTGAGGTGGTGTAGTTATAGAGCCAGGTTTTTTGCAGCTTCGGCGTGACGCCAACGGAAACCGGAACGCCGCCAAGATCGAACTGACGGGCCACCGCAATACCGTAGTCGGACACAATCGCCGCCCGACCAGACGCCGTAGAGTTAAGGTTTTTGGTGATCTGATCGGTACCGTTTAGCGCGGCATCCAGCGCCACACCGGCAGCCACCGCATCGCTTCGTTGTATACCGCGCAGATAATCAATGTCCTGCTGATCGATTGAAGAGCTGACCCGGCCATGGGCATAGCCTTTTGCCATAAAGGCCACGGAAAGAATATCGTTAGGGATACTGACGGCAATCCCCGCCCCTGCGGTGGCGTGTGCGGTCTTGCCTTTCAGGTAGTCCAGTTCATCAGCGAGATCTTTCGCTGCGCCCTGGAACTGATTGATCGAACCTAATGGATTGGTGATAACTTCAATGGGGGTCAGACTATCAACCACATCCTTGTAATGATTGATTTTGTCGTTAATGGTATCAATCTCGTCCTGAAGATTGTCTTCATCGGTCACCTGCACGCCAACGGACGGCAAAATAACCGTCACATCATCCTCGGGCTTAGATTTTGCCAGTAACGCGGGGTTGATTAACGCCCCGCTGCCATAGCTCCCTGCCGCGACACCCGTTCCGCCCATTGCGTCGCTACGCGCTTCCGTCCAGGTATTGGCTGCTCCCGCCTGATTTGCCATAAAAAAGGAGACAGCGATGCTAACCATCGAAAATTTAAAATGTTTTTTCACAGTGTGCTCGTAAATAGTTTGTTATTAGTTAACCCTGTCTGTTATCACCCAAACAGGAACGAACTATTGCTGTGAATAAGTGCAAAAAGACCCGCTATTTCCTTAAGTTAAATTCCATCCCGGCCTGTTGTAATATGTGACGACCATCAATATTTATAGAAGAGGAAATTATTTTCGCCCAGGTTTTCCATCGTGCGGCCCAAAAAACTGAGGCGGATGGTCGACCCAGCGGTCTTCGCGCGTCGCGGCATACACCGGATTGAGCGGATAGTAGATGCGGTTATGTTTTTTATTGGCCTCACCCACCACCAGTAAGCGCACCTCTTCATCGGTATTGTTGATAAAGGTGTGACACACGCCCGTCCCGGCTGGAAATCCCACGCTGTCTCCGGGTTCGAGCTTCCATAAATAGCCATTGATCCAGGCCTCAGGGTAACCCTCCAGAACGTAAACAAACTCCTCTTCGTCGCTTTCCGCATGCGGATAAGACGTACGGCGTCCGGGTGGCAGCCGTTCATGGTGAATACCAATGCGGCCGAGACCCAGCCTGCGGGCCAGCGGCGCGCCAACAGAAAAACGTTCGTTACTGTCAGGATACGTTGCGTCATCAGCGCCTTCCACGTCCCGCCAGTGCCGAATACAGTCAGGTCTTTTCATTTTGCGATCTCCTGATTTGCGATGCGTCAGGTATAGCACAGCCTGGCGGATCTCGGTGTTTTTAGCAGAACATGATAAAGTGAGGGTTTTCACCCCTTACACATCCGAGGTGCCCGATGGACAAGTCCACAAAAGAGC
Source organism: Enterobacter cloacae complex sp. SHL018 (assembly GCF_049237905.1). Taxonomy (NCBI): domain Bacteria; kingdom Pseudomonadati; phylum Pseudomonadota; class Gammaproteobacteria; order Enterobacterales; family Enterobacteriaceae; genus Enterobacter; species Enterobacter cloacae complex sp. SHL018. Next base: position 71,974 of record NZ_JBMKJE010000008.1, read on the forward strand.
TGTTAGCGCAAGCTGAAAAGCTGTGCGCGCAACGCAATGTGCGCCTGACCCCGCAGCGCCTTGAGGTACTGCGTCTGATGAGCCTGCAACAGGGCGCCATCAGCGCCTACGATCTGCTCGATCTGCTGCGTGAAAGCGAGCCGCAGGCAAAACCGCCGACCGTTTATCGGGCGCTGGATTTTCTGCTGGAGCAAGGGTTTGTGCATAAAGTGGAATCAACAAACAGCTATGTGCTGTGCCATCTTTTTGACCAGCCAACTCACACGTCCGCCATGTTTATCTGCGATCGCTGTGGTGTGGTGAAGGAAGAGTGTGCGGAAGGTGTGGAAGATATTATGCATACGCTGGCAGCCAGAATGGGCTTTGCGCTGCGCCATAATGTGATTGAAGCCCACGGCTTATGTTCTGCCTGCGTGGAGGTGGAGTCATGCCGCCATCAGGATGCCTGTCAGCACGATCACTCTATCCTGGTGAAGAAAAAGCCGCGTTAAAGCCAAAGAAAAAGGCGGCTCAGGGCCGCCCTTGGGGATAGTGCCGGTTACCAGCGGTAGTCGTTACGGGTTTCCCAGTCTTTGACTTCATTTTCCGCCTGATCTTTTTCGTAACCGTAGCGCTCCTGGATTTTACCTACCAGCTGATCGCGCTTACCTTCAATGACGGTCATATCGTCATCTGTCAGCTTACCCCACTGTTCTTTCGCTTTACCTTTGAATTGCTTCCAGTTGCCGCCGATTTCGTCTTTATTCATAATCGTGTCCTCGTGTTAAGCGTCTATGAGTATCGTCCGCTTCGTTCTTTTCTGCTGGACGTGATTATTATTGTAGTTAAGGATTCGGCAGTTGTTTTTATATTCGGAATCTTTAACCGTTACGATATATCGTGCGGGGCTGGAAACCAGGTATTGTTTCGCCAGTGACGATGCCAGATAACGGCCAGCGAAAGGCCACGCAGTGAGAGAAACACCGCCAGCGCCAGCCACAGACCATGATTGCCGAGATACGGCAGGGTTAGCAGCGTCAGGCCGAACCCCGCCGCCGCGACGGCCATGCTGTTGCGCATCTCCGCCCCTCGCGTCGCACCAATAAACATGCCGTCCAGCAAATAGCACCACACGCCCACCACCGGTAATACTACCTGCCAGAGGATGTAGCGATCTGCCAGCTCACGTAGCGCGGGCAACGAGGTGAGTAACGCGACAATATGCCCACCAAAACAGGCGTATACCAGAGCAAAGACCAGCGCCACCAGGCCCGCCTGACGACAGGCAGCACGCCAGACTTCACGTAACTGGCCGCTTTCACGCGCGCCATAGGCCTGCCCTGAATGCGCCTCCACGGCGTAAGCAAAACCATCCAGCGCGTAAGCGGTAAAGGTCAGTAATGTCATAAGCACTGCGTTGACGGCAACGATCTCAGGCCCAAGACGCGCACCAAAAACGGTTAATGCACCAAAGCAGAGTTGCAGCAGAAGCGAACGGAGCATGATGTCGCGATTAAGCGCCAGCAGCTTTCGAATGTTGCCGCGCCAGGCCGATTTCAGCAGATCCAGGGTGATACCGCGCATCGCCAGCACGCGCCAGACCATCCCCAAACCGATCAGCAGCGTACCGTACTCGGCAATCGCCGTGGCCAGCGCCGCGCCCCGGACGTTCATGTGCAGCCCCATCACCAGCCAGAGATCGAGCACAATGTTAAGCAGGTTGCCCACCACCAGCAGGATCACCGGCGCGCGGGCGTACTGCACGCCCAGCAGCCAGCCCAGCAGGACCAGGTTTGCCAGTGAAGCGGGCGCGCTGAGCCAGCGAATTTCGAGGAACCGCCGGGCCTGTTCCAGTACGGCATCGCTGCCGCCTACAATATGGAGCGCAAGATCAATCAGCGGCGTACGCAACAGAACGATTAACGCGCCGGCACCGAATGCCAGAATGAGCGGCTGAACCAGCGCACGCGCCAGACGCAGGGGATCTTTTGCACCATACGCCTGGGCCGTCAGGCCTGTCGTACTCATGCGCAGAAAAAGCAGCAGCATAAAGAGGAAGCTGGTCGCCGTTGCGCCGATCGCGACGCCGCCAAGATAAATCGGCGAATCGAGATGCCCGATAACCGCCGTATCCACCAGCCCCAGCAGAGGAACGGTAATATTGGAAAAAATCATCGGTAGCGCAAGACGCCACAACGCCTTATCGGCAGAAGTTAGCAATGCCATGGAAATTACCGGAATCAGAAAACAGGCCAGGCTGTAGAGGAACTACAGCCTGTCAGGAAGAGATTACAGCCATTCACCGTTGCGGATAACGCCGACCGCCAGCCCTTCAATAGAGAAGCTCTGCTCGCGGAGATCTACCACAATCGGGGAGAATTCATTGTTTTCAGGCAGAAGCTGCACGGTATTGCCTTGTTTTTTCAGGCGCTTAACCGTCACTTCATCATCAATGCGCGCCACCACGACTTGCCCGTTACGCACATCCTGCGTTTTGTGTACCGCCAGCAGATCGCCATCCAGAATACCGATATCTTTCATGGACATTCCGCTAACGCGCAGCAGGAAATCGGCGCTCGGCTTGAACATGCCTGGGTCAACCTGATAGTGCCCTTCGATGTGCTGCTGCGCCAGCAGAGGTTCACCTGCGGCAACGCGGCCCACCAGTGGAATACCGCTCTCTTCTTCCACAAGCAGACGAATGCCGCGTGAGGCGCCGGAAACAATCTCAATCACGCCCTTACGCGCCAGCGCTTTAAGGTGCTCTTCGGCAGCATTAGGAGAACGGAAGCCCAGACGCTGCGCAATTTCTGCACGCGTGGGTGGCATACCCGTCTGGCCGATATGATCCCGAATGAGATCAAACACCTCTTGCTGCCTGGTCGTTAACGCTTTCATACCGCCCCCTGGGTGTATATACAGTTATGCTGTGAGTATATACAGTCAAAGGCGATTTTGGAACCAAAAACTGCACAAAAAACCAGGGACTTAATTATTCCTCGAGGCTCATCGGAAATGCGACCAAAGCAGCGTGACCCAGGTGATCGCCGCAGTGATAATCGCCAGCAGTACGGCAGCGGAACCCATGTCTTTCGCCCGGCCAGACAGTTCATGGAATTCCGACCCGATTCGATCAACTACGGCCTCAATAGCGCTATTCAGAATTTCCACTATCATCACCAGAAGGACAGATCCGATGAGCAGTACGCGGGTGATAGCATCAACATCAAGGAAGCAGGCGATGACAACGGCAACGATTGCGGCAACCGCTTCCTGGCGGAAAGCGGCTTCATTAACCCATGCCGCGCGGAAACCTTTCCATGAATAACCGGCAGCTTTAATGATTCGAGTTAACCCAGTGGTATTATTGGCCATTAAAAGAACCTTTTATGATAAATAGCGTCTGTAACTAAAGCCGCAGCGCGTTTTGCTGCAACCTGAAGTATGACGGGTAACAACAGAAATTTTGCGCGCTTTCTGTTATCCTTGCGCCGCAATTGCATTATTAACCAGAGGCTTTACATCGTTTATGTCCGGCTGGCCACGAATTTACTACAAATTACTTAATTTACCATTAAGCGTCCTGGTAAAAAGTAAGTCTATCCCAGCAGAACCTGCGCTGGAATTAGGGCTCGATACGTCGCGCCCTATTATGTACGTTTTGCCTTATAACTCGAAGGCAGACCTGCTGACGCTTCGCGCTCAATGTCTGGCGCACGATTTACCTGACCCGCTTGAACCGCTGGAAGTCGACGGTACGCTGCTGCCGCGCTACGTGTTCATCCATGGCGGGCCGCGCGTGTTCACCTATTACACGCCGAAAGAAGAGTCCATTAAGCTGTTCCATGATTACCTCGATCTGCACCGCAGCAACCCCGATCTGGACGTGCAGATGGTGCCGGTGTCGGTGATGTTTGGCCGTCGTCCGGGGCGCGAAAAAGGGGAAGAGAACCCGCCGCTGCGTATGCTCAACGGCATTCAGAAGTTCTTCGCCGTCTCCTGGCTGGGACGCGACAGCTTTGTCCGCTTCTCACCTTCCGTTTCACTGCGCCGCATGGCGGATGAACACGGCACTGACAAAATCATTGCGCAAAAGCTGGCGCGCGTTGCGCGTATGCACTTTGCACGTCAGCGTCTGGCGGCCGTTGGACCACGTCTCCCGGCACGTCAGGATCTGTTCAACAAGCTGCTGGCTTCCAAAGCGATTGCCCGTGCCGTAGAAGACGAAGCGCGCAGCAAGAAAATTTCGCACGAGAAAGCGCAGCAGAACGCGATAGCGCTGATGGAAGAGATCGCCGCGAATTTCTCCTACGAGATGATTCGCCTCTCTGACCGTATCCTTGGCTTCACGTGGAACCGCCTCTATCAGGGGATTAACGTCCACAACGCCGAGCGCGTACGTCAGTTAGCGCACGACGGCCACGAGATTGTCTATGTGCCCTGCCACCGCAGCCACATGGACTACCTGTTGCTCTCTTACGTGCTCTATCACCAGGGTCTGGTGCCGCCGCATATTGCTGCCGGTATCAACCTGAACTTCTGGCCAGCAGGCCCGATTTTCCGCCGTCTGGGTGCGTTCTTTATTCGTCGTACCTTCAAGGGTAACAAGCTTTACTCCACCGTCTTCAGGGAGTATCTGGGCGAGCTGTTCAGCCGCGGTTATTCCGTGGAGTACTTTGTTGAAGGCGGTCGCTCGCGTACCGGTCGTCTGCTCGATCCGAAGACCGGCACGCTGTCGATGACCATTCAGGCCATGCTGCGTGGCGGTACGCGTCCTATCACGCTGGTGCCTATTTACATCGGTTATGAACACGTGATGGAAGTGGGCACCTACGCGAAAGAGCTGCGCGGTGCGACCAAAGAGAAAGAGAGTCTGCCGCAGATGCTGCGTGGGCTGAGTAAACTGCGCAACCTCGGCCAGGGCTACGTGAACTTTGGTGAGCCCCTGCCGTTGATGACATATCTGAACCATCATGTTCCGGAGTGGCGCGAGTCTATCGATCCTATCGAAGCGGTACGTCCGGCCTGGCTGACGCCAACGGTCAACGGCATTGCATCCGAGCTGATGGTACGCATCAACAATGCTGGTGCGGCAAACGCCATGAACCTGTGTTGTACTGCGCTTCTGGCCTCCCGCCAGCGTTCACTGACCCGCGAACAGCTGACCGAGCAGATTGACTGCTACCTGGATATCATGCGCAACGTGCCGTATTCCGTTGATTCGACCGTGCCGTCTGCCACCGCCAGCGAGCTGATCGATCACGCGTTGCAGATGAACAAGTTCGAAGTCGAGAAAGATACGATTGGTGACATCATCATTCTGCCGCGCGAGCAGGCCGTGCTGATGACCTACTACCGCAATAACATCACGCACATGCTGATGCTGCCGTCGCTGATGGCGGCCATTATTACCCAGCACCGCCGGATTTCGCGTCAGGAGCTGCTGCGCCATATTCAGGCCATCTACCCAATGCTGAAAGCGGAGCTGTTCCTGCGCTGGAGTAAGGATGAACTGGCGGCAGAGCTCGATAAAATGACGGCAGAGATGCATCGTCAGGGGCTGATTACCATCAGTGATGATGAACTGCATATCAATCCGTCACGTTCCCGTACCTTGCAGCTTCTGGCTTCCGGTGCGCGTGAGACGTTGCAGCGCTACGCCATTACCTTCTGGTTGCTGAGTGCAAATCCGTCCATCAACCGCGGTACGCTGGAAAAAGAGAGCCGGACGCTGGCCCAGCGCCTTTCCGTTCTGCATGGCATTAACGCCCCGGAATTCTTCGACAAAGCGGTATTCAGCTCCCTGGTGCTGACGCTGCGCGACGAAGGGTACATTAGCGATACGGGCGATGCCGAGCCGGAAGAGACGATGAAGGTTTACCAGATGCTGGCAGAGCTGATTACCGCGGATGTGCGTTTGACGATTGAGAGTTCGACGCAGGGCGAATGATGCTAAAGCCGGGTGGCGCTAACGCTTACCCGGCCTATATGTTCCGCTAAATCGTAGGCCGGGTAAGGCGAAGCCGCCACCCGGCTTTTTTATCACCAGTAACTCATCGCCAGGCCCAGAAACAGCACCAGCCCGACGTAGTTATTATTCAGAAACGCTTTAAAGCAGGCTTCACGCTCGCGCTTCGCGATCAGCTTCTGCTGATACGCAAACAGCAGCCCCGCCACCAGTACGGACCAGTAAAACTCCCAGTTCAGCCCGTTCAGGCGACCAATCGCCACCATCAGCGCCAGCACCGCCACCTGCAATATGCCGATGATAAGTTTGTCGTGACGACCAAACAGGATCGCCGTCGATTTGATGCCAATCTTGAGATCGTCATCGCGATCGACCATCGCGTATTGGGTATCGTACGCAACGGCCCAGAGAATATTCGCCAGGAACATCAGCCAGCAGCTGAGCGGAACGGACTCGCTGACCGCGGCAAACGCCATGGGAATCGACCAGCCAAATGCCGCACCCAATACCACCTGCGGCAGATGGGTGTATCGCTTCATGAACGGGTAAACCCAGGCCAGCGCCAGAGCAGCAACGGACAGCAGAATGGTCATGGTGTTAAGGGTTAACACCAGCATAAAAGAGAGAAGCACCAGCACCACAAACAGAATGCGCGCCTCTTTCCCGGTCACCTGACCGCTCGGCAGAGGACGATTCGCGGTGCGCTTAACATGTCCATCAAATTTCCGGTCAGCATAGTCGTTAACCACACAGCCCGCAGCGCGCATCAGCCAGACGCCCGCCACAAACACCGCCAGGATCCACAGCGGCGGCACGCCCGGCGTGGCAACCCACAGCGCCCATAAGGTCGGCCACAGCAGCAGCAGCGCGCCAATGGGTTTATCAGTACGCATCAGGCGGTGATAGGCCAGCAGCTTATTCTGCGTCAGACTCCACTCCATTTTTTCTCCCTCTTAGTACAACGGCGATGCAGGCAAAAAGAGTTCCGTCAGTATTAACGGCTTGCCACTCAAACGAAGGCGGGAACGGCGCCCCCACAAATCGGCATCGCAACCAATTTCAATAAAATCACGGGTCAGTTCAGACGAGGTGAACAGATAGCGCCCCAGGGGCGTTTTGCCGAGGCGTTGCAATGCCAGCTCCGGCCCGGAAAGTGTAGACTCAGGAACCACCGTCCGCCCGGCAAGCCACGGCTCGCCATCGGCACACAGTAAAATTTCACGCAGCCAGTAGCGTTCTTCCTGCGGCAGCAGCGGCAGCTCGCTGGCAATCTCCGCAGGCGAGACAAACCCTTCCTGAATCATCGTCACCGTGACCGTTTTACCCTGTTGCTCAAAACGTTTTGTCATGGAATCTTCCAGCAGCAGCCAGTCCAGTTGCTCCGGGTCAAGCGCGGGTATTTGGTCGAAATAGCGTAGCGCACGCAGCTGCGTGAGCGCGGGGTGTGACATGCCAGACTCTCCGATACATAACGTAAAGGCATTGTATCGCAGATTGGCAAAATGAGGACGGACAAACCAAATTTAGCGATCACTATCGCAACAATGGTGCAACTTAGCCAAAAAAAGTGCGCCCGTGAAGGCGCACTAAACGACTAACAAAATCAGCACTGTGGGGAGACGGTTACCCCTTGCCTTTTACACTGCTGATAAAGGTGGAACGGGCAGTGGTTGAACCTAAACGCTCGGCTTCATCAAGCAGTTTCAGCGCTTTATCGACATCGCCGTTTTTAACCGCCTGCTTGATGGCGTTGTTAAAGTAAGTTTCAGTATCGTTAAGCACCGGCTCGGCTTTTTTCGCCGGGGCCGGGGCTGCGGCTGGTGCTGCGGCAGGCGCGGCATATACAGGCGCGGCAGTATTACCCACCGTTACCGGACCCGGGCCAGATGAGCCAAACAGCGGGCCTACGAGTACGCTGGAGGCGCTGTTGGTGGAGACTTTCAGCTTGATCAGACCATCGGTGGTATGACGGGCAAGCGGGTCCGGAATATCCGGAACAGAGTTCCCCGTGCCTTTCGCATAGGCTTTTGCCGGGTCAACAAGCTTCGTGGTTTGCTGCAAATCTTTTTCAGTCGTGAACACCAGAACATAAATCTTCTGCTGACCCAGGGCTGGCGTCAGGCGCATAACGCCTTCCAGCCGATCGGCGCTCATGACGCCAGGCTCCTGATAGCTGAAATAGTCGCTTGGGAAGAACGCGGATGGCGTCATGTTCTGATCGAGGATCAGCACGTTAGGCGCGAAGACGCTGGTCTGTTTATTGACTTCACTGGTCAATGTCAGGGTCAGCTCGCCGATATTCGCCGGCACGCTGAAAGCCGCAACCGGACCGCTGATACCCGGCACGTTCAGTGACTGGCCCCCCGCTGAAAGCTGGGTAGTTTGTGTTTTCGATTGATCAACTGGCGTCCACACCAGTTGCTGAAGTGCCGCAGCCGGAATAGCTGGCGCAGCGCTGGTATTTTGAGGAACAAAATTCACATCTGCAAAGGTGACCGCAGGCGCACAGGCCAACAGCCCCGCAGAGAGGCACAGCGCGACGAGACTTTTCTTCATTTTCATTGTTATTACCTCTGATAGCGTGAGCACTGCGGTGGCCAGGCAATAGCGCGCAGCACCCTAAGGAGAGAGGGGCTTGCGCCCCTCTTTTCAGGTCATTACGTCAGGCTTGACGAATTACCACCAGATTTCCATCTGGGCGCCGAAGGTCCACTCATCGTTGTCGCCACGGCTGAAGGTTTTCGCGGAGGTGTCGCTATACGCTACGCCAGAGGTGTAACCTGCACCTGAGTCGTTGTTTGCATAGCCCCATTTCTCATCCCACTTCGCGTAGGTTGCGAAGACGCGGATAGCCGGACGGGACCAGATGCTGTCGCCTGCCTGCCATTGCTGTGCCAGGGTGATTTTGTACTGGCTGTTTTTGTCGTCAGTTTTCTGAGATTTGACGTTGTCGTAGCCCACTTCCAGCAAGGTGCTCATGATCGGCGTCCATTTGAACATTGGACGAACACCCACGGTCCACCACTCGGTACCGTTGTTGTTGTCACGATCGATGTTCTGGTACATACCGACGTACATCAGGTCCCAACGGTCTGCCAGGGTGATTGCACCGTGGTCCAGCACGCGCCACATAGAGCCGTCGTTATCGATGCTGCCGCCCTGTGGAATACCTTTACCGTTAGAGGTCATGGAATCCGTACCGTATTGCAGTACGAACTTGTTGAAGCCTTTCATCATGCTCTGGGTGTGTTCAGCGGTGAACAGCCAGCCATCTTTAGAGGCGCCAGGTTGCAGGTAGTAGTCGTCAGGAATGTTGGTATGACCGTAGTCAACGCCCAGCTCCAGCGTACCGCCCGGGTTGGTTTCCAGACCGGCTAAACGCACATCGAAGACATCGTTTGGTACCACGTTGTCATAAATACGGTCGCCGTTCGCATCACGATCGGCGAAGGTTGCAGAACCGCCGGACTCAGAAGAACGGGTCGCTGCCAGAGAGAGTTTACCAAAGCCCAGATCGATGTTTTCAATACCGGCACCAGGACCAGAGATATCCCAGTAGTAGAAGTCGATCATGTGTACGTCATGACGCTGATAGAAGCGTTTACCGGCCCAGATGGTAGAGCCTGGCAGCCATTCAATCAGGTTTTTACCCTGCACGTTAGCTTCACGGAAGGCCGGGCTGGTGGATTCCCAGTCATTCTGTTGAGAAACGGAGTACGCTACGTTGGTGTCGAAATAGAAGCTCTTGTCGCCTTCTTTCCACACTTCCTGGCCCAGTTTCAGTTCGGCGTAGGTTTCACATTCGTTACCGAGACGGTATTTACTTTGTGCGCCTGTTGCCTGGAAACATTGTTGTTCACCGCCACTTCCGGTCCAGCCAATGCCGGAACGAGCATAACCTTTAAAGTCTACGGCGCCCGCCTGGGCAGACAGGATGCCTGCCGCAATGGCGACAGCCAGAGGGACTTTGCGCAGAGTAATCATTATTCTATCTCCTGAGATCATTGCTTTTCTTTGTAATTGGAATGCTTAAACGCCTGGCTCTTTGTGCAACCGACGACATGCAGTGCCATCCTCACGGAACAGATGGCAACGCTCTGGCGGCAAACCGATAGCGAATGTGGCACCCTCTTCTACCAACACCACGTCATTCTGGCGGTAGACCAGGTTCTGACGGATGGCGGGGATCTGGATATGAATCTGTGTTTCGTGACCAAGCTGTTCGACGACCTGAACTTCACCTTCCAGCGTCACATCAGCGATGTGGCTCGGCAGTAAATGCTCAGGGCGGATACCGAGGGACATGTTGGCCCCCACCTGTACGTTAGCGCTGTCGACCGGCAGCCAGACTTGCTGACGGTTTGGCAGCTCCACCTGTACCTGTTCGATTGCCGTCGCGGTCACTTTTACGGGCAGGAAGTTCATCTTTGGCGAGCCAATGAAGCCCGCAACAAAGCGGTCTGCCGGGTAGTGATACAGCTCCAGCGGTTTGCCCACCTGCGCCACGCGACCGGCGTCCAGCACCACGATTTTGTCGGCCAGCGTCATCGCTTCGACCTGATCGTGGGTGACGTAAATCATCGTGCGTCCAAGGCGTTTGTGCAGACGGGAGATTTCGATACGCATCTGGACGCGCAGGGCGGCATCCAGGTTAGAAAGCGGTTCATCGAGCAGGAACACGCGCGGCTCGGCCACCAGCGTACGGCCGATCGCCACACGCTGACGCTGACCACCGGAGAGCGCCTTCGGTTTACGCTCCAGCAGATGTGCCAGCTGGAGCACTTCCGCCACCTGGGTGACGCGCTGGTTAATGGTCTCTTTTTTCGCGCCGGCCAGCTTCAGGCCAAAGGACATGTTCTCGGCAACGGAAAGATGCGGATAAAGGGCATAAGACTGGAACACCATGCCCACGCCGCGTTCAGCTGGCGGGATGTCGTTCATTCGGGTATCACCAATAAATAAATCGCCACTGGTGATGGTTTCAAGACCGGCAATCATACGCAGCAGAGTCGATTTACCACAGCCTGATGGACCCACGAACACCACAAACTCACCTTCGTGGATGTCCAGATTGATGTCTTTTGACACCACTACGTCGCCCCAGGCTTTCGTTACATTACGCAGCTGTACGCTCGCCATGCCCTTCTCCCTTCGTTACAACCTGTCACCGACAGAAACATTCAAGATAAGTTCACTATGCGTGTTCCATTACTTTCGTGAATCCTCCACCCCCCGGCTTTTTTATGGGGGAGGAGGCGGGAGGATGAGAGAGCAGGCTCTGCGACCGCAGCGGAGGGGCTGAGGCGAAAATCGTGAAGCGGCCTGCAAAATTCAGTGGGTTTTTATGTGCGCCAGCACTCATAACTTAAATTTATGTTACAGGGATCACACAAACAGGGGGTGGGGCGTAGGGACTGGGAGGATGGAAAGAGGATGTCAAATAAGGAGACTGAGTCACGTTGAACCACCTTATGTATCCACGAGCACATCACCAATAAAGGATGGCAGATATGAAGATCAAGACTGGCGCACGCGTTTTCGCATTGTCCGCCCTCGCAGCAATGATGATTTCCGCACCGGCTCTCGCCAAAATTGAAGAAGGTAAGCTGGTTATCTGGATTAACGGCGACAAGGGCTATAACGGTCTGGCCGAAGTGGGCAAAAAATTCGAGAAAGACACCGGTATCAAAGTCACCGTAGAACACCCGGACAAACTGGAAGAGAAGTTCCCGCAGGTTGCGGCAACTGGCGATGGTCCGGACATTATCTTCTGGGCGCATGACCGTTTCGGGGGCTACGCGCAGTCTGGCCTGCTGGCAGAAGTTACGCCAGACAAAGCCTTCCAGGACAAACTGTTCCCGTTCACCTGGGACGCCGTTCGCTATAACGGCAAGCTGATCGCTTACCCAATCGCGGTTGAAGCGCTGTCTCTGATTTACAACAAAGACCTGGTGCCAAACCCGCCGAAGACCTGGGAAGAGATCCCTGCTCTGGATAAAGAGCTGAAGGCGAAAGGTAAATCCGCCCTGATGTTCAACCTGCAAGAGCCGTACTTCACCTGGCCGCTGATTGCTGCCGACGGCGGTTACGCGTTCAAGTTTGAAAACGGCAAATATGACGTGAAAGACGTGGGCGTGGACAACGCAGGCGCGAAAGCGGGTCTGACCTTCCTGGTTGACCTCATCAAGAACAAACACATGAATGCGGATACCGACTACTCCATCGCGGAAGCGGCGTTCAACAAAGGCGAAACCGCGATGACCATCAATGGTCCGTGGGCCTGGACCAACATCGACAAGAGCAAAATCAACTACGGCGTGACCCTGCTGCCAACCTTCAACGGCAAGCCGTCTAAACCGTTCGTGGGCGTGCTGAGCGCAGGCATCAACGCCGCCAGCCCGAACAAAGAGCTGGCGAAAGAGTTCCTCGAAAACTACCTGCTGACCGATCAGGGTCTGGATGAAGTGAACAAGGACAAGCCGCTGGGCGCCGTTGCGCTGAAATCCTTCCAGGATCAGCTGGCGAAAGATCCGCGTATTGCGGCCACCATGGATAACGCCCAGAAAGGCGAAATCATGCCGAACATCCCACAGATGGCTGCGTTCTGGTACGCCACCCGTACCGCGGTCATCAACGCTGCAAGCGGTCGCCAGAGTGTCGATGCCGCACTGAAAGATGCTCAGGGCCGTATTACTAAGTAAGTCTGAAAAACGGCGGGTGGCGCGTGCGCTTACCCGCCCTACGACTACGGCACGATCCGTAGGTCAGGTAAGCGCAGCGCCACCTGACGATAAGTTTCCACCGTTGTAGAGGAAGAACCCCATGGATGTCATTAAAAAGAAACACTGGTGGCAAAGCGACGCACTGAAGTGGTCAGTGATAGGTCTGCTGTGTCTGCTGGTGGGTTACCTTGTTGTTTTAATGTACGTGCAAGGGGAATACCTGTTTGCCATCATGACGCTGATTTTAAGCTCGGTTGGCCTGTATATTTTCGCCAACCGTAAAGCGTACGCCTGGCGCTATGTCTACCCGGGCGTTGCCGGGATGGGGCTGTTTGTCCTCTTTCCGCTGATCTGCACCATCGCGATTGCCTTTACCAACTACAGCAGCACCAACCAGCTCGCGCAGGAGCGTGCCACCCAGGTGCTTCTGGATCGTTCTTACCAGGCGGGTAAAACCTTTAACTTCGGCCTGTATCCCACGGGTGACGAGTGGAAGTTAGCGCTCACTGACGGTGAGAGCGGCAAAACCTATCTTTCCGACGCGTTCAAATTTGGCGGCGAGCAGAAGCTGGCCTTAAAAGAGGCTGCGGCCCTGCCGGAAGGTGAACGTGCGAACCTGCGTATCATTACCCAGAATCGTCAGGCGCTGACCCAGCTCACCGCCGTGCTGCCAGACGAAAGCAAAGTGACCATGAGCTCGCTGCGTCAGTTCTCCGGCACGCAGCCGCTTTATACTCTGGCGGATGACGGCACGCTGACCAACAACCAGAGCGGCGTGAAGTACCGTCCGAACAACGATATCGGTTTCTATCAGTCGGTGAATGCCGACGGCAGCTGGGGCGACGACAAACTCAGCCCGGGCTATACCGTCACCATCGGCTGGGACAACTTCACCCGCGTATTTACCGACGAAGGCATCCAGAAACCGTTCTTCGCCATCTTCGTCTGGACGGTGGTCTTCTCGGTGCTGACCGTGATCCTGACCGTGGCCGTGGGCATGGTGCTGGCCTGCCTCGTGCAGTGGGAGTCCCTGAAAGGCAAAGCGATTTACCGCGTGCTGCTGATTCTGCCCTACGCCGTGCCGTCGTTTATCTCGATTCTGATTTTCAAAGGGCTGTTTAACCAGAGCTTCGGTGAAATCAACATGATGCTGAGCGCGCTGTTCGGTATCAAACCGGCCTGGTTCAGCGACCCAACCACCGCTCGCTCGATGATTATCATCGTGAACACCTGGCTCGGTTATCCGTACATGATGATCCTGTGCATGGGGCTGCTGAAGGCTATCCCGGACGATCTGTACGAAGCCTCGGCGATGGACGGCGCGGGTCCGTTCCAGAACTTCTTCAAAATTACCCTGCCGCTGCTCATTAAGCCGCTGACGCCGCTGATGATCGCCAGCTTCGCCTTTAACTTTAACAACTTTGTGCTGATTCAGCTGTTGACCAACGGTGGCCCGGACCGTCTCGGCACCACCACGCCGGCAGGCTATACCGACCTGCTCGTGAGCTACACCTACCGCATCGCCTTCGAGGGCGGCGGCGGTCAGGACTTCGGCCTGGCGGCGGCGATTGCCACCCTGATCTTCCTGCTGGTGGGCGCCCTGGCGATTGTGAACCTGAAAGCCACACGTATGAAATTTGACTAAGGAGGGCACTGAACATGGCAATGGTACAACCCAAATCTCAGAAACTGCGCCTCCTCGCGACGCACTTAGGCCTGCTGATTTTCATCGCGGCGATCATGTTCCCGCTGCTGATGGTTATCGCCATCTCCCTGCGTTCGGGGAACTTCGCCACCGGGAGCCTGATCCCGGACGAAATCTCCTGGGAGCACTGGAAGCTCGCGCTGGGCTTCAGCGTGGAACATGCGGATGGCCGCGTCACGCCGCCGCCGTTCCCGGTGCTGCTGTGGCTATGGAACTCGGTGAAGGTGGCGACCATCACTGCGATCGGCATCGTGACGCTCTCCACCACCTGCGCTTACGCCTTCGCCCGTATGCGTTTCCCGGGCAAAGCGACGCTGCTGAAAGGGATGCTGATTTTCCAGATGTTCCCGGCCGTGCTGTCGCTGGTGGCGTTGTATGCCCTGTTTGACCGTCTTGGGCAGTATGTGCCGTTCATCGGCCTGAACACTCACGGCGGCGTGATCTTCGCTTATCTTGGCGGCATCGCCCTGCACGTGTGGACCATCAAAGGCTATTTCGAAACCATCGACGGTTCGCTGGAAGAAGCGGCGGCGCTGGATGGGGCGACACCGTGGCAGGCGTTCCGTCTGGTGCTGCTGCCGCTGTCGGTGCCGATTCTGGCGGTGGTGTTTATCCTGTCGTTTATCGCCTCCATCACCGAAGTCCCGGTCGCCTCACTGCTACTGCGCGATGTGAACAGCTACACCCTTGCCGTCGGTATGCAGCAGTACCTCAACCCGCAAAACTACCTGTGGGGCGACTTTGCCGCGGCGGCCGTCCTCTCTGCCATCCCGATTACCGTGGTGTTCCTGCTGGCCCAGCGCTGGCTGGTCAACGGCCTGACGGCGGGCGGTGTGAAAGGTTAAGTTTCATTTGTTATGCCACTGCAACCCTCAACTTTAGACGTATTGTATTGAACCAACTTGTGACTGTTATTCGGCGGCCTCCGGGCCGCCATTTTTTTATTCGCGTTTCAGCCGCTTCGAGTTGCACAGCCAGAGGGTGATCACCAGCAGCAGGATCGCCGCCGAGTAGATCAGCACGTCGAGCGGAGATTTATGATCGACGATGATCAGCCGCACAATGGCGGTGATGCCAATGTAGACAAAATAGCGCAGCGGGAAGTGAAAGCCGGACTGAAAGTACTTCACAATCAGGGCGATAAATTCAAAGTAGAGAAAGTAGACCACCAGGCCTTCCACCAGCGCGTATTTGCTGGTTTGCTCAGGGGCGAACAGCACATCCGCCAGATGCACCGTCTCTTTACCCAGAAAAACGACCAGGATCAGGCCAAGGCTCAGCAGACCGAGGTTCAGCACGGTCTGGAGTATCGTTGAGATAAACTCAACGCGCGGACGAGTCAGGGATGTCATACAGCACCTCATTCTCCAGGGCGAGGTTCCTGTATAACGCAAAAATGTGACGGGGATCTATATTTTTTGTTTATGTTTTGTCCAGATGAACATTCTTGCCGGGCGGCACTGCGTTTGCCCGGCCTACAAAAACACTCTCGTAGGCCCGGTAAGCGCAGCGCCACCGGGCAAATAAGCATCAGCGGAAGTTAATGTTCTTATCGCTGGTCATATCATACAGCTGGAATTTACGTCCAAGCTGCTGACCGCCGTCGCGCGTCAGCGGCGTCCAGCCCACTGCCGCACGGCTGCGGGTTGGGCCTGATGAGAACAGATCCAGCGGAATCGACACGTACACCCCTTTGGTGAAGTCCCCTTCCCCGTACTCGTCTGGCGAAACGTTGGTGATGGTGGCATAGCCGCCCACCACCACGCCGCTGTCGAAGTGTTTGGAGATATCCAGCGTGCCGCCCTTATCACCCGCCAGATACTGGCCGACGCTGGCTTTCACCAGCACGTCCTGCGCGAACGACGGCGTCCAGTAGGCGGTCAGGTGGCCGGTTTTGACGCTGTAGTCGGTGAACTTCATCATGTCCTGCGCGCTGCGCCAGTCACGCTGTTTCACGTAGTTGGCATCAACCCCAAACGCCCAGTTGCTGTCGACAGGACGATAAAGCACTTCTGCCCCGGCGCCGCCGAACATGGTTTCCAGATAGCCACCGTAAACCTGGCCGTAGAAGCCGTTGCCGAAGTACTGGAAGTAGTTGGCCTGGAGGTTATTCACGTAGATATCGTTCTGCACATATTCGCGAACGCGGGTACGCACGCGCGGCAGTTTTGAATCGTTCGGCGGGTTGGTGTAGTTAAATTTGTCGTAGTTGTTAGCAATGTTGCCGAACAGACTACCGGTGGTCAACAGGTGGTCGGTCACCCACAGATCCGCCGTCGCCATCGCCCCCAGCTGATACATGTAGAAGTTTTCCGGCCCACCCACGGACTGGTTCAGCACCGGATCGATATGGAAATCGAAGCGGGATTTATCGATATACCAGCCCTGCTCGGTGCTCTCTGGCACCACCGGCTCAACGCGTTTTTGTACCAGCTCGGTTTCATGTCCCAGCGGTTCGCCTTCAAGATGACGCTTAAGGCTGGCAACATCGGTTTCGGTTGTGACCTGCGGCAGGTTGAGGCGGTTCTCCGTCACGCGGATCGTGCGGATCCCCTCCGGCAGATCGTTCATGACGATCCGGTTGGCGCGCTCGATCCCTTCGCGGGAGTCGCGGTATTTTACCTGCTCGCCGGTGACGTACAGCGTATCGCCTTTGGTCTGGATCTTTGGATCCGCCAGGCCCGCGTTATATTTCAGCAGCGTCAGCTGGTTCGCTACCACGGAGTGCTGAATGATCGCATCCTGCGGCTCCGGCTGATATTTTGGCCGCGGGTTGTCATTGTAGTGCGGCCGCATGTCGTTAAAGTTAGTGCGCAGGGTAAAGCCAAACATCAGGGTATTACCGCGCTCATAGCTGAGGTTAACGTCGGCCCAGTCGGTGACGCGGTAAATGGCGCCGACGTTAAACTTGCTCTTTTGCTCAATTTTCCCGGCGAAGTCCTGCGAGTAGTCGTTTCCTTCGTACTCCAGCTTCAGACGTAACGGCTGCCACGGTGTTTGATACTCCACGCCACCAAACAGCGAGGCCGGGCCGTGGAACATCTGGTCCCCGTTGATGGAGCCCGCTTTCTGGTAGCTGTTATCGCGGTAGCAGTATTTATCGCTGTAGGTACAGAACGGATTTTTGACGTTGCCGCTGGTGCCGAGATAGCCCCATCCCAGACCGAGTGAGAAATCAAACGGTCCCCAGGCTTTGCTGGCCACGATGTATTCCGCGTCAAACAGGCCGGTCCCGCCGATATCCTTCGCACCAACGGAGACCTGCGGCATCCAGTAGCTCTCTTCCCACAGGCGCAGCTTCACGTCGAAAGCTTTGTCTTTGTAGGTCTGGTCGCCGGAGAAGGCATCCACGCTGCTGTACTGTTTTGTACGCACGTCGGTGTAGCGCAGCGTGGTCTCCAGCCAGGGGAACAGCTGCACGGACGCAGAGTAGTAACGGTACTGATCGTTATCGCGATAGTTAAGGCTGATTTCCCCCTCGCGGGCCATACGCGCGGTTGGGGTTTGCAGTAAGCCCACGCCGCCAAAATCGGACTGCGACGGGCCGATGGGTGCCGGATACGTTTCTGCATGACAGGCGGCACTCACGCACAGTGCAAGCATGCTGTAGAGATAGGTTTTTTTCATTATTCCGGTATCCGCTGTATCAGGGAGCGAAGGATATCGGCATTAAGCCCGTCATACGCTTTCGTCCAGAAATGGTCGGCAAAACCGACAAAAATGATGCTGCCTGGCATAGGTTCGATATGGCGTTTATTCCAGTAAGCCACTGGCGCTTTCTGCGTATGCCCGTCCGGATAGACCACCCAGGCATAGCTGTTATCCGCTCCGCTGAGCAGACTTTGCTCGTCGAGATAGCTCGCCACGTCCCGGCCCGGCGTAAACGGCTTTTTGCCAGGGCTGCTGAGAAGCCCCATCATGGTGACGGTGGAAGGCTGAGCCGGAAGCCACAGGGTATAGTCCCCTTCCAGCGACGGATTGCCGTTTTCCGCAACGCGCACCTCATCCGGATCCAGATTCACCTTCTGGCGCCCCGTCACCTTAACCGCCTGAAGCTGCTGACGCAGGCTAGTAATGGCAGCGGCATCGTCGGTATCTTCCTGTTGTGCCAGCCCGCTTAGTCGGGCGAGCAGCGCCTGATGTTTTTGTTCCGCTACAAGCGTCGCCTGACGCTCGCTGATCACCGCCCCGGTCCACCAGCTTTTCGCCAGCCTCGGCTGCCCCACCAGATCGAGCAGATGCCCGGCATTGGTTAAGGTTTTAGGTTTTTCGCTGTCCGGGGTGTAGACCTGTACCGTTCCCGCAGACCACGCCAGCGGCGAGGTCAGGCTGGCGAGAAGCGCAATGTGGATGAACATTTTCATGATTTCGCCGCCTTGATCAGGGTGGCCTTCACCGGGAAGAAACCGGCACCGAGATACTGTAAGGACTGGCGGATTTGCCCCTCTTCGTCCACCCAGAAGCGGTTATGCCAGGTGGCCTGATCGGTTGTCACTTCTTCATCCAGCACGCGCACCTGCGTTTCGTCGCTGCCCACTTTGACACTGTCCGTACCGTCCCAGCGGAAGGTGGAGCGGGCCGTGGCGTAGCGCACCTGTTTATGCTCGGTCCAGCCCATCGTGCGCGTCCAGCTTGCGCCATCGACGATCTGATTCGGCTTGATGAGCGGATCTTCAGCCAGGTTGTTCACCTCAAGCAGGTTGTCGCCGCCGAGCAACGTTTTCACGATGCGGGAATGCTGTGTCACGATGGTGGCCTGATCCTGCGTCACCCATTTCTGCTGCCCGTTTTCATCGAAAGCGAGCACCACAAACAGTTGCGGACCATCGTTTAGCTGCATGTACTGGCTGGCATACGGCATGTTCTGAAGTTCGTCATCGGTCAGATGCACGCCCGGCGTGCCGAACATGCTGTCCCACAGTGAGTGGCCCAGCCCTTTGGTGGTAGCTGAGCACGCCTGCAACAGCAGGCAAATCAGGATGATTGCAGGTCGCTTCACGACTCTTCTCCGAAGGGGCGAAATAACCACACCGAAGTGTGGTTATGATTAAAACACCCGTTATTACTGGGTGCTGGTCGTCGTAGTGGTCGTGGTTCCGGTATTGGAGCCATCACCGCCACCGGTTGCCGCCAGCGCGACACCCACGGCTGAACTTACGGCGCTGGTGCTGGCTGCGGTAGAACTCCCCGCAGACGCAGACGTCGCTGCCGACCCTGCTGCTTCCCCGACCTGGACCGGAGCTGCATAGACAGACGTCGCCGCAAGCGCAGATATGGCAAAAATGCCATACAGTACTTTCTTCATAACAATTTCCCTTCAATGAATGAATGGAGATTTGCCCGAAAAGAAATTCAGGCGGATTCGAGTATACACAACTAAAGCAGTGGGTTTACCGTGGGGGTAAATAGGGATAAGGTTTTCAGACTAATGGTTAAAAATGGAAGGAAAAAAGAATCAAGGAAATATATAATCACTATAAATCAAACATTTATAATATAAGAACATTAAAGCATCACTCCGTATTTTCTTAAAATAAACCTCAGCAATTAACGGGGTTACCGTCTTTTTCGGATTAAACTCAGCTTCAGAATTTGAGAAAACTAACAGACATCAGGAATTATCCGATAAAAAAATGCCGGCATATCGCCGGCATTGTTCATGACATATTTATTACGCACGCCAGGCTTTATAACGGTTAATCAGACCATTGGTGGAGCTGTCGTGGCTGTCGATCGCTTTATCGTCACCCAGCTCTGGCAGAATGCGGTTTGCCAGCTGTTTGCCCAGCTCAACGCCCCACTGGTCAAAGGTGAAGATGTTCAGAATAGCGCCCTGAGTGAAGATTTTGTGCTCGTAGAGGGCAATCAGCGCACCCAGGCTGAACGGCGTGATTTCGCGCAGCAGAATGGAGTTAGTTGGACGGTTGCCTTCGAACACTTTAAACGGCACAACGTGCTCCAGCGTAGCCGGATCTTTACCCTGGTCACGGTATTCCTGCTCAACCACCTCGCGGGATTTACCGAACGCCAGCGCTTCGGTCTGGGCGAAGAAGTTAGACAGCAGCTTCGGATGGTGGTCGGACAGTGGGTTGTGCGTAATCGCCGGGGCGATGAAATCGCACGGTACCATTTTGGTACCCTGGTGGATCAGCTGGTAGAACGCGTGCTGGCCGTTGGTGCCCGGCTCGCCCCAGATGATTGGGCCAGTCTGGTAATCCACCGCGTTGCCGTTACGGTCAACGTACTTGCCGTTGGATTCCATGTTGCCCTGCTGGAAGTAGGCCGCAAAGCGGTGCATGTACTGGTCGTACGGCAGAATCGCTTCGGTTTCAGCGCCGAAGAAGTTGTTGTACCAGATCCCGATCAGCGCCAGCAGCACCGGCAGGTTTTTCTCAGGCGCGGTGGTGGAGAAGTGTTTGTCCATCGCGTGCGCGCCGGAGAGCAGTTCAACGAAGTTGTCGAAGCCCACGGACAGGATGATGGACAGACCGATCGCAGACCACAGTGAGTAGCGGCCGCCCACCCAGTCCCAGAACTCAAACATGTTCGCGGTATCAATACCGAACTCACCCACCGCTTTACCGTTGGTGGACAGCGCCGCAAAGTGTTTCGCCACGTGCTTTTCGTCGCCCGCGGTTTTCAGGAACCAGTCGCGCGCGCTGTGGGCGTTGGTCATGGTTTCCTGAGTGGTGAAGGTTTTAGACGCCACCAGGAACAGCGTGGTTTCCGGGTTCACCTTTTTCAGCACTTCAGCGATGTGAGTCCCATCGACGTTGGACACGAAGTGCATGTTGAGGTGGTTTTTGTACGGGCGCAGCGCCTCGGTCACCATGAACGGGCCGAGGTCAGAGCCGCCGATACCGATGTTTACGACGTCGGTGATCGCTTTGCCGGTGTAGCCTTTCCAGCTACCTGAGATGATCGCTTCAGAGAAGGTTTTCATCTTTTCCAGCACCGCGTTCACTTCCGGCATCACATCTTTGCCGTCAACGATAATTGGCGTATTGCTACGGTTACGCAGGGCCACGTGCAGGACGGCACGGTCTTCGGTGCGGTTGATTTTCTCACCAGAGAACATGGATTTGATGGCATCTGCCAGCTCAGTCTCTTTCGCCAGATCTTGCAGCTTCGCCAGCGTCTCTTCGGTGATACGGTTCTTGGAGAAATCCACCAGCATCAGGTCATCGAAGGTGGCGGAAAACTTGCTGAAACGATCGGCATCTTTCGCGAACAGATCCGCGATAGTGACGTCTTTCATTTCATCAAAATGTTTCTGTAGTGCCTGCCATGCAGCGGTCTGCGTTGGGTTGATGTTTTTCATAGCAATACTCTTCTGATTTGAGAATTGTGACTGCGGTCGATTGTAGCGCCTGCAAATAAAAATTGTGATGGTTTTTATGCCATTGCCCTGGTCTGCATCAAACGCAGGTGAAAAGACCCGAAAAGTATAGCTGCTGTCGCGCCCTTCCGGCGTGGCGAAATGTTGGTCAAAAAGGGGGAAAAAGGAGCATAAAATATGGGCCTGTTATAAGTCCTGTTTCTGAGGGGTACCCCCCCATGAAAAATCCGCATAATCCCAGCATTGACAGGACCTCCCCCGCATTTTATTTATAGGGCCGTATTTTGCGCCTGCACCTGTTCTCGCTTCATTCTTGTGCCAAGGTCGCTCTATTCATTCCCTGACACGAGGTTGTTATGACGAGTTTTGTGGTCGCCAAGTTTGGCGGCACCAGTGTGGCAGACTACGATGCCATGAACCGCAGCGCCGATGTGGTGCTGGCCGATCCGAATACCCGCCTGGTGGTGCTTTCCGCCTCAGCCGGCGTGACGAACCTGCTGGTTTCCCTGTCTGAAGGACTGGAAGCGACCGAGCGTTTCGTGAAGCTGGATGCACTGCGCAAAATTCAGTTCGACATTCTCGAGCGTCTGCAAAACCCGAACGTCATTCGTGAGGAAGTGGAACGCCTGCTGGAAAATATCACCACCCTGGCTGAAGCCGCGTCGCTGGCCACCTCCAGCGCACTGACCGATGAACTGGTCAGCCACGGCGAACTGATGTCCACCCTGCTGTTCGTTGAGATCATGCGCGAGCGCAATATTCAGGCGCAGTGGTTCGACGTGCGTAAAGTGATGCGCACCAGCGACCGCTTTGGCCGCGCCGAGCCGGACGTGGAAGCCCTGGCTGAGCTGACTAACCAGCAGCTTGCCCCGCGCCTGGATGAAGGCATAGTGATCACCCAGGGCTTTATCGGCAGCGAAGCCAAAGGGCGCACAACCACGCTGGGCCGTGGCGGTAGCGACTACACCGCCGCCCTGCTGGGTGAAGCCCTGCACGCCACCCGCGTGGATATCTGGACGGACGTGCCGGGTATCTACACCACCGACCCGCGCGTGGTCTCTGCGGCAAAACGTATTGACGTGATCGCCTTTGAAGAAGCGGCTGAAATGGCGACTTTCGGCGCGAAAGTGCTGCACCCGGCCACGCTGCTGCCCGCCGTGCGCAGCGACATTCCGGTCTTCGTTGGCTCCAGTAAAGATCCAAAGGCGGGCGGGACGCTGGTCTGCAAGAAAACCGAGAACCCACCGCTGTTCCGCGCGCTGGCCCTGCGTCGTAAGCAGACGCTGGTTACCCTGCACAGCCATAATATGCTGCACTCCCGTGGATTTCTGGCGGAAGTGTTTGGCATCCTGGCGCGCCACAATATCTCCGTGGACCTGATCACCACGTCAGAAGTCAGCATCGCGCTGACGCTCGACACCACCGGCTCCACCTCTACCGGCGACACCCTGCTGACGCAGTCGCTGCTGATTGAGCTTTCCGAGTTGTGCCGCGTGGAGGTGGAAGAAGATCTGGCGCTGGTTGCCATCATCGGTAATAAGCTGTCGCGCGCCTGTGGCGTGGGCAAAGAGGTGTTCGGCGTGCTCGACCCGTTCAATATCCGCATGATTTGCTACGGCGCGTCCAGCTACAACCTCTGCTTCCTGGTCCCTGCCGATCAGGCCGAGCAGGTCGTGCAGAAACTTCATCAGAATTTGTTTGAATAAAATTCGTTAGCACGATAAACAATATCAATAAGCCGGGCACAGACCCGGCTTTTTTATAACAAAACAACACGACAATACTGCAAGGAATTCACTATGCTCTCCGCTATCACCCGGCTGTTCCCGTTATGGGCGCTGCTGCTCTCTGTACTCGCGTATTACACTCCTGCCACGTTCACGGGCATTGGTCCGTGGGTCACCACGCTGCTGATGCTGATTATGTTCGGCATGGGCGTGCATCTGAAAATTGACGATTTCAAACGCGTGCTGTCTCGCCCGGCACCGGTTGCCGCAGGGATTTTCCTGCACTACCTGGTGATGCCGCTCGCGGCCTGGCTGCTGGCGATGGCCTTTAAGATGCCGCCCGACCTTTCCGCCGGGATGGTGCTGGTGGGGAGCGTAGCCAGCGGTACGGCATCTAACGTCATGATCTATCTGGCGAAAGGCGACGTGGCGCTCTCCGTCACCATCTCGTCCGTTTCCACGCTGGTGGGTGTGATTGCCACGCCGCTGTTAACCCGCCTGTATGTGGACGCGCATATCCAGGTGGACGTGATGGGCATGCTGCTCAGCATCCTGCAAATCGTGGTGATCCCGATTGCGCTGGGGCTGGTGATCCACCATCTCTTCCCGCGGGTGGTGAAAGCGGTTGAGCCGTATCTGCCCGCGTTTTCGATGGTCTGCATACTGGCCATTATCAGCGCCGTGGTAGCCGGTTCCGCATCGCACATTGCTTCGGTGGGCTTTGTGGTGATCGTCGCGGTTGTGCTGCATAACACTATTGGTCTGCTGGGCGGTTACTGGGGCGGAAAGCTGTTTGGCTTTGACGAATCCACCTGCCGCACGCTGGCGATCGAAGTGGGGATGCAGAACTCCGGCCTGGCAGCGGCGCTGGGTAAAATTTACTTCTCACCGCTGGCAGCGCTGCCGGGGGCGCTGTTCTCTGTCTGGCACAACCTGTCCGGTTCGCTGTTAGCTGGATACTGGTCCGGTAAGCCGATTGATGACCAACCGAAAAAAGATGCGGTGAAACAGGGTTAATTGACCCGGCTTGCTTTACACTGAAGCCTCCCCATCAGGAGGCTTCAGCAATGGCTACACCACGTTTGACCCAGAAAGACATGACCGAAGCCGAGCAGCGCGAACTGAAAACGCTACTCGACCGCGCCCGTATCGCGCATGGCCGCACGCTGACGAACGCCGAAACCAATCAGGTTAAAAAAGAGTACATCGATAAACTGATGGCGCAACGTGATGCCGCGGCGAAAAAAGCCCGCAAGCTGAAAAAAGAGCAGGCTTATAAACCCGATGCAGAGGCGACTTTTTCCTGGTCCGCCAGCACATCAACCCGTGGAAGGCGCTAATCAGCGCCCTTTCTTTTTGCGCCCCGGCTGGGTAAAGCGTTTTCCGTTGCCCGGCTTGCCCCGCCCTTTCTCTTCCGCCTGCGGTGCCTTCACCACCGGACGCTTAATCGCCTGCGTTTTCGGTTTGGCTTTAGCTTTCGGCTTCGCTTCGGACGAGGAGTTCTCGATAAGTTTGAACAGCTCGATCAGCTCGTCATCCGTTAAGTCACGCCACTCGCCCAGCGGGATCCCAGACAGGCTGACGTTCATGATGCGCGTGCGTTCCAGCTTCGTCACTTCATAACCGAAGTACTCGCACATGCGGCGGATCTGGCGATTCAGGCCCTGCACCAGCGTGATACGAAACGCAAACGGCGCCTCTTTTCTGACTTTACACTTCTTCGTCACGGTGCCCAGAATCGGCACGCCTGCGCCCATTCCCCGGATGAACTCGTCCGTGACCGGCTTGTTCACCGTAACAATGTACTCTTTCTCATGGTCGTTACCGGCACGCAGAATTTTGTTCACCAGATCGCCGTGATTAGTCAGGAAAATTAACCCCTGAGAGTCCTTATCCAGGCGACCAATCGGGAAGATACGGCTGCTGTGGTTCACGAAATCAACAATGTTGTCCCGCTCGCCATCTTCCGTAGTGCTGACAATCCCAACCGGCTTGTTCAACGCGATAAACACCAGGTCTTCGGCATCACGCGGTTCGATGACCTGACCATTCACTTTCACCACATCGCCAGGCACTACCTGATCGCCAATGGTGGCGCGTTTGCCGTTAAGAAACACGTTACCCTGTTCAATGTAACGGTCAGCCTCGCGACGTGAGCAGATCCCGCTCTCGCTAATGTATTTGTTTAATCGGGTTGATTGAGTTGGCAGCATAGTTTCTCCTGTGAAGGGCGAAATATACCTTAGGTTTGGGCTGGAAAAAAAGATTAGCCGACGGTAACTGAGACGGGTTTTTTAGTTTGCGAGACGCTTTCAGGATTTAGCGTCAGGCTATTTATCCTTGGGCTAACTCCTTTTAGCTTTACTCTCCAGAGACAATTGCTTGTAGTTTATAAATCACAGGGAGTAATATGAAGGAGATCGTTCAGACAGAATCCTTCCGACGCTGGGAGCAAAATTTAAAGGACAGGCGGGCAAAGACGATTATCGCTTCCCGCCTCTTTAGGCTGGCAAATGGCTTAGCGGGCGACATTAGACCCGTGGGGGAAGGTATCAGTGAACTGAGGATCCACTTTGGCCCGGGCTACAGGATCTATTTTAAGGACCAGGGCAATAGCATCATCGTGCTGTTATGTGGTGGTGACAAAAGCAGCCAGGCCAGAGACATACTTATGGCAAAAATGCTGAGCAATGTATCCCAATGGCAGGAGTGAATGAGCATGCATAAATTAACACCCTACGATCCAGCCAACGCACTGCTGGATGACGAGGAAATCGCTGTGTTTATGGCTGATGCATTAGAGACGGGTGACTCAGCGTACATTGCTAAAGCGCTGGGCGTCATCGCCCGAGCGAAAGGGATGTCGACCATTTCCCAGCAAACGGGCCTGTCACGAGAACAACTGTATCGATCATTCAGTGATAAGGGGAACCCAACGCTCAAAACCACGCTGGCGGTCATGAAAGCATTGGGCCTTGGGTTAACAATCAAACCCTCTGGGGATTAATACTCATCCCGCTCATCGTCTTCATCCGGCTGCTCCATCACGCTGTACGCCACCGCACAGAACAACGAGTTCAGGCGCTTCATATCGCCCAGCAGTCCCAGGTGGAGTGAGCTGGTCTCGATACTCTGCACGTTCTGCTGGTGCAGACGCTCAACGTGGGCGTGTGAGTAGCGGCGATTAAGGATGCGGAAACGATGCTTATTGCGGCGCAGGCGGCGCGCGCTTGGCACGTCGCTGGAGAAGAAGACCGACATCGCCAGCTTCAGGTTGCTGACCAGCTGTTCGTGCAGCGCTTCCAGCTCTTTCAGCCCTTCAACAGAAAACGCCCGGCGTGCGGCCAGGGATTTGTCTGCGATTTCACTGCCCATACGCTCGACAATATCCGAAGCCTGCTCCAGGTTAAGCGACATCTCGATGATTTCCGCCCAGCGGCGCGACTCCTCTTCCGCCAGCTCGTCCTGGGGGATCCGCGCCAGATAGAGCTTGATGGCGGTATACAGCACGTTGATATCGTCCGCCAGCCTGCGCAGCTCTTTTTCTTCGCGCGGCTCGCCGTGCATCACCTTTTGCAGCCCTTCCAGCATGGTTTCCATCGCGTCGCCCATGCGCAGCGTTTCGCGGGCGGCATTGGCGATTGCCAGCGCAGGAGTATCCAGCACCGAGGTGTCCAGATGCTTCGGTTTAAGGCGCGCGTCCAGCTCCGGTTCATCACGAATAAGCCGCTCGCAGAAGCGGGCCATCGGCGCGGCAAACGGCACCATCGCCAGACAGCGCACCAGGTTGTAGAAGACGTGGAAGTAGATCACCAGCTCCGCTTTCGGCAGAGAGAGATTATCCATCAGGTTCGCCAGCGGGTGCACAAACGGCAGAATGATCAGGCTACCCACCAGCTTAAACAGTAAACTCCCCAGCGCCACCCGGCGGGCGGCAGCGTTGGCGGCGCTGTTGTTGAGCATCGCCAGCAGGCCAGAGCCGAGGTTGGCACCGATCACCAGGCACAGCGCCACCGGGAAGGAAATTACCCCTGCGGCGGTTAAGGTCGCCGTCAGCAGGACCGCTGCCAGGCTGGAGTAGCTGACGATGGCGAATACCGCGCCGATCAGCGCATCCAGCATAATATCGCCGGTTAACGAGGCGAAGATGACCTGCACACCGTTGGCCTGGGTGATCGGCGTGACAGCCTGCACAATCAGCTCCAGTGCCAGCAGGATCAGCCCGAGGCCAATACCGACGCGGCCAAGCTGCCCGGCACGGCTTTGCTTACGGCCGAGGAAAAAAATGACGCCGATAAAAATCAGCAGTGGCGACAGCCAGGAGAGATCGAACGTCAGGATACGCGCCATCAGCGCGGTACCGACGTCGGCGCCAAGGACAATCACCAGCGCCGGGGCGAGCGCCACCAGATCCTGCGCCACGAACGAGGTGACGAGCATGGTGGTGGCGTTGCTGCTTTGCACCAGCGCCGTGACGCCAATACCTGCGCAGAAAGCGAGCGGCTTCTTCTCAACGCTGCCGCTGAGAACGGTACGTAAACGTGCGCCAAACACGCGCATCACGCCGGTCCGAACGATATGAGTGCCCCATACCAGCAGTGCGACTGCGGAGAGCAGGTGTAACAACGTCAACACGGTAGGCATTCCTCCTTATCGTTATTCGTTTTCCTGAGGTTCAGTATAAGGGTTTAAACGTAAGAAAGAGACAGGGCACCGTTGAGGTGCCCTGTTTGTTGTAAGGAAAAGTGACGTTAGTCTGCGTCGTAGCCCAAATTCGGCGCCAGCCAGCGTTCCACCTCTGACACGCTCATGCCTTTACGCAGGGCGTAATCCTCAATCTGATCGCGCTGAAGCTGCGCCACGGCGAAGTACTTACTGTCCGGGTGGCTGAAATACCAGCCGGATACGGACGCGCCCGGCCACATGGCGAACGACTCGGTAAGTTTCATGCCCGTATGCGCTTCGACGTCCAGCAATTTCCAGATAGTGCCCTTCTCGGTGTGTTCCGGGCAGGCCGGATACCCCGGCGCCGGACGAATGCCCTGGTAGTTTTCGCGGATCAGCTCCTCGTTGCTGAGGTTCTCATTCGCCGCGTAGCCCCAGTACACCTTACGTACGCGCTCGTGGAGGTACTCAGCAAAGGCTTCCGCCAGGCGGTCGGCGATCGCTTTCACCATGATTTTGTTGTAATCATCGTGCTGCGCGTCGTACGCATCCGCCAGCGCGTCTTCTTCCAGACCGCCGGTTACGGCAAACGCGCCGATATAGTCAGCTTTACCGGAGAGTTTCGGTGCGACGAAATCCGCCAGGCAGTAGTTGGCAAAGCCCACTTTCTCGGTTTGCTGGCGCAGGTGGTGGCTCACGGCCAGCACGTGGGTGCGGGTTTCATCGCGGTAGATTTCCACGTCGTCGCCCACGCGGTTCGCCGGGAACAGCCCCACCACGCCGCGCGGGTTGAGGGCTTTCTCTGCGCTCAGCCTGTCGAGCATGTCGTTAGCATCTTTAAACAGGCGCTTCGCCTCTTCGCCCACCACCTCATCTTCAAGAATGCGCGGATATTTGCCCGCCAGCGACCAGGTCATGAAGAACGGCGTCCAGTCGATGTAGTTACGCAGCGTTTCGATGCTGGCCGTCACGTCCTGCACGCCCAGACGGTGTGCGACCGGCGGCGTAAAGCTGGACCAGTCGAACGCCAGATCGTTATCGCGCGCCGCCTGAAGCGAAACCGGCGGCGTGCGCGGTTTCTTACGTCCATGCTGAATGCGGACGGTTTCATACTCTTTGCGGGTGCGGGCGACAAATTCATCGCGCTGGGTGTCGGACAGCAGCGCGGAGACCACGCCCACAGTGCGCGAGGCGTTTTGAACATACACCGTCGGCCCACTGTAGTTCTGCTCGATTTTCACCGCCGTGTGGGCTTTCGAGGTGGTTGCCCCGCCAATCAGCAGTGGAATGGTAAAGCCCTGGCGCTCCATCTCTTTTGCCACGTTGACCATTTCGTCAAGCGAAGGCGTAATCAGCCCGGAAAGACCAATCAGATCCGCATTCACTTCGCGCGCGGTCCTGAGGATTTTATCCGCCGGGACCATCACGCCAAGATCGATAATTTCGTAGTTATTACACTGCAACACCACGCCAACGATGTTTTTGCCGATGTCGTGTACGTCGCCCTTCACGGTGGCGATGACCATTTTACCGTTACTGGAGCCCTTCTCTTTGCTGGCTTCGATAAAGGGTTCCAGATACGCCACCGCCTGCTTCATG
Source organism: Enterobacter cloacae complex sp. SHL018 (assembly GCF_049237905.1). Lineage (NCBI taxonomy): Bacteria > Pseudomonadati > Pseudomonadota > Gammaproteobacteria > Enterobacterales > Enterobacteriaceae > Enterobacter > Enterobacter cloacae complex sp. SHL018. The sequence continues at coordinate 101,678 of NZ_JBMKJE010000008.1, forward strand.
ACGCGGGCGGATTTCACCACCTGCGGCAGGAACATTTTGCCCTCGCCGAACAGATCGCCGACCACGTTCATGCCGTCCATCAGCGGCCCTTCGATCACTTCAATCGGACGGGCGGCCTGCTGACGCGCTTCCTCGGTATCCTGCTCGATAAACTCGGTAATGCCTTTTACCAGCGAGTATTCCAGACGCTTATTCACATCCCAGGAGCGCCATTCGGCCTGTTGAACGTTGGCTGATTCGTCAGATTTACTGCCGCGGTATTTTTCCGCCAGATCCAGCATGCGTTCGGTGGCGTCGTCACGACGATTGAGGATCACGTCTTCTACGGCGTCGCGCAGCTCGGCTGGCAGATCGTCGTAAATTGCCAGCTGGCCGGCGTTGACGATCCCCATGTCCATCCCGTTGCGGATGGCGTAGTAGAGGAATACGGCGTGGATCGCCTCACGCACCGGGTCGTTGCCGCGGAACGAGAACGACACGTTTGACACGCCGCCGGAGATCAGCGCATGCGGTAGCTCGCGTTTAATGTCTTCACACGCGCCGATAAAGTCCTGGGCGTAGTTGTTGTGCTCTTCGATGCCGGTCGCGACGGCGAAGATGTTCGGGTCGAAGATGATGTCTTCCGGCGGGAAGCCCACCTCTTCGGTCAAAATTTTGTACGCGCGGCGGCAAATCTCAATCTTGCGCTCGCGGGTATCGGCCTGGCCCACTTCATCGAAGGCCATCACCACCACGGCGGCTCCGTAGCGACGGACCAGCTTCGCGTGGTGGATAAAGGTATCGACGCCCTCTTTCATCGAGATGGAGTTAACGATGCCTTTGCCCTGAATGCACTTCAGCCCTTTTTCGATGACTTCCCATTTGGAAGAGTCAATCATGATCGGCACGCGGGCGATATCCGGCTCACCGGCAATCAGATTGAGGAAACGCACCATTGCCGCTTCGGCGTCGAGCATCCCCTCGTCCATGTTGATATCGATAATCTGCGCGCCGCTTTCCACCTGCTGGCGGGCAACGTCCAGCGCTTCGCTGTACTTCTCTTCTTTGATCAGGCGCTTGAACTTCGCAGAACCGGTAACGTTAGTACGTTCACCCACGTTCACAAACAGGCTGTCGTCGCCAATGGTCAACGGCTCCAGGCCGGACAGACGACAGGCTACCGGAAGCTCGGGTAGCTTGCGCGGTGGAAGCCCGGCGACGGCGCGGCTCATGGCGGCGATATGCTCAGGCGTGGTGCCGCAGCAGCCGCCGACGATGTTGAGGAAACCAGATTCGGCCCATTCGCGGATTTGCGCCGCCATGGTGTCGGCATCCAGATCGTACTCACCAAACGCGTTCGGCAGACCGGCGTTCGGGTGGGCGGTGACGTAGCACTCTGCGATGCGCGAAAGCTCCTGCACGTACTGGCGCAGCTCGTCCGGCCCCAGCGCGCAGTTCAGGCCGAAGGAGAGCGCGTCGGCGTGGCGCAGGGAGTTATAAAACGCTTCGGTTGTCTGGCCGGAAAGCGTGCGCCCCGAGGCATCGGTGATGGTGCCGGAAATCATGATCGGCAGGTCGACGCCCAGCGCCTCGAACTCCTCTTTCACCGCGTAAATTGCCGCTTTGGCGTTGAGGGTGTCGAATACGGTTTCAATCAGGATCAGGTCGGAGCCGCCTTCCACCAGCGCTTTAGTGGACTCACGATACGCGGCCACCAGCTGGTCAAACGTGATGTTCCGAAACGCCGGGTCGTTGACGTCCGGAGAAATCGACGCGGTGCGGTTGGTCGGGCCAAGCACCCCGGCCACGTAGCGCGGCTTGTCCGGCGTACGGACCGTCCATTCGTCGGCGCAGGCGCGCGCCAGCTTCGCCGCTTCAAAGTTGATCTCCGCCGACAGGGATTCCATCTGGTAATCCGCCATGGCGATGGTTGTCGAGTTGAAGGTGTTGGTTTCTACAATATCCGCACCCGCTTCGAAGTAAGCGTTGTGGATATCCCTGATAACTGACGGTTTGCTTAACACCAGCAGGTCATTGTTCCCTTTCAGGTCACAAGGCCAGTCGGCAAAGCGCTCGCCGCGGAAATCGTCTTCACTCAGACGATAGCCCTGGATCATGGTGCCCATGCCGCCGTCCAGCACCAGAATTCGTTCATTTAACTGCGCACGCAGTTGCTCTACTTTGCTGCTCACACTTGCTCCCGACAACGCTCAACATGGCCAAAAGGCTGCGTTCCATACTGGCATAATCTCGCAGGGTCGAAAAGTCACACAGCGGTAACATGAGACATGTTCACTATCACTCCTCCGATCAGTCAGGAAAGCGGTTGCAAAACCACCAAATAAAACGAAAATGATTTCCACGATACAGAAAAAGGAGTTCGTCATGGTTACGACCGTTCCCGCTAAACGCGGCAGAAAACCTGCTGCAACCACCGCTGCACAACCTGGCGGACAGGTTCAATCCCTGACGCGCGGCCTGAAGCTGCTGGAATGGATAGCCGAATCGCATGGTAGCGTGGCCCTGACGGAGCTGGCGCAGCAGGCTGGCCTGCCGAACTCCACCACGCACCGTCTGCTGACCACCATGCAGCAGCTGGGCTTCGTGCGTCAGGTGGGCGAGCTGGGACACTGGGCGGTGGGGGCGCATGCATTTATTGTCGGCAGCAGCTTCCTGCAAAGCCGCAACCTGCTGGCGATTGTCCACCCGATTCTGCGCAAGCTGATGGAGGAGTCCGGCGAGACGGTAAACCTGGCCGTGCTGGATCAGAGCGATCACCAGGCGATTATCATCGACCAGGTGCAGTGTACACAGCTGATGCGCATGTCCGCACCGATTGGCGGCAAGCTGCCGATGCACGCCTCTGGCGCAGGGAAAGCGTTTCTCTCGCAGCTGAGCGAAGAGCAGGTAACGGGGCTGCTGCACCGTAAAGGGCTGCACGCCTATACTCACGCCACGCTGGTGTCGCCCGTGCATCTGAAAGAAGATCTAGCCCTGACCCGCAAGCGCGGCTATTCGTTTGATGATGAGGAGCATGCGCTGGGCCTGCGCTGCCTGGCATCCTGTATTTTTGACGAGCACCGCGAGCCGTTTGCCGCCATCTCCATCTCCGGGCCGATTTCACGTATGACCGACGACCGCGTCACCGAGCTGGGCGCGATGGTGATTAAGGCCGCGAAAGAGGTGACGCTGGCGTATGGTGGGATTCGTTAAACGTGCATTGCCGCCTGATGCCCTCACCCCGGCCCTCTCCCACAGGGAGAGGGAGAAAAGCGGATGCAAAACCGCTGCTTGCGGCGGTAAGCATAGACATCTTCCACGTGCCCATTTTTGATCCGCGTTTGCAGCCCGCGCCAGTAGCTGGCGCGGAACAGATCGGCATGCATCTCTTCGAATAGCGGCCCGATGCGCGGGTCGGCACAAAGCCAGTGGCGAAACTCCTCCGGAAACACATCGCCCGGCGATACGCTGTACCACGGCTCGCTGGACAGTTCATCTTCCGGGTAGCGCGGCGGCGGGATATCGCGGAAGTTCACCTCGGTCATGTAGCAAATTTCATCGTAATCGTAGAACACCACCCGCCCGTGACGGGTGACGCCGAAGTTTTTAAACAGCATGTCGCCGGGGAAAATATTGGCGGCGGCGAGCTGGCGAATCGCATTGCCGTACTCTTCAATGGCGTCTCGTAAAGCCTGGCCTTCGGATTGCTCCAGCCAGATATTTAGCGGCACCATCCGGCGTTCGATATAGAGATGGCTAATCGCAATCTTATCGCCAAGATCGGTAATTTTCGTCGGCGCTTCCTGCATTAGCAGCGACATCAGCGCCGGATCGATCTGCTGCTTATCCAGCACAAAGTTTTCAAACTCCTGGGTATCCGCCATCCGCCCGACGCGATCGTGCTCTTTAACCAGCTGATAGCAGGCGCGGACGTGAGCGGCGGTCATCTCTTTCTGCGGGGCGAATTTATCCTTAATCACCTTAAACACGCGGTCGAAGCCCGGCAGTGTGAAAACCAGCATCACCATGCCGCGTATACCCGGCGCTTCGATAAACTGCTCATCAGCCGTGGTGACATAACGCAGGTATTCCCGATAACTTTCCGTTTTGGCATGCTTCTGACAGCCAATCGCCATATACAGCTCGGCGGTGGTTTTGCCCGGCAGGATCTCGCGCAGCCACTCCACCAGGGCGGCAGGCAGTGGGGCATAGACCATGAAATAGGAACGGGCGAAGCCAAATACGATGCTGGCCTCGGCGCCGGTGGTCAGGCAGGTATCGACAAACAGTTCCCCGTCGTCGGTACGGTGAATCGGCAGCAGAAACGGCACGATAGCTGTCGGCGTAACCAGTTTGCCCACCAGCCAGGCGGCCTTATTCCGGTAGAAAAGCTCGTTGGCAACCTGCAAATGGCTGCGGCTGAGCACCGCCTCGCCGAAGGTTTCACTGAGATATGCGTAGATATAGCCGATATCCCGGGGTTTATTCTCCCACGGCAGGCGCAGCGGCAAATCCGTTAAGACGCGGTGCAGGAGCTTTTCCCAGCCGCGATCGGGAAAGAAATCTTTCGCCAGCGGACGCGGAATGGTACGGAAGCGGCGCTCCGGCTGGGAGCTGAAGATAAATAACCGCTCAGGAGATAATGAGCGGTGGTCAAATAACCGGCAATAGACGGAGTTGAAAAAGCTCTCCGCAATCTCGAAGCGCGGGTAGTCGGGTAACAGATGGGTGTAATGCTCTTTCACGCGCAGTAAAAAATCCGCATCCGGGCTTTTACCGTCGGTGATACAGCGCAGTTGCTCCACCACCAGACCTACGTGGTGATCATAAAGATGGATACGCTGCTTCATGGCCTGCTGAACCGCATGCCAGTCGGCGTGCTCAAAACGCTGTTGCGCGCCGGAGGTGACTTCCAGAAAGCGGCCATACTGGGCATCGAAGCCCTGCAAAATAGTTTGGGCAATCAGTAATTCCAGACCACGCGACATATATTCCCCCTCACCCCAACCCTCTCCCCGAGGGGGGAGAGGGGGAAAAGATTAGAACTGTGCTTCTTCCGTCGAGCCCGTTAATGCCGTGACGGAGGAGGCCCCGCCCTGAATAATCGTGGTCACACTATCGAAGTAGCCGGTTCCCACTTCCTGCTGGTGCGAAACGAAGGTATATCCTTCTTTGCCCGCCGCAAATTCTGGCTGCTGAACCTTCTCAACATAGTGCTTCATGCCTTCGCCCTGCGCGTAGGCGTGCGCCAGGTCGAACATGTTGAACCACATGCTGTGGATACCCGCCAGAGTGATGAACTGGTACTTGTAGCCCATATCTGACAATTGCTGCTGGAAGCTGGCGATGGTCGTATCGTCCAGATTCTTTTGCCAGTTGAAGGACGGCGAACAGTTATAGGCCAGCAGCTTGCCCGGATACTTCGCATGAATCGCATCGGCAAAGCGCTTCGCCAGCGCCAGATCCGGCGTGGAGGTTTCACACCAGACCAGGTCGGCGTAAGGGGCATACGCCAGGCCGCGGCTGATCGCCTGTTCAATACCGGCATGTGTGCGATAGAACCCTTCGCTGGTACGTTCGCCGGTAATGAATTCGCTGTCATACGGGTCGCAGTCAGAGGTGATCAGGTCCGCCGCGTCCGCATCGGTACGGGCAATCACCAGCGTCGGCACGCCGAGCACGTCAGCAGCCAGACGCGCGGCAACCAGCTTCTGGATCGCTTCCTGGGTTGGCACCAGCACTTTCCCGCCCATATGCCCGCACTTCTTCACCGACGCCAGCTGATCTTCAAAGTGAACGGCCGCTGCACCGGCCTCAATCATGGATTTCATCAGCTCAAAGGCGTTCAGCACGCCGCCGAAACCGGCTTCCGCATCGGCGACGATCGGCAGGAAATAGTCGATAAAACGCGGATCGTGGGGTTCGATACCCGCGGCCCACTGGATCTGATCCGCACGGCGGAAGGTATTGTTGATCCGATCCACCACTGACGGCACCGAGTTCGCCGGATAAAGAGATTGATCCGGATACATGCTGGCGGCCAGGTTAGCATCCGCCGCGACCTGCCAGCCGGAAAGATAGATAGCCTCAATGCCGGCCTTCGCCTGCTGCAATGCCTGACCGCCGGTCAGCGCGCCGAGGCTGTTGATATAGCCTTTTTTAGACCCCCCATGCAGCAGATCCCACATTTTCCCCGCGCCGTTCTGCGCCAGCGTACATTCAGGGTTAACCGAGCCGCGTAACTTCACCACTTCCTCTGCGCTGTACGGACGGCGAATGCCTTCCCAGCGCGGTTGGGTCCACTCTTTTTGTAACTCTTCGATCTGTTGGGTACGGGTTTTCATGTGCAGATGCTCCATATTGTTATGTGGTGAATTACGCCAGGAAGCGGTAGCCCGGCAGGGTCAGGAAGTCGATTAAGTCATCAGAGGTGGTGATTTGCTCCATCAGACGTGCGGCATCGTCAAAACGCCCACTGCTGAAGCGGTGCTCGCCCAGTTCGTCCTGGATGACCCGCATCTCTTCGGCCAGCATCTGACGGAACAGGGCTTTGGTTACCGGTTTGCCGTTGCTGAGCGTTTTTTGATGATGGATCCACTGCCAGATGGAGGTACGTGAAATTTCCGCCGTGGCGGCATCTTCCATCAGGCCGTAGATCGGCACGCAGCCGTTGCCTGAGATCCATGCCTCGATGTACTGCACGGCGACGCGAATGTTGGCGCGCATTCCCTCTTCCGTGCGTTCGCCCGCACACGGCGCCAGCAACTGTTCTTCTGCGATTGGCGCATCGTCTTCACGGGTGACAAACAGCTGGTTTTTGTTGTCGCCGAGTACGCGGTTAAAGACTTCCATCGCCGTATCGGCCAGACCAGGATGGGCAATCCACGTCCCGTCGTGGCCATTACGGGCTTCCAGCTCTTTATCGGCTTTCACCTTGTTGAGCACCTGATTGTTACGCTCTGCATCTTTGCTCGGGATAAACGCCGCCATACCGCCCATCGCAAAGGCGCCGCGTTTGTGGCAGGTCTTAATCAGCAGGCGCGAGTAGGCGCTGAGGAACGGTTTATCCATGGTGACAACCTGACGATCCGGCAATACCCGGTCGGCATGGTTTTTCAGGGTTTTGATGTAGCTGAAGATGTAATCCCAACGGCCGCAGTTCAGGCCCACAATATGGTCACGCAGCGCATGGAGGATCTCATGCATCTGGAATACGGCAGGCAGGGTTTCAATCAGCAGCGTGGCCTTAATGGTGCCGCGCGGCAGGCCAAAGCGGTCTTCTGCGTAGCTGAAAACTTCACTCCACCACGCCGCTTCCTGCCAGGACTGGGTTTTCGGCAGATAGAAATAGGGGCCGCTGCCTTTCGCCAGCAGGTTTTTATAGTTGTGAAAGAAGTACAGCGCAAAGTCGAACAGGCTGCCCGGAATCGCTTCTCCGCGCCAGGTGACGTGTTTTTCTGGCAAATGCAGACCGCGTACGCGGCAGATCAGCACCGCCGGATTCGGTTTGAGCTGGTAAATTTTACCGGCTTCGTTGGTATAGCTGATGGTGCCGTTGACGGCGTCGCGCAGGTTGATCTGCCCGTCGATAACTTTCTGCCAGTCCGGCGCGAGGGAATCTTCGAAGTCCGCCATAAATACTTTGACGTTGGCATTCATGGCGTTGATCACCATTTTGCGCTCTACCGGACCGGTGATCTCTACGCGACGATCCTGTAAATCTTCAGGGATTCCGCGGATTTTCCATTCACCATGACGAATGGAAGCGGTTTCCGAAATAAACCCTGGCAACTTGCCGTTATCGATCTCCTGCTGTTGATGAATGCGCGCCGCCAGCAGTTTATTACGCTGTGGCGTAAAGCGAGTCACCAGTTCAGTCAGAAACTCTACCGCTTCTGCCGTCAAAACTTGCTGTTCTTGTTCACCATTCGGCTGGGTAAAGGTCAGTTCATCGACCGTTGTTGCCTGTTGAGTCATCGTTCTGCTCCTCATCAAAGATCCAAAATCACGCCCCCGACGCGAGCGAAAGATCGTTGTGTAGTTTTCGCTCAGCAGAATTAAGACTATCTATAATTTTCCCAAAATCAAAAACAATTTCCATTTTAATTTATATCTAATCACAACTGTATGATTAATATGGAATTAAAGTTTTCTTCGATGTTGAGTTGGATTTCGGAAATAAAAAAGGCACCCGAAGGTGCCTGATCTGAATAGCTGAAACGCTTTAGGATCGTTTAATGCAGACGATTACTCCAGCGTCGGATTCATGTGGCGCAGATCGTACGGTGTAATCTGGTAGACGTAATAGTTGAGCCAGTTGGTAAACAGCAAATTTCCGTGGCTACGCCAGGTTGCCCGAGGCGTGTTTTGCGGATCATTTTTCGGGAAATAGTTGTACGGGACATCCGGATTCAGACCCGCTTCAACGTCACGAAAATACTCTGAGGCGAGGGTATGCGGATCGTACTCAGGATGGCCGGTAACGAACGCGATGCGTTTGTCTTTACTGGCGAACAGGTAGGCATCGCCGTCTTCCGTTTCGGCCAGGATTTCCAGGTCGGTGTAATCGCGGATCAGCTGTGCCGGAAAATCGGCGTAGCGAGAATGCGGGGCCAGGAAAGTGTCATCGAAACCACGCGTCAGCAGCGCATGCGGGTGAAGAATGTGGTGTTCGTATACGCCAGAAAGTTTGTCGCTGCGGGTTTGCTTGGGAATGCCATAGAGGATATTCAGCGCGGCCTGTACCGCCCAACAGACAAACAAGGTGGACGTGACGTGATCTTTTGCCCACTCCAGCACCTGCCTGATCTGTGGCCAGTAGGCAACGTCATTAAATTCCACCAGACCCAGCGGTGCGCCGGTGACGATCAGTCCATCGAAATTCTCATCGCGAATATCTTCAAAATTACAGTAGAAGTTATTCAGATGCTCAGCAGGCGTGTTGCGTGACTCACGCGCGTCAATGCGCAGCAGCTGGATATCAACCTGAAGCGGAGAGTTGGAGAGCAAACGCAGGAACTGGTTCTCCGTTTCGATCTTCTTTGGCATCAGATTAAGGATCAGCACCTTCAGCGGGCGAATTTCCTGACCAGAAGCACGCGAAGTTGTCATTACGAAGACATTCTCTTCACGCAAGAAATTGACGGCTGGTAGCTCGTCCTGCACCCGAATCGGCATAACCTTAAATCCTCACAGCATACGTATAAACGTTTAGACATCCAGACAGCTAACGATACCCAGAAACGGGGTTAATGTCGAGTCTGCAAGCGAAAGGTGAGAAAGTTTCAAGGAGGGAGAGCATGTAGGGCGGGTAAAGCTGGGCCACCACCCGACTTTTCAGAACGTACAAAGCAAAAAACCCCGCACCTTACGGTACGGGGTTCTTCTTGATTGATGCCTGGCAGTTCCCTACTCTCACATGGGGAGACCCCACACTACCATCGGCGCTACGGCGTTTCACTTCTGAGTTCGGCATGGGGTCAGGTGGGACCA
>NZ_JBMKJE010000009.1:0-74531 GCF_049237905.1 Enterobacter cloacae complex sp. SHL018
TCAGAGTCAAGCGTTTGTTTTGCTTTTCTCTGCTGACCCGGCGGCTTGCGTGCCGTTGTTCCGTGTCAGTGGAGGCGCATTATAGGGAGTTCTTCTGAAGTGACAAGCACTAAATACAAAAAAAATTTCGTTCGCTCACTTTTCAAACTCAACGCTTATTTATCCCGCGCATCGTCCGTTAAACGCGCAATTTCACGGGCAAAACTGGCGACCTGGGCCCAGTCGGTATAAACCACTTCTTTACGCGTATCCGTTTCCCCGCCCGTCATTTTCATGATCAGGCGGATCATAAAGCGGTCATACCAGCGGTAACGCGGGTAACGCAGCGCGCCAGCAAAGACAGAACAGATATCGGGCTGCCATGGCGAACTTAGCAAAAACTTGCGCGTATAGCTGTTGGTCTGCGGCGTACGCTTCTCCGCTTTACGGGCAACCAGGTTGACCGAGTAAAACGCGCCAGGCAGTTGAGCGAGCTCCGCCGTATGCTTTTTCACAAAGCGATCCAGCGCCGGATGGAAATGGCCGTAACGAATTGAAGCGCCAATGACCACGCGGTCGTAATCCTGCCAGGCAATCTGCTCTGTGCGATTCAGGTTCACCACATCAGAATAAATGCCCAGCTCTTTGAGTTCGGAAGCCAGATATGAAGCAATCTCACGCGTTTGTCCGTCACGCGTTGAGAAAAGAATTAACGTTTTCACCAATGTCTCCTTACTCACGCCAGAATGTTGGGGTAAACAGCACCAGCAGCGTAAAGACCTCAAGACGCCCAAACAGCATATTGGCGATTAAGATCCACTTCGCCACCGGGTTCATACTGGCGAAGTTATCCGCCACGACGCCCAGCCCCGGCCCCAGGTTGTTTAACGTTGCCACCACAGAGGCGAAGGCAGAGAAATCATCCACGCCCGTGGCGATAATCGCCAGCATACTGACAATAAAGACCAGCGCATAAGCGGAGAAGAATCCCCACACCGCTTCGAGGATGCGCTCCGGCAGCGCGCGGTTCCCCAGCTTAATACTGTAAACCGCATTCGGGTGGACCAGACGTTTCAGCTCACGGTTCCCCTGCTTGAACAGCAGCAGAATGCGGATCACCTTCAGACCGCCGCCCGTTGACCCGGCGCAACCGCCGATAAACGCAGAGCACAACAGCAGCACCGGCAGGAACAGTGGCCAACGCGCAATACTGTCCGTGGTGAAACCAGCGGTTGTCGCCATCGATACCACCTGGAAGAAGGCCTGGTTCAGGGTCGTGACCGCCGAGTTATAAACATCGTGGAACCACAGTACCAGGGTACAGATAACCACCAGGGTCAGCTGGACGCCAATAAACATCCGGAATTCCGGGTCGCGCCAGTACACCTTCAGGCTCCTTCCGCTAAGCAACGAGAAGTGTAGACCGTAGTTACAGCCTGAGATCAGCAAAAAGATGGCAATGATGGTATTGATTGTCGGGCTGTCGAAGTAGCCGACGCTGGCATCGTGGGTGGAGAACCCGCCGATAGCAATAGTCGCAAAGCTATGCCCAATGGCATCAAACGCAGGCATCCCGGCAAACCACAGCGCCAGCGCGCAGGCCACCGTCAGCAGGACATAGATAAGCCACAGGGTTTTCGCCGTCTCCGCAATACGCGGGCGCATCTTGTTATCTTTCAGCGGGCCGGGCATCTCCGCCCGGTAAAGCTGCATCCCCCCGACGCCCAGAATGGGCAGGATAGCTACCGCCAGGACGATGATCCCCATACCGCCGAACCACTGGAGCATCTGCCGGTAAAAGAGAATCGCATGCGGGAGCGAATCCAGCCCCACAAGCGTGGTGGCGCCGGTGGTCGTTAATCCGGAGAACGATTCAAAAAACGCATCCGTGACGGTGAGATTCGGTTGTTCGGAGAAGATAAACGGCAGCGCACCCACGCTTCCCAGTACCGTCCAGAACAGGACCACAATCAGAAACCCCTCCCGGGATTTCAGTTCACCTTTCTCACGGCGGTTTGGCCACCACAGCAGGGAGCCAATCGTCAGCGCGACAAAAAAGGTTTGCGTAAATGCACGCCCCGCGCCGTCCCGGTAGATGAGCGCCACCAGTCCGGGAATGATCATTGTCCCGGAGAAAAGTATGACCAGCAATCCAACGATTCGGGTAATGGCACGAAAATGCATCTCTGCCGCTTCCTTAGGTATTCAAAATTGTGAGGTGGGGATTATTCTTCAATCGGCAGTAATTGCAATGAACCGCGACTAAAATCAGCAAGTTTTGCTGAAAAAGCAGCCAGTTCCGCCTGAGGAAGCGCCACGCGTAATTGCACCATTGCCTGATAATCACTGTGTGCGATGACACCGTTAAACTGTTTAAGCAGTGCTTCGATACCCGATAGCTGGGCGTAATCGCATAACAAAGTATATTCCGTAAGTGGCGTTTTGCGGGTTGTTATCAGCAGATTAAGCGCCTGCTGGACACCACCTCCGTAGGCTTTAACCAGCCCTCCGGTGCCTAACAAAATGCCCCCGTAGTAGCGGACAACAACGGCGGTGATTTCACCCACGCCGCTGCCCATTAACTGGGATAGCATCGGTTTTCCGGCCGTACCCGCCGGTTCACCGTCGTCAGAAAACCCGAGCTGCTGTGAGTCGTCTGGCGGCCCTGCGACCCACGCCACACAGTGATGGCGGGCATCGGGGTGCTGCGCGCGGACGGACTCGACGAACGCCTTCGCCGCCTCCACGCCGTCGGTATGCGCCAGCAGCGTGATAAAGCGGCTTTTCTTGATTTCCTCAACAAAGGTGACCGGCTCGGCCGGTATCAGCCAGCTTTCCATCAGGCCAGCTTCAGATCTCGCGTCATGTTCTCAATGCTGTTCTCGTGAATAACCACGTTATCCTCGATACGAATGCCGCCATACGGCTTCAGCGCTTCAATTTTCTCCCAGTTGAAGTGCTTGCTGAATTGCCCTTCGCGCCACGGTGCCAGCAGGGATTCAATAAAGTAGATGCCCGGCTCGATGGTCAATACCATACGCGGCGCCAGAACGCGGGTGCAGCGCAGATAAGGATATTTAGACGGTGCCGCCAGGTGCGTACCGGTATCATCCTGCATAAAGCCCGCGACGTCATGAACCTGCAAACCCAGCGGGTGACCGATACCATGCGGCATAAATGGCCCGGTCAGATCGTTCTCAACCATCGCCTCTTCGCTCATGTCTTTGACAATCTGATGCTTACGCAGCAGTTTAGCGATGCGCTGATGGAACTGGATGTGATAATCCACGTAGCTGGTTCCGGCCTTCATGGTGCCAATCAGCGCCAGCTGTTCGTCGTTCACGTCTTTGATCAATTGCGCAAAATCGGTGTCCGCATTCGCCGCCCAGGTACGGGTCAGGTCTGCCGCATAACCATTGTACTCAGCCCCCGCGTCCAGCAGGAAGCTGCGCATCTCAGCCGGAACCTGATGATCCAGTTTGGTGTAGTGCAGGACCGAGGCATGTTCATTCAGCGCCACGATGTTGCTGTACGGCACGTCGGTATCGCGGTGGCCGGTCGCCGTCAGGTAGGCCTGATTAATATCGAACTCGCTCATACCGGACTGGAACGCTTCGTGCGCCGCACGGTGGCCATTCACCGCCGTTTTTTGCGCTTCACGCATGCAGTAAAGTTCGTAGTCGGTCTTGTAGGCGCGATAGTAGTGCAGATAATCCAGCACGCCTTTCGGGTTGAGTTTATCTGCCGGAATATCCAGACCCAGCGCACGCTCAGGAACCGGACCAATGTAGCCGATGTTGCCGCGCGCCGCTGGCAGCTGGCTGCCAATGCCGTCTGCTTTTGGCAGCGCAATCACGTCAATTTCTTCGGTCCAGAATGAGGTCGGCAGCGGCTCCACGTTGTGCCAGTAATCGACCGGCAGGTAGAACCACAGTTTCGGCTTGTTCACGCCATCCACCAGCAGCCAGCAATTTGGAACCTGCGTGACAGGCACCCAGGCTTTAAACTGCGGGTTAACCTTGAAGGGATAAGCATGGTCATCAAGAAAAGTATTCATCAGCTCGCCGGAGTGGATCAGCAGGGCATCCAGCTTGAAGCGGGCCAGTACATCGCGGGTACGTTCCTGTAGGGTAACGATATGATTTTTATAAAGCGAAGCCAGTGAGTCCATCATTCTTCCTTTCGTTTTATTGACCTCAAGTCATCGCATCTTAGCACACCTCACTGCGGCTGCGTGATTTCCACCGACCGTGATCAGCGCAGCAATTTCTTAATGACTAATTTGCATTTTATTAACATAAATTCCACACTCCGTTTCATCTGGTATGACCAGATCCAATTGCTGGATTCAGGAGACCGACATGCTCTACAAAGGCGACACCCTGTACGTAGACTGGCTGGAAGATGGCATTGCCGAACTGGTGTTCGATGCCCCCGGCTCAGTGAACAAGCTTGATACCGCGACGGTGGCCAGTCTTGGCCAGGCGCTGGATGTACTTGAAAAGCAATCAGATTTGAAAGGGCTGCTGCTGCGCTCCAACAAAGCGGCCTTTATCGTTGGCGCGGATATCACCGAATTCCTGTCGCTGTTCCTGGTGCCCGAAGAACAGCTGAGCCAGTGGCTGCACTTTGCCAACAGCGTTTTTAATCGTCTGGAAGATCTGCCTGTCCCGACCCTTTCCGCCGTTAACGGCTACGCGCTGGGCGGTGGCTGCGAGTGCGTGCTGGCGACCGACTACCGTCTGGCGACGCCGGACCTGCGCATCGGCCTGCCGGAAACCAAGCTGGGCATCATGCCGGGCTTTGGCGGTTCCGTGCGTATGCCGCGCATGCTGGGTGCCGACAGCGCGCTGGAGATCATTGCCGCGGGTAAAGATGTCGGCGCAGAACAGGCGCAGAAAATCGGCCTGGTGGACGGCGTGGTTAAGCCTGAAAAACTGATTGAGGGTGCTATCGCCATCCTCCGTCAGGCGATTAACGGCGATCTCGACTGGAAAGCCAAACGTCAGCCAAAGCTGGAGCCATTAAAGCTCAGCAAAATTGAAGCCACCATGAGCTTCACCATCGCCAAAGGCATGGTGATGCAGACGGCGGGTAAACACTACCCGGCGCCGATCACGGCGGTGAAAACCATTGAAGCGGCAGCCCGTCTGGGCCGTGATGACGCTCTGAAGCTTGAAAACCAGAGCTTTGTCCCGCTGGCGCACACCAACGAAGCCCGCGCGCTGGTTGGTATCTTCCTTAACGATCAGTTCGTGAAAGGCAAAGCCAAACAACTCACCAAAAACGTTGAAACGCCAAAACACGCGGCGGTACTCGGCGCGGGCATTATGGGGGGCGGCATCGCCTACCAGTCTGCCTGGAAAGGCGTGCCGGTGGTGATGAAGGACATCAACGAGAAATCCCTGACGCTGGGCATGACCGAAGCGGCCAAGCTGCTGAATAAACAGCTTGAGCGCGGCAAAATTGATGGTCTGAAGCTTGCAGGCGTGATCTCCACCATCCAGCCAGTGCTGGAATACAGCGGTTTCGACCGTGTGGACGTGGTGGTTGAAGCGGTCGTCGAGAACCCGAAAGTGAAAAAAGCGGTGCTGGCCGAAACCGAAGACAAGGTGCGTCCGGAAACCGTGCTGGCCTCTAACACCTCCACCATTCCTATCAGCGAACTGGCGAGCGTGCTGAAGCGTCCGGAAAACTTCTGCGGGATGCACTTCTTTAACCCGGTGCACCGCATGCCGCTGGTCGAAGTGATCCGAGGGGAAAAAACCTCCGACGAAACCATCGCCAAAGTGGTGGCGTGGGCGAGCAAGATGGGCAAAACGCCGATCGTGGTTAACGACTGCCCGGGCTTCTTCGTTAACCGCGTGCTGTTCCCGTACTTCGCCGGTTTCAGCCAGCTGCTGCGCGACGGCGCAGACTTCCGCAAAATCGACAAAGTGATGGAAAAACAGTTCGGCTGGCCGATGGGCCCGGCGTATCTGCTGGACGTTGTCGGCATCGACACTGCCCATCACGCGCAGGCGGTGATGGCGGCGGGCTTCCCGCAGCGCATGCAGAAAGATTATCGCGACGCCATTGATGCCCTGTTCGACGCCAACCGCTTCGGGCAGAAAAACGGTCTGGGCTTCTGGCGCTATAAAGAAGACAGCAAAGGCAAACCGAAGAAAGAAGAAGATCCGGCGGTGGATGGCCTGCTGGCCGACGTCAGTCAGCCAAAACGCGACTTCACCGACGATGAGATCATCGCACGGATGATGATCCCAATGGTCAACGAAGTGGTGCGCTGCCTCGAAGAAGGCATTATCGCCAGCCCGGCAGAAGCGGATATGGCGCTGGTGTACGGCCTCGGCTTCCCTCCGTTCCACGGAGGCGCGTTCCGCTGGCTGGATACGCTCGGCAGCGCCCGCTATCTCGATATGGCTCAGCAGTACCAGCACCTCGGCCCGCTTTATGAGGTGCCGGAAGGGCTGCGTAACAAAGCGCGCCATAACGAACCCTACTACCCAGCAGTTGAGCCAGCCCGTCCGGTTGGCGAACTGAAAACGGCTTAAGGAGTCACAATGGAAAAGGTTGTCATTGTTGATGCGATTCGCACCCCGATGGGCCGTTCAAAAGGCGGTGCGTTCCGTAACGTGCGCGCGGAAGATCTCTCCGCGCACCTGATGCGTAGCCTGCTGGCGCGTAACCCGGCGCTGGACCCAGCAGCGCTGGACGATATTTACTGGGGCTGCGTGCAGCAGACGCTGGAGCAGGGCTTTAACATCGCCCGTAACGCGTCCCTGCTGGCGGAGATCCCGCATTCGGTTCCGGCCGTCACCGTCAACCGTCTTTGCGGTTCGTCGATGCAGGCGCTGCACGACGCGGCACGGATGATCATGACCGGCGATGCGCAGGCCTGTCTGGTGGGCGGCGTGGAGCACATGGGCCACGTGCCGATGAGCCACGGGGTCGATTTCCATCCAGGCATGAGCCGCAACGTGGCGAAAGCCGCCGGTATGATGGGCCTGACCGCCGAGATGCTCTCCCGTCTGCACGGCATCAGCCGTGAGATGCAGGATGCGTTTGCCGCGCGCTCGCATGCCCGCGCCTGGGCCGCCACGCAGTCTGGTGCCTTTAAGAATGAGATCATCCCAACCGGCGGTCACGACGCAGACGGCGTACTGAAGCAGTTCAGCTACGACGAAGTTATCCGCCCGGAAACCACGGTCGAAGCGCTTTCTACCCTGCGTCCGGCGTTTGATCCGGTCACCGGTACGGTAACGGCGGGCACCTCGTCTGCCCTGTCCGACGGTGCCGCCGCGATGCTGGTGATGAGCGAGAGCAGCGCCCGCGAATTAGGCCTGACGCCACGCGCCCGCGTGCGTTCGATGGCAGTCGTGGGCTGCGATCCTTCCATCATGGGTTACGGTCCGGTTCCGGCGTCAAAACTGGCGCTGAAAAAAGCGGGGCTGAGCGCAAGTGATATCGACCTCTTTGAGATGAACGAAGCGTTCGCCGCGCAGATCCTGCCGTGCATTAAAGATCTGGGGCTGATGGATCAGATCGACGAGAAGATTAACCTCAACGGCGGCGCGATCGCCCTCGGTCACCCGCTGGGCTGCTCCGGGGCGCGTATCAGTACCACGCTGATTAACCTGATGGAACGCAAAGATGCCCAGTTCGGACTGGCAACGATGTGTATTGGGTTGGGTCAGGGTATCGCGACGGTGTTTGAGAGGGTGTAAATAAGGAAAAGTATCTCAAAGTAACGTAGGCCCGATAAGCATCGCGCCATCGGGCTTTTGCCGGGAGGCGCTACGCTTTCCCGGCCTACGAAGAGAAAAAGTTTAGTTGCCGTTCTTCCCGCCTGTCAGGGGCGGGTTTTTTACGTTATTGCAGCAGCGAAATATCCGCCACGCGCAGGAACAGCTCACGCAGTTTCTCAAGCATCGAGAGACGGTTAATCCGCAGCTCTTTATCTTCCACGTTCACCATCACCTTCTCGAAGAAGGCGTCGATGACGTCACGCAGCTCCGCCAGCTCCACCAGCGCTTCCTGGTAGCGACCTTCCGCGAAGTACGGCTCCAGCTTGTCGCGCAGCACCACAACCTGCATCGCCAGAGAAATCTCTTCCGGCTCTTTCAGGGTTGCAGCGTTGACGCGCTCGTTCAGCGTCTCGTCGGATTTCGCGAGGATGTTGGATACGCGCTTGTTGGCCGCGGCCAGCGCAGACGCCGCTTCCAGCGTACGGAAGTGGGATACCGCTTTCATACGCGCATCGAAATCTGCCGGACGGGTCGGACGACGCGCCAGCACCGCCTGAATGGTATCAACGGAGTAACCTTCGTCCTGATACCACGCGCGGAAACGACCGAGCATAAAGTCGATAACATCATCCACAACCTTCGCGTTGGTCAGCTTATCGCCGTACAGACGTACCGCTTCTTCGGTCAGCGTTTGCAGATCGAGGTTGAGGTTCTTCTCTACGATGATTCGCAGCACGCCCAGCGCAGCACGACGCAGCGCAAACGGGTCTTTATCGCCTTTCGGATGCTGACCGATACCGAAGATACCCGCCAGGGTGTCCATCTTATCGGCAATCGCCACAGCGCAGGCAACCGGGTTAGACGGCAGATCGTCACCGGCAAAGCGCGGCTGATACTGCTCGTTCAGGGCTACCGCCACGTCTTCCGCTTCGCCATCGTGACGCGCATAGTGCATACCCATCACGCCCTGGGTGTCGGTAAATTCGAACACCATGTTGGTCATCAGGTCGCACTTGGAGAGCAGGCCCGCACGGGTAGCGTGGTTAACGTCGGCGCCAATTTCACGGGCAATCCAGCCGGACAGCTCCGCGATACGGTCGGTCTTGTCGCGCAGCGTACCCAGCTGCTGCTGGAACAGTACGGTTTGCAGACGCGGCAGGTTATCTTCCAGACGTTTTTTACGGTCGGTATTGAAGAAGAACTCGGCATCCGCCAGACGCGGACGCACCACTTTCTCGTTACCGGAGATAATCTGGCTCGGATCTTTCGATTCAATGTTCGCCACGAAGATGAAGTTTGGCAGCAGCTTGCCGTCGTTGGCGTAAACCGGGAAGTATTTCTGGTCACCCTTCATGGTGTACACCAGCGCTTCTGCCGGCACGGCCAGGAATTTCTCTTCGAATTTCGCGGTCAGCACAACCGGCCATTCGACCAGCGAGGTCACCTCTTCGAGCAGGCTGTCGCTCAGGTCAGCGTTTCCGCCAATTTTGCGCGCCGCGTCTTCTGCGTCCGCTTTGATTTTGGCTTTACGCTGTTCGTAGTCAGCAATGACCTTGCCGCGCTCCAGCAGGATCTGCGGGTACTGGTCAGCATTGTCGATAGTGAACTCCGGCTCGCCCATAAAGCGATGGCCGCGGATCACGCGATCGGACGCCACGCCCAGAATGGTCGCCGGGATAACGGTATCGCCCAGCAGCAGGGTCACGGTGTGAACCGGACGCACAAAGTGTACGTCGGACGCGCCCCAGCGCATCAGCTTAGGAATCGGCAATTTTGCCAGCGAGGTCGCGATCATGTCAGGCAGCAGCGCTTCGGCGCTTTCGCCTTTCACATGGGCACGGTACAGCAGCCATTCACCTTTGTCGGTGGTCAGACGCTCAGCCTGATCAACGGTGATGCCGCAGCCGCGCGCCCAGCCTTCTGCCGCTTTGCTCGGCTTGCCTTCCGCGTCGAACGCCTGAGCAATGGCCGGGCCACGTTTTTCAACTTCGCGATCCGGCTGGGACGCCGCCAGGTTTGCCACTTTCAGTGCCAGACGACGCGGCGCAGCAAACCACTCAATTTTACCGTGCGCCAGGCCAGCGTTATCCAGCTCAGCAGTGACGTTCGCAGCGAAAGATTCAGCCAGGCTGCGCAGGGCTTTTGGTGGCAGCTCTTCAGTGCCGATTTCCACCAGAAAAGTTTTCTCAGACATGGCCGCCTCTTATTTGTTTCGGTTGCACATCGGGAAGCCAAGGGCTTCACGGGACGCGTAGTAAGCTTCTGCAACGGCTTTGGTCAGGGTACGAATACGCAGAATGTAGCGCTGACGTTCAGTCACGGAGATCGCTTTGCGGGCATCCAGCAGGTTGAAGCTGTGGGCAGCCTTCAGAATACGCTCGTAGGCAGGCAGCGGCAGCGGAGTCTCCAGCGCCAGCAGCTGCTGGGCTTCTTTCTCGTACTGCTCGAAGCAGGTGAACAGGAAGTCCACGTCCGCGTATTCGAAGTTATAGGTGGATTGCTCCACTTCGTTCTGATGGAACACATCGCCGTAGGTGGTTTTACCCAGCGGGCCGTCGCTCCAGACCAGGTCGTAAACGCTGTCTACGCCCTGAATGTACATGGCCAGACGTTCCAGACCATAGGTGATTTCGCCGGTAATCGGTTTACATTCCAGACCGCCAACCTGCTGGAAGTAAGTGAACTGGGTCACTTCCATGCCGTTCAGCCACACTTCCCAACCCAGACCCCAGGCACCCAGCGTTGGGTTTTCCCAGTTATCTTCCACGAAACGAATGTCGTGAATGGTTGGATCCATACCCAGCTCTTTCAGTGACCCGAGGTACAGTTCCTGAATGTTGTCGGGTGATGGCTTAATCACCACCTGGAACTGATAGTAGTGCTGCAAACGGTTCGGGTTTTCGCCGTAACGGCCATCGGTCGGACGACGGGATGGCTGCACATAGGCGGTCGCCATTGGCTCTGGCCCTAACGCGCGCAGGCTGGTCATCGGGTGTGAGGTGCCTGCGCCAACTTCCATGTCCAAAGGTTGAACAATGGTGCAGCCCTGACGAGCCCAGTAATCCTGTAAGGTCAGGATCAGGCCCTGGAAGGTCTTGGTATCAAACTTTTGCATAGTATTTCGTGCTGGATACGTGTGGTTTTAAATGGAAGGGATCAGTATACCCGCTGGCTGCAAGATATACAGTACGAAACGGGGTTGTTTAGGGAAAATTGGGGAATAAGCCCTACAGCCAGAACCTGCGAAGGCTCTGGTTGCTGCTTATACGAGCAATTTAACGCATTGAGAGATGTAAAAACTGGCCGTCTGCATCAAAAGAGCAGACAAAGCCCTCTTTACGCGCCGTATAGCCTTTCAGTTCATAGCTGCCCTGAAAGCGCTCGAAGCCGTTTATATGAATTTTCTGTGCTTCGGAATTATAGCGGTGAGCCGCCTGATCCCTGCACAGCTGTTCCATATTCAGGGAACGCTCCGGGCTCATTTTCCCCTGCTGCGCTTTTTGGACAGGTATCTCCTCAGAAGCACTGCATCCTGTTAATAAGAGCAGCAGAAAGAGTGACACCCCACGCTTCATCATCATTTTTATTACCGCCCTGGTCAGTGGCTGTTATTTTTAGTAGCAACACGTTTATAGATTAAAGTCCGTCATTCTGCGAATCTCGCCAGCTCCCTACAAGTTAGCCTGGCTAAACTCAGAATTTTCCAAGGGAAAAGTTTTACACAATCGCAGTCACACTTTTTTTATCAGGAATACAGAGGAACTGATGCAGTCAAAAATTAACTGGATTGATAACCTGCGGGGAATAGCCTGTCTGATGGTGGTGATGATCCACACAACGACCTGGTATGTCACGAACGCGCACAGTATCAGCCCCGTTAACTGGGATGTCGCCAATATTCTGAACTCGGCCTCCCGCGTGAGCGTCCCGCTGTTCTTTATGATTTCCGGTTTTCTCTTTTTTGGCGAGCGTAGCGCACAGCCGAGACATTTCATCCGTATTGTCTCCTGTCTGCTGTTTTACAGCGCCATTTCGCTGCTCTATATCGTCCTGTTCACTTCAATTAACGCTGAACGTTCCCTGCTCAACTTGTTGCAAAAACCAGTGTTCTATCATCTGTGGTTTTTCTTCGCGATAATGGTTATCTATCTGGTTTCGCCGTTAATTCAGGTAAAAAACGTCAGCGGTAAAATGCTGCTGGCCCTGATGGTAATAATCGGGATCGTGGCCAACCCGAATACCGTTTCACAGAAAATTGATGGCTTTGAATGGCTGCCCGTTAACCTTTATATCACCGGGGATACGTTTTATTACGTGTTGTACGGCATGCTGGGGCGCGCCATTGGCATGATGGAGACGCAAAAGCGAGGAATGAACTGGCTTTGCGCGGCCGCGTTTCTCGTCGGTGTGTTTATTATCTCTCGCGGGACGCTGCATGAGCTGCAATGGCGCGGCAACTTTGCCGATACCTGGTATCTCTACTGCGGGCCGATGGTCTTTATCTGCGCGATCTCTCTGCTGACGCTGGTTAAAAACACCCTGAATGCCCGCCCGCTTCCGGTGCTGGGGTTTATCTCTCGCCACTCGCTGGGCATTTACGGTTTTCACGCGCTGGTGATCCACGCCCTGCGCACCCGCGGCGTTGAGCTTAAAAGCTGGCCGGTGCTGGATATTGTCTGGATATTTACCGTTACGCTGGTTGTCAGCCTGCTGCTGTCAATGTTGCTGCAAAGAATCGATACGCGCAGGTTTGTAAGCTAACCCGGTTGAAGGCTGGTAGGCCGGGTAAGCGTTAGCGCCACCCGGCTCCTGTTTATGACATTAGCGGCAAAAGCTGCTGATAGATTTTGCGGAACACGTCTCGTCTTTCAGCATAGCGAGCATGATTTTTCGCATCAGGACGATGCTGCCGTTCAAGCGGCAGCTGGGGCAAAAGCTGGTGCAGTGGTTTATCCGGGTTCAGCGCAATTTGCGCCAGCCGTGCCGCACCGAGCGCCGGGCCGACATCGCCTCCCGTACGATAGTCCAGCTGCAACCCGCTGATATCGGAAAGCATTTGCCGCCAGTAGCTGCTTCGTGCACCGCCGCCAATTAACGTAATGCTGGATGGCGTCAGTCCACAGTCATGCACGACATCCATTCCGTCCGCCAGAGCATAGCCAACGCCTTCAAGCACCGCGCGCGCAAGCTCTGCCGGGCCGTGCTGATGGGTAAGACCGAAGAACACCCCTTTCGCTTCCGGGTTGTTATGCGGCGTCCGCTCGCCGGAAAGGTACGGTAAAAACCAGACCGCACCGGCATTATCATCTGCCTGCTGTGCCGCTGTGATAAGCGCCGGGACGTCCGCCATTCCGGTTAGCTTTGCCGCCCAGTCGAGGCAGGAAGCCGCGCTCAGCATCACCGACATCAAATGCCATTTACCCGGCAACGCGTGGCAGAAGCTGTGTACGGCGCTTCCCGGGTTGCTACGATACCCGTCACTGACGGCAAAATAGACGCCGGAAGTGCCGAGCGAGAGCATGGCCTGCCCTGCCTCGACCATCCCCACGCCGACCGCACCCGCCGCATTATCGCCGCCGCCGGCGACGACAGGTACGGCTGGCATGTTCCAGCGTTCAGCAACAGAAGGCTGCAAAGCCCCCGTGATTTCACTGCCTTCAAACAGCGCAGGCATATGGTCGCGCGTCAGCTGGCAGGCATCCAGCATCGCCTCGCTCCAGTCCCGTTTCGCCACGTCGAGCCACATCGTGCCCGCGGCGTCAGACATGTCGCTGGCAAAATCCCCCGTCATGCGAAAACGCAGGTAGTCTTTCGGCAACAGAACCTTCGCCACCTGACGAAAAATCTCAGGCTCATGACGCTGCACCCACAGGAGTTTTGGCGCGGTAAAACCGGGCATCATCAGGTTGCCCGTAATTTCGCGGGACGCAGGCACACGCTCCTCAAGGATCGCGCACTCTTCCGCACAGCGGCCATCGTTCCAGAGAATAGCCGGGCGCAGAACGCGATGCTGACTATCCAGCAACGTTGCGCCATGCATTTGCCCGGCAATGCCCAGTGCCTTCACGTCGCGCAGGCTATGCTGCTCGCCTAAGGCTTTCATCGCACGCTCTGTCGCCTGCCACCACTGCTCCGGATCTTGTTCCGACCAAAGCGGATACGGACGTGAAACCTGCAACCTTTCAGTGTGCGTGGCTAATACATCGCCCTGCTCGCTTAACAGGATGGCTTTCACCCCCGACGTGCCAAGATCGATCCCGATATACATGTGGTGGCTCCTTTGACGAAAATGCCCGGTGGCGCTGCGCTTACCGGGCCTGGATGCTGTTATTTATCGAACAGGTAGTGATTGACCAGGTTTTCCAGCAGCTCCTGATGGCCACTCTGATGCTGCGGCGCAAGCTGATGCTGTTCAGCGTACTTCGCGATCTCCGCAAGCGATAACTGACCTTTCAAAATTTGCTGGCCCAGCTCACTGTTCCAGCCGCTGTAGCGCTTCGCCACGCGCTTATCCAGCTCACCGTCTTCAATCATACGGGCCGCTACTTTCAGCGCCAGCGCCATGGTGTCCATCGCGCCAATATGCCCGTAGAACAGATCGTATTTGTCGGTGCTCTGGCGACGCACTTTGGCGTCGAAGTTCAGGCCGCCGGTGGTGAAACCGCCCGCTTTGATGATCTCGTACATCACCAGCGCATTCTCTTCCACGCTGTTCGGGAACTGGTCGGTATCCCAGCCCAGCTGTGGATCACCACGGTTAGCATCGACAGAGCCGAAGATGCCCAGCGCAATCGCAGAGGCAATTTCGTGATGGAACGAGTGGCCCGCCAGGGTAGCGTGGTTAGCCTCAATATTCACTTTGATCTCTTTTTCCAGACCAAACTGCTTCAGGAAGCCATACACGGTGGCGACATCATAATCATACTGATGTTTGGTTGGCTCCTGTGGTTTTGGCTCAATCAGCAGCGTGCCGCGGAAACCGATTTTGTGTTTGTGGTCCACAACCATCTGCATAAAGCGACCAATCTGCTCACGCTCCTGACGCAGGTCGGTATTCAGCAGCGTTTCATAGCCTTCACGACCACCCCAGAGTACATAGTTCTCACCGCCCAGCTGATGCGTGGCGTTCATCGCGGTCACGACCTGGGTTGCCGCCCAGCTGAAGACTTCCGGGTCCGGGTTGGTTGCCGCACCCGCGCCATAGCGAGGATTGGTAAAGCAGTTAGCCGTACCCCAGAGCAGCTTCACGCCGCTTTGCTGCTGTTTTTCAGCCAGTACGTCGACCATCTGCGCGAAATTGTTCAGATACTCTTTCAGCGATGCCCCTTCCGGCGACACGTCCACATCGTGGAAACAGTAGTACGGCACGTTCAGCTTATGGAAGAACTCGAACGCGACGTCGGCTTTACGCTTCGCCAGCTCAATGGCCTCGCCCGGCTGTTGCCATGGACGGTCAAAAGAGCCCACGCCGAACATATCGGCACCGTTCCAGCAGAAGGTGTGCCAGTAGCAGGCGGCAAAGCGCAAGTGATCTTCCATGCGCTTACCCAGCACCAGCTCATCCGGGTTGTAGTGACGAAATGCTAAAGGATTGGTCGTTTTCGTGCCTTCGAAACGAACGCGATCGAGTTGGTCGAAATAAGCTTGCATATTGAGCTCCATAATCAGGGTATGCGGCGTGGTCTTGCTTCTGGAGTAATAGTGAATAGACATTGGAGGTTGCTCAATTACGTTATTTCACACTGCTATTGAGAGAATGCGCAATTGTGCGCTGGCTCGCAAAATAATGCGCAGACAAACTATTTTTCGGCGCGCATTCCAGAATCAAATGTAATTAATAGGTTACGCTTTTTAAAATCCGATCGCGGTCATAAATTCAGAAATAAACCAAATATCGTAATGAGAAGATAAAAATCTGTAATTGCCAGCAGGCCTTTCCACGTTAAAAATTTGCTGCGTCTCAGCAGTGAACGTTTCTTTTATCTCAGCTACACATACCCTTACAAAAAGGCCTAATAATTATGAAGATAAAGAACCTGACCCTAACGCTCTGCACTACTCTCCTGCTTGCAAGCTTTGTCGGACACGCCAAAGAGGTCAAAATCGGCATGGCGATTGATGACTTACGCCTGGAGCGCTGGCAAAAAGATCGCGATATCTTTGTTAAAAAAGCGGAATCTCTCGGCGCGGAGGTGTTCGTTCAGTCCGCTAACGGCAACGAAGAGACGCAAATGTCGCAAATCGAGAATATGATCAACCGTGGCGTCGATGTGCTGGTCATTATCCCGTATAACGGCCAGGTATTAAGCAACGTGGTGAAAGAAGCGAAACAGGAAGGGATAAAAGTCCTGGCTTATGACCGCATGATTAATAATGCCGATATTGATTATTATATTTCGTTCGACAATGAAAAGGTGGGTGAATTACAGGCTAAAAGCCTGGTCGCAAAAGTGCCTCAGGGGAATTATTTCCTGATGGGCGGCTCGCCTGTGGATAACAACGCCAAACTGTTCCGCCAGGGACAAATGAAAGTGCTGAAGCCGTATATCGACGAGGGCAAAATTAAAGTCGTCGGCGACCAGTGGGCTGACGGTTGGTTACCGGAAAACGCGCTGAAAATTATGGAAAACGCGTTGACCGCAAATAACAACAAAATCGATGCGGTGGTGGCCTCTAACGATGCCACTGCGGGTGGCGCCATTCAGGCGCTGAGCGCGCAGGGTCTGGCCGGGAAAGTCGCTATTTCCGGCCAGGACGCCGACCTTGCGGGTGTAAAACGCATCATCGCGGGTACCCAGACCATGACGGTGTATAAGCCCATTACCGAGCTTGCCAATACGGCCGCCGAAATTGCCGTTGAGCTGGGCAATGGCCAGCAACCTAAAGCAGACGCGACGTTAAATAACGGCCTGAAAGACGTACCTGCTCGCCTGCTTACCCCTATCGAAGTCAACAAAGAGAATATTGACGCCACCGTGGTGAAAGACGGTTTCCATAAGAAGAGTGAACTGTAATCCAGCGCAGCCCCTGCCCGGCAGGGGCGCATTGACCTGCCCTATTCATCTGTTGGGCTATGCGGAGCAGTTATGTCTTATTTACTTGAAATGAAAAGCATCACCAAAGCCTTCGGAGCGGTGAAAGCAGTCGATAACGTAAGCCTGCGGCTGAATCCCGGCGAAGTGATGTCGCTGTGCGGCGAAAATGGCTCGGGAAAATCCACGCTGATGAAAGTGTTGTGCGGGATCTACCCGCACGGCAGCTACGAGGGCGAAATCGTTTTTGCCGGTGAGGTGCTCCAGGCCACGCACATTCGCGATACCGAACGTAAAGGCATCGCTATCATTCACCAGGAGCTGGCGCTGGTGAAGCACCTTACCGTGCTGGAAAATATCTTTCTCGGTGCCGAACTCTCACGCCACGGCGTACTGGATTACGACACCATGACGCTGCGCTGCGAAAAACTGCTGGCTCAGGTGAGCCTGGCTATCTCACCGGATACGCGCGTGGGCGACTTAGGTTTAGGCCAGCAGCAGCTGGTGGAGATCGCCAAGGCGCTGAACAAACAGGTGCGCCTGCTGATCCTCGACGAACCAACCGCCTCACTCACCGAACAGGAAACCGCCGTCCTGCTCAATATCATCCGCGACCTGCAAAACCACGGCATCGCCTGCATCTATATTTCGCACAAGCTCAATGAGGTGAAAGCCATTTCCGACACCATCTGCGTCATCCGCGACGGGCAGCACATCGGCACGCGTGAAGCAGAAGGCATGAGCGAGGATGACATCATCACCATGATGGTGGGTCGCGAACTCACCGCGCTGTATCCCAACGAACCGCACACCATCGGCGAAGAGCTCCTGCGCGTGGAAAACCTGACGGCGTGGCATCCCGTTAACCGCCATATCAAGCGCGTGGATAACCTCTCCTTCTCGCTGCACCGCGGCGAAATTCTCGGCATTGCGGGTTTAGTGGGTGCGGGAAGAACCGAGGCCGTGCAGTGTCTCTTTGGCGTCTGGCCGGGGCGCTGGGAAGGCAAAATTTATATCGACGGTCAGCCGGTAAAAATCGACAACTGCCAGCAGGCTATTGCTAAGGGCATTGCCATGGTGCCAGAAGACCGCAAAAAAGACGGCATCGTGCCGGTAATGGCGGTGGGAAAAAATATCACGCTGGCGGCGCTCAGCCAGTTTTCCGGCGCGCTGAGCAGCCTGGATGATGCCGCAGAACAGCAGTGTATTCTCCAGTCGCTTGCCCGGCTTAAGGTGAAAACCTCCTCGCCGGAGCTGGCGATAGGACGCCTGAGCGGCGGCAACCAGCAGAAAGCGATTCTGGCGCGCTGCCTGCTGCTTAATCCGCGCATTTTAATTCTGGACGAACCCACCCGCGGGATCGATATCGGCGCGAAGTATGAAATCTACAAGCTGATCAACCAGCTTGTGCAGCAAGGGATTGCCGTCATTGTTATCTCGTCCGAATTGCCTGAAGTGCTGGGGCTGAGCGACCGCGTGCTGGTCATGCATGAAGGGAAACTCAAAGCCAACCTGAACAACCAGAACCTGACGCAAGAGCAGGTGATGGAAGCTGCCTTAAGGAGCGAACGCCATGTCGAAAAGCAACCCGTCTGATATCAAAGTCGCTGTTCCGACGCCCGGTGCGTTCGCAGGACTTAAATCGCTGAATCTGCAAGTTTTTGTAATGATTGCCGCCATTATCGTGATCATGTTGTTCTTTACCTGGATGACCGATGGCTCCTATTTAAGCGCACGTAACGTCTCTAACCTGCTGCGTCAGACCGCCATCACCGGGATCCTGGCGGTGGGGATGGTCTTTGTGATTATCTCAGCGGAAATTGACCTGTCGGTAGGGTCGATGATGGGTCTGCTCGGCGGCGTGGCGGCAATTTTTGACGTCTGGCTAGGCTGGCCGCTGCCGCTGACGATTGCGGTCACGCTGGTGCTAGGTCTGCTGCTGGGGGCGTGGAATGGCTGGTGGGTGGCCTACCGTAAAGTCCCGTCGTTTATCGTCACCTTAGCGGGGATGCTGGCCTTCCGCGGCATTCTGATTGGGATCACCAACGGCACCACCGTCTCCCCGACCAGCGCCTCGATGTCCCAGATTGGCCAAAGCTACCTCTCTGATGGCGTCGGTTTTACGATCGGCGTGGTTGGGCTGATGGCGTTTGTCGCGTGGCAATGGCGAGGACGCATGCGTCGCCAGGCGCTGGGGCTGGCCTCGCCTGCCTCAACCTCGGTTGTCGGCCGTCAGGCGCTTACTGCGGTGATTGTGCTGGGGGCCATCTGGCTGTTAAACGATTATCGCGGCGTCCCAACGCCCGTTCTGCTGCTGGCGCTGTTGCTGTTAGGGGGAATGTTTATGGCCACACGTACCGCATTCGGTCGCCGTATTTATGCCATCGGCGGCAATCTGGAAGCCGCGCGTTTATCTGGTATCAACGTAGAACGCACCAAACTCGCCGTCTTTGCCATCAACGGCCTGATGGTGGCCATCGCGGGGCTGATCCTCAGCTCACGTCTGGGTGCGGGTTCCCCGTCTGCCGGTAATATTGCCGAGCTGGACGCCATCGCCGCCTGCGTGATTGGCGGGACCAGCCTCGCCGGGGGCATTGGCAGCGTGGCGGGTGCGGTGATGGGCGCATTTATTATGGCTTCGCTGGATAACGGGATGAGTATGATGGACGTGCCGACGTTTTGGCAGTATATCGTCAAGGGTGCCATTCTTTTGCTGGCAGTCTGGATGGACTCTGCCACCAAGCGGCGCGCCTGATAACAGTATCGTGACTAATTTGGGAAATGAGCCATGTTTGAAAAGCGTCACCGCATTACGTTGTTATTCAATGCCAACAAAGCCTATGACCGGCAGGTGGTTGAAGGGGTTGGCGAATATTTGCAGGCGTCGCAATCCGAATGGGATATTTTCATCGAAGAAGATTTCCGTACCCGTCTGGAGAATATCAAAGACTGGCTGGGAGACGGGGTCATCGCTGACTTTGACGATCCCGTGATTGAACAGTTGCTGAGTGGCGTCGACGTGCCTATCGTGGGCGTTGGCGGCTCTTACCATACACCGGAACATTACCCCCCCGTTCACTACATCGCCACGGATAACCATGCTCTGGTCGAGACCGCCTTCCTCCATTTAAAGGAGAAAGGCGTACATCGTTTTGCGTTTTACGGATTGCCCGCCACCAGCGGAAAGCGCTGGGCGATGGAGCGTGAATATGCCTTCTGCCAGCTGGTTGCCCAGGAGAAATATCGCGGCGTCGTTTATCAGGGGCTGGAAACCGCGCCAGAAAACTGGCAGCACGCACAAAATCGCCTGGCTGACTGGCTGCAAACTCTGCCACCCCAGACAGGGATTATCGCCGTGACGGACGCCCGCGCCCGCCACGTATTACAGGTGTGCGAACATTTGCATATTCCGGTGCCTGAAAAGCTGTGCGTGATTGGTATTGATAACGAAGAGCTTACGCGCTATCTGTCGCGCGTGGCGCTCTCATCCGTGGCTCAGGGTACCCGTCAGATGGGCTATCAGGCCGCAAAGCTGCTGCACAGACTGTTAGACAACGAATCCCTGCCGCTCCAGCGTCTGCTGGTTCCGCCCGTTCGCGTGGTCGAGCGTCGCTCAACTGACTACCGCTCCTTAAACGATCCGGCCGTGATTCAGGCGATGCACTACATTCGCAATCATGCCTGCAAAGGGATTAAGGTCGATCAGGTGCTCGATTCGGTCGGCATTTCACGTTCGAATCTGGAGAAGCGGTTCAAAGAGGAAGTCGGTGAGACGATTCACGCCGTGATCCATGCGGAAAAGCTGGAGAAAGCGCGCAGTCTGCTGATCTCCACCTCGCTGTCGATCAACGAGATTTCACAGATGTGCGGCTATCCGTCGCTTCAGTATTTCTATTCGGTGTTCAGAAAAGAGTATGACACCACGCCGAAGGAGTACCGGGAACGGTACAGTGAAGTCCTGCTCTAGAAAAAAGAACGCCTTCCAGTGGAAGGCGTTTTTCATTACATATGTGCGGCAATCAGACGCTGGTTATCCTGGTACATGGAGAACAGGTAATTGTTATAACGCTGTCCCTGAGTGGAATAACCTTTCAGCTTGTGGATCATCGCCGTAGCCGTTACTTCCTGATCCGCCTTACGCAGCTGAGCGCGTGACTTACGGAACGAGGAGTAGGCCGGGTGGGTGTTCAGGTTCACCACATAGGCATTCACGGAATCTTTCACCGATTCAAACTGTGAATAGCCTTTCACCTTGCCGGGTGCATTAGTACAACGACCTTTTGCGCATTTCATGCCAAACAGATTGTTGTTGTTGCGCGCCAGCTTCGAGGTGCCCCAACCGCTTTCGGCGGCGGCCATTGTCGCGACCATACTGCCTGGAATAATGTCCACACGCTCTAACAGAGTGTTCCACGGCACACGACGCGTGTTCCCGCTCCACTTCACTTTATAGCGTTTGGCGATGTCTTTCAGGCGAGTGCGCTCAGACGGCGACCAGCGGCTATCGTACTGTTTGGAGATCAGCCAGTTACGATCCGCAGTAATCGCGGCATTTTGACTTTTAATGTAAGGCATTACCGTCCGGAGAAACGCTTTTTTCCTTGGTGTCCCGGAAGGGTATTTTCGCAAATCAGGAAGTGAACTACTCTTTGCACTATTGCGAGAATACTCTTGTTTACTGCTAACCTTACTGCTTGTCGTCTTTATTACGTGGGCTTTCTTACTCGTTGTATCCGCGTGCGTCTTTGCAAGCACCTCACCTGAAAATGCCATGGTGAGTAACATGAGTATCGCGGCCCCATATCGTCGAATGGGAGTCGATATCATTAGGTCTCCTGGTCGGATATAAACATTCCAACACCTTATTTTCTTCAAAAATTTGAGAGCGGAATCTCAAATCATACCAAAAATAGTCCTCAAGAGCACGTATACAAATAGTCCAATTCCGAAACTATATCATCCGGAACATGCTCATTAAATCACCAGCACTGGAAAAATGTGCGTGATATCGCAGATAACTGCCTAATTTTGCGCGGGATCACTCATCCCTTCGCGTCCTCCTGGCAGAAAGCCTCAGAGGAGGAGTTTTTCCCCTGAGCCGAGTGGCACACTGGTCAAAAATGCCGCGACAGGAAAATGGAATGAAACGCACTGCATTAGCTGTTCTGATGTTACCCGCATTCGCGCATGCCGATTGGTCATCGCCGGGATTTAACGCGTTTAGCGCTGAAGGTACCGGCGTCTTTACCAGCCAGGCAACGCTTGCGAAGGGTACCCGCCCGCTGACGTTGAGTCTTGATAACGCGTGCTGGCAGCCGACAGGTGCCATTAAACTCAACGAGATGCTGTCGCTCAAACCCTGCGAAGGGACCCCACCGCAGTGGCGGTTATTCCGTGACGGCGTTTATCAGATGCGTATTGATACGCGCTCGGGAACGCCGACGCTGATGTTGACGGTACAAAGTGCGGCGCCACAGCCTGTCGCAAACGTTACCCGCCAGTGCCCGAAGTGGGACGGCAAACCGCTCACGATCGATGTCGTTAACACCTTTCCGGAAGGCACGGTGGTGCGTGATTTTTACAGCAAACAGACCGCGACCGTTCAAAACGGCAAAGTAATTCTTCAGCCAGCCGCCAACAGCAATGGCCTGCTGCTGCTTGAGCGCGCCGAGACGGACAAACCCGCGCCATTCAGCTGGCAAAACGCCACCGTCTATTTCGTGCTGACCGATCGCTTCGTAAATGGCGACCCCACCAACGACAACAGCTATGGCCGCCATAAAGACGGTATGCAGGAGATTGGTACTTTCCACGGCGGCGATCTGAAAGGGCTTACCAGCAAACTGGATTACCTTCAGCAACTGGGCGTGAATGCGCTCTGGATAAGCTCACCACTGGAGCAAATCCACGGCTGGGTTGGCGGCGGCACCAAAGGGGATTTCCCCCACTACGCCTATCACGGCTATTACACTCAGGACTGGACGAAACTCGACGCCAACATGGGCAGCGAAGATGATTTACGCCAGCTTGTCGACGACGCGCACAGGCGCGGTATCCGCGTCCTGTTTGACATTGTCATGAACCACGCGGGTTATGCGACGCTTGCAGATATGCAGGAGTATCAGTTTGGCGCGCTCTATTTGCAGGGCGATGAGCTGAAAAAAACCCTCGGCGAGCGCTGGACTGACTGGAAGCCAGGCGCCGGTCAAAGCTGGCACAGCTTCAACGATTACATCAACTTCAGTGACAAAGCCGCATGGGAAAAATGGTGGGGTAAAAAATGGATCCGTACCGATATCGGTGATTATGACAACCCGGGCTTTGACGATCTGACCATGTCGCTGGCCTTCCTGCCGGATCTGAAAACGGAATCTAAGATCCCGTCAGGTTTGCCGAACTTTTATCAACACAAGCCCGACACCAACGCGAAAGTGATGACGAATTTCACGCCGCGAGATTACCTGACCCACTGGCTCAGCCAGTGGGTACGTGACTACGGCATCGACGGCTTCCGGGTCGATACCGCTAAGCACGTTGAGCCTGAAGCCTGGCAGCAACTGAAAAACCAGGCCAGCCAGGCGCTGGCCGCGTGGAAAGCCGCCAACCCGGACAAAAAACTCGACAATGCGCCATTCTGGATGACCGGTGAATCCTGGGGCCACGGCGTGATGCAGAGCGATTATTACCGCCACGGCTTCGATGCGATGATCAACTTTGACTATCAGGAGCAGGCGGCGAAAGCGGTGGACTGTCTGGCCGATATGGATTTGACCTGGCAGCAAATGGCAGAAAAGCTGCAAAGTTTTAATGTGCTGAGCTATCTCTCCTCCCATGATACGCGTCTGTTCCGTGAAGGGGGCCAGCGCGCCGCTGAGTTACTGCTGCTGGCACCGGGAAGCGTCCAGATCTATTACGGCGATGAATCAGAGCGTCCATTCGGCCCGACGGGCTCCGATCCGCTACAGGGAACCCGTTCGGATATGAACTGGCAGGACGTCACGGGTAAACAGGCGTTAACTGTCGCCCACTGGCAGCTTCTGGGGCAGTTCCGCGCCCGTCATCCGGCGGTGGGTGAAGGCAAGCAAACAACGCTGTCAATGAAAGAGGGCTACGGCTTTGTGCGCGAGCACAAGGGCGATAAGGTGATGGTGGTGTGGGCGGGTAATCAATAGACCCCCTCATCCTAACCCTCTCCCCAGGGGGAGAGGGGATCGCACGGTGCGCTCTTTCTCCCTCGCCCCTTTGGGGAGAGGGCCGGGGTGAGGGGCATTCACCAGAACAATTCACCACACAAATACAAACCTACCACATAAAACAACAAATCCGACCACATCCGCCGATTTGCACCAACACGGTGCTGGCGTTATGGTTACTGCCTTTCATATTAAGCCCGACAGATCACCTGCTATGACGTTTTCACTATTCGGCGACAAATTTACCCGCCATTCAGGCATTACCCGCCTGATGGAGGATCTCAACGACGGGCTGCGCACCCCAGGCGCTATCATGCTTGGTGGCGGAAACCCGGCTCAAATTCCGGAGATGAACACCTACTTCCAGACGCTGCTGGCAGAGATGCTGGAAAACGGTAAAGCAACCGATGCGCTATGTAATTACGACGGCCCTCAGGGTAAAACAGAACTACTGACGCTTCTGGCGGCAATGCTGCGGGAAGCGCTGGGTTGGGATATCGAACCACAGAATATTGCACTGACAAACGGCAGTCAGAGCGCGTTTTTCTACTTATTCAATCTGTTCGCCGGACGCCGCGCCGACGGCACCACGAAAAAAGTGCTGTTCCCGCTGGCACCGGAGTATATCGGCTATGCCGATGCTGGCCTCGAAGAAGACCTGTTTGTTTCCGCACGTCCGAATATCGAGTTGCTGCCAGAGGGCCAGTTCAAATACCACGTCGATTTTGAACATCTGCATATCGGTGAAGAGACGGGCATGATCTGCGTATCACGTCCCACCAACCCGACGGGCAACGTGATCACCGACGACGAGCTGATGAAGCTGGATGCGCTGGCGAATCAGCACGGCATCCCGCTGGTGATCGATAACGCCTATGGCGTACCGTTCCCGGGGATCATCTTCAGCGAAGCGCGTCCGCTGTGGAACCCGAATATCATCCTCTGCATGAGCCTCTCCAAGCTGGGCCTGCCGGGCAGCCGCTGCGGCATTATCATTGCTAACGAGAAAATCATCACCGCCATTACCAACATGAACGGCATTATCAGCCTTTCCCCTGGCGGCATCGGCCCGGCGATGATGTGCGAGATGATCAGGCGTAACGACCTGCTGCGCCTGTCGAATGAGGTGATCAAGCCGTTTTACTCTCAGCGCGTTCAGGAAACCATCGCCATCCTTCGCCGCTACTTACCGGAAGAACGCTGCCTGATCCATAAACCGGAAGGGGCAATTTTTCTGTGGCTGTGGTTTAAGGATCTGCCCATTACGACAGAGCTGCTTTATCAGCGTCTGAAAAAACGTGGCGTACTGATGGTGCCAGGGGATTACTTCTTCCCGGGGCTGGATAAGCCGTGGCCGCACACGCACCAGTGCATGCGCATGAACTACGTCCCGGATCCGGAAAAAATCGAAGCGGGTGTGAAAATTCTCGCCGAAGAGATTGAGAACGCCTGGCGCGAGGCCGGTTAATAAAACCTCAGGCCAGATTACGCAGCCGTTCCGCGCGTAATCTGGCGGGGTCTATGCAGCGCAGCGCGTGGGTGGGACAGGCTTCGACGCAGGCGGGACCGCCCTCGCGATGCGCGCACAAATCACATTTCAGCGCCTGAACGCAATCTTCCACGACCCGAACCTGCATTGCCCCGAACGGGCACGCCACCATACAGCTTTTGCAGCCGATACAGCGAGCCTGCTCAACGAGCCAGGCTCCCGCAGCACGGTGAATGGCCCCCGTCGGGCAGACATTCGCGCAGGGCGCATCTTCACACTGGTGGCAGCCCACGGCCGTGGTGAAGGTACCCCCCTTAACCACGCGGATCCGTGACGTAAGCGCTTCTGGCGTGGCGCTGCTTTGATGCGACATCATGCACGCCACCTCACAGGTGCGGCACCCGATACATTTTTCTGGATCCGTCAGAATAAATCGGTTCATCAGTTACGCCTCGCGCACGTTAAACCCCAGTTCTTTCGAGATAGCTTCCGCCGTGTCACGCAGCGGTTTTAGCAAGTTTTTCTCACCCACCTGCTTCATGCGCGACGTCGACAGCGAAATGGAGATGGCATAGGGCACGCGCCCGTGAATATCAAAGACCGGCACGGCGATACATGACACACCCAGCTCGTTCTCTTCTTTATCCATCGCCATACTGTGATCGCGAATTTCCGCCAGTTCATCATACATCGCGCTCAGTTCGGTGATGGTGTTGCGGGTCAAAGGTTGGATCTGTTCCTGGTGGCTTTCCCAGTAGCTCGCCACGTAATCCTGATGGCCAAACGCCATATAGATTTTGCCCATCGCAGAACAATAGAGCGGCATGTGCTGGCCGATATATGCGCGCGTGCGCAGCATACCGGTTGTCGGCTCAAGCTTATAAATCAGGATCGCGTGGTCATCTTCACGGCTGGAGAAGTTGACCGTTTCGCCGGTGGCAATGTTCAGCGCCTCGAGGTGCGGCGCCGCCACGTGAATAATATTGAGCGATGAAAGCGCCTTTTGCCCGACGGCGATAAATTTGGTGGTCAGACGATAGCTCCCTGCCGCCGGCGCCGGCGTCACGTACCCGCACGACTGCAACCCCTGCAATAACCGGTGCACGGTGCTTTTATTCAGCCCCGCCAGTTCTGATAAATGCGCAAGCGGACACCCGTTCGGATAGTTACTGAGGATTTCAATCAGCATCAGGCCGCGAAACAAGCTCTGGCTACCTGCTGGCCTCTCTTTTTCTTGCGTCATTTCGCTCTCTTTTATGCTCATCAAATGGCTCCTGTTTATCGCGCCCTGATGGTAGCGCAAAGTGTGGTTTAGTTCACGATCTCAACAGAAAAAACACAACCATTTGATTTTAATCGATTTTGAAAAACGTGAATGTCGTTGATCTGACAAAATTTGATCGTTATATTTGAAATCAGATTTCGTATAGTGAAATTTAGCGATAAAAAAGCACTCGCACTTGCCCCTAAAAAAACAGGAGAACAGGGATGAAAGTGACCTTCGAAGAGTTGAAAGCGGCGTTCAATCGGGTTCTGCTCGATCGCGGTGTAAAAGCGGATACCGCAGACGCCTGCGCCGAGATGTTCGCCCGCACCACGGAGTCCGGCGTTTATTCACACGGCGTCAACCGCTTCCCGCGATTTATTCAGCAGCTTGACGCAGGCGACATCATCCCTGACGCCCAGCCGAAACGCGTAACGACATTAGGTGCCATCGAACAGTGGGATGCCCAGCGTTCCATCGGCAACCTGACGGCGAAGAAGATGATGGACCGTGCTACCGAGCTGGCGTCCGATCACGGGATCGGCCTGGTGGCGCTGCGTAACGCTAACCACTGGATGCGCGGCGGCAGCTACGGCTGGCAGGCGGCGGAGAAAGGCTATATCGGCATCTGCTGGACCAACTCTATTGCCGTGATGCCCGCGTGGGGATCAAAAGAATGCTGCATCGGCACAAACCCGCTGATCGTCGCTATCCCGTCGAATCCAATCACCATGGTCGATATGTCGATGTCGATGTTCTCCTACGGCATGCTGGAGGTGAATCGCCTGGCCGGACGCGAATTACCGGTCGACGGCGGCTTTGACGATGAAGGCAATCTGACCAGAGAGCCGGGCGTGATTGAGAAAAACCGTCGCATTCTGCCCATGGGCTACTGGAAAGGTTCCGGCTTGTCGATTGTGCTCGACATGATCGCCACCCTGCTCTCTGACGGCGCGTCCGTCGCGGAAGTGACCCAGGACAACAGCGACGAATACGGCGTATCGCAGATCTTTATCGCCATCGAAGTGGATCGCCTGATCGACGGTCCAACCCGCGATGCCAAACTACAGCGCATCATGGACTTCATCACCACCGCAGAACGCGCTGATGAAAATGTCGCCGTCCGTCTGCCAGGCCATGAGTTCACACGCCTGCTGGAGGAGAATCGCCGCAACGGCATCACGGTTGACGACAGCGTGTGGGCGAAAATCCAGTCTCTGTAAGGAGTGGGTCATGATATTCGGACATATTGCACAGCCAAATCCATGTCGCCTGCCGCTGGCGATAGAAAAGGCGCTTAATTTTCTGCGTACCACGGATTTCACCACCCTGGCGCCGGGCGTGATCGAAATTGAAGGCCGCAACATTTTCGCCCAGGTTCTCGACCTCACCACAAAGGAACAGCACGAGAACCGCCCTGAAGTCCATCGCCGCTATCTGGATATCCAGTTTCTGGCCTGGGGCGAAGAAAAAATCGGTATTGCTATTGATACCGGGAATAACAAAATCAGCGAATCATTGCTGGAGCAACGGGATATTATTTTTTATCACGACAGCGAACATGAGTCATTTATCGAAATGATACCAGGCAGTTACGCCATATTTTTCCCGCAGGATGTTCACCGTCCTGCCTGTATTAAAAACAAGGGATCCGCAATTCGTAAAATTGTGGTGAAAGTGGCCATCAGCGAATTAGATTAATTTTCTGATAAATACAGGAATGCGAAATGACCAACACCGGTTTTATTATTGGTGCGTACCCCTGTGCACCCTCATTTCACCAGAAAGGGGAGCAGGAAGAATACGCCTTCTGGCGGGAACTTTCCGACACGCCAAATATTCGCGGGCTGGAACAACCTTGCCTTGAAAATCTCCATCCGTTTGGTGATGAATGGCTGTTTTGTCATACGCCGGGCGACTGGCAGATCGTTGTCACAGCCGTTATGGAAACCATGCGCCGCCGCGGCAGCAACGGCGCGTTTGGCCTGGCGTCCGCGGACGAAGAACAGCGTAAAGCGTGCATTGAATATTACCGCCATCTGCATCAAAAGATTGATGCCGTTAACACCCGCTTTCCCGGGAAAGTGATCGCTCTGGAAATGCAGGCCGCACCGCAGGCGGGTAATGATTCTGTCGAGCAAGCGACAGAAGCATTCTCCCGCTCGGTACGGGAAATCGCGAGCTGGGACTGGGGCTGCGATCTGGTGCTGGAACACTGTGATGCGATGAATGGCCCGGCGCCGCGTAAAGGGTTCTTGCCCTTAGAGCAGGTGCTGGAGGTAGTGAAAGAGACCGATATCAGCGTCTGTATCAACTGGGCACGTTCGGCCATCGAAGGTCGCAACACCGCCCTTCCGCTGGAACATGTTCAGGCGGCACTCGCTGCCGGGAAGCTGGGGGCGCTGATGTTTTCGGGCACGACCCCTCACGGTGAGTATGGAGAATGGCAGGATCTGCACGCGCCGTTTTCTTCGTTCTGCGCCGACAGTCTCATGTCCACTGAACATGTAAAAACGCTGTTTACTGCGGCGAGCGCCGCAACATTGAAATTCTCCGGTATTAAATTACTGGAAATAAATGCTAATGCTGACGTCAGCCATCGCATCGCTATTTTACGCGACGGCATTAGCGCTATGAATAAAGCGTCACAATAAAAATAAAGAATACATTTTCCGGTTACCTTCAATGAGATATTAACTATGAATATTTCTTCTAATGCTCTACACGCGGACATTCCGCGCCAGCGCTGGCTAAGGATCATTCCCCCTATTCTTATCGCCTGCATTATTTCCTATATGGACCGCGTAAATATAGCTTTTGCGATGCCCGGCGGTATGGATGAAGAGCTGGGCATTTCCGCCACGATGGCGGGCCTGGCGGGGGGGATCTTTTTTATCGGCTATTTGTTCCTGCAAGTTCCCGGCGGCAAAATTGCCGTGCACGGCAGCGGTAAGAAGTTTATCGGCTGGTCGCTGGTTGCCTGGGCGGTGATCTCGGTTCTGACCGGGCTTGTGACCAACCAGTATCAGCTGCTGGTACTGCGCTTCTTACTCGGCGTGGCGGAAGGTGGGATGCTGCCCGTTGTGCTCACGATGATCAGTAACTGGTTCCCGGATGCCGAGCGCGGCCGCGCCAACGCGATTGTGATCATGTTCGTGCCCATCGCCGGGATCATCACCGCCCCGCTGTCGGGCTGGATTATTACCGCTCTCGACTGGCGCTGGCTGTTCATTATTGAAGGTCTGATGTCCGTTGTTGTGCTGGTGCTGTGGGCGTTCACCGTCTACGACCGACCGCAGGAAGCACGCTGGATCTCTGAGGCCGAGAAAAACTACCTGGTACAAACCCTGGCGGCAGAGCAGCAGGCCATTGCGGGTAAAGAGGTGAAAAACGCCTCGCTCAGCGCGGTGCTGTCTGACAAAACCATGTGGCAGCTGATCGCCCTCAACTTCTTCTACCAGACCGGCATTTACGGTTACACCCTCTGGCTGCCCACCATTCTGAAGGAGCTGACGCACACCAGCATCGGCCAGGTGGGGATGCTCGCCATTCTGCCTTACATCGGCGCCATTGCCGGCATGTTCCTGTTCTCTACGCTCTCTGACCGCACCGGCAAGCGCAAGCTGTTTGTCTCCCTGCCATTGATTGGCTTTGCGCTCTGCATGTTC
Organism: Enterobacter cloacae complex sp. SHL018; assembly: GCF_049237905.1. Taxonomy (NCBI): domain Bacteria; kingdom Pseudomonadati; phylum Pseudomonadota; class Gammaproteobacteria; order Enterobacterales; family Enterobacteriaceae; genus Enterobacter; species Enterobacter cloacae complex sp. SHL018. The sequence continues at coordinate 30,371 of NZ_JBMKJE010000009.1, forward strand.
CTCTCCGTGGCGCTGAAAGAGCACACCTGGCTGGCCTATGCCGCGCTGGTGGGCTGTGGCTTCTTCCTGCAATCCGCAGCGGGGGTGTTCTGGACCATACCGGCGCGTCTGTTCAGCGCTGAGATGGCGGGTGGCGCTCGCGGCGTGATTAATGCCCTGGGCAACCTCGGCGGGTTCTGCGGTCCTTATGCGGTAGGCGTACTGATCACCCTGTACAGCAAAGACGCAGGCGTTTACTGCCTGGCAGTTTCGCTGGCGCTGGCATCGCTGCTGGCCCTGCTGTTACCGGCGAAATGCGATGCCGGAGCAGAGCCCAACCCCACGGTGACTCCACATAAACGTGCGGCCTGAGGCCCTCACCTGACCCACTAAACCAAACCGTAGGCCGGGTAAGCGAAGCGCCACCCGGCAATTAAGCGAGAAGAAGATGAGTGAAAAAGAGCCCTTCTGGCTGGGTATCGATTGTGGCGGTACTTATCTGAAAGCCGGTTTATACAACAGCCAGGGCAAAGAAGTCTGTATTGAACGCCGCTCAGTGGCCACGCTCAGCCCCCGCGCCGGCTACGCCGAGCGGGATATGCACCAGCTCTGGCAGCACTGCCACAAAACTGTCGCCCTGCTGCTCAAAAATTCAGGCGCTGACGGCGGTCAGATCAAAGGCGTTGGCATTTCAGCCCAGGGCAAGGGGCTGTTTCTGCTCGATAAACAGGATCGCCCCTTGGGTAACGCCATTCTCTCCTCCGATCGCCGTGCGCTGGAGATCGTGCAACGCTGGCAGCAGGACGGTATACCCGAAAAGCTCTATCCGCATACTCGCCAGACGCTGTGGACGGGGCATCCGGCCTCACTCCTGCGCTGGGTTAAAGAGAACGAGTCGCAGCGGTATCAGCAAATTGGCAGCGTGATGATGGCGCACGATTACCTGCGCTGGTGTCTGACCGGGGTCAAAGGCTGCGAAGAGAGCAACATCTCGGAATCCAATCTCTACAACATGAATACCGGGCAGTACGATCCGCAGCTCACGCGCTGGCTCGGCATCAGCGACATTGACGGTGCCCTGCCGCCTATTATCGGTTCAGCAGAAATTTGCGGGGAAATCACCGCTCAGGCAGCCGCACTGACCGGTCTCACGGCGGGTACTCCCGTCGTTGGTGGACTGTTTGATGTGGTTTCCACCGCGATCTGCGCCGGGCTGCATGACGAACATACGCTGAATGCCGTAATGGGGACCTGGGCCGTAACCAGTGGGATTGCCCACGGCATCAGCGACAACGAGCCTTTCCCCTACGTCTATGGCCGCTACGTCCATCCGCAGCAGTTCATCGTTCATGAAGCCAGCCCCACGTCGTCCGGCAACCTGGAATGGCTGACGGCCCAATGGGGCGATATGTCATTCGATGAGATTAACCACGCCGTGGCCAGCCTGCCAAAAGCTGAAAGCGATGTGTTCTTCCTGCCTTTCCTCTACGGCAGCAACGCCGGGCTGGAGATGACCAGCGGCTTCTATGGCTTGCAGGCGCTGCATACCCGCGCGCACCTCCTCCAGGCGGTTTATGAAGGGGTGGTATTCAGCCACATGACCCACCTCAACCGTATGCTCGAACGCTTTCCCCACGTGCAGGCCCTGCGCGTGACGGGCGGCCCAACCCATTCGGACGTGTGGATGCAGATGCTCGCGGACGTCAGCGGCCTGGCGATTGAACTCCCGCAGGTGGAAGAGACCGGCTGTTCCGGTGCGGCGCTGGCCGCGCTCGTCGGTACAGGCCTTTATCCCGATTTTTACGCCGCTCAGCGCGCCCTCAGGCATGACATCCGGATGATTGAACCTGACATGCGTGCCCATGCCGCCTACCAGCGCAAATATCACCGTTACCAGCTACTGATTTCAGCATTACAGGGCTATCACGCCCGTGTTAAGGAGTACGACCTATGAGCCGACCATTATTGCAGCTGGCGCTCGACCACACCTCGCTTCAGGCCGCGCAGCGCGATGTCGCGACGCTTTCCGATCACGTCGACATCGTCGAAGCCGGCACCATCCTGTGCCTGACCGAAGGGCTAAACGCCATTCGCGCCCTGCGTGCGCAGTGTCCGGATAAAATTATCGTGGCGGACTGGAAAGTCGCCGATGCCGGAGAAACGCTGGCTGATCAGGCGTTTGGCGCAGGCGCAAACTGGATGACCATCATCTGTGCCGCCCCGCTGGCCACCGTTGAACGTGGCCACGAGGTCGCACTGCGCGGCGGCGGCGAGATCCAGATGGAGCTGTTTGGCAACTGGACGCTGGACGACGCGCGCGCGTGGCATCGCATCGGGGTGAAGCAGGCGATTTACCACCGCGGGCGCGACGCACAGGCCAGCGGCCAGCAGTGGGGTGAGGCGGATCTCAGCAAAATGAAGGCGCTGTCCGATATCGGTTTGCAGCTTTCTATAACTGGCGGTATCACCCCCGCTGACCTGTCGCTGTTTAAGCAGATCAACGTCAAAGCCTTCATTGCCGGGCGCGCGCTGGCAGGCGCCGATAATCCGCCGCAGGTGGCACAGGCATTCCATTCGCAAATCCGCGACATCTGGGGAGAGTAACCATGCGTCAGCATCCGTTAGGCATTTACGAAAAAGCGCTGCCAAAAGATCTCTCCTGGCCGGAGCGCCTGGTTCTGGCAAAAAGCTGCGGCTTCGATTTTGTGGAGATGTCGGTGGATGAGACCGACGAGCGTTTATCGCGCCTTGAATGGAGTACCACGCAGCGCGCCTCTCTTGTGGAAGCGATGCTGGAGACCGGCGTGGCCATCCCGTCGATGTGCTTGTCTGCCCATCGTCGCTTCCCGTTTGGCAGCCGCGATGAAATCGTGCGCGAACGCGCCCGCGAGATCATGACCAAAGCCATCCGGCTGGCCCGTGATTTGGGTATTCGCACCATCCAGCTTGCGGGTTATGACGTGTACTACGAGGAACACGATGAGGGCACGCAACAGCGCTTTGCCGAAGGGCTGGCGTGGGCCGTAGAGCAGGCTGCCGCCGCGCAGGTAATGCTGGCGGTAGAGATCATGGACACTGCGTTTATGAACTCCATCAGCAAGTGGAAAAAGTGGGACGACATGCTCGCCTCGCCGTGGTTCAGCGTTTACCCGGACGTCGGCAACCTGAGCGCGTGGGGCAACGACGTCACCGCCGAGCTGACGCTGGGCATTGACCGCATCGCCGCTATCCACCTGAAAGATACCCGGCCCGTTACCGAGCAAAGCCCCGGACAGTTCCGCGACGTGCCGTTTGGCGAGGGCTGCGTCGATTTCGTTGGCGTGTTTAACACGCTGAATCAACTTAATTATCGCGGCGCATTTCTGATTGAAATGTGGACCGAGAAAGCCAAAGAGCCGGTGCTGGAGATCATCCAGGCGCGCCGCTGGATTGAAGCCCGAATGCAGGAAGGAGGCATGACATGTTAGAACAACTCAAAGCCGAGGTGCTGGCGGCAAATCTCGCCCTGCCCGCCCACCAGCTGGTGACGTTCACCTGGGGCAACGTCAGCGCGGTTGACCGTGCCAGCGGCATGATGGTGATCAAACCATCCGGCGTGGAGTACGACGTGATGACCGCAGAAGATATGGTGGTGGTAAATATCGCCACGGGTAAAGTGGTCGAGGGGAGTAAAAAGCCCTCCTCCGACACCCCGACCCATCTCGCGCTGTATCGTCGTTACCCGGAAATTGGCGGCATCGTGCATACCCATTCCCGCCACGCCACCATCTGGTCGCAGGCGGGGCAGGATTTACCCGCGTGGGGCACGACGCACGCGGACTATTTCTACGGTGCGATCCCCTGCACGCGGCTGATGACCTCGGCTGAAATCGCGGGTGAATATGAATACCAGACGGGGGAAGTCATTATCAAAACCTTCGAGGAGCGCGACATAAGCCCGATGCAGGTCCCGGCGGTGCTGGTTCATTCTCACGGCCCGTTTGCCTGGGGCAAAGACGCTGCCGATGCGGTACACAATGCCGTGGTGCTGGAAGAGTGCGCCTATATGGGGCTTTTCTCGCGCCAGCTTGCACCTCAGCTTCCGGTTATGCAGCAGGAATTGCTGGAGAAGCATTACCTGCGCAAGCATGGCGCAAATGCCTATTACGGCCAGTGATCATCCGGAATTAATATGCTCTTTACAGTACCGCCGTTTCCAGACGGCGGGCGTTAACCCGGTATGTTTTGAGAATATTTGCCGGAAATAACCCACGTCATTAAAACCGCACCGGGCGGCCACTTCAGTTAATGAGGCCGCATCGTTCAGCAGCAGTTTTTCAGCGGCCCTGACGCGCTGGCGGTGAATTGCCTCCGTCAGGGTTAAATGAAACGTCCGGCGAAATACTCGCCCCAGATAATCTGCGTTGCAGTGCAGCTCTTTTGCCAGCTGCGAAGTGGACAGGGGCAAATGAAAGTGCGTGCGGATAAGCTGCTTGGCCTTCCACGCCATTGCCGCGCCCGCATCATCCGCTTTATCTTCATATCCCGGCGAGAGCGATATCTGCTGCAAAATTAACAGCAAAATTATCTCCAGCGCCTGGCTACGCTGTAATTTTTCCTGCTCGCTTAAAAACTGACGGAATAATGCAATAACATATTGCGGATCCCGCACGCTACAGTGTTGCTCAATCGACAGCGGCGTCGCGCCTGGCAACACCGGCAAGCGTTCATCCACCTCAAAATGCAGCCAATAAAATTTGAGATCGCCCGGAAAATCTTCCACGCCGACATGCCGTCGCTTCGGCCAAAGTAATAAACTCTCGCCAGCGTTTACCTCAAACAGCGTATTTTCCTCCTGGATCGTTAATGTCCCTTTTTCGACAAAAATTATCTCCCACGAAGATAATTTTCGTGCGGGATGACGGCCCACGCCCCGGGAGATAAATAACCCGCCATTTTGAACTCTAATCGGAAGTGCTATGGATAATTCAAGCATGGATATTCATTTTTCCGCTTTTTTGGTGGCTAATATTTTCTTTATCCCTTGATTATTAATAAATATCAGCAGAACGGCTCGATCAAACTCACAGTTTCACCATCAGGTCGGAATCGTCACCTTTTTATACTTTTCCCTTCCCTTGTTGGTCTGCCCGTTGAATGCAGAATAAATGGGGTACCTTGCACAAATACGATAAAAAATCGTTTATCGAGGAGTTTCCCCATGACTTCCACACCGATTACAGACGCAGAAGTTGCAAAACAGGCAGCCGATGACCGGCTGTCAGTCCGCGAGAAAATTGGCTACGGCCTGGGCGACGCGGGCGGCACGGTAATTACCTGCCTGATCATGAACTTTCTGACCTTTTTCTATACCGATGTATTTGGCCTGACGCCCGCGCTGGTGGGCACGCTGTTTATTGCCCTTCGGGTATTTGACGCGATTTCCGATCCGGTGATGGGCGTGATTGCCGACCGCACGCAGAGCCGCTGGGGGCGTTTTCGTCCGTGGCAGCTGTGGGTCGCGCTTCCCATCGGGATCGTCGGCGTGCTGACCTTCACCGTTCCGGACGCCAGCATGGGCGTGAAAATCGCCTGGGCGTTCGGCACCTATCTGTTGCTTTCAGTGGGCTATACCGCCATCAACGTGCCATATTGCGCGCTGATCAACACCATGACCACCCGCCACAACGAGGTTATATCCTGCCAGTCCTGGCGCTTCGTACTGTGCGGCGTGGCGGGCTTTCTGGTCTCTGTTGGCCTGCCGTGGCTGGTGTCAGAGCTGGGACAGGGCAATGCCGCCCGGGGTTATCAGCTGGGCGTCGGCGTGCTGTGCGCCATCGCCGTGGTGATGTTCCTGTGCTGCTTCTTCTGGGTGCGCGAGCGCGTCCCGCTTGCGCTGATGGGTAAATTCACCCTGCGCGAGCACCTGGCGGGCCTGCGGAAAAACGATCAGCTGCTGCTGATGCTGGTGATGTCGTTTCTGCTGATCAACGTCTTCAACATTCGCGGCGGCGGATACATGTACTTCATCACCTACGTGCTCCAGGGCAGCACGGCGTACACCTCGCTGTTTTTCACCATGGTGACCTTTGCCGCCATTCTGGGCGCGGTGATCGTCAGCCCGCTGTCGCGGCGGATCGATACCGTCAAACTCTACTACTACACCAACCTGATACTCGCTGCGCTTGCGGTGGGAATGTGGTTCCTGCCGGGTGGCCCGGCGCACCAGACGCTCTGGCTGATCGTGATTTTAAGTAACGGCGTGATCCTGGGCTTCACCCTGCCGCTGCACTTCTCGCTGATGGCCTTTGCCGATGACTACGGCGAATGGAAAACCGGCGTGCGCTCATCGGGGATGAACTTCGCCTTCAATCTGTTTTTCATCAAGCTCGCGTGGGCATCCAGCGCCGGGATCATCAGCCTGGTGTTTATTGCCGTGGCCTATCAGCCAGGCGCGGGTAACCAGACGCCCGCCTCATTGCAGGGCATCACCGCCATGGAGACGCTGCTCCCTGCCCTTTTCCACCTGCTGCTGGCGGTCGCTATCCGCTGGTGCAGGCTTAACAATCCCGTGATGTCGCGCATTGCCACCGATTTGCGCCAGCGTCATGTACAGTCCTGAGGAGAACGATATGACCATAATGGAAGCCGACCTGCATCAGCTGAAAATCAACGACCCGTTTCTTGGTCAGTACCAACGGCTGGTCCGCGATGTGGTGATCCCCTACCAGTGGGATGCGCTTAACGATCGCGTGGCGGAGGCCGAACCCAGCCACGCCATCGCCAACTTCCGCATTGCGGCCGGTCTGGAACAGGGGGAGTTCTACGGGATGGTCTTTCAGGACAGCGACGTGGCGAAATGGCTCGAAGCCGTGGCGTGGTCGCTGTGCCAGAAGCCGGATGCTGAACTGGAAAAAACCGCCGACGAGGTGATCGAGCTGGTCGCAGCGGCGCAGTGCGAAGATGGCTATCTCAATACCTATTTCACGGTGAAAGCCCCGGCCGAGCGCTGGACCAATCTGGCCGAATGCCACGAACTGTACTGCGCCGGACATATGATTGAAGCGGGCGTGGCGTATTTCCAGGGAACCGGAAAGCGCCGCCTGCTGGACGTGGTGTGCAGGCTGGCGGATCATATCGACAGCGTGTTTGGCCCGGGCGAAAACCAGCTGCACGGTTACCCTGGCCACCCGGAAATCGAGCTGGCGCTGATGCGGCTGTACGACGTCACGCAGGAGCAACGCTATCTCAATCTGGTGAAATACTTTATTGAGGAACGCGGCGCGCAGCCTCACTTCTACGATATCGAATACGAGAAGCGCGGCAGAACGTCATACTGGAACACCTATGGCCCGGCGTGGATGGTCAAGGACAAAGCTTACAGCCAGGCGCATCTGCCCCTTGCGGAACAACAAACGGCCATCGGCCACGCCGTGCGTTTTGTCTATCTGATGGCGGGCATGGCACATCTGGCGCGCCTGAGCAGCGACGAGGGGAAACGTCAGGATTGCCTGCGGCTGTGGAACAACATGGCACAGCGCCAGCTGTACATCACCGGCGGGATTGGCTCCCAAAGCAGCGGCGAGGCGTTCAGCAGCGATTACGATCTGCCCAACGATACGGTCTACGCCGAAAGCTGCGCCTCCATCGGCCTGATGATGTTTGCCCGCCGGATGCTGGAAATGGAGGCGGACGGCCACTACGCCGACGTGATGGAGCGCGCGCTGTACAACACGGTGCTGGGCGGCATGGCGCTGGACGGTAAGCATTTCTTTTATGTGAATCCGCTGGAAGTGCACCCGAAAACCCTGGCCTTTAACCATATCTATGACCACGTCAAACCGGTGCGCCAGCGCTGGTTCGGCTGCGCCTGTTGCCCGCCGAATATTGCGCGCGTGCTGACCTCGCTGGGGCACTACATTTATACCGTTCGCCCGGACGCGCTGTTGATCAACCTGTACGTGGGGAACGACGTCGCCATTCCGGTTGGGGATAACATCCTCCAGCTGCGGATTAGCGGGAACTATCCGTGGCATGAGCAGGTGAAAATCGAGATTACCTCACCAGTTCCGGTGACTCACACGCTGGCCCTGAGGCTGCCGGACTGGTGTGCGGAACCGGCTGTTTCGCTCAATGGTCAGGCCATTACAGGCGAGGTCTCCCGTGGATACTTATACCTCAACCGAAGCTGGCAGGAAGGCGACACGCTGACGCTGACGTTACCGATGCCGGTCCGCCGCGTGTACGGCAACCCGCAGGTGCGCCAGCAGGCGGGGAAAGTCGCATTGCAGCGTGGACCGCTGGTTTACTGCCTGGAAGAAGCCGATAACGGCGCAAATCTGCATAACCTTTCTTTGCCCCAGGACAGCGCGTTTCGGGTATTTGAAGGCAAAGGCATTTTCGCGCACAAGATGTTGATACAGGCGGAAGGGATCGGGTGTCAGGCGAAGGACACTGATGCCCTGTGGCAGTACGACCACTCGCCGGTAGAACGTCAGCCCCGGACGCTGACCTTTATTCCGTGGTTCAGCTGGGCAAACCGGGGAGAAGGGGAAATGCGGATATGGGTGGATGAAAGCTGAATAACTGCGGCCTGTTGCCCTCACCCCAGCCCTCTCCCACGGGAGAGGGAGTAAAAAGTAGGCCGGGTAAGGCGAAGCCGCCACCCGGCTTTAACCCGGCTCAGGTCACCCCACCCGGGACGGCCTGAGCCCGGAGATTAAAACAGCCCCAGCGGTTTATCGGAGTAGCTGACCAACAGACATTTCGTTTGCTGGTAGTGCTCCAGCATCATCTTATGGGTTTCACGCCCGATGCCCGACTGTTTGTAGCCGCCAAACGCCGCATGAGCCGGATAGGCGTGATAGCAGTTTGTCCATACGCGTCCGGCCTGAATGCCGCGGCCCATTTTATAGGCCAGATTACCGTTACGACTCCAGACGCCCGCCCCCAGGCCATACTGCGTGTCGTTAGCGAGCTCCAGCGCCTCGTCCATGGTTTTAAACGTGGTGACGGCAAGCACCGGTCCAAAAATTTCCTCCTGGAAAACGCGCATGTTGTTCTTACCGAACAGGATGGTCGGCTCAAGGTAGTAACCCTCCTGCAAATCGCCGCCCAGCACCTTACGACGACCGCCGGTCAACACATCGGCCCCCTCTTTTTTGCCGATATCAATATAGTTGAGGATGGTTTCCAGCTGGCCATGCGATACCTGCGCTCCCATCTGGGTGACGTTATCCAGCGGATTACCGCTGCGAATCGACTCCACGCGCCGGATCGCCCGCTCCATAAAGCGCTCATAAATGGATTCCTGCACCAGCGCGCGGCTCGGACAGGTGCAAACTTCACCCTGGTTGAACGCGAACAGCGCAAACCCTTCCAGCGCTTTGTCGAAGAAGGCGTCCTCTTCATCCATCACGTCGGCAAAGAAGATGTTCGGCGATTTCCCGCCCAGCTCCAGGGTCACCGGAATGATGTTCTGGGTCGCGTACTGCATGATCTGCTGACCCACTTCCGTTGAGCCGGTAAACGCCACTTTAGCAATACGCTTTGAAGTAGCCAGATATTCGCCGATCTCTCCCCCGGCCCCGTTGACCACGTTAATGACCCCCGGCGGCAACAGGTCGCCAATCACCTCCATCAGCAGCAGTACCGAAAGCGGCGTTAAGCGTGCAGGTTTCAGCACCACGCAGTTACCCGCCGCCAGCGCGGGCGCCATTTTCCAGCTCGCCATCAGCAGCGGGAAGTTCCACGGAATAATTTGCCCCACCACGCCGAGCGGCTCGTGGAAGTGATACGCCACGGTATCTTTGTCAACTTCACTTATTCCCCCCTCCTGGGCACGAATGCAGGACGCAAAATAGCGGAAATGGTCAATCGCCAGCGGCACGTCCGCCGCCATGGTTTCCCGGATCGGCTTGCCGTTGTCCCACGTTTCCGCGGTCGCCAGCAGCTCCAGATTCTGCTCCATCCGATCGGCGATTTTGAACAAAATGGCCGCTCTGTCCTGAACGGACGTTTGTCCCCACTTATCTTTCGCCTTATGCGCCGCATCCAGCGCTAAATCGATATCCCGCTTGCCCGAACTGGCAATTTCACACAGCGGCTGGCCGGTAACGGGCGTCAGGTTGGAATAGTACTCACCGTCGACGGGCGCCACCCAGTCGCCGCCGATAAAGTTGTCATAGCGGGGCTTCAGCTTAAGAGGAAAACCATACTCGCCTGGCTGGATACGCAATGAGGGAGGATTGTTTGTCATGACCGTCTCCTTGCAGTAGGTGTACAACAAGGGTAGTTCCGGCTGGTGATTTTCTCGCCAGTCGGTAACGGGTTTACGAGCCGTATCACGGATTACCGTACTTTACGTTTCGTTTCTGCCGCCGGAGCCATACTTAATAGCTCAGGGGCTCATGAGGAACAATGCAATGCAGCTATTTATCGGCTTTGACGTGGGCGGAACCCACATCAAACACGGCGTGATCAACGAAAACGGCGAAGAACTGACATCCGATGAATATGATACGCCTGACGATGAAAGCACCTTCAAACAGAAGTGGAAAGCGGTGGTGGATAAGTACCGCCAAGAGCATGAGATCGTCGGCATCGGCGTGAGTTTTCCGGGCCACATCAATCACCATACCGGCGAAGCGGCCAAGGCCGGGGCGCTGGATTACCTTGACGGTGAAAACCTGTGCGAGCTTTTCGCACAGCTGACCGATCTCCCCGTAACAACCGAAAATGACGCCAACTGCGCGGCGCTGGGCGAACGCTGGCAGGGCGCCGGTAAGGACTATGAGCATTTTGTCTGCATCACCATCGGCACCGGCATCGGCGGCGGTATCGTCATGGAGGGCGATCTCTACCGTGGGTCGCACTACCGGGCGGGTGAGTTTGGCGTGCTGCCCGTTGGCAACAACGGCGAGCCGATGCACGAAGTGGCGTCCGCCAGCGGCCTGATGAAAGCCTGCCGCCGCGCGCTGGCCGTGTCGGAAGATGAGATGCCTGACGGTGAGGAGCTGTTTAGACGCATGGACAGCGACGTGCATCTGCGTGAGGCCATAGAAGAGTGGGCGCATTTCCTCTCGCGGGGCATCTACAGCGTGATCTCCATGTTTGATCCGCAGGCGGTGCTGATTGGCGGCGGCATTAGCGAGCAGGAGAAAATCTATCTCCTGCTGGATAAATACCTACAGCGATTCGAGGAGTGGGAAGCGCTCCGGGTGCCCATCCTTCCCTGCGAGCTGGGTAACCAGGCGGGAAGGCTGGGCGCGGTCTGGCTGGCTAAGCAGAAGCAGGCGCGCAGCGCTTAACGCTTAGGGAAATAACTGCGCGTCGCGTAGCACATGGTCATTGCCACGACGACGCGTAAACCCGATGCGGTTGAAATACTCCAGGATCTGAATCGCCAGTTTGCGTCCCACGTTCAGCCGATCGCGGAAGTCTGCGGCGCAGGTTGATCCGCGCGCCTGATCCAGCTCCCGGATCAGGTTCGCAAACGCCACGATCCGATCGTTGCGGTAATAACGATCTTTCACGATCGCCACAATCATCCCCTGCTGCGCCGCATGGCGCAGTACCTGACGCATCAGCTGCTCATCGGTATTGGTTTCACGCGCCAGATCGCGCACCCACCACGGTTCATCGCCAAACAGCGCCGCCACTTTTTGCCAGACCGCGTCCTGCTCAGCGGTAAAACCGGCCTTGTGTTCCGGCAGGTGCAGCCAGCCGTGATGACTTGCAATCACGCCGCTTTCACGCATGTTTTCAATCAGCAACAGCACCAGCGCGTCGTCTTCCATGGGCAACGCCATGCGCCGCAGACGTTCACGACCCGGACCGGGCTCATCCTGATGCTGTTCATGGTAGGTCGCCAGCGTGCTCAGCACTTTGCGCTGCCAGCGCGCCGCCACCGGCGCGTTCAGCAGGCTGTTGCCGGCCTGAATAAAACCTGGCTCCTGCGTCAGAAGACGCAATCCTTCGCCGCTGAGCTGGCGCGCCCAGGCGAACGCCGCCAGATCCACCGCACCACGCTCAAGGTGGATATCTAACGCAGACTTATCATCGCGGGCCTGGGCCAGTGCGGCCAGCCACTGTAAATACTCGGGCTTACGCTTGCCGCGACGGGGCGGATCCAGCATGACCACGCGCGCGCCCGCCAGCGTTTCCCGCGCCGAAATATCGCGCAGAACCAGGCGGTCGTTATCCGCCAGCCAGAGCGGGGAGTCGAACACCAGTTCGGCGAGATCGTTTTCCAGCAGCGACACGCGTCCGGTGATGTGGCTGGCCGCGTGGTGGATATGCAGCGGCTGCCACTGGGTCAGCGGGGTATGGGTCTGGAGAGAAACGATGATCCGTTCAGAAGGCTCCGGCGGCGCGTCGGCCAGCAGCCAGTCGCCGCGGTTAAGCTGGTCTTTTTCGGCATCACCGGCAATATTCAGCGCGATACGCTGCCCGGCGTGGGCCTGTTCCACCGGCTGGTTTTGCGCGTGAAGCCCGCGTACGCGCATCGGTTTGTTCACGCCCGTCAGCCACAGGGTATCGCCCACGTTCACTTCGCCGCTCAGCGCGGTGCCGGTCACCACCAGCCCAGCCCCTTTCACGGTAAATGCCCTGTCGATCGCCAGACGGAAGCGGTGATGGCTGGCATGTTCACGAGACGGGATCTGCTGCAAATGGTCGCGAAGAGCGTCGATACCGCGGCCTTCTGTCGCCACGGTGACAAACAGTGCGGCATCCCTAAAACCGTACTCACTCAGCGCCGCCAGCACCTCTTCACGCACCTCGTCGATACGCGCCTCATCCACACGGTCCGCTTTGGTGAGGGCGACGGTCAACTGCGGGTTTCCCGTCAGCTGGAGGATCGCCAGATGCTCGCGCGTTTGCGCCATCACCCCGTCATCGCACGCGACCACCAGCAGGGCGTGATCGATCCCGCCCACGCCCGCGAGCATATTGGAAAGAAACTTCTCGTGGCCGGGCACGTCGATAAAGCCCAGCACGCGACCGTCGGGCTGCGGCCAGTAGGCGTAACCCAGGTCAATGGTCATGCCGCGCTTTTTCTCTTCCGGCAGGCGATCGGCATTCACGCCCGTAATGGCCTGCAATAACGTGGTTTTGCCGTGGTCAACATGACCGGCGGTGGCAATAATCATTTCAACATCATCTCCAGAAACCGCACTTCATCTTCCAGACAGCGTAAATCCAGCCACATGCGCCCGTCACCGATCCGGCCAATCACCGGCGTCGGTAATGCGCGCCAGCGCGCCGACAGCGCCTCAAGCTGGCTTCCGCGTCCGTCGCGCGGGGTGAACGTCAGCGCTTCGCTCGGTAACCTGTCCACCGGCAGCGAGCCGCTGCCAATTTGCGACAGGCAAGGCTCGATACGAACGTCAAACTCAGGGTAATGAGGAGCAACCTGCGGCAGTAGCGCTTCCGCCTGCGCGCGAATGGAGGCCGCATCACGGCTCAGCAAACGCAACGTGGGCAGGCGGTCAGCCAGTTTCTCCGGGTGGAGATAGAGCCGCAGCGTGGCTTCCAGCGCGGCCAGCGTCATTTTATCGGCACGCAGGGCGCGCTTCAGCGGGTGCTGCTGTAGCTGCGCAATCAGCTCGCGCCTGCCGACGATAATCCCCGCCTGCGGCCCGCCCAGCAATTTATCACCGGAGAAACTGACCAGGCTTACGCCCGCGGCAACCATTTCCTGCACCATGGGCTCTTTCGGCAGACCGTACTGGCGCATATCCACCAGCGACCCGCTGCCGAGATCGGCAATCACCGGCACGTTTAGCTCGCGCCCGATGGCGGCCAGTTCGGCCTCTTCCACCGTTTTGGTGAACCCCTCAATATGGTAATTGCTGGTATGCACTTTCATCAGCAGGGCGGTGTTTTCATTCACCGCCGCGCGATAATCTTTTGCATGGGTACGGTTGGTTGTGCCCACTTCATGCAGCGTGCAGCCCGCCTGGCGCATGACGTCCGGAATACGAAACGCCCCGCCGATCTCCACCAGCTCGCCGCGAGAGACGACAACCTCTTTTCCGCTCGCGGTGGCCGCCAGCATTAACAGCACCGCCGCCGCGTTGTTATTCACAATGCAGGCATCTTCCGCGCCGGTGATCTGGCAGAGAAGATCCGCCAGTGCGCGATCGCGATGCCCACGCCCGGCGCCGTCCAGATCGTACTCCAGCGTCACCGGCGAGCGCATGGCACGGGTGACGGCCTCTGTTGCCTCTTCGGCCTGCTGTGCCCGGCCCAGATTGGTGTGCAGAACCGTGCCTGTCAGGTTAATAACCGGGCGCAACGCGCTTTGCCCGTGCTTGCTCAGCCTGCGTTCAACTTCCTGCTCCCACGCCACGCACCAGCCGGGTAGCGCGTTCTCAGCCTGAATATGGCGACGCGCATCGTCCTGAAGCTGGCGTAGCATGTCGACCGTTGCAGTATGGCCAAACTGCTCCAGCACCGCAGTGATGCGCGGGTCACGAAGCAGACGATCGGTAGCGGGGATCTGGCTGTAGAGGGAATGATGAGTAGTCATGAATGCGCCTGGCGAGTAAATATCTTCCCCCCTCCCGACGGGAGAGGGAGTTAACATGTGGGGGGATTGTACCGCCTCCCGCCAGGAAGTGTTATAACCCGCATCAAGCCTTTGGCGGTTCAGTCCGGGCAAAACTTTCGCGCTGGAAGAGCGTCTCCGCCAGTTTGACCAGCAGCGGACGATCCACGCACCAGCCCGGCGAGACGCGGCGGAAATTGAGGTAACCAATGGCGCAGGCGATGGCGATCGTCGCCAGATTCAGGCTATCGCTCTGAATTTTCCCGTCGCGGATCAGCTGTTCGCACATATCCAGGCTGCGGCTGATTTTTTCGCGCTGGCGTAGCAGCTCATTTTCTGACTGCTGGGCGGCGGGCCTTGCCTGCTCGCGTACGGACGTCAATGCCGCATCCATAATGCCATCCGCCAGGGCTTCAATTTGCTTCATCGCCAGCGCTGCTTTTGGATCCGCCGGCAGCATGGCTGGCGCAACGCCAAGCAGTTCGATGTACTCCGCAATGATCGGGGAATCAAACCAGTAGTCGCCCTCGTCCGTTACCAGCGCCGGGACTTTCCCGAGCGGATTGTACTGCGCAACGCCGTTCTCTGCGTTGTAGGGCTGTTCATTCACGAATTCAAATTCAATCCCTTTCTCCAGCAGGAGAATCGAAATCTTACGCACGAAAGGACTGGTATAACTGCCGATGAGTTTCATTGCTTATCCTTAATGCCCATAAAGAGGTCAGTATGGATCAAGCCGTGGAAAAAGGCAGGTATGCGTATCGCATTCCTGCCATGAGGGAATACGGGAGAAATCTGCATAAAAATATTTTGTGAATCAAATCACAATCTGGAAACAAACAGCCAACTTAACATTGTGATATAAATCACAAAACACCGTCCATTTTGGCGTAATTCTGAGCGATGTATTTTTTTTACACACTCATTATGTGATAGCGATCACTTCATTAATGTCCTCACCCCCCACATTCATGTGATTCAGATCACACAAAATTTCGCTGTCTGGACAGTTGAACGATTCAGTGCCAGATTTCACAGCATCAGAACAGGGCCCGGCTACCTCTGCCGCCGCACATTAACGATAAACCTCGGGCCACAAGCCTAAGCGTAAACATAAGAAGGGGTGTTTTATGTCATCCGATTTCAAGATCAAAGTGCAAAGCTTTGGTCGTTTCCTCAGCAACATGGTGATGCCAAATATCGGCGCGTTTATCGCGTGGGGTATTATCACCGCATTATTTATTCCGACAGGGTGGTTGCCTAACGAAACGCTGGCAAAACTTGTTGGCCCAATGATTACCTATCTCCTGCCACTGCTCATCGGTTATACCGGTGGTCGTCTGGTGGGCGGTGACCGCGGTGGCGTCGTGGGTGCCATCACAACCATGGGGGTGATCGTCGGTGCGGATATGCCGATGTTCCTCGGTGCGATGATTGCCGGTCCTCTGGGCGGCTGGGCGATCAAGAAATTTGACGTCTGGGTTGATGGCAAGATCAAATCCGGCTTCGAAATGCTGGTGAACAACTTCTCTGCGGGCATCATCGGGATGATCCTCGCGATTCTGGCGTTCCTCGGCATTGGCCCGGCGGTTGAAGTGCTGTCCAAGCTGCTGGCGGCGGGCGTTAACTTCATGGTGGCGCACGACATGCTGCCACTGGCGTCTATCTTCGTTGAACCAGCGAAAATCCTGTTCCTGAACAACGCCATCAACCACGGTATCTTCTCACCGCTGGGTATTCAGCAGTCACACGATCTCGGCAAGTCCATCTTCTTCCTGATTGAAGCGAACCCGGGTCCGGGTATGGGCGTTCTGCTGGCATACATGTTCTTTGGTCGCGGCAGCGCGAAACAGTCTGCTGGCGGCGCGGCGATCATTCACTTCCTGGGCGGTATTCACGAAATTTACTTCCCGTATGTGCTGATGAACCCACGTCTGATCCTGGCCGTTATCCTTGGCGGTATGACCGGCGTGTTCACCCTGAGCGTACTGGGCGGTGGTCTGGTGTCTCCGGCTTCTCCAGGCTCTATCCTGGCGGTGCTGGCGATGACCCCGAAAGGCGCCTACTTCGCGAACATCGCGGCGATCTGTGCGGCCATGGCGGTCTCCTTCGTGGCCTCCGCTATCCTGCTGAAAACCAGCAAGGTGAAAGAAGACGACGATATCGAAGCGGCAACCCGTCGTATGCATGACATGAAAGCCGAATCCAAAGGCGCAAC
The DNA here is from genome assembly GCF_049237905.1 of Enterobacter cloacae complex sp. SHL018. Taxonomy (NCBI): domain Bacteria; kingdom Pseudomonadati; phylum Pseudomonadota; class Gammaproteobacteria; order Enterobacterales; family Enterobacteriaceae; genus Enterobacter; species Enterobacter cloacae complex sp. SHL018. Next base: position 47,098 of record NZ_JBMKJE010000009.1, read on the forward strand.
GCCGCTGGCGGCGGGAGATGTCTCTAACGACCTGAGCCACGTGCGTAAAATCATCGTGGCTTGTGATGCCGGTATGGGCTCCAGCGCAATGGGTGCGGGCGTACTGCGGAAGAAAGTGCAGGATGCGGGTCTGACCAACATCTCCGTCACCAACAGCGCGATTAACAGCCTGCCGCCGGACGTTGACCTGGTGATCACGCACCGCGATCTGACCGAACGCGCTATGCGTCAGGTACCGCAGGCACAGCACATTTCCCTGACCAACTTCCTCGACAGCGGCCTGTACGCCAGCCTGACCGAACGCCTGGTGGCGGCGCAGCGCCATGAAGATAACGAAGTGAAAGTGCGTACCAGCCTGCAAGACAGCTTCGACGAGAGCAACGCGCATCTGTTCAAACTGGGCGCTGAAAACATCTTCCTTGGCCGCACGGCGACCAATAAAGAAGAGGCCATTCGCTTCGCCGGTGAGCAGCTGGTGAAAGGCGGCTACGTTCAGCCTGAGTACGTTGAGGCGATGCTGGAACGCGAAAAGCTGACCCCAACCTACCTGGGTGAATCCATCGCGGTGCCACACGGTACGGTGGAAGCCAAAGACCGCGTGCTGAAAACCGGCGTGGTGTTCTGTCAGTATCCTGATGGCGTGCGCTTCGGTGAAGAAGAGGACGACATCGCCCGTCTGGTGATTGGTATCGCCGCTCGCAACAACGAGCATATCCAGGTGATTACCAGCCTGACCAACGCGCTGGATGACGAAACGGTTATTGAGCGTCTGGCCAACACCACCAGCGTTGAAGAAGTTCTGGCCCTGCTGAACAAATAACAGCGCCTCTTCCCTCTCCCCCCGGGGAGAGGGCTAGGGTGAGGGGAAAACGTTCCTCACCCCAGCCCTCTCGGGTAAAAACATTGATAAAGGTTAACACTATGAAAGCATTACATTTTGGCGCAGGTAATATCGGTCGTGGCTTTATCGGTAAACTGCTGGCAGACGCGGGCATTACCCTGACATTCGCCGATGTGAATCAGGTGGTTCTGGATGCCCTGAATGCCCGTCATAGCTATCAGGTTCACGTGGTGGGTGAAAACGAACAGGTTGAAACGGTCTCTGGCGTCAACGCGGTAAGTAGCATTGGCGACGACGTGATTGACCTCATCGCGAGCGTTGATCTGGTCACCACCGCCGTGGGTCCGGTGGTGCTTGAGCGTATCGCCCCGGCGGTTGCGAAAGGCCTGGCGAAGCGTAAAGCACAGGGCGTTGAAACACCGCTGAACATCATCGCCTGTGAAAACATGGTGCGCGGCACCACGCAGCTGAAAGGCCACGTTCTTGCGGCCGTCGCCGACGAAGATAAAGCCTGGGTTGAAGCGCACGTGGGTTTTGTGGATTCCGCCGTGGATCGCATCGTTCCGCCGTCAGCATCCGCCACCAACGACCCGCTGGAAGTGACCGTGGAAACCTTCAGCGAGTGGATCGTTGATAAAACCCAGTTTAAGGGCGCGCTGCCGACCATTCCGGGAATGGAATTAACCGATAACCTGATGGCATTTGTCGAACGTAAACTCTTCACGCTGAACACCGGGCATGCTATAACCGCGTACCTCGGAAAATTGGCCGGTCATCAGACGATTCGTGACGCGATCCTCGATGAGAACATCCGTGCGGTGGTCAAAGGGGCAATGGAAGAGAGCGGCGCGGTGCTGATCAAACGCTACGGTTTTGATGCTGATAAACACGCGGCATACATCCAGAAAATCCTCGGTCGTTTTGAAAACCCGTATCTGAAAGATGACGTTGAGCGCGTGGGTCGTCAGCCGCTGCGTAAACTAAGCGCGGGCGACCGCCTGATTAAACCGCTGCTGGGCACGCTGGAATACGGCCTGCCGCACGCTAACCTGGTGAAGGGCATCGCTGCCGCCATGCACTACCGCAGCGAGCAGGACCCGCAGGCGATTGAGCTGGCTCAGCTGATTGATGACAAAGGCGCGCAGGCTGCGCTGGCGCAGATCTCCGGTCTGGATGCCAACAGTGACGTATTTGCGGAGGCGGTCAGCGCATACAACGCAACCAAATGATGCAGAGTCCGGCGCAGGTTAGCCTGCGCCCGAATAACAGATTGTCAGATATGCAGGCAATAATGGAACAAACCCAGGCCTTTGAAAATCGTGTGCTTGAGCGTCTGAATGCTGGCAAAACCGTACGAAGTTTCCTGATTGCCGCCGTCGAGCTGTTAACCGAGGCGGTGAACATTCTGGTGCTTCAGGTGTTTCGCAAAGACGACTACGCGGTAAAGTATGCTGTAGAACCGTTACTGGACGGAGACGGACCGCTGGGCGATTTATCGGTACGGCTGAAGCTGATTTACGGTCTTGGCGTGCTGAACCGCCAGGAGTATGAAGACGCCGAGCTGTTAATGGCGCTGCGCGAAGAGCTCAATCATGACGGTAATGAGTACACCTTTACCGATGATGAGATACTGGGGCCCTTCGGCGAACTGCACTGCGTATCCGCGCTCCCTCCCACACCTCAGTTTGATAACAGCGACCCTGATCTGTACGCGATGCAAAAGCTGCGTTATCAACAGGTTGTGCGCTCCACCATGGTGCTTTCCCTGACTGAGCTGATTTCTAAAATCAGCTTAAAAAAAGCGTTTCAGAAGTAAGCCCGCACACATTGGTGTATCCTTCCCTGTAAATTCCCCGTTTTCAGAGTTATTTGTCATGAAAGAAGTCGAAAAGAACGAAATTAAACGCCTGAGCGACCGTCTGGATCTGATCCGCCATCAGATGGCTGGCCTCTCCCTGGTCGATTCTGCCGAGAAATATGCCGAGCTGGAAAAAGAGTCCGTGAAGCTGGAGGCGGAAATTGAACGCCTGCGCGAAGTGAAAGGCCAGAAGCTGAGTAAAGAAGCGCAGAAGCTGATGAACATGCCGCATCGCCGCGCGATCACCAAAAAAGAGCAGGCCGACATGGGCAAGCTGAAGAAAAGCGTCCGTGGCCTGGTGGTGGTGCACCCGATGACTGAGCTTGGTCGCGAAATGGGCCTGAAAGAGATGACGGGTTTTTGTAAGACCGCGTTCTGATCGTCCTCCCCTGCCGCTGCGGCAGGGGAAACTCAGTTGTAAATCAGGTTAAACGTCGCCATCGCATCCGCTTTTCCCGCCGTCACGTTCTCTTCCGTCTGAAGGTAATGCGCATCAAACCAGAAGGTTTGCGTCTGGTTATCCCCCACTTGCCCAAATGCTGACACCTGTGGGGTGTTCCACGGTACCACCTGCCCCTGAACCGAACCGGTATTGTCACCGTAAAGCAGTTCGATCCCGACACCGCTGGCGCTATCCTCCTGCTTCGTCAACGCCAGCGCCCGATCGTTGCCCGGCGTGGTATCGCCAAAGAAACCCATCTTCACCGCCGTGTTATTTTCGCAGGTCACCGGAATGCTGAAGCGTCCGCCTCCGGCGCGGGAGCCTATGCCATGAAATTCACGCTGGCTCACGCTCCCCATGGGAACAAGAATGCTGCGAGAGCCCACTGAACAGCTGGTACGCCTGACGGTGAAGCTGGCGAGATGGATCTGTACCGGTGTCGCCACGTTGGTGGCGCTGGCTTGATTTTCTCCCGCCTGCAATATCAGCGATCCTACATTTTGCTCCTGGGAATTGGCGTTATCGTCAGGCATGGCGCTGGTCGTTGGAATTTTGTAAAACACCACCCAGAACTGCATTTTATACATTGAGGCGCTGGCAAAGGCGGGGTTTTGCGATGCGTCGCAAATGCGCCTGGACTCATTGCCATTCACCTGACTTGTGCCGTCAATATAGCGTACCGCATCGGCGCCGCAGTACTGCTGTTCCCGGAACCCCAGCGCATAGCCGATGCCGTCGATCTGAGTTTTATAGACGTGACGTGACGCTCCGTCTTCACCAACCACGGTGCCGACGGGGTTATCCACGTCGACAAAGCCGATACTACGCCAGGCATCATTCCCGCCATCACAGCTGTAGAAATCCGCCCCGGTAGACTGTATCGGCGCAGATATCGGCGTCCAGTCCGCCGTGCCGGGCGCATACCCTATGGCGTAGGGCACCTGAACGACCCACTGATCGCGCGTGGTGCGGCAAGATGAGGTCTGAGCATGGGCATGAAAACTCAGCATGCCAAAAAGCGAAAGAAGGCTCAGGTAGAAAAACCAGTGAATAAAACGACGCATGATATTCCTCTAATGGCACTCAACGGATAGCGTGGCGATACCGGGGGCCATATGAGCTTTCCCCAGTCTGAAAGGTGTCTGGCATTGCTGCTGCTCCCCGTCCTGATACCAGCTGACGCGCAGGGTGCCGCGCTCTGGTACCCCGCTCAGGTAGGCCTGACCGCCGTCAGCGACCATGCTTCGGTTTGCAGAATGGCGGTTCTGCTCCACCACTTCAGCCTGCGCGCCAAACGGCAACGGTTCGCCGTGGTAGCGCAGGGAAAACAGAACGCGATAACCAATGTGGGTTTTGTAATTGGCCAGCACCACCGCGCCGCTGGTGGGAATGAGCGTCAGACCGCTCTGCTCAACGTCGACGTTCTCACCCAGCGTCGCCGTATCAAGGCTGACGGTATTTTTGCGATACGCCGAGAGCGTTGGCATGACCGCATAGCCGCGGCTGTCGGTATGGATCCCGTTGTAGCCCTCCGGCTCAACGTTCGCCGCGCCGGGCACGCGTAGCAGGGCGACGGTATCGCCCAGCGGCTGGCTAAGCGTGACGCCATACTGCGTGGCGATAACGCCTCCGGCGAGTCCGAGGCTCGCGTTGCTACCGCTTCGGCTGTGGTCATAACCGAGGCTGACGTTGCCGTAGCCACCGTTGTATTGCAGCGCCAGGCTGGTACTGTCGGCTTGTCCCTCGCTGGCCTTACTCTGCTGAACGCTGTAATTAAGGTTGCGATTCGCCAGCGCACTGCCGTTGAGTGACACCTGCTGAGTGGTCATCCCACGATTGTTGTGGTTGATGAAGTAACTGACCGAGCTGTCCGGTAACCAGTGACCAAGCGGAACATTGACGTTAAACGACACGGTACGATCGGGATGCTGCTCAAGCGCTGAGTCGGTGTAGTCATACCCCGCGCCCCAGGTAATGCCTCGCCAGCTGGTGTACCAGCCAATGTGGATGGTTTTATCCTGCCCGGACGTATGCCAGTAATCCTGCATCCATGCCGAGACGCTGAGGCTGCCGAACTGACCCAGCGTCTGTGAGAAGGTGACCTGCGAGCGGCTACGGCGATTATTGAGTTGCAGCTGTTGGCTGTCAGACTGATTCAGTTCACTGAATTCATAGTAATTGCGCGAGGCATAGCGATAACTCGCCAGGTTGAAGGCGGTGCCGGTAGCGCTGAAATCTTTCTGATACTGAATGCGCCACGCCTGCCCCATCGCGCTTTTGCCATTGGGTAAACGGCTTTTTGCCAGCGTATCGTCAATGCCCAGCGAGCCAAATGCGCCAAACCCTCTGCCTACGCCAATTGCACCGGCCTGATAGTTGCTCGCCGTACGAAAACCGCCATACACCGTCATCCTGGAGAGCAGACCGTAGAAGAAAGCGCCTTCAACAAACTCAGGTGAACGCGCATCGCCGGAGCCGGAGTGAAATCGTCCGGCGTTGAGGCTGTATTTCAGGCTGCCCAGGCGTCGCATAAACGGCACCGCAGAATAGGGTTGGGTAAAGACGCGCGTTGAGCCGTCACTTTCCGTGACCGTCACCTGTAGATCGCCACTTTGTGCGCCGGGGAACAGATCGTTAATGATAAATGGCCCGGCGGCCACCCAGGTTTCATAGATCACATAGCCATTTTGCGAAACGGAGACTTTAGCGAAGCTGTGTGCGACGCCGCGGATGGTTGGTGCGAAGCCGCGCTGGCTGTCGGGCAACATGCTTTCGCTTGATGTGAGCTGTACCCCGCGAAACGCCACGCTATCGAAGACGTCGCCTGCGGTCCAGGCATCGCCGATCCGTAGCTGGCTGTTAAGACGGCGAATATCCCGGGTCAGCCAGCTACTTTGCGACTGAAAATGGTCGCCGCCCGCGTCGCTGTGGCTCCAGGCGGAGGTGTTGCGCAACCGCCACGCCCCCAGATTGATACCGTTACGCAGGCTCAGATAGCTGGATGTCGTGACGCCACGCTGATGATGTGCCTGGCCGCCCGACAGACTGTAATCAGTAAATGCCGCCGGGATACCATCGTCCCACTGCGACTGCGGCACGTAGCCACGGCTGCGGTGTTTCATCGCCGCCTGCGGCAGGCTGAGAAAGAGACGCTGCTGGTTGAAATCATAGGAGGTTCGCGCTGCCGGAATGAAATCCGCGAGGTGCGTGAACGTTTCTCCCTCCCGCAACCGTGAGAATGCAGGAATGGCCCTGACATTCACCCCAAGCGCTTCCAGCAGCGATACGCTAAAAACGGGTTGCAGGCTGCCTTTCTCATTGACGAAGGTGATCTCCTGATGCCGCTCCTCGCGTCCGTTAATCTCCAGCGTCACGAGCCAGGTGCCTGGCATCTGCCCGCCCTTTTCAGAGAAATAGTGCAGATCCGCCGTTTTCTGTTCGGTAGAGGAAAGCTCCAGCGCGGCGGGATCAAAGTAATCCTCGGCCATCCCCGCGCGGCTGAAGCTAAGCAGCAACACCGAAAGCGGCGCGTAACGAAACAGGCGAAAAGACATGGTCTTAAAGAGGCTGGGTGTGGGTGGCGGTGATGGCACCAAAATCATTAATAGCCGACCAGCTTACGCCCCCGGAGGCGGACACAGGCCATTCGCGGATTTCCCCTGGACCGATCATGCCCGGCTGCTCAATTTTATGCCCGCCAACGGACAGTCGATAAAAAGAGACGTAGTATGGCGTCGGGTTGGCGGCCTTAAGCCCTTTTCCCGTCCGCGAAAACGTTATTTTCTGCCAGGCAGTGGCAGCGTCCCCTTTAAGGTTGTCCGGGCGGTAGAAAATTTTAAATTTCGATTTAACGTTAACTTGTAATTCGTTGCTGCTCTCTTTTGGCTTTGGCGCAATCGCTTTAATATCGAGCCAGAATACAGATTCACGATCTGTGGGCAGCGGAGCGCCGGTATATTGAATACGCAGCGTGTTGGTCTGCTCCGGATCAAGTCTGAACAGAGGTGGTGTAACAATAAATGGCGCAGCGTTATTTTTATCCTGCCCATCACCTTCAACCCACGACTGAATAAGATAGGGAACCGCACTTTCCATATTAGAAACAGAAAATGCCACCTCCTTGCTGTGTTGTGGGTATACGATCCGTGTTCCCCCCATTACAACGCCAGCGGAAACTGACGCAGAACTAACCATTAATGCAGTGAGCATAATATACGATAAACGTTTCATCATTATTATCTCTGGAGGTGGCTGAGAGTGAAATCAGTTATAAACCATCAGGAAGTTGGAAACGGCATTGACGTCGCCCGCGTTAATTTCCGACCCGTCTTTGTCGAGAGAGGCATAAAACGTTAATTCAGCATTGCCTTCAGCATCCGGTGCGGTTGTTTCAGATACCGTACCCGGTTTAATCGCGGTGCTGCGATCGCTGTTATAAAGCTTCACGCCGACGCCCGTCGCCATACCTTCGCCTGGCGTAACCTGTAGCAGTGTGTCATTCACCGTATCTTTGGTTCCGTCAAACAGTACCGCAACCGATTCAACCGTCTCCGGGCAGTTCTCTACGTTGATTTTGAACTCACGCGGCGTCGTTTCGCTGTGATCGTCGAAGTAGCTTTTCGCCCACGCGCCGAGGTCTACCGTTTTGCTTTTTGACGCAGGGGTAATATCACAGGAAATAAGGGTGATTTTCCCGGTAAAGTTGATCACGCCGCCTGTGCTCTGCGAGCCAGCGCCTGTATCCAGGGAAGCATTAACGCCAGAATCACTGCTTGCCAGTACTGATTGAGAAGATAACAGCAGCCCCGCCGCGGCAATCGCCAGCGCCACATTTTTGATTTTCATTTGGAACACTTTCCCCTCTGTAAATTAAACAGATATAGACTTGTTGTACCAGGTACAATAACCGCTATAAGGATTTAAAAACGCCACCAAAAGGGTTTTAGCAGAATGGGTGACGCGACCTTATAGAATAAAGCAGGGTCCATCCCATGGTGATAATCCGTATATTTTCAGAAGGCCATACACAGATATCCTGCAACTGAGGAAATGACTTCTGGCCGAAAATAACACTGAATACGTTGTGGTTAGTAATAAATTTAATATCTTCTGTAACGTTGCTTCTGAATAAATAGTAAATCATATGCCTTTTAGCGTCTACGTATTGAAAAGCAGTACGCCGCGTCTGTAAACACTCTGGAATTAACACTCAGCTAACAAATTTAACCCCTTTCGATTGCCCTGATAATTATTAATTTGCTTTTAATACCGTAACTAAATTACAAGAGAGCCAACTGATCATTGTTTGATCAATTTATTTCAGAATATTATTAGCCAAAAAATGTCACTTCAGCAAAAAATTCTTTCCCTTTATCCTGAAAAATCACGGTTAAACAGGATATTTCTTTATCGATCAGCAATTGATCGTTTGTAATACACTGTTAAAATCTATATGTGAAATTTACCCTAATTAAAATTTTTTGCTACAGCTTAGATTTCGCATTTTTAACCAAAAAAAATTTTATTTATAGGAAATAAATCACTCTGCTCACATATATACAGCTTTTCAAAAACACAAATAAAGCAAATAAACCTCATTCAATTCACGTAATATTATCACCTCCCCATTTTATTCAACATCTTTTACGCGCCGTATCTGCTCAAAAGGCGAAAGTAATGCCCTCCACCTGACTACCGCTCCCAACGCACACGGTGAGTTGATTTTGCGATTTTGGTCCTACCAATCATGCGCAAAGCTATCCATCGTTCACAGTTTTGATGCTCCACTTCACAAAACCATTGCCGAATAGCAACACTTGGTTAACCATTTATTGCCATTAACCCTACATCACAATATTGGATGGACCACTTTTACACTAAGTGTGACGCTGAGATGAGCAGAGACTCACCCGACGAACACCTGTGTGGTCCTCAGGAGACCTGCATGAGCCTCTGGCAACAAAACTACGATCCGGCCGGGAATATCTGGCTGTCGAGCCTGATCGCATCGCTACCGATCCTGTTCTTCTTCTTTGCGCTAATTAAGCTCAAGCTGAAGGGCTACCTTGCCGCAACGTACACCGTTGCCATCGCCCTGCTGGTGGCGCTGTTCTTCTATAAAATGCCGGTCGATCGCGCGCTGGCCTCCGTGGTGTATGGTTTCTTCTACGGCCTGTGGCCGATTGCGTGGATCATCATCGCCGCCGTCTTTGTCTACAAAATCTCGGTCAAAACCGGGCAGTTCGATATTATTCGCTCGTCGATTCTCTCTATTACACCGGACCAGCGTTTACAGATGCTGATTGTCGGTTTCTCCTTCGGGGCGTTCCTTGAAGGGGCGGCAGGATTTGGCGCGCCGGTGGCGATCACCGCCGCTCTGCTGGTCGGGCTGGGCTTTAACCCGCTGTATGCCGCTGGCCTGTGCCTGATTGTGAACACCGCCCCGGTAGCGTTTGGCGCGATGGGCATTCCGATTCTGGTGGCGGGCCAGGTGACCGGGCTGGACAGCTTCGAGATCGGCCAGATGGTGGGTCGCCAGCTGCCGTTCCTGACCATTATCGTGCTGTTCTGGATCATGGCGATTATGGACGGCTGGCGCGGCGTGAAGGAGACCTGGCCTGCGGTGATGGTAGCGGGCGGTTCGTTCGCCATTGCCCAGTATCTCAGCTCCAACTTCCTCGGCCCGGAACTGCCGGACATCATCTCTTCCCTGGTGTCGCTGGTCTGCCTGACGCTGTTCCTGAAACGCTGGCAGCCGGTGCGCATCTTCCGCTTTGCCGATATGGGTGCCTCACATGTGGATCAGACGCTGGCGCGCACCGGCTATACCGCCGGACAGATTGTGCGCGCATGGTCACCGTTCCTGTTCCTGACCGCCACCGTGACGCTGTGGAGCATTCCGCCTTTTAAAGCCCTGTTCGCCCCGGGCGGCGCGCTGTACGACATGGTGATTAATATCTCCGTGCCGTTCCTCGACAAAATGGTCGCCCGTATGCCGCCGGTGGTGCACGACGCCACGCCATATGCGGCAGTGTTTAAGTTCGACTGGTTCTCAGCCACCGGCACGGCCATCCTGTTTGCCGCTATCCTTTCCGTAGTGTGGCTGCGCATGAAGCCTGCCGCCGCGGTGCAGACCTTTGCGGCGACGATTAAAGAGCTGATGTTGCCGATTTACTCCATCGGCATGGTGCTGGCGTTCGCGTTTATTTCGAACTACTCCGGCCTGTCGTCGACGCTGGCGTTAGCGCTGGCGCATACCGGCCACGCGTTTACCTTCTTCTCGCCGTTCCTCGGCTGGCTGGGGGTGTTCCTGACTGGTTCAGATACGTCATCTAACGCCCTGTTTGCCGCCCTACAGGCCACGGCCGCGCAGCAGATTGGCGTCTCGGACGTGCTGCTGGTCGCCGCGAACACCACCGGCGGCGTGACCGGGAAGATGATCTCGCCGCAGTCCATCGCCATTGCCTGTGCCGCGGTGGGGCTGGTAGGCAAAGAGTCGGACCTGTTCCGCTTTACCGTTAAACACAGCCTGATATTTACCTGCATGGTGGGCGTGATCACCACATTGCAGGCCTATGTCTTAACCTGGATGATTCCATGATAGTGATGCCCAGACGCCTGTCCGACGAGATTGCCACTCGCGTACGGGCGCTGATAGAAGAACAACAGCTGGAAGCGGGCATGAGATTGCCCGCCGAGCGTCAGCTTGCCGCTCAGCTTGGCGTGTCGCGCAACTCACTGCGCGAGGCGCTGGCGACGCTGGTTAGTGAAGGGGTGCTGCTGAGCCGTCGCGGCGGCGGCACCTTTGTGCGCTGGCAGCATGACGACTGGTCCGAACAAAACATCGTGCAGCCGCTGAAGACGCTGATGGAAAACGACCCGGACTACAGCTTCGACATCCTCGAAGCGCGTCACGCCATCGAAACCAGTACAGCGTGGCACGCGGCGATGCGGGCAACCGACGCCGACAAAGAGAAGCTCAAAGCCTGTTTTGAAGCCACGCAAAGCAGCGACCCGGACATCGCCTCCCAGGCGGACGTGCGGTTCCATCTGGCGATTGCCGAGGCCTCGCACAACGTGGTGCTGCTGCAAACCATGCGCGGGTTCTTCGACCTGCTGCAATCCTCCGTGAAGCAGAGCCGCCAGCGCATGTATCTGGTCCCGCCGGTGTTTGCTCAGCTGACCGAACAGCACGAGGCGGTGCTCAACGCCATTCTGGCCGGTGATGCCGAGGCTGCGCGCAAGGCGATGATGGCGCATCTCGGCTTCGTGCATACCACCATTAAACGATTCGATGAAGATCAGGCCCGACAGGCGCGTATTACCCGTCTGCCTGGCGAGAGTGATATTTCCAGGGAGAACAAAGCATGATTATTTCAGCAGCCAGTGATTATCGCGCCGCGGCGCAGCGCATTTTGCCCCCGTTCCTGTTCCACTACATTGACGGCGGGGCGTATGCCGAATACACCCTGCGCCGCAACGTGGAAGACCTGTCGGAGGTGGCCCTGCGCCAGCGCGTGCTGAAGAATATGTCTGACCTGAGCCTTGAGACGAAGCTGTTTAACGAAACGCTCTCCATGCCGGTAGCGCTCGCACCTGTCGGTTTATGCGGCATGTATGCCCGTCGCGGTGAAGTGCAGGCCGCCGCCGCCGCAGATGCCAAAGGCATTCCGTTTACCCTTTCCACCGTGTCCGTCTGCCCGATTGAAGAAGTCGCCCCGACCATCAAGCGCCCGATGTGGTTCCAGCTGTACGTCCTGCGCGATCGCGGTTTTATGCGCAACGCACTGGAGCGCGCCAAAGCGGCGGGCTGCTCAACGCTGGTCTTTACCGTCGACATGCCGACCCCCGGCGCGCGCTACCGCGACGCCCACTCCGGCATGAGCGGCCCTAACGCGGCCCTGCGCCGTTACTGGCAGGCGGTGACGCACCCGCAGTGGGCGTGGGATGTCGGGCTGAACGGCCGTCCGCACGATCTGGGCAATATTTCGGCCTACCTGGGTAAACCGACCGGGCTGGAGGATTACATCGGCTGGCTGGCGAACAATTTCGATCCGTCGATCTCATGGAAAGACCTGGAGTGGATCCGCGAATTCTGGGACGGCCCGATGGTGATCAAAGGGATCCTCGACCCGGAAGATGCCCGCGACGCGGTACGTTTTGGCGCCGATGGGATCGTGGTCTCTAACCATGGTGGCCGCCAGCTTGACGGGGTGCTCTCCTCCGCCCGCGCCCTGCCGGCCATTGCCGATGCGGTGAAAGGCGATATTGCGATCCTGGCCGACAGCGGCATCCGTAACGGGCTGGACGTGGTGCGCATGATTGCGCTGGGCGCGGACAGCGTGCTGCTGGGCCGTGCTTACCTGTACGCGCTGGCCACCAGCGGCCAGGCGGGCGTGGCGAATCTGCTGAACCTGATCGAGAAAGAGATGAAGGTGGCGATGACGCTGACCGGGGCGAAGTCGATTAGCGAAATCAGCAAAGACTCGCTGGTGCAGGAGCTCAGTAAGCTGCCTGCGGCGCTGGCCCCTCTTTCTCAGGGAAACGCGGCCTGATCTCCCCCGTTTAGCCTTCCCTTCTTCCGCGCCCGACTTCCCCCTCGGGCGCTTTTTTTGTCGAAAATAACACCTGCGTAACATTCTGGATAAGAAAATTTGACATCCACCTGCCGTCCGCAATTGTATAGACAAGCAAATACAAGAACACAAAAACAACATCACATCGGAGGGGAACGTATGACGTATTCAGGTCGGGTGGATATTCAGCAGGTGATCGATGAAAGTCCTTTTTCAGGGTTTCACTGGCTTCTTATTGTGCTGGGCTTTCTGGTGCTGGCGATTGATGGGTTTGATACCGCAGCGATGGGTTACATTGCGCCTACGCTGTCGACGGAGTGGGGAATACATAAACAGGATCTGGGGCCGGTGCTGAGTGCGGCGCTGCTGGGGCTGTCGCTGGGAGCCCTGATTGCAGGTCCGGTATCGGACCGGATGGGACGCAAGCGCGTACTGGTCTTTTCATGCCTGTTCTTCGGCCTGGCGAGCCTGGGCACGGCCTGGGCGCAAAGTCTGAATACCCTGACGCTATGGCGATTTCTGACAGGCCTCGGCCTCGGCGCTGCCATGCCTAACGCCATCACGCTGATCTCCGAGTTTGCCCCCCAGCGCTGCCGCGCCATGGCAATTAACACCATGTACTGCGGCTTCCCTCTGGGTGCGGCGGGCGGCGGAGCAATCTCGTCCTGGCTTATCCCTCACCACGGCTGGCGAAGCGTGCTGCTGACCGGCGCGATTGCGCCGCTGATTTTAACGGTGCTGCTGGCGCTGCTGTTGCCGGAGTCGGTGAAGTTTCTGGTGCAGCGCGGGAAGGACGTCGCCCAGGTTCGCCGCATCGCCAGCCGGTTCGCCCGCAGCACGCTGGATAGCGTCACGGGCTTTTTCCTCGCGGAGGAGAAAGTCGCGTCGAAAAAAGGCAGCGTGTCGCAGCTGTTTTCCATGCCCTGGCTGCCCGGCACCCTGATGCTGTGGGTCACCTATTTTATGGGGCTGGTGATTTATTACGTCCTGCTGAGCTGGATGCCAACGCTGATGCAGGGGATGGGATATGCGCTGACGGAATCCGCCTGGCTTACCTCGCTGTTCACCTTCGGCGGCACCGCTGGCATTTTGCTCGCGGGCTGGATGATGGATCGCTGGGAAGCGCACAAGGTGGTCGCGTGTGGTTTCGTGCTGACGATGGGCCTGATTCTTTTACTCGGCATTGAGCATAACCATATCGCCCTGTTTGGCGGGTTAATTTTCCTGATGGGGATCGCGATGAACGGCGCGCAGTCGGGCATGCAGACCCTGGCCGCCACCTTTTACCCTACCGAGTGCCGAGCGACGGGTATCGCCTGGATGCAGGGGATCGGCCGCTTCGGCGGCGTGGCGGGCACCATGACCAGCGCCCAGCTTCTTTCCATGCAGTGGCAGGCGGACAGTATTTTAATGATCCTCAGCGTACCTGCTCTCGTGGCTGCGGCGGCAACCGTCTACAAAATGCTGTATAGCCGCGCGCAGGAGCCGGGCGTCGCCTAGTCCCTCTCTTTTCTGCTATTCTGCCCCCGCAATTAAGGGGGCAGCATGCTTAACATCGTCTTATTCGAACCAGAAATTCCGCCGAACACCGGCAATATTATCCGCCTGTGCGCCAACACCGGTTTTCGTCTGCACATCATTGAGCCGATGGGCTTTACGTGGGACGACAAACGTCTGCGCCGCGCGGGGCTGGACTACCATGAGTTTACCGCCGTCATTCGTCATCACGATTACGCCGCGTTTCTGGGATCCGAAAAACCACAGCGCATGTTCGCCCTGACCACCAAAGGTACGCCAGCGCACAGCGCCGTAAGCTATCAGGACGGGGATTATCTGATGTTTGGTCCGGAAACCCGCGGCCTGCCGGCCACCATTCTGGATGCCCTGCCCGCTGAGCAGAAAATTCGTATTCCGATGATGCCGGACAGCCGCAGCATGAACCTGTCGAATGCGGTGTCGGTGGTGGTGTATGAGGCGTGGCGCCAGCTGGGTTATCCCGGCGCGATATTGCGTAGCTAAAACAGTTCGGGTGGCTTACGCCACCCGATTCGTCGTGTTTAGCCTGCTACCGCGATACGTTTCATATCGGTCATGTAGCCACGCAGTTTCTGGCCCACTTTCTCGATTTCGTGGCTGCGAATCGCTTCGTTGACGTCACGCAGCTGCGCGTTATCAACCGCTCCTTCCGCAATCGCCTGGCCCAGATCGCCCGCTTGCAGGGTGGTCATGAACTCTTTCAGCAGCGGTACGCAGGCGTAAGAGAACAGGTAGTTACCGTACTCGGCGGTATCGGAGATCACCACGTTCATCTCATACAGACGCTTACGGGCGATGGTGTTCGCGATCAGCGGCAGCTCGTGCAGCGATTCATAGTACGCAGATTCTTCAATGATGCCCGAATCCACCATGGTTTCGAACGCCAGCTCAACGCCCGCTTTCACCATCGCGATCATCAGGACGCCTTTATCGAAGTACTCCTGCTCGGTGATCTTGCCGTCATACTGTGGTGCGGTTTCGAACGCGGTTTTACCGGTCTCTTCGCGCCAGGTCAGCAGTTTCTTATCGTCATTCGCCCAGTCCGCCATCATGCCGGAAGAGAACTCGCCGGAGATGATGTCGTCCATGTGTTTCTGGAACAGCGGCGCCATGATGGTTTTCAGCTGTTCAGAGAGTGCGAACGCGCGCAGTTTTGCCGGGTTGGACAGACGGTCCATCATCAGCGTAATGCCGCCCTGCTTCAGCGCTTCGGTGATGGTTTCCCAGCCGAACTGAATCAGTTTTTCCGCGTATGCCGGATCGGTGCCTTCTTCCACCAGCTTGTCGAAGCACAGCAGAGAGCCGGCCTGGAGCATGCCGCACAGGATGGTCTGCTCGCCCATCAGGTCAGATTTCACTTCCGCAACGAAGGAAGATTCCAGCACGCCCGCACGATGGCCGCCAGTGGCCGCTGCCCAGGCTTTGGCAATCGCCATGCCTTCGCCTTTCGGATCGTTTTCCGGGTGAACGGCGATCAGCGTCGGTACGCCGAAGCCACGTTTGTACTCTTCGCGCACTTCGGTGCCCGGGCACTTCGGTGCCACCATCACCACGGTGATGTCTTTACGGATCTGCTCGCCCACTTCAACGATGTTGAAGCCGTGGGAGTAACCCAGCGCGGCGCCGTCTTTCATCAGCGGCTGTACGGAACGCACAACGTCAGAGTGCTGCTTGTCTGGCGTCAGGTTAACCACCAGATCCGCCTGCGGGATCAGCTCTTCGTAGGTACCCACTTTGAAGCCGTTTTCGGTCGCTTTACGCCAGGAAGCACGCTTTTCGGCAATCGCTTCTTTACGCAGGGCGTAGGAGATATCCAGCCCGGAGTCACGCATGTTCAGGCCCTGGTTCAGACCCTGTGCGCCACAGCCGACAATGACCACTTTTTTACCCTGAAGGTAGCTCGCGCCATCAGCAAATTCATCGCGCGCCATGAAGCGGCATTTGCCCAGCTGCGCCAGCTGCTGGCGCAAGTTCAGTGTATTAAAGTAGTTAGCCATGGGTGATACCTCGTGATGTTGTGTGTCTTATTGTTCGGTTCGCGTTTCAGCGAGAATGTACCCACATTACAACAGGAAATTTATTGCGGAAATTGATATATTCACAACGTCACATTGCAATTTTTGCAATGTAAAAAGAGGGAGTGGAATCGGTGGATTTACGCGATCTGAAAATGTTCCTGCACCTGGCGGAAAGCCGTCACTTTGGCCGCAGCGCCCGGGCGATGCACGTCAGCCCCTCCACGCTGTCGCGCCAGATCCAGCGCCTTGAGGAAGACCTCGGCCAGCCGCTGTTCGTGCGCGATAACCGCACCGTCACTCTCACGGAAGCCGGTGAAGAGCTGCGCATCTTTGCTCAGCAGACGTTATTACAGTATCAGCAGCTGCGGCACACCATCGACCAGCAGGGGCCGTCGCTTTCCGGCGAGCTGCATATTTTCTGTTCCGTGACCGCTGCCTACAGCCATCTTCCCCCCATTCTCGACCGCTTCCGCGCGGAACATCCGTCGGTTGAAATTAAGCTCACCACCGGCGATGCCGCCGACGCGATGGAAAAAGTGGTTACGGGCGAAGCGGATCTGGCGATTGCCGGAAAACCTGAAACGCTGCCGGGGGCGGTGGCGTTCTCGATGCTGGAGAATCTGGCGGTAGTGCTGATTGCCCCGGCGCTGCCCTGCCCGGTGCGCAACCAGGTTTCGGTGGAGAAACCGGACTGGTCCACGGTGCCGTTTATCATGGCCGATCAGGGGCCGGTGCGCCGCCGCATTGAGCTGTGGTTCCGCCGCCAGAAGATCAGTAACCCGTCGATTTACGCCACGGTCGGCGGCCATGAGGCGATGGTATCGATGGTGGCGCTCGGCTGCGGCGTAGCGCTGCTACCGGAAGTGGTGCTGGAAAACAGCCCGGAGCCGGTGCGCAATCGCGTGATGATTTTAGAACGCAGCGATGAGAAAACGCCGTTCGAGCTAGGCGTGTGCGCACAAAAAAAGCGGCTGCATGAGCCGCTTATTGATGCGTTCTGGAAGATATTGCCGAACCACTAAAGCCGGGTGGCGCTGCGCTTACCCGGCCTACACGCAGTTCACCCCTTAGAACGTAGGCCTGATAAGCGCAGCGCCATCAGGCATTTTCCCGAACAACCTAACCCGCCAGGAAGAAACGGAACGCCGGGTTGTGGGTTTCGTCATGGCACTCATAGCCCAGCTCGTTCAGGCGCGTTTCGAAATCCGGCTCGTGCTCGCCCAGCTCGAACGCCGCCAGTACGCGGCCATAGTCGGTGCCGTGGCTGCGGTAGTGGAACAGAGAGATGTTCCAGTGCGTGCCCAACGTGTGCAGGAACTTGAGCAGCGCGCCCGGCGATTCCGGGAACTCGAAGCTGAACAGGCGTTCCTTCAGCGGCTTGGATGGACGGCCGCCGACCATGTAACGCACGTGCAGCTTCGCCATCTCGTCGTCGGAGAGATCGACCACGCTGTAACCGCCGTCATGCAGCAGGCTGAGGATCTCTTTGCGCTCCTCCACGCCACGGCTCAGACGCACGCCGACAAAAATGCACGCATCTTTGGCATCGGCAAAGCGGTAGTTGAACTCCGTTACCGAACGACCGCCCAGCAGCTGACAGAACTTCAGGAAGCTGCCCTTTTCTTCCGGAATGGTCACCGCCAGCAGCGCTTCACGCTGCTCACCCAGCTCACAGCGCTCGGAAACGTAGCGCAGACCGTGGAAGTTCACGTTGGCACCGGAAAGCACGTGCGCCAGACGCTGGCCGCGAATATTGTGCTGGGCGATGTATTTTTTCATTCCCGCCAGCGCCAGCGCGCCGGATGGTTCCGCCACCGCACGCACATCCTCGAAGAGATCTTTCATCGCCGCGCAGATAGCGTCGCTGTCGACGGTGACGATATCGTCGAGATACTCCTGGCACAGGCGGAACGTTTCGTCGCCAATGCGCTTCACCGCCACGCCCTCGGCGAACAGCCCGACGCGCGGCAGATCTACCGGATGTCCCGCGTCCAGCGCCGCCTTCAGGCAGGCAGAGTCTTCCGCTTCAACCGCAATCACTTTGATCTGCGGCATCAGCTGTTTGATCAGCACCGCCACACCTGCGGCTAAGCCACCGCCGCCCACCGGGACGAAAACGCGGTCGAGATGGGCGTCCTGCTGCAACAGTTCCAGCGCCAGCGTACCCTGCCCGGCAATCACCATCGGGTGATCGAACGGCGGCACCCAGGTGAAGCCCTGCTGCTGCGCCAGCTCAATCGCTTTGGCTTTGGCTTCGTCAAAGTTAGCGCCGTGAAGCAGCACTTCTCCGCCGAACCCGCGCACCGCGTCGACCTTGATATCTGCGGTGGCGACCGGCATCACGATCAGCGCCTTCAGCCCCAGACGCGCCGAGGAGAACGCCACGCCCTGCGCGTGATTGCCCGCCGAGGCGGTAATCACCCCGCGTGCTTTCTGCTCGTCCGTCAGCCCGGCCATCATCGCGTAGGCGCCGCGCAGCTTGAAGCTGTGCACCGGCTGCCTGTCTTCACGCTTCACCAGAATGACGTTGTCGAGACGCGAAGAGAGTTTGTCCATTTTTTGCAGGGGCGTGACCTGCACCGCTTCATAGACCGGCGCGCGTAGTACCGCTCTCAGGTATTCCGCCCCCTCCGGGGCGGCGGATAAGGGTTGTGACTCGGCCATCATTAGCCCCCCAGTTTAGATTTATCGCGCACCGCGCCTTTATCTGCACTGGTGGCAAGACTCGCGTAAGCGCGCAGGGCGAAGGAGACTTCACGCTGACGATCTTTCGGCGTCCAGGCTTTGTCGCCGCGGGCTTCCTGCGCCTCACGACGGGCCGCAATCTCCTGGTCACTCAGCTTCAGCTGAATGCCGCGGTTCGGAATGTCGATTTCGATCAGGTCGCCATCTTCGATGATCGCGATATTGCCGCCGCTTGCCGCTTCTGGCGAGACGTGGCCAATGGAGAGGCCTGACGTGCCGCCAGAGAAACGACCATCGGTGATCAGCGCGCAGGCTTTGCCGAGGCCCATCGATTTCAGGAAGGTGGTCGGGTAGAGCATCTCCTGCATGCCGGGGCCGCCTTTCGGCCCTTCGTAGCGAATGACCACCACGTCGCCTTCCACCACTTTGCCGCCGAGGATAGCGTCTACCGCTTCGTCCTGGCTTTCATACACTTTTGCCGGGCCGGTAAATTTCAGGATGCTGTCGTCCACGCCTGCGGTTTTCACAATGCAGCCATTTTCCGCGAAGTTACCGTACAGCACGGCCAGACCGCCGTCTTTGCTGTAGGCATGTTCCAGCGAGCGAATGCAGCCTTCGGCGCGATCGTCATCCAGCGTGTCCCAGCGGCAATCCTGCGAGAACGCCTGGGTGGTACGGATGCCCGCCGGACCGGCGCGATACATGTTTTTCACCGCGTCGTCTTTGGTCAGCATCACGTCGTAATGCTCCAGCGACTCCGGCAGCGTCAGGCCGAGCACGTTTTTCACGTCGCGGTTCAGCAGCCCGGCGCGATCCAGCTCGCCGAGAATACCAATCACACCACCCGCACGGTGGACATCTTCCATGTGGTACTTCTGGGTACTCGGCGCGACTTTACACAGCTGCGGCACTTTGCGGGAGAGCTTGTCGATGTCGCTCATGGTGAAGTCGATTTCGGCTTCCTGAGCGGCGGCCAGCAGGTGCAGAACGGTGTTGGTGGAACCGCCCATGGCGATATCCAGCGTCA
This sequence comes from Enterobacter cloacae complex sp. SHL018, assembly GCF_049237905.1. Classification (NCBI taxonomy): domain Bacteria; kingdom Pseudomonadati; phylum Pseudomonadota; class Gammaproteobacteria; order Enterobacterales; family Enterobacteriaceae; genus Enterobacter; species Enterobacter cloacae complex sp. SHL018. Next base: position 67,080 of record NZ_JBMKJE010000009.1, read on the forward strand.
TGGCGTTTTCGAATGCCGCTTTGCTGGCGATGTTGCGCGGCAGCGCGCTGGCGTCGTCCTGCTCGTAGTAGCGTTTGGTCAGCTCAACGATGCGCTTACCGGCGTTAAGGAACAGCTGTTTACGGTCGGCGTGGGTTGCCAGCAGCGAGCCGTTGCCCGGCTGAGAAAGGCCCAGCGCTTCGGTCAGGCAGTTCATGGAGTTGGCGGTGAACATCCCGGAACAGGAGCCGCAGGTCGGGCACGCGGAACGTTCCACCTGGTCGCTCTGCTCGTCAGAGACTTTCGGGTCCGCGCCCTGAATCATCGCATCGACCAGGTCGAGCTTGATGATTTTGTCGGAAAGCTTGGTTTTACCCGCTTCCATCGGGCCGCCGGAAACAAAGATCACCGGAATGTTCAGGCGCAGGGAGGCCATCAGCATCCCCGGGGTGATTTTGTCGCAGTTGGAGATACAGACCATCGCATCAGCGCAGTGGGCGTTAACCATGTACTCCACCGAGTCGGCGATCAGCTCGCGCGACGGCAGTGAATAGAGCATCCCCCCGTGGCCCATTGCGATACCGTCATCCACCGCAATGGTGTTGAACTCTTTCGCCACGCCGCCGGAGGCTTCGATTTGCTCGGCAACCAGCTTACCGAGATCGCGCAGGTGCACGTGGCCCGGCACAAACTGGGTGAAGGAGTTCACCACGGCGATAATTGGCTTGCCGAAATCGGCGTCGGTCATTCCGGTGGCGCGCCACAGTGCGCGGGCACCCGCCATATTACGGCCGTGGGTGGTGGTGGCTGAACGATACTTAGGCATGCTTTATTTACTCCCGTCTGACTATTTAATGGGACGGTGCGTGCCGTCCCAAATTTATATTTAGTGATTAACCTGATCCAACCAACCGTATTTGTCTTCTGTTTCGCCGGTGAAGAGGCCGAAGAAGGCTTGCTGAATGCGTTTGGTGACCGGGCCACAGCGGCCTTCGCCCACCTGAATGCCATCGACGCTACGCACCGGCGTAATTTCAGCCGCGGTACCGGACATGAACACTTCATCAGCCAGGTACAGGGATTCGCGGGACAGTACCTGCTCGCGCACTTCGATACCCAGATCTTTTGCCAGCTTGATGATGGCGTCGCGGGTGATGCCCGGCAGCGCGGACGAAGTGAATGGCGGGGTGAACAGAATGCCGTCTTTCACTTCAAACAGATTTTCACCCGCGCCTTCGGAGATGTAGCCATTCACATCCAGCGCGATACCTTCCTGATAGCCGTGACGGCGCGCTTCGCTGCCGACCAGCAGTGAGGAAAGGTAGTTACCGCCCGCTTTAGCCGCAGTCGGGATAGTGTTTGGCGCCACGCGGTTCCAGGAAGAAACCATTGCGTCGATCCCCTGATCCAGCGCTTCCGCGCCCAGGTAGGCGCCCCACGGGAACGCAGCAATGATCACATCGGTGTTATAGCCAGCGGGCGGGTTGACGCCCATGCCAACATCACCCACGAAGACCAGCGGACGAATATAGGCGCTGGTCAGTTTGTTCTGGCGAATCACCTCGCGGCAGGCTTCCATCAGCTCATCAACGCTTTGGGAGACCGGGAAACGATAAATTTTGGCTGAGTCATGCAGACGCTGCATGTGTTCACGATGGCGGAACACCACTGGCCCTTTGTGAGAATCGTAGCAACGGATCCCTTCAAACACGGAGGTGCCGTAGTGCAGCGCGTGGGACATCACGTGAACTTTCGCGTCTTCCCAGCGAACCATCTCACCATTGAACCAAATGTAATCAGCTTTTTTTGTCGTCATTTTTTCGTCCTGTCACGCTTAAGCGCGGATTTGTTGTGATGTGGTTGTGCTCTGGCAGATGGCAACATGGGCAACGTCTACCAGTTTTGATAACTGACTAAACAGTAAGTCGACCGGCCGCGGGCTGGCAACGGTTAATTCGATACTGATGTTCTGCGCGTCGGTGGCCGTTTCCATATTCATAGAGCAAATCTGAAAGCCACGGTGGCGAACCACGCGCAATACGCGTTCTAACGTTTCCGGGTTGAAGCGAGCCTGCACGGCGACCTGATGTTGCATCATGATAATTTCTCCAGCATTTGTGAGTTACTGGCACCGGGCGGTACCAACGGCCAGACGTTCTCAAGCTCGTCGATTGAGACATGAAGCAGGTATGGCCCTTCGCTTGACAGCATGGTGTCGAGTGCCGCTTCAACCTGGTCTTTACGGGTGATGTGCTGGCCAGGAATGCCGAAGGCGCTGGCCAGGGTGAGGAAATCGGGGTTATCGGTCAGGGTCGTTTCGCTGTAACGCTCCTGGAAGAACAGCTGCTGCCACTGGCGAACCATGCCTAAACGCTGGTTATCGAGCAAGACGATCTTCAGCGGTAACTGCTTACGCTTCACGGTGCCGAGCTCCTGGACGTTCATCATGAAGGAGCCGTCACCGGAGATACAGATAACGGTATCGTTCGGGCGGGCAACCTGCGCGCCAACGGCTGCTGGCAGACCGAAGCCCATCGTGCCTAAGCCGCTCGAGGTGATAAAGTTCTCCGGGCGGGTGTAGGTCATGTGCTGGGCTGACCACATCTGATGCTGGCCGACATCCGTCGTTACCACGCTGTCTGCGGGTTTACGGTCTGACAGCTGTTTCAACAGCAGCGGCGCATAGATGGCGTCGCCTGGGTGATCGTAACGCCACGCGTGTTCAGTACGCATATCAGCGGTGTGCTGACGCCATGGGTTGATATCCAGCGGCTGCTCCAGCGCCGGTAACAGCGCGTTAAGATCGCCCTGCAACGCGACATGCGCCTGACGCAGTTTGCTCATCTCCGCCGGGTCGATGTCCATATGGATCACTTTGGCGTTCGGCGCGAAGGTATTCAGCTTGCCGGTAACGCGGTCGTCAAAACGTGCGCCGACGGCGATAAGCAAGTCGCATTCCTGCACCGCCAGGTTTGCCGCTTTGGTACCATGCATCCCCAGCATGCCGAGGTAGTACGGGTAATCTGCCTCTACCGCACCGAGACCTTTCAGCGTGCAGGTGGCGGGCATTTGCGTGGTCGCAATGAACGCGCGAAGCGCCGGAACAGCCTGCGCCATGCCCACGCCGCCGCCTACGTACAGCATCGGTTGTTTGGCCTGCGCCATCATCTGACGCGCCTCTTCCACCTCTGCATGCGGGAACGCATTATCGCTTTCCACGGTAGAGAAATGCGGCTCCAGATCGCCGAGTGCAACCTGGATATCTTTCGGGATATCAACCAGAACCGGGCCAGGACGGCCAGAGCTGGCAACCTCGAACGCTTCGGCCATCACCCGCGGCAGCTCTTCGAGAGACTGAACGAGGAAGCTGTGTTTGGTGCAGGCCAGCGATAAACCGAGCACATCCACTTCCTGGAAAGCATCGGTGCCGATGAATGGAGAGGCCACCTGGCCGGTGATCGCCACCACGGGTACGGAATCGAGCAGCGCGTCAGCCAGGCCGGTGATCAGGTTCGTTGCGCCGGGACCTGAGGTGGCCATACAGACACCGGTTTTACCGGTCGCACGGGCATAACCGATGGCGGCCATCGCTGCGCCCTGCTCGTGTCGGCACAAGAGGTGTTCCACGCCGCCGTCATACAGTGCATCGTAAATCGGCATAATTGCGCCACCCGGATAACCGAATACGGTTTCGACTCCCTGCGCGCGCAACGCATGTACTACCCATTGTGCCCCATTCATAGTTAGTTCCCCGTCATAAATCTGGAGAAACAGAATTTTGTGCTAGTCGTCATTCTCTGCTCCTCATTTAAGTTTTTTAGTCATAAAAAAACCCCCGGACCTTTCGGTGCGGGGGTCTTAGTTCGTTAAGGCTTGATTTCTAAGCCTTTCCTCGTCCAAGTGCAGCCCCGCACGGTGGGATAATAATCACCACCACGCTAATCATGACCAGGCTAATCACTCGTAGAAGGGCTGTCATTTTCAGTTCTTTTTGCATCTTGTTCGAAGGAATACCTAAAGAGTTACCACAGATATTTCATCTGACACAAGATTTTTTTATGACCTATATCTGTAGCATGCGAACTATTTATTTCAAAATCGTTGTTTTATATAGGGAAAAAATAGAAATGAAGATTTTTCATTTTTTTGGCCTGTTTCATCAGGCAAGGCGCGCATGATCTCTTTTCTGCGAGGCCGATTCCACCGACATGTAAGGATTACATTTTGCCGCTAAAAGGCTGGAACGAGCGCCATAATTCAGTGAATTAGTGCTAAACAGGAAAAAATGATGCTGGCATAGTCACCGCCAAGGAGGGCTTATGTCACTGTCAGTTGTTTATACACGCGCGGCCATCGGCGTGAAGGCACCGCTTATTTCTGTAGAGGTTCATTTAAGTAATGGACTGCCCGGACTGACGCTGGTCGGCTTACCAGAAACGACCGTTAAAGAGGCGAGGGATCGCGTGCGCAGCGCAATTATTAATAGCGGTTATGCTTTTCCGGCGAAGAAGATCACCATTAACCTTGCGCCCGCCGATTTGCCAAAGGAGGGAGGGCGATATGATTTACCTATTGCTATAGCGCTTCTCGCGGCTTCTGAACAGCTCAATACGCCAGGGCTAAGCTCGTGCGAGTTCGTGGGTGAATTAGCGCTTACAGGCGCGTTAAGAGGCGTTCCCGGAGCAATCTCGGGTGCGCTTGAAGCCATACGCGCGGGAAGACAAATCATTGTGGCCAATGAAAATGCCTCTGAAGTTAGCCTTATTGCCGAAAAGGGGTGTCTTGTCGCGGGACATTTGCAGGAGGTTTGCGCCTGGCTGGAAGGCCGACACGAGCTTGCCGAGCCGCAGGAGAATGACGAGGTGGCGCCAGATTCGCCCGAGGATCTCAGCGATATTATGGGTCAGGAACAGGGTAAACGGGCGTTAGAGATAACGGCCGCGGGTGGGCATAACCTGTTACTGATAGGTCCGCCAGGCACGGGGAAAACGATGCTGGCGAGCAGATTGAGCGGTCTGTTGCCACCCCTCAATAATCACGAAGCGCTGGAAAGCGCCGCGATATTTAGCCTGGTCAGTTCTACGTCGCTGCATAAACAGTGGCGCCGCCGTCCTTTCCGCTCTCCACACCACAGTGCGTCTCTTACCGCGATGGTGGGCGGGGGTTCGATCCCCGGACCGGGTGAAATCTCACTGGCGCACAACGGCATTTTGTTTCTGGATGAATTGCCAGAGTTTGAACGCCGCGTGCTGGATGCATTGCGGGAGCCGATTGAATCCGGCGAAATCCATTTGTCTCGTACTCGGGCCAAAATAAGCTACCCTGCGCAGTTTCAGCTGGTCGCGGCGATGAACCCTAGTCCTACGGGTCATTATCAGGGCAATCATAACCGCTGTACGCCGGAGCAGACGCTGCGCTATCTGAGTAAGCTGTCTGGCCCCTTCCTCGACCGTTTTGATTTATCTCTCGAGATCCCCCTGCCCCCGCCCGGTCTGCTGAGGCAAACCGGTATTAGGGGCGAAAGCTCAGCAACTGTGCGTGAACGGGTTATTGCGGCGCAGGCGCGGCAGTATGCTCGTCAGAACAGGCTGAATGCCCGGCTGGATAACAGCGGGATCCGACAGTTTTGTTCTCTTAACGCTGAAGATGCAGGCTGGCTGGAAGAGACACTGACGCGGTTTGGGCTATCCATTCGCGCGTGGCAGCGTTTGTTGAAAGTAGCGCGCACGGTCGCCGACGTGGAGGGCTGCTCCGGAATAGAGAGGCGGCATTTGCAGGAGGCATTAAGTTACCGTGCGATCGATCGGCTGCTGTTGCATCTGCAAAAAATGCTGGCGTAAAAAAAGGGGCCGTAGCCCCTTCTCTTCTTAATCGTCAGACTCGGTGTAGTCTTCTGCACCTTCCATCTGCGGCTTACCGCCAGACAGCGTATGGAAACGCTTAGGACGCTTAATGCGAGCCATATACTTGATCCATACACGTTCTGCATCAGACTGCGGCTCACGCTCACCACGGCAAACAGAGACAAACTGTTTTTCATCTTCGGTTGCCGGTTCACGTTTACCCAGATCCAGCTCGTTAAAGGCATAACCATGGCGCTCAAGAAGTTGAGCTTCTTTGATAGTGAAATCGCCGTGACGAGAGAACCCGCGCGGGTAATGTTTATTGTCGAAAAAACGATTAGTCGTCGTAAAGCTTTCCGCCATCCTACACGCTCCTAATTCTTTGGCCGAGCTATTTATGGCGCGGAGTATTAGTTACGCTTGACAGAGTGTAAAACAAAACATTTAAATCATAACGACAAATAATTTTGTGGAGAAAGATGTGGATACGGAATTGCTAAAAACTTTCCTCGAAGTGAGCAGAACGCGACACTTTGGGCGAGCAGCTGAAGCCCTCTACCTGACGCAGTCAGCAGTCAGTTTTCGTATTCGACAGCTGGAAAATCAACTGGGTGTGAACCTTTTTACCCGCCATCGCAACAATATTCGTTTAACTCCGGCTGGTGAAAAGTTGTTGCCTTATGCAGAAACCCTGATGAATACCTGGCAGGCAGCGCGAAAGGAGGTTGCGCACACCTCCCGGCATAATGAATTCTCGATCGGTGCCAGCGCATCGCTATGGGAATGCATGCTCAGCCAATGGCTTATGCGGCTATATCGCACACACAACCATCTGCAATTTGAGGCGAGGATTGCGCAACGTCAGTCGCTGGTTAAGCAACTCCACGAGCGGCAGCTTGATCTGCTGATCACCACAGAAGCCCCCAAGATGGACGAATTTAGCAGCCAGATTGTTGGACAGTTTAGCCTGGCGCTCTATGCATCGGAGCCTGCAATGATGAAGGCCGACCTGAATTATTTACGCCTGGAATGGGGGCCTGATTTTCAGCAACACGAGACGGGGTTAATTGCCAGCGATGATATCCCGCAGCTCACGACAAGCTCAGCGGAGATCGCATGCCAGCATCTTCCCGCATTGAGAGGCTGTACCTGGTTACCTGTTCGCTGGGCGGATAATAATCCTACACTCCATGTTGTCACCGATTCGACAACGCTCTCCAGACCGCTGTATGCCATTTGGCTGCAAAACAGCGATAAGCAGTCGCAGATAAAAGATCTGTTAAAAACCAGCATACTGGATTAACGCAAAAGCCTGCGGAAACGCAGGCTGCTTATTCTTCAGGAAGGTGTTGAGCTGTTTTGCAGGCAAAAAAAAATCCTTTGCCGAAGCAAAGGATTCTATATGGCAGGGGCGGAGAGACTCGAACTCGCGACACCCGGTTTTGGAGACCGGTGCTCTACCAACTGAGCTACGCCCCTAAAGTTTTTGCCATTAAGCCTGCCGGAAGGGCAGGCTTAATGTCTTAATAAGTGGCGGAACGGACGGGACTCGAACCCGCGACCCCCTGCGTGACAGGCAGGTATTCTAACCGACTGAACTACCGCTCCACCGAATACTTCTGTAACCACC
>NZ_JBMKJE010000010.1:0-9004 GCF_049237905.1 Enterobacter cloacae complex sp. SHL018
AGCTCGGCGAATTTTTCCCGGGTGGAGAGAGTCTGCATATGCCGTGGCGTTTCCACCTTACGCATAGAGACCAGCGCAATGATCCCGCCGGTTACGCAGAATGCCAGTGCCAGCCACAGGGTGCCCATCTCCCCGATGTGCGGAATGGTAAAGCTCGGAATATAACTGCCCGCCACGCCAATACCTACGGAATAAACCGCCCAGTACCAGCCCAGCGCCGAGCTGGATTTATCGCTACGCACATTATGAATAATGACCACGATGAAGGCGTACAAAAATAACGGGTAGGCCAGACCGCGGATCCCATAGAACAGCAGAATTAATGCGTAATTTGCCTGACCCAGACCAAAAACGAGAAACAGGACGTGGAAAACGCACCACAGGACGAAGCCAATCAGCATGGTTTTTTGCGGGGTGATGATTTCAGCCACCACGCCGGAGATCCACGCGGAGAGCGCCGCCGCGAGACCGTAAAGCGTGAAGGCGAAAGAGGCTTCAGCAGGCGTGAAGCCCAGTGATTTAATATAGTGCGACAGGAATGCCAGCTCGAAACCGTCACCCGTCATAAAGACCGCGATCGCCAGATATCCCCATAGCAGGTTCAGCGGCAATCCCAGCCACTGTTTATTTATTTCGGACATATTGACCTCGTTTGTAGCGTACAGGTAAGCCCACACCGGAAATATTCCGGCGTGAGTTTTCTTATTGTCTTTTTCTCTAAATATACTGACGTGTATTTATTCTCTGATTACTGTCGCAGTTTGTTGTAACTGCTTATAAGCCTCGTATCGACGCAGATGAAGGGACTGAAAGTTCGCTTGCGGATAGAAATATTTATCCACGTGGGTAAATTGTTTCATGGCATCGGTCACTGAAGGCGCTATATTTCCCGCCACCGCCCCGAGAATGGCCGAACCCAGTAATACCGGTTCGCTGCATTGGGTCGCTAACACCGGCAGCCCGCAGGTATCTGCCAGCAGCTGGCGAACGAAAGGGTGCTGGCCCGCGCCGCCGCTGATAACGATATTTTCGGTCTGTACGCCGCATTCACGCTGGGCGTCAATGATTTGTCGCAAACCGTAACCGATACCACACAGACCGGCCACATACAGTGCCATCAGGTTATTGATATCGTTCTCCATGCCCAGCCCGCAGATCGTGGCCCGCGCATGGGGATCGGCAAAGGGCGCGCGGTTACCCAGAAATTCGGGTACCACGTGCAGTCCTGCTGCCAGGTTCACCGCCTCTGAGGCGGTGGCGAAGGTCTGTAAAAGCCGGTCCGCCAGGTAAACCGGCAGCGGCAGGTCTGACTCCTGTGCCAGCTGGCGCGCTTGCGGTGCGGCAGGATGGAAACTTAATAACCGATCGATAGCGGCACCCGCGGCGCTTTGTCCGCCCTCAATCAGCCACAGCCCAGGTACCATCGCGCTAAAATAAGGCCCCCAGACGCCGGGCACAAAAACGGCGCTCTCGGCGCTGGTCATGGTGCACGATGAGGTGCCAAAAACATACGCGAGATTGTTCAGCGCGCCGCCGCCAACGCCCAACGTCCCGATGCCGCCAGCGTGGGCATCAATTAACCCTACCGCCACCGGCGTGCCTGGCAGCAAGCCCATCTCACGCGCGGCCTGCTCCGTTAAGCCCTCGCCGCAAGGGGTGCCGGGGGCGGCAATATGCTGCCCTATGCGGACAAAATCTTCTCCGGCCAGCTCGTCCAGGCCAACGGTGCGGAAATAGTCCGGGTCCCAGCGATTCTCATGGGCCAGCCACGTCCATTTACAGGTTACGGTACAGATGGAACGGGTGACATCGCCGGTCGCGCGCCAGGTCAGGAAATCGGCCAAATCGAAAAATTGCCAGGCGCGATCGTAGACCTCTCGGTGGTTTTCTTTCAGCCACAGCAGCTTGGGCGTCTCCATTTCGGGCGATATTTTCCCGCCAACGTAGTCCAGCACCGGATGATGGGTGGCGTTGATGCGCTCCGCCTGGTCTGTCGCACGGTGATCCATCCAGACGATGATATTGTTTTCCGCTTCACCGTCAGGGCTGACCGCCAGCGGTTCGCCATTGTTGTCCAACACCACCAGCGAGCAGGTGGCGTCAAACCCGATGCCGGCAACGCTCTGCGGAGTCGTCCCGGAGCGCGCCAGCGCCTCGCGGATGCAGCGGCAAACGGCCTGCCAGATCTCGGCGCTGGACTGCTCCACGCGGCTTCCGCTGCGGTGCACGGTGGCAATTTTCTGCGTCGCGTGGGAAAGCAGCCTGCCGCTGAGATCGAAAATGCCCGCGCGAACGCTGCCGGAGCCGACGTCTACGCCGATAACGGTTTCTGGTGTACTCTTCATCCTTACGGCCCTTAAAGATCGACGCTGTTAGGCAGAATCACTAGATCCCGGACGGTAACGTTCTTCGAACGGGTCACCATGAACAACACCGATTCTGCGACTTCAATCGGCTGCATCAGGCTGCCGTTTGCCAGCGCTTCATCCATTTTGGCCTGCGGCCAGTCGTCGAGCAGAGCCGTCACTACCGGCCCAGGCAGAACGGCTCCGACGCGTACGCCATGTTCCGCGACCTGACGACGGGTGGTATGCACGAACGCCTGAACGGCAAATTTGGACGCGGTGTAGATCGGCTCCCAGATAACCGGCACCACGCCCGCAATGGAGCTGGTGAAGATAATATCGCCTGACTTCTGCGCAATCATATGCGGCAGTACGGCGCGAACGCAGCGGAAGGCGGCGTTGATATTCAGGTTCAGTACGCGATCCCAGACGTCCGGGTCGCCTTCAGCAACCGGCCCGCCGATGTAGGCGCCTGCATTGGCGTGAAAAATATCCAGGCCGCCGGCGAGGCCGACAATGTCGCTCAGCATCGCGTCGACTTGCTCGGGTTTGAACAGATCGATTTGCAGGGCAAACGCGTTCTCGCCCAGCTCGGCGACAAGGCGCTGAAGCTTTTCGCCTTCCCGGTCGATTAACACCACCTTAGCGCCAGCGCCGAGCAGCGTTTTTGCACACTCCAGGCCAATACCTGAGGCGGCGCCAGTGATAGCAGCGACTTTGCCCTGAAGGGAACTATTCATGGAGGGGACAGAGTGATTCATTTTATAATCCTTTATGCAGAGATGATTTTTAGGGTGTGTCTGCTTTCGCGTGAAGAACGGGGGTTCTGACTGACGCGTGAAGCAAACTGCTCAATCGATGAAGCAGATCTAGCACTTGCTTATTTCTCCAGCAAGAGACATTCAAAATGAAGAGGCGATTTTGTGACGCGCGTTGAGAAAACGAAGAAAACGACCATTTACGATCTGGCGGAACTCACCGGCGTTTCTGCCAGCGCGGTGAGTGCTATTTTGAATGGCAACTGGAAGAAACGCCGCATCAGCGCCAGCCTGGCAGAGAAGGTAACCCGCATTGCACAAGAGCAGGGCTACGCGGTTAACCGTCAGGCAAGCCTGCTGCGCAGCAAGAAATCGAACGTTATCGGCATGATTGTGCCGAAATATGACAACCGCTATTTCGGCTCTATAGCGGAAAAATTCGAAGAGATGGCGCGTGCCAGAGGGCTGTTGCCGATTATTACCTGCACACGCCGACAGCCGGAACTCGAGCTGGATGCCGCCCGTGCCATGCTCTCCTGGCAGGTTGACTGGGTCATTGCCACGGGGGCGACACACCCGGACAAAATTGCTGAACTCTGTCATCAGGCGGGCGTACCTACGCTAAATCTTGATCTGCCGGGTACCCTGGCGCCCTCTATCATTTCGGATAACTACGGCGGCGCGAAGATGCTGACAGAGCGGATCCTCGCCAGCAGCTTTAAACGGTTTGGTTCGCTGGCTCCGCTGACCTTCGTGGGCGGACGCCGGAGTGATAACAACACCGCAGAGCGCCTGCGCGGGTTCCTTGATGCCCATCAGGCCCATGGGCTGACCGTTCCGGAACAGCAGCTGCTGGTCACCGGATACTCGTCATCGCGCGTGGAGGAGCAGCTCAGAGCCACCTTCCCGTCGCCATCGACGGCGCTAAAGGGGCTGTTTGTCAATTCGACCATTTCGCTGGAGGGGGTGGTACGTTGGCTGGCCCAATACGGGCAGACCGGCCAAAATCAGCCGCCGATGGGTTGTTTTGACTGGGACCCATTTGTCTCTCTGCTGGGACATGATATCGACATGGTGCGCCAGGACGTCCCGGCGATGCTGGAGAAGGTATTTGAAATTCTCGATTCCGGTGATACCTCGGTCAGGCGTATTGAGATCCCACCGGAACTGATTGGCAGCCAGAGCGTCACGGGCTAGCCCTGACGCGTCAGCAGCCAGCGCGCGGTCTGTTCATCCGTCACCAGACCGTTTACCCAGCCGCCTTTGAGGGCGGCAAGGATCGCCGGGCGTTTATCCTCGCCGCAGGCGGCCGCAATACGTGGACACTGGCTCTGGCGAATATCGTAGCTGGTAATAAAGCGATTAATCTGGCTGTCGATGACCTTGCCGTCGGCATCGATAAAGCGTCCGAGTATTTCGCCAACGCCACCGCGCTGGGTCAACTCTTCCAGCTGTGCCTCATCGATAAACCCGTCTTTGAAGATAGGGCTCTGCCTGCCCAGCGCCCCGATGCCGACAAAAATCACATCGGCCGCATCCGCCACGGCGCAGACGTTACGGAACAGGCGGTTTGAGCACCACATCTCATGCTCCTCGCTGGACTGAGCATAGCGCGGCGCCGGCCACTGGTAATATTTTCCCTGAATTTTACGCGCCAGCAGCAACGGCACATCATCGTAATAGTTACATTGCCCGTGCTCGTTCATGGCGCTGATCAGGGCGACACAGCGGGTGTTGTGGCTGTCAAAATCGATACGCTTGATGGTTTTTTTTAGCGTCAGTCCGGAGCCAATTCCGACAACCGTGGGTTTATCACCTTGCAGGTAGCGGGCCATCAGCTGATAACAGCCAAACGTCACGCTATCCAGCGCGCTTTCATTGCGGTAGACGGGCACAATGTTGCAGTGGGTCAGGTGATATTTTTCCGCGAGAAGTTGCGCATAATCGAGGCAGTTAGCGACAGGGTGATGAAGCCCAATCGAGACAATGCCTTCCTCTTTCGCGGCGGCAATCAGCCGCTGCACCACCGGTCTTGATGTGCCGAGCTGGCTGGCAATTTCGCTTTGATTAAGCCCGGCGATGTAATACATCCATGCCGCCCGCACTTTTTGATCGAGCCTGATGTCATCTTCTTTGCTCACGTTTCCCTGCCTCAAGAGTGGGGTTGAGGGCGGTCAACACCCACAACAATTGTCTGTCATTCTGGCGGGTGCTCCGCGCTGAGGCAAGCGGTTTGCTCTTTGTTGGTCATTTGTAATTTAAATGGTCATTTGTTCTTTTGTGATCTGTAGCTCTTATTTTAAGCAAATGATCATCTACAGTTCAGCCATAACCTCACTGGAGAACAGAACAATGACCGAGAAATACACATGGCTACATATTGGGCTGGGGTCTTTTCATCGTGCGCATCAGGCGTGGTATCTGCACCGCCTGATTGTCGGCGGCGATACGCGCTGGCACATCGCTGCGGGCAACATACGCAACGATGCTGAACATGTGGTACAGGCGCTGGCCGCGCAGAAGGGGCGATATGTACTGGAGACCGTCAGCCCGGAAGGCGAGAGAGACTATGAAGAGATCGCCTCGATTCAGACGCTGATCCCGTGGCAGGCGGATTTGCAGCCGCTGATTGCCGAAGGGGCGAACCCGCAGACTCGGGTCATCGCGTTTACCGTGACGGAGGGGGGCTACTATCTGGATACCAGCCACAGGCTGGATGTGGCCAATGCCGATCTGGCGAGCGATATTAAGGGCGGCTGTAAAACCATCTACGGGACAATTGCCCGCATCCTCGAAGCGCGTATGGCGAACGGAGCGGGTCCGGTAACCTTGCTTAACTGTGACAACGTGCGGCATAACGGCGAGCGCTTCCACGACGGGTTGATTGAATTCTTAACCCTCAGCGGCAAACAGAGGGTCATCGACTGGCTGAGCGCTAATGCGACCTGTCCGAATACCATGGTGGATCGCATCACACCGCGTCCGGCGGCCGATCTCCCGGCGAGCATTAAGGCCCGAACGGGCATAGACGATAACGCCCCGGTTATGGGGGAACGCTTTATTCAGTGGGTGGTTGAAGACAATTTCCGCGACGTTCGTCCCGCGCTGGAAACGGTGGGCGTGGAGCTGGTGGGATCCGTCATCCCTTATGAAGAGGCGAAGATCCGCATCCTCAATGCCTCCCATAGCTGTATCGCCTGGGCGGGTACTCTGGTCGGGCAGCAGTATATCCATGAAAGCACGCTGACAGAGTTTATCTACAAGATTGCCGACCGCTACGTGACGGAAGATGTCATTCCCTGCCTGGGAGATAATGGCATCGATCTGCCAGCCTACCGCGACGTAGTGCTTAAGCGTTTTACCAACCCCTGGATTCAGGACACCAACCAGCGCGTCGCGGCCGACGGGTTCTCGAAGATCCCGGCGATGATAGCCCCAACGCTGCGTGAATGTTACCAGCGCGGCGTACGTCCTGACGCTACCGCTATGCTGCCTGCGCTGTTCTACGTCTATATGGAGCAGTGGCATCACGGCAAGCTGCCATATGAATACCAGGACGGTATCCTCAACGCCTCTGCGGTACATGCGATGTTCGAATCGGACGATCCGATAGCCCGATATGCCAGCGATACCGCCCTGTTTGGCGATCTGACCGGCCGGGAAGATTTTGCCGCGCTTCTGCGTGAAAAAATCGCTGACGTCTACGCGCTGATTAAGTGAGAGGTGGGTATGTATCTGGGCATCGATCTTGGCACATCAGAAGTAAAGGCGCTGGTCATTGACGAAAACAACGGCGTTGTCGCCACCCATAGCGCGCCGCTGACGATACAGCGTCCGAAGCCGCACTGGTCTGAACAATCGCCGGAAGCCTGGTGGGAGGCAACCGAATACCTGATTGCCACCCTCCGGGAGAAGTGCGGCCACCACTGGCAGGCGATAAAAGCCATTGGCCTTTCCGGACAGATGCACGGTGCGGTACTGCTGGATGCCGCGGGTGAACCCCTGCGTCCGGCCATCCTGTGGAATGACACCCGCTGCGCGCAGGAGTGCGCAGAGCTGGAAGAGATGGCGCCCGAGCTGCACCAGGTGGCGGGGAACCTGGCAATGCCGGGGTTTACGGCACCAAAGCTGCTCTGGGTGCGCCGTCATGAGCCGCAGAACTTCAGCCGTCTCGCCACCGTGCTGCTGCCGAAGGATTATCTGCGCTTCAAAATGACCGGAAAAAAAATCTCTGATATGTCGGACTCGGCAGGGACGCTGTGGCTGGATGTGGGAAAACGAGACTGGTCGGATGCACTGCTGGAAAAATGTGGGCTGTCGCGTGCCGCCATGCCTGCGCTGGTGGAAGGGTGTGAGGTCTCGGCGCTACTCGAACCTGCGGTAGCGCAGCGGTGGGGTCTGAACCCCTCGGTTATCGTTGCCGGCGGCGGGGGAGATAACGCCGTCAGCGCGATAGGGGTTGGGGCCGTTTCGCCGGGCGATGCGTTTATTTCGCTGGGCACCTCCGGCGTGCTGTTTGTGGTCACAGATGCCTACCGTCCGGCGCCCCAGTCTGCCGTGCACGCGTTCTGTCACGTGCTGCCAAACCTGTGGCATCAGATGAGCGTGATGTTAAGCGCCGCCAGTTGTCTACAGTGGTTTTGCCGTCTGGTGGGCGTCACGGAGCTGGCATTGCTTGAGGAGATCGCCCAGCTAAGCGATGCGGAGAAAGCGAGCGCGCCGATGTTCCTGCCGTACCTTTCCGGGGAACGTACGCCGCATAACGATCCCTGTGCTCGGGGCATGTTCTGGGGGCTAACGCACTCCAGCCAGCGTGCGCTGATGGGGTATGCGGTGCTGGAAGGCGTCAGCTTCGGTATTGCCGATGGCCTTCGCGTGTTGCAGGAGAGCGGCACGCAGATTGAACAGTGCTCCCTCGTCGGCGGCGGGGCGCGGAGCCCCTTCTGGGCCCAGCTGCTGGCCGATATTCTGGCGATGCCGGTGGTGACGCATAAGGGCGGCGAAACCGGCGGTGCGCTGGGGGCTGCACGGCTGGCCTGTCTCGCAGCCGGTAAGCCGCTGGCTTCCGTGTGCGAAAAACCTGAAGTCTATAAAACCTGGCGCAGCGATCCGGCGCGCCACCGTGCGCTGATGACGCGTTACCAGCAGTTTAACGCGCTTTACCAAAACGACCTGAACTACCGAAACCCATAATTCTGTGGCAAAGACCCTCCGGCGATGCTGCCGGAGCGGTTCCCTGTACCCTAAAAACGAGGTCAATATGTCGTTAAATAACAAACAATGGCTGGGATTACCCCTGAGTCTGGTCTGGGGGTATATCGCTATCGCGGTCTTTATGACGGGCGATGGTTTCGAGCTGGCATTCCTGTCGCACTATATTAAGGCGCTGGGCTTCACGCCTGCTGAAGCCTCTTTCGCCTTCACGCTCTACGGTCTCGCGGCGGCGCTCTCCGCATGGATTTCCGGCGTGGTGGCTGAAATCATCACCCCGCAAAAAACCATGCTGATTGGCTTCGTCCTGTGGTGCGTTTTCCACGTCCTGTTTCTCGTTTTTGGTCTGGGTCAGGCAAATTACGCATTAATTCTGCTGTTCTACGGGATCCGCGGCCTGGCCTATCCGCTGTTCCTCTATGCCTTTATCGTCGCCATTGTGCATAACGTTCGCAGCGACAGTACCAGCGCGGCGCTGGGCTGGTTCTGGGCGGTTTACTCTATCGGCATCGGCGTGTTCGGCAGCTACATTCCGAGCTTTACCATTCCGCACATCGGGGAGATGGGCACCCTGTGGCTGGCGCTGGCATTCTGCGTAACCGGCGGGATCATTGCGCTGGTCTCTATGCGTAAGGTGGAAACGCCACGGCATATGCAGACTCTCTCCACCCGGGAAAAATTCGCCGAGCT
>NZ_JBMKJE010000011.1:0-605 GCF_049237905.1 Enterobacter cloacae complex sp. SHL018
AACGTTCCTTCAGGAGACTTAAAGTCTCAGGGAGAACTCATCTCGGGGCAAGTTTCGTGCTTAGATGCTTTCAGCACTTATCTCTTCCGCATTTAGCTACCGGGCAGTGCCATTGGCATGACAACCCGAACACCAGTGATGCGTCCACTCCGGTCCTCTCGTACTAGGAGCAGCCCCCCTCAATTCTCCAGCGCCCACGGCAGATAGGGACCGAACTGTCTCACGACGTTCTAAACCCAGCTCGCGTACCACTTTAAATGGCGAACAGCCATACCCTTGGGACCTACTTCAGCCCCAGGATGTGATGAGCCGACATCGAGGTGCCAAACACCGCCGTCGATATGAACTCTTGGGCGGTATCAGCCTGTTATCCCCGGAGTACCTTTTATCCGTTGAGCGATGGCCCTTCCATTCAGAACCACCGGATCACTATGACCTGCTTTCGCACCTGCTCGCGCCGTCACGCTCGCAGTCAAGCTGGCTTATGCCATTGCACTAACCTCCTGATGTCCGACCAGGATTAGCCAACCTTCGTGCTCCTCCGTTACTCTTTGGGAGGAGACCGCCCCAGTCAAACTACCCACCAGACACTGTCCGCAACCCGG
>NZ_JBMKJE010000012.1:0-563 GCF_049237905.1 Enterobacter cloacae complex sp. SHL018
CTGGCATTCTGCGTAACCGGCGGGATCATTGCGCTGGTCTCTATGCGTAAGGTGGAAACGCCACGGCATATGCAGACTCTCTCCACCCGGGAAAAATTCGCCGAGCTGGGCCGTGCAGCGACGCTGCTCTACACCAACCGCAGTATTCTGCTCTCCAGCATGGTGCGTATCATCAACACCCTCTCCCTGTTCGGGTTTGCCGTCATCATGCCGATGATGTTTGTTGACGAGCTGGGCTTCACCACCTCCGAGTGGCTTCAGGTCTGGGCGGTATTCTTCTTCACCACCATCTTCTCGAACGTCTTCTGGGGCGTGGTGGCGGAAAAAATGGGCTGGATGCGGGTGGTGCGCTGGTTTGGCTGCATCGGGATGGCGCTCTCGAGCCTGGCGTTTTACTACATTCCGCAGCACTTCGGGCATAACTTTGCCATGGCGCTGGTCCCGGCCATCGCGCTGGGGATTTTTGTGGCGGCCTTCGTACCGATGGCGGCGGTGTTCCCGGCGCTGGAGCCGCGGCACAAGGGGGCGGCGATTTCGGTGTATAACCTGTCAGCCGGTCTGTC